>NZ_CM146340.1:2200000-2450000 GCF_055693685.1 Glaciecola sp. HA4-3
AGTCTGGGCCGTGTCTCAGTCCCAGTGTGGCTGATCTTCCTCTCAGAACAGCTAGAGATCGTCGCCTTGGTGAGCCTTTACCTCACCAACTAGCTAATCTCGCTTAGGTTCATCCCGTGGCGAGAGCGCAAGCGCCCCCTTTGGCCCGTAGGCATTATGCGGTATTAGCAGTCGTTTCCAACTGTTGTCCCCCTCCACAGGGCAGATCCCTAAGTATTACTCACCCGTCCGCCACTCGTCAGCAAAGTGCAAGCACTTCCTGTTACCGTCCGACTTGCATGTGTTAGGCCTGCCGCCAGCGTTCAATCTGAGCCATGATCAAACTCTTCAATTAAATATATCGAATTACAAATAAATTGTCGTAGACACTCTTAATGAGTGCCCACACAGATTGTCTTGTTACTAATTGTTAAAGAACGTCGCTTTAGACCGTGTCTCAAGCGGGATGCGAATAATACGCGCATCAGATTTTTTGTCAAGATTATTTCGATAAAAATGTCAAAAATCTTTTTTTGTTTCTAACAACATTTATCTGTCAATGACGACGATGAATGTTGTCCTTGCTTGCCTTGCATATCATGCTTATAAACAAGCCGTTTCAACATGTGCCTTAGGCCGTTGAAGCGAGCGCGCATTCTACACACATATAATTTAGGGTCAATAGCTTTTATGAAAAAAGCATGAAAAATATCTAAAACTTACGTATCTTGCTTATCACTCGCAGAATTATCTTCATTTGAGTTTGATGACTCCGTATTTCCCTCGAAGTCTTCATCTTCGGTTTCACCAACTACATCTTCCAGCGTCACTTTCTCTACTGTTCTAAATGTATTAATGGGACCTGCTACCGCATACATAACAAATACGATGAACAAGACAAGTGAAGGTGCTGTTGAAACAATAATAAACACCATGATAATAAGCAACAGTACAACAAAAGGGACTTTACCGTGCCAATCCACTTCTTTAAATGAGTTGTATTTAAAATTACTGACCATTAATAGACCAGAGATCCCGGTGATTAATGCCACAACAATGCCATAATCGACACCTGATATATCATTATCAACCCCAACCCAAACCATACCTGCGACAACCGCCGCTGCAGCAGGGCTTGCTAGTCCTTGAAAAAATCGCTTATCGGCAATGCCGACTTGAGTGTTAAAGCGAGCCAATCTAAGCGCGGCGGCCGCCACATATATAAATGCGGCTAACCATCCTATTTTACCTAAATCAAACAAGCCAAAGTTATAAGCAACTAATGCCGGAGCAACACCAAAAGACACCATGTCGGCCATAGAGTCGTATTCAGCACCAAAGGCAGATTGAGTATTGGTAATTCTTGCTACTCTTCCGTCTAGACCATCAAAAATCATCGCCACAAATATTGCAATCGCCGCATTTTCAAATTGCCCATTCATTGACATTACAACCGCATAAAATCCAGAAAAGAGCCCTGCAGTTGTTAGGATATTTGGAAGAAGATAAATTCCTCTAGGTCTATTTTTGGCCATATTCTCACTTAATTTTGACGATTAGTGGCTGAAGTATACCAAAAACTCACGGAAATTTAGTCACTTTTATACGGCTTTGCATCCACAGTTGTATTGAACGCCATTTTTCATTGTCGTTTATAATTCAAGAAATGAGGATCTGGCCCTCACTATAATCGACTCGCACAGTATCTGTATTAGATAACTTACTCTCTAACAATGCCTGTGCAAGGGGATTTTCAATTTGAATTTGGATTGCGCGCTTGAGTGGTCTGGCGCCATATACAGGGTCAAACCCAGCGTCAGCAATATGTGACAAAGCATCAGCAGAAATCTCAAACTTATACCCCATTTCATGCAGTCGCTGACGAAGAGACGCTAATTGTATTTTTGCAATCGACTTTATGTGATCTTTGGCCAAAGAGTGAAAAACAACAATATCATCTACTCTATTAATAAACTCAGGTCTAAAATGATTACCCACGACAGTCATTACTTTATCCTTCATAAGAGCATATTCTTCACCTGAACTATCTTGGATAATGTCAGACCCTAAGTTAGACGTCATAATAATCACTGTATTTTTAAAATTAACAGTCCGACCTTGTCCGTCAGTTAGGCGACCATCATCTAATACTTGTAAAAGTATATTGAATACATCCGGATGCGCTTTTTCAACTTCATCTAATAAGATAACTGAGTAAGGCTTCCTTCTGACTGCTTCAGTCAAATATCCACCTTCTTCATAACCAACATAACCTGGAGGAGCACCAACCAGTCGTGCAACAGAGTGCTTCTCCATAAACTCTGACATATCCAACCTAACCATTGCATCACTTGTGTCGAACATAAAATGGGCAAGCGATTTACATAGTTCAGTTTTACCTACACCAGTTGGCCCTAAAAATAAAAAGGAGCCCATAGGTTTGTCTGGATCTGAAAGGCCTGCCCGTGAACGTCTTATTGCATTTGAAACTGCTTGTACCGCCTCTGATTGTCCAATAACACGATTACCAATTACCGACTCCATATGAATCAGCTTTTCTTTTTCCCCTTCTAGCATTTTATTAACAGGTATACCCGTCCATCTAGATAACACATCAGCAATTTCAAGATCGGTGACTTTGTTCTTTAATAAAATGTTATCGGCTTGCTCATTTTCAACCACCGTCTCAAGCTTCTGTTCTAATTCAGGAATTTTTCCATATTGTAATTCTGACATGCGGCTTAAATCTGATGCACGTCTTGCAATTTCCAAGTCTAATTTAGCTTGTTCTAACTCAGCCTTAATACCTTGCGTACCTTGCATTGCACCTTTTTCTGCTGTCCAGATCGTCTCTAATTCTGCAAATTTTTGCTCTGCTTTTTCGCGATCAAGTTCAATTACTTCAAGACGTTTGTGACTGGCACTATCCGTTTCCTTTGCTAACGCTTGTTCTTCAAGTTTTAATTGGATAATACGCCGCTCTAGTTTGTCCATTTCTTCTGGTTTTGAGTCAATTTGCAGACGAATACTCGATGCTGCTTCATCAATCAGGTCGATTGCTTTATCCGGTAATTGACGGTCACTGATATAGCGATGAGACAGACTTGCGGCTGCAACGATTGCAGGATCAGTAATATCCACACCATGGTGTAACTCATACCGTTCCTTTAATCCACGTAATATTGCGATTGTGTCTTCCACGCTCGGTTGATCAACCTGCACTTTTTGGAACCGTCGCTCAAGTGCAGCGTCTTTTTCAATGTATTGTCGATACTCATCTAGTGTGGTTGCTCCTACACAATGCAACTCACCTCTTGCGAGTGCTGGCTTTAGCATATTGCCAGCATCCATGGCGCCTTCACCCTTACCTGCACCAACCATGGTATGTAACTCATCAATAAACAGGATCACGCGCCCTTCTTCTTTGGCAAGTTCATTAAGTACTGACTTTAAACGCTCTTCAAACTCACCTCTATATTTTGCCCCTGCCAGCAATGACCCCATATCCAGCGACAAAACTCGTTTGTTTTTAAGTCCCTCCGGAACCTCTGCGTTTATAATTCGCTGTGCCAGTCCCTCGGCAATTGCCGTTTTGCCCACGCCTGGTTCACCAATCAACACGGGGTTGTTTTTGGTGCGCCTTTGTAGCACCTGGATAGTTCTTCTTATTTCGTCATCACGGCCTATAACAGGATCAAGTTTACCCTGTTCAGCTCGTTCGGTTAGATCTGTTGTATATTTCTCAAGTGCTTGGCGCACATCTTCTGCGTTTTGATCAGTCACTTTTTGACCATTTCGAACATGCTCAATTGCTTGCTCTACTTTAGGTTTGCTTAAACCAAGCTTTACTAATAGTTGCCCAAGTGGCCCCTGATCATCAACAGCCGCTAAAACAAAAAGTTCAGAGCTAATAAAATCATCTTTTCGTTTTTGAGCGATTTTGTCACATGCATTTAGCAGACGAATGGTTTCTCGACCAAGTTGCACATCAACAGAAGCGCCTTGTATCTTTGGAAGCTTATCAATCATTTCATTGATTGAAGAGCGAAGACTGTTAATGTTGATACCAGCATGCTCTAATAGTGTGCGAACACTCGTACCATCTTGGTTTAACATTGCAGATAGCAAGTGCACAGGCTCGATGTATTGGCTGTCTCTTCCAAGTGCCAATGATTGTGCATCAGATATTGCTAATTGAAATTTACTGGTAAATTTATCTAAGCGCATTAACTGCTCCGGTTTCTATCACTCTTATAATAATAGAAATGGGTATTAACAATTAAAAATTCAAGACAAATCTAAATCAAAATAACTTAAGCGCAAGCGTTACCATTCTGCCAGTGCATGACAATCCAAGATGCGTAGCTTGGCGATGAGAAAATAAGTTTGGTGTTTTGTATGTGCAAAATTGCGAGCGCTGGACATCGCTTACACCGCAATCATCCAAAATATGATTTGCAATCCCAGCCAAATCAACCAAGAATTTTTGCTTCGATTTTGTTGTTTGATAGAAGGAATCAAAATGATGAAATTGAGAAATAATATCCTCACCCACCTCAAAGCAATCTTGACTAATACTTGGGCCAATCCAACATTTTACATGCTGAGGGTCTTCACATGATGCTAGTGCTTTTTCAATAATCCCGTCTAGCAATCCACGCCAACCAGCATGAAGCGTAAATAAGGTTTGATTTTTACTATCAAACATCACAATTGGTAAACAATCTGCTGTCATTACAGCAATGGGTACTCGTGATTGTTGTGTGAAAACCCCATCACATGGTTGCTCAGTTACGCTAAGGTAGTCATGAATTACATTTGTATGTTGCTGATTGAGCCACTTTATTTTCTGAATTGCACTATCTGTCGACATTTGATTCAACGCGTTTTTTTGCATCAAATACTTTTGTTAAATAAGCCATTAACAATGACCTATTTTCAGCAACATTGGCTGTGCTATCACCAACATGAGCCCCTAAGTTGAGCGAATCATAAGGAGAACTACTAATACCACCATCAGAAAACGTGGTAAAACAAATAACATTGTCGGCTAGAGGTATAACCGGCTTATCGACGCTGATAGCTACTTGATGAAGCAAAACTGACTACCACTGCTCTGGCATGTCATTGACTAATGTATCTTGCTTTAATGCATCTAACAATTGAACGAAGTCATCAGGCAAAGGCGCTTGCCAAGACATGCTTTGATTAGTTGTAGGATGCACGAGTGACAATTGCGCTGCATGCAATGCCTGTCTTTTAAAACCTCTCAGTATCGAGACGAATTCTTCACTCGCATTTTTTGGCAAGCGTGGTCTACCACCATATTGGATGTCGCCAACAAGAGGATGTTTGATATGAGTCATATGTACTCTAATTTGATGCGTACGACCTGTTTCTAACTTCAATCTCAAATGCGTATGAGCTCTAAATTTTTGTTTCACTCTAAAGTGCGTTACCGCTGGCTTGCCTGTTTCTTTAACTGCCATTAATGTGCGTTTGGTAGAATGCCGACCAATATTTTCATCGACAATCCCACCCGCAATCATATTTCCCAAAACAACTGCTTCGTATTCTCTACCCATCAGGCGATCTTGAAGTTGTTTTACTAAATGCGTTTGGGCACTGAGCGTCTTAGCAACCACCATCAGGCCTGTAGTATCCTTATCAAGGCGATGAACGATACCCGCCCGTGGTATCTGTTCTATGTCTGGAAAATGATTTAAAAGCGCATTTAATACCGTCCCTGACGGATTGCCAGCCCCAGGGTGAACGACTAGATCAGCAGGTTTATTTATCACCAATATATCTTTGTCTTCAAAGACAACATCTAGCTTGATATCTTGTGCTTGATTAAAAACTTGGACCGTTTGTTGGGCGTTAATAGATATGGTTTCTCCGCCTCGAAGCTTTGTCCTAGGCGCTTTTACTACAGAGTCATCGACGCTGACGCTACCTTCTAAAATCCATTCTTTTAGTTTCGAGCGTGAATATTCAGGGAACAAACGCGCAATAGATTGGTCTAGTCTGTTATCATAATGCTCATCAGGCACAATCGCATTAAGTTGAATTGAATTGACTTGTTGGTTCATAAAAAGGATCATATGCAAATAATGCCGATAGTATACCAAGCCTATGCGCAAATTGCTCATTAGCTTGAGGCTTAGTTAGCGAATATTTCACCAAATATAAAAGAGTAGTTTAACAACAATGTCAAAACATCAATGGATCTCATCATTTATTATTATTGCATCTTTGTCTTTAGGCGCTTGTTCAAGTGTTGAAGACGAACAAAGAGAGGCCGTTGCTAACCAAGGCGCCAACGCCTTGTATCAACAAGCAAAAGAAAACATGGATGTCGGTAACTTTTCTGCTGCAGCACAAATTTTGGCCGGTATTGATTCTCGTTTTCCATTTGGACCTTTATCACACCAAGTCCAATTAGATTTAATATATGCCCATTATAAAACCGGTAATATTGAACAAACATTAGCAACCATTGACCGTTTCGTAAGATTAAACCCTAACCATGCTGATGTTGAATATGCCTTATACATGAGAGGCGTAAGTAATATGGAGCAAGACGATAACTTGTTTCAACGTTTATTTAATGTTGACCGTTCTGACCGTGATCCATCTAAATCTCGTGAAGCATTTGAGGACTTTAGGCGACTATTGGAAAAATTTCCTGACTCAAAGTACTCTCCAGACGCAAAGCAAAGAATGGTTTTCATCAAAGACCGTTTAGCTAAATATGAAATAGAAGTTGCTCGGTTTTATATGCGCAGAGAAGCATGGGTTGCTGCGGCTAATCGCGGTAGATATGTATTAGAGCATTTCTCTGACACACAACAAATACAACCCGCACTTGAAATAATGGTTTCCAGTTATGATCAGATGGGACTTGATGAGCTGAAAACAAACGCAATGAAAACGCTCAGACTTAACTTCCCTGATAGCGAATTCATCATGTTAGATTAAACATCGTATCAACAAAAAAGCCCGCTATTGCGGGCTTTTTTGTTGATTGTTGTCTATTTAGTATTTGTAGCGAAGTATAACTGACTTAATGGATTGATTAATTTTGCCCATCCGGAGGTGAAATACAAGGGTTGGTCAATTACGCTAAAAACCAAACAACCATCCTTAGATTCAGAAACAGGTGAGTGTGTATGATTATCGTTCAATGAGATATAATCACCTGAGTCATATTCACTTATTCCATCGCAAAAGTCGCCGTCAATAACTAATGTAAGCTCAGTACCTTTGTGAGTATGCTCTGGTACACTACCACCTTTTTCCATGTATATAAATTGAGCAAGCTTTCCGCCACCGATATCAACTTGCGCCTGCCATAGTTTTCCAACCAAGTGCGTCCATGAGCCAATTCTGCTTGTTAAGCGTTGCAAGGTTACAGGCAAATTAAATCGTTTTCCTTCCAGTTCAATAAAGGTCAATGGCTTCATCAAAGAGGCTTGCTCTTCGTCATAGTCTCTTTGGTGAGTGATAGACTCGAACATCGTGATAAATTCACGACCTATAAACGCGGTTTGGTCACTTAAAGGTCCAGTGATATTAGTCAGCATATCCTCATTTTCGTTACAATCCCCTAAGGCATCTATCGCCATGGCGTGGGTATACTGGTCAACTTTTTCTTTGCACGTAGCGCACATATCACAATGAGCAGATACAACTAAAAGTTCTGCAGAACTAGCTTTAGCTTCTACAAAGCTTTTTAATGCGCTATTTTGTGGGTGAAACTTAATCATGTTCCTTGAGCATATCCTTTAGCCTTTGCAGTGCTAGTCGTGTTCTAGATTTTACTGTCCCTAATGGGATTTGTAGTTCATCTGCCACTTCTTGCTGCGACTTACCATCTATATAAATAGCTTCAATTACTAGTTTTTGTTTAACCGGCAGGTCTTCAAAGTAATGACCTACTTGCTCGAGTGTTATTTGTTCGTCGAGCGGCGCGATTTTGGTGTCCGCAGTTTGCTCGCAAAGTACCGGCCATAAATCATCTGAACACACATCTTCTTTACGATTTTGCAATTTGCGAAGCATATCAAATCGTATATTCCGAGCTATCGTAAAAATCCAAGTAGATGGCGATCCTTTCTCGGCATTAAATAAGTGTGCTTTTTGCCACACATTTGACATGGTATCTTGCACAAGTTCCATTGCAAGCGCTTCGTTCCCCATTTGCTTAAGAGCATAAGAACGCAGTCTTGGCGCAAAATAACTAAACACCTTAGAGAAAGACAACTTACATCTTTGTGTGGCTACTGTATTTAAGTATGCAGACATTTCAGCAGCACACTCTTTCGGCTTGCTGGTTTCGTTTCGTTGCTGATCCAAAGGAATCCCGATTAACATTTCACTCTACCTTGTCGTAACATGAATATAGTCTGTGATTGAGTATAGCGAAAGTTTGTCGGTTAAATAGTTAAATAAAGTTAATATTATATCAACCTCAGCCTGATGAATGTGCAGCTTCACATCCCTTTATTCGATCAACTCCACTAAATAGTTTAGTACTGTCTTACAATTTTCTTGCGATAAAAAGTACTGTTTTTGCTCAGCACCAACCGGTAATAGCTCTAACCATCGGTTTATAACCCATAGAGGATCGTCAAAACGAACGGTTTCATAAAGTGAGCTAACATCTGGGTATTTGTCAAAGATCTCTTTTAATCGAAGGTGTAGTGGACCTAGTTCGTCAATATCAAGTTCGCAAGTCCAATTCTCAGTAGGCTTGCACTGTGCAACTCTTAACTCGTCGTTTTCTGTCGTAATTTCACCGATGCTCACAGATTTTATTCCCTCAACCGTGACACCTAGAAACCCATCATCAAGCATATCAAAGTCTATTACGGTGCAAAGCGTTCCAAGCGGGAAGATGTGCGTATTAGAAGACACGTCACCTGCACTGTTTAACATGCAAATTACAAAACCATCACCACTTGCACATGCATTTTTTATCATTCGCACATACCTAGGCTCGAAAATTCGCAACGACATGCGGCCCTCGGGTAAAATATGTGATGATAAAGGAAAAAGTGGACGTTTCATTATGATGTACTAAAGTTAAGGATTAAACATAAATTTATACTATACAAACAAAGGAATAGATCCTTTTGAAATACAATTAAAAAAACTTAATTATCTGATCTCAACTATACTCAAAGCGTAATATCAACACAAAAACTGTGTATATAAAATTAATGACCTTATTAGAAAAATTTTCAAGCTTTTATACAGACCTTGCTTCGATGAAAATTGAGGCACTTTCTGACATATATGCGCCATCCGTCCTTTTTATTGATCCAATCGCTGAGCATGAAGGCTTGCCGGCTGTAGAGAACTACTTCTCTCGATTACTAAAAAATGCAAAATTCTGCACCTTTACCATTCACAGCCGCGAATCTTGCTCTGAACGTGAGCACGTCGTTACTTGGACCATGTCATATACATCAAGCAGGATGAATAAAGGAAAACCAATCAAGGTTGATGGCATTACGTTACTGCACACCCAAGATAATCTGATTATTAGGCATCGTGACTACTATGACTTGGGACAAATGGTATACGAAAACGTGCCTATACTCGGTAGAGTGATAAAAAAAATCAAAGGGGGAATGGCATAATGAAGACAATATTAATCACCGGAGCAACATCAGGCTTAGGGGAGGCGCTAGCATATAGGGCAGCTGATGCTGGCCACAAAGTGATAGCATGCGGTCGAAATCAAGATAAACTATCTGAATTGGCTACCAGAGATAATGTGCTAGCACTTCCTTTTGACGTGACTGATGAAACCGCAACCCGGGAAGCCTTAGCCGAGATTAAATGTGACATTGTGGTGTTAAATGCGGGAACGTGTGAGTATGTCGATATACGCGACGTTAAGCCGGACATGTTTAGGCGCGTTTTTGATATCAATTTGTTTGGTGTGATGAATGTGATTGCAGCCATTCTTCCTAATCTTGAAAGGGGCGATAAGTTTGTTTTTGTTGATAGCTTGGCGAGGCTCTTACCATTTACAAGGAGTCAAGCATACGGTGCTAGTAAAGCAGCGCTGCATTATGCCGCAAAGAGCTTCGAGGTTGATTTAGCAAGTCGAGGAATATACGTGCAAACTATGTCGCCTTAGCTTTGTAAAAACACCGCTTACAGACAAAAATGATTTTCCCATGCCTATGTCAATTACCGCTGAAGCGGCCGCTGAATATATGCTAGATGGGATATTGTCTAGTAAATCAAGTGTCCACTTTCCTAGACGTTTTAGTTATATGGTCCGTTTTTTGAATATGTTGCCTGAATCCTTTCAGCGCAAAATGTGCATAAATATGCGTGGCTCATTAAAGAAAAGTAAGCAGTCTAAAAGCAAGGAAAATGCTTAATGAAACAAAGAGTTGCGATAATCGGAACTGGCATAGCAGGCATGACATCTGCCTACCTGCTAAACGAAGTAGCTGATATTACTGTTTATGAAGCAAACGATTATATAGGTGGTCACACGGCTACAAAAAACGTTAAGGTTAATGGGAAAGAATATGCCATTGACACTGGTTTTATCGTATACAATGAGTGGACATATCCCAACTTCATCAAATTGCTAGAGCGTTTAGAGGTGCCTACTCAAGCTACCGAAATGAGCTTTAGTGTAAAGAACTTATCTAACTCACTAGAATATAATGGCAACAATCTAAATTCACTTTTTGCACAAAGGCGGAATCTTTTCTCACCTCGCTTCTATCGCCTTACTTTAGATATAGTCAAATTTAACAAAGTATGTAAAGCTCATATCGAGGCAAATTTAGATACCGAAAACATCACGTTACTAGAGTTTATAAAATCTCACAAACTAAGTGATGCGTTTGTAGATAACTACATTTTGCCAATGTGCGCTGCTATTTGGTCTACAAGTCTGGAAGCTTCGGCCAATTTTCCACTTTCGTTCTTTCTGAGTTTTTTCAATAATCATGGTTTACTGAACATAACAAACAGACCGCAATGGTACACAATTGTTGGTGGCTCAAATCAGTATGTTGGCCCAATAACGGCGCCTTACTTAGATAAAATAAAACTATCAAGTCCGGTAAGTAGTGTGGCAAAAAAAGACGATACTTATTGTGTTGTTAGCAATGGGGAGTCTGAACACTATGATCAAGTCATTTTTGCTTGCCATAGCGACCAAGCTTTGTCGATGCTTCAAACTGACAGTTTTGAATCTGATTTTGCGAAAGATCTAAATGACGTATTAGGCGCTATCCCTTACGCTGAAAACGATGTTGTTTTGCATACTGATGAGTCGCAGCTACCCGATAGGCGCTTAGCTTGGGCAAGTTGGAACTATCGTATTAGCGGCAAAAAAGATGAAATTAGTGCGCCAGCCGCCGTGACGTATAATATGAATATTCTTCAACGTATCCAAAGCGACACTACGTTTTGCGTCACGCTAAACAACACCGCTCAAATAGATCCTAGTAAGATATTAGGGTCATATAATTATTCGCATCCTCAGTTCAGCCCAAGTATGGTTGAAGCGCAACAAAAAAGAGCGCTAGTTTGCGGTAAAAACGGCCTTCATTTTTGTGGTGCATATTGGTACAACGGCTTTCATGAAGATGGTGTCAGAAGTGCCCTAGATGTGTGTAAACGTTTCGGAGCCTCTCTATGAGTGATGCTTGTTTGAGCGACTTTGAAAGTGCGATTTATACTGGCGAGGTGTATCACAAGCGTAGTCAGCCAAAAATTCACGAATTCACCTATAAAATATACTTATTTTGGATAAAGCTTTCGGAAGTGCAGGCGCTTGCTAATGAAAACAAACGCTTTAATACACAAAGCAAGTCAAGCGGCTTTTCTTTATTAAACTTTTGCAGAAGTGATTATTTATATGATGCAGATTTACCGCTAGAAGAAGTCGCTTTAGCTCGTATGAGTGAACTCGCTAATACTCCTCTTGAAGGCGACATTTTTTTGTTATGTCAAATGCGCACTTTTGGTATGTATTTTAGCCCAGTAAACTTTTATTACTTGCGTAACAATGATGGCTTATTTACACATATGTTAGCGGAAGTGAGCAACACGCCGTGGAACAAACGACACCACTATCTTGTTGACTTAGATAAGCAGGATGACTCTCAGAAGTCTTTCCATGTATCACCTTTTAACCCAATGGATATGCAATATAAATGGAAAATCCAGCAACCAAGTGAAGACCTGCGCCTTCATTTGAGCTGCTATAAACAAACAAAACACTTTGAAGCTGCAATTAATATGCGTAAAAAAGCGCTCAATGATTCAAACATTAACGCTTGTCTACTCTCAATCCCTAGCATGACTATAAAAACAGTACTTGGGATTTATTGGCAAGCAGTCAAATTATTTATTAAACGTGTTCCAATTTATACGCACCCTTGAGAATAAGGAAAGACTAATGTCACATGCTGAACAAACTATGCAAGATTCATCTTCAATTACATTTTGGGAGAGAACATGTAAGTCAATTTTCTTTGCTGCTCTTAAACATCTACCCAAAGGGCATCTTATCATTCAAGAAAATGGACAAGAAGTGGGCAAATTTGGGAATCAAGACGATGATTTACATGCCATTGTGAACATTATTGACTATGCGGCTTACCCTAAATTGGTATTTGGTGGCAGTATTGCTTCTGGTGAAACGTTTACTGATAATTTATGGGACACCCCTAATTTAACCAATGTTATTCGTATCTTTGCAAGAAACTTGGAAACACTTGATAAATGGGAGAAAAAGTTTAAATGGCTAACAATGCCAGCTAACAAAATTAGTCACTTAGCAAATAAAAACTCAACAGAACAAGCCAAAAAGAACATTTCAGCGCACTATGACTTAGGTAATAAGTTGTATACAAAATTTTTGGATGAATCAATGATGTATTCATCTGCAATTTACCCTGATGCAAATGCATCTTTGGCTCAAGCTCAAGAATATAAACTACGCACCATTTGTGACAAACTTCAACTAAGCGAAAACGATCATTTGGTTGAAATTGGCACCGGCTGGGGAGGACTGGCAATATATGCAGCAAAACATTATGGCTGTAAGGTTACCACTACAACGATATCTGATGAGCAACATGCCTTTGCGACGCAATGGATAGAAAAAGAAGCGCTTGGCGACAAAATAACCTTGCTCAAAAAAGACTACCGCTTACTTGAGGGTAAATATGACAAATTAGTATCGATTGAGATGATAGAAGCGGTTGGCAAAGAGTATCTTTCTAATTTCTTTGACAAATGTGCTTCTTTACTCAAACCAGATGGTTTGATGTTGCTACAATCCATCACTATCGATGATAGACGGTATGACAGCTACGCCAATAGTGTTGATTTTATTCAGAAATATATATTCCCAGGTGGTTTTTTGCCCTCCCAGATGGTCATTAATCAGCATTTAAAGAAATTCACTGATATGTCAATTGCTGATGTGCATGACATTGGACTTGATTATGCAAAAACCTTGAAAGACTGGTTTGAGGCATTTAATCAGCAAACTAATGCTTTGGCAGACGACGGATACGATGAACGATTTAGGAGGATGTGGCAGTATTATCTTAACTATTGTGAGGGCGGCTTTATGGAAAGAGCAATTAGCACTGTTCAACTGGTTATTAGAAAGCCGCATTTTAGACAAGGCATCGTACGGTAAACGATTGCAAGTACAAAAAAGCCCAGATATATCATGTGGGCTTTTTTATAAAGTGCTTAGCATATCGGCTTAAGGGTCTTGCTCTGATTCAGTTTCTAAAACAGAGATTGGGTCAGAAAATTTGGGCTTACCTTGCAAAATAGCAATTTCAACCCTTCGATTCTGCGCCCTTGCTTGTGCTGTCTCTCCACCAGTAATAGGCTCATTTGCCGCTTTGCCAATTACTCTCATTCTCGTTTCATCAAACCCGCGTGCCAATCTTAATTCCTCAGCAACAGCCACCGCTCGTTGTGCTGATAAATCCCAGTTTGAGCGATATAACTCATTGGCAACGTGACCACTATCACTGTGCCCAGTAATTTCTATCGTGCCAAGGCATATCGTTTAGCAAAAGGCCTAAGTTACGAATTATCGGCGTAAATTGCGGTTGAAGAAATGCTGAACCTTCAGAAAATGAACCATTCTCACGAATACGAATAACGATTTGCTGCCCCAAATTTTCAACGTCAATTGCACCATCTTTAATTTCTTTTTGTAATAACTCTTCTACTCGCTTCTTGTTCTCTTCGATTTGATCTTGTTGAGCAGCTGCCGCTGCGGCTGCTGCCGTTTGGTTTGCAGTCTGTGGTGACTGGCCGCCTCTAAATGAACCCTGTTGCTTTTGGCGTCCACCAGCAGAGTCGTCATCACCTTCTTGGAAGTTGAGCATTGGCTTAGTAATGTCTTGAGTTATTTGCTGTACGGTTTCAATTGGTGTGGGGTCTGGCTTGCCGGGTCTAAACTCCAACGCGACAACACTCGTACCTTTTGGTATATCCTTCAACTCGATTTTATTTTGCACCCCAAAAGCAAACTTCATTGAACCTGCTATCTGCTTAAATTTTTTCACATCCATTTCAGAAAACGACAATAACAGGACAAAAAAGCACATGAGTAAGGACATAAGATCTGCAAATGTACCCATCCAAGCGGGTAGACCCTCGGGGGGCATTTTGGACATTCTTCCTCTTCCATTACGCTACTTCCTCGGTTGCGACTTCACGTTTACTTTCGGCTAAATATCCTTTCAAGACACCTTCAATCACGCGAGGATTTTGTCCATCAGCAATCCCTAAAATGCCGTCTAATATTAGACTTTGATTCAGTTTCTCTTCAACTGAACGCACACTTAGTTTAAACGCGATTGGCAAACAAAATAGGTTCGCTAAAATAGCGCCATATAATGTTGTTAACAATGCAACTGCCATCGCAGGTCCAATTGCTTTGGGGTCGTCCATGTTGGACAGCATCGCAACTAAACCAACCAAGGTGCCAATCATTCCCATTGCTGGAGCTACATCTCCCATTGATTTGAAAATGACCGATCCTGCTTCGTGGCGCTCGGTTGTATTTGAAATATCTTTGCCCATCGTTGAACGAACGACATCTACATCATGACCGTCAACCAACATATCAACGCCCTTTTGCATAAATGCATTGTCAATTTCGGCTTCCTCTAACGCCAAAAAACCGCCTTTTCTAGCTTTATCCGCCATATCAACAATTTGTTCGATTAATTCATCTGGTGTTTGAATTTTGAAAGAAAAAGCTTTTGCAATCACCTTGCCAGCACCTAAAAACTGAGACAAGGGATATTGCATTACGACAACAAATATAGTGCCACCAAAGACAATCAATACTGAAGGCACATTGAAAAATATCCCTAAATCACCACCAAGTACCATCGCCATAATAACGAAGCCTATTGCGCCAATAAAGCCTATTATTGTTGCTAAATCCACGGTTAACTCCCACCAGTATAAATATCAAATAAAAAATATGTGTTTGTGCCATAAAGTATGAAAAAACTATGCCACTATTTAATTCACCAATTGAATAGTAACTAGACTTCAAATGGAATAACGGCAAAGTGAGAAAATTCTTTACTCTTAAATCCGGTATTTTATTCCTCTAGCAATTGAATTTATGCGGCCTGTCGGGTAAGGTTCATGGCATAAAATATTGGATTAATTAAACATGAATATAGAATCACTATCGTTTGAAGATGCAATGTCTGAATTGGACAAGATTGTTCTTGAAATGGAGCGCGGTGAAATTCCTTTAGAGACCTCTTTAAAGCAGTTTGAACAAGGGGTTGCGTTGGCGCGCCACACTCAAAAGTTATTGAAAGATGCTGAGCAGAAAGTACAAATTTTGACTCAACAACAAGGTCAGGAAAACTTAGAAACATTTGACGAGCAGTAAGGCTGTTTATGTCGTTGCCAAATGAAATTAGAGGCCAGCTTGATTATGTTCATCATGCGTTAGAACAAGCGTATTTAGAACATGCTCAAAACTTACCTGTACCTAGTCAGAAATTACATGATGCCATGCGGTATTCTTTGCTAAATGGCGGTAAACGGCTGCGCCCGTTATTAGTATTTATTGTTGGGGATATGTTGACACTCAAAGAGTCAGACCTAAAGCACGTAGCCCTAGCATTAGAGTGTATTCACGCATATTCTCTTGTTCACGATGACCTTCCTGCGATGGATGATGATGATTTAAGGCGAGGAAAGCCTACTTGCCACATAAAGTTTGACGAAGCGACCGCTATTTTAGCGGGTGATGCCCTGCAGTGTTGGGCGTTTGAGATACTATCGCTAGCGCCCATGACAAGATTTGCCGCAAGCCGCAAAATTGAATTAATTACTTATTTAAGTCAAGCAGCTGGGGCAACTGGCATGGTTGCTGGACAAAGTTTGGATTTACTCGCTACAGACAGCGATATCAGTCTTGAGCATTTGACTCAAATGCATCGTTTAAAAACAGGTGCACTGCTCAAAGCAAGTATATTGATGCCCTGTCTACTGAGCCAAAATATGCTGCCAGAGCATCAAGTATTGCTTGGCACATTTGCAGACTGTATTGGCACTAGCGTTTCAAATACAAGACGATATTCTAGATGTTACTACTGATACCGATACATTGGGTAAGCCTCAAGGTTCTGATGCGCAAGCAAACAAGGCAACGTTTGTTTCGCTACTAGGATTAGAAGGCGCACAAAAAGAGCTACATTTACAAAGAGATATGGCATTAAACGCACTAAGCAATTTGCCTTATGACACAAGCAATTTACATAGCTTTGCTCAGTTTATGGTAACTCGTACTTACTAAACCTGACAACAGAGCCAATACTAAAGAAGACAAAAATTAAAATGAGTTTAGATCTTTCAAATTATCCGCATTTAGCCAAAGCGAATATCCCACAGGAGTTGCGTCAGCAACCAAAAACATCGCTAAAAGCAATTGCCGATGAACTTCGTCAATACTTGCTCAATAGTGTCAGTGCAAGTAGTGGTCACTTTGCTTCGGGGCTAGGAACAGTCGAACTCACCGTCGCGCTTCATTACGTTTTCAATACGCCATTTGATCGTATTGTGTGGGATGTGGGTCATCAAGCTTATCCCCACAAAATCTTAACAGGAAGACGTGAGCGCATGCAGACTATTCGGCAAAAAGACGGGCTGCACCCGTTTCCTTGGCCTGCTGAAAGTGAGTACGACACTTTTGCCGTTGGTCATTCATCCACTTCAATAAGTGCGGCATTAGGTATGGCAATAGCTGCAGAAAAAGAGGCTAAAGGTCGTCGTGTTGTTGCCGTAATTGGTGATGGAGCAATGACAGCTGGGCTAGCTTTTGAAGCGCTTAATCACGCAGGCGATATTAACAAAGATCTTACAGTCATACTCAACGATAATGAGATGTCTATCTCGGAAAATGTTGGCGCCTTAAATAGTCATTTAGCTAGATTATTAACAGGTAATTTTTTCAATAGCATTAGAGATGGCGGCAAGAAGTTTTTATCAAATGTTCCCCCAATTAAAGAATTAGCCAGCAAAGCTGAAGAACATATCAAAGGTATGGTAGCCCACAGGTACTATTTTTGAAGAATTAGGCTTTAATTATATTGGGCCTATCGATGGGCACGATGTGGACGCAGTCGTTGACACCTTGTCAAATATGCGAAGCATGAGCGGTCCAAAACTATTGCATGTTGTCACTAAAAAAGGAAAGGGCTACACACAAGCTGAACGAGATCCAATTAAATGGCATGCCGTTCCTAAGTTTGATCATACCACCCAAGAATTTCCTAAAAGTAAGCCTAGCTCGCCAACTTTTTCCGCAATATTCGGCAACTGGCTGTGCAATATGGCGGCAAATGACAAAGATCTAGTAGCAATTACTCCTGCGATGCGTGAAGGCTCTGGTATGGTGAAATTTTCACAAACTTATCCGGAACAATATATTGATGTAGCAATTGCTGAGCAGCATGCTGTAACACTTGCGGCAGGATTAGCGCGAGAAGGTAAGCATGCCATTGTTGCTATTTATTCAACGTTTTTACAACGTGCATATGACCAATTGATTCATGACGTAGCCCTACAGAACCTACCCGTTTTATTTGCCATCGACCGCGCTGGAATTGTTGGCGCTGATGGTCCAACTCACCAAGGTGCTTTTGATATCCCATATCTAAGATGCATCCCTAATATGATTATCATGACCCCAAGCGATGAACAGCAATGTAGCCAAATGCTATACACTGGACATATTGCACAACAACCGGCATCTGTTCGTTACCCCAGAGGAGCAGGTATAGGCGTTACGCCAAAAGAAGAAATGGAAGCGCTTGAAATAGGAAAAAGTAAGCGTTTAAAAAGCGGTTTAAAAGTCGCTATTCTTAATTTTGGAACACTTCTACCAGAAGCCCTGAAAGCTGCTGAGCGCGCTAATTATAGCGTTGTTGATATGCGCTTTGTAAAACCGATTGATGAAGCGGCAATAATTGCACTAGCAAACGAACATGAGTTACTAGTCACATTAGAAGATGGCGCAATTAAAGGAGGAGCAGGCAGTGCTGTAATGGAAACCTTGCATGCTAATAAAGTCTTGGCACATGTGCTTATGCTTGGTTTGCCTGATAAATTTATTATGCAAGGTACGCAACAAGAAATGTACGCGGAGCTTGGTATTGATTGTAATGGTATTCTAGACGCCATAGACCGGTTTTTAGCATAAACCAAAAAATTGGACGCAATATTTAGCTAACTAGAAATAGTTAGCTAATAAAAAGTAACCTAGGTGCATGGCAGACATTGCGAATATACCAGCTACGATATCGTCAATCATAATACCAAAGCCGCCATGAATGTTTTTATCGAAAAAGCTTATTGGCCAAGGCTTCCATATATCAAAGACTCTAAAAAGAAGAAACCCTACTAAAAGGGTGTGCCAATTAATATCTATAAAAATGAATACTAGCATCATGCCCGCAATTTCATCCCACACAATGGCACCATGATCATGTACCCCTAAATCCTTACTTACGTTTTCGCAAATAAAAATGCCTAACAAAATACTCAATATCGTCACTATGAGAAAAAGGTAACTAGGTAAAAAGGACATACCGAATATTAGAGGGATTGCAGCTAATGACCCCATGGTGCCGGGCATAAATGGAATTAAACCGGTCCCAAAACCAAAACCTAGAAAGTGACTAGGTTTATAAAGGCTTACTTTGTCGCGATGTTCTTTAAGCATCGTATTTAAAAGTGTTTATAACCTGCACTTTGAGACTCCTCAAGCGCATAGGTTTCATTTTCTAATCGCACATCGACTTTCCCTGTGGCCCCTGTCATTTGGCCAATACATGCATAATCGATTGCGTAGCTGTCTAATGCATTTAATACTGCTGTTCGATGCTCTTCACAGACGGTAAACAACAGTTCATAATCATCACCAGCGGTGGTTGCATATTTAAGTGCATCATTCAATTCAGCCACATTTTCACCTAAGGCTGGAGACAGAGGTAACTTTTCTAAGTGTAAAAGCACGCCGGTATTAGACGCATTAGCAATATGTTGTACATCTTGGAGTAAGCCATCTGAAATATCAATACAAGCGCTTGCTAAACGCCTTAAGCTAGTGCCAGCAAGAATGCGTGGTGTTGGAGTAAGATGTCTTTTTATTAGATATTCCCTTGCTTGCTTATCCTGGATATCAAGCTTACCCATGAGTATGTCGAGGCCAGCACCAGCATCACCTAAGGTTCCAGTAACAAAAATCCAATCATCCTTTGCTGCACCACTTCTTTTAAGCATGCTATCGGGCGGCACAAAACCTTGTGCTGTGATGGTAATCGAAAGTGGCCCTTTAACAGTATCCCCGCCTATCAATTGAACCGAATAGTATTCGGTTAGTTCAAATAAACGTTTTGCAAAATCAGATAGCCACCGCTCGTCAGCCTCAGGCATCGCCAATGATAGACTCAGCCATGCAGGTTCAGCTCCCATTGCGGCCAAATCGCTAAGATTTACTGCAACAATTTTTTCAGCTAAGTCGCTGGCTTTGGTGCCTGCTAAGAAGTGAACATGCTCAATCATGGTGTCAGTGGTCGTGACCAATAATTGATTAGGAGGGGGCATTGTTACTGCAGCATCGTCTCCAATTCCAACATTGACATCTTTTCTCGCATAAGTTGGATTTGCAAAATACTGCTTTATTAAGTCAAATTCGTTCGCCATTTAGGTTCTTTCGTTGGCTCTTAAGGTTTTGACAGCTTTATCTAATGCACCATTTATAAATTTATGACTTTCTTCAGCGCCAAACGTCTTAGCTAACTCGATAGATTCATTAATAACAACTTTATATGGTGTATCGATACGTTCTAATAGTTCAAAGGTCGCAAGACGCATAATTGATTTTTCAATGGGGTCTAACTCTTCAGGTAGCCTACCTAGATAAGCTTTATACGCTTTATCAATTCGTTCTGGGTCTTGTGACACCCCAGCAAGGATGGCTTGAAAATATTCCATATCTACTTTTTTCATGTCATTAGTAGTGGCCATAGTCAGCTCAATTTGCTGCATATCGTTTCCACTTAACAACCAAGCGTACAAAGCTTGTAAAGCAAGCACACGTGCTTGCTTTCTATGGGCAGGTTTCACTTATAAAGCCTCGTCAATCGCACTAATTACATTTACCATTTCAAGTGCCCCAAGCGCCGCTTCAGAGCCTTTATTTCCAGCTTTTGTGCCTGAGCGTTCGATTGCTTGTTCAATTGAATCCGTGGTAATTACACCAAACGCTACCGGAATCGTAGCGTCTAGCGATACTTGAGCAAGCCCTTTATTACACTCACCAGCAACAAAATCAAAATGAGGTGTTCCGCCTCGTATTACGGCGCCAAGCGCGATTATCGCGTCAAAACCACCTTTTTGAGCCAGCTTCTTTGCTACGATGGGTAACTCATAAGCGCTAAGGCACTCTTACAAGAGTAATATCATCAGGATTCACTTCGCCATGTCGTTCTAAAGTATCTAGCGCACCTTCCAACAAACTTTCTACTACAAAACTATTAAATCTTGAGACAATTACAGCAAATTTCTTGCCTGTCGCGCGAATATTACCTTCAATAACCTGCATCTAGAGTACTCCTGATAATTTTGGGCGCAAAGTATAGCACACTGCTATATGACTAGTCGCCTTTTTTAATGCTTATGTGTCGTTAGCAAATGCTATGCTAATCACTTTCAACGTATTCAACCACTTCAAGACCAAATCCTGATAGAGCAGAATACTTGACGGGCTTGCTTAGTAGACGCATTTTCTTGATACCTAGACTCGCTAAGATTTGACTCCCTACGCCTACAGTCCGAGAAGACCCTTCCCACATTTTAGATTTTCCCACCTCGTTATTGTCTTCTGCTTCAAATTGCTTTACTTGGCCAATCAGATCTTCTTCTTTACCAAGCAAAACAATGACTCCCCCTTCATTAGCCACTTTTTCCATAGCATTATTGAGTGAATATGACCGATTAATGGCGCGCGTAGAACCAAGTAAATCACTAAAAGTGTTGTGCAGGTGAACACGTACCAATGTTGGTTGTTGTGTATTTACTTCACCTTTTTGCAAAACAAAGTGTATTTGTTGGTCTATTGAATCTTTAAAAGTATGAAGATCGAACTCACCAAATGTTGTGGGTAATTTGCAGGTAGCTACCTTTTCAATAGTGGTCTCATTTAAATTACGGTATTCGATAAGATCAGCAATTGTGCCTATCTTCAAATCATGTTCTTTGGCAAAGACCTCAAGTTCAGGTCTTCGCGCCATACTGCCATCTGGATTCAAAATTTCAACAATCACGCTGGCAGGCTCGCACCCAGCCAAGCGAGCTAAATCTACGCCTGCCTCAGTATGCCCAGCCCTATTTAATACACCACCTTCTTTGGCAATCAATGGGAAAATATGCCCAGGCTGGACGATATCATCGCTTGAGGCATTTTCATCAACTGCAGCTAAAACAGTACGTGCTCTATCAGCAGCGGATATCCCTGTGGTAACACCTGTTGCAGCTTCAATTGAAACGGTGAAATTAGTAGAGAACTGAGCAGCGTTGTTATCTACCATAAGCGGTAATTTTAAGCGCTTACATCTGTCTTGCGTCATTGGCAAGCAAACTAAACCACGGGCGTGTGTAACCATAAAGTTGATGGCCTCAGGCGTTACATGCTGGGCAGCCATGATCAAGTCGCCTTCATTTTCTCGATCTTCGTCATCCATTAGAATGACCATTTTGCCTAGTTTTATATCTTGAATTATTTCTGCCGTACTATTAAGTGCCATTCTACTATCTCAGTGTGTGGTAACGGTTTTAGAATATTAAGTGTTTACTATCTGTTTATTTTAAATAGCCATGCTCAGCCAAAAAAGTCATGCTGATATCATTATTTGACGAATCAGCTGCTTTGTCACCTTGAAGTAAGCGCTCTAAATATCGAGCAACAACATCTACTTCTAAGTTTACTTTAGTGCCAACTTTGTATCCACCTATAACGGTTTCTTGTAGTGTATGAGGAATTAACCAAAGCATAAACGATGCACCGTCAAGTTCATTAACTGTTAAACTGACGCCATCAACAGTGATAGAGCCTTTGTGCGCAATATATTTTGCTAAATCATCAGGGGCTTTTATCCAAATCTCGACATAGTTACTGTGCTCGTTAATAGCTTGGACTGTGCCAAGGCCGTCAACATGCCCGCTGACAATATGACCACCAAAGCGGCTATCAGCTCGCATCGCTTTTTCAAGGTTAACTTTGTTACCTACTTGATAATGAGCAAAACCAGTATATTTTATCGTTTCGGCTGAAACATCTGCAGCGTAAAAATTCTCACCCTTATCTACAACCGTTAGACAAACTCCGCTAGTGGCAATGCTATCTCCTAAATGTACATCCGAGGTATCAAGTTTGCCTGTGTTAACGACTAAACGATAATTATCACCTAAATCTTTAAGTGATGTGATTTCCCCTGTTGCTTCTATAATGCCTGTGAACATTCGTTTATTTATCCTTTTGGGACTATGATTTTACAACGCTAAAATAACTTTAATATCGGGACCGATTTTTTCCAGACTAGCAAATCGCCCATTTATTGCGTCAGCTAACACCTCAGGCGATACTATCTCAGTCAAGCCTTTGGCTTGACTACCTAAAATTTTAGGGGCTTGATAGATAATCAGTTCGTTTACCAAACCTTGACTTATTAAGGCTCCTGATAGTCTCTCACCAGCTTCTACCCAGACATGATTAATATCTCGTGATGCCAAGTCTTTTAAAACTGCCTTTAAATCAACTCGTGTATCGTGCTCAACACTGGGCATTTGAACTTGCTCAAGCACCTGATGACTGTGCGCTGATTGCCCTATGTTAACGTTCGAATCACTATTATAGACCAGTGTCGCATAGCCATCCTTGCAAACATTTAGTTTATCGTGCAATTGATTACGCCCATCAATAATAACGCGCAAGGGCTGCTTATCTCGCCAGCTAAAGGCATCGGCCACATCTATTTTGTGGCCTAAGTGAAGAATTTTGTCATCAGGTAATTCATCTACACGAACATTTAAGCGTGGATCATCAAATATAACGGTACCTGACCCCGAGATAATGGCGCAACTTTGCGCGCGATGCAATTGAACATCCTGTCTAGCTTCTTTACTCGTAATCCATTGACTTTGACCATCAGCCAAGGCCGTTTTACCATCTATGCTGGCAGCAAGTTTGACCGTTACAAAAGGTACCCCATGTACCATTCGATGAAAGAATTCGCGATTAATCTGTTTTGCTTGCTCGGCCAAAAGTCCACACTCAACTTTTATTCCTGCACTTTCAAGCATTTTAATGCCTTTACCTGCCACTTGTTTATTAGGATCCACACAGGCAACAACTACACGTTTTACATTAGCGTTTATTAATGCTTGAGCACAAGGACCAGTCTTGCCATAGTGCGCGCAAGGCTCAAGTGTTACATAAACTGTTGCATTTGTTAGTTTTGAAAGGTTTTGAGATGCAATAGAATCGAGAGCTTCAATTTCAGCGTGTTTGCCCCCTGCTTTTTTATGAAATCCCTGTCCAATGATTGCATCATTATCATCACAAATAACACAACCGACACTCGGGTTTGGCGTGGTAGAGAATCTCCCGATATTTGCTAAAGCAAGTGCTTTATTCATCATGTCGGTATCGTGTTCATTAAACATGGTTTTCGTTACCCCACGACACGCTAGTCATCTGAGAGTTTAGCTATTTCTTCACCAAACTCTTTTATATCTTCAAATGAACGATACACAGACGCAAAACGAACATATGCGACTTTATCTAAGTTTTTAAGTGCGCTCATTATCAGCTCACCTATGAATTCACTTTTAACTTCTCTTTCGCCCGTTGCTCTAAGTTCTGATTTGATTCGCGCGATGGTTCTGTCTATTGATTCTGTACTTACAGGCCGTTTTTCAAGAGCTCTTGTTAAGCCTGCATTAAGCTTATCTTCATTAAAGGGTTCTCGTGTTTTATCACGCTTGATAACTTTGGGCATTACAAGCTCTGCTTGCTCAAATGTAGTAAATCGCTCAGAACAAACAATACATTGACGTCTTCTGCGAATTTGTTCACCACCGGCCACTAATCTAGAATCAATTACTTTCGTTTCTTGCGCGCTACAAAACGGACAAAACATATTTCACCCTTAACTGACAGTACATCATTATAGGTTTAGCCTTTACCAAACCGGTTCGGTCTTCACTAACGATAAAGCCGGACGTAATCCGGCTTTGTTGCTTACTTAAGCTCTATATTAGGCATAAACAGGGTGTTTTTCGCACAGTGTTACCACTTCGCTTTTCACTCTTTGTATAACACTATCATCGCCCATATTGTCTAGTACATCACAAATCCAAGTAGCGACTTGGGCCGCTTCTGCTTCACCAAAACCACGTCTTGTAATTGCAGGCGTTCCGATTCTTAAGCCGCTGGTGACAAATGGAGAACGAGGATCATTAGGTACGGCATTTTTATTGACGGTAATGTTGGCATTGCCTAGCGCTGCATCCGCATCTTTACCGGTAATATCTTTGTCAATCAAATCAAGTAGAAACAAGTGATTCTCGGTGCCGTTAGACACGACCTTGTACCCTCTATCTTGCAGCACTTTACACATTGTTTTTGCATTTTTTAGCACTTGCTGTTGATATGTCTTAAATTCAGGTGCCAATGCTTCTTTGAACGCCACCGCTTTTGCCGCTATTACATGACACAGCGGGCCGCCTTGGTTACTAGGAAAGACTGCACTATTGAATTTTTTATAAAGTGTTTCATCACCGCATGCCGACAAAATCAAGCCTCCACGAGGGCCTGCCAATGTTTTATGTGTTGTAGTAGTTACAACGTGGGCGTGAGGGATTGGACTAGGATATTCACCAGCAGCTACCAAGCCAGCAACGTGTGCCATGTCGACTAACAAATAAGCGCCGACTTTGTCTGCAATTTCGCGAAACCTTGCCCAATCAACAATACCAGAATAAGCAGAAAAACCACCAATGATCATTTTTGGTTTATGCTCCAAAGCAAGCGCTTCTACTTTTTCATAATCGATAATACCGGTGTCTGGGTGCAAACCATATTGCACTGCGTTATATGTTTTACCCGAAAAATTCACATGGGCACCATGTGTCAAATGCCCACCATCAGCTAGGCTCATTCCTAGTACAGTATCCCCTGCATCAATAAGCGCCATAAACACAGCCGTGTTTGCTTGTGAGCCAGAATGTGGCTGCACGTTAGCGTATTGAGCCCCAAATAGCTCCTTCGCTCTATCGATAGCAAGTTGCTCTGCGACATCAACATGCTCACAGCCACCGTAATAACGTTTACCTGGATATCCTTCAGCATATTTGTTAGTCAACTGAGAACCCTGTGCTTCCAATACTCTGGCGCTACAATAGTTTTCAGACGCTATCAATTCAATATGATGTTCCTGTCTTTGTTTTTCTGCTTCCATTGCCGCTGATAATTCTGGATCAAACTCGGCAATGCTCATATTGCTAGATAACATAAAGGCTCCTGTAGCTTTCGCGTGATTTTCGTCGTGTGTATGGCGCGATATTGTAGCGATTTTATTCGTTTTGTATAGACTCTATAACAATAACAAATGCTTTTTGTGTAAACACCTTTACCAAGCGATTAGTCTTGCCTACTCTTGTTCTTTTGCTTGGGCTTCGAGGGCTTTCACGCGTTCAACTAATTTATTAATTTGGCGAAGTTGGACTGCATTTTTTAACCACTCTTTATTTGGCAATGCTGGCATCCCTGAAGAGTAAACACCCGGTTCAGAAAGACTTTTGGTCACCATTGTATTGCCTGTAATTTGCACCTTATCACCTATAGTAATGTGCCCATTTACCGCAACATGACCACCTAACACTGAATATTTCCCAATTTTTGTACTGCCAGCCATCCCCATTTGTCCACATAAACAAGCATGGTCATCAATATGACAGTTATGAGCAATATGCACCAAAGAATCAATAATGACGTTTTTACCAATCACAGTATTGTCCAATGCCCCTCGGTCAATATTTGCATGAGAGCCGATTTCTGTATCGTTGCCCACAATCACCGTGCCTGTTTGCGGAATTTTTATCCATTGGCCCTTGTTATTTGCATAACCAAAACCATCTGAACCTATTACTGCATTACTGTGGATAGACACACGGTCACCCAATTCCACTTTATGATAAACAATAACACCTGTAGTGCAAGAAGACATTTTCTCCCAGTTTTGCGAACTCGCCAATAACACAGTTAGCGCTAATCACGCTGTTGTCACCAATTTCGACTCCTGCTTCGATTACCGCCCCATGACTTACGGTGACATTTTTTCCTAATGTTGCCGTTGGGTGGACGAACGCAGTAGTTGCAATACCTGTTTTAACTGAAGGCGCTATATATAAGAGTTGACTTGCTAATGCGAAACCCACATAGGGGTCGTCAACTACAATTGCGTCACCTGAATAATGCTCTAGATCTGCTTTTCGCAAAATAACAGCACCAGCTTGAGTACTAAAGAGTTGTTCGGCAAATTTCTTATTCGATAAAAAGGTAAGTTGATGAGACTTTGCAGTGAGCAGATTAGCCATTTCAGTAATCGTTTTAGATGGATCACCTATGATTTCGCCGTTAATATGTTCAGCAATTTGTTCAAGTGTGAAAGACATGGATAATTCCTTGAAAAAACAATACGCATAAAAATGTAGGGTATCACAAAATCTTCGCTAAGTAGTTCTTAAACAAAGATATGATCTACGCTACACTACATACAACATAGTTCACGTTTTTAGCTAGGAAAGTCAAACCAATGGCACAATACGTATATAGCATGCATAGAGTGGGTAAAATTGTCCCACCCAATCGTCACATTTTAAAAAATATTAGCTTAAGCTTTTTCCCAGGTGCCAAAATAGGTGTTCTTGGCTTAAACGGCGCAGGTAAGTCAACCTTACTCAAAATCATGGCCGGTATTGATCAAGAAATCGAAGGGGAAGCTAGGCCCCAAAGCGATTTAAAAATTGGTTATCTTCCGCAAGAACCTAAACTTGATGAAACAAAAGATGTCAGGGGCAATATTGAACTTGCTGTCAGTGATGTAATTGATGCACTTGCAAGACTTGACCAAGTCTACGCTGCTTATGCTGAAGAAGGCGCGGACTTTGATGCGTTAGCAAAGGAACAAGGTGAACTTGAAGCTATTATTCAATCCAAAGATGGCCATAATATAGAAAACGCACTTGAGCGGGCAGCAAATGCATTGCGCTTGCCCCCTTGGGACGCGGATGTAAGTAAACTTTCAGGTGGTGAACAACGTCGCGTTGCGTTGTGTAAGTTACTTTTGGAAAAACCTGAAATGCTATTACTTGACGAACCTACTAACCACTTAGATGCTGAATCTGTCGCTTGGCTAGAGCGCTTTTTACACGATTACGAAGGGACAGTAGTTGCCATTACCCACGATCGATATTTCTTGGATAATGTTGCTGGCTGGATTCTGGAACTAGATAGAGGCGAAGGTATTCCTTGGGAAGGTAATTATTCAAGTTGGCTTGAACAAAAAGACGCAAGACTTGAACAAGAAGAACGTACAGAAAATGCTCGCCAAAAATCAATTAAACAAGAACTTGAATGGGTGCGCACGAACCCCAAAGGCCGACATGCAAAAAGTAAAGCTCGCATGGCACGATTTGAAGAACTCAGCACCGGTGATTACCAAAAACGTAACGAGACAAACGAATTATTTATACCGCCAGGTGAGCGACTTGGTGACCAAGTTATCGAAATTAAAAACCTTTCTAAATCTTATGGCGATAGACTGTTGATAGATGACTTGTCATTTACTGTACCTAAAGGCGCCATAGTGGGTATTATCGGCCCTAATGGTGCAGGTAAATCCACTTTATTTAGAATGATAACGAATAATGAAAGTCCCGATTCAGGCGAAATCATAATAGGCGAAACAGTACAAGTCGCCAGCGTTGATCAATTTAGAGATCACATGGACGAAAGCAAAACAGTATATCAAGAAATCTCAGACGGCCAAGATATTGTTAAAATTGGTAACTTTGAGATAAATAGTCGTGCATATTGCAGTCGTTTTAATTTCAAAGGGACTGACCAAAAGAAATTTATCAAGGACCTTTCTGGTGGAGAACGTAATCGCGTCCACTTGGCAAAATTACTCAAAGCAGGTGGCAATACACTCTTACTTGATGAGCCAACCAATGATTTAGATGTTGAAACGCTTCGTGCGCTTGAGAACGCAATTTTAGAGTTCCCTGACTGCGTCATGGTGATATCGCATGACCGCTGGTTTTTAGACCGAGTAGCAACACATATCTTAGACTATCGCGACGAAGGTAAAGTGAATTTCTACGAAGGCAACTACAGCGACTATGCAACTTGGTTAAAAGACACTTATGGACAAGACGTCGTTGAACCTCATCGCTTGAAGTACAAAAAAATAGGATAATCGATAAGACCTATCATAGGATGATAAACACAAAGGTGATTACGTGTTATGGTAGGTTTTACGACATAGTTAACAAGGCCTTATTAAAAAAGGCTCAACGCGTTTACATATCAATATGAAAATAACGAAAACATATCCGGTAAATCGCTTCAACACAGCAGCTATACAACTTTATCGTTTGGTGCTAGGTCGTATTCTTCCTGCATCGTGGCAACGTGAAGCAATACCGCCTGTAGAGCAGCGAAAAGCAGTACAAGGCATATTTGATCTAGAAATTGTCACTCACTGCTGGGGCTATGCCAATATGTTGACTTATCAACTAAGCTCCTTCGTCAATTATCCACCAAGCAAATTACGCCTGACCGTAACCGTTTTTTACAATGAAGACGATCTTAAGACCAAAGCGGCTTTAGACTTTTTCGCTAAAAAAGATATCCCAAATCTGACTCTGGAATTTTCATGCGATGAGCAAAGGAAAATTGTTTAGACGAGGCATTGGCAGAAACATGGCCGCTCGCTCAACAAGCGCTGATTGGGTATGGTTTACTGATTGCGATATTATTTTTCATGAGAACTGTTTAGATTCTCTTGCCGAGAAACTACAAGGTGAAAGAGGATTGTTATTTTTCCCTGAAAAAGAAAAAATCACACAGATGCTCAAAGACGATGATCCAATGCTCATCAAAGACAGTGAACCACAACTTATTGATATTCAAGCTGATAATTTTAGCTATTACGAGCGAGATAAATCACGCAATAAAGCGCGCGGTCCTTTCCAGATTGTCCATGGAGATGTTGCTAGAGCAATTGGATATTGTGAGAAATTATTTATGTTTCAAACAGAATCAGACCGTTGGCGGAAAACCTATGAAGACACCGCTTTTAGATGGCTTTTGGGTACCGATGGCGAAGCAATCGATATTGACGGGGTATTCCATATACATCATGTGACTAAAGGCAGATATACTAAAGATAGTAAGTTATCTGAAATGCGTAGCAAAATCAGACTTAGTCAAAAGTAAGCAATAATAATGAGTGTTAAGGTCCTTGTCTTTACGAAAAAAGTGTTACCTCCCTCAAATACTTTTGTTGCCGTTCAAAGTCTCAACACACCGGGAATAAAGCCAATTTATATCGGCTTTAAACAAACCTCTTCTGCAAAGGGTCTAATTGGGAATAATATTCCCTGCGTGCTTTCTGATTTTTCTCATTTTCCAGCTTTGAGTAAACTACTATTAGATGCTTTTCAAATATTTCCTGCACGCTGGTTAAGCGCAATAAAAACACATCAACCGTCTCTTATCCACGCACATTTTGGCAAAGGTGGTTACTATTGTATAAAACTAGCCAAGCAATTAAACATCCCTTTGATTGTCAGTTTTCATGGTTCAGATATCACACAAAACGATAAATTTTCATATTCCCAAAAGCATCGACTAGCTGTCTTCGAACATGCTGATAAAATAATTGCAATATCGTCTTTTATTAAACAAAAGCTTATCGAAAAAGGATGCCCCCTCAAAAAATCGTACAACTATATACAGGTATCGATACTCAACACTTTTCACCCGCAAATAATCAAGCAGATATACCGACTATTGTTTTTGTAGGGCGACTGATTAAGCAAAAAGGCTGTGATTACCTGATTCAAGCGATGTCAACCGTACGAAAATGTGTTCCTGAAGTAAGACTCATCATCGTAGGTGATGGTGTCGAAAAAAATAACCTTGAAACTTCAGCCAAGGGACATTTTGACATTCAATTTGTCGGTCAACAAGGTAGCGAACAGGTCAAACAAATACTTGATCAAGCATGGGTGATGTGCGCGCCAAGCATCACACTAAAAAGAGGAAACGAAGAAGGCCTAGGCTCTGTTTTTTTAGAAGCTCAAGCTATGGAAACCCCAGTTGTGTCATTTAATACAGGAGGGGTCAGCGAAGCAGTTATTCATGAACAAACAGGTATTATTGTAGATGATATTTGTAGCGAGGCGCTAGCAAAGGCTTTGATTAGCCTTTTACAAGACGAACAAAAACGAAAGAGCTTCGGGCAAGCAGGAAGAAAACACATAAGTGCATCATTTAATGCAAAAAAACAGTGCCAAACGCTGAGCGAGTTGTATCAACACGTTATTACCTAAAGGGCCGCGCATTATATACAATATGGATCGTTCCTAGTGTTTGTATAGTACAAACTAAGACAATAAAAAGAGGACGAAGATGTGATTAAGTTGATTGTAAGCGTGTTTGCGTGCATAAGCTTACTATACAACATAGATGCACATGCAAACTACGAACTTGGCTGTGACGATCCTAAGTATCATGAATATATGGAAAGACGATTCGCATTTTTTGAGGATAAAAATAAACGAGCGTTTCAAGAAAGCCTTCGAGCATATCAGCAGAGTATAGACCTGGGCAAAAACCCCTATAAAGTTATTGCTAATCTTAGTCGACACCTAAAATATAGCGCACAATTTGACCCTATTGATGAAGTCATTTTAAAAATTGACATGCTTTTTGAACATGCAGATAAACTCAGTATTGATCAACAAATTGTAGGGAATGTCTTTGACAGCTTTAGTAGCGAAGCACATGCAGTTGGGATTGCTCGTGCATGGATAGCGTATCGGCAGGGTAAACATGAACTGGCATTTACCGAATTATTGAAATCTATTGAGTTAAGTGGCTCGGCCGTAATGAATGCTTTTGGGCCCGATTTTAATCTTGCACGCCAGATATATCGAGATGGACATAGTGAAGTAATCATCACTTATATCGATAAGACCCAAGGTTTTTGGAAAGGGAAACGACCTGATGGACTAAGGTATATATGGCTAAATATGATTGATGAACAGTGTCAAATCCAATTTGACTACTTTGATACGATAAAAGCTCTAGAGCTTGGTCTTCAAGTCATCGATGTCAATAAAGACTATGGACTAGGTAACTAGATTACTTACACATAAAAGCTCGACCACCTTCCTATATTTGACCCCTTGTCAAAATGACCATATGCTAAAGTATGAAAATTGAACACCCTAGCATATTGAATATAAAAATAAGGACAGCAAATATGAGCTCCGCTTTAAAAGTAAGTTTATTAGTGAGTTTACTCTTAATAAGTGTAAATCTTCATGCAAAACAACTCTTGCGAGACCCTAGTTTACATGGCGATACACTTGTTTTCTCATATGCAAATGATATTTGGAAAGTAGACCTTGCTGGGGGTGAAGCGACAAGACTTACTAATTTCCAAGGTCTAGAAACTGCCCCTAAGTTATCACCTGATGGCAAATTGATTGCATTTTCAGGCGAGTATGCTGGCAACACCGATGTTTATATTGTGAGCGTCGATGGCGGCCCCGTGAAGCGTCTAACCTATCACCCATCAAAAGATGAAGCTGTTGATTGGGCTGCTGATAGCCAATCCGTTTTATTTAGAACAACGCGCAATAACGCTCCTCGTTCTTGGGACCGCTTATATACCATTTCAGTTGACTCAGGGAATGCTTCGGCTTTGCCCATGAATCGAGCATATAACGGTTCGTTCAACGATAGCGGCGACAAGCTGGTCTTTAGGCGCCCATGGACATTGGGACAAAGGATGGAGAAACTATCGCGGCGGCCAGAATCAAGCACTTCGTATTATTGATTTAGACAGTCTTGAAGAAATTGATCTTCCCTTTTCAAATGAAAGCTTACAATCGCCCTATTGGCAAAATGACGACATTTATTTTTTGTCCAACCAATCAGATGTGACCAATGTATTTAAGTACTCTGTTAGCACGCAAACGATATCGCAGGTTACACGCTCTAACGATTGGGATGTAATGAGTTACGCGGTAGATAAAGACAATGTTGTATTTGAATACTTAGGTGATTTCTATCACCAAAAAGGAAATAGTGCCCCTACTAAAATTGCGATTGATATCAATGCGAATTTTTATTGGCTAAGAGAGCAGTATGTAGATGCTAGCCAGAATGTAACACATGTTGAATTTTCTCCTAGTGGAAAAAGACTTATCGTATCTGCTCGCGGAGATGTTTTTACTGTGCCTGTTGAACACGGTTCGGTTCGCAACTTAACCGATACATCTTCTTATAGAGAAACTAATCCTGCTTGGTCGTCAAAGGGAGATAAGGTTGCTTGGTTTAGTGATGAATCTGGAGAGTACCAGCTCATTATTGCCGACCAATTTGGGGTTATTGCCAAAGAAATAGCATTAGACTCAAAAGGTTTTTATGGTGATTTACTTTGGTCACCTGATGACACTAGGTTGGTTTTTTCTGATCAAAATCAACGCTTATGGATTGCTAACAGCGAAAATGGTTCAACACGGATTATCGACCAAAACCAGACGACTCATCCAGAACCCGCTTTAATGGCCAGTTGGTCTCCCGATAGCCAATATGTAGCTTACACAACGCAAAATACCAATATGTTCAGAGAATTACATATCTACTCTGTCAGTTCACGAACCAGCAAAAAAGTAAGCGAAGGTATGGCCGAAATTATTTATCCAACATGGGACAAAAACACTCAGCGCTTGTATTTTTTGGCCAGTACCAATCACGGCCCGAATGCAGCATGGCTAGATATGTCAACCATCTCATTTAATTCAACATTCAATATTTACTACGTTTTATTGAATAAGGAAGTAGATTCGCCTTTATTACCCCAGTCTGATGAAGAAGTAATTGATAAACAAATTGATGCATCTGATAACGCTGATAATAACGAGAAAGTCGTTAACTTAGATGCCACACAATTTTTGAGTAGAGTTATGCCCTTACCCGGTAATGACGGACAATACAGCCATTTAAACGCTGGGCAATCTGGCTATTTGTTTTATCTTTCTAACTTTACCAACGCAAGTGGACAAACCCAAAGTGAACTGATGCGTTATAGCATTGAAAATCAAATGGCGACTAGTGTTGCAAGCGATGTTCAAAGTTATCGCTTATCTGCTGATGGAGAATCACTACTAATACAAAGCGCTGGCTCTTGGAGAGTATTTGCTGCATCAGGACAATCAGGTCCTGATGATAAAAAAATTAATTTAGTACTAAACAAACGCGTTAATTATCAACAAGAATGGCAGCAAATATTTACCGAAGCATGGCGCTTTCAGCGTGACTATTTGTATGTCGATAATTTTCATGGCGCTGATTGGGAACAAGTGTATGAAACTTATCTTCCCTTAGTTTCGTCGGTTAGCCATCCTGCTGATTTAACATATTTACTCGATACACTGGGTGGTGAAGTCGCTATTGGACATTCATACACGCGCTTTGGTGACTTGCCTGAAACAGATGATAGTAAAATTGGTCTGTTAGGGATTGATTACGAAATTAATAAAAATGGTGTGAAAATTAGCCAGATTTATACAGGCGAAACCTATTATCCTTCGCAAAATCTGCAAGCTCCACTTGCAAAAGTAGCCCATCAAATAGCGCCTGATAGCTATTTAGTAGCGGTAAATGGAAAGCAAATTGATACTAATGAGAATCTATATTCATATTTTGAAGGGACATTGGGCAAACAAACTACAGTGACGCTACGCTCAAACTTAAATGATGGTGACACGAATACTTTTACCGTTATTCCTGTTGGTGATGAAACGGCTTTAAGGCGTAATCATTGGGCCGAATCAAACCGTCAATATGTTGAGGAAAAGTCAGGTGGCAAACTCGCGTATGTTTGGATTCCTGATACGGCAGACAATGGATACATTTCTTTTAACCGACATTTTTTTGCGCAAACAGACCGTCAAGGCGTCATTTTAGATGAACGATTTAACCATGGCGGCTTTATTGCCAATTATGTCATTGATGTCCTTAGGCGCGAGCTCAATGGCTATTTTAATAATCCTTTTAATCAAAATCAGCCAATGACAAGTCCTGACTCAGGCATCTGGGATACTCAAGTGATGTTAATTAATGAAGTATCGGGTTCTGGTGGTGACATGCTGCCTTATATGTTCAAGCACTATGAATTAGGCCCCCTTATCGGAAAGAGAACATGGGGTGGACTAGTAGGCATTTGGGGCGTTCCTCCGCTTATTGATGGAGGTTATATCACCGCGCCGCGATCTGGCTTTTATGATTTAAATGGGCAGTGGAAAGTTGAAAATGAAGGTGTTGCGCCTGACATTAATGTTGAACAGTGGACACGACTCACGGCTCAAGGCCAAGATCCACAATTAGATCGCGCCATTGAAGAAGCGCTTAAAGGGCTGGCGCAAAATACGACGAAGTTGCTACCTCAGCCTAAACCGCCTGTGCGCGTTCCTCAACCTGATTAATGGCACCTTTTTATAACAAAGTGATGGCATGTTTTGCATCACTTTGTTTAATGACAACCACAGATATACAAAGCATGTAGTTAGGGCTCTATTGGTTTTATTGGGTTTATTGAATTAATCCAATAAAGTCATGGATTGTTTTGACTCTAATAATAGTGGCGCCAAGCCCTTCCATTGTTTTGTGATAATTTCTATCTGGAATATAGATTTGTGTGAAGCCATGTTGAGCAGCCTCTTTTACACGAGGCACGCCGCTATCGATGGGCCTAATATCACCATTAAGACTTAGCTCTCCCATGATACATGCCGTTCTTGGTATAACAAACTCATTTAAGCTGCTTAATAAAGCTCCAACTAAAGCCAGATCAATACATGTTTCGGACTCATCGATCTTTAAGCCGCCAACGATGTTGAAAAAGGTATCGTGGAAAATCTTAGTCTTCGTATGCTTACGCAGCACTCCTGTTAACATTTTAATACGATTCATATTCAATCCCACGCAGACACGCTGTGGAAATTCAGCTTCGTTATCTGTCGTCAAACACTGAATCTCTAATAAAATATTACGATTCCCTTTACGAATACACGTTATCGTTGAGCCTGGTGACTCAGTGCTTGAGCCCGATAGAAAAATCTCACTTGGATTATCTACACTTAACATCCCGCGTTCGCACATACGAAAAATACCTACTGTATCGACATCGCCAAAACGGTTTTTATTAGCCCGTAATGTTCTAATTTGACCATCATTGGTATCTATGTGCAGCAAAGCATCGACAATATGTACTAAGGTTTGGGGGCCTGCAATTTCGTTGTTTTTGTTCACGTGCGCAATAATAAACATAGTGACGTTATTTTGCTTACAATACTGTGTTAATGCTTGAGCAGCTGATTTTACTTGTGAAGGTGAACCAGGGCTGCCGTTAGCTAAGTCAGTCACAACTGCTTGAATAGAATCAATCACGGCAAATTTTATCTGTTTATCATCCAGCTCTTCGATGATGGCCTCTACGCTAGTTTGAGAAAGTAAAAATAACTGTTCGTTGTCGTATTTGAGTTTTAGCCTATCGACTCTATTTTTAAACTGCGTCAAGGACTCTTCTGCGGTACAGTATAATGAAGGTGTGTTAAGTGACATTCGCGCAATTAAGTCAGATAAAAGTGTTGTTTTACCTGCGCCTGGATCACCCGATACAATGTTAACAGAGCCAGAAGTAATACCGCCACTTAGCACGCGATCAAGCTCCCCTATACCAGAGAGTCTCTTTTGGGCCTCTACAGACTGAACTTCATCAATTTTTTTTGCACCCGATACAACACTTCCGGCATACCCCATTGAAGCGCTTGTGCTTGGCTGACGCATTTTATTGCTAGATACTTTTATCTCTTTTAATGTATTCCAACTGCCACAAATGCATTGACCTTTCCATTGAGTCGAGCTATTACCACAGTCAGTGCAGACAAATTCTGTTTTTACTTGCTTTGCCATATCCGTTTACTACACACCTAGTTGAAGGTTTTTCACCAATATTTTGAAATTATAACTTGAGTTTACCTTCAATTTGCTTATGGTGTAAAAGAAATACAAGAAAAATTAAAAAGCGTCCGATAAGCTATGCATAAGGCTTTAACTGAGATAGTAAAACAAGACAGTATGGTAGATAAACTATCAGGCTATGAAAGCTTGATAAAGGACCTTGCTCCTTTAGTTAATAAAGCACACTTTAATACTGAATTTGCACAAAGAGCAAAAACAGTGCCTTCAGACATCAAGTTTTTGCTTAAAATGGAAATTAAACGATTAGCAAAACCGTGCATACGCTCTATTGATTTGCGGACAATTGTCAAAGACGACTGCCGACTCTTTACTCATCACGGCATTGATCACTACTTAAATGTTAATGGCATACTCACAATCGAAAAACTCGTAAAACGCTACGGGGAATATACATTTGGCGTATACGAAGAAGTTATTGAACAAGCTATGCAAGAAAAACGGCATTTAATGACTAGCCAGCAAAAAGGGAATTTACTCACCGAACTGAGTTTACCCGATGATAGATACATCACACCATGCCAAGAATTACTAAACTTTCCTACCCGTAAAGAAGAAAGACTTAATTACGTTGTCAATGTCGAACTTTTTTTCAGTGACAACAGCAGTTTACATGCAAGCACATTAGACATTTCACTTTCTGGTTTACGCGTCAAGCTTAAGGATCAAGAAAAGATCTCGCGAATAAAAGCAATCGAACCTGTAAGTATTGTCTTTAGAGGAATAGACCGCGCTCACGGCTTATCAAGAGAAGCCATTGAATATCAAGTGCTTAATATTTCTGGACAAGGTGACAAAGCGCATATTCATCTATACCGAGAAAAACAGGACCATGAATTATTTAATCAATTTGTTCTGCAGCTAATCAAATTACATAAACATCGCTATAAGATTAATTTAGACAATGTCGAAATGGCGATGTCTAGTAAAATATATGAACAAAGCTTTGCCAATAACACTCCAACGCTTCCTCTTTTTATAGAAAGGGATAAAAGCGATTTTTATTACGCTAAATTTGCCAGTATGAACACCTCAAATAAGGGCATATTAGACTATTGGAACAATGAAAATGACCAATGCCTCATTGGCTTTTTGATAAATCCTATTCGTATCCATCAGTTACTCAATAGTAACCATGCTTATCCGCAAATGACCATCTATTGCTTTAATCACATTAAAAATGAAAAGGTCTATTTTTATTCCGCGTCACAATTTGAACTCGATAATAACCCTGCTTTAAAAAGTACTTTTTTAAGTTATGGGTCTCGAAAGGTAAGCTGGCGGGTATATCAGGTAACAATTAGTGATATTCGTCCTAGTGACGCTTTTTCTCCAACGGCGATTCCTGATGGTGTAAACAAAAAAATAGACCAACAAAATCGTCATTTAAGTCCGCGCTTACAAGCATGTTTAAAAAATATAACCAACATGATTAGCGTAAGTGACATCAGCAATCAAAATGCACAAGAGTGTTTTCAGCGCCTTGATATGCACAAGCATAAAGTGCCCTTGTTGAGCCAATTTGGCCACGCAAGAAATAAACTCCCCTATATCGTTAAATCGTTTCGCCACACCCAAAGCGAATTGCGTCGGCAAACTCGTTATATCCTAAGAACACCTGTTGTATTGCGTTCAAATACACAATATATCAGCGGCGTCAGTGAAGATGTATCAATCAGCGGTCTTAAGCTTGAGCTTGATGAAGCGTTTACCCAGCGCCTTAATAGTAAAGTCAGTATTGCCTTGCCAAAGCTACAAAAGATTACTGAGCACTACGATTTAAAAGACTTAACCTATAGAGTTGTGCATATCAATATTGATAAAACCGTCGTACATCTGCAAGCAATAAAAGATGATGAAGTTAGTATTGCAGAAAGCTTTTTTACCCAATTAATTGATAATAATATTGATAAGCTAACCGCGATTAATAATGATGAGCCCGTCGCTGGCATCAGCTCAGCACTGCGAAACATTCACTCGAAGAACAGTCCTCAATTTTGTGCGTATGTGGAAAAGAAAATACAAGGATTTTTGCCAGCAATGGCAACTGTTAGTCAGGTTAGGTCAAAGTGGCAAACATTTTTACATAATGACAAAAGTTTGGCTCACGTTAATCTTGCATGGCTTTATCAGGACGCAGAAAATGGAGAAGACTTTGTTAACAAGTCATTAAAAGTCTTAAAAATTGACCCTAAACCAATTAGGACCGAAATATTTGTCGCCACACCAAAACAAGGTGGGCCTTCTATACAAGTGGTTCAGGCAAAATGGCAGTATGAGTTTAGCCATCATCGCGCTCGCCAAAGTTTTATAAAAAATGCCATGAGTACAGGTGAGTTTTTAGCCTTTAACGTCACCATTAATAAAGCCCTTAAACCCGACCTTGAGAAAATCGAACAAGAGTTACTCTATATGAGCCAACATTTAGTGCATAAAGCCACTTATTTCGAAGAGCGACTTTGGGACATTGCAGGGACTATCTTTTTAACCGATATTACCAACGATGTTCTGCACCGTTATCAAATCAAAGCAAATTCTAATGAATTTGAGGGATCAGACAGGTAAACTAGCACAAAGAAAGAAAGGTATCAGTAATATTATATGGAACTCATCAGGGTCAACAAAACGCGTTATCGTAAACATCTTAACTACATTATTGTTGCATGCATAGTTAGTCTTGCGATAGGTAGCCTTGGGATATCGCAAGTACTTATTTACTGGTTTCCAGATGAAAGTGGCAGCCATTTTCATTGGAACCTTAGCGGAGTGATCACCTGCGCTATTGCAATTGGCCTTACTTTAAAAAAATACCGCTCACACCCATTCATGACAGAAGTAGATTATATTTGGCGACTGAAACATACACTCAACTTGATTAACCGAAAATTGATGAAAATAAAAGATGCTGCTAACGCAGGTGATATCAACGCAATGATATGTTTGCAATATAGTTATGCTGGCTCACGCCTGTTATGGGAGCTTGATGATAATATGATCGTCATGGATGAATTGACACTTGCACAAGCTGAGCTTGATGCACTGGCATCACAATACGGTGTTAGCATTGACGCTCAAGATTTCTCACTTACTCTATTAAAAGACTTTTAATCCATCAATGTTGCAAGCAATATAGTATTCCCTCAAAGCCACAATAATTTATGTTGGCATCAGCTTGTTCACTTACTTTAGGCTTAGCTTTATAAGCAATACCTAAGGACGCTTCGTTCAACATCTCTAAATCATTCGCGCCATCACCGATGGCGACACTCTGACCATCGCTAATGTCAAAAGCTGCCTTTTGTTTAATTAATGTTTCTCGCTTGTACATTGCATTGACTATATCGCCTTTTACTTGGCCGGTAAGTACATCATTACTAAATGCTAGCTCATTTGAAAACGATATATCGATATCGAAGGTGTCTTTAATATGATCAGCAAAAAACGTAAATCCGCCTGAGGCTATACATGTTTTCCATCCGTACTGTCTTAGGGTAGCAATTGTTTGCGCAAAACCTGGGGTAATTGGTAAACGAGATTGCAATTCACTTAACTGTTGCACACTAACACCTTGTAAGCAGCTCAATCTGGCGAAAAGGCTTTGGTTAAAATCAAGTTGACCTTGCATTGCTAGTTCAGTAATTTCGCTAACTTTGTCTCCTGCATCGGCAAACTTTGCGATTTCATCAATACACTCCATATCAATAATCGTGGAATCCATGTCCATTACTAGTAAACCATGAGCAAATCAAGTCTGACAGAAGAAATAGTAAACATATCAAGAAAATATTCTTTTGACAGTATATTTAAACTTTGGGGGTTAAAGAGCTGCGCATTGTCAGTCAAAAACCGTATGTTTATCGCCCGATTTCCAAAATGGCCATCAAAGGGGTGTTTAACTATTTCAATATCTTGTGAATGACTTAGATGGTGGCAGCAAATACTTTGAATTTTGTGAAAATTGATCCCCTGCCCCACAATACAAATATGTGGGCGATGATGAGCGGGGTCCTTTATTAATTCAATGGTGCTCCATTTTCCATCTATATATTGTAAAGCATCGTTTTGGTGTAAACACTCATACAAGTATGCTTGTGATAAAGACTGCTTTTTTGAAAACTCAATCGTGGACAAATGTTTGCTCCTTGCAATGATACTTGCATACTCAAGCACTTAGGATAAAATTAATCACTGGAATGATACTCGTTTATTTAATCGTGTAAACAAATGCTTGGCAATTAAGTCAATATCCTCTAATGTTTGCAGCTTGTCTATACCTTGAGGTTGCTTTTGAAAACATCACACAATTACGCCATTTTTAAACGAATATCGAGTTTAGTATTAGTAATCTTGTGTGTTGTTATCGCCATTAACTTGTATGTCATGCATGTTCAAAATGCGACAAGCTGGTATCAAGTAGAATCGGAACAACTTGGCAGAAGTCTAAGTAAGCAGGCTGCCCTTTTAGTTGCAGCTCCTGTTGCTCGTGAGGACAGTGAGCTTTTGGATTACTACATTGATGTTATTCATGAAGGACGTTATGTAAAAGCAGCTAGTATCTTTGATACTAACGGCGTATATCTAGCTCAGCGAGAAAACAGTCAAAGTGTGCTAGAGATGATTGCCAATCCAGCGGCTAAACCCTTAATCTTTGTGGAAGATATTGTTTTTGAAGGCAATACGCTTGGCTATATAAAACTGATTTTAGATCAAGACACCGTTATTGCACATCATCAACGTTTTAACCAAAACCAATTCATGCAGATTATTTTGATTATCTTTTTGGCAGGTATCGTTGCTGCGCTTTTGACACGTTTGTTTTACAAAACTCGACGTCATTATCGACTAAATGATAACGAAGATACCCTTTTATAGTTTTCACTGGTTTGTTCAACCACTTCCTTTTGTGTTACGCCTTTTAATTGAGCTAATGACTCAGCGACCAAAGGCAGTTGAGTAGGGCTATTTGGCATACCTTGATACCCGTGCAAAGGCATGTCAGGGGCATCAGTTTCCAATACCATACAATTAAGTGGAAGTTTTTCTATTGTAGATCTTGTTTTTCTAGCGCGAGGATAACTTATTGTCCCTCCCACGCCTAATAGAAACCCCATATCGACGTAGGTTTTAGCTGTTTGATAACTTCCACTAAAGGCATGTATAAAGCCACCATAAGCAAACTTTGAACGCTTTAATATTGAAATCAATTCGTTATGAGACTGACGATGATGCAAAATAAGTGGTTTTTTTAGCACCTTGGCTGTGTCGATTTGCAATTCGAGCAGCCTTATTTGAAAGGGCATCGGGATGGCAATGCTAGCATCTAAACCACATTCTCCAACAGCCAAAATCTTGTCTTGATACAATAAGGCCGTTTCTTTGAAGGCGCTTTGATGATCGTCTAACGTCGACTCTCCTTGTTGAAGATACGATTGGTAGAGTGAATCCAAGAAATAAGGATGACACCCCATTGCAATATCGATAGTGCTGAAGCGAGGCTGTAACGTCAATAAACGGTCAAACTGAGATAATGATAGCCCTGGCACCAACATCCGCTCGATGCCTAATTCCAAACATTTTGCCATTATTTGCGCTTGCTTTGTATTAAACGCATCCAAGTCAAAATGACAATGACTATCTATCATCATACATGCCGTATGTTAGGGCATTAAGCGAGCACAAGACCATATACCATCTGAAGATTTAATATATTCAAACCGGTCATGTAGGCGATGCTCGCCTCCTTGCCAAAATTCAATTCGCTGCGGCTTAATCAAGTATCCCCCCCAGAAATCTGGAAGTGGAACATCCCCATTAGCAAATTTTTCTTTCATTTGAGTAAATTGTGTTACTAATAATTGACGAGTTGATATTGGTTTGCTTTGCTGAGAAGCCCATGCCCCCAACTGGCTTTGCTTGGGTCTTGAAAGAAAATATTTCGCAACAGTGCTTCTTGGTAGAAGCTCAGCACTTCCCATTATACTGACTTGACGTTCAAGAAAGTACCAAGGAAAATGCAAGCTAATCTTTGCATTCTTCTTGAGTTCTTGCGCTTTTCGACTCCCTAGATTTGTGTAAAAAACGAAGCCTTCATCGCTTACATCCTTTAGCAAAACAATGCGTTGGCTGGGTTGGCCATGTTCATCTACGGTTGCAACAGTCATCGCATTGGGATCAGGTAATTTGGCATTTATCGCATCATTTAACCAAGTATTGAACAAGTCCATTGGATTGTCAGTAAGTGCTTCTTTATCTAATCGCCCTAGGGTATATTCTTCACGAAAATCTTGTAAGGGTTTCATCTGATTCCTTAGTCTTAGCGGTAGTCTTCTTCATATCCTAAAGAGCGAAGTGCTCTTTCATCATCAGCCCAACCAGATTTGACTTTGACCCAAAGTTCTAAAAACACTTTGTTGTCAAATAATGCTTCCATATCTTTCCTTGCTTCAGAGCCCATCGTTTTGATGTGAGCACCGTTCTTGCCAATTATCATGGGCTTTTGACTGGCTCGTTCAACTAGAATTAATCCATGTATATGATAAACACCTTTTGCGGTCAGCTTAAATTGCTCAATTTCAACAGTAACTGCGTAAGGAAGCTCGTCACCGGTAAAGCGCATCAACTTCTCTCGAATGATTTCTGCAGCCATAAAACGACTCGAACGATCGGTAACATGGTCTTCAGGAAAATAAAAATCTGACTCTGGCAATTGTGCAAAAATTAATTGTCGTAGATTTTCCACCTGCTTTCCTTGCTTTGCTGATATCGGCAGCAAGTTAGCAAATTCATGTTTCTTACTGAGTGCTTTTAAAGTATCGAGCAGCTCACTTTGATCAGGTACTTTGTCAATTTTGTTAATCACTAACCAACAAGGTAAGCCAGAATGTTTTACTTTTTCTAGCACTAAATCATCATCTGATGTCCAGCGTGTTCCTTCGATAACAAACAGCACAAGCGACACATCAGCAAAAGAACTTGCTGCTGCCTTATTCATTAAACGGTTGATTGCACGTTGTTCGTCGGCATGCAAACCAAGGTGTATCAACATATATTGCCTGTTTATTATCTTCTGTATCGATCCCCATTATTCGATGGCGAGTAGTTTGTGGCTTACGTGAGGTAATGCTGACTTTTTGACCTAAAATACGGTTTAAAATGGTAGATTTGCCAACGTTTGGACGACCTACAATCGCTATCATGCCACAGTGCTGCTGATTCATCATATTATATTCTCTAGGACCTTTTTTGCCGCTGCTTGCTCGGCAATGCGGCGACTTCGGCCTGTTCCTTGGTGCGTTATATTTAAAGAGGCAACTTCACAGCTTACAACAAACGTTTGCGCATGGTCTTTTCCAGACACCTCGACAACATGATAGTGAGGTAGTGATATTTGTCGTGATTGTAAGTATTCTTGAAGCTGCGTTTTGTTATCTTTAATTTGAATATTGGGATCGAGTAAGACAAACCGTTGATTGAATAATTGATCGATGGTATTCGTTACCGCATCAATGCCCGATTCAAGATAAATTGCACCTAAAATAGCCTCTACCGCATCAGCTAATGTAGAGTCTCGCCGACTGCCACCAGATTTCAATTCATAAGGACCCAGCTGTAATAAGCTGCCTAATTCTAGTTCTCTAGCAATCTCAGCAAGCGTTTGGCCTTTAACCAGATTAGAGCGCATTCTTGTTAGCTTGCCCTCAGGAACCTTAGGGAACATTTCGTAGAGTCGCTGTGCGATCACCATTCCTAATACAGCATCTCCTAAAAACTCAAGGCGTTCATTATGGGTTTTAGAGGCACTTCGGTGAGTTAAGGCTTGTCGCAATAAAGCTTCATCAGCAAATTGATAATCAATTTTTTTAAGTAATTTGATAAAAGGATTAATCAATAGTATCTGCTCTTAAATCACAAAATAAAAATTAGTCTATGCTACCAATACGGTCAAATCTAACACCTGTTGGTACGAATCCTAGCAAGAAATCATCTTCACTACGGCCAAACTCAAAACTCATCCAAATAAAGACGGCTTTACCGACAACGTTTTCTTCTGGCACATATCCCCAAGCTCGACTATCAAGTGAATTGTCTCGATTATCTCCCATCACAAAGTACTTGCCTTGCGGTACAACAAACTTACCCGGTGCTTCTGGGCGATTAGGGTTTCGCAATATTTTATGGTCCACATCTCCAATTGATTCGGTAAACATGCTCATTACTGCTCCGTGCTCTTGGGCATTACTAATGCCCAAAGACTTAAGATCAACGCCCTTAGGAACCTCACAATTACGACCGGTAGGGCAAGGCGCCTGGATATATACTTGTTTAGAACGGTAATATATCGTTTCACCTAGCAAACCTATAACGCGCTTTATATAATCCACACGCTCATCATCAGGAAACTTAAAAACAATAACATCTCCTCTTTTTATGTCTCCTGTAGCAATAATTTCATTTCGTGCAATAGGATCTTTTAAGCTATACGCAAACTTTTCAACAAGCAAAAAATCCCCAACTAACAAAGTAGGAAACATTGAGCCTGAAGGTATTTGAAATGGTTCATAAATAAATGAGCGGAAGATCATCACGCCAAAGAAAATCGGGAACATTTGTTTACAAAAATCAACACTTGCCGGTAACTCATTTGAGTCGTCCAGTACAGGGGTATCTACTTCATAATGAGCATCAGATTCATTGGCTGTCACCGGCGTTGATTGACGGTGTGTTAGGGCGTATACCAGCCACACCAATCCAGTAATTGCGCTGACCGCTACCAAAAATATAGAAAAATAGTTAGCCATTAGTTATCAACCTTCAAGATAGCTAAAAAAGCGTCTTGAGGTAACTCTACATTACCGACCTGCTTCATTCGCTTTTTACCTTCTTTTTGTTTTTGTAGTAGTTTTTTCTTACGGCTGACATCGCCGCCGTAACACTTTGCAATCACGTTTTTACGAAGTTGCTTGACCGTACTACGCGCAACGACATGGTTTCCGATAGCTGCTTGAATCGCAATATCGAACATCTGTCTTGGGATTAGTTCTCTTAACTTATCAACTAAGTCACGCCCCCTGTAAGGAGCATTATCTTTATGCGTGATCAAGGCTAAGGCATCGACGCGTTCACCATTGATTAGAATATCAAGCCTAACCATATCTGCTTCTTGGAACCGGGTAAAGTTGTAATCTAATGATGCGAAACCACGACTTGTTGATTTAAGCCGGTCAAAGAAGTCCAAAACGACCTCTGCCATTGGTAGATCATACGTTACCGCCACTTGCTTTCCATGATAGACCATACTGGTTTGCACGCCGCGCTTTTCGATGCATAAGGTTATGACATTACCCAAATATTCTTGAGGTACAAGAATGTTTGCTGTCACGATAGGTTCACGAATCTCATCAATATCGTTTACCGCCGGCAATTTAGACGGATTATCAACTTTTGTGATATCGCCTTTAGTGGTTTTAACTTCATACACCACTGTTGGCGCAGTAGTAATTAAATCTAAGTCATATTCTCTTTCTAGTCTTTCTTGGATAATCTCCATATGAAGCATACCCAAAAAGCCGATACGGAACCCAAAACCGAGTGCTCCAGAGCTTTCTGGTTCATAAAATAGTGACGCATCATTTAGACTTAACTTCGCTAATGCATCACGAAAATCTTCATAGTCATCAGAACTTACAGGAAACAAGCCTGCATATACTTGCGGCTTTACCTTTTTAAAGCCCGGAAGCGCTTTCTCAGTGGGGTCTTTAGCTAGCGTAATTGTATCGCCAACAGGGGCGCCGTGGATCTCTTTAATACCGGCGATGATAAACCCTACTTCACCGGTTTTCAGCGACTTTGTTTCAGTTTGTTTAGGTGTAAAAATACCAATTTTATCTGCTTGATGAATCGCTCCAGTTGATAATATCTTTATCTTATCTTTAGCATTTAGCTCACCATTTACGATTCGGACTAGCGACACAACGCCTTGATAATTGTCAAACCATGAATCAATAATCAATGCTTCTAGTTTTCCCTGTTCGTCACCAATAGGTGGCGGAACTTGCTTGACAATAACTTCTAATACATCTTTAATACCAATGCCTGTTTTAGCCGAACAACGCACAGCATCTATTGCATCTATCCCAACGATATCCTCAATCTCTTCTGCGACTCTGTCGGGTTCAGCTTGCGGTAAATCGATCTTGTTTAGAATTGGCACAACTTCCATATCTAAATCGATAGCGGTGTAGCAATTTGCCAATGTTTGTGCTTCAACGCCTTGTCCAGCATCAACAACCAACAAAGCACCTTCACATGCTGCTAATGACCTTGATACTTCATATGTGAAATCGACGTGCCCGGGCGTATCAATGAAATTTAATTGATAGGTCTCACCATCGTCTGCAGTGTAATGCAAAGTGACACTTTGAGCTTTGATTGTAATCCCACGTTCTCGCTCAATATCCATGGAATCAAGAACCTGCTCAGCCATTTCTCGGCTGCTTAAACCGCCACACTCTTGTATTAGGCGATCAGATAAAGTCGATTTACCATGATCAATGTGCGCGATAATACTAAAATTTCGGATATTCTTTAATTGCATAAGTACAGCGTTACCTATAATGCCTAAAGCCTTATTTTTATGGCTTTAAAACGAAAATGATGCAGCAGTAAATTACAATAAACTGCTGACAAAAATTAGACGCGGATTTTACCGTTTTGTCGCACAAAATGCGACTAAACCTGAATAATATACGTGATTTAGTCTAATTTAGTTGTGAAACACGCCTTCCAGTTAGTTTATTACCCATGACCGTGCATCTTTGGGGAAATCTTATTTTAATTTATGCGTTGGAATTTCATGTTTTTGAGTGACCACTTGGTTGTGAGTGGCCCCCAAGAAAACAGGCGCAAAGTGACGCCTATTTTGCTTTCTTTTACTCATACGAGATACAGACCAAAGGCTAAAAAAAGCGGCGCAAAATGATGCAACTAATAAAATAAGTTCATGCGTATTTGGTAATAATAAACTTAACATAACCATCGAGCAGATTAGTGAAAGCAAAGGTAGAATATAAATCAGACTAGAAGCTTTAACTAAAGCCTGTTCAGATATACCAATTTTTACTTGCTGACCTACTACCAATGGACTTGGTGTGACAATCTTTATATGTTCTGGTTTGGGTGAAAATGCTTTTGCAACCACGCTTGTAGGACATGATTCGCTAGCTTTGCACGAACCACATGTTGTTTTAACTTGAGTTTCAACCCAAGCATCCGTACCTTTAACGCCAACGACTATGCCTGTTTCCTCAATCATAACATGCTCACGTTCATCAAGTTCACTGTGGCTGAACTAAAACAATTGATTCTGCGATTTTATTCGCAGTATCAGTGGGGATTTCTCCAACGACATTTACCCGTACTTGTCCGTTGCCAAGTGATACCAACGATACTGCATCTTTTCTCAGTGCGACATTTTCTGTCAAACTCTGTGTCTCTGAGACAACATAAACTGAAACATCAACTAAACCATCGCTTAGCATCATATATTGAGCAGGCTGACCTGTAAGAGCAATTCGATGTTGACTTTTCTTCACTATTTCCATTCCGATGGGCAAATAACTCACTTTCCATGGTAGTTCTACATCTTGTCTTTGCGTGTCAATAACAACTCGTGGCAACAAGTCTTTGTTAATATTATTAAAATGCTCTTTTACAGAAGCGTTAATTGCCAACTGCGTGACTTGTATTTGCTCAAGTAGGCTTCCATCAAGGTCATACATGTTTATTTTTAGTAAAAGGCCTGTTTGCTCATCTAGCCATAAATGGTATCCATATCGACTTTTATCTTTACTGATTACTCTAATTTGCTGAGACATACGACCAGAAACTCTATCTCGACCCATCAACAATAGGTTGTACGATTTTTTTAGGGCATTAGGATCTTGTATAAACGCCATTGGAATCGGGCCATCTACAGCCGCAGCGATAATGCTGTAAGGATTAAAACCAGACTCAAATACGCTTACCTTGTTATTGATCCTAATTTGTTCATACCCTGGACCATTAAGTGAGCTCAACTGTTCAGCGTAGTCGCCATTAGTGAGCCTGGCGTGCCGCCATATATAGGGCATTGTTTCTCGATTTGGAGCACTCACTACAAACCCCATTTCAAAAGACAATTCATCTATCGCTGATGCTAAACGATTCATCCACGCATCCGCCGATAGCCGATTAAAGCTGGCATCATCAGCTGAAGCCTCATTATTTTGCCCATTTGACTGGTCTTCTGGCGTTTTTTGCGATTCTGGCGTTTTTTGCGATTCTGGCAGTTTGGGCGATTCACCCATTGAGTTTTGTTGTGGTGACGTTTGTTTAGCAACATCTCCAGTTTCTTGTGCTTGACTGGTCGCTGTGAACATAAACAGGCATAAAAAAACCGCACATTGTAAAATCCTGCGCGGTATTTCGATCAAATTTCTTTTCATGAACACGATTTAGTTTGGTGAGTCGTTAACAGACTCTTTGTTTTCGTCATCATTGTTATCACCCTCAATTGATTCATTGAGGTTTTTCAAGCGTTGTTGACGTTCATGGTCATTCAACAGCGCGTTGATTTGTCTGCGCTGCTCTTTTAATGCTGTGACACTTGCACTATCGAGTCTAGTAGTTTGCTGCAAGCTTACAGGCGCTATTCCACCTTGTGGCCCTATAACAGGAGGCGCTGTGGTGAAAGGTTGCGTAACCTCTGGTTGGTTGAAGCTTTGGTATCCAAAAATTACCACTGCTGTTACGCACGCTACCATGGCCAGTTGACCCGATTGTTTTATCACCGGCACAATGGCAGACACAATTGGCGCATCCTTCCATGATTTCTTGGGCGCGAGTATCGCAAGCTCACTTTCAAGTGCCGCTGACACCTTGTCACTGATATCAAAATTAATATCAGATGACATGTCGTTTCGAAGCAAATCACGTGTTAAGTGATAACTACGCCACTTTGCTTTCAGTAATGGATCGGCCAAGACCTGCTTAGCTAGTTGTTGGCTGTCATTTGAATCCATAGATTCACCATCAACCATTTCTGAAAGTTTTTCGTACTCTTGCGTCATACAATCTGATTCCTGAACATATTTATGTTCTTTTATATTAAATAAATACAAGCATCTCACTGAAAGCTTGCATCGCTTTATCTAATGACTTAATCATTATATTACTTGGTTTTCCACCCTAATTAAAGAGTGTAGTTCATACCATTCTTGTCTTAAATCTTAACTTTCTATTAGTGGCACAATCACTTTATCAATCGCTTCTCGCGCTCTGAAAATTCTCGACCTTACGGTACCAACTGGACATTCCATCACAGCAGCGATTTCTTCGTAACTTAAACCTTCAATTTCTCGAAGCGTTATAGCGGCACGCAAGTCATCAGGCAAGTTCTCTATCGTTGCAAACAACTTAGCTTGTAACTCATTTGATAACAGTGTTCTCTCAGGTGACGCATTTTCTCGCAATGCGTCACTCCCGTCGTAATAATCTGCTTCTTGTGCGTCAACGTCACTTGCAGGCGGCTTACGGCTTTGAGAAGTAAGATAGTTTTTTGCACTATTAACCGCGATACGGTACAACCAAGTGTAAAACGCACTATCCCCTCTAAAGTTAGGTAATGCACGGTAAGCTTTAATAAATGCTTCCTGCGTAACATCTGCAACATCACCAGAATTCTTTACGTAACGCGACACAATGTTCATTACTTTGTTTTGATGCCTGACCACCAAAAGGTTGTACGCGTTTTTATTACCTTTTTGAACTTCTTCTACAAGCTGCTGATCTGTTTTCTGCTCGCTCATTAATGCCATCTCTCCTATTTCTACTTCTGCAATGGCCGCGGGCATGTTGCTTATATTGACCCCGAATATTTCATTAAGTTCGAAATATATTGCTTTTAATGTGAAAATAAAGCGTATATTTGCTATTTTCCTCCATTATATATCAACACCAAGATTAATTGATGCTAAATAACGCATCATTTTTATAAATTAGGCAGTCTTGAGTCATGAATAATCAAATTGAACACAATTGCGATGTATTGGTAATTGGCAGTGGAGCGGCAGGACTAAGCCTTGCGCTCAATGTAGCCCAACAATTAAACGTGATTGTCATCAGCAAAAGTGATTTGAACGAGGGAAGCACACGCTATGCCCAAGGTGGTATTGCTGCTGTATTTGATGAACAAGACAATATTGATAATCATATCCAAGATACCATAAATGCAGGCGCTGGCTTATGTGACCCCTTAGTCGTAAAATTTACCGCAGAAAATGCTAAGCAAAGTCTACAATGGTTGATTAAACAAGGCGTTCCGTTTGACCAAGAGGTAGATAAACAAGGTAATACGAAATATCATTTAACAAGGGAAGGCGGTCATTCTCACCGACGCATTTTGCATGCAGCAGATGCAACCGGCAATGCAGTGCAAAATACATTGTCAGATGCCGTTAAGACACACCCAAACATTCACTTATTTGAACGCTATAACGCTATTGATTTGATAAAACAAAATAAAAGTGATCAAACCTGTGTTGGCGCGTATGTTTGGAATCGTAAGAAAGAAAACGTTGAAATAATTAGAAGTCGTTTTGTCGTACTAGCAAGTGGAGGTGGCAGTAAAGTCTATCAGTATACGTCCAATCCTGACGTTTCCAGTGGTGATGGTATCGCGATGGCTTGGCGTGCAGGATGTCAAATTGCCAATATGGAATTTAATCAGTTTCACCCTACTTGCCTCTACCACCCTGACGCAGGTAATTTCCTAATCAGCGAGGCCTTACGTGGTGAGGGTGCGTTTTTATGCCATCGAGATGGCACCAAATTTATGCAGCGCTTTGATGAGAGAGCGGATTTAGCCCCTAGGGATATTGTCGCAAGAGCGATTGACTTTGAAATGAAGCGACTTGGTGAAGACTGTATGTATCTGGATATAAGTCATAAATCTAGTGATTTTATTGTCAAACATTTTCCCAACATTTATCGTAAATGCCGTTCTTTAGGTATCGATATAACACGTCAAGCTATTCCAGTTGTTCCTGCTGCACACTACAGTTGCGGTGGTGTCTTAACCGACTTACATGCTAAAACTAACTTAGAAAATATATATGCAATCGGAGAAGTTGCATATACTGGCCTGCATGGTGCCAATAGAATGGCAAGTAATTCATTATTAGAGTGTGTTGTATTTGCACATGCATGTGCAAAACACATCTTAAAACACCCACTTGCCCCACAACCTTCAACAAAGATAAAACCATGGGATGAAAGTCGGGTAATTGATTCAGATGAAGCAGTTATTATTCAACACAACTGGCATGAACTTAGGTTATTCATGTGGGATTATGTTGGAATAGTGCGGTCAAATAAGCGGCTAGAACGAGCCATGCGTCGAATTAACCTATTAAAACAAGAAATTGATGAGTATTACTCTAATTTTAAAGTTAGCAATAATATGTTAGAACTAAGAAACTTAGTTTGTGTTGCACAGCTTATTGTCACTTGCGCTATGCAACGCAAAGAAAGCCGAGGACTACATTACAATTTGGATTATCCTGAAATGCTTGATACACCCTTACCGACTATTATCCAAAAAAATGACCAAACACAAGAATCAACTACCGTATAAACTATACTTTGTTGACTTGGCCAACTAAATGGAAACGTTCTCTTTGCCTTTTTTGAGAGCTTAAGGAAAAGCGCAAGTTGGAACTATAATTAGCATGGTCAAGGTCAGAATCGTCCATCACCTCTATTAGTCTTAATGAGGTTTTTATCGGCAGCGAAATTGGCTGCATAAACACCGTGTCTACCACAAAAGCATCATGGCAAAGGTCATGTCTTTTGGCTATTTGAGAGACGCACAGCGCCTTAGAATACATTCCATGTGCGATTGCCGACTTAAACCCTAAGAGTCTTGCTGTTGCATTGTATAAATGGATTGGATTGTAGTCTTTTGAAATCTTCGCGTAGTGCCGGCCTATATCTTGAGTAAATAGTAATTCTTTTTGCCAAACATCAGCTTCGTTGTTATTTTGAAAAAGTTCGTTAAAGTCTAACTTAGTAAGCCAAGATGGCGGAGCTAATCTGCCAAGCGTATCTTCAGATAAAATTTCATTGTCATGTTTACAACGCGACAAGTACACGCTGCTTCCTACGATAGCGAGCTTGTCTTCAACGCACGCTTGGGTGTGAATTTCAAATAACCAACCTTTCTTATGCCAATATACCTCACCACATTTTACCTTAATCGAGACAATATCTGTTTGATTAGGTAAAAATTTTACATCAATATGGTTGCCAATATGCACCAAGCCCATTGCCTCAAATGGGAAAGAGTGCGAAACAATCAAAGACAATTGCATCGGTAATGAAAGAGTCTGTATATAACTAGGGTGAATCACAGCGGCAAGCTTGGGACGCCACTGTGTAATATCATTATATGTGTTGCAATGTTGAGCGGAAATCTTGAGTGACTTTTCTACACTAGTGTCGGGAAGTGTTGGGACACCATTGACCGCGCTAAGCGCTTCACTGCCTAGTAGGCGGTTTTTTGTTGAACTTATTGCCGCTTTTGCATATAGGGTAAGCATTTATTCACGTCCCTTAAATTTGACCATCCAACACTATTGATTCCAAATCATTACTCTAGCCAAGCGTTTATAATCTGGCCGACTAAGCATTAAGCGAGGGATAATAAGTTCGACTTTTTTTGGCCTTAACTTAGAATGTTTACCCTTGCCTGAAGACATTACCGTTTGCTGATTAGTAAATGTCAATAATGACACAGTCTCATGAAAGTAACTTTTAGTATAGCTAATTTTTAGCGTGTCGCCGCACGGTATAGATGAATCCGTATACAAAATCGTATTTTCTGCTTCATTTATCACAATTACGGCCCAATTTAGTTTGCTTTTCTTGCTATATGAGACCAATACAGCAACACAAATAAAGAACCCTGGAAAATACACCCAATAAAACGAGCTTATTGATAAATAGTAGAGAAAACCTGCTGTAGCAAGTAGAGTGAAACTCAGGTTGATGTATCTTTTGACCAAATAGCTCTTACTGATTTCTATTGGCACCATCATGATTCTGCTCTAGTAATCATTTCCCCAGAGTTAAACCTTTACTCTGCTGAGTACCTTTTGCACCATCGCGGACAAATCAGGATCATGACAAGTTTGATGCCCCATAAACCATGCAAATAGGTCTGGGTCGTCACATGTCAGTAATCGTTCAAATGTCTCTTGTTGCGAGTAGTCTAAATCGTCGAAAGCTTGCTCTACGAAAGGTAAAAATAACACATCAAGTTCTAACATTCCTCGCCTGCAAGCCCACTTTAAACGCGCCAATCTTTTTGCTTCAAACATATATTCTCCTTTGTGCTTAGGATAGCACTTTATATTGCTCAAAATAAACTGAACTTAGGGGTGACTGGTTAATTAATTTTTTCACACTGTCAACCCTTGTATTCTTAAGTGATTGCCCACACTCTTTGCTAATAAAACTTGTTAGGAGTAAGACCTCGTGATCCCCATCAATTCCTTTATAAGCCAACTTAACAGTCGGGCGATAGTGTCGGTTGAAGGCCCTCAGCGCTATGAATATTTGCATGGTCAGTTAACGATTAATACTTTGGATTTTGATAACGACAAAGCAAGATTGGCCGCTCATTGTGACTTTAAAGGCAAAATGTTTAGCCTGCCACTGGTAAGTGAGCTTAGCATCTATGACGATCGAACTAAATTGGCTAATGAGAATAGCCAGATGTTGCTGTCTGGACCAAAAGATGCGATCACTACTACAAAAGAACAATTGTTAAAATACGGCGTTTTTTCGAAGGTCAGTATACAAAGCAAAGAAGACCTACTCTGCATTGGTGTCTATGGAGATGACGCCATAAACGAGCTAAAAACACTCTTCCCTAATCTGGTAAATTCACATTTGGTATCGGTATCAAACGAATATGGGCAAGCGATTTGCTTTCATGATATTTGTACTCGATATATCGCATATTTGAGTCAAGAAGCGATTGATAAGTTAAAAAGTGCAACAACAATAGATTGGGAACATGAAAGCAGGTTTGATGCTATTGAGATACAGGCAGGGTTGCCCCAGGTGTTTGGTCATAATATTTCCAGTCTAGTGCCTCAAATGCTCAATTTGCAATTTTTAGATGCAATAGACTTCGATAAGGGCTGTTACATGGGACAAGAAGTGGTCGCGCGCACCAAATTTCTTGGCAAAAACAAACGAGCAGCGTTTTATTTAAGCGCAAAGATACCATCTGATAGTACGGGAATAGCCGATGAACAAAGTGTAGAGATCCAAATAGGTGAAAATTGGCGCAAGGCGGGTGTAATCAATAGAATCGCCATTCAAGGCGATAGCATTGTGCTGTTAGCAGTATTGCCTAATGACACTGAAGCGACAAATATGCTACGCTTAAAATCCTCGCAAACACATTTGGATATCATGCCATTGCCTTATTCGGTTGAGGCATAATATGATACCAACAATAGGAAAAAAACATGCCAATTGCCGATAACCACGTCGTCACTATTGACTACAGTGTAGAAACTACTGAAGGCGACATAATTGATTCATCATCCGATAATGGCCCACTATCGTTCATACAAGGTACAAAGTTCATGATTGCGGGTGTCGAAGAAGCTCTTTACGGTAAAAATAAAGGCGACAAGTTTTCAATCACGATTACACCAGAAAAAGCATATGGTGAAAGGCAAGATCAACTTGTTCAGGAAGTACCTGCTAGTATGTTTGAAGGCATGGATGTCGAGGTAGGAATGAGCTTTAGAGCAACTACCGATCATGGAGAACAATCAGTTATTATCATTGATAAAAACGACGAACACGTTGTTGTAGATGGTAATCACCCTTTGGCTGGTTTTAGTTTAGTATTCGACATTGAAATAAAGGAGCTACGAGATGCCACCGCTGAAGAAATCGAGCATGGACACGTACATGGTGAGGGAGGCTGTAGCGGCTCTCACTGATGCCGGCTTGAAACAATCCACATTGAAGAAGCGTTATAACGCTTCTTCGCCCTCTTCCCCTGTTCTTATTCGAATAGCATGAGATATATCACTGACAAATATTTTCCCATCGCCAATTTTCCCTGTTCGCGCGTTATCAACAATTGTCTCTAATACCAGATCAAGCAGCTCATCATTAATAACCAATTCAATTTTTACTTTGGGCAAAAAATCCACTTGATATTCCGCGCCACGATATAGTTCTTTGTGACCCTTTTGACGTCCGAAGCCTCGCACCTCGGTAACAGTTAAGCCGCTTATACCTAGATTCGCCAGTGCCTCTCTTACATCGTCAAGTAAAAAAGGCTTAATGATTGCTTCAACTTTTTTCATACCGTTCACTCTTCGTCATAAATGGTGGGAATTGGAACACGTTTGTGTTGTGTTTTAGTATAAATACTGATGAGCTTTTCATCTACTTTTTCGTCAGAACTTTTCCCTTCCAAGAAATCATCGATTTGCTCATAACTTAAGCCCAATGATGCTTCATCAGATAGTTGGGGATTTAGTGACTCTAAATCGGCAGTGGGCGCTTTATTTACAATGATATCAGGCGCACCTAAAAATCTAGCGATCTGTCTAACTTGTCGTTTACTTAATCCAAATAGAGGCGCTAAATCACAAGCACCATCACCATACTTTGTATAAAACCCTGTTATGTTTTCTGCTGAATGATCAGTACCTAAGACAAGTCCTTTGCAAAGTCCTGCAATGTCATATTGTGTTGCCATTCTCGCTCTTGCTTTGGCATTACCTTTTACAAAATCATCTTCATAAGCAGACGCGTTATATGCACCTTGTGCTTTAAGTGCGTTCACCGATGCAGTATGAATTGCATCAGCACTATCTTTCACGTTTGCCGTTACGCTAAGACTAGCTTGTATAAAATCAATACTTAGCTGTGCGTCATCTTCATCAGCTTGCTCGCCATATGGTAGTCTTACTGCAACAAATTGATACGCTTTGTCGGATTGTTCGCGGTTTAAGTCATTTATCGCTAGTTGGGCAAGTCGTCCAAGCGTGCACGAATCTATGCCGCCACTGATGCCTAAGACAAGAGAATTAAGACCAGATTTAAGTAGTTGACGCTTTATAAAATCAACTCGTCTAGCTACTTCAGCATCTGGAACAATGCTAGGTAAAACCTTCATTTCTTCAATGATTGCTTGTTTCATTAATGAAACTCCATGCGTATACATTTAATCAAATATGCGTATAATCTAGACAGCTATACCAATGAACAGCTTGTAAATTATAATGACAAGGTATGCGAATTACTAAGTACTGCGCTGTCAATATACCCATTAAACCGCTTACTTCCCGTATAGTGTACAGGTATATGATAGGGGTAGTGAAGTGAAACTTAAGGTAAATGAGGCAATAGAGTTGAGCGCGAGCAATATTAATCGTCAACAAGGTTTGACACTTTTAGAGATGTTGGTAGGTCTTGCAGTCGCTGCGATCGTTCTGACGGTAGTTGCTCCAAATGTGCAATCCATTGTCGCAAAAAACAGAGTGGTCGCTGAAATAAACGAATTAAGTGGCGTAATTCAATATGCACGATTTAATTCTATTGACCAAAGTACCACGACGATTGTCTGCCCTGCCGCTGATTTTTCTAACTGCGGTGATAATTGGAATCATCCAAAAATTGTGTTTGTTGATTTGAATAACAATCAGCAAAGAGATAACAATGAAGAGCTTCTTATTAGCACACAGCGTTCCACAGGTGGTAATGTGATTACGGGTCCTTCAAACCCAATTATTTTTCAAGATTCAGGCGCAACAAATGCTCTTACTATGATACAAATTTGCCCCGGAAACGCAGACGCAAATTTGGCGCGGGCAATAAACGTCAACCAGCAAGGGCGAACACGTATTAGTTCTGATGGTAATGACAGTGATTCAATTCACGAAGATATCGACGGTGACAACCTCAGTTGCTAGTGAAAGTAGCAACCGACGAGAAGGAAAAAACACACGTAAAGTTCAGTAGGATTTTCTAATCTCCAATTTATACTTGCTCGTACTTATGAAAAGCAACGAGCAAGATAATGGCAAAACTATCATTACCTCCCCATTTTTTAATCCCTATCGAAAAAGAACAAGGTGGTCTTACACTATTAGAGCTTTTGATAACAATAGCTATTTTTTCAATTTTATTAACGCTTGGGCGTAGTCAGTTAAATCAATTTATTACTCAAGTTATGATCCGTTCACACATAAATGAAATAAGCAGCATCTTTCATTTTGCAAAATATACTTCGATTTCACAACACATCACAATTACTATCTGTCCTAGCAAAGATCATAAACGTTGTAGCGAGTCGTGGGAATTACCTTTGATTGTATTTCACGATGCAGACAATAGCGGGGCAGTAGACGGGCAAGAACAAATATTAAGAATAAAAACAGCTAGCAAGAAAAGAATTAAAACAGTCGGCCCCAAAAGAGTCATAAAATTTTATGAAAGTGGTATTACTAGTTCACCTGCCACAATGGCAGTATGTACTAGAGACAAACAAGACATATACACTCGCGCGCTATTTGTGAGCCTTCAAGGTAGGATAAGTATCAGCAAGGATAGAGGTGGTGACCAAATCCACGATAGGAACAACGGCGCTGCGATTATCTGCTAATCAACAATTCCAACAGAACTCATTGGTTGCAACCGCCCCATTATTGTCTTGATCCCATGCCTTTCTACCATCGCTAAAGTAAAACAATGAACCTGTTCCATCGACCGGTGAATTAGCGACAGGTGTCGCTTGTAATTCAAATGTCTGGCCATTAGGCCCAACTCTCACGATAGTAAGATCATATTTTCTATTAGCTGCTGATTCACTAGAAGGACTATGGCTGGCAAATATACCAGGAGCCCCAGTATCTGAGCCTCCTGCCGCAGCGCCTGCATATGTAAAGTTAGATGCACTGTGACGTTCCATGGCACTAGCAAAGCTCATTAGGTCAGCTTGAGCAGCACTTCGTGCGCTGTTTGCGACAACATTAGAATATGTTGGATAAGCGATGGCCGCTATAATACCAACAATTGCCACCACAATCATAAGCTCTACTAAGGTAAAGCCTTGATCAATCTTAGTTTTACTATGCATACTAGCCCCTTTATTAGTTCAAAAGCGAACACCATCAAAGTGCTAAGAATTAGTTAGCTCTTTCAACTTCTGTACGCCACACATCCTTTTGGATGCGTTGGAATCGGCCATAAATATTTTGAGCTAAGCATTCAAACTCTGTTCCGCATTGGACATCATTACCATTCTCGTCGACTTCGATGACTGCAGATACGCATTCAGCACCCAAACATACTACAGGTTTTACGATGTTCTCAATAAGAATCTTAGTATCAGGTGCAATACCTGTCTGAGACAACTCTGCATACCTGTCTTCATTTGTTAACTCATTATTACGGTCAAGATCAGTAACGGCCGTTCCGTCAATTAGATTAACTAAATATCCTCTGCTGTTCCCTGTAGGTGGAGCGCATAAGCTATCACTTGATGACGATGGAATATAAGTAGTAAAAAATACCTTATAATCGATAATTAATGGAGACGCTAGTACCTTCTCACCAGCAGTAGTAAGTTGTAGCATCCAACCTTCGCTATTAGCGAATGCTTCAGCGGCCAACTCTCGCTCTGTATTATCGCTTGATGCCAATGCCGAAGCAGTAGCGTCGTACAAATCAGCAGATGTCATTGGGGTAGTTGGCAAGCCGTATTGACCAAACTCATCAACTTCAAACACACCACCATCATTAATCACATAAAACTCATCTTCAATAACAGTATCTAGAGGTCCAGCCCTAAAGCCTGAACCGACCGCTACCGCATAGTACTTCTTATCAGCCAAAACCAATTCAGACACATCAGGTCCGTAGTAGAATCGACGATTTTCTTGAGCTGAATCGCCACCTAACGTCGCCATTAAACCACCACGAACAAGCTCATTTGTAGGCTTTCCGTTATAAATATCGAATCTAAACAATTGGCCGCCAGTGTCTGCAACATACATATGATCTGCAAATCTATCGTTATCACGATCAATAACCGAGATTCTTGCAGGGATACTGTATTGCATCTCTGGTACGATCAAGTCAGCGTCCTCGGTGCTAGCTGACCATAGTAGATCGCCATTGTCAGCATCAACGATGAAAATACTATTGCCTACATTGTCTGGCGAGCGCACAATCTTTTCATCTTGGCTTTCGTCATATCCGCCACCAATAATCATGACGTTTTTCTCTGTAGTACCAAATTTCATTTTCGTAATAATTGGCCTAGACCAACTTTGCCCAAGGTTTTTAAAGTCTCCTTGGCCACCATCGACAGTAAACACTAACTTTGGATTCATTTTTTCAGTAACATCTAGTACATAATAGTTATTACCACCGCGACGCATACCGATATACAAATAGATTTTATCGTCAAACTGCCTAATCACTAAATCACCATCAATGCCATAACGGTGATTAAGTGTCGGACCATTACGATATATGTCGTAAGTATTTTTCAACAATTCTCGAGGTGCAATGGCGAAATTCTCTGTACCATCATTTGCATCGATAGAATGAATAAAGCCATGGTTTGTCGTGATAAATACCGCAGCATCTGTTTCGGTATAATTGACGATCCCTGGCTGAGAGTGAATCGGATCGCCCATTTGTAATCTAACATCTGTTACAGAGCCATCACCATCGTCATCTCTAACATCTACACCACGAGCCCACTTTATAACTTGCTCGCGCAAAACTTCCGAGTCAGGCAAGGTGTCTACCGCGAAATCAGCTGCAGTCAGGTCGTTATTATTTTCATCAAGTACGTGCGAAGTCTTAATAATTGGGCATAGGATATTATCAAAATAGTAGACATTTCGAACTAAATCTAAACGACTAGCTGCACCACCTTCACGCACATCGTTGCCATCAGCAATCGCCGACCAATAACTTTGAGCAGTATCTTTGAAGAAACCAGTACCTGAATCAACCGCAGGTAAGCCATTTTTGTCTAAAATAGTGTCATCTTTAATTTTATATTTTTTCAGATTGCTAAGGCCATAAGGCACCTTCAGCCGGCTTAAACAAAGCAAAATACAACTCATCTCTATGGGATAAACGATTTAGCTGATTCACCGCTACACCCGGCGAAACGAAGGTTGAATTAACATCCTTAACTTGACGTAGAATTGCTTGGAATGCAGATAACAACTGCTCGCTGTTGTCCGCTTGATAAAAGCCACCACCGCTTTGCAGGGCTAATTGATTCAAGAAGCTATTTGCAGTGGCATTAGCCGCAAAACCAATTGTGTGAGTAATAATACGCGCATCAATCGCCGAATCACCTCTGTCAGCGATATTACGTACTAAATCTAATCCACACGCTTCGCCTCCAGGAGCGCCCGGCGTGCATGCTCTGCCGATTAGTGATTGAATCTTACCAACACTGTGGTTGTTGTTAGCTACACCGTCAGACAACAAAACAATGTGGTTGTTTGTTTGACACTGTAAGTCTTGAATTGGTGAAATATATTGAGCACCAAGTGGAATCTGCTCGCCAACACAATTAACACTACTTAAATTATCTTCGGTACAACCAAACGGCCTAATTGGGTCAGCACCAAGATAAGACGTTCTGTTACTGACCCGAGTTGATTGCCTTAGTGACGTCGACACACTACTTTCACCACGCTTTCGGCCATAATCCATTGGTAAACCACCATAATATAAAGTGGCTTCATATAGAGTATCTACAATAGGCGTGAATCCACGAGTGTTAAGCTCATCAATTTTGCTAATCAATAGATCTCTTACGGTTGATGCTGTTTCAGGTGTTGCGTTACCTTCATACTCAATGACTAGATTAACTGCGCGAGATGCTGAACCACTTGCGGTATAGGCACCCCGTTTTGCAGAGTTAAAGTTATCCATAACCATAACCATGGCGTTACCCGCATTCCAGCCATCACGAGATGTTATTTCTTCAATTATTTGTGATAAGTCTGGGCTTTGATACACGCCATTTTGAGCCCATGCACCGATATTGTCCCAATTAACTGAATTACTCGTTTTGCCGATGTCGCGAAGCACATATCGATCATCAACTGGGAATCTTCCATGGTTATTTCGGTTTACCCCGCGTATTCTTATGCGAGCAGGCGTATCGCTGTCATTTGCCCATGCAGAAAATTCTAGATATGCATTAGATACTTTCGCATCCTTAGGAATCCTGACGTTAGTAAAGCGTACTGCAACCGCTGAGTTAGAGTTAGATGTCATGGTAAGCTCACTACCAGTATTCATGTAACCATTGGTGTCTTCTTCCCAGTTGTCAGATTGTGACTGCACCTGCAAACGCACCCTGTCTCTCACGCATCCAGTAGCCGTTGTTTCATCATAGCTCAGTACTAATTGAGGGGCGCGACTGTTTCCATCATCATGTGAAAATGCACGTCTAGAGCTACCTATAGAGCTATTTAGTGTCTGCATAACGACTGAAAGGCTATTTCCGCCGCACCAATCTGCTCTATCAACAACTTCTTGTATCACACTAGATAAGTCTGGCGTGTTAATAATTTCTTCAAATTCCGGCCAAGCAGTGCTCGAATCCCAAAGTACCTCAGTTGTAGTCAATTCTCTATTTGTGATGTTGTTGTTAGTAGCTTCAAAGGTATCTGAATTGCCGGTATTTTCGGCTTTGATTGAAAACTCGGTTGGCGGATTATTTAATCCTCTTGATGAGAATCTGATAAATGCATTTGTAATAACCGCACCTTGTGGCACATTTAGCTCGTCAAAACGCAATCCTGTTGTTGTTTGCTGCGTACCACTGGACAATACTAGCTCGTTGTTATTTAAGTCGACACCACTTGTGACTTCGGTTGCATCATCGCTACCCTGACTAATTGGCACTACAAGCTCAGGCCTAACAGGATCATCGATATTGCGGACCGGGTACAAAATAGGTCCACCAAAATCAGAAAAGCGCATCAAGCCTGCGTTTATGTTAGTTGCTTCGGTTAATGTTAGACGCATTGCATTTTGTACGCGTTGCATACGAGTTAAGCCTGTACCATCTCGGCCAGACATACTGCCTGAGGTATCCATAATGAAAAGAACATTGGGGTTATAGACCACTTGTTGATTATTTGCGCCTAAATAGATATCTAGGTCATCGCCATAAGCACTGAAACTAACCAAAAAGCTCAACAAACATGCGTAAAGCGAAATGTGAATTTTATTTGATTTCATTAGATACTACCTTAGTTTACAGACGCTGGCGCAAACACCGAAGCGGTCAACGTATTGGCTACTACATAACCGGCACCGCCAGTTTGCCCACAACCACGTACAATGAAAAAATGGCAATTAACATTACTGCCGCCTATGACATTACTTGATCCTCTACAAGCCTGCTCTCTAACAAATGCTGTTCGTGACCAACTAGTCACTTGAGGGTTTTCGCTGTATGTCGCTTGCGTGGTATGACGTGCTCCGAATGGAAGCCCAGTATTCGTCATCCAGCGATTAATACGGTTGTTATCTGAACACGTTAATGGGTCATTTAACAAATCGATTTCATTTAGCAACCTAGCTTCAGATAGAGGATCCAATAAATTGGGGTCAACTAATACTGACTCATCTTCTGCTTCAAAAACCACACCAGCAATAGCCGCTTCAGCAGCATCAAATGCAATGGTTTTTCTCTCGATAGAAGACGCCATCTTGGACTGTAAGATACTGCTAGATACAGAAGAAACACCCAAAATTGTAATTGATACCAAAACTAGTAGTGCAAATACTAGCACCACGCCTTTTTGCTTATTCATGCACCACCTCTTGAAAAATTCTTCATATTTCTTAATGTAACTGTTGTCTCAAAGGACCGATATAAACCTGCGTCTGGAGCAGTAATCGGTGCTTCGTTTAATAATTTAAATGTCTTCGCTTCGTCTAGTTGCAGATCGCCTTCGCCTTTTATCAAAATCGCAAATCGGATCGCAACCACTTGGTCATCACTTGCGTATACGGCTGCTAGCTGGTCGGCCGTTACATATCGCGTGGGCAATTGTGTGTTGCCACTAAATACGCTATTGGTTACGCCATAAGTCACTTGAAATCTCTCAACATTATCAAGCAAGGTAAAAGCTGCATCGCCCTGGTTGTCTTCTGCGCCTTTTTGGCCCCTTAACACGCGACCGTCATAACCTACGCAACGAAGCTGATTGTTTTGAACAAAATAACGGTTTACAACATAAAACTCTTCGTCATCTGCATAACCCAATTGAAGGCCTCGGCAGTCACGCTCTGCTTGAAGGCTTATCACAAGCTCATCATTCGCACCGCCTGCACCTTGGCGAGCTCCGATTAATGGAAAACCTGCGAAATCGCCCGGAATCGGAACGGGGTGGGTCCTAACGAATATCTCTTCTTCAACCGGATCAACAATCATGGCTAGGTTGGGAGACAAACTGTCGTATAAGCCCACCATGAGTAGCTCATCTCTCATTCGAGAAATGATATACCTACCACTTTCTTGAGTACTGGCAATCGCCCTATTGAGTTGATCAGTGACGCTGTTACTAACTAGTATTTGTATTACAGCAGTCGAAATGACGACTCCCAAAGCTAATGCAATCATTAACTCAATTAAAGTAAAGCCAGATGCTTTGTTACGTTTTATTTGCTTGGCCATGTTCAAAGTGTTACCTCCACAGCCACGCAGTCAAAGTTAGCTGTCCCCGACGCATTACATCGAGCGTTGGCTTCCTTATTTTCACCGCGCCAACTTGTTTGCGGCCAAGTCACCAATATAGTATGTATTGAGCCTGCAGTGCAGGCATCAAGGTCGGTGGTAATTAAATCGTTACATGTCACTGAGAGTTGTGCATTTGGGTTTTCTTTAGTAGCAGCACACGACATTTGATAAGCATCAAAACGTGCAATTTCATCAGCGTCACATTGACCAGTCTGGCAGTTTGGAATGCCGGAGGGAATTGCTTCACAATAACAAGAATAAGGATTACCGCTACATGCACCAGACAGATTACCAAAATTATATATGTTGGCATCAAAATAGGTATTGCTGACAACAAAACCATCCGTGGTAGCAGAACTTACTGTACTGGCGCGCAATCGTTCACTCATCTGTTGAGCTACCATAACGGCTTGGGTTCTTGCCAATGCCTCTTTATTTGCAAACGACCCATTTAATTGTAATGACGCAACTCCTAGCAAGCCTATTGACAACACAAACAAGGTTACCAATACTTCTACCATTCCCAGTCCAGCCTGCGAACGGCGACCATGAACTGACGGTTCGCGTAGCGTAGGCAAAGGTAAATTAGTCGTTATACTTTTGATATTATTTAAATATTTCATTACTCTTAACATCAGCTAAAGGGATCTTTCATTCACCCATAATACCGACATTTTTCAATCCTTGGTTATTACTTGTTAGCATAGCGTATAAATATACAATCGAAACTGTACTAAAAGTTTGTTCAAGTAACAACAAAAATGCATTAATTGCTTGTAATATTTGTAAAAAACATACTTACGACTAAGTGATTTGTTTAACCCTTAATTCTTTAGGTACGGCAAACTCAACATTTTCTGGTCTGCCTTCTCGCTCGGTTGCTTTGCTTGCTCCCCAGCTTATTAATTTATCAATCACACCTTTAACCAACACTTCTGGTGCGGATGCCCCAGCAGTAACACCGATATTCTTCACATCAGTTAGCCATTCTTTTTGAATGCAATTATGGTCCGCGATAAGATAAGACTTTGCTCCGATTTTTTCTGCCAACTCGCGTAAGCGATTAGAATTAGAAGAATTTTGTGCGCCAACTACAAGTAGTACGTCACAATCTGATGCTAAGTCTCTCACTGCATCTTGCCGATTCTGAGTGGCATAACAAATGTCGTCTTTTCTGGGCCCGTCAATTTTAGGAAATTTTTGTCTTAAAGCATCGATAACATCAGCCGTATCATCTACTGATAAGGTAGTTTGGCTACAATAATACAATTGCTCAGGATCTTTGACAGTTAATGACTCAACATCATCAATGTCTTCAACAAGATAGATCCCACCATCCGCATTATTATATTGGCCCATAGTACCTTCGACCTCCGGGTGTCCATGGTGCCCAATCAATACGCACTCTGTTCCTCGTTTGCTAGCTCTAGCGACTTCCATATGGACTTTAGTCACCAAAGGGCAAGTAGCGTCAAACACTTTTAGGCCTCTATCAGATGCCTCTTTTCTTACTTTTTGTGAAACACCATGCGCTGAAAAAATAACGATTGCATCATCAGGTACTTCACTAATTTCATCAACAAAAACAGCACCACTTTTGCGCAGACTATCTACTACAAATTTATTGTGAACTACTTCATGTCTAACGTAAATTGGAGGCTCGAATAGGTCTAAAGCTCGCTCCACAATAGTAATGGCTCTATCAACGCCTGCACAAAACCCTCGTGGATTGGCCAAATGTATTTGCAAAGTCATATTATTTAACGTCCAGAATCTCTACATTGAACACAACGGTTTGACCTGCCAAGGGATGGTTGAAATCAACTGTCACCGAATGGCCTGCGATACTGCGAATCACGTCAGGAAGTTCACTGCCATCAGGCTGCGAGAACCCCATAATCATACCTTCTTTTAACTCCATATCTGCTGAGAACTTTGTTCTATCGACATAGTAAATATTATCTGGATTAGGCATTCCAAAAGCATCGTCAGCGTTTAAGGTAAATGATTTCTTATCTCCGATGGTTAAACCTCGCAAACAATTTTCAAAGTTAGGAGTCAAACTACCGTCTCCCATCACCATTTTAGCAGGCTTATTATTTGCTCTAGTGCTATCTGCCGCTGAGCCATCTTCTAAGGTTAAATCAAAATGCAAAATAACTTCGCTGTCATCTGAAATCACGTTGTTCATATTATTTTGTACCATCATTAGGTTGAGAATCACTATTTTTAAACATATCAATAATTAACAAAGCGGCACCAATAAATATAACGGAATCTGCAATATTAAAAGCAGGCCAGTGATATCCAGCGTAGTGGACATCCAAAAAGTCAATGACGTAGCCATAAACAATTCTGTCATACACATTACCAAGCGCTCCACCAAGAATAAAAGCAAATGCAACGGGCAGTAAGATCTGCTGTTTTGAAGATTGCTTTAGCCACCACAAAATAACGGCACTAACAATCAGCGCCACTGCACTTAAAAAGTAACGCTGCCATCCACCAGCATCATACAAAATACTAAACGCTGCACCATAATTATGGACATAGGTTAGGTTAAAGAAACTTGTGACTTCTATTGACTGATACAACACCATATTTTTTAGTACAAGGTATTTTGTATATTGATCAAGGATAAACCCAATAATTGATATCCAAAGAAATCTAAACCCTGTATTCCTGATTAGGTTAAGCATATTGTCTTGTTTCTCCATCACCATCTACGTTTTCTATACATCTGTTACATAGTTCTGGATGTTTAAGATCCTTTCCAACTTCTTCTCTATGATGCCAACAACGTACACATTTGCTATTTGTTGATTTTGAAACGTCAACGACCATCGTATCGCCTTCATTTTTACTTAAATTTGTCGGCAGATTGGTTAAGCTTTCAATACGAGCACTTGAGCTGATTAAAACAAACCTAAGTTCATCACTTAATGCCTGCAAAACCCTTATGTCCTCATCATTTAAGTACAAGGTAATTTCAGCTTCTAATGACCCGCCAATCTCTTTGGCATTTCGGGCTTTTTCCAGTGCACTGTTCACATTTGCTTTAATATCCATTACTTTTTGCCAATAATGATGACTAAAGTTATCAGCGTCTGACAATACTTGGCTATTTGGAATGCCGTCATACCATGTTTCGGTAAACACAAACTCGCCTCGTTCTCCGGGCATAGATTCCCAAAGCTCTTGTGCAGTAAAGCTCAAAATAGGCGCAAGCCAGCGCACCATTGACTCCATAATATAGTACATCGCAGTTTGACAAGACCGCCTAGCAACACTGTCAGCTTTAGCGGTATATTGTCTATCTTTTATAATATCTAAGTAAAAGCTACCTAATTCAATCGAGCAAAACTGCATCAATGTTTGACAAACGATTAGCATATCGTATTCGTTATATGCATCTATGATCGTTTTTTGGACTTGTTTGCTTCGTTCCACAGCCCAAGCATCCAATGCAACCATGTCTTGAGGCGCAACACAATCTGTTTTGGGATCAAAGCCGTTTAAGTTAGCCAACAAAAAGCGACACGTGTTTCTTATTCTGCGATAAGAGTCAGCAGAGCGCTTTAATATTTCATTGCTGACTGTCATCTCACCGCGATAATCAGTTGAAGCAGCCCACAGTCTTAAGATATCAGCGCCTAATTTATTGGTTACTTCTTGAGGAGCAATCACATTTCCCACAGACTTTGACATTTTCTTGCCATTTGCATCAACAGTAAATCCATGAGTTAGTACCTCTTTGTAAGGCGCATGCCCATGCATAGCAGTTGAGCTCATTAAAGAAGACATGAACCAGCCTCTATGTTGATCGGAACCTTCCAAATACAAATCAGCAGTTGCAGGAATATCATCACGTTGGTCAACGACGAAAAAATGCGTGACGCCAGAATCAAACCAAACATCTAGGGTATCCGTTACTTTGGTGTAGTCTTTTAGATCTTCCTCTAGTAAAAGGGCATCATCTAAATCCCACCATGCCTGTATTCCTTTGCTTTCAATACTTTGCGCAACTGTTTCCATAAACTCAGCCGACTTTGGGTGAATTTCGCCGGTCACATTATGTATATAAAGACAAATTGGGACTCCCCATGTTCTTTGCCTAGAAATACACCAATCAGGTCGTCCGTCTACCATACTACTGATACGATTTTCACCCCAACTCGGAATCCACTTTGTTTGCTTAATTTGCGCTAAACTTTGCTCACGCAGACCCCCCTTATCCATGCTAATAAACCATTGAGGCGTAGCTCTAAAGATAATAGGCGTTTTATGTCGCCAACAGTGCGGATAACTATGTTCATATTTCACATTCAAGATCAAAGCATCATGCTGCTCTAACGCTTCTGTAATTGCTTGATTAGCCTTAAATACATGCATTCCTTCAAATAATGGAGTCCCCTCAACATAGACACCATTTGGACCAACCGGGTTATATACTTCAATGTCATATTGTTTGCCTACATTAAAGTCATCTACACCGTGCGCCGGCGCAGTATGCACACAACCTGTGCCTGATTCAGTCGTTACATGTTCACCAAGTATAAGAGGCACATCCAATGATAAGAGTGGGTGAATCACCTTGAGATTTTCAAGCGCTTTTCCTTCACATGTGGCCAATATTTTCGTCTCACTTGCGCCATAACGCACTGCACATTGCTCAACTAAATCTTTCGCTAAAATAAAATATTGTGCATTTTGGCCAACAGTCATACTTGTTAAGGAGTATTCTAATGTAGGATGCAAGCTAATTGCTCTATTGGCAGGTATTGTCCATGGCGTTGTAGTCCAGATGACAACACTTGGCATACTATCTAGCTCAGATATATCAATACCAAATGCAGCGCTATAACCTGGGGCATCAGCAAGACTAAACGCTACGTCAATTGCTGGTGATACTTTATCTTGATACTCTACTTCAGCTTCAGCTAGCGCCGAACCACAATCTGTGCACCAATGAACAGGTTTAAACCCCTTTTCAAGGTGACCCGACTGGACTATCTTTGCAAGTGCTCTGACAATATTTGCTTCGCTTTCAAATGCCATAGTTTTATAAGGCTGTGCCCAATTTCCTAGTACACCTAAACGCTGAAAGTCTTTACTTTGGCCTTCAATTTGACGCTCTGCATACGCACGGCACTTTTCCCGAAACTGAGCAACAGAGACTTTTTTACCCGGTTTTCCAACCTTCTTCTCTACCATTAATTCAATTGGTAATCCATGGCAATCCCACCCTGGTACATAGGGCGAATCAAAATCAGATAAGGTTTTTGACTTAACGATGATGTCCTTGAGTATTTTGTTAACTGCGTGCCCAATGTGAATATCACCGTTAGCATAAGGAGGACCATCGTGCAGTATAAAAGGCTTCTTGCCTTTTTTTGCATCTCTTATTTTTTGATAAAGTTTACTGTGATTCCACTTTTTCAGCATTTCTGGCTCTCTATTAGCCAAATTTCCGCGCATTGGGAAAGCGGTATCAGGCAAATTCAATGTGGATTTGTAGTCAGTCATTTTAAGGTCCGGTATTCAAATTGAAATCTATTTTTGCAACACTGATCTAGCCTTGCTAGCATCAATGTCGATTTGTTTTTTTAATAAAGAGAAGTCCGAAAATTTTTCTTCATCTCTTATTTTTTTCACGCACTCAACGGATATAGTCTGTCCGTACAGGTCGTCACTAAAGTCGAACAGATGCGCTTCTAATTGCACTCGCTGGCCGTTCAAAGTAGGTCTTGAGCCAATATTTACAACACTTGGAAAAGTTCCCTTCATTGTTTTGACTTTAGCGGCATAAACACCTATCAGTGGTGTTTTATGACGTTTTAACAGTACATTAGCAGTTGGATATCCAATAGTTCTTCCATTTTGTTCACCATGTACTACTCTGCCACTTATCGTGAAAGGTCGTCCCAACATTTCGGTAGCGCCGACAAAATCGCCTAAATCAAGTGCTTCACGCACTGCAGTGGAACTTACTCTGCAATCAAGTTTTTTAAGACTAGCAGTGCTTACAACATCAAAGTCATAAACCTCAGATGCGCAGCGCAACATCTGGAAATCACCTAAGCGACGATTGCCAAACCTAAAATCATCACCTACCACTAAAAATCTAACACCGAGTTTATCGACTAATAAACTTTTTATAAAATTTTCAGGAGTCATACTCGAAAAAACACGTGTAAACCGAATACACAACAGCTTATCAATCCCCAGTTCTTTTAACGCATAATATTTGTCTTTTAACAAAGAAAGTCGTGCTGGTGCAGTCTCGGGTGAAAACCTTTCTTCGGGTTGAGGCTCAAAAACCATTACTACGGATGGCACACCAAGTGCTTTTGCTTTTTGAATTAAATTTGTAAGCACAGCTTGGTGCCCCAGATGAACACCATCAAATTTCCCAATGGTAAGTACACAACCTTGCTGTTGCAGAGAAATATTATGAATGCCTCTAATTAGTTCCACGAAATTCTATCTACCTGCTTAGCCCGTCAAAATTAAGTTTTTATTATTTTTCGCAAGGAAAACGCAAACCCTTCTGTATGGGCGCTACTATGCACAAAACTCACCGATTATAAACTAGATAGCCTTTAATACAACGCCTTAGAAAGCCAAATATATGAACTTTTCAGGTGCTCAAGAACATATTGACTGAAATTTAGGGTTTATTTATAAATTCGCGTGGACGAATACCCAGAACAAAAAGCGCTAACGCATATATTGAAGCGCCTGAAACAATTACGATGCTCAGGTTACTTACCCGTTCAGCCAGAGCAGCCTCAAACCAAGATAAATTGTGATACAAATAGACTACAAAGAGCGTCATCAAGCTCGATGCGAACACTATTTTCAGAACAAAAAACCACGTTGAAGAAGGTATTTTATAAATACCTAAGAAACTTAATCGGCGATATAAAAGAATGGCGTTTAAGGCACCTGAAAGGGCAGTCGCCATTGCTAAACCAACATAACTAAATGGTATTGCTAACATCAAATTAAAGACCATATTGGCTACCATGGTAATGATGCCATATTTAACGGGTGTTTTTGTGTCTTGTCTTGAATAAAATGCAGGCGCAAATATCTTTACAAGCATAAAACCAAACAAACCGGTGCCATAGGCCATTAAGCTATAAGAAGCCATTTGAGTATCATCTAAGGTAAATTCACCTCTTTGAAATATCACTAATAACAGTGGCGTTGACAAGGCGACTAATGCAAACGATGCGGGAATACCTAAAAGTGCAATAAGACGAAATGCCCAATCCATGTTTTGTTTAAACGATACTGCGTCTTTTTGTACATGATTGCGTGAAAGTGTTGGTAAGATAACTGTTGCAATTGCAATACCAAATAGACCCAAAGGAAATTCAAGCAGCCTATCAGAATAATAGAGCCAACTTATCGAACCGGTCATTAGGAAACTAGCAATTAAGGTATCTAGCAAAAGGTTAATTTGACTCACTGAGACACCAAACAAAGCAGGTATCATTAACACTCTCACTTTTTTGACATTTGGATCAGACCACGCCCAACGTGGTTTTACTAGTAGCTTAGCTCGATATAAAAATGGCAATTGAAATAGCAACTGCACAGCACCGCCGATGAAAACACCCCAAGCTAATGCATAAGCACCATGCTCGAAATACGGCGTTAAAAAATAGGCACAAGCTATGATGCTAATATTGAGTAAAACGGGAGTAAATGCGGCTACAGCGAACTTATTTAAGGTGTTCAATATTGCCCCTACAAACCCTGCAAGAGAAATAAAAAATATATAGGGGAAGGTGATTTTAAGAAGTATTGATGCCAGCTCGTATTTGTGGCCACTTGGTTCATCATTTAAGTAAGCAATAAACCACCCTGTTCCAAACACGGCAGCGATGACAGAGGAACCAAGAACTCCGACAATCGCCGTCATAAATACAATGACGCCTAGGGTTCCTGACACTTTAGCAACAAAGGACGTTAACTGTTTGGGGTCGTTTTTAGCTTGTACTTCGGTCAATACCGGAATAAAGGCTTGTGCAAAAGCCCCTTCTGCAAACAAACGTCTTAGAAAGTTTGGGATTTTGTTCGCGAAAAAAAACACATCTGCTGCAGCACCCGCCCCCATAAAGTTTGCCACAACAACGTCTCTAACAAGCCCCAACACCCTTGAAAGGAAAGTCATCGAGCTTACAATAATTCCTGCCTTTAGAAGCTTTTTCGCCATTATGTCAATTAAATACCTAAAAAATGCAAGCGTTTTACTGCTGTGCCAACGTAGTAATGTGTAAGCCCAATTCTAAACAGGAAAACAAAGTTTCGATAGTAAAATACTGAATTTCAGCAAAACCAAGTATAAATTTGCTCGTTTTGAATAACATTTCGCAATTGGTTAATCTATTTTCGTGTTTTTTGTTATTTATGTGTCTAATTCATTGACAAAATCGCGAATAACTTGGATAATCCGCACCCTTAATTTTACATCATTTTTTAGGAGTTACACCTTGGCTAACATTAAGTCTGCTAAGAAACGTGCAATTCAGGCCGAAAAGCGTCGCCAGCATAATGCAAGCCGTCGCTCCATGACTCGTACGTGCATCAAAAAAGTCATCGCTGCTATTGAAGCAGGCGATAAAGAAGCAGCACAAACTGCATTTAATACTGCAGCACCTGTGCTTGATAGAATGGCAACTAAAGGTCTTATTCATAAAAATAAAGCCGCTCGCCATAAGTCACGCTTAAACGCACAAATCAATGCTCTTTAGTTTGTAAATAAACATAGAGCACAAAAAACCAGTCTTACAGACTGGTTTTTTTATACCTGTTTTTTAGTCTTTGCACCTTAAACTTACGTACTATAGATAATCTTCTAAGGTATGAGAGAGTATTTTGATAAAATATATATTTCTTTTTCCCATCATCTTATGTGTCGCTTGGACGTTATATTTAAAAGCTAATGGTTACAACATAGAGAAAGGCAAAAAAGGCTATGTCTATATTGCGGTGGTTTCAACAGTGATTGTGATATTTTTTGCCACTATTTGGTTACTCACACGCTAACGAAGTATTAACGCAAAAAAATTAAGCAGGCATTAAGTTGTGAATACTTCATGCCTGCTTTTAAATTATTATTGTTAGTATCGAAGCTATGGTTATTGCGTGATAATTTGTATATCAGCTTCCGCTCGTAAGGCATCAATAAAGTTCGCATACGTCTGCTGAGCTAGCTGATTAGCAATTTGCTGCTGGCTTGACGCGACTAAGGCTTCGTCAGCTGGTTCAGCGTTGTTAACAGCTAATAGCTTAATTACGCCGACATTACCGTCACTTAAGGTGACTATTGAAGTATTATCGCTTTGCTCTAAACCTAGTGTGAAGAGTTCTGAGACCATTTCACGAGGCAATTGAGCATCATTTCTTGATACCGCTTCAACAAGCTGCCAAGTCAAGCCTTGCTCGTCTAATAATGATTGAGAATCTTGTTCATTCAACAATGCATCTTGGATGCTTTGTGCGTATTCAAAAGCTTGGTTTTGGGCTTTTTCAATTCTAAGGATATCGGTGATTTGCTCTGTCACCTCTTCGACACTTTGAGTACGTTGAGGTTTATGTTCTGCTACTCGAGCAACCATCACTAAATCATTACTTAACTCAATAAGGTCACTATTTAATTGTCCGTTAATTAGATCATCAGAAAATGCAATATCATTTAACTGTGGATAGTTAACACCCGCCGGTAAATTACCCTGTTCAAAAAAGCCTGTCTCAATTATTGGTTTATTTATGGCTTGTGCAACAACCTCTAGTGAATCAGCCTCTTCAAACGCTAGACGTTGCATTTCATTTTGCAAAGAAAAATACTCGTCAGTAGCCTTAGAATTAATTAATTCTGCAGTTAGCTCTTCGCTTATTTGATCAAAAGGTGTTGTTGTAGATGCGACAAAGTCAGTTAACTTTATAATGTGTAAACCAAATTCTGATTCAACTACGTCGCTCACTTGGCCAGTTGTATTAAGCGCAAACGCTGCATCTTCGAACGCTCCACTGTAGTCGCCTTCAGAAATAAAATCTAAATCACCGCCATCTTCAGCACTTAACAAATCGTCAGAAAACTCCCCAGCAAGACTAGCAAAGTCTTCACCAGCTTTTATTCGTTCAAGAACCGTTGCCGCTTTTTCTCTAACTGCGTCGGCATCTTCACCTAATTCAAAAAGGATATGCGACACTCTACGCTGAGCATCGCTAGTATATGCTCTTATATTATCTTGATAATATGTTTGGACTTCTTCAGGAGAAACTTCAACTTTAGCCTCTAAGTCTGAAATCGATAAAGTAACGTAAGCTAAACGAACCTGCTCTTGGGTATCAAAATCGGTAATATTTAGCTGATAATAGGTCTGAATATCTTCTTGAGTGACTTCTACTGTTTCTTGATATTTAGCAATATCAATAATCAAGTTATTTGCATCTCTAGTTTGAGCTTGAAGATCTAGGAATTTCTTGGCTTGATACTCAACACTAAATGTTGAGCCATTTAAAGCTTGTGCCAATTGATTTCGTGTAATTTGCTCTCGAATATATTCAGCAAATTGAGTCGGTGTGAAACCAGCCCTTTGAAGCGTATTTTGATACATTTCATTGTCAAATTGGCCAAGCAATTGGAATTCGGGCATTTGAGCGATAGTTTCTTTAATTTGATCATCGCCTACTCTTAAGCCCATAGATGCCGCTTTTTGAGATACTAGTTTCTCGCTGATTAGACGATCAAGTACATCTGCGCGAAATTGATTAATATAAGCTTCGCTTGAAAACAACGAACTAAACGAATCACCGAATTGGCTTTCTAATCGAGCTCGTTCATTGGAATACGCTGTTTCAAGTGTAGAACTAGGGATTTCTTCACCATTAACAATCGCAACTGCATCACTCGCAGATGAGCCTATATAACTACCGACCCCTGTAAATACAAAGCTCACGACAATAAGGGCGACAATACCAATAGCCCAAGGTCCTTGTATACCTTCTCTTATGTTCTGTAACATTTTTTACATTAACCTTTAGTTTTACACCATCATTCGACGGATAATGAAATAGTCTATAAAATTTTGGTAGGATTATACCGATTGTTGCGACGATACGCGAGAGATTAAGAGGCTTTTGAGTGAATTTTACACACAAAAAAGGCGATGAAAACATCGCCTTTGAAAAAACTAAAAAATAAACTTAGTTTACTGCGTCTTTAAGCGCTTTACCTGCTTTAAAAGATGGTACTTTTGCCGCTGCGATTTGAATAGTAGCGCCAGTTTGTGGGTTGCGTCCACTACGTGCAGCACGGTCACGTACTGAGAATGTACCAAAACCAACTAATGCAACTTGGTCTCCAGCTTTAAGTGCTTCTGTTACTGCATTAGTAAATGCGTCGACTGCACGTCCAGCTGCAGCTTTAGAAATGTCTGCGCTAGTTGAAACGCTATCTACAAGTTCACTTTTGTTCACAATATGATCCCCTTCGTTGTTATTATATTGCTTTTAATAAATTTAGATGCATGGCGACTTAAGATAATTCACTATCACCAACACTTTTATTTAGAATTATTATATAAAAGTCTTCCAGCCCTTTATTAATAAGGCTTTAAGCTATTACCCTCTTAAGGTAGCACAACTGGCATGAATGTGAATACCAAAATGTAAAAAAAGAGAAAAAAACGTTTTTTTTTCGTTTTTCTTATAAAAACGCCCTTAAATTAAGGGCTCTTTGTGTTTTAAGACGCTACGCTGAACGACTTTACTGGGTTTTCTAACGCGATATCCAATACTTCATCTATCCATTTGACTGGATGGATATCTAAATCACCAATCACATTTTCAGGAATTTCTTCCAAATCCCTTTCATTTTCGTAGGGGATCACAACCGTTTTAATCCCGCCTCGATGCGCAGCGAGTAGCTTTTCTTTCAATCCACCAATCGCTAATACTTCTCCGCGTAATGTTATCTCACCAGTCATCGCAACATCACATTTAACCGGGTTACCCGTTAATGACGATACTAGCGCAGTACACATACCGATTCCCGCACTCGGCCCATCTTTAGGCGTAGCACCTTCGGGAACATGGACGTGTATATCTCGTTTTTCATGAAAATCATCATTGATTCGCAGCTTTTCAGCTCTTGACCTCACTACCGTCAATGCTGCTTTGATTGATTCTTGCATTACATCACCCAAAGAGCCTGTTGCAGTCGTTTTACCTTTACCAGGCACTGCACTGGTTTCGATCGTCAATAAATCGCCTCCAACTTGAGTCCATGCTAAACCGGTCACCTGTCCGATTTGATTTGCTTTGTCCGCTTTGCCATAGTCAAACCTTTGGACGCCTAGGTAATCTTTTAAGTTGTCTTGATTAACGACTACAGGGCCCTTTTCTTTTTTCAACAAAATATTTTTAACTGCTTTACGACAAATTTTAGATATTTCTCGCTCTAAACTGCGCACACCAGCTTCTCGCGTGTAATATCTGATAATACCTATTATCGCAGAGTCTTCTATTTTAAGCTCATTTGCTTTTAAACCGTTACGTTTCATTTGTTTTTCAAGTAAATGTCTTAACGCAATATTCAATTTTTCATCTTCGGTGTAACCCGATAATCGAATGACTTCCATTCTATCGAGCAAAGGTCCAGGGATGTTCATACTATTTGAGGTAGCAACAAACATAACATCCGATAAATCATAATCGACTTCTAGATAATGGTCACTGAAGCTTGAATTTTGCTCTGGGTCAAGCACTTCTAGCAATGCAGAAGATGGATCACCACGCATATCAGACGACATCTTATCGATTTCATCTAGCAAAAACAGTGGGTTTTTAACCCCTACTTTTGACATTTTTTGAATCAGCTTACTATAGGCAAAGAACCAATGTATGTCCTCCTATGGCCTCTTATTTCAGCTTCATCTCTAACGCCGCCTAATGCCATTCTTACATATTTTCGACCTGTCGCTTTGGCAATAGATTGTCCTAAAGATGTTTTACCAACTCCCGGCGGTCCAACCAAACAAAGAATCGGACCTTTGAGTTTTTTCACCCTTTGTTGAACAGCCAAATATTCTAAAATTCTTTCTTTTACTTTTTCTAGACCATAATGGTCGTTATCAAGGATATCTTCTGCTTTTGACAAATCTCTTTTTACAGCGCTTCGTTTATGCCAAGGCACAGAAAGTAACCAATCAATATATGATCTTACCACGGTCGCTTCGGCCGACATCGGCGACATCATCTTTAATTTATTTAATTCAGCATTAACTTTATCTTGTGCTTCTTGAGGCATTTTTGCCTCTTCAATCTTTTTCGATAAAGCCTCAAATTCATCAGGTGCATCATCCAACTCACCTAGTTCTTTTTGAATAGCCTTCATTTGTTCATTTAGGTAATACTCGCGCTGGCTTTTTTCCATCTGCTTTTTAACACGCGTTCGAATTTTCTTTTCGACTTGTAAAAGATCTATCTCACCTTCCATCAGCCCCATCAAAAACTCTATGCGGTCTAATACTAAGCGCATTTCCAAGACTTTTTGCTTTTCAGCAAGCTTGAGTGGCATGTGCGCAGCCATGGTATCAGCTAACCTAGCAGCGTCTTCGATACCGTTTAATGACGTTAACACTTCGGGAGGAATCTTTTTGTTCAGCTTAACGTAACCTTCAAACTGGGAAATAGCTGACCTTATAAGAACTTCTTGCTCGCTTTCTTCCATTGCGACATCGTGTATTTCTTCAATATCAGCAACAAAAAATGGTTCAAGCTCGGTAAAGTTAGTTACTTTGGCCCTAACATTTCCCTCAACTAGAACTTTGACGGTGCCATCTGGCAACTTCAATAATTGCAAAATTGTGGCGACTGTTCCAACGTCAAATATTTCATCGGTTTTTGGCTCATCAATCGCAGCATCAGTTTGCGCAACCAAAAAAACCTTTTTGTCATTTTCCATCGCCGCTTCTAAGCATTGAATTGACTTTTCTCTGCCTACAAATAAAGGAATTACCATATGCGGATACACAACGACATCACGAAGTGCTAAAACGGGCATACCATTGAGATTAGTACTCTCGGTCATTTTACTCTCTTAAAACTTTAACATTAGCTTATATATATGGGGTCCCCTCTTTAAAGTTTAAAGTAGGGACAAAAAAGGGCCGTAACAGGCCCTTTACATTATTCTGAAGCAGCCTTTTTGTCGTTGCTTTCGTATATCAATAATGGCTCGGATTCACCTTTAATTACGGTCTCATCAATCACTACTTTTGACACTTCAGGTGTAGAAGGTAAAGAGTACATTGTGTCAAGCAAAACAGCCTCAACAATTGAACGTAGACCTCTAGCTCCTGTTTTACGAGACATCGCCTTTGCCGCAATAGCTCTTAATGCATCTTCTCTGAATTCTAACTGAGCGTCCTCAAGAGCAAAAAGCGCTGCATATTGTTTGGTTATGGCATTTTTAGGCGCTTGAAGAATTTCAATCAAGGCTTCTTCATCTAGCTCTTCTAAGCTGGTAACGACCGGCAAACGCCCAATAAACTCAGGAATTAATCCATATTTGACCAAATCTTGTGGCTCAACATCTTTGAACAGGCTTGATATCGTTTCGGATTGTGAGTCAGCTTTAACTTCAGCCCCAAACCCTATTCCTGTTCCTTTTGCAGAGCGTTGCTCAACCACTTTATCTAAGCCTGCAAATGCACCACCACAAATAAATAATATCTTTGATGTATCTACTTGCAAAAACTCTTGCTGAGGATGCTTGCGACCGCCTTGTGGTGGGACAGAAGCGATGGTTCCTTCAATCAATTTTAACAGTGCTTGTTGTACACCTTCACCAGAAACATCTCGAGTAATTGATGGATTATCCGACTTTCGCGAAATCTTATCTATTTCATCAATATACACAATCCCACGCTGGGCTTTTTCAGGATCATAATCACATTTTTGAAGTAATTTTTGAATAATGTTCTCTACATCTTCGCCAACATATCCAGCTTCAGTAAGTGTTGTTGCATCGGCCATTGTAAATGGCACATCCAACAACCTCGCTAAAGTTTCAGCTAATAATGTTTTACCGCTACCTGTAGGGCCAATTAGCAGAATATTACTTTTACCAAGCTCTACACCATCGTGAACATCACCGTTTTTTAGCCTCTTATAGTGGTTATATACCGCAACAGATAATACTTTCTTTGCATGCTCTTGACCAATCACGTAATCGTCAAGGTGGGCATGAATTTCACTTGGCGTTGGCAAAGCGTCAGCCTTTTGCTTAGGTGATATCTCTTTTATCTCTTCACGTATAATATCATTGCATAGCTCAACACATTCATCACAAATGAATACTGAAGGCCCCGCAATTAGCTTTCTGACCTCATGCTGGCTCTTGCCACAGAACGAACAATAGAGAAGCTTGTTATCTCCTGACTTAGAATCGTTGTCACTCATACTTTATGCCTTTCTTTGCATTCTTACATGTGCATATTTATTATGCTTCGTCTTTTACTTACCGACATCAGAGCGTTTAGTCAACACACTGTCAACTAAACCGTAATCACAAGCTTCTTGTGCACTTAAAAAGTTATCTCTGTCAGTATCTTTTGCAAGTTTTTCGTACTTTTGCCCTGTATGTTCAGCCATTAGTCTATTTAGTTTCTCTTTAATAGACAGGATTTCTTTAGCATGTATTTCAAAATCAGACGCTTGTCCCTGAAACCCACCAAGAGGTTGATGTATCATCACTCGAGCATTAGGTAATGCATATCGCTTGCCTTTTGCGCCAGCCGACAACAAAAAGGCTCCCATAGAAGCGGCTTGCCCAACACAAACAGTACTGACATCCGGCTTTATGAACTTCATAGTGTCATATATTGCCATACCAGCGGTAACAGAACCACCAGGTGAATTAATATACAAAAAGATATCTTTCTCGGGATTCTCAGCCTCCAAAAACAGCATTTGCGCGACAATCAAGTTGGCCATATGGTCTTCAACTTGCCCTACCAAAAAGATCACGTTTTCTTTTAATAGACGAGAATAAATATCGAAAGAGCGCTCGCCTCTAGCGGTTTGCTCTATGACCATGGGAACGAGTGCTGCAGATGGATCGATTGTATTATTTATCATTTTGTCTCTTTTTTAATTAAAAAAAATGCCCGGATAGTCCGAGCATTTAATCAGTTGATAACCTGTAAAGTCAATCACTACGTAAAAATTTACGCCTTTTTGTTCATAACTTCATCAAACGATTTTTTAACTTCTTTGACTTTCGCTTTTTCTAATATAGTGTCGATTGCTTGTTCTTCAAGCGCCAAGTTCTGAATTTGTTGTAATAACTCTTGGTTATTTTTGTAATATTCAACAACTTCGGTTGGATCTTCGTATGCAGACGCGGTTGTTGCGATAAGTGCATCAACTCGTTCTTGTTCGACTTCTAGCTTGTTCTGTTTAATAACCTCGCCAATTAATAGACCGACACTAACTCTCTTTTTGGCATTATCAGTAAACATATCTGCTGGCAATTCAGGCAAATTCTCTGCATTTCCTTGTTGAGCAAAACGTTGTTTTGCTTGCTCTCTAAGCGCTTCAACTTCTTGGTCAATTAAGCCTTGAGGTACGTCAACATCATTTGCTTCAAGCAACGCAGCTATTACTGCTTCTTTTACGTTAGTTTTCAGCGTTTGGTCTAGTTCGCGTTGCATATTCTTTTTGACTTCTTCTTTAAGTGCGTCAACACCACCTTCAGTCACGCCAAATAATGTCGCAAATTCATCATCTAATTTAGGTAAGTTTAGGCCTTCAACCTTTGAGACTTTTATATCAAATTTTGCGTCTTTACCCTTTAAGGCTTCTGCGTGATAGTCTTCAGGGAAAGTAACCTCTGCTACAACTTCATCACCCACCTTTGCACCAACCAACGGGTCTTCGAACCCTAGTATCATCTGACTCTTTCCAAGCTCAATTGGAAAGTCTTCTGCTTTACCGCCGTCAAATTCCTCGCCATCAATGCTACCCACAAAATTAATGGTCAACTTATCGCCTTTCTTCGCTTTACGTTTACATTCTTTAAACGTCGCGTGCTGAGTCTGAAGCGTTTTCATCATTTCGTTTAGGTCTTTGTCAGCAATAGTTACTACTGGCTTTTCAACCTTTAATTTATCCAAGCCTTCTACTTTAACTTCAGGATAGATTTCAAACACAGCAGCAAACTCAAGGTCTTCGCCTGACACATCTTTTGTTAGCTCAAACTGAGGCATGCCTGCAGGATTGATTTTTTCTTGCATAATTGCTTGGTAAAAATGCTGTTGCATTACTTCGCCAGAGACTTCTTGACGCACTGCGTTACCAAAACGTTTTTGGATAACACTTACCGGTACTTTTCCTGGACGAAAACCGTTTATACGTTGTGTTTTTGCTAATTGTTGTAAACGTGATTTAACTGCCGTGTCAACAGATGCAGCTGGAACGGTAATAGTAAGACGGCGTTCTAAACCTTGAGTCGTCTCGACTGAAACTTGCATTATTCTACCTCAACTATGCGCCTTATTGCGCTTTATGATATCAATAAAACATTGCTTAAATATATTCAAGCAGCTGCTTTGACTAGTATTGCTTTTGCTTATACTGCAAAAGTGTTTGGCCGTGAACACACATGACCAATCAAAAAGGACGCCAGATTATACAGATAGACATTGATCTAGTCGAGCATAAGATGTTCACAATTTAAAAAAAGATCGTGTCAGATTAAAATTTGTATCATTTTGCTTCGAATGATGTCACTTTGATTGGCATTGTATATGTGATGATGGTCGGTGAGATAGGATTCGAACCTACGACCCCTTGGACCCAAACCAAGTGCGCTACCAAGCTGCGCCACTCACCGTTATATCAATAGATGGTGCGGAAGGAGAGACTTGAACTCTCACGCCGTGAAGCACTGGAACCTAAATCCAGCGTGTCTACCAATTCCACCACTTCCGCTTTTTTCTTATGTAAGGAGAGAAAGATGGGGTGGACGATGGGATTTGAACCCACGACAACCGGAATCACAATCCGGGGCTCTACCAACTGAGCTACGCCCACCACTGACTCTTTTGTTGCTGCATACATTGTATATTAAACACATCGTATGATGTTACGCTTTTATTGCTGTGACGTGCATGGCGCGTCCGGCAGGATTCGAACCTGCGACCACCCGCTTAGAAGGCGGGTGCTCTATCCAGCTGAGCTACGGACGCTCATCGAATCGTCAAAGCATAAAGTGGTCGGTGAGATAGGATTCGAACCTACGACCCCTTGGACCCAAACCAAGTGCGCTACCAAGCTGCGCCACTCACCGACAATGTGAACCGAAGGACTAACCTCATGCTCACGGGTGGCGCATATTACCTACAGAACTTATGATCGTCAAACACTTTTTGCATTGAGTTTGTGATTTTAGGTTATTTTTTTTTGTAGGTCGAATTTACATACTGTAATTGTTCAAGATTTGCGCGCAGTGAGTGTTTTATATAACTTTCAGCATAGTTTTTTAATAGTAAATTCCCTACAATATAAAAATTGTTGTTTTACTTAAGTTATCTCATGACTGCAAAACTGATCGACGGAAAAAAAATCGCAAAGCAAGTACGTATGAATGTTGCCTCACACATAGAGACATTAAAAGAGGCTCAAAAACGTCTTCCTGGCTTAGCAGTTGTATTGGTCGGCGAAAATCCCGCCTCTCAAGTTTACGTTGCTAACAAGACAAAAGCCTGTGCAGAAGTTGGCTTGGTATCAAAAGAATTTAAATTACCAGCTAGCACCAACCAACAAGCGCTTTTGGAGCTAGTTGATAAATTAAATGCAGATTCAGACATTGATGGTATCCTCGTGCAGTTGCCCTTACCAGCAGGCTTGCATGCTGAGGAAATTCTTGAGCGTATTCATCCTAAAAAAGACGTAGATGGTTTTCACCCATATAATATAGGAAGACTTGCCCAGCGAATGCCAGCATTACGACCGTGCACACCCAAAGGTATCATGACGATGATTGAATCCACCAAACGCAGAGTAAAAGGCCTTAACGCAGTAATTGTTGGCGCATCAAATATCGTCGGAAGACCTATGAGTTTAGAGTTATTGCTCGCAGGATGCACAGTTACAACTTGTCACAAGTTTACAAAAGACCTTAAATCACATGTGTTGAATGCAGATTTATTAGTGGTTGCTGTGGGTAAACCGAACTTTATTCCCGGAGAATGGATAAAAAGTGGTGCAATCGTGATTGATGTAGGCATTAATCGACTAGACGATGGAAGCCTTACAGGCGATGTTGAGTTTGATACAGCAAAAGAACGCGCTGACTGGATAACCCCAGTGCCGGGGGGCGTAGGTCCAATGACCGTAGCAAGTCTGATTGAAAACACCTTAGAATCGTATGTTGAATACCACAGTTAATGACTCATAAAGATGAAGCAGAGCAACCACCATCTAATGCTCGAAATATGACGATTAGGTGGTTAGATGAAGTCGTTATAGGAGAGGATTTTTGTCCGTTCGCAAAATTACCAAGAAAACGAAACGCGATTGCATTGCATGTAAATAGTGACAACTTTACTGACTCATTTGATCAAAAAGATGCTCAAGTATTCACTTCTATCATTGAGCAGGAATGTGAACATTTAAATGATCATCCCGAAACCGAAACAAGCTTATTAATATTTAGCAAAAGCTTAAGCAGCTTCGCACTTTATTTGGACTTTTTAGAACTAGCGACCCAAATAATAGAGCAACAAGGTTATAGCGGCATATATCAGCTAGCAAGTTTCCATCCTGATTATCTATTTGAATCAGAAGCAATCGGCGATATTAGTCATTTTACTAACCGTTCTCCTTTTCCTATGCTCCACTTTATAAGAGAATCGAGTATTAGTGCTGCGTTAAACACCTATCATGAGCCCGAAAAGATCCCTGAGCGAAACGTAGACCATGCGCGCCATTTAGGGAAAGCGTTTTTCAAACAGTTTCTAATAACGTCATCTGACCGATAAACGTTGGTTACATGAGGACCTTAAGTCGAAATGGAATATAACATTGCGCCAATTGGACATATTCTTACGCCTTTTTATGATAAATTTTCAGTCCCACGACAGGGACATGGACTTAGCTTAGCTAAAGGTACTATAGAATTTACCAATCAAGTGAAGCCAGAACAGGCCCTAGAAGGTATTGAACACTATTCACACCTTTGGATACTGTTTGTTTTTGATCAAAATATTGAAAGTGGATTTAAGAACAAAATCCGCCCTCCAAGACTTGGAGGAAACAAAAAAATAGGCGTGCTGGCTAGTCGAAGTAGCTTTAGACCAAATAATATTGGTATGTCTTTAGTAAAAAATGATGGCGTAAGTGGCACTAAACTGAATGTTTCAGGAGTCGATATGGTGAGCAATACGCCAATCATCGACATTAAACCATATGTGCCATATGCGGACCGATGTGATGAAGCAACTACAACCCTTGCTCACATGCCTACTAAAAGCAAGTTAGCGGTTCAATATCATGATGACCTTACCGGCTCATTGAATGACATACAGTTAATTCACCCAGATTTCACAGACCTTTTAGAGAATATCTTGTCGCTAGACAGCAGGCCTGCATACAAACGCTTACAAACAGATACAAAGCTTTATTTTACTAGACTTTATGATTATGAAGTTTCATGGAAGATAGTGGAAAACCGTGTATTAGTATTGTCAGTCTGTCGTAAATAACAATTTTATTTCATCACACACATAACTTTTTCTTTTGTCTGTGCATGCACACTGGTAAAATCTAAAGAAATTCAAACACAAAGAAAACTGTCCTCATGCGAACAAGCCAATACTTACTAGCCACTCAAAAAGAAGTCCCTAGTGAAGCTGAAGTCATAAGTCATCAACTCATGCTGCGAGCGGGTATGGTGCGCAAAATCGCTGCAGGTTTATATACATGGCTACCGACGGGTCTACGAGTGTTGGCCAAAGTAGAAAAAATCGTAAAAGAAGAGATGAATAAAGCAGGTGCGCTTGAAATAAATATGCCGGTAGTTCAACCTGCCGATTTATGGCAAGAGTCTGGGCGTTGGGAAGAGTATGGGCCTGAGCTATTGCGTATACAAGACCGACATAAACGGGACTTTGTTTTAGGCCCAACGCACGAAGAAGTCATTACCGCGCTGGTACGAAACGATGTTAGCAGCTACAAACAATTACCGCTGAATGTATATCAAGTACAAACCAAATTTCGAGACGAAGTAAGACCAAGGTTTGGTATTATGCGCTCAAGAGAATTTGTCATGAAAGATGCTTATTCTTTTCATTTAGATGAAGCTTGTTTGGACAAAACTTATCAAACAATGCATCAAGCTTATTGTAATATTTTTGAACGAATTGGCTTAGAGTATCGTCCTGTTATTGCTGACTCAGGTTCTATAGGTGGCGCTGTGTCACACGAGTTTCACGTGCTGGCCGAATCTGGAGAGGATGATATAGCATTTAGCAACATGTCGTCATACGCTGCCAATGTTGAGCTTGCACAAGCCGTCTGTTTGGAAACTGCAAATACACCAAAGCAAGCCCTCACACTGGTAGAAACAGGCGACGCAAAAACAATCGAAAGTGTATCAAAAACACTCGGAACAAGCCCCGAGCAATCAGTTAAGACACTTATTGTTAAAGGAAGTGAGCAAGCACCGGCATCATTAATTGCACTAATATTGCGCGGCGACCATAGCCTCAATGAAATAAAAGCGTCAAAACACGAATGGGTAGCGCAACCGCTGGAGATGGCCGAAGAGTCGTCGGTAAAAGAGATATTTTCATGTGGGTTTGGTACCCTAGGCCCAGTTGAATGCCCTATTCCAATAATAATTGATACCAGTGCAGCCGCATGCAGTGATTTTATATGCGGAGCGAATCAAGATAACAAGCATTATACTGGCGTAAACTGGGATAGAGATGTACCGTCTTATGAAGTAGCCGATTTGCGTAGTGTTGTTGCGGGCGACCCAAGTCCAGATGGTAAAGGACAATTAGAAATTCGCAAAGGTATAGAGGTGGGGCACATATTTCAATTAGGTGACAAATATTCTCAAGCAATGAATTGTGGGGTATTGACGGACACCGGAAAGCATCAAGTGCTACAAATGGGTTGTTACGGAATTGGCGTCACTCGAATAGTGGCAGCAGCGATAGAACAAAACCATGATAAGTTTGGGATAAAATGGCCAGATGCAATTGCGCCTTTTAAAGTTGTTATTATTCCTATGAATATGCACAAATCTGTGCGTGTTCAAGAGGCTGCATCTAAAATATATCAAGACTTGTTAGACGCGGGCGTAGAGGTATTATTTGATGATCGTAAAGAAAGGCCTGGAGTAATGTTTGCAGACATGGAACTTATTGGGGTTCCTCATAGTATCGTTGTTGGTGAAAGAAACTTAGACAATCATGAAGTTGAATATAAAAGTCGACAAAGTGGTGAAAAAACTATGCTCAAGGTTGATTCTGTTGCTACATTTATTACAGCAAAATAAACAAGGATTCATGTGAAAGTAACTTTTTATGGAGTAAGAGGATCAATTCCAACGCCTGATCCAGACTTTGTCCGCTATGGCGGAAATACTGCTTGCGTGCATATTGAACTGCGGTCAGGAACAGACATCGTATTAGATGCTGGGACTGGTATAAGGGCTTTAGGTGGGCAACTTGTACAAAAGACGACCCCTATCCATATTTTGCTTTCTCATAATCACTGGGATCACATTCAAGGTTTTCCTTTCTTTCCGCCCATATATCAAGCAAAACGTAAAATATTTGTTGTCCCGGGTATGACACACGAAGAGCGACCAAAAGCATTTTTAGAGCAGATGCAAGGCAGTTTTTTCCCTGTTCCACCTGAAGCCATAGGCTCTGATATTCAAGTCCTTAGGCCTGAAGAAGATGTTTGGCAAGTCGAAGAGGCCACCATTACGCGGCTTCCAATTAATCACCCTGGAGGAGGCAGCTGTTACACAATCGATGATGGACGCACAAAGATTGCCTACATTACGGATAATGAACTATACCCTCCTTACGCCAAAAGTACTGATTTTCTAGAATTTGTAGAAATATCAAAAGACGCAGATTTATTAATACACGATGCTCAGTATTTGATTGAAGACATGCCAGCAAAGTCTGGCTGGGGACACTCAGTTGCAGAAGAAGCCATTAAACTAGCATTAGCGGCAAATGTAAAAAAACTGGCTTTATACAGTCACGATCCCGAACGAACGGATGAAATGGTTGATGAGGTCGTGTCTCACGCTAATGACATCATCATGATCGGTGGTGGCCAGAGTGAATGCTTTGGTGCTAGTGAAGGCCTTAGCATTGAATTTTAAGCAATTACAATCGGTAAGATGATTGAATAAGCTTTGCACCAAAAATCTCGACTTGCTCTTTTAGCTGCGCGTTATCTGCGGCAACATTTATGTAATAGTAACTAGGCCTAACTGATTTTATTTCTGGCAAAGGTTTATGTTGTGCCAAGATAAAATTCAAGACTTCATTGCATTTTCCAATATGCCGAGCTTTTAAGTCTATACCAATGGTGTTCTCGTGCGATACATAAACGCTACCAATTAAGGATGCGTTATCAATAACAAGATACCAATAGCGATAAGGATGTTGCTGAACAAATAAATGATGCTCATCAAAACTTATGTTACTTGTTTTGCTAATGTTATATAGGCGCTGCTGTAGCAACTCATAAAGTAATTGAGCATCTTCAATAGAGTCCGACACCTCTTTAAATAATAATTCATTGTTTTGTTTCATAGATTTCTTGATTATGAATGCTTGCGAATATTTAGTGATAATAATACATCGTTCATGCGTTATCGCATTAACTTCTATATTTTAAATTGTTTTTTCTAGTTTTGTCCTCTACACAGCACTGTAAAAAACGAATTAGTCAGGCTTCATTATCAGTGAAATTGTGCCGCTTTTTTGAGATTTATTGAGTGAAAATGTGGTAAACCCGCAATGAGTAAATAAAGCGATGCTGGCTTTATTTTTATCCTTTATAAGTGCAATGATGGGCAGCTTGTTTTGCTCGTGAAAACGTGCGGTCGCTTCCGTGAGTAGGCGTTTTGCGAGGCCCTGACCTCTGAAGTCAGGATTCACGTTGATTGAAACAAATGCTTGTTGATGATCCTTTTGGATATCAAAACGACACGTTCCATATTTGTGGCCAGTATTAATATCATCAGCAACATAAAGTGTTTGTTGCTCAGAATTCAAAGCCTTTTTAAACCAAGCAGTGTGGTGTTCTTCTAAAACCACATCGGTATTAATCGACATTTCACGTGTGTGCACATCATTTCGCCAAGAAAGAATATCAAGACAATCGTCTATACTTGCCTCTCTTAAGCGAAATGATCCATTCACCTATTTATTCCCACTCAATTGTTGCTGGCGGCTTTCCTGAAATATCATAAACAACTCGAGAAATGCCATCGACTTCATTGATAATTCTATTGGATACTCTACCTAGAAAATCATAAGGAAGATGGGCCCATCTAGCAGTCATAAAGTCAATGGTTTCAACCGCTCTCAACGATACAACCCAATCATATTTTCTCATATCTCCCATTACACCGACCGAACGAACAGGTAAGAAAACAGTAAATGCCTGACTGACCTTATGATATAAATCAGCATTGTGTAGCTCATCAATAAAGATTGCGTCTGCTTTGCGCAATAAATCACAGTATTCTTTTCTAATTTCCCCTAAAACTCTCACCCCTAAGCTCAGGCTATGGAAAAGGGTGTCTATACAGCATATCGTAAGGTAGACCTAACTCAAGACCGATTTTGCGCACTTCATCTTTAAAAAGCTCTCTCAATGGCTCAACCAGTCCAAGCTCCATATCATCTGGCAAACCACCTACATTATGATGTGATTTTATAACATGAGCTTTACCTGTTTTTGAACCTGCCGATTCAATCACATCTGGATAAATTGTACCCTGTGCTAGCCACTTTGCATTCACAAGTTGTTTTGCTTGTTCATCAAACACATATACAAATTGATTACCGATGATTTTTCGCTTTTTTTCTGGATCTGTTTCGCCAGCTAAAGCATCAAGGAAACGTGATTCTGCGTCAACTTTAATTATGTTTAATCCAAAATGATCGCCAAACATGTCCATGACTTGTTGACCCTCATTCAAGCGCAATAAACCATTATCAACAAATACACAGGTTAGGTTTTTACCAATCGCCTGATGAAGGAGCATTGCCGTCACTGAAGAATCAACACCACCAGATAAGCCCAAAACAACTTCTTCATCGCCAACTTGAGCCTTAATACGTTCTACAGCATCCTCTATGATAGAAGCGGGAGTCCATAATGATTCGCACTTGCAGATTTGTTTTACAAAATGCTCAAGTATTCTAAGACCTTGCTTCGTATGTGTCACTTCTGGGTGAAACTGCACACCATAAAATTGTTTATCTTCGTTTACCATTGCCGCATGCGGACAATTGCTTGTTTGTGCAATCGTTTTGAAATCATGTGGGACTTCTAATACTTTGTCACCATGACTCATCCACACATCTAGAAGAGCGTTCCCATTGCTAGCGATTTCATCTTCTATTTTATCAAAAAGCGATGCACTTTCTAACAGCTCAACCTGCGCATAACCAAATTCACGCAAATCAGATCCTTGCACCTTTCCACCCAACTGATGTGCCATTGTTTGCATGCCATAGCAAATACCCAAAACTGGTACACCTGCGTTAAACACATATTGGGGAGCGCGAGGAGAATTAGCTTCAGTAACCGATTCTGGCCCTCCTGATAGAATAATACCATCAGGTGCAAATTCACGAATTTGTGACTCATTGACATCCCATGCCCATAACTCACAATAAACGCCTATTTCACGTACGCGTCTTGCAATTAATTGAGTGTATTGTGAACCAAAATCTAAGATTAGGATCCTTTGGCTATGTATATTCTGTGACATTTAACGTCCTACATGTAAAAGATAGTTTATTAACCCAAACGATAATTTGGTGCTTCTTTTGTAATACTTACATCGTGTACGTGTGACTCACCCATACCTGCAGACGTAACGCGAACAAACTTGGGCTTAGTACGAAGTTCTTCGATTGTTGCACAGCCAGTTAAACCCATCGCTGAGCGTAAACCACCAAGTTGCTGATGAATTATGTTTGCTATTGGGCCTTTATATGCAACACGCCCTTCTATTCCTTCAGGCACTAACTTCTCGGCGCTGCTATCAGTTTGAAAATAACGATCTGAAGAACCATGACTTTGATCCATTGCGCCTAGTGACCCCATTCCACGATAAGACTTATAATACCGACCTTGATATAGCTCGACTTCACCCGGCGCTTCTTCAGTGCCTGCAAGCATACTTCCTACCATGACTGAACTTGCACCAGCGACTAATGCTTTTGCTATATCGCCTGAGAACCGAATGCCGCCATCAGCAATCACCGGCACATCAGTATCTTTAATAGCATCAACCGCATCACTGATGGCAGTAATTTGTGGAACCCCACAACCTGTTACTATCCTTGTAGTACAGATTGAACTAAGGCCCTATTCCTACTTTTACTGCGTCTACGCCCGCATCAACGAGTGCTTTTGCCCCTTCACCAGTAGCAACATTACCAGCTATCAGTTGGAGTTGTGGATACAAAGAGCGAATATGTCTAACCTTTTCAATGACACCTTGTGAGTGCCCATGAGAAGTATCAATCAATAAAACATCTACTCCCGCTTCGACTAAAAGTTGAATACGTTCTTGCGTACCAGGTCCTACACTAACCGCAGCACCTACTCTTAATCGGCCTTGCTCGTCTTTACATGCATTTGGTTTGCTTTTAGCTTTTTGAAAATCTTTTACTGTGATTAGGCCGCTGAGTCTAAATTGTGCATCAACTACAAGAATCTTTTCAATACGGTATTCATGCATCAAATCCATTACTTTATCTGGGCTAGCATCAGGCGTCACTGTTACCAATTTATCCTTCCCAGTCATTACCTTGCTAACTGGTTCTTCCAAGCGATTTTCAAATCGTAAGTCGCGACTCGTTACAATACCGATTAGATTTTTTTGATTATCAACCACAGGAAAACCTGAATACCCAAGCTTTTTCGACAGGGCAATGGTTTCACCTATTGTATCATTGGCGCTTACTGTGACTGGATCCAATACCACTCCACTTTCGTGCTTTTTCACGGTTAGTACATGCTTCGCTTGTGCTTTAGGCGTCATATTTTTGTGAATAAAACCGATGCCGCCCTCTTGCGCCATCGCAATGGCTAAATTCGCTTCAGTTACTGTGTCCATAGCGGCAGACATGAGCGGCATATTGAGCGCAATCTTGCGGGTAAGTTTTGTTTTTAATACTGCGGTGTGAGGTAGAACCTGAGAGTGACTCTGGTACTAAAAGTACGTCGTCAAAAGTGAAAGCTTCTTTTTCAATGCGTAACATGCAATTTAACCTATATACTAGTGTCGTAATTGCGGTGCAATTGTAGTGTTTTTTAATACCTAGGTAAACTTAAATTATGCTATCTTAGCGAAAATTTTATTCTGAATGAAAAAAGCACCTTTACTTATGTTTGCGGTACCACAAGAAATTAAAATTATCTCCGTTTCAAAACTCAATCGTTTTGCCAAACAAATACTTGAAAGTGAAATCGGACAGGTGTGGGTAAGTGGGGAGATTTCCAATTTTACTAGAGCAAGTTCAGGGCATTGGTATTTCACCCTCAAAGATGAACGAGCTCAAGTAAGAGCTGCAATGTTTAAAGGGGCTAACCAATCTTTAGCGTTTGTGCCTAAGCATGGTGATAAGGTCGTAATACGCGCTAATGTAGGAATTTACGAGGCGCGTGGTGATTATCAACTAGTCGCAATGCATATGGAGCCCGAAGGCCTAGGTCAGCTGAAACAGGCATTTGAAGCCTTAAAACTATCACTACAAAATGAAGGCTTGTTTGACCATGCAGCAAAACAATCATTGCCACAGAAAATTAATACCATTGGTTTAGTTACGTCACAAACAGGCGCAGCGGTGCATGATATTTTGCACGTATTGGCGCGACGTAACCCATCTATAAACGTTATTATTTACCCAAGTATGGTGCAAGGTGATGCTGCCGCAAAGACTATTGCAGCGCAAATTAAAATCGCCAATGAAAGAAATGAAGTCGATGTGCTAGTAGTTGGACGTGGGGGCGGCTCGCTTGAAGACCTTTGGCCATTCAACGAAGAAATAGTCGCACGTGCCATATTCGAATCGAAACTGCCCATTGTATCTGCCGTTGGTCATGAAGTTGACGTTACTATTGCTGACTTTGTCGCTGATGTGCGCGCTGCAACGCCTTCTGCAGCTGCCGAATTAGTCAGTGAGGACAAACGCGCATTAGAATCAGGTTTAAACGAAAAAAAACGAGCCCTTATGAACGCATTTTCGCGTTTATTGGAAAATAGACAACAAAATGTGCATCAGTCTATTTCATCCTTGCAACGTAATCATCCAGTTAAGCAAATAAACCAACTTGCTCAATCACTTGACTATATGCATAAGCGTCTACTTGCACAGCATCCCAACAAACTTATTGCAAATCAAAAAGATAGTCTTAATTATCTCGAGCAACGACTTTTTGCACAACATCCTCTTGATCGCATCAGACTTGAAAGTAAACGGTGTCATGATAGTCAAAATCGTTTGGAATGCGCAGTAAATCAGATGATAAAAAGTAAAGTAAAAGACTTATCAAGAAGCTCTGACTTATTAAATACAGTAAGTCCTTTAGCAACCATGGAGCGAGGATTTAGCGTTGCTTTTAAAAATGAAACGATTTTGAAAAGTATTAATAATGTAAATATTGATGATACCTTAGTCACAAAAGTCGTTGATGGTGAGATACATTCAAAAGTTGTCAAAACAACGAAGCAATAAGTTTCTTAAGATAAATAAATTTGCTATGCTCTAGGGCGTTAAAACTATAATAATAATTGTCTGATAGAGTGCATTAATGAAGTTGTTTCAAATCCTAATTGTTCTTTTTTGCGCCGGACTTGCTTTGTTTTCCCCGTTTGCAACTAGTGCCTTGAAAGCCCCTGAACTTCCAGTTTTTGCTGCATACCTCAGTGACCATGCTCTAGAGCGTTGTCAAAACATTAGTGGTTGCCAAAAAAATGTATTTGATGCAAATAAACTCAATGAATTAACAAATCAGATTGACAAATATGGTGACCTTAGAAGTACGCTTGATAGTTCTCAATATGAAATTTTAATAGCAAGCGCTCTGTTTGAAAATCAGCTTCTATTGGAAGTCACAACAATGTGGCGAGGCATTCCATTAAACGAAAAGAGCTATCATTTTGATACATCACAACACCTAATTACCGAATCAGCAAAACAAATTCTTACAACGTGGTTAAATGAGGTTCAATTAACTGAAGTTTTTAACCCCGAGACCATCTATTCTGTTCTTAATGCAAGCGATTACTCGAGTGATTTAAAAGTACCTTCACTTGTTGGGAATTTTACACTACTTGAATCTGCTTCTTATCGAGATCCTCTTTTAGGAAACATTAGTCGATATACTCACCCAGAATACGAAGACGCTGTATTTGATATATCAGTTTATCCATTTTCCCCTTTTGTATTAAAACCCAAAAACTTAAAACAAGAAATGCAGGAACAAGTCAAACAAATTACGGAGCTTATCGCAGCCGCACAGATAGAACAATTTGTGTTGTCTGAGATAGAAGCGACTCAAATAGTCAAAGATGGTAAACAATTTGACGGATATCGAGTCATGGTTGCGCTAGGTACACCCAATGATCCAATTTACAGTACTCAGTATGTATTCAAGCAGCATGACAAGGTTATCAAGTTCTCGTCAAATATACCAAAGGACATGATGCACAATTTAGTAACAGAAACCCTAGATAAAATTACCGTGCCACCTGAGTCGACTTTCATGAAGGAGTTGAGGCAAGGTTAATACCTAAACAAAATTTCATTCAACAAAAAGGAAAATAAAATGGAATGGTATATTAAAGTACTAAAAAATTATGTGACATTTTCAGGCCGAGCAAGACGAAAAGAATATTGGATGTTTATTTTATTCAATTTGATTATCTCTGTGGTACTTGGCCTACTAGACGGCTTATTATTAGGGGGCAATGGATTTATAGGCATGATTTATTCGTTGGCTATTTTTCTTCCTTCTTTGGCAGTGCTAGTACGTAGGTTGCACGATACAAACAGAAGTGGATGGTGGGTACTAATTGCACTTGTGCCATTAATTGGCTTTCTTGTATTGCTAGTATTTGCCGTTCTAGAGGGTGATATGGGTGAAAACGACCATGGCGCTAGCCCCAAAACAGGCGTAGAAATTTAATTGCATTTCGCATAAAAAAAGCCCTAACGGGCTTTTTTTATGTCTTCTTATTGTTCTGGAAAGATAACAACCTATCCCGTCTTCTCTGTTGTGCTAGTGTTAATTTGTTCTTTTTACCTTCAAATGGATTTGTACTTTCTCTAAATTCAATTTTTATAGGTGTCCCCATAATCTTTAACGCTTTACGGTAGTAGTTAGTCAAATACCGTTTATATGATTCGGGCAGGGCTTTAAGCTGGTTACCATGTATCACCACAACCGGAGGATTGTAACCACCCGCATGTGCATATTTCATTTTAACACGGCGTCCTCTCACTAGCGGCGGTTGATGATCACCTTGTGCCATTTCCATAATTTCTGTGAGCATTGCAGTATTAATACGTTTTGTCGCGGAATTATAAGCTTCTTGTACTGATTCAAACAAATGCCCCACGCCAGAACCATGCAATGCTGAAATAAAATGCAAACGCGCAAAGTCAACAAACCCAAGCCGCCTATCTAATTCTCGCTTAATCTCTTCTTTTGCATCATTTTGTAAGCCATCCCATTTATTTACCGCAATAACTAGCGAGCGGCCAGAGTTAAGCACAAAGCCTAGCAAAGATAGATCTTGGTCACTAATGCCTTCTCTAGCATCAACCACTAGCAGCACAACATTAGCTTCTTCAATCGCCTGTAAGGTCTTTACAATAGAAAACTTCTCAACAGCATCGGATACTTTTCGACGTTTCCTAACGCCGGCAGTATCGATTAATATATATTCACGTTCGTCTCGATCCATTGGAATGAAGATGCTATCTCTTGTTGTTCCGGGTAAATCATAAACAACTACGCGCTCTTCACCTAATATACGATTCGTCAATGTTGACTTACCGACATTAGGCTTTCCAACAATTGCTAGTTTTATGGGCAAAGACTGAAGCAGCTTTAACTTTTCATCAGCATCCGCTTCTTCATCTTCTCCAGAAGATTCTTCTATAAGCATATCTGGGAAATCAGCTTCAAGCGGCGATAATACTTGATCAAGCATTTTAGACACACCGCGGCCATGGGCGGCTGCAATTTGAATTAATTCGCTGACACCTAACTTATAAAAATCGGCACTTTCACTATCCCCGTCGATGCCATCTACTTTATTTACAACCAAAAACATCGATTTATTTTGTTTTCTAAGGTGATCAGATATAGCAATGTCTGCTGGGGTAAGCCCATCCCTTGCATCGACTAAAAATAAAACCACATCAGCTTCATCAATCGCTAATAAGGATTGTTGCGCCATGTGAGCATCTATGCCTTGTTCATCACCACTAATCCCACCGGTGTCAACAACAATAAACTGGCGCTGCTCAAAAGTAGCAGTGCCATATTTACGATCACGTGTTAAGCCAGGAAAGTCGGCAACTAATGCGTCTCGGGTATGAGTGAGACGATTAAATAAGGTTGATTTACCCACATTGGGCCTGCCTACTAGGGCGATTACGGGTAACATAATATACTCAGTTTATTTATTGTTGCGGCGCTTGAATGCGACTAATCACACCATCACGTGTCTGTACAACGAGAATGTCGCCTTCAACAACAGGTGACGTATATATAGCTTCATCTTCATCGTCATCACCCACTTCTATTCTGGATACATATTTACCTTCATCTTGCGTGAAAAAGTGCAGGTAACCAAAGTTATCTCCCACAACAATGTAATCTCCAAATGGTGTTGCTTCTGTCAGGTTTCGCTGTCTCAACTCACCATTTGACCATAGCTCTACACCATTTCTACGGTCAATTGCATATACATTGCTATTATTATCCGTTACAAACAGCCTATTTCCATCAATAGAAACGTTGCGAAATGACGCGTAATCACGAGTCCAAACTACGTTACCTGATCGCAATTCAACCGACGCAAGTGCACCACCATAAGAAACAACAAATATGGTAGGGCCTACAATAAGGGGTTTTGTATCAATATCAACAATTCGCTCAAGCTCAGTTGCTCCGGCGGGTTTTGCCACGACTTGCTCCCAAGCGGTGAGCCCAGTATCTAATATAGTGACTCTTAAGCGACCATTTGCTAAACCGACAACAGCACCGCCATTTGCAGCAGACGGGGCTGATACGCCACGTAACGAAAGAGGAGGAACATCAGACTCGTTTGTCCACAATACCTCGCCTGATTGAGCATCGATACCGACTAAAGCACCAGAAACGGTATTAACAACAATAAAGCCCGCATCAGCTGCGGGCGCAGCCACCACTTCACTAAGGCACTGATGCTGTCCACTGGATATCACCTGTTTCTTGATCTAATGAATATACCAAACCATCTTCGGTACCAAAATAAACGCTATTGTAGGCAGTTGTCATGCCACCAGACACTTTTGCTGAAATCGTAGCAGGAAATAAGCCATAAAGATTGCTAAGCTTGCTCTCTGTGCTTTTTCGACTCACTCTTTGACGCCATAAACGGTCACCAGTTTGTGGGTCAAGAGCGACTATCATGCCTTCCCTATCAGCTGTAAACACTTTACCGTAAGCAATCGCTGGTGTTAGACGAGAAAAGTAGTTTTCAACGCCATCCCCAACTGATTCGTCCCACATAACTGTGGGTTCAAATTGCATTTGAATCTCAGGTAAGGTTCTAATCGCTAATTCTTCTTCATCAGCAAACCAAGATGCGCATCCCGATAATGCTATAATACCGGCAACACCAATGCATGATTTGATTATTAATTTTGACGACATAAACAAATTACTCACCTTCTTGCACAGAAGACTGTGACTTTAGAAGGCTAACATTATCGCTCTTTATCTTAACCCATTGGTTTTCAGGACTAACATCTAAAGACTTAGTATAAGCAGCTTTCGCTCCTTCATAATCACCTTGAGCAGATAAAGCATCGCCTTTTAGTTCTTCTACTTGACCGCTAAACGCACTTGCTTTTACCAATGCCAAGGTAGCGATTGCTTGGTCGTATTCTTCAAGTTGTATTTGCAAAGACGCAAGCCTTAAGGCAGCAACATCCGCTATTTGAGGATCATTAGCCATTGCGATCTTAAGTGACGCTTTTGCTGCATCAAAATCGCCAGCTTCAAAAGATTTTTGCGCTAGCACCAAAGCAGCAAGTGGCGCATAGCCTGTGTCAGCATTAGCACTTAAAAAACTCTGAAGCTCTTGAGTTGATTCAGTTTCAACCATTGACTCAATGCCAGTTTGAAAGCCAAGTGACGCTTCTTCTTTTGCTTTTGTGGTGGCATCTGCATACCATCTCCATCCAAATAAAGCACCAAAGCCGATTAATGCGCCTGCAACAATGACCATACCGTTTTCTTTCCAAAACTGTTTTATCGCTTGGACTTGTTGCTCTTCAGTTTCATACCCTATCATGCTTGCCTCAATTTTCTGGTGACGCGTAGTGCGTCGTGTCTTTACTATTTAATAGCTTCAAACAGTTTGTTCAAAGCTCTGCTAATACGTCAAATAACGCTTCTTTACTTAAGGTTTGTTGCTCACTTTCTTTGCGAAGCCATTTTACCCCAAATACTTTATCTTGTATTTCACTCTCACCGATAACAATGGCGATATGTGCACCACTGGCGTTCGCTTTTTTGAGCTGCTTCTTAAAATTACCACCGCCACAATGTAGTTGAACGCTTAAAAAAGCAAAATGCTCTCTTATTTCTTCGGATAAGCTCATCGCTATCTTAGCGGCACCGTCGCCTAATGCGGTTACATAAACATCTAACACATTACTTACTGGCTCAAGCTGAATTGACTCCACTAATAAAACAAGTCTTTCGATGCCCATTGCAAATCCTACGCCTTGCGTAGGCTTAGACCCTAACTGTTCTACTAATGAATCATAGCGACCACCTGCACATATCGTTCCTTGCGCACCTAGTAAGGAAGTCACCCATTCAAATACTGTACGGTTATAATAGTCTAAACCTCTCACCAAAGAAGGATTAACTGAGTATTTGATGCCTAATATATCTAATCGTTCACATAACTGAGAAAAATGTTCTTTTGACTCGTCATCTAGGTGGTCAATAAGCTTTGGCGCGTTTGCAACGACAGCTTGTGTTTGAGTATCTTTTGAATCCAAGATTCTAAGAGGATTAGTCTTTAAACGTCTTTTACTATCATCATCTAATAAATCGTGATGCGACAATAAATATTCGACTAGTAGAGCTTTGTAACGACTCCTAGCTTCTTCATTACCTAAAGAGTTAATTTGTAATTCGACATGTTCTTCAATACCAAAAGATTTCCACAAACGTGCGCCCATTAGTATTAGTTCAATATCGATATCAGGACCTTCAAAACCAAAAGCTTCAGCACCAAATTGATGAAATTGACGATATCGTCCTTTTTGAGGACGCTCGTGTCGAAACATTGGACCCATATACCACAATCGTTGCTGCTGGTTATATAACAAGCCGTGTTGTGCACCAGCTCTCACCGCACATGCAGTTCCTTCAGGCCTAAGCGCTAAAGATGCCCCATTTCTATCGTCAAACACATACATTTCTTTTTCGACAATATCAGTTGCTTCACCCACTGAGCGCTTAAACAGCTCAGTACTTTCAACAATAGGAGTTCTAATTTCATGATAATGATAGCTATTTACCAACTCACGAATACGTGATTCTACAAACTGCCATGTAGGTGTTTGGTCAGGTAGGCAGTCGTTCATGCCTCTGATAGCTTGAATTGTTTTTGCCACAGTTTACTCACGAAATAATTAAAGCGCGTTAGTATAAGGATTTTGGCTGATATGGTAAAGATAAAAGGCACTAAAATAAGGATATAAAGCCCGTTTAGCAAACCGGCTTAAAAGTCCTCAAACTCAGCTTTTGTCGACTTGTACGTCTATTCGTTTTGATTCATCCATCTGCGCTTGCTTTATGGCGATTTTGCTTCTGATTTTCTGTTCAAGCTTATTGACTAAATCGTCATTAGATAATCTTTCTCGTTGACGCACACCATCTTCATAAAAACCGCTCATATTGCGAGCGCCAGTTAATCCAATATCCGAGATTTCAGCTTCGCCTGGACCGTTTACAACACAACCAATAATAGAAACATCCAGCGGAGTGACTATATCTTCAAGACGCTGTTCTAAGGCATTTACAGTATTAATTACATCAAATTCTTGGCGTGAGCAACTTGGACAAGCTATAAAGTTAATACCTCTAGAACGGATACGAAGTGATTTTAGAATATCAAACCCTACTTTGATTTCCTCAACAGGGTCAGCAGCAAGGCTAATTCGAATTGTATCTCCTATTCCTTCGGCTAAAAGCATGCCAAGTCCAACGGCACTTTTTACTGACCCTGAGCGCATACCACCGGCCTCTGTAATACCTAAGTGAAGAGGTTGAGCTATTTGTTTGGCTAATAAACGATAGGCTCCTACAGCTAAAAATACATCTGAGGCTTTAACCGATACTTTAAACTGCTCAAAGTTAAGTTTATCGAGTATGTCTACATGCCTCATCGCTGACTCTACTAGTGCTTCGGGTGTTGGCTCTCCATATTTTTCTTGCAAATCTTTTTCTAAAGAGCCTCCGTTAACACCAATTCTAATAGGAATATCCCTATCTTTTGCACAATCAACTACCGATCTTACTCGGTCCATATTGCCAATATTACCCGGATTTATTCGCAAACAATCAACACCATACTCAGCGACTTTAAGCGCAATTCGGTAATCAAAATGAATATCCGCAACCAAGGGGATATCTACCTGCTGTTTAATTTTTTTGAAAGCTTCTGCTGCGTCCATTGTAGGTACAGATACTCTCACGATATCAGCACCAACTGCTTGAATTCTTTTTATCTGATTAACGGTCGCCTCAATATCAGTAGTTTCAGTGTTTGTCATTGACTGAACCGCAATAGGCGCTCCATCACCAATAGGCACTTTTCCTACGTTAATACGGGTTGATTGGCGACGTTTAATTGGTGACTCTGCGAACATTTATTGACTCTCAATGGGTAAATTAAAATTGGCTGAACGTCCAGTAGCATAAGGGATCTCAACTGCCCTATTGCCAACTTCTAAAGATACCACTTCAGGTGCTCCTAGGATCACATTCACAGGTGCAATTGCAGAGACCTCCATCACCCTACCTTGTACTTTTACGCCAGTGGCAATTAGCTCACCATTCGCGTCAGTCACATTGACCCAACAGTCTTCAGCAAAAGTAAACACCATATCAACGGTCCCATCTTCATTAAGCTCGTAATCGTTATTGACTAAAATCTCTCTAGCCAACTGAATATTGCGCGTAATTATTGCTGGATCTAATGGTTCAGATTCCAAAGTTTCAGCATCAGCAGCGCTATTATCCGAGTCGTCTTGCTGCGTTTCGCGATCTTCTGCGCTCTCATTGGATATGTTGACGCTATTTTCATCAGAATTAGTATTTTGAACGTCTAAAGAAGTATTTGCGTCACTTTGATTTAGTGCAGCGGCGTAGTCATCTTCTGTAATCTCAGCTGACCGTAAATTTTGTTCTGCAATACTTAACTGGTCTTCAACTAATGACGATTGAGCTTCCTGATCAATTACTGGGGCATTATCAGTAGCTGAATTATTAATTGTTTGAGGCTCAACTTGTTCTTGCAAAGCACTTGAATTTTGTTGATTGATAGGCACTTGCTCTTGAGTACTAAACATATCGTCGATTAATCCGCTAGGGTTACTCAGGCTATCTTCTCTTTGTACATACCATGCGACTATCATCGCTAAAATCAGCACAATCACACACATGCTCACAATGTTCCATCGTGAGTCACTAGCTTCTCTGTTTACGCGTCGTGAAAAGCTTTGTAACTGTGCATCGGGCGTTTGGTTATTATGTATTTTATCAAAGGCGTCGAGTAAGGGGCCTAGCTCAATGTTCAGTAATTTTGCATAAAGCTTGATGTAGCCTTTGGTGTAGGTGATTGAAACACCTTTTTCTAATGCATCAGTTTCAATTGCGATAATGCTCGACATTCGGATTCTTAACTGTTTTGCAATATCTTGCTGCGACAATCCTTTGTTCTCTCTAGCAAAGCGCAATGTTTCACCAGGGCTGGGTAATTCTTGTTTTGTTACTTCTTCAGAAACTAGCTCTTGCTTGCTTAGAGCCGAAACTTCATTTTGCTCTTCGTTAGTCGGCATTGCCATCCCTCACTTTCAACTTCATACCGACTTGTAAATCACTAGGATCTACCATCTCATTCCACGCTAACAAGGTATCAATTTTTACATTGTAGCGAAGTGAAATGCGATACATATTTTCACCTTTTTTCACAACGTGAAAGTCCGCCTCTTGCTCATTAGTAGTAGAATCTTCTATTGTTGCTTCAAGAGCATTTAAGGCGTCCTGATTTTCTATCTCGTCGCTTTGAGCTATCGCCTCATCAGCGCTATCTACAACATCGGAATCGGGTAATTTACGCTCATCACTGCCATTAACGGCTAACGAATCAGTGGCTTGCTCTAGTGCCTGTGTTACTTCACTACTTGCGTCTGAAACGGTATTCTCATTAACACTATCATTTTGTGATTCGATTTCTTCTAACGCGACTTCACTTTCAATTGTGTCATTTATCTGTTGGGCAGTCTGCTGGACATTGTCTTGTGCAACCTATGGCTATCCAAGCTACCTTCACTTGCTAGTGATGCAACGACTTCTTTAAATTCTTGGCTTGGGCCATCAATAAGTTCATCTGATGGCTCATTGGCCACCAAAGCGCCTTGTGTTGACCCCTCACCAAGAGCTTGTGTTGCTTCAACGCTCACTTCATTTTCAATTGTTTGATTTGTACTGGGTGTATCGTTTATTTGTACGTCACCTGAGTCAGTGTTAAGACTGTCAGCCGCTAGTTCAACATTTTCACCGGCTTCAGTTTGTATAGGTTGGTTTGGTGCTGATTGGGTTTCAGATAGAGCCTCATCGCTCAGTTGAGCAATACTTGACGCATCATTTGTCGCTTCATTCGATGACTGTGTTGTATCTATTATAACAATTTCTGGGCTTTCACTCTGGGAAGCTAATTGCGTGTCATCAACATCCGTATCCGATAAATCAGCAGCATCAGGTACTAACACAACGCTCGCTTTTTGCGTATTTTGGGCAGCTACGGCTCCAGTAATATCAGGCGTCGCTAATTCATTTGTCGCCTGTACCGAAGTTTGTCGCGTTTTTTGACGAACCGTTGCACTGGGCTTAAAGTTCCCAAGTTGAGCTCTTGCTTCAGCAGTATTAGGATGAGTTGGGTAAAGGCGTGTCAGTAAATCTACATATTCTGTAGCATATCTAATATTATTTTGTCCTTGAGCAATACGATATGCCAAATAAATTGAGTCTGGTGATACTCCTGCATTTCTCTCGTATTTCCACAAAGACCGTTGTGCTTCATCCCACTTTTCGTCATCTGCGTAAATTTCAGTAAGATACAGCAGAGTCGTTGCTCGTGTAGGTTGATGACTTAATGCGTTTCTAAAATAAGTCACAGCCTCAGTCAGTTTTCCTTGGCTTTGCGAGCATATCGCAAGGTTTTCATATGTTTGCGCTGTGGAAATATAGCTTTTATCATCAACCGCTTTTAAAAAGTTGCTTTTGGCCTTTTCGTATTCACCTTGTTTGCACAAAAAGGCGCCATAGCTATTTAACACATCAGGATCATTGCGCGAATAACTAAGTGCACTTTTGTAGTACTCTTCAGCCCTAGCAAGCTCATTTACAGTCTCATAATAATAAGCCATCGCAAAGTGTGCCTGACCTGAACGAGAATCAAACTCTAATGCTCTATCAAGATTAAATTTAGCTTGGCTAAAATTTCCGTTTTGAAGATAAGTTAATCCGAGGCTTACGCGAGTTTTTGCCGCCTCTTGTGAATTAAACTCACCCGCCCCTGCAAATGTTTCATCTACAGGGCTTGTTGTGCAGCCAAACGATAAAATAATAACACTAAAAACAACCAACGATTTCAACATAGTCATATGAAAACTACCTATTATTCTTATACCTTTGAGTTTGCTTTCATTTTGCATAACTTGCAAGCATATCTACAACAAATGCTAGCGTTTAAGACGTCTTAATTGAAATTGATGGTCCTTTTGACTGTTTTTTTAATAATCTTTTGGTCCTATCAACCACATCACCTACTAGCTGACCGCATGCTGCATCAATATCATCTCCTCTTGTTTTTCTAACGACGGTCGTAAACCCGTAGTCCATCAAAACTTTAGAAAACCTATCAATACGCGAATTACTAGAACAGGTATAAGGAGAACTAGGATAAGGATTGAAAGGGATAAGATTTATTTTACTTGGGGTATCTTTGAGCACCTTCGCTAATTCGTGGGCTTGATCGGTGCTATCGTTAATACCATTTAACATGACGTACTCCACCGTCACTTTACCTTGATTGGCTTTCGACTTAGCTAAATAGCGCCTCACTCCTGCCAAAAACTCCTCAATTGGATACTTTTTGTTCACCGGCACAATTTCATCTCGTAACTTGTTATCAGCTGCATGCAATGAAATAGCAAGTGCCACGTCTATTTGGTCACCCAACATATCTAAGGCAGGAACAACACCGGATGTAGATAAAGTCACTCTTCGCTTAGATAAGCCAAAACCGAAATCATCCATCATAATATCCATTGCTGGCACCACGTTTTTAAGATTTAGTAGAGGTTCACCCATTCCCATCATGACAACATTTGTAATAGGTCGTTGGGAGGTATCTTTTGATAAGCCTATAAAAGTAGCGACTCGCCATACTTGGCCTATGATCTCAGCGACAGAAAGATTACGATTAAAGCCTTGCTGAGCTGTAGAACAAAATGTGCATTCCAACGCGCATCCAACTTGAGAAGATACGCATAAAGTTGCACGGTCGGTTTCTGGGATCCAAACAGTTTCAACTTCCTGACCGCCATCTAAGATAATAGCAAACTTTATGGTGCCATCACTTGCTTGTTGGTGCTGTGATATTTCAGGTGCTCGCACTTCACAAGTTGCGGCAAGTTTAGAGCGTAATGCCTTGTTTAAATTGCTCATTTTTTCAAAATCAGACTGACCTTCCTGATAAATCCACTTCATCAATTGGTCCGCTCTGAAAGGCTTTTCACCAATTCTTTTGAAATACTCGCGCATACCTTGCCTATTAAAGTTCAATAGGTTGGTTTTTTTCACTATGTTTTTGCGCCACTTCTTGCATCTCAACGCTCATGTTCTATCCCCGACTTTGTTTTACAAAGCTATACATCCGATAACTTAAGTATAAACCCTATAAGATGAAAGACGAAAAAGGGAGCCACCGGCTCCCTTTTTCATTTTTCCAATGCACTTCTAGCGAGTACGAGGACAAATCTCTTCGTCACTAAAGAAGTAAGCAATTTCTCTTGCTGCAGACTCAGGCGCATCTGAACCGTGGACTGCGTTTTCGTCAATCGATTCTGCATAATCAGAGCGAAGCGTTCCAGCTGCTGCATCGCTAGGATTAGTAGCGCCCATTATTTCGCGGTTACGAACAACAGCGTTTTCACCTTCTAATACCTGCACCATCACTGGTCCTGATGTCATAAAGTCAACAAGCGCACCAAAAAATGGACGTTCTTTGTGCTCTGCGTAAAACCCTTCCGCTTTTTCTCGGCTCAAGTGAAGCATTTTTGAAGCTACAATTCGTAAACCTGCTGATTCGAAACGGTTATATATTGCGCCAACTGCATTTTTGGCTACAGCATCTGGTTTTATGATTGAAAAAGTACGTTCTAGTGCCATTTTGATATCCTGTTAATTCTAAACTAGCGTGTGAGTGCCCTATTTAGGCGGCAAACACAAAGCATCATATTTTGTTGCGCGTGATTATATTCAACTTCCATCCAAAACACTAATCAATTTTCGATTAATGTTGCTCTGAAGCGTGGTTAATTGAATACTTAGGTATTTCTACCACTAGGTCTTCGTCTTTAATGATGGCTTGGCAACCTAATCTCGACTCTGGTTCTAAACCCCACGCTTTGTCTAATAAGTCATCTTCAAGCTCGTCAGATTCATCCAAAGAATCAAATCCCTCTCTTACAATCACATGGCATGTTGTACAAGCACAGACCTTTTCGCAAGCATGTTCAATACCGATACCATTTTTCAGCGCGACATCCAATAAACTTGTACCAGAATCTGATTCTAACACTGCGCCATCTGGACATAGCTCTTCGTGGGGCAAAAATATAATTTGTGGCATTTACCGATTCCTTAAATGTTATCTACTGACTGGCCTGATAGTGCCATATTAATTGCTTTATCCATTCTTCTATTTGCAAATGCTTGGCTCAAGGCATCAACCTTCTCAATTTGCAATTTTATGGCTTTGCTATCATTTTGTTGACTAATTTCGTTTAGTGTATCCAAACTTGCAATAATGACATCACGTTCTTCGTCGTTCAGAAGGTCTTGTCCATCTTGTTCTAAAGCTGCATACATGTTTTCAATCACGCGAGAGGCTTCAACTTGTTGCTCTTTCACCATTCGCGCCTGCATATCTTGCTGAGCATTCTCCATAGATGCGCTTAGCATAGTCAAAATTTCTGACTCTTGTAGTCCATATGAAGGCTTCACTTCAATTTGTGCCTGTGCGCCCGTTGATTTTTCCATGGCAGTGACGCTAAGTAAGCCGTCAGCATCAACTTGAAAAGTCACTCTAATATGCGCAGCACCTGCAGCCATTGGCGGGATATCAGTCAAATCAAACTTCGCTAATGAGCGGCAGTGTTCAACCAGTTCTCTTTCACCTTGTAAAACGTGCACAGCCATTGCGGTTTGACCATCCTTGAAGGTAGTAAACTCTTGCGCTCTAGCAACGGGGATAGTAGTGTTTCTGGGAATTATTTTTTCGACTAGACCTCCCATTGTTTCAATACCTAACGATAATGGTAATACGTCCAATAACAACATTTCACTATCTGGCTTGTTCCCTACAAGGATATCAGCTTGTATCCCCGCGCCAATCGCTACGACTTTATCAGGATCTATGCTAGTCAATGGCGGCTTATCAAAGAACGCTTCGACCTTTTCTCTCACTAAGGGTACACGTGTCGAACCACCAACCATCACCACTTGTTGAATCTCACCTTTAGCCATTTGAGCGTCTTGTAACGCCCTTTTACAAATATCGATCGTTTTATCGACTGCTCCAACAATCAAGCTTTCAAAGGTATGCTTATGTAACACAAGTTCTTTTCTGTCACCTTCAAAATTGCACTCAACCTTAACTTCATCTTCAAGGCTAAGTGTCTCTTTTATCTTTTTAGACTGAGTCATTAATTGTCTATGATAAGACTTTTCTTGGCTTGCTGATAAATCGAACTCTTGAACAAGGTAATTTACAATAGCTAGATCAAAATCATCACCCCCAAGGGCCGTATCCCCTGCGGTGGCTTTTACTTCAAAAACACCTTTGTTCAATGTAAGCACTGATACATCAAATGTTCCCCCGCCCAAATCAAAAACCGCAATATTTCCATCTTCAGTCTGGTCTAATCCATAAGCTATTGCTGCAGCCGTAGGTTCATTTAAAAGGCGCAACACGGGTAAACCAATAAGTTGCGCAGCGTCTTTTGTGCTTTGTCTTTGAGCATCGTCAAAATAAGCGGGAACAGTGATGACTGCGCCTGTTGCCTCGTCACCAGAAGCCTTCCGTGCTAGATCTCTTAACTTTCTTAAGATATCTGCAGATATCTCAACTGGATTTTTGTTTCCCATTTTAGTCACAAATACTGGGTTACCGGTTGTAGCCGAAAACTCATAAGGTAAGTGCTGCCACAATCGTGTCACGTCCTCTACTTTGCGACCCATGAACCGTTTTACTGACATAATGGTGTTTTGTGGATCTTCATCAGCGGCATTTTTTGCTTCATGCCCAACAATAACTTGGCTGTCAGTGTATCTCACGACAGAAGGGATTAGATGCCTTCCATCAATATTGGCAATTGTTTTAGCTTCGCCACTTTGGACAATCGAAACTAACGAATTTGTTGTACCAAGATCGATCCCAATACCAATCTTTCTTTGATGAGGCGCAGCACTTTGGCCAGGCTCAGCAATTTGCAGTAATGCCATTTAAACACCTTTTATTCAGATAATTGTTGCAAATGTTCTTTTGTCTCGTCACATAATTTAACGAAGAATTTTAGCTTGTTGAGTTCAATTGTAGCTTGCATATTTTTTTCTTCTGAACCATCAAGCAGCAAAAGGCTAATGTTCTTTTCGTAATCAAGTACAGTTTCGTTGATATCGTTCAAAAGCGATTGACATGTATCAATAGTATTCGCATCCATTAAAGCTTCTCTAAGCTCCATTTGTTGCATTAAAAAAGCAGTATCGCCAATAGTCTCTTGTTCAGAAGGGCGTTGCGTTTTACGGATATCCAACAAATGCTCTGCTCGCCTAATCGTATGTTTTAAGACATGATAGGCATCGTTTATTTGCGCGTTCTTTTGCATGTAAATTCGCTTTTGTTGATCACTAGCGCTAGCATGCTTATCTGGGTGTGTCATTTTTTGAAGAAGTTTGTATCGCTCTTCTAAAGCGACTAAGTCTATCTCAAATTGAGCAGGCAAATTGAACAAACTAAAGTAATTCATTGTGATTCTAGCAACCTTTTTTGGGCTATCAATTATGCGCTATGTAACTTGACGGACTCGTTAAACAGTAAAGCTTTCGCCGCAACCACATTCACCGTTCACATTAGGGTTATTAAATTGAAAACCCTCGTTTAAGCCTTCTTTTGCAAAATCAAGTTCGGTACCATCTAGAAATGAAAGACTTTTACCATCAACAATCACTTTTACGCCTTTGTCTTCAAACACACTATCATCGTCGTTTAATTCATCAACGAACTCTAAAACGTAGGCAAGGCCTGAACAACCTGTAGTCTTCACGCCTAAACGCAAGCCAATTCCACTGCCCCGATTATCAAGAAAAGAACGGGCTCTATCTGCAGCTGATTCGGTTACGGTAATCGCCATACTATCTCCTCACTTACTATTGGTACTTACATGTAATACAAAACAAGCGAACAAATGCTCGCTTGTCGATTTGTCATTACAACTTATGCTTGTTTTTTCTTGTAGTCTTCTACAGCCGCTTTTATGGCGTCTTCCGCTAAGATTGAACAATGTATCTTAACTGGAGGAAGCGCTAGTTCTTGAGCAATATCGGTGTTTTTGATGCTAGTTGCATCTTCAATTGACTTGCCTTTAACCCATTCTGTGACTAATGAGCTAGACGCGATTGCAGAGCCACAACCATAGGTCTTGAACTTTGCATCTTCAATTACGCCATCGCTGTTCACTTTCAGTTGTAGTCGCATGACATCACCACATGCTGGTGCGCCCACCATTCCAGTCGCTACACTAGGGTCATTTTTATCAAATGCACCTACGTTTCTTGGGTTTTCATAATGATCAATTACTTTTTCGCTATAAGCCATGGTACTTTCCTCAAATATAAATGGTCTTTAAACGTCCATCTTCTAATGTGGACGTTTTATAAATTTAGTGATGTGCCCACTCAACAGAATCTAAATCGATTCCCTCTTTGAACATGTCCCAAAGCGGCGACATTTCTCTTAACTTATCTATAGAGTTCAAGATAACATTAATCACATGGTCGATTTCTTGTTCAGTTGTCCAACGCCCAATACTGAATCGGATTGAGCTATGCGCAAGCTCATCATTTAGACCCAGCGCTCTTAGCACATATGAAGGCTCCAAGCTGGCTGAAGTACACGCTGAACCTGATGAAACAGCCATATCTTTTAATGCCATTATCAACGACTCACCTTCTACATAATTGAAGCTGACATTGAGGTTATGTGGCACTCTGTTATCAAAATCACCGTTTAGATAAACCTCTTCCATATCTTTAATGCCATTCCACAAACGGTCGCGAAGCATTTTAATGCGTTCGTTCTCGCTAGCCATTTCTTCTTTGGCTAATCTGAATGCTTCACCCATACCAACAATTTGGTGAGTAGCAAGTGTACCAGATCGCATTCCACGCTCATGACCACCGCCATGAATCTGTGCTTCAATACGGATTCTAGGTTTACGGCGTACATAAAGCGCACCGATTCCTTTAGGGCCATATGTTTTGTGAGCAGAAAAAGACATCAAGTCGACTTTCAAGCTTTGTAAATCAATTGGCACCTTACCCGTACTTTGGGCAGCATCAACATGAAAGATGATTTTACGTTCGCGGCACATTTCGCCAATTGCTGCGATGTCTTGAATCACGCCTATTTCGTTATTCACATGCATGATTGAAACCAATACAGTATCTTCACGCATCGCTGCTGCTAGTTCATTTAAATCGACTAAGCCATTAGACTGAGGCATTAAATAAGTGACCTCAAACCCTTCACGCTCTAATTGGCGTGTAGTATCAAGCACGGCTTTGTGCTCTGTTTTTAAGGTGATAACATGCTTGCCGCGTTTACTGTAAAAGGTCGCTGCACCTTTAATTGCTAAATTATTTGATTCAGTTGCACCGGATGTGAATACAATTTCTCTAGGATCTGCATTAACAAGATCAGCTATGTTGTTGCGGGCAATGTCTACTGCTTCTTCAGCGACCCATCCAAACTTGTGCGATCTTGACGCAGGGTTACCAAAGTTGCCTTCCATTGAAAGGCATTCTTTCATTTTCTCGGCAACACGCGGGTCTACTGGTGTAGTAGAGGAATAGTCTAAATAAATTGGTAAAGTGATATCGCTCATCATGTACTCCGCCTAAAGTTGCATGCTAATTTCAATATTATTAATTAATGTTTTAGTTGTTTGTTGCTGACGCCCAGCGACTTCTTTCACATCACGCTGGACCATTAATTCGCCAAGGGTGATACCGTTTAAAAAAGTATCGATTCTGTCACTCAAATCTTGCCATAAACTATGAGTTAAACACCTTTCGCCGCCTTGACAATCAGATTGTCCCTGACATTTCGTGGCATCTACACTTTCATCAACGGCTCTTATTACTTCGCCAATAGCAATATCATTTGGTGCTTTGCCAAGTTGATAACCACCACTCAGGCCCCCTTACACTTGCCACTAACTTTTGCCTTCTTAAGCGTGAAAAGAGTTGCTCTAGGTATGACAAAGAAATTGCTTGTCGCTCAGAAATATCAGCTAAAGGCACGGGTCCATTTTGTGAGTGTAATGCAACGTCCAGCATTGCTGTTACCGCATATCTTCCTTTTGAAGTTAACTTCACTTGCTCACCTTCTCGCAGCTAAAATTTATGCGCAGATTGTATATACTTGAGTAAAATTGTCAAGTATTTACCCGACTATTTTAGTCAAGTATTATTTGCAGCATAAAATATGCTTAAATATGTGGATCAAATGCTTCTGCTTGCGCCTTTTTGACAATTGGAGATATGCCTGTATCAGCGAAATCGTCTGCGTGAAGTTTCGGTAATGACTCAGTGCATACCTCTCCACCAAGGGACTGAATAACTTTGCACATCTCCTCAACTTTCGTGTCCATTAAATGTACATGCTCAAGCATAATACCCATTGCATTAGCAACTGGATCTGGGTTGTCGTCAGAAATTGCATAAGCGTCAAATCCATATTTTTGGGCCATTGCACGCCGTTTTGTATCTTTACCGTCCTTATTTTTATCTATTTTTGGCAATATAATACGACCGGGGATTCCGATACAAGTCGCATCATCAGGAACATCTTTAATGACTACAGAGTTCGACCCAATCCTCGCGTTTTTGCCTATTTCAATTGGACCAAGTACTTTTGCTCCAGCACCTACAACCGCGCCCTTACCTAATGTAGGGTGGCGCTTACCTGCTTTCCAACTGGTTCCGCCAAGGGTAACACCATGATAAAGCGTAACGTCATCTCCAACGATGGCTGTTTCACCAATAACAACCCCCATTCCATGATCTATAAAAACCCTATTGCCTAATGTTGCAGCAGGGTGAATCTCTATTCCCGTGATAAAACGACTCAAATTTGATACAAAGCGGGCTAACCATTTTAATCGCCACTTCCATAGCTTATGACTGAAGCGATGAAGCCACACTGCATGCAAGCCTGGATAGTTAAAAAATACTTCCCACTTATTTCTGGCGGCAGGATCACGGGTAAAAACACTTTTTATGTCATCAGACACTCTTGCAAACATGATTGTCCTTACTCTAGCTGAAGAAATTTACACGGTATTGGCACAGTGATTATTTTTTATCAAGACTCTTGTCTATTGAAGAGAGCATACCGCGCAAAATTGATAGCTCTTGAGATTCTAATCTGGCCCTGTTAAACATCCTGCGCACTTTACTCATGATGACCCCAGGATGTTTAGGCCTAATAAACTCAGTATCTGAAAACGTTTTTTCAAAGTGCGCATAAAAATGCTCAAGTTCGTCTGTCAACGGATATTGCGCTTGTGTAGGCGTAGGGTGAGGATGCTTTGATTTTTCAATCGCTAACATATGCATTCGAATTTCGTAACATAAGGTCTGCACCGCAGCGGCTAAATTCAAAGAGCTATATTCAGGGTTAGCATCAATACACACGTGATAATTACACTGACGAAGTTCTTGGTTATTCAATCCACTAGACTCCCGACCAAAAACTAAGGCAACGGGATATTGGCTCGCTTCATTAATCAATTTCTCTCCGCATTCCCTTGAGTCAAGCATTGGCCAAGATAATGTGCGTGACCTTGCGGATGTGCCCACTACCAATCCACAATCAGCAATAGCTTCTTCTAAAGTATCGACGATCTTTGCTTGAGCTAATACATCGGTTGCACCAGCTGCTAAGGCATGAGATTTACCATCTGGTTCGGAAACAGGGTCAACAAGATACAGATGCCGTAAGCCCATAGTTTTCATAGCGCGCGCAGCGGATCCGATATTCCCAGTGTGAGAAGTATTGACTAAGACTATACGTATTGCGTCTAACATAAAGATAAATTACCCGTGAATACTGATTAAGGCTGGTTTTGACGCCAGTTTTTCGGCGCGTATTGTAGCTAATTGCTAGGGTTTAGTCTAAAACTATTCATCGCCATCATTAGACCAAACAGCAAATTCATTACCACTTGGCTCAATAAAATGAAATCGCCGGCCACCAGGGAAAGTAAATATATCTTTATTAATTTGAGCACCAGCAGCTTTTACTCGTTCTAAACAAGACTCTAATTCTATGGCATGAAAAACAAGTAGTGCGCCTCCAGCATCTTGAGTGCTAGTTAAATCTGCTTTGTAAAAACCTCCTTCTAATCCTTGATTTGAGAAAGACATGTAATCATCTCCATACCATGTAAACTCCCATGAAAATGCGTTTTCAAAGAAGTTACTCGTTGCTTTTAGGTTTTTAGCAGCAAACTCAACATAGTTAAGTTTTACATCTTCGTAATTATTCATATAGCTTTAGCTCACAATAAAAAGATAACATGTTAGTTAAGTTAACAGGACAAAATAGCAAATCGCAAGTAAAGCTATATCTAATGAGGCATTGTTTGCTATACTACTGCTGATTTTTTTATAGCTCTTTTTACAATTTGGTGGTCATCTATGCATCCAATGCTAAACATCGCTGTGCGCGCCGCGCGTGCAGCCGGAAACGTGATATCTCGTGGTTTTGAAAACCGTGACGATCTTGAAGTTCAATCTAAAGGCGCTCACGACTTTGTGACTAAAATAGACAAAGAAGCGGAGTTGACCATCATAGATAAAATAAAGCAGTCTTACCCTGACCATGCATTTATTGGTGAAGAAGGCGGGCTACTCGAAGGCAATCCAGAGTTTACTTGGGTAATTGACCCTCTAGATGGTACCAGTAATTTCATCGCTGGCATCCCTCACTTTGCTGTTTCAATTGCACTTCTTTATAAAGGCAAATTAGACCAAGCTGTTGTATTTGATCCTATTCGCGGTGAACTTTTTGCGGCAAGCAAAGGGGCTGGTGCACAATTAAATGGTTATCGTATTCGTTGCTCTAAAGCAAAGGATTTATCTAATACTATTTTAGCAACCGCTATCCCCTTCAAAGATAAGTCCGCATTACAAACAGATTTAGCGCTTTTTGCTAACGTATTTAAGGATGCCGGTGATGTGCGTCGAACAGGGTCTGCAGCATTAGATTTAGCCTATGTCGCATCTGGGCGGTTTGACGGTTATTGGGAAAGAGGCTTGAAAGCTTGGGATATGGCCGCTGGCGAGTTATTAATAAAAGAAGCTGGTGGCTTGGTAACTGATTATGCAGGAAACAATGACCCACTATACGATGAAATAAAAGCGCCTTAGCAGTGCGAACGGCCTAGTTGCAGGCAATCCTAGAGTGGTTCAAAATATTGTTAAACGACTTAAATAGTGATTTTGCATATTGCAGGCGAGCATAATTGTTCGCCTGTAACAACTCAATTGGCATAGGCAGTATATAGCGTTTGGCTACTTTTGAATGTCTACATTCATCTGAATAAATTGACTAACCCATTCAGCATCTGGATCAGAATCCACGCCAATGGCAAATGCTAACCTATCAATTGCGAAAGTAGCTTGTAAACGTTCCCCTGTATCAACTAAAACAAACTTAACTGGTTTTGTAATGCCTTTGATAGTCAAATGTCCACTCACGTCATATTGCTTATCATTTACCACTATTGAATCACTCACAAACATCCCTCGCGGGTAATTTTCGGCATCAAACCAGTCGCCTTCAGGTAAAGTGCTATCGTAGGTACTATCTCCGGTGGTTGCACTTGTTAACTCAAAACTAGCTTCGATTTTTGCCGAATCTGACGGTGGCAATACTATCGATGCTTCCCACTGTTCAAAAATTCCTTCAAACTCCATTCCAGCGTGCTGCCCACTGAAACCGATTCGACTATTTGTGTCGTTGGCTTTGGTTTGCGCTTCAAGTTCTGTAAACACGATCCCCAACACAAGCCCGATAATGGTTAACTTCATCAAATATGAAGAATATACATTACTCATTGTTATTCCTTTTTTCCACCACATACGAGATATCAAATTTACACCGTGGGACTGTTTATGCCAAAGTAACATCATGATATGACCTACTACCGCAAGACCCAATATAATTGCGCTAATCCAATGGATTAAGTTGCCGATTGACTCAACCATTTTGTTTCGAGCAATACCCGGAATATGAGGCCATTCAATCCAATCAACAAAGACAAAAGTGGGTAATCCAAAGGGACTAGCCGAAACCATTGTCCAGCCGGACAGCACCATTGCAATTAACAAGATATAAAGTCCCCAATGCCCAATTTTTGCCTTTTGTGCATCAGATTCCGAAAATACCTTAGGTAACGCAGGTGCCTTACTGAAGAATTTCACCATTATCCTAAGTACTATCGCCCATAGCATCACTACACCTGACGCCTTATGGGTTTGGTATAAGGAGAATTGCTCTGATTTCGAAATATCCGCATATACCATGTATATACCACTGCCTAGCATAAACAGAAGGCCAAGCGCCATGGTCCAATGCAAAATGATTGCGAGGCTATTATACCGATAAGAATTGTGAACTTTGTCCATTTATTCTACTTTTGCAAACTCAGCTTCAATCATCACCTCTACCTCATCCCCAATGTTTGGGACGAACTTAGTCATCCCCCAATCAGACCGTTTAATTGTGGTTGTCGCAGAAAAGCCCATTGTTGGTTTTCTGCTAAAGGGTTGAACCTTCATAGCGCCGTTAAAGATAACATCTAAGCTGACTGGCTTTGTCACGCCTAAGAATGAGAGTTGGCCCGTCATTACCGCCGTGTTTTCACCTGTCATCTCAATTTTTGTTGAGCTAAAATCAATCGAAGCAAATTCACCTGCATTAAACCAGCCGCTATCTGTGGCTAAAATTTTATTAAAATCTTTCTCTGACGCATTTGGGTACGCAGTTTGGATAGACATTGGATTGATAGAAGCGCTTACCTGACTTTTGCTAATGTCATCGCTGTCATAAATAACGCTTGCGTCAAAATCAGCAAAACGAGCTACATAATCAGATAGACCAAAATGAGATACTTTCCACACAATTGATGCATGTGTTAAATCGACAGAGTATTCGCCTTGGGGCATATCGACAAAAGGACTCTTAGCAAATACCCAAGACACGCAACCTGCTGCAGTAATTAGTGTAGTGATTAAAATTATTTTTAAAATTTTCATTGTTTTCCTTAATTAAACAGTCGTTAAACTAACTATTGCTTACCCGTATGATTGAAGCTGTTCGTGGATATTTTTAGTCAGTTCAGACGGGATACATAATTGATTAGCCAAGCTGCTAAGATACTGTTGGGATTGCGCATTATTCAAGTCTATTGCGCTCGCACTTGCCGCGTATACTTCAATTCCTGTTTGCGCATTAGGCACCTGTGCAACCAATTCATTGAGTTGAAGAGGTTTTCTCAATTCATCAAATAAAGCTGCTTTTTCATGCACGCTTAGATCCATTTGCTCTACTTGCGCGAATATCTTTTGCCTTTCTTCATCATCAATATGTCCATCACTATGAGCTGCAGTAATCATCGCTCTCATCAAAATTAATTGACCACTTTCATTTGATTCGTCTACTACTTCTTCAAATTGTTGTTGTTGAATCTGAGCAGGTCTGAAATCAAATTTAGCGTGTTGATGTTGAGAGGGAATTGCGGCTTGACGGTTCACCTGCGAACCTTGTGCAGCGTTCTGGCTATTTGCAGAATAGCTTTGGTAGGCTTTCCAAGCAAGTCCTCCCACAGCAGCCAGTGCGCCAACTTTTAGCCCCGTTTTAGCTACTTTCTTACCTTTTTTACTTGCCACCATAGACGTCAAGCCACCACCAGCGACACCACCCATAAATCCACTTAGAGCACCGGAATTGGACAATCCACCCATTAATTTTTTTAGATCCATTTATCATCTCCATTTGTCTTATCAACATTTGTTCAATACATACGTTAGATAGACAATAAAAAGTACATTTTGGTGCAAAATTATTCAGTAAACATGAATATTGAAAACAAAAAAAGCCCAGACGACTAATATCGACTGGGCTTTATATTAATGGTTTTACTATCTACAAGGGCTCTAAATCTTCACCTTCTCGCTCAACTTCAGGTGGCATTAAATCTTCTTTGCTAACCCCTAAGGCCAAAGCAACTGAACTGGCAATATAAACCGAAGAATATGTCCCGATAAACACACCAAATAACAAGGCTGTAGCAAATCCATGAATCAAAGCTCCACCTTTAAAGAACAAGGCTAAAAGAACTATGATGGTAGTTAATGATGTAACGATGGTTCGGTTCAGTGTTTGAGTCAACGAAATATTAATAATTTCCGTTGGTGTTCCTTTTCTGACCTTTCTAAAGTTTTCTCTTATTCTATCTGAGACTACTATCGTATCGTTCAATGAATAGCCAATAACAGCTAAAAGAGCAGCTAATACAGTAAGGTCAAATTCTAACTGTAAAACTGAAAACAAACCAAGTGTAATAATTACATCATGCATTAGTGCACCAACAGAGCCTAGCGCAAACCTATACTCAAAACGCATTGCTACGTAGATAAGGATACATATCAGTGCAACCAGCATGGCTAAGCCACCTTGCTCGGTTAATTCTTCTCCAACGGAAGGACCCACAAACTCAATCCTTTGCATCATAGCAGTACTATTAGCTGCGGTTAGCGTCGCCATTACCACATCACCAATATCTTGTGCGTTAATATCATCACGTGGCGCAATCCTGATCAAAACATCTTGGCTACTACCAAAATTTTGAACAACAGCATCAGGAAAGTTCTCAGCGGCGAGCTCTGCCCGAATGTTTTCAAGATTTGCACCATCAGGATACAAAACTTGAATAACGGTTCCACCAGTAAAATCTAAGCCCCAATTTAATTGATTAACAGCAAGTGAGGTGAAGGAGCCTAAAATCAATAACGTAGAAAAAATCATTGCGCCAAATCTATAGCGCATAAAGTTGACGGTTTCTTTTAATCGTAAAATTTGAAATTTCATTAATTGAGCTCCTAGATTGGTAATGATTTGATGCGTTTTCCGCCCCAAATCGCGTTAACCAATACTCTCGTAAAGATGATAGCGGTAAACATAGAAGTCACAATCCCTATCATCAAGGTAATTGAGAAGCCTTTTATTGGCCCTGTACCCACAGCAAACAATATCAAACCTGCAATAAATGTAGTGATGTTAGCATCCAAAATGGTTGAGAATGCGTTGTCATAGCCGAAATGAATAGCTTGTTGAGGACTTCTTCCATCCCTTAACTCTTCTCTAATACGTTCAAATATGAGTACATTTGCATCTACTGCCATACCAACAGTCAATACAATGCCCGCCATACTAGGAAGGGTCAAAGTAGCCCCAAGGCACCATGGAAATAATCCCGATTATCATCACAACGTTGAAAATCAAGGCGATATTTGCCACCACACCAAATCCTCGATAATAAACAAGCATGAAAATAAGCACGCCTGCTAGACCAAACATAATAGCTTGATATCCAAGCTTAATATTTTCCTTTCCTAAACTTGGACCAACCGTTCTTTCTTCAACAATTTGTATTGGCGCAATAAGTGCTCCTGCTCTTAATAGTAAGCTTAAATCACGGGCTTCTTTTGCACTGTCAATACCTGTAATTCTGAAAGAATTACCAAGCCTTGCTTGAATTGTTGCAACGTTAATGACTTCTTCTTTTTTCTCAAATATCAACTTACCTTCAGCATCACGCTCGTCGGTTGCTTTAAATTCAATGAAAATGGTTGCCATTGGCTTGCCAATGTTATCTTTTGTTGAATTTGACATTTTGCTACCGCCATCAGCATCAAGCGATATGTTAACTTGCGGAAAACCATTTTCATCAATGCTATTGTTGGCATCAATAATGTGGTTACCTGTTAGCATGATGTTTTTCTGAAGCAAAACAGGACGGCCGTCTCTATCGTATATAAGCTCAGAACGCGCAGGAACTCTTCCATTTACCGCATCTCTAACATCATTGGTTTGGTCCACTAGCCTAAATTCTAGGGTAGCGGTAGCATTAAGAATTTCTTTTGCTTTTGCCGTATCTTGAATACTAAGGCAATTGAACAACTATTCGATCTTGTCCTTGTTTTTGTACCAAAGGCTCGGCAACCCCAAGTTGATTTACCCGGTTTCGAATAATGACAATATTTTGCTTAACTGCGTTATCTCTTACTTCAGTCAACTTAAGATCCGTAAACACGCCACGCAATGTGAGGCTATCTCGTTCACTAAATAACATTTCACCAAAATTATTGCGCAAATAAAATTGTGCCTTTTCAAGAACATCAGGATCTCTGAATTTTATTTCTAGTTCTTCACCTACCTGCCGAACACTGCGATAACGAATGTCTTGCTCTCTTAACTGAGTCTGAAGCGATGTGATCATGTCTTCAAAGGCTTTTTCAAGCGCTTTGTTCATATCAACTTCCATTAGAAAGTGGACACCACCTCGTAAATCAAGCCCTAACTTCATTGGCTCAGCATTTAGCGATTGAAGCCACTGCGGCGTATCTGGTGCCAGATTCATCGCAACAAAATAATCTTCGCCTAATTCAGCATCTAATAATTCTCTGGCAATCAGTTGAGTATCATCATCATTCACACGCACTAAAATGCGTTCGTCTTTATAATCAATACGCTTAAATGAAATACCTGCATTGTTGAGGCTTGCTTCAATTCTAGGCACGAGTGATTCGGTGACTGTCGTATTGCGTCCAGATGATATTTGGACGGCATGGTCTTCGCCGTAAATATTAGGTAGTGCGTATAATGCACACATACCCAATATCATTAGGACCAAGAAATATTTCCATATTGGATTTTGGTTTAACACAATTGTATCCTACTTAGCCATTATGCTTTGGCACTCTTTGAGATTGAAAAGAACGCCACAAAATAGGCTTATTTTGATTAAATAGACTTCATAGTACCTTTTGGCAAGACCGCACTTACCGCTGATTTCTGCACAACAATAGAGTTAGTTTCATTGAGCATGACTTCAATAAAATCTTTGTCTTCAGATACTTTTGTAATTTTACCAACAATACCACCTTGCGTAAGTACCTCATCTCCCTTGCCTAATGACGACACAAGATTTTTATGTTCTTTAACGCGCTTGGCTTGTGGACGGTACAATAAAAAATAAAAGATAAGACCAAAGACGGCCAACATGATCAATGGTTCAAAACCAAATCCAGGTGCAGCGGCACCTGCTTCTTGTGCATGTGCATTTGAAATGAATAAGCTCATTATGTATTTCCTTTTTAACTATTTTTGTAAGTATTATTATAACTCTGGGACAGGTAGTCCCTTATTTTCGTAAAATTCTGTAACAAAACCGTCAAGGTCATTGTTTGCAATCGCATCTCTTAGCCCTTCCATCACAATTTGATAATACCGTAAGTTGTGAATAGTGTTTAGCCGAGCGCCAAGGATTTCATTGCACTTGTCCAAATGATGTAAGTATGACCGAGAATAATTTTTACAAGTGTAACAATCACAATTTTTGTCAAGTGCAGAGGTATCTGTTTTATGTTTCGCGTTGCGAATTTTAATCACACCTTCAGTGACAAATAGATGACCATTACGAGCATTTCGTGTCGGCATGACACAATCGAACATATCAATACCCCGTCGAACAGACTCTACAATATCTTCGGGTTTACCTACCCCCATAAGATAACGTGGTTTATTCGCAGGTATCTTTGGCGCAGTGTGTTTGACTATGCGCATCATGTCTGGCTTTGGTTCACCAACAGACAAACCGCCAATGGCGTAACCGTCAAACCCGATATTTTCAAGACCTTCAAGCGAAACATCTCGAAGGTCTTCATACATACCGCCTTGCACAATTCCAAATAAGGCCGAGGGATTATCACCATGCTCGTCTTTACTTCTTTTAGCCCATCTTAGCGACAATTCCATAGAGCGTTTTGCTTCTTCGACGGTAGCTGGATATGGCGTACATTCATCAAATATCATGACAATATCTGACCCTAGGTCACGCTGAACCTGCATAGATTTTTCGGGTGTAAGTAGGATTTTCTCACCATTGATGGGAGAACGAAAAGTAACGCCCTGTTCACTAATTTTACTCATTGCACCTAGCGAAAATACTTGGAAACCCCCAGAGTCAGTCAATATAGGTTTATCCCAATGCATAAAATCATGCAAATCACCATGTTGCTTAATAATATCGGTGCCATAGGTCTAAGCATTAGATGAAACGTATTTCCCAAACAAATATGGGCATTTGTTTGGGCAAGTTCTTCTGGCGTCATGCCTTTGACAGTGCCATACGTGCCCACCGGCATAAATGCAGGAGTCTCTATCACTCCGCGCTCAAATTCAATCTGTCCGCGCCTTGCAAGGCCATCGGTATTAAGTAAAGTAAACTTCATTGCTTCTACTGGCTATTAAGTGAACCGCTCGGTTATCACGGTTTAAAAATTTGCCGCGGATTATAGCAAACTTATGGGCGAAAATAAGCTTAAATAAAAAGAGAATGCGCACAACGCTACATTCTCTTTTTTATTCATACCAAAGTGTCACGCTTAAGTGACTTTTACGCAGTGATTTATTGGTTAGTCATCCTTTTACCAAATGAGATACCGTATGCCGGAGAGCGCATTTTCAGCACTGGATCTGCGCTTGAGCTGAACCCCTTGGATAACAGGTTAGGGTCAAAATTTACAGTCGTACATGCATCACCGCCTACTTCATTGACTGTAATCGTTCCTAGCGTATACGTTTGGCGATCATCGGGCCAATTGACCGACGGATCAAGCTCAGTGTCTTCGTCTTGTCCAATTGTCGCAATCAAGGAAAAAGACACTTTTGAGTCTTCACTGGCGACTTGTTGCATTAATTTGTCTTCTAAAAAATCGCTTGGTAGCGCAGCGGCTTGTTCAGGACTTAATCCCTTGGCACCTAAATCAGGCGTTAGATGCCAGCGAAACTTCACTTTTGCCGAGTCTGTAGCAGGCTGATAGAAAAAAGTATGTAAACCAAAATAAGGCGTGTTGGCAAATGACGATGGTGCAGGGGTCGTTCGGGACCACATAGCATTAGCTTGAGTTGATGGATGCGAAGCGATGTAGGCACCTAACTTCGCCATATCAATATTGCCATCTTCCCCTGGTAAAAAATTTTGTAACAAGCCAAAGAAAATATCAGGATTTTTCGCTGCAAAAAATGGAGATGAATTGCCTGCCAGTGTATGTTTGCTGCCATCGGCTAGAGTAAATTGCATCGCTGAGCCCCTTACGCCAGGAACACGTTCATCAGCATTGGGATTTCCACCTCCCAAGGAATATCTCATGTTAAGCGGTAATTCTCCATTGCTAAGTAATGCCGAATCACTAAATGGGTTAGCTTGTTCTGTGGGTGTGAATGTTCCGGTCGCACATACCCCTTTAGCGTGTGCTTTTCGAAAACCAGGATGAGCACCACTTAGTTTTTCAAACAAATTGATGAAATCAGCCGCACTTACATTTGTAGGTGCTTTATCTTGCTCAAGCGCAGTGTTGAAAGAAAAACTAGAAGCGGATATGAGCGCTAAAGTAACGCTTAAAGGGATTAATGCAAGGGTCTGTTTTTTTATCATTTTTCAAGGCCTTTTGAATGTCAAAAATATGCGCTACAACACACGTAACACACTTTACTGTTAGTATGTTATATCAAAGTTTTACTGCTCGTAATGACACAAATTGATATAGTGATCTATACCATTCATTTATACAGCTTAGTTTACTGCACTCAAATATGTGTTAAAACTTTCGCCAAACTGACGTAAAGTGTATAAAAATAAACCGCACTCACAAATAAACAAAAATTAAACATGGATCTCTTATGAAACGTCTTACCCCAATTTTTTCCTTAATTTGTTGTTCTTTTTTAATTGCCGCTTGCTCAGAAGCGCCTAAAGAGCAAGAAATACCTGAGGTGTCAGCAAGTGATGTGACGCCACAAACTCAGGAGTTAATCGATGAAGCCCGCCTAGATATTTATTTTCCAGTGACGCTTGAAGCTGATTTAAGTAGCTACTCTGATAATCAACGCCAGATGTTGGCGAAACTAATTGATGCATCAAAAATCATGGATGACCTTTTTTGGAAACAGAGTTTTGATGGCGACAAAGAATTATTCTTATCGTCAATCGAAGACCCTAAACTTCGCAGCTTTGCCGACATAAATTACGGCCCGTGGGATAGATTAAATAGTGACAAACCATTTGTTATAGATACCGAAGAAAAACCTTTAGGTGCCATGTTTTACCCCGCTGATATGACTAAAGAAGAGTTTGAGGCTACCGAATTTAAAGACAAAGACGGTCTATATTCCTTGGTAAAAAGGAATCCACTAGGGAAACTATATACCACCCCATACAATGAAGTGTTTAAAGAAGAACTAGATTATGCTGCTGATCTACTAAGAGGTGCATCAAAATTAGCTGAAAATCCTGAGTTTGCCAACTATCTTAGAATGCGAGCTACAGCTTTAGTCACCAATGAATATCAAGCATCTGACTTCGCATGGATGGATATGAAAACCAATCCAATTGATATTGTGATTGGTCCAATTGAAACGTATGAAGATCAACTTTATGGATATAGGACCGCGTTTGAATCTTATGTGTTGCTAAAAGACACTCAGTGGAGCGAGCGACTCGCCAAATACGCGGCCTTTTTACCCGAACTACAAACGGGATTGCCTGTCCCTGAACAATACAAAGCACAAATGCCTTGGCACAGAGGCAGACTTAAACGCATATGATGTGATTTACTACGCCGGGCATTCAAATGCTGGAAGCAAAACTATTGCTATCAATTTACCTAACGACGAGCAAGTTCAACTCGAAAAAGGAACCCGTCGTCTGCAGCTTAAAAATGCAATGCAAGCTAAGTTTGATCATATCCTTGTCCCTATATCTGAGCAGCTTATTGCGCCAGAGCAACGCGAACATATTACGTTTAATGCTTTTTTCGGCAACACGATGTTTCATGAAGTCGCACATGGCCTAGGCATAAAAAATGTGCTGAATTCTGATTTAACAGTTCGTGCAGCCTTAAAAGAACATGCATCTGCTTTAGAAGAAGGCAAGGCCGATATATTAGGCCTGTATATGGTTCAGCAACTGCTTGAAAAAGGAGAAATTACTGAGGGTAGTTTAGAAGACTACTATGTTACGTTTATGGCTGGAATTTTCAGGTCAGTTCGTTTTGGCGCATCAAGCGCACACGGTAAAGCAAATATGATTCGCTTCAATTACTTTGAGCAAAAAGGCGCTTTTACAAGAGATGACGCTGGGTTATACAAAGTTGACATGCTCAAGATGGAACAAGCGATTGACTCGCTATCAGCTAAAATTCTCACCCTGCAAGGAGATGGTGATTATGTTGGTGTAGATGCTTTAGTTAATCAATACGGTTTAATCAAACCCACTTTACAAGCAGAACTTGATAAACTTTCAGATGCGCAGATTCCAGTCGATATCACGTTTATCCAAGGTAAAGAAGTGCTAGGTTTGTAAATATCACGTTTAAAGAAAAGCCAAGTATTAACTCAAGCCGTTGCGGATAAGTGGATCTAAAATTTGGCATTTATGACGAGGTACGCTAGAAAACTGTATATAAATACATGTTCTTCGTACCTTTCATGACAAAAAAATCTTTTCAACAACAGAACACACCCCGAATCCCCTCAGAAAATAACGGAGTGCAGGTGAATTTTTGTCGAACACCAACGTGCGAGAACTTTGGTGTATTGAATAGAGACGATGAAGAATCTGTATTTCAACACAAAAAAGATAATGAAGCAAAACCTGTTAAGCGCAGCCAGAAGCTCTATGCACTAAGCGGGACAGATAAGGATGTGGTTGCAATCAAATGCAAGACCTGCCAAAAACTCAAAGTCGTAGAGCCAAGGCGTCAGGTCTACCATCAAATAAAGAGTAATGAAGCTGCTTACGAGGAATTCCAACGTATAAGCCATTACTTAGTGGATCTGAGCAAAACATGCCCAAATGAACAATGTCCATCTAATACTAATTATTAACTGATTAACATTAAGAAAAGAGGCAAGACTAAATCTGGGTCACAACGTTTCTTTTGTAACTGTTGCTCAACATCATGGACGTCTGAACGTAAGTCGAGAGAGCACTCTAGACCTGAAATAAATAAGATCTTATTCAAGCTTTTGATTTCGCGTGTCCCATTGCGGAGAATATGTTTTATTCTCGATTTGTCTATGCAAACGCTTTATCGGCGGATACGCTTCATTCATTCACAATGTACTAGATTTATAGCTGATAGGGAAAGAAGACTCGAAAATAAACAATTCAACTGCATGTACCTGTGCACAGACAGGCAAATACAAATATCAAATTGGACTGATAGAAAAACAAAAAAGAATTCTGAGTTTTATGGCACGGGTACTGCTGATTTGTCTAGTGGTTACGTACTAGCTTTTAATTTTAATTATGATCCTTCAATGGACCCCGGCGAAACTGAAGCCCATGCCACAATGATAGGTGATTCGAGACTAAAAAAGCATCAGAGAAGATATGCTAGGGTCTGGCTCCAACATGAATTTGAACAGACAAACAAATCATAGTGATAACTGACATCTACGATTTAGATATTGATCACCAATCTAACCTATACAGAAAAGGTGGACTACACGCTATAGATCGTTTTTTTCTTCAGCTAAGACGCAAAATAAGTATCTTCGAGAGACCATATCACTCAGGATCTAATGCAAAGCGGGTCTGGTACGGTTATACCCCATACAACCCCGAGCTATATCAACTGCTTGGCGATATATTCAGAGTCTTCTATAACTATTGTCAGGAAAGTGAGCAGGACAACAAGACTCCGGCTGTTAGACTAGGACTTGCTCGTGGTACTGTTACAATTGAGCAAATAATTTATTTGGGCAGATACAACAATAAAGACGATTAAAGGATGAAATGAAAAAGAAAACTATCTGGCTTTTGCTGTTATTGTCAATTATTACAATCGGAACGGTCCTTACATACTTTATAGGCCATAGGATTGAGTTTAAGTACTACCCATTAGTTTTTTATGTGGTCGGGTGCGGTGGGTTGACGGTTTGGCTAGAGAAGCACTTCAAAGCCCGTCAATCTCAATTGGTAGAAAAAAGGTTATTTTGGCCGCTTACATTTCTAATCTGCTTCATGCCAGTCTTTTTCATTGCCAGTGAACTTAACTATCAAAGAAACGAGTCACTTATGGAGAGCGGTGCTTTTAAAATAGAAGCTCTGGTCACTGACATTTACCAAACCAAAGGTAGAAGCACTCATACTTGGTATTACGAATATGTATACATGGTTGATGGTATGGAGTATCTAGACCGAGATATGCTTGAATACAACCCTGTTTCAATAGGTGATGCAGTGGCTATTTACGTTGCGGATGACGACCACAGCGTCAATAGAGTCGCTAAGTTTTGGGAAAAAGAAGCCGCTAGTAAAAGCGACTTCTTTGGATCCACTTATGCGCACCATCTTGGTATTAACTTGGCTTTTTTTATGTCTTTCATATTTCTTCCACGCGACTAATGTCCTAGGCAAATAAGTGTTGTTTTTATAGTGGTTTTGCCGAATATCTACTACCCTACTAGGTGACCCAAACTAAAAAGGTCATTTAGGAGAATAAATGAAATCGTTAAAAGTAGGCGACTATATGAATCGCCGTCCAGTCAAATTGAGTCAAGATATGCCTGTTGCTGAAGCTGTTGAAAGCTTATTGCTTAGCAAACAATCCGGCGGTCCTGTTGTTGACAAGAATAGCATTGTGATTGGATTTTTATCTGAGATAGACTGTTTAGAGCATATGATCACATCAAGTTATTACAGGCAACAAGTTTGCTACGTCAGGGAAATAATGAAGACCGAAGTAATCACTGTCAAAGATTATGATTCGGTCCTAGAAGTAGCTCAATTAATGCTTAAAGAAAAACCTAAAATTTACCCCGTTGTTGATGACGAAGGAAGCCTATTAGGTTCTATTAGCAGAGCAGAAGTACTTAATGCAATTGATGTTCAGTTGCGTGACGGCTACCAAGAACAGTAACAACGATATTATTGACCAGTAATAAACATGGCATCCCCATAACTAAAAAATCGATATCGTTGTTCAATCGCTTCTTGATACGCCGACATTATGTTTTCATTACCTGCAAAAGCGCTTATGAGCATCATTAGCGTTGACTGTGGTAAATGGAAGTTAGTGATCATGCAATCAACTACTTTAAATTCAAAGCCAGGATAAATAAAAATACTCGTGTCTGATAGAAATGTATCAATGATGTCTGTCGAATTTTGAGCGGCGGACTCAAGCGAACGAACCGATGTTGTGCCCACGGCAACCACTTTCTTATTATTTCTCTTTGTCTGTTTGACAAGTTCCACGACCTGAGGACTCACTTCTGCATATTCTGCATGCATCTGATGGTCTTCAATGTTTTCAACCCTTACTGGTTGAAACGTACCCGCCCCAACATGCAAAGTGACAAATGCAGTGTTGACACCTTTATTCGCAATTTCTTGCAGTATCTGCTCATCAAAATGCAAGCCTGCAGTTGGAGCCGCAACCGCGCCGGGTTTTTCATTATAAACCGTCTGATATCGCTCTTTGTCACTATCTTCGTCAGGCCTGTCAATATAAGGTGGCAAAGGCATATGGCCATGACGTTCTAACAAGTCAAACACATTTTCTTCGCCATTAAAACTGATATGAAAAAGCGCCTCTTGGCGTCCTAAAACCTCAGCAATCAAGCCTCCTTCTAATTCGATCTTTGCACCGGCCTTAGGTGATTTGCTCGACTTCATGTGGGCTAAAGCTGTGTTATCACTAAGTACACGCTCAAGCAGTATTTCAACTTTACCGCCTGTTTCTTTTTGTCCAAACAACCTAGCAGGGATGACACGAGTATTATTAAATACAAGAAGATCGCCCTCTTCTAATAAATCCAACACATCGGTAAAGTGCCCATGTTTAACTTTACCACTGCGTCCATCTAACTGTAACATTCTAGACGCGGTTCGTTGTTTTGCTGGATACTTAGCAATAAGGGATTCAGGTAGATCAAAATCAAAATCTGTAATTTTCATTTAAAGGGTTCTTCGCTCTTTTATTGGGTTGTTTTGCATGTGTCGTATGTAGTTATTAGTTTGACTCATTTGGGATCATTTTACTCGCGTATTGACAACAATACCTGTGACTAAGTCTCTATACCCCGAGTCTAAAATTATTAGCTTAAACTACAAACACTTCAAAACACCTCCCTAGTGTTTTTATTTTACCCGGCGCCTTGCCGGGTTTGTTTTTTCTGAAATCAGATCAAGCAACGAAATATACTTCGGCCTTGTAGTTTACACTATTTTAGTGGGTAAACGGCCATCAAGCCTACTAAATTTAGCTTGTATTTATCATCGATTTTTCCCACACTACATGCATAGTGATTAACCTTGTAGAAAATATGCAAATCTGGACAAAGTGTCGAAAAATAATGCTACGTTATTTTTCTAACATGAGATGGTATTTAATCGTAGCCATGATGCTGTTTTATGCATTTTCAAGCTATGGTTTATTGTGGCTTGCGGATGAAACAGCGCTATTAGGCATTAATGATTTTATCTATTGGTTAGTTGTAACTGGCTCAACGGTTGGTTATGGCGATATGTCGCCAAGTACTGATATGGGTAAAATACTGGTCGCGGTTTATATTATTCCGATGGGTTTATCAATATTTGCGCTAGTACTAGGCAGAATAGCAAGCTGGGTAAGTTTACAGTGGCAAAAAGGAGCAAAAGGGTTGAATTCTCTCAATGTAAGTAAGCATGTTTTGGTGATTGGTTGGAACGGTAAAAGAACCGAACAATTAATCAAATTATTGTTGATAGAAAAAGCTGATTCTCTTGAAAAACCAGAGATTGTTTTGTGCGTGAGGGCCGAGGTTGAAAACCCATTTCCTTCAGATATTGAGTTTGTCAAAGTATCTTCATTTAACAAAGATGAAGATATGGATAAGGCTTGCGCGGCAGATGCGGCAACTATTATCATCGATAATCCAGAAGATGATTTAACAATGACAACCGCTCTTTACTGCTCTCAAAAGAACAAATCTGCGCATAAGGTGGCCTACTTTGACGATGAAAGTCTCGTTAGCTTATTGCAACAACACTGCCCCGAAATAGAATGCACGCCAAGCGTTGCTGTTGAAATGCTGGCAAAATCAGCTTTTGATCCAGGTTCTAGTTTGTTGCATCATGATTTGTTAGATGTTTATGAGGGTCAGGCGCAGTTCTCCTCATTAGTGCCCGATAGTGTCAATCAAATCAATACCAAAGATTTATTTTATGCCTTAAAAGAAAAACACGATGCAATCTTTATTGGCTTGGCTAGTAACCATGACATTCACAAAATCGTTGTTAATCCATCGTTTTCAGAGAATTTACGCGCAGGTGACAAAATATTTTATATTTCCGATAAAAGAATTCATGGCATTGATTGGCAATCGCTTGACAAGGCGTAGTGCCTACACGACATTTTACGAAGCAATTTGATCACAAAAAGCAGTATACTAATCATCAAATTGACCGATACAACATTATATGCCCAAAGCAGTGAGTAGCGAAGATGATATCATTAGACAACTATATACATACGATGGAAGACCTAGGTGCATCGGACCTATTTATTTCAGTTGGGCTACCTGTCAGTGCAAAGATCAATGGTGAACTCGAGCCAATTGATGACCAACGTCTTACCTATGACGACTCTTTATCCTTAGTACATCAAGCTATGGATGATGAACAAATGATACAATTTAAAAAAGATAAAGAATGTAACTTTGCGATTAGTAAAAAAGGTGTTGGCAGGTTTAGGTGTAATGCATTTTGGCAAAGAGAGCTACCTGGTATGGTAATAAGACGCATCAGCGTTGATATACCTAGCTCAGAAAGCTTAGGCCTACCCCCAGTATTAAACGATGTCATCATGTCCAAAAAGGGTCTTATTCTTCTAGTCGGCGGAACAGGTACTGGTAAATCAACATCGCTTGCCAGTCTACTGAATCACCGAAATAAAAACTCTTACGGACATATACTTACGATAGAAGACCCAATTGAATTTTTACATCGTCATGATAATTGCATTATTACTCAACGAGAAGTGGGTATTGATACGCTTTCTTTTGATCACGCATTAAAAACTTCATTAAGACAAGCGCCTGATGTCATACTTATTGGTGAAATAAGAAGCATGAAAACCATGGAATATGCTTTAGCGTTTGCCGATACTGGGCACCTATGTGTCGCAACACTGCATGCGAATAATGCTAACCAAGCCATAGAAAGAATCATGCACTTGGCGCCTAGAGAATTGCACAACAAACTTCGCTTTGACCTTAGCCAAAATATGCGAGCAATTGTCGCGCAACAACTGGTGCCTGTTGCAAATGGAACAGGACGTGTCGCAGCCATTGAAATTTTGCTCAACTCTCCCTACATTTCCGATTTGATCATGCGCAATCAAATTGGTGAATTAAAAGAAGCAATGGCAAAAGGCAAAGAAGCAGGTATGCAAACCTTCGATATGGCCTTATATGATTTGTATGCAAGCGGTAAAATTAGTGAAGAACAAGCTCTCTATCATGCTGACTCACAAAACGATTTGCGCTTGATGATCAAAATGAAAAAGAATGCTGCAACTGCCAATCCCGACGAACACTTAGGTTCACTTTCGGGCGTCTCTGTTGATTTTGATGAAGACTTTTAAGCTAATTGTAATTTATCGTTATAAAATATTATTACATTAAGTGTATGGTGTTAGAATATTCACCAAAGAAGGAAGTCAAACATAGTTAAGGAAACAAGTGTCTCAAAATAATTCAACGAGTAATCCAAACCAAAGACAACAGTCTGGTTTTTTTGGGAACCTGATTTTTAATATTGTTATTCCCGTGTTGATTCTGACAAATGCGTCTTCAGATGAATATTTAGGTCCCGCTTGGGCGGTGGTGGTTGCACTTGCGTTTCCACTGTCTTATGGCTTGCTCGAACTTATCAAAACTAAAAAGATAAACTTATTCTCAGTACTAGGCATTGTGAGTGTTTTGCTAACAGGAGGAATAAGTCTTCTAAAGCTACCAGCTCATTATATGGCGATCAAAGAGGCAGCGATCCCTGCAGCAATAGGTTTGGCAGTGCTGATTACGCAATTTACCGGCAATCCATTAGTCAAAGCCCTCATACTTAACGATGCATTGATTGATTGGGATAAACTTAATCAAACCTTAGCCAAGAACAATGCTACTGAGTTATTTAATAGCAAAGTCGCTGTCAGCTCATATATCGTAACGGCATCATTTGCACTGTCGTCATGCCTAAATTATGCCCTTGCAAAGTACATACTCGTATCTGAACCCGGAACAACAGCTTACACCGAAGAATTAGGTAGAATGACCGCGTTAAGTTACCCAGTTATCGTGATCCCTAGCACAATATTGTTAATTACAGCGCTCGTTTACCTTTTTAAGCAGATCACGAAAGTTACTGGTGAGTCGTTTGAAGAATTCATAAGGCAATAAAAACGTTTATTGTGCTATGCAATGATATGAGGCAGATACCGACTCATATCTTGTGTAATCGCGCTACTATCCTCTCTAACAGAGATGCCAGCAGACAAATCATCTACTAGCCAACTTCCAATTAAAGTGTGATTGTTTTCAAATTGAGGAAGTGCATGTCTTTGTTGATATATAAACCCCTCTTCACCATAAGGACCATATGAGTCTACTTGGTCTTCTAGTGGATTGCCTTTACTATCGGTAAAACTAATGTTAGCGCCTTCTCTTGAAAATATTGGCTTTTTAACTAACACCATATCATCAGGCACTAGATGCAATTCGTCTTCAAAAAATGCGGGTAACAAATTAGGGTGTTCAGGATAAAGCTTCCACAGCATGGGCAACAAAGCTTTATTGGAAATAATCGCTTTCCAAGGCGGCTCAACCCAACGTATATTTTGTTTACCTAGTAAAGCACCATATTCATCTTCAAACATGAATTCCCATGGATATAGTTTAAACATCCACGTAATAACGTGGTTGTCTAGGTCGGTAAATTGGTCATCTTTATCAACCCCGATATCTTCAATATATACAAACTTTGTATTAATTCCTGCTGCCTTTGCACAATCTTCTAAATATTGTACAGTCCCTCTATCTTCAGGTGTACCTTTACAACAAGCAAAATGGAGGTCGCGACTTGGCGTAAGGGCATGCAATTCCTTGAAACGATTAACTAACTTTTCTTGAAGAGAATTAAATTGGTCGCTGTGTCTTGGTAAAACTTGTTGATCAACTTGGTTTTCTAGCCAAAGCCATTGCCAAAAACCAGTCTCGTAAATAGATGTTGGCGTATCAGCGTTATTTTCATATAGCTTTGCGGGATGCTCACCATTATATGCAAAGTCTAAACGACTATATAACGAAGGGTCGCCTTGCTCCCAGCTTTTTCGCAGTAAGGGCCAAAACTGTTCAGCAATAGCAAATTTTCGTAATAACTCATCATCGGCTAGTACAGCGTCGACTACCCCAAGGCAAATCTGATGAATCTCTTGGGTCGGCTTCTCTAAATCATGTTCGATTTGGTTCAACGAAAATCGATAGTAGGCGCTTTCGTCCCAATAAGCTTCGCCATACATAGTATGAAACTTAAAACCGAACTCTTGTGCCATCAAGCGCCAGTTATCGCGCTCTTGGCACTTGATTCGTAACATCTAGCCGCCCCAACCTCTTGAGCTACCTTTTGAACTACCCCAATTACTTTTTGCAGATGCAGTAGATCCAAAACCGCCACGAGAAATTGTGCGAGTTACGGCCTTTTTAGGCTTTAATGCGTCTCTTGATACTCTATATGAACTTTGCCCGGGTGAGCCTACCACAAAACCATCACTGGTCATGATTTTGTTGCGGTAACTACCACTACCTCTGTATAGATAAGTAGGATACGAATGCCCAAAATAACGGCGTTTTTCTAATGAATCACCGACTTCATCGATAATTTCCGAAACTATATAGCCAGCCATAAAGGGAACAAAGAAATTCCCTCGCTGTTCACATGTACCAAACTCGCTCTCACAATCTTGCAAGTAGCTGTAACGAGGAGCGGTAGCCTGCGCATCTGCGACTGCTTTAGTATAAGCTGCCGAACATTGTTCTTCGCTAAGCTGTGTTGATGAAGTGCAGTCCTCAATGGAGGTAACAAACTTTACTTGTTCTTCGCTGCTTCCTGAGCAACCAGCCAATACAGCAAGAGAAATAGGCGCAAGTACAAATACTCGCCCCTTTTTACGCAGCAGACTTAGATCTAAAATAGATGAACGTTTCATTTTTAGCTCTCCTAGTAAGTCATACACGCCGCATTAATCAGGCCAACAGCGACATTTGTGGCACCTAAGACAATCCCAGCACTAACTTCATTGTCTTCAATTCGTTGTGTGATTTTGGGCATAAAAACAAAGCGCACAATTGAAAATGCAAGCACTTGAGCCAACAAGGCAATCGCTCCCCATATAGCGAAATCAATTAAACCACCAGAATTACTAACTGCGCCAGCTAAGGCTGTTGAAAATCCAATAATGGCTCCACCGAAACCGATTGCAGCTGCAGTATTTTTTTCCTCTTTGATTAATTTCCATTCAGCATGAGGCGTTGCTAAACCATATACGCCTTTAAAAACCACCAAAAAAACGATCGCAATCCCAAAATACATTGCAAAATGAGCAACACCCGTAAGTAAATCGTAGTTTTCCATGTTATTCCTCTTTAAATATTATTATTGTGAATATTAACCCTAGCCGTTGACCCTTATTTGAGTGGGAGAGAGTTTTACGCCAGTACTGATCACCAAGCTTTGTTCAAGTTGGTTTTGTTCATTTAGCGATTCTTCTGCTGACAAGTATAGCTGTTCAAATGAGCCATCGCTAAGTTCTCTTTCAAAAAGCATCACAAATTGATCAGTTTTACTCACCTCATTGCTATCATCAAATGTCTCTTCTTGCATGGCAACAGGGGGATGATAATCATCAGCACTAGTCCATACACGTTTGTATTCATAGCCTTCCAGTGTGTAAGTAGGCATCCCTATTTTTGTCGTTAATAACTCTTCCCATTGAGATTTATTAACATGCAAGGTATCAAAATAATGAAAAAGAGTTACATCGACAATGTTTTCTTCCGCGCTTCCACCTTCACAAACTACCTGTAACTAAGGCTTCATCATCAGTATAAAAACGTAATAGATTTGTTGAGCCCAAGTCAACTTGACCTGCAGCTTGAATGAGCTGAGTGTCAGCCACATCATGGATTAATAGTTCTTTTAGAATAAGTTGGAACGCGAGTTTGTCTAGGTCAAAACTAGAACCTACGCACAAGCCCATTATTTCAGGCTTTTGCAGGATAATCTGTTGGGATGGTTTCTTTTTAAATATATTAAACATTCATGTCTTCCTAAAAGTTGATGCGTTGGAAAATCAACGCATCAACATTACAGGTTTGCAGAACAAGTGACTAGCAGTTATTTTTTACCCGCAAGTATCTTAGCAAGCATATCCTCACTGGAGCCGGAGCCGCCGCCGGCAGAGCGAAGTTTTGCGTCCAAGTCGTTGCCAGTCTCCAACTCTGCTAGTTCAGAAGCAGCTTCAATAGCAGCATCTTTTTCAGCTTGCTTTTGTTTAATACGCTCAAGGCTATCTAAGGCTGTTTTCACTTTGCTATTACCACCATCAAAATGCGTTGAAGCGGCAACTTGGGCCTTTTGAACCGCTTGCGTGGCTTTAACTTGGTCAACTTGTTGCTCAAGCATACGAAGATTATTTTTAGCAGTAGCTAAATTCGACTTCAGGGTATTTTCATTTTTGATGTAGCTATCAAGGATACTTTGTTCGCTGACTTTTAGTGAATCGAGCTCACCGACTCGTTGTGCACATTCTAGCGCTAGTTCTCGATTGGTTTCAGCATGCTGCGCGGCGCTTTCACTATATTTATCGATATCAGCTTGCAAAGATTGGACTTTGTTTTGTGATAGCTTTCTCTTAGCAGCAATTGCATGAAGGCTTTGTCCACATTGCTGAATTTCTTGCTTTGCTTCTCTGATTTGTTGATCAAGAATCGTTAAAGCTTGCGAATCAGCTGCATCTTCAAGTGACTTGTTTGTGTGGCCTTTTAACGCCGTCCATAATCTACCTAAACTCATAATTTATCTCCAATTAACTCAAGTGTTCTGTGTACAACTCTAAAAACTCAGGGACATTAGCAAACAATGCCTCTACCTCTTCAACTATTACTTCGTCTTTACTGTCAGTTGATAACGCACCGAAAGCGACGTAGTACTCTTCATCACCGATTTGAGATACTGCTAATGTAGAAAGTGGCACTAATCGATGAGTGCGCAAAATTTCTGCATCTAAAGCAGCGATATCTTTTACAGCGGATACAGGAAACAACACTGTTTCAACAACAATTTGCTGGTCTCCTACTACCAAAAACGCATCAACGCCTTCGTCGTTGGAGATACTGATACAATCTCCCTCCAACTCTGCAGTGAAATTAATTTGCTCATTCATCATTGCAAGGATTTGTTCACGCTTTGTAGTCATGTTTATCTCCATTAAAAAGCGGTTTACTTTTGGTTTGTATTACACACATAGTATTACACAATCGTTAAATTGCAACATATTTATTGCAAATTATAAAAATAAATTGCATTTAGCCTTTATTTGTTACATTTGTATTGAATAAATTGCTGTTACATGTCTATACTACACTTACTAGCTTCAGTTTTCTGATCAAGCGACTAGATAAGAGGTTTTAGATGCCAACAAGCAATCATACACAGGTTAACATAAGCGTAGAGAACAAGAAGTCAATTTTGCCTTATGCAAAAGCATCTAGTTTAAAAATAAAAATGCTTATGTTAGAGCACGAAATCACCTACGATGAACTTGTTAAACGCTTAGAAAAACAGTCTGTTATATTAAGCGCAAGTAATTTACGCAATAAGGTCTCAGGAAACGCATTATCGGCCGGTTTGTTTTTCTTACTTATTGACATTATTACTGGTCAAGCAAGCGCTACGCTAAAAGTGAAAGAATAAAGCGAATAGCAAAGCGATATAATGAGCTGAAATTAAGCTGCGAAAGTATTAAATAACAACGATAAAACATCATCTTTATTAAGCTTTCTATATGATCAAGGTTACTGGTCTTCACAAGACTTACACAGAAGCCAAGCAAACCAAAAGTATTTTGAATGACTTGGAATTTCATTTAGCCAAAGGTGAAAGTGCATCCATACAAGGCGCATCAGGATGTGGGAAATCGACCTTACTTCATGTTTTAGCAACACTTGATAATCCCGATAGCGGCGAAATATTATTTACCGACAATAATAATATGCAATATGCACTGCATGATTTGTCGGAGTACCAAGCGAATCAATATCGTAAGACCCATTTAGGTTTAGTGTTTCAAAAATATAATCTTATCGACTGTATTAATGTTTTTGACAACATAGTGCTTCCGGCCCGCTTACAAAATGATATTGCACTCGACAAACGTTATATCGACAGTTTAATGGACACTTTAGAAATAAAACACCATCATAAAAAGTTGCCTCATCAGCTCTCTGGTGGCGAGCAACAGCGAGTAGCAATCGCCAGAGCACTTGCACATAGACCGTCCATAGTATTAGCAGATGAACCCACCGGCAACCTTGACCTTAAGACTTCAAAATTTGTGGCCAAAATGCTATTTGATGTCTGTAAAAAACATGATGCAGGTCTCATCATCGTAACGCACAGCCCTTCAGTGGCAGAACTTGCTGATAAACAATATCAACTTTACGACGGTAAACTTGATCTCTTATGAGATATACACTTACATCGATAAATAGACACTTTTTATTTGCTAGCGTTTTACTATCAAGCTACCGACATCAGCTGTTTAATTTATCAATGTTGGTTTTCGCGCTTATCGTCGCAAGTGCTGGCTTATCTGCTGTATTAATTATTAATCAAAGCGCAAAACAAAGTTACACCAGCAAGCAACAATTTTTAGTAGACAATATCTCATACACAATCAAGCCTGCTGCAGCAGCCGACACGATTACACTAAGTGATTATGCGATGTTAAGACGCGCTGGATTTACGCAAAGCATTGCAGTGAGCCAAACTCGGGTTAATATTTATAGCTGTGATAAACGCATTAGCACACGTCGCATTCAAGTTACAGGCCTTGATTCATTGGCATTGCTATCGTCACAACAAAACACTAAGCGCGCAACTAATAACTCTTCTCAATCAAGCTTAGCAATTGAATCCCTTGCATTTAGCACAGCTGAAAATGCAAATATATTTGCACACCCTCAACTACTGCAGCAATTGTTTGATGAGTCTCAAGATACCTGCGCTAAGATTGCGCAAGCACCTACTTATCAGCTCAAGACCAAAGAGGGTACATTTCGCGTTATCCCAACTATTGCCCCCATCGAAGCAGCTTCTCTTGGCAACGATATGGTGATGGATATTGCCCAGTTTTATACCCTATTTCCTGATGCAAACATCACCACTATATTTCTTATTGGTGAGATATCTAATCAAATGCTTCAACAACTTGAACAAATACTACCAAAGCATCTGACATTAAGCCGAATATCTCAAGATGACAATGACCTTACTAGTAGCTTTCATTTAAACTTGTTGGCTATGGCCTTACTAATGTTCACCGTTTGCCTGTTTATCGTACTAAATGCATGTAATCTTCTTATCAATCAACGCATGACATGGCTAAAAGTATGTCGACAATTAGGGATTTCCCGACGCCAAATTGTGTTAACTCAACTTGTGGAGCTGACTCTTCTTGCCGCTTTTGCATCACTTATCGGGGTATTTTTAGGCTTAAGGCTTGCATTACTGGCATCTCCTAGCATTCAAGCCACACTTGAAGGCCTATATCAAGTACAAGTAGGCTTTGGTAAAACCAATATTATCAGCCTATACATCAAGGTTTATTTAATTTGTATTATAGGGGTACTTTTAGCAAGTGCTCACCCAATACGGCAATTGAATAAATCGCTTGCCAGTAGAACACTCAATATACAATCTAGCACTACCTATCGCTTATCATTACTCTATTTTTCACTGGCCATATTACTATGCGCCTGCGTACTAATTATCTTTGCCTATAGTAATTTATTAGGATGGACACTTATTGCTACTGGTTTACTTATTCTATCAGGCTGTTGTGTCTTATTGGCCTTGTTTCCAAGTGTATTACAAATAATTTCGCGGCTTGTGCCATCCCGTTTTAGCCTATTGAAAGTCAGTGTTTTAAAATCTTTAGCGCTTTCCCACAAGACAAAAATAGCCTGTTGCGCGTTTTTCATCGCCGTCACTAGTAATATTGGTATGAACCTCATGGTCGATAGCTTTAGAAATGCAACGCAAACTTGGCTCGAGCAGCGCTTGGTCGCTGATTATTACCTGTTTTATGAAAACGACACGGACTTTGAGGTCTTGCTGGACACCAATAATATCGACATGAGCGTCGTGCCTAGGTTTGAAATCGAAAGTCGATATCAAGTTGATACTGAATTGTTAAAAACACCTTCGCGCAAACTGCAGGTATATAGCTTCCCCAGCACCAAAGAATATCAAGCATCTATGTACTTTCACCAGCAGGACGAGACTATATCGGAGCAAGCGTTATGGGACATCTATGCATCTGGTAAGGGTATTTTTATCAATCAGCAAATGGCTATCGCCCACCAAATTTCAATTGCGGATATGTTAGCCCTTCCTTTTATTGGGGAAAACAAATCTTATCGTGTTCTAGGCATATATTATGATTATGGCAATCCTTTTACTCAGGTTTTACTCCCGCTTGTTGCATTTGAGCAAAGTCAGACTAGTAGCAAAACCAACATATATGCCTTTAGCAATACAAGTGACAACAAAATAGCCAAATTTAAAGATGCGATGAATAAGCTAGGAGCCCCTATTGGGCAAAACCTGATAAGCACCCAAGACTTACTAGCACTTTCAATCAATAGTTTTGATCGAACGTTTGTTATTACAGACGGCCTTAATATTGTCACCTTGTTAGTGGCTGCAATATCACTTGCATGTGCTTTGCTGGTTTTGATGAATGATGCTCGGCCCCACAACATGCTGCTACGAAGCTTAGGGATAAGTAATATAAAAGTGCATCTGCTTAGCTTGTTCCAATATTTGCTCTTGTGTTTAGTTGCACTTATCGTGGCTACTCCTTTTGGTGCATTGCTCAGTTGGGTACTTATTTACGAAATAAACTATCAAGCATTCAATTGGACATACCCATTACAGATAGACTGGTTTAAAATTTTGACAAGCTACCTAACTAGCTTATTTGTCGTATTAGTGGTTATCTCTATTCCCATCATTAGGCAAAGTCGAAAACCTTTAATCGACGATATCAGGCATTTATAATGAAAAGCTTTTGTACATTCAGTGAGGTGGTCTTAACAGCTTTAGTGATGAAGATCATGGTTTCGTTTTTTATCATATTTACACCCTATACCGGTCTCGCCGGACAGCAGCTTAGCGATGCAAATGGTATGATTGATCCAAGCTTTATTGCACGCTCTGGCGAGCAAGCTTCACCAAACTATGAGCTAGCCTTTCCTCGCGATTATTATGCGCATCCTAATATGGATATAGAATGGTGGTATTTAACCAGTATAGTCAGATCTACAACGGGCCAACGTTTTGGAATTCAATGGACACTTTTTCGCTTTCGCAGTCCTAATACAGCTAATGAAATGCTTAATCCCTAGCAAAGCGGACAAGTCTATATGGGGCATGCTTCTATTCACTCTGACAAGAGCCACTGGTTCAGTGAGCGTTTTGCTCGAGAAAAAATAGGGAATGCAAGAGTACCTACTGTTGATGATAATTTAGCATCACCACAACAAGCATTTGCTATGTTTATTGATGATTGGACATGGACATCTGATACTCCCTCATTACTGCCCGCAAATTTGAGCTTTACCGCAGCATCGGTGAACCAAACGGACCAAACACCTACTAATATCGCTTTGGCTTCACTTAATTTACAAAGCCCAAAACCACCGGTATTACATGGCGAGCAAGGATACAGCATTAAATCGCCTCAAGCCCAACACTCATCTCATTATTATAGTCAACCATTTATATCTGTTGAAGGTAAGCTCACCTTAAATAACGAAGTGATACCCGTGCAAGGCAAAGCATGGTTTGATCATGAATGGACATCACAGTTATTAGACGAGCAAACACAAGGGTGGGATTGGTTTTCAATTCACTTTGATAATGGCAGTAAGTTGATGGCCTTTGTCATGCGATTGACCGGTCAAGATGATTTTATGACGGGTACTTTGATTGACAAAAATGGCAATACTACAGTACTTCATGCAGATGATATTAATTTGCGCGCCACGCAAAGCGCTTCAATATCAAAACGCACAGTACCAATCCAATGGCGTATTACCATCGCTGACCATGGTATTGACATAAGCACAAAGGCAGTAAAAGCCGATCAATTTAACCCTGCAAGATTTTCTTATTATGAAGGCATGATTGATGTTGAAGGTTCCCACACTGGCGAAGGTTTTATGGAGCTAACAGGATATTAGCTCCAATAGACTTAATGTGCTTGCTCTATCAAAGTAAATAAATGTTTCGCAATATCCGTATTGTTCAGGTTTCCATGAAACATTTCTGAGCCTGGACCAAATGCATAAACATTTACGTCTACACCGGTGTGACCAGAGGTTGTCCACCCAGTGTTGGTCCTTTTATCAATAATGGATTTCAAAACTGCTTGAATTGGTCTTGATTCCATTTGATCATTGATGGTATTCACTAAGTCAATTTCGTCAGAAGTTAACGCGAAGCCAAACTGCTGTGATACAAACGCGCCCTTGTCTGGCTGGTCATTAATAAGTCTTGCCATTTCAGGAATTGACGATGAAAAATTTTTGATAAACTCAGGACTCCAACGGTATTCCATTTCACTTGCAACAGTTAATCCGCCAGTACTATGGTCAGCAGTAATGACGACAAGTGTTTCAGGATGATTTTGCTGATAGGCCTTTAAGTATTCGATTGTTTTAGCTAAATCATGCATTTCAGCCATTGCATTTGCAATATCGTTGGCATGGCCAGCCCAATCTACCATGCTTGCCTCCACTAGCAGGAAATAACCAGTTTCATTTTCTAAATAAGGCACTATCGCTTTGGTCAAGGTCGCTAAGCGTGTTGGGTCGCTATCATCTAAAGCCCATGGAAGATTATTATCACCAAAAAGGCCTAGCACAGGCGTGTCAGAATTGATGCTATCAAGTTGTTCATATGTGTCTATATATTGATAGCCTTGTGCTACAAATTCTTCAACAAGATTGCGATCTTCTCGGATAAAATAGCCCCAGCCAGCACCTAGCATGATATCGGCAAGATGTTTTCCATCAATTCTATCGTCGAAATAACTATCTGCTATTTGTGTGTAATTACGCCTAGCTTCATTTGCGACCATATATGCAGCAGGTGTTGCATGCACAATATGGGATGTTACCGCTAAACCTGTCTTTAGGCCTAGCTTGCGTGCTCGGTGTAAAATAGTTTCGACAGCCTGTTTGTTCACATCCATACCAATTGCGCCGTTGTATGTCTTGACGCCAGCTGATAAGGCAGTTGCACTTGCCGCTGAGTCAGTAATAAAACCAGACTGTTGATGTGGATAAGTTCTAGCAGTACCTACTAAGATTGAATCAAAAGGACTTAACTCATGCTCTGGTGTTGCAGGATCATCCATAAAGTTTCTATAGGCGGTAACATAAGACGGTCCCATGCCATCTGCAACCACCATAATAATGTTTTTAGGCGCAGCAGGTGATTGTTGCTCAAAGGTGTCTTCAACTTCGACATTTCGTTGAGGTCTGTCATTAACATCCACAATAATACAAGCACTTAAGCCAAACAGTATTGTTGAAATTAACAATAAAACACGAAATACAGAAAAATAATCACGTAATTTTTTAGTCGCCATAAATATCCTAAATAGTACTGCTTTGTATGCTCAATAAACACGATTAGCTAAATAATAGACAGTGCATCATGTCAGCATGACACAAATGTGACACCGATGGTTTAAATTATAGCTGTTTACGCAAAATATTGCTCAGCTTAGCTAAATAAAAAATGACACACAGGTTTCTGATTTACCTAGCTTTAGTGTTTAACCATTTACATACCTGATAGAAACATTCATAAGATTTATGATGAAAATTACTTTAATAAGATTCATTTATCAAAAAACTTTGATTAGGATGATTGAGCACTCAGTAAAGTGAAGTAATTGACAAGAGACAAGAGGAAACCACCATGTCACAGTATCAACAAGAGATTCAAAATATCGAAGCCTTAAAAGCGAGCCAAGGTACACCTTGGAATGCCATCAGCCCAGAATACGCAGCACGAATGAAACTGCAAAATAGATTTGCAACTGGCTTGGATATCGCCAAATATACTGCCGCCATAATGCGTGAAGACATGGCTGATTACGATTCAGATTCAAGCCAATATACGCAATCTTTAGGTTGTTGGCATGGCTTCATTGGTCAACAAAAGATGCTTGCTGTCAAAAAACACCAAGGCACCACAAAAAAGAGTTATTTGTACCTATCAGGTTGGATGGTTGCTGCACTTCGTTCTGAGTTTGGTCCGCTTCCTGACCAATCGATGCATGAAAAAACCACCGTCCCTGCACTAATTGAAGAGCTATACACGTTTTTACGCCAAGCAGATGCAAGAGAACTCGGTGATTTATTTCACCAATTAGATGACGCAAAAGCAAATGGACAAGATACTGCAGGTATTCAAGCACAAATTGACAATTTTGAATCCCACGTAGTACCTATTATTGCAGATATCGATGCAGGCTTTGGTAATGAAGAAGCTACATATCTGCTTGCCAAGAAAATGATTGAAGCTGGCGCTTGCTGTATCCAGATAGAAAACCAAGTGTCTGATGCCAAGCAGTGTGGCCACCAAGACGGAAAAGTCACGGTTCCGCACGAAGACTTTTTAGCCAAAATAAACGCCGTGCGTTATGCCTTCCTTGAATTAGGTGTAGATGATGGGGTTATCGTAGCAAGAACTGATTCTTTAGGTGCTGGTTTGACCCAAAAAATCCCAGTGTCTCAAAGTGAAGACGATTTAGCCGCGCAATACAATGCATTTTTAGAAACTAACCCAGTTAATTCTGTTGACGACTTAAGTGATGGCGACACAGTAATGAAACTTGACGGTAAGTTAGTTAAACCTGTTCGCTTACCAAATGGTTTGTATAAGTTTAAACCTGATACTGGATTTGACAGAGTTGTACTTGACTGCATTACCTCGCTACAAAATGGCGCAGATTTGCTGTGGATTGAAACTGAAAAACCTCATGTAGGTCAGATAGCTGAAATGGTAAATGCAATCCGCGAAGAAGTACCAAATGCAAAATTGGTGTACAACAATTCTCCTTCATTCAACTGGACCTTAAACTTCCGCCAACAAGTCTTTGATCAATGGGTTGAAGAAGGCAAAGATACTAGCGCATATGACCGTGATGCACTAATGTCAGAGCGATTTGATTCGAGCGAACTTGCTGCTCAAGCTGATGATAAAGTACGCACATTCCAAGCTGATGCGGCAAGAGAAGCTGGTATTTTCCATCACCTAATTACTTTACCGACATACCACACCGCAGCGTTATCGACCGATAACTTAGCGAAAGGTTATTTTGGTGACGAAGGTATGCTTGCCTATGTGAAAGGCGTTCAAAGACAAGAAATTCGTCAAGGATTAGCATGTGTAAAACACCAAGCAATGGCGGGTTCTGACTTAGGTGATACCCATAAAGAATATTTCTCTGGCGACCAAGCGTTAAAGGCTTCAGGGGACGACAACACAATGAATCAATTTGATGTTGTTGCGTAAAATAAAGGATCTCCTTTAGGAGCAATTGCTCTTGTTCAGCGCCCTTCGGGGCGTTTTTTTTGTCATAATATTAATACTACTAATGGATCATCTTCATTTAATCAAAATTTTTTATATAATACGAAACCGTTTGTCAGCAGATTGTCACTTTTACATTGGAGTAAGTATTGAATATTGCAAAGGTTGATCTTAACTTATTGGTCTATTTAGATGTTTTGTTACGAGAAGGTAGTGTCACTCGTGCTGCCAACCAGTTAAGTATCACACAACCTGCTATGAGCAACGGCCTGAAACGTTTACGCGACCTGTTTAAAGATCCTTTACTAGTGCGCACCAGCGATGGTATGACACCGACCAAGCGAGCCTTAGAGCTTCAACCCGTGATAAGAGAAGTACTTAGCCGTTTAGAATCCAGTATCCAACCAGAAATTGAATTTTCACCCAGCACCAGCACGCGTACGTTTAGAATCATGACGAGTGATTATGCCGAATCTACACTTTTGTTAGGATTAATTGGTAAATTATCAAGCCTTGCACCAAATATTACGCTTGATTTGATTACCCCTAGTGATGTGACCTTTCACGATGTAGAGCAAGGAAAAGTCGATATGGCAATCAATCGATTTGAAGAGTTACCCTTATCTTTTCATCAAAAGGTTATTTGGTATGATACTTTTTCGTGTGTGATAGGAGCAGACCATAAAGGCGCAGAGAATTTTACCTTACAAGACTACCTGCAAGGCCAACATATATGGGTAAGTAAGACTGGGTTTGGCGTAGGTGTAGGAATAGATCCAACAGAAGTTCAAAAACTGGGTTGGGTTGACGCCGAGTTAACAAAGCTCGGCAAACAAAGAGACATAAGAGTATTTACGCGCCACTACCATGCTGCCCTGCAAATGGCAAAAACACAAAACCTAATCGCTACACTCCCTAGCAAAGCAGCTCGCATTTTTAAAGATGATCCTTCCATAAAAGTGGTTGAGCCGCCTTTTGACATTCCCCCAATTGCATTAAAGATGGCATGGAGTGCTCTATTACATCATGATGCAGGGCATATTTGGTTACGCCGACTAATTGGAGAAGTCGCCAATGAGATGCAAGAAGTATCATAAGTAAGCATTATTCATTTGGTGAATGATAAAAATACTTCGCATACACTAAACATCTTCTTACTTTAAAATTACACTGACCAACAGCTGTGAGCAATGTGCGGCGATCTTTTTTATCAATACGCTAGACCTCGAGGTAATTAGTATGACTCAATATGTTAAGACAGGTAATTTACAAGTCGCACAAGAAATGTACGATTTCATCGTCAGTGAGGTGTTAACAGGTCTAAACATTAACCCGCAACGTTTTTTTGAAAGCATTGAAGAAATACTAAATGAGTTCACACCAATCAATGATGCTTTATTGCAAAAAAGAGAGCACTTGCAGACAAAGATTGACGATTTTCATAAGCGCAGTACAAAAGCGTCATTTGATGAATATAAAACGTTCTTAACTGAAATTGGCTATTTAGAACCTGAGCCTGCTCCTTTCAGTATTAGCACTCAAAATGTTGATAAAGAAATTGCTAAAATTGCAGGTGCACAGTTAGTTGTGCCTATTAATAATGCAAGGTATGCGTTAAATGCAGTGAATGCTCGCTGGGGAAGTTTATATGACGCCTTGTATGGGACAGATGTAATTAGTGATAATGAAGGCCAAGCAAAGACCGCGCAATATAATCCAAAACGCGGAGCGGCTGTAGTTAATAAAGCTAGGGAAATACTGGATCACATCATTCCTTTGCAAATTGGTAGTCACCAAAACAGCGTTCGTTATTATATTAAGCAAGGTACTTTGCTTGTTATCATCAATAAAAACGGACAAGATGTCGAAACTGAGCTTGTAGCCCCTGATTGTTTTGTCGGTTTTAAAGGTGAAGAAAGCCAACCGAGTAGCATTTTAATTAAACACAATAATCTTCATGTTGAGATTCAAATTGATCGCCAAGACAACATCGGTAAAACAGACCCTGCACATATTAAAGATCTGCTTGTGGAGTCAGCACTCACAACGATAATGGACTGCGAAGATTCGGTTGCAGCAGTCGACGCCCAAGACAAAACCTTGGTATACAAAAATTGGTTAGGCTTAATGCAAGGTACATTAAGCATTGATATGTCCAAGCAAGGCAAAACAATTACGCGTCAAATGAATGTAGATCGCTTTTATAAATCCGCAGAAGGGGGTGAGCTTCGCTTATCGGGTAGAAGCCTAATGTTTGTCAGAAATGTCGGACATTTAATGACTAATAATGCAATGTTGTTTAACAACAAACCCGTTTATGAGGGGATCATGGATGGCATTATCACCAGTGTAATTGCCATGTATGACTTACGTAAAGACGCTGATGCCCAAATCAAAAACAGCGTAAATGGAAGTATTTATATAGTAAAACCTAAAATGCATGGGCCTGAGGAAGTGAAATATACCCATGACCTTTTTGACAAAATTGAAGATATGCTTGAGTTACCACGCTATACCCTAAAAGTAGGCATTATGGATGAAGAGCGTCGCACAAGTGTTAATTTAGCGGCATGCATCTATGAAGCTAGGCAAAGAGTCGTCTTTATAAATACCGGATTTTTGGACAGGACTGGAGATGAAATCCATACTTCAATGTTAAAAGGCGCATTTGCACCTAAAGCTGAACTAAAAACAATGCCATGGATAAATGCGTATGAAACAGCAAACGTGATTACAGGTCTTAAATCCGGCTTGTCTGGAAAAGCGCAAATTGGAAAAGGAATGTGGCCAATTCCAGACCAAATGGCATCTATGTTACAAACTAAGATAGCTCACCCTCAGTCAGGTGCAAATACCGCTTGGGTTCCATCACCTACTGGCGCAACATTGCACGCTTTGCATTATCATCAAGTTGATGTGTTTGATATTCAAAAACAAAAAATGCAATCAGAATTTAACGGGATTGATACTATTCTTCAGATTCCCTTGCTTGAAGATCGCACAAGCTTAGACACAAAAACCATCCAACAAGAGCTAGATAATAATGTTCAAGGTATATTAGGCTACGTAGTACGATGGGTTCATCAGGGTATAGGTTGTTCAAAAGTACCTGACATAAATAATGTGGGTTTGATGGAAGATAGAGCCACCTTGCGCATTTCTAGTCAACATTTGGCTAACTGGTTACATCATAAAATCATTAGCAAAGAACAAGTCAATGAGTCTCTAGCGCGCATGGCCGTGCTAGTTGATGAACAAAATCAAAATGATCCAGACTACATTCCTATGTCACCTGAATTAGAACGCTCGATTGGCTTTTGTGCTGCCAAGGATTTAATTTTCTTAGGCACGCAACAACCTAATGGTTATACAGAACCACTACTACATCAAAGAAGGCTTGAGATGAAAGAAGCATTATCTGTGTAGTGATAAAACAGCTTACTATTAATAAAATGGCTTAATTGGTAATTTGTGGTTGACCTCTTTTGCTTGGCAGGGTACATTCAATGCATAATCAACCGGAAATAGTAAAATTATGAAATATTTATCTCACAATTTAAGAAAAAACACTATTTCTATTCTACTGCTTCTCCTATTGGCTAATAAATAGCACGGGGCGCATGTAATGCAAAATTCCTAAACCCGTGCCTAGCACGGGTTTTTTTATGTCAATTTTTAATGCTTTTCGTTTTATCCAAAATAAAACGCTCACACTAAAAGGCTATAGATACATATGAAAAATCAGGTCATTGTTTTTGATACTACCTTGCGTGATGGAGAACAAGCACTTGCTGCAAGTTTAAATGTAAGAGAAAAGCTTCAAATAGCCTTGATGCTAGAGCGATTAGGCGTTGACGTAATTGAAGCCGGATTTCCTGTGTCTTCACCTATGGTGATTTTGACTCAGTTAAATTAATTGCGCAACAGATCAAACAAGCTCGGGTATGTGGCTTAGCAAGAGCGCTTGAAAAAGATATAGACGCATGCGGACAAGCTTTAAGTGTCGCAGAGGCGTTTAGAATACATACTTTTATTGCCACCTCGGATATTCACGTTGATACAAAATTAAAAAAGTCACAAGACGAAGTGGTTGAGATGGCAGTAAACGCTATTAAACACGCAGGAAAATATACTGATGATATAGAATTTTCATGTGAAGATGCGGGGCGTACGCACATTGACTATTTGTGCAAAATGGTAGAGTCGGCAATCGATGCAGGCGCCACTACCGTTAATATTCCAGATACGGTTGGCTATACCATACCCTCTGAGTTTGGTGGGATCATTAATCAATTATTTAATCGAGTTCCCAATATCGATAAAGCGGTTATTTCTGTCCACTGTCATAACGATTTAGGACTTGCTGTCGCCAACTCATTAAGCGCAGTTGAAAATGGTGCGCGACAAGTCGAATGTACCATAAACGGTATCGGCGAAAGAGCGGGAAATTGTTCGTTAGAAGAAATCGTGATGACCCTACAAACACGCTATCAAAAACTTGGACTAAGTACTCAAATCAATACGCAAGAAATTCACAAAGCGTCAAAACTTGTTAGTCAACTTTGTAATATGCCCGTGCAAGCAAACAAAGCAATTGTAGGTGCAAATGCGTTTAGTCATTCATCTGGTATTCATCAAGATGGTGTATTGAAAGGACAAAACACATACGAAATTATGACACCTGAAAGTGTTGGGATTAATAAGAATGTCCTTAACCTAACATCTCGTTCTGGTAGGCATGTAATTAAGCATCGATTAGGAGAGTTAGGTTATGGCCACGACGAATACGACTTAGACAATATTTATGCTTCTTTTTTGCGCTTAGCGGACAAAAAAGGTCAAGTGTTTGATTATGACTTAGAGGCCTTATTGTTTTTTGACCAACAAAAACATGAACAAGCACACTACAAACTTAATTTCCTGCAAGCAACATCAGGCCACAATATTATCCCTTCGGCAACAGTAAGCATACAAGTGGGTGAGCTTGAAATCACTAAAGCCTCAACAGGCAATGGACCTGTCGATGCAGCCTTTAACGCTATTATTGATGCTATTGGCGGAGAGGACTTGGAGATTGTAGATTTTAAACTAGATTCTAAGGGCGAAGGCGCTGATGCTCTATGTCAAGTGAGTGTAGTTGTCGAATACAACGCTAGACGCTTTAATGGAATTGGACTAGCTACTGATATTGTCGAGGCCGGCGTAAAATCACTTATTTTTGTACTAAATAACACTCATCTTGCTGACCAAATCGATCAACAAAAATTAAATAAGGAAACAGGGATAAAATGAAATCGTACACAATTGCTGTATTAGCTGGAGACGGCATCGGACCGGAAGTCATGGAACAAGCGATTCGTGTCTTGGATGTAGTTAGTCACAAACATAAGTTTACCCTTTCGTTAAACCCCTTCCCTGTTGGCGGCTATGCGATTGATACTTGTGCAGAAGCATTACCAAAACTAACACTTGATGCATGTGAGAAGTCTGACGCTATTTTGTTTGGCTCAATTGGTGGACCCAAGTGGGACAATCTACCGTTAGAGTTAAGGCCCGAAAGAGCCGCATTGTTAAAATTACGTAGTCACTTTGATTTGTTTAGCAATTTACGCCCAGCAAAAATCTATCAATCTTTAGCCCATTTGTCCCCCTTAAGGCTGGATATTGCTCAAGATAATGTAGATGTACTTGTTGTACGCGAACTTACCTCTGGAATTTACTTTGGCCAGCCAAAAGGATTGGAAGGCGAAGGCGACGAGCGCGTTGCTTTTGATACCATGCGATATACTGCAGCTGAAATTAGACGAATCGCAATATCTGCTTTTGAAGCGGCTAAAACTCGTCGTTGTAAAGTAACGTCTGTCGATAAAGCCAACGTACTGGTATGTAGTAGGCTTTGGCGAGAGATTGTCCAAGATGTTGCACTTGAATATCCGCAAGTTGAGCTTGAGCACATATACATCGATAATGCGACCATGCAATTGGTTGCCAATCCTAGTCAATTTGATGTACTACTATGCTCAAATTTATTTGGCGACATTATTTCCGATGAATGTGCCATGATCACCGGCTCTATGGGACTGTTACCTTCTGCAAGTATCAACCAAGATGGATTTGGCATGTATGAACCGGCTGGCGGCTCTGCCCCGGATATTGCGGGCAAAAACATTGCTAATCCTGTAGCCCAGATTTTGTCTGCTGCAATGCTATTGCGATATAGCTTAGGATTAACAGAGGCGGCAGATGATATCGAAAACGCGGTTCTACAAACGCTTAGTGCTGGCGTATTAACCGCTGAACTATTGCAAGCTGATCAACGCCACCTTGCAAAATCAACCTCACAAGTTGGCGATTATATTATCCAAGAACTAACACGATAAACCATACTCATTAGACACACGCTTTAACACACTGACATTATTAACTTCAAGGATACATTATGCCTCTTACTCTTTATCAAAAACTGATTAACGAACACTTAGTCGATAAGGTTGGAGATGACTTATTACTTTATATTGATAGGCATTTAATTCATGAAGTCACAACACCACAAGCCTTTGCTGGACTGGCTGAGAAAAATCGTAAAGTCCGCAGGCCTGATTTGACTTTTGGCACTATGGACCATAGCATCTCAACCCGCTCATTGGCACTTGATGCTTGTGGTCCTCAAAATGAACTGCAACTAAATACTCTAGCCAGCAATTGCGCACAATATGGCATTAAACTCTATCCTGTGGGACACAAGAACCAAGGAATAGTGCATGTAATAGGTCCTCAACTTGGTCTTATTCAGCCAGGCATGACCGTTGTGTGCGGTGATTCCCACACTGCCACGCATGGCGCTTTTGGTGCCTTGGCGTTTGGTATTGGTACCTCGCAAGTTGAGCATGTGCTTGCCACGCAGACCTTAAAGCAATCCTTAGCTAAAAGCATGAAAGTCGAAGTTAACGGTAAATTAGGTATGGGTGTAACCGCTAAAGACATCATTTTAGCCATAATTGGAGAAATTGGTCATGCGGGTGCTACCGGCCATGTGATTGAGTATTGCGGAAGTGCAATTAGCGCATTGTCGATGGAAGAGCGCATGACAATATGTAATATGAGTATCGAAGCAGGCGCTAAGGCGGGTTTAATTGCACCAGATAACAAAACATTCGAATATATTAAAGGCAAAGAATTTGCGCCTAGCAATGACCATTGGAATAAGGCGCTTAGCTATTGGCAAACTTTGCATTCAGATGCCGATGCGTCATTTGATAGAGTGGTAAAGCTGCGTGCTGAAGACATTGAACCACAAGTAACGTGGGGAACTAACCCTAGTCAAGTTGTCGGAATCAATCAGTGTATTCCTACACCAGAATCTAGCGTAGACCCGGTCGATCAAAACTCCGCGCGTAAAGCACTTGAATATATGGATTTGTCACCTGGTGCAAATCTAAGTGACATTCCGATTAGTCATGTTTTTATCGGTTCGTGCACAAATAGCCGAATAGAAGATTTAAGAGCCGCTGCTAAAATCGCTAAACTAGGCAAAGTAGCCCAAGGAGTCAGTGCTATCGTAGTGCCTGGTTCAGTTGAAGTTAAAGAGCAAGCGGAACAAGAGCACTTAGACGATATTTTTGTGTCGGCAGGGTTTGAATGGCGATTACCCGGTTGCTCAATGTGCTTAGGTATGAACGACGACATTTTAGCCACAGGCGATCGATGCGCTTCAACAAGTAACCGTAATTTTGAAGGACGGCAAGGAAGAGGCGCTCGTACGCATTTAGTCAGTCCTCAGATGGCGGCCGCAGCAGCAATAGCTGGTCACTTTGTCGATGTTAGAAAATTTGCGACACAAACGAACGCGGGAGAACAATAATGTCAAAAGTTAATATTATTAGTGGCACTGCATTACCACTGGATCAAGCTAATGTAGATACCGACCAGATTATACCAAAGCAATTTCTAACGGGGATCACGCGCAAAGGATATGGCATTAACCTTTTTCATGATTGGCGCTACTTACCGGGCCCTGAAAAAAAGAGAATCCTGAATTTGTCCTTAATGAACCCAAATATAAAGGAGCAAATATACTAATTACTCGGGAGAATTTTGGGTGTGGTTCAAGTCGAGAACATGCTCCTTGGGCATTAGCTGACTTTGGTTTTGACGCTATCATTGCCACGAGTTTTGCTGATATCTTTTACGGAAATGGCTTAAATAACCAACTTTTGTTAGTAACGTTATCTAATCAAGAAATCGATTTGTTAATTAACAAGTTATCGGACGATCCTAAAACTCAGATAACACTTAACTTGGTCGAACAGACAGTCGTGTGTGATGAGCTAAACTTCCAATTTGATATTGCGGCGCACCATAAGCACAACCTACTTAAGGGCCTTGATGCAATAGGGCAAACACTAGAATTGAGTGAAAATATAAAAGCTTTTGAAGAAAAACGACATATTTGGCTTTAACTTAATGCATAACTAGTCGATAAAGAACCTATAAAGCAATCAATAAGAACATTATTGATAGACATTTGTGGTCTTTGTTTATCTTCTAATATTAAAAATATGACAAAAATTATCTCAATCGCTGAACTAAGAGTTGGCCTTTTCGTCAATCAAATAACACAATCAGATAATAATTTGGTGGTGAAAAGTCGCGGGATCATCAAATCCCAAGCGACGATTGACGCACTAGCTAGCCGCGGAGTTCAATCACTTGAAATTAGTACTACAAAAAGCAAACCTGAAGCACTTGCGTTATTGGCAAGTGAAGCAGTACAAGTACCTGAACGATTAGAGTTTGAGAAGTCCGGCCAGACTTTGAGTGAATCAATCGCGGCTCACGCTGATGCGCTTGCTAAAGCCGACAAACTCTACACAGAAGCTAGAGAATTACAGGCAAAATTTGTTACTACACTACGAAGTGGAAAAGCACCTGATTTTGATGCCCTTAACGACCTTTCTCAAGAAATAATCGACTCTGCTTTTGAAAATCCCGATGCACTTTCGTTTTTGGTCATGTTAAAAGAATCGAATGATTATCTGATCGAGCACGCTTTGGATTGTTCGATTTTATTGTGTATGTTCGCCAAACATAAAGAATTTAGTCAAGCCCAAATAGAAGATATGACTATGGCTGGTCTTATAATGGATTCAGGCATGGCACTTTTACCTAAAGATTTACTTAGTAAAACAGGTGAATACACTGGCGTTGATCAAAAGTTGATGCAAACGCATGTTGATATCGGTATTGAAGTTGCCGAACGGTATGGCGATTTACCAGAAATTGTTATAGATATTATGAGTAATCATCACGAAAGAATCGATGGCAGTGGTTATCCTAAAGGAAAAACCGCAAGCCAAATCAGTGAATATGCGCAAATGGCTGCTATTGTTGATGCTTATGATGCGATGGTGTCTGAAAGGCCATATCGAAGTTCAAGTTCAGCACAGAATGCATTGAATTCTTTAGAGTGCGACCGCAGTCATGACCCAGATCTTGTCATCGAATTTATACAGTCTATTGGCCTATTCCCTGTTGGTTCGGTCGTACATTTATCTAATGAAGACATTGCATTGGTGGTAAAGCGAAACAAAAATGCCCCTCTTAAACCGATTGTAATGACTCTTTACAACGCCACTCAACATCAAGATGAATTTGAAAGTCAGCGGATTAATTTAAATCGACAAGAAGAAATTGCGATAGTTTCGTGTGTCACACCCGATGAATTTGACAGCAACCTACCAAACTTTTTGAAGCAGGCTCTATCACCAGTCCGATAATTTTTTCATGGTAAATGCTTCACCTCTAAACTCAAGCACAACACTTTCTTCACGAATGAGCTTGATAAACAATTCAGGCGCAATTCTGTCGCCTTCACTCATTCGTTTACCATTTACTCTTACCCAACTATTGCGCGGCGTAACAGAAAACATATGAACACTAAAGCGTATGCCCGGTAACTGCGTTAGCAAGGCTGGGCTAAGTGCTTCCAAGGGTGGATAATTCTCATCATATTCACGCTCATTAGGAATGACCTGCGGCGCTTGTTCTCGAGCATCGATTTCTCTTGCCGCCTCAATTGCAATTTGCAGCAGCAAATCATTATTGCTTGATGCAATGGTTTGGTCTAACGCATTTGTATTTTCAAGCGTACTTTCTTGGTCTGCAGCATCATCATTTTGCTTATCAAGCTCGTTATTGGATGAGTCTGAAGCTTGATAGCCAAGTACTACCTGCCCCTCTTCCAGTACGATACCATTGATATCTTGTACATTGGTATCAACACTTATGCTGTTAAGTGTTTGCTGTGCAGTAATATTGTTATCATTAACCTTATTGCTGCTAGTTTGCTCAATGAGATTTTGCGTATCGCTAGTTTGGTCATTTAACTGCGTTAGGTTAGATACATCTTGCGTGTTGTCATTACCAGTTGCTGCTTGAACATCTAATTTAGGTACTGATAAGTTGCTACTATCAGCATCATCACCCTCAATATTTTCATTTTCTTTTACTTCAAGAGTATTATCGTTTGACGCAATTAAGGTATCAGGCTGAGCTTTACTACTTTGCTCGATTTTATCAATCACTAATGAATCATTCGTCAAGTCGTTTTCTAATATTAAATATCCACTACGAACAATTACAAACCCTAGGATAAAACATAACACAGCCGACATACCTACAGCGCCATATGTTTTACCATATAATTGCCATTTTGTTGGCATTTGCTCTGCGCTTGGTAAAAACAACGAACGATGAGGCTGTTTATGCCCGAACTGTTTTTCACTATCGTTATTATTGGCAACCAAACGCTGGGTTGCGGTTAGCTCTGGTACATCATCCTCAGAATATATTAGTGCACTATCATCAACCAGCACACTTTGGGTGGTATCAATTTCAAGCTTAATCACGCCCATTTCTTGCAAGCCCTTCACCATCTCAGGTGAACGAATCATGCCTACTTTTCTGATTTTTACAGGCCCGTTTTGTTCGACTATTTTTGTTACCATCATACCGGGTATTAGTTCTGCGATTAGCACTTGCTTATGCATATAGGCTCCCTGCCAACATGGCACCTAACAATAAGGAAAAAACACCTACTTTTACTATGATGGGGCGCCATTTGTCAGATTGACGCTGTTTAACAATATCATCCCCTAGTATTTGATAACTAGCTGATACCATTATTTGGTGATCAATAATTGGTTTTTGCATTGAATACCCAAGGCTAAAAGCCCGGTCACACAATAAATTAATGACCCTAGGTATCCCAGCACTTATCATAAACAATTCTGCAAGTGCACCTTTACTCATACAAAATGAATGACCACCAGCAACCGACCATCTATGCTCGGCATATTGTGTTAACTCTTGTTCGGTTAACGGCAAGAGGTGATATCTGGCTGTTACACGTTGGGCAAGTTGTCTAAGTTCATTTCGTCTAAGTAATAACTGTAATTCAGGTTGCCCAATTAAGACTACTTTCAATAGCTTTTGGCGGTTAGTTTCTAAGTTTGTGAGCAGGCGCAACTGCTCGAGGACTTCTGGTAACAAGTGCTGCGCTTCATCAATTAATAAAACCGTATTAATTTGATTTTCGTGATTTTCGGCTAACTTACGTAAAATTATATCCGTATATGTTTTTAAGGTCGCGGTATTAGATTCGTATTGTAAACCTAACTCATCACACACAGTAGCAAGTAACTCTAATGCAGATAAAGTTGGATTTAATATCACTGCCATTTGTGTATCGTCATCTAAATCTTGCATCAATTTTCGTGATACCGTTGTTTTACCGGTGCCTACTTCTCCGGTTAACATCACAAAACCACCACTTTCATTTAAGCCAAAACGCAAGTGTGCAAGCGCCTGTTTGTGTTGCTTGCTCAAAAACAAATAGTCTGGATTAGGCGCTATTGAAAATGGATTATCATCAAGGCCGTAGTAGTCTAAATACACTGTATTAATACTTATCATTATTAGTTTAAAGAAAATCATGTCCACTTGGGGGCACGAGCACAGATTTTTATCTGTTTAATTACACGTAAATTAGCACGAATAAGACAAAGCGCAAAATTATAGATAGTTCAATTCTATTAAGGTCTCTTATAGAGTAGAATAGATGTAGATGGCCAGTTGCACTGGACGCTTTTTTTAATCGATATTTATGGGCTTTCTCTTAAATATGTGTAACAAGGTATAGACTTGAATAGTTTCTCAGAATTAGAGCTTGATGACGAGCTAGTCAACGCAGTAGTTGACTTAGGGTATAGCAAACCAACCAATATTCAGCAGCAGGTGATTCCTGATGCTATGGAAGGATTAGACATCCTTGCTAGTGCGCCCACCGGCACAGGTAAAACAGCCGCATTTATTCTGCCGGTTTGCCAGTTTTTGCTAGATTACCCCAACAGAAAGAAAACCTCAGCTCGTTCACTGGTATTGGTGCCAACACGAGAACTGGCATACCAAGTCTATGAACAAGCCACACAATTGTGTAAATACACTGAACTAAAAACAGGTGTAATCACAGGTGGTATCAACTATGGGACCGATAAAGAAACACTTACCAACAAAGTAGATATTTTGGTTGCCACCTCTGGACGACTTTTAGAACATATTCAAAATGAAACGTTTGATTGTAGAGACATCGAATCGTTAATTTTGGACGAAGCCGATCGTATGTTGGATATGGGATTTAGCGCAGTTGTTAATCAAATTGCAAGTGAAGCTAAATGGCGCAAGCAAACCATGCTGTTTTCAGCAACCCTTGAAGGCAGAGGCGTGATGAACTTTGCTCGTGATATTCTAAAGGACCCGGTAGAACACAATGCCGATGCCTCGCGCAAAGAAAAAGCAAAAACGCTTCAGTGGTATCATTTATGTGATGATAGAGCGCACAAAGATGCCCTATTGCAGTATTATTTACAAAATGAAATAGAGTCTTGTATTGTTTTTGTGAAGACGCGAGAACGATTACATCAAGTAAAAGATCAACTTATCAACCAAGGCTTTCAGGTCACATACTTGCAAGGTGAGATGCCGCAAGACAAACGGATTGCCGCATTAGCCTCGTTTAAAGAAGGTCATACCAATATTCTGGTTGCTACTGATGTCGCTGCTCGCGGTATTGACGTGCCCGATGTATCACATGTGATTAATTATGACATGCCTCGTGGAACTGACGTATACGTGCATAGAATTGGACGCACTGGTCGTGCTGGCAAAAAAGGTATTGCTGTATCTTTAATTGAAGCTCACGATTATGTTTGGGTGGGTAAAGTCGCTAGGTACACCAAAGAAACATTTAAAGCTCGGGTGATAGGGCAGCTAAAACCAACAAATAAGCCACCTTCGTTGAAAAAGAAAAAAGCACCTAAGACGAAACGTATGGCTAAGCGAAAACAAAAGAAAATCAATAAGAAATCAAAATAGCCGCTGTCTATCAACACTGAATCAGAGAGAAACTTTGTGAATAAAATAGTCCTAGCAACAGGTAACGCGGGTAAAGTAAAAGAATTTGCATTATTGTTTGAGCAGCATGCTATTAATATTGTACCGCAAAGCGATTATCAAGTGCCTGATGTTGAAGAAACCGGTACAACATTTGTTGAAAATGCCATTATTAAAGCGCGCCATGCGTGTGAACTCACAGGCTTACCCGCCATAGCAGATGACAGCGGATTGGTGATAGATGCCCTAAATGGCGAACCAAGGCATTTACTCTGCTAGGTACGCCGGTACACATGGTGACAATCAAGCCAACAATAACAAAGTGCTTTCAAGCTTAGGTCAGCAAGAAAATCGCAAAGCTAAATTTGTATGCGTACTGGTTTTTATGCGTCATGCAAACGACCCAACCCCTATCATAAGCGAGGGCTATTGGCATGGAGAAATCACTAAATCCCCTTATGGTGAAGGTGGCTTTGGATATGACCCAATATTTTATGTCAATGAATACGCTAAAACAGCCGCGCAACTCGATAAAGAGCTAAAAAACGGTATTAGTCACCGAGGAAAAGCACTAGCGCCCTTGCTAGAAGCTATATTAAACGATTCTTTTTCTTAGCCTACTATGCTTCCAATTTCACTATATGTTCATATTCCATGGTGCGTACAGACTTGTCCATATTGTGACTTTAACTCTCATGCAATTAAAGGTTCCCTGCCCGAAAGCGAATACATTGCTCATCTTTTAGCTGATCTTGATCACGATATTACCCACTTTGGTCTGCAACAACGCCAATTCAGCAGTGTGTTTATAGGTGGAGGAACACCGAGTGTTTTTAGCCCTGAGGCTATGGCAAAATTATTAACGGGAATTAAGGAAAGAATTCATCTTAGTGCAGATGCCGAAATTACAATGGAAGCAAATCCCGGCACTGTTGAAGCACAACGTTTTAGAGGCTATCAACAAGCAGGAATTAATCGTATATCAATCGGTATTCAAAGCTTTCAAAGTAAACATTTAAAAATTTTAGGCCGTATTCATGATAGCCAACAGGCTTTTAATGCCATTAACTATGCCAATAATCTAAATTTGCGCTCGTATAACACCGACATTATGCATGGCCTACCAGAACAATCGTTAGATAACGCAATACAAGATCTTGAGTCTGCAATCAATTTGCAAGCTCCTCATTTATCGTGGTATCAGCTAACTATTGAACCTAATACCTTGTTTTATTCTAGACCTCCAACGCTGCCAGATGATGACGTTTTATGGGATATTCAAGAACAAGGACAAGCAAAACTAAAAGCGTCTGGATACCAACAATATGAAGTCTCAGCTTATGCAAAAGCCGGACATGAATGCCAACATAACCTTAATTATTGGCGCTATGGTGATTATGTTGGTATAGGTTGTGGCGCCCATGGCAAAATTACTAATGATGAGCATACAATCACTCGTACCCAAAAAATCAAACATCCTAAAGGATATATGGACTTAACTAGGTCGTATTTAAGTGATACGAATAAGGTCGAAGATAGTGACCTATGTTTTGAATTCTTTATGAATCGATTTCGTTTAATCGAATCCTGCGCTTTTGACGATTTTGAGCGTTTTAGTGGCAGGCCATTAAGCCTTAAGGAAAATAAGCTTTTGCAGCAACAAATTGATAAAGGGCTTCTAACCTATAAAGACTCAGCATGGCAAGTTACAAGTTTAGGTCAACGTTATCTAAATACCTTAATTGAAACCTTTATATAAGCAATCACAAACCAAGCAATTACTAAGGTTCGACATTATCTCGCACTAAGCGGACATACAAAGACTGCTGTATTGAAAAACGTTGGTTGCTTCCATTGGTAAAGGTTACCGCCCAAACTTGCTCAGGTGTTTGAATAACCGGAGTAGAGCTCCAATATGCATCTGAGACTGTCGATACAAATGCATTTTGATTAATAGACGGCCTTACACATGCCCTTTCTGTAATTAAGCTAAGTTCTTTCATATTTGGTACACGCCATAAATGCTTATTATCAACAAGCATTGTTTGACTAATTGCTAAGGCCTCTTGCCATGTCAATTGAGCAGCTTCACCTTGGCAAATTCCATTGAGATATTGCTGACCATAAGTGCATCGCATAAAAATAAGTTGTGATGGTATGTGTAATACTTCTCCATTTGCCTGCACTTGAAAATCGCTATCAGGGGTGGTTGTCGGGATATTCGCAGGACATATCGATGAAGACTCTTGAGCCAACAACATAGGGCCAAAAAGACACAATACAAATGTTAAAAAGACCTTTTTAATACACTGAATCATTGCCCTGCCCTCACTAAAATTACATGCCTTTGTGTATCTTTACGCAAAAAACCATCTGAACCAGAATAAATATCTACCGCCCAGGCATTCTGCGCTTCATCTTCACTTACACCATCGGCACTAGTTTGTGACGTCCAATACCACAGTTCTCCCATAGTCGGCATGCCCCAGTTTACAAAAACAGATTGGTCTACTAATGGCGGCGTGTTTTGTCCATAATGAATTAACGACAACAATTCAAATACGGTAGGAAGGCGCCAATCAAAAAAGCCACACATGCCTTGAGTATTTATTTCTAACAAGTAGTCATTGGTATTACACTGCTGATTTGTGACTTCGCATGATTCACTTTGCAGATTCAAGCTACCTTCAATATTCCCGTTTTCATCTTCTTGGAACCAAGTAAACGTTTGATTCACATACGACAAATCATTAGGGTTTTCAGCTTGTTTCGCTTGCCAAATTAGGCCATTGACGTTATCTCTGATACAGCCAACCATTTGATCTTCGTTTGTTACCAAATCGCCGTTGTTGTCTAACTCTGAGAAATCAAACCCTTTTACACCAGCACCTACTTTATTGACTGCATCTGAGATGAACTGTCTATCGGCGCCAAGTTGAGCGTCTTGACCTATATATTCCAAAGGCAAACTGTCGCGAAGCCCTCCAGCATCAAGGTATCTGGTTACGCCTGTGTCATTAATGGACCGTTGCCTAGGGCTTATTACCTTAAAATCTGCACTGGCACTGATTGTATTTCGAAAGCTATCGCTTAGTGCTAAATCTATTTGAAGATTGCTGTCTTGCGCAACACTTGGTGCAATAAAGGACGTATTTAGCAAAACGGGGTTTTCAATATCAATAGCATCACTTGATGACCAAGTTCCGGTAAATGGGCTAGCATTTTCAGAGCTACTCATTGGCGTGGCTTTTAATGCTGCTACTTCACCAGAATATAATGTGCGTATTGGTGTAATGGTGACGTTAGGAATCGTGTCACTTTGCGCTAATACCGTGAATGAAATATCACTAGAAGCCGTAGCTTGTTCTTGATCTGTCACGGTTAGGCGCATCGTAATGGCAGAAGATGTTTCTAACGTTGGCGCAACAATACTTAGGCTGGATTGATTAACATCTTGTCCGGCAAGTAAATTGACACCTGCAATTTGTTGCCATAAGTAAGCAGCAATCGGGGACTCAGAAGGTAAGGCATCGGGGTCAACGCTAGCGCTTCCATCAAGATTGATCGCGCTTAACATTGGAAATCTTGTAGCTTCATACCCCGCTATTTGGTTAATACTAATAGATGAAACAGGTAAAGCGTTGATTGGATTAACAGTGACGGTGATAGTGTTTGCGCCTGTTGAGCCTTGCTCATCGGTAACGGTCAAAGTTAATGCATATTCTAGCAATGACCTTGCAATTGGCGCTGTGATCACTGCATTAGGAGAGCTTTGATCTTCTTGTTGAATTGTCAAACCCGCTTGAGAAGACCAAACATAAGTATATGCGCCATTACCACCGGTTGCACCACCAGTAACACTTATGCTTTGAGTTTCATCAACGCTGATATTGTTACCAGCATTGACTCTAATGGGTTGAAAATCGGATGCCGAATCGCTACTTCCAACACCGCACGCCGATAACAAAGATAGACATAAGGCTAACGTCAAAATTTTGTATATCATACGAGCCGTCAGTATTTGGTTAAGCACATGGTACGCCCCATCGCCTTGTTTCTTTGAGGTTTTTTTAAGGTGTAAGGTTTGCAGCATTTACAATCAATAATCATCCATTCAAACATGTACTCAATAAAGCAATTCTTGTACCAAGGTCATGATCTCGAACTGGATATCTTAATAATTGCTAATATTAGAGCACTAGTTGGATCTATTGAGCTCTTGATTCTCGTTTTCCTTGACTTGTAATGACAATAAATGCTTTTTAGCCGATGCAGCGTCTGTCATGTCGTATACCATCATGCATACGTTATCGACTTTTCCAGTTGCTGATACTAAGGGACTAAACACGATATTTTGATACATAAAAGGGGCATTACTTGTGATAGGACGGTAGTTTCTAAATTTAAATAAGTAGGGGCGCTGCTCCCATGTCACAAAAGCACGAGTTTTTAGTTCAAAAACTGGGTAACACTTTGTTCTTAACCAGTCACCTTTGATCTCACTGAAGATATCACACAAGGGTCTATCTTTTACATCTGAAGGCAACAAGCCAGAATGAGCTTCCATAAACCCATTCCATACTTTCACTTCTAAATTCTTATTCAATACAACAATGCCCACATCTACTGTTTGTATCATGTCAGCCATCCAATGAAATTCTAATATTTCATCTAATACTTGGTTTTTTTCGTTGTTGCTCATCTTAATCCTCAAGTATATGCGCTAACTTTGCGTTCATCATATCCATTGACTCTTCGGTAAAAAGCAGCACTAAATCGCACTTTACTTCAAAACCCTCGATACCATACGAAATTTCAATGGCCAGTGTTTTACGCCAACTATTTTTATTCGCTTTTATGAGCTCTTGAACACTTTGATGCTGCCCTAACACTACGGGATGCCCTTGTCTAAAATGCATATCAAGCTGACTTGCAATACCCGTCAAACATGTACCAATCATAAGCGAGGCTGCATCCATCAGCACTTCTAGCTGAGCTTGGTCATCTACCTCTCCTTGTAGATTTAATATTTTTGCCACTTCACTAAAGCTAGAATCACTTAGAATAAATAATGCTTCGCCACTTATGCCGTCACCTAAAAAGCCTTGGCATACACCCGATGTTGTATCGTTATCGTCAAGATCACTTAGCATCATATGCAATTCTGACACTTCTATAAGGTTTACATTTGGAATGGGTAATTGGACAAAAACGTTCATGATCCTAGCAAGGTGGTCACCTGCTTGCCCCATTGCTACATTGACTACTTCTTGGTAACAGTCTCTTACTATTTCATCAAGTTCATGGGATGGCTCGTCACTGACCGCTTCGCTTTGGATAAAATTGTGTTTTTCAAGTGCTTGGGCGAGTTCTTCAGCGCTAACGGGTTTTTGAATAAAATCAATCGCGCCTAATTCAAGCACTCTCTTTTTCGCTTCAGGTTGAATATCACCTGAAATTACAATTGTACGAGTATGATAGTTTTTAGCTTTTATTTGCTCTAAGGTGCCATAGCCATCTAATACCGGCATGTTGAGATCTAATAGAAGCAAATCTCCCTTGCCATCTGCAATGTTCGTCAGCGCATCCTCGCCATGCTTAGCAAAATGAATAGCCGCTTCAAAATCTTGTGGCAAACATTTAGCAACCTGTTTACGGGCAACTAAAGAATCGTCACAAATTAACACCGATAGCATATTTGTTTGTTCCTAAAATAGGTTTATATCTTAGTCAGGTAATCGGATAATTTATAAGGAACTTTAACTAAGAAAACAATATAGGTAAAACAATCGAAGTGACAAGACCATTGACACATAATGCAAGTGTAGCAAACGCCAAACAACGCTCTGAAATTTCAACCGCCTTTGCAGTGCCAATTGCGTGTGCAACAGCACCTAGCGCTACTCCTTGAGCCGCATCATTATCTATTTTTAAAAAAGCAAATAATACTGGGCCAAATACAGCACCCACAATGCCTGTGCTAATTACGATAATTGCCGCAAGCGCCGGAACACCACCAATAATTTCAGCGGTATCCATCGCCAGTGGTGTCGTAATTGATTTAACTAGCATGGTAAGCTGCAAGTCCAAAGGCGCTTCTAAAAAATATAAGGTTGACCATGCTATTAATGGAGCAAGAGTTGATGCGATTAATATAGGGATTAGCACACGCCAATTTGCCTCTAACAACACTTTAAGCTGCGAATATAAAGGCAAAGATAACGCAACTGTTGCTGGGCCAAGCAAGTAGCTATATAAACTTGTATGAGCTTGAAATGATTTTACGTCAGTCGAAAACAGCCATAATAGAAGCCCTAAAACTGCGAAGCTAGTGATTAAAGGATGCAGCAAGGGCAACTGTCCTGAATATTGATAGCCTTTCACACAAAGCAAGTACACAAACAGCGTAGCCATTAACCAAATGCCGCTTACAAGATAGTAATCAATGTTCATTGTTGTTTGCGCGATTTGTCACGTTTGACGAGAACGCTTTCAATAATAGTGCACTTAAGTAAGCACAAGCAACAAGACTAATAACGGTGGTTAACACTATTGCCAACATCAATGCTAGTGCATTTGCTTTAAGCAGCTCAAGGTAGTTAAGCAAGCCCACAATAGCGGGAATAAAAAATAGTCCCATGTATTGTAAAAGTGGTTGGCCTGCAATACGAAGAAATACTGGCACGCGAGATAAAATAACGCATAGTGTGAACACGCTTAAAATGCCAATAATGGCAGGAGGAATTGCTAAGCTAAAGTGGTTGGCAATGTAGGTTGAAAGTGCAAAAATCGATATAAAGAAGACAAGACCAAGCAACAAAGATAAAGAGTACCGTAGGTTAGAAAGTACTCTCTTGGTGAACTGTAATAAAATATGGCGTTCCTTTTTTGGAATAATCAACTTTAAACTCTTTATTATTAAGTGTTTGCACAAACAGAAGGCTTTTATAATCACCGAAATTATCGCCCGACGCAATATCGACCAAACAAACATCCATTCGCTTTGCTTCAAGTTTATTTTCAGGTACTTTGCCTGTGTATTCTTCAATACCGTTATGCACAACCATAAGCACAGGGTCTTGACGACTGTTTACCACTAACAAATCGACTTTTCGCATCTTGTGTATAATAGTGTTTCTACCACTTAAAATGTACGGATCTTCTTTCATTCTGGTTTGTACCTTTCACCCAATTAGTTTCGCAAAAACCCATTAACAAATTCATCTGCCCTAGTTGAGCAGACCACTACATTTCATAGTTTATACTTATTAAACATAGCAAACATTTGCTAACTTGCCTATATTTGACGGCAATTAGTCGGCAAACTTTAATTTAAGCAACAACTTAGGCGAAAATAGTAAGGAATTGCCTGAAAATTTAAAAAACGCGGGTGACATTAGTTTAAAAACTATTTATACTGCGCACCGCTTTGTTAAACCTAGCAATGGCCCGTTAGCTCAGTTGGTTAGAGCACCCGACTCATAATCGGTAGGTCCCCTGTTCAAGTCAGGGACGGGCCACCACTTCTCTAAGTTAATCTATTTCTCAAATTCCTAATCAATAATATTTACTACAAGCTCACAATACCTACAAGTATCTTTAAACAACGTTACATGTTAAAAATATTTGACATTACTACATCACAATGACTATACTTCATGTTAAATATTTTTAACATTGGGATTCATTATGACATTTCAAGAAAAATCAGCTTGGGTCATGCTACTTTCACTTCTTGGCGCTAGTCTATTTTACTTTGGTACACTACTTAGCATATATAGCGCTACTGATGCTATTCCTTCACCCAACGTCCCTACCTTGGTTATATTCACAATCATTACGGTCGTTATTGCTATTGCTGGACATACTGTGGCAGCTATTGCCAACCCAAAAGATGCTAATGCAAAAGAAGACGAGCGTAATAAGTTAGTCACACAAAGAGCTGGCTACATATCGTCTTACTGTTTAGCACTTGGTGTGCTTTTAGGCTTGGGTATTTTTTTAGTAACAAACAGTGGCGGACTTCTTTTTTATATTTGCTTTGCCAGCCTTATCATTAGTCATTTGGTAGAATATAGTTTACACATATATTTGAATCGAACGGTGCTGTTGTAATGGCCAAAGCATTTCCAATTAACAACTGCGTAAAGACACTCCGAGAAGCCAAAGGCATAACACAATCTGAACTTGGGGAATTAATAGGTGTGACGCGTCAGACCGTAGCGGCTATCGAGCAATGCCGCTACTCTCCTTCATTAGAGACAGCCTTTCGAATTGCCAGACTATTTAAAGTAGATATCGGCGAAGTGTTTTGGTGGAAATAAAGCTACATTATCAAGGAGTTTACTCAAACTTCGTTTCTAGTTGTCACTGTTACACTTTCTAAGCTGCGTGTGCGGCAGCTAACAAAAAACCCCTTATAAAAAACCCCTCCGAAGATTTCTAAGCTGCGTGTGCGGCAGCTAACTTAAGTACGCGGTCTAATTGTTTGTAACTTGTTTTCTAAGCTGCGTGTGCGGCAGCTAACCATCGGCAAGCAGTAACGCGGTATCAGCTACATTTCTAAGCTGCGTGTGCGGCAGCTAACGCAATGTAAATAGCGTAGACCAATTTTTAGAATTTCTAAGCTGCGTGTGCGGCAGCTAACGAGTGTCGCGATAAAAGCATTGGTTTGCTTGATTTCTAAGCTGCGTGTGCGGCAGCTAACATTTTGATGTAGATAATATTCCGCGCCCAAATTTTCTAAGCTGCGTGTGCGGCAGCTAACGTTTAGAAGTTAGTTGTTGATTGTTTTCAATTTTTCTAAGCTGCGTGTGCGGCAGCTAACTAATATCATTGGGACTGCCACCTTTTAACAAATTTCTAAGCTGCGTGTGCGGCAGCTAACAGCAGTCGAAGCCAAGCCGAAGTTCATAATGATTTCTAAGCTGCGTGTGCGGCAGCTAACGTTTCGCTTTTGGCTTCTAGTTTTTCCATGGCTTTCTAAGCTGCGTGTGCGGCAGCTAACTGGTAGGGTCACTGCTGACGGGGAATGTCAAATTTCTAAGCTGCGTGTGCGGCAGCTAACTAACTACCTTTCTCTTATCTTGTAGTAGTGATTTTCTAAGCTGCGTGTGCGGCAGCTAACCTAAGTACATTGACTTCACTCGCAATGATGATTTTCTAAGCTGCGTGTGCGGCAGCTAACATATTGATTGGTTAAAAATATCACAAGATCATTTTCTAAGCTGCGTGTGCGGCAGCTAACGTGCAATATTGCTTAATGTTCTGTATCCGTCATTTCTAAGCTGCGTGTGCGGCAGCTAACTGTTGGTAACCTGTTTACAACTGTTGCACTATTTTCTAAGCTGCGTGTGCGGCAGCTAACAAGAGCGTATTGGAGATTTTCTGGCTACTGGTTTTCTAAGCTGCGTGTGCGGCAGCTAACGGAACTCTTGGCACAATCAAGGCTTACCTCAATTTCTAAGCTGCGTGTGCGGCAGCTAACCAAATTGTTTTAAATAGAGTTCAGGTACTACATTTCTAAGCTGCGTGTGCGGCAGCTAACGGCGTCCGACCAAAACTCAAACGCGTTTTTATTTTCTAAGCTGCGTGTGCGGCAGCTAACTTTAGTTTTCCAATCTGCTGTAAACCCGTCAGTTTCTAAGCTGCGTGTGCGGCAGCTAACATTGCTACTGTGCTAAGCGTGAATGTCACACTTTTCTAAGCTGCGTGTGCGGCAGCTAACGGATTAGTATGAAAATATTAAACGGCGCAGGCTTTCTAAGCTGCGTGTGCGGCAGCTAACGATGTGTCAGGTTTATTAAACGATTTTCTTCATTTCTAAGCTGCGTGTGCGGCAGCTAACCAAATTGTTTTAAATAGAGTTCAGGTACTACATTTCTAAGCTGCGTGTGCGGCAGCTAACGGCGTCCGACCAAAACTCAAACGCGTTTTTATTTTCTAAGCTGCGTGTGCGGCAGCTAACTTTAGTTTTCCAATCTGCTGTAAACCCGTCAGTTTCTAAGCTGCGTGTGCGGCAGCTAACATTGCTACTGTGCTAAGCGTGAATGTCACACTTTTCTAAGCTGCGTGTGCGGCAGCTAACGGATTAGTATGAAAATATTAAACGGCGCAGGCTTTCTAAGCTGCGTGTGCGGCAGCTAACAGCAGATATCAAATGCATTAACAGTCAACACATTTCTAAGCTGCGTGTGCGGCAGCTAACAGCTTGTGGATGAAGCATCGGGTTTTGGTGGTTTTCTAAGCTGCGTGTGCGGCAGCTAACTTAATCAAACAACAATTGCACAAAGCCAGATATTTCTAAGCTGCGTGTGCGGCAGCTAACCAACAAGTGTGCAGATTGATACGGGTGCAAGCTTTCTAAGCTGCGTGTGCGGCAGCTAACAATGACATCCAAGTCAAAAAAAATCCTTAACTTTCTAAGCTGCGTGTGCGGCAGCTAACACTAATGTGCTTGATATTGTGTCAAGTGGAGCTTTCTAAGCTGCGTGTGCGGCAGCTAACTTTGCACAGCTAGACGTTCATCGACAAGTTCATTTCTAAGCTGCGTGTGCGGCAGCTAACGGCGTCCGACCAAAACTCAAACGCGTTTTTATTTTCTAAGCTGCGTGTGCGGCAGCTAACTTGCAATATACCCCGTTGCGCTTTTTCCTCGCTTTCTAAGCTGCGTGTGCGGCAGCTAACTAAACTTCTTGTTTGCCTTTGATAGTGGGTTATTTCTAAGCTGCGTGTGCGGCAGCTAACGCTAATACCGTAAAGCTTTTTGCGTCGGGCGCTATCGACAGTACTGCCATTAATTAACTCTGGCGTTCCATTAAAGCGACTCAATACAAAATCTCTAAACTGCATGTTTTTTTCATCAAAAGCACGCAAGTGCCAACGCAAACCTGTTTTTACAAAAACTTTGGGTTGTATAATTCTTCCCTCATCATCTGGGTTTTTTAATGATATGTAGTCAACTTCAACTCTTCTATTTGACTTGATTGCGCGAGATAAAATACTTATTACTTTAGGGGAAACGTTTCTTGAGGGTAATGTTAATAATGCATTTGTGATTGACGGGCTTTTACTCAGGCATTCATCAGTGGAGAGTGCATGTATCCATTGCAAGTACTCATTAGCATCACCAGTGATATAATGATGAACAAAGTTGTCAGTTACACAAAAACCTTTCAGACTCTTATTGTACGCTAAGTTCTTCGAATAAAGCTTTTGATAAGACGAAATATACTTCTGCGATTGAGTTCGACTTACGCGAAAGTAGTCTGACACGTGCCTGCTATTCACCAATCCCTCCCAAAACGCTAACATTTCTATAAACCGATAACGCTCTTGTGAACGGAACTCATCCATATCACCTCCTTGTTAATATGACGATTGGCAAAGTTTACATGATGGCTAAAAATCCATGCCTCGCTTAGCAAATTGTCTCATACAGAAAACACTGTAATAATTAAAACTTACTTTTCAGCACATCATGTGACTGTGACACGTCTGACTTATTATGTCGACCTTAGTCTTTAAGTTTAAACTCTGCGTGCAAACCTTCACTAGCGTTCGACCCTACCCATATATCAAATATACTAAGGCTCTGCTTTCCATGTTTTATCGCTGCCATAAAATGCTAAATCATGTCTGTTAATTGAAAATCTAAGTTCTACTGCGTCGCCTGCTTGTATGTGTACGCGCGCAAAGTCTTTTAGCTCTTTTACCGGCCTAGTAATACTTCCCACCCTATCACGTACATAAAGCTGAATAATTTCATCGGCGTCATATTGACCGACATTTTGAACAGTAACACTAATATTAAGCGTTTCATTCATACTAATTTCATGCTTGTTTAAGCATAAATTAGTATATTGAAATTGCGTATATGACAATCCAAAACCAAAAGGGAATAATGGCGTAAAATGGCAATCCATATGACTTGATGCCATTCCCATCGAAGTTTGAGGCGCGCGCATACTAAATTCTGTCATATGCACATAATTATGCTCATTTACCGGCTTTCCCGTATGCTTATGGTTGTAATAAATAGGGATTTGACCAACACTTCGCGGGAAAGTAACGGGCAACTTAGCGCTTGGAATGGCCTCGCCAAACAGTAGGCTTATGATACTCAGGGCCAGCCATCGTGCCGGGATGCCATGCAAATAGTATTGCCTCAGTTTTATCAATGACCTTGTCTAACGTAAGAGGACGTCCAGTCATTAACACTAGCACTATTGGTTTGTTTAGCTCATGCAAGGCGTCTAATAGTGCTTGTTGCGCGCCTAGTAATCCAAGCTCTGTGCGACTATGAGCTTCGCCAGATAATATCGCTTCTTCGCCCAACACCAACAAGATCAGATCTGAGTCTTTTGAGCACTCGATCGCGTGTGTAAAATCGAAAGTTTCAGTATCTCGTGTGTTTTCTAGACCTTTTGCATAATTGATGTGTAAATGTTCATGGCAATAATCACTTAAAGCTTGTTTAATTGTTACGCTATCTGAAGGCACTGCATCAAAAACCCAAGTACCAAGTTGTTCATACTCATCATCTGCTAGTGGGCCAATAAGCGCGATACTGCTGAGTTTGTCTTGTTTTAAGGGTAAAATACTGTTTTGATTTTTTAGTAATACCGCACTTTTTTCAACACATTCTTTAGCGTGTGCTAGCGCTTGGTTTGATAATAAATTTGGAAGCTCATCAGGCTTTGCAAAAGGATTATCAAATAATCCCATCAAACATTTTGTACTTAACACCCGTGTCACCATGGTATCAATCTGCTGTATGTTAACCTCACCACTTTCTAACAAATGATGTATATTTTTTTGATAGGTCGTGCTCGCCATCTCCATATCAATGCCGGCATTCAAAGCTCGTCCAGCCGAATCATAATCTGAGTCGCTTAAGCCATGAATGCTTAGCTGTGGTATTGACTCCCAGTCACTAACAACAAAGCCATCAAAATGCCACTCGCCACGTAATACTTCTTGCATTAAAAATGTATTTGCGGTCGCTGGAATACCATCAATATCACTAAAAGACGACATAAATGTGCCTACACCAGCTTTAGCAGCAGCATAAAAAGGCCTAAGGTAGATGTTACGCAGCTCATTGGTGGGAATATTAGTTGTGTTATAGTCGCGACCACTTTCACTTGCGCCATAGCCTGCGAAATGTTTTGCACAAGCCAATATATTGCCTTAGCTGATTAAGCGTGTCACCTTGGTAGCCCTGAATCATTGCACGGCCTAGTTTTTCACACAAAACCGGGTCCTCTCCAAAACTCTCAGCGATTCTTCCCCACCTTGGGTCTCGTGAGATATCGATCATTGGAGAAAATGTCCAATTTATACCAATACTTGCCGCTTCGTTTGCGCTTATAGTTGCCGCTTTATTTACTAGTGCCTCGCTCCACATTGCAGCTTGTCCCAATGGAATTGGAAATATTGTTCTAAACCCATGTATTACGTCTCGTCCGATTAACAAAGGAATACCTAGCCTTGAATCATTCAAAGCGATACTTTGGAGTTCATGTATTGTTCGCGGGCAGGTTTCATTGATGACAGACCCTACCATTCCATGGGATATTTGCTCCCTTAATTGACCAGACACGTGGCCATAATTCCCCATCAACTGCGTCATTTGCCCAATTTTTTCTTGAACAGTCATCGTACTGATCAGTTCATTAATAAATGCTTGCTGCGAAGAGCTTAGAGAAAGAGGCATTGCCAAATAGTCCTTTATAGTCGTGAAATGAGTCAAAAACACAGTTAAAAATCAACCAGATACTACAAGCCTGATCAATCAGTACCATGATAACAACATTTATGCGTCAAACAGGTTCAACTTAGCGTTAAATTGGCACTGTATTTGTATAATACTCAAGCAGGTGGGCAGAAATTATCGACTTAACCATAAAAAAGTCCATTTAAACTTGTTTTCGTTGCGATTAAAAAGCGCTTATTTACTCTTATACGTCGCTCAATTTGTGAATAAAATGTTTCAAAAAACATATTTCACTTTTTGACTTTTATTACAATAGTATACGCCCGGTTAGAGTTAAATTTGGTAATTCCGAGCCTATGAATGTATTAAGGTCTAATAATAATAATAAAAGACTATAAGGCTTGGTTGATTCTGTAGATTTTACCAAGTCAACACTCTAGTGAGACAACTATGTACATAAAAGATTTACATGATAGCCACATTGATGGTCAATTTGTTCATTTAAACAATGAACGCTATTACAAAATTAGTAATGTTGACCGAATGCCCACTTTTTTTATCAGTTTGATTTCAGACAATGACCATTGGATGTTCATCTCCTCTAATGGAGGCTTAACCGCCGGCAGAGAGTCCTCCGACACTGCTCTATTCCCATACGAATGCGTTGATAAAATATATGATGATTACCTTAACACTGGTAGTAAAAGTGTTATAAGAGTTCAAAGTGATAATGGACAAATTAAATGGGAACCCTTTAATAAAGAATTAGACGGGTTCTTCAATATCCAACGCAATCTTTACAAGAACACCCTAGGCAACAAAATATGTTTTGAAGAGATTAATCACGACTTAAATCTAGTCTATCGCTATTACTGGCTTAGTAGTGATAAATATGGTTTTGTGAAGCACGGTGAACTTGAAAATCTAACGGATGCTAGTGTTACGGTTGATATAGTAGACGGATTGCAGAATATTCTGCCAGCAGGCACACCGAAATTTACACAAACTGTGTCTAGTAACTTGGTTGACGCCTATAAATACACCGAGCTTCAAGCAGACAACAATCTAGCACTTTACACCTTATATTCAGGGATCACAGACCGAGCCGAACCGTGTGAATCATTAAAAGCAACTAGTGTATTTTCCTTGGGAATTGTTGAGCCAACAGTATTATTAAGCACTGTCCAATTGTCAGACTTTAAACGCGGACAAACAGTGAATACTGAAGCAAACCAACGAGGAATTCGTGGTGCTTATTTTATAAATAGTGAAATACAACTAGCAGCAAAGCAGACTCAACAATGGCAGATAGTTGCCAATACAGAGCAAACACAAGACAACATTAGTTCGCTTCAAAGTGAATTAAAAGATAGTGCACAGCTATCAAAAGACATTGCGCTGTCAGTCGAAAACGGTAGCCGCGAGCTTGCCAATATTATGGCAGCTTCCGATGGTTTCCAAGCGACTGCAGAAGAAGAAGTGAGCGTGCATCACTATGCCAATACGCTATTTAACGTATTGCGCGGCGGTATTTTTAATGACCAATATAATATCGAAACCAATGACTTTGTGTCCAATATACGCATGTTCAATATTGATGTTTACAATGCGCATTCCTCATTTTTAAAAAACCTGCCCAGCAACATCAACGCAATGAATTTGAAAAAACTGATAGCGGCCCAAAATGATGGTCAGCTTGAACGTTTATCCAATGAGTATTTACCGATTTATTTTGGACGACGCCATGGCGACCCAAGTCGGCCGTGGAATCAGTTTTTGATTAAACTTAAAGATGACAATGGCCAAGCGCTTTTGACCTATCAAGGAAATTGGCGTGATATATTCCAAAATTGGGAATCACTTGCGTTTAGCTACCCTGAATTTATTGAGAATATTATCTCAAAGTTTGTAAATGCCAGTACAATTGATGGCTATAACCCATATAGAATAACCAAAGAAGGTATAGATTGGGAAGTTGAAGAGCCTGATGATCCTTGGAGCTATATCGGGTATTGGGGCGATCATCAAATCATATACTTGTTGAAATTATTAGAGCTCTCGAGACAATTCCACCCCCAGCAGCTCAACGATTTGTTAGACCGTAAATTGTTTAGCTATGCAAATGTGCCCTATCGTATCAAGCCATTTGAAGACTTACTCAAGGATGCTAAAGATACCGTTTATTATGACGAAGAGTTGTCGCAAAAAATCGAAAAGCGTGTAGAAACAATAGGTGCAGACGGTAAGCTTTTACTTGATCACCACAACCGAGTATATCAAGTCAATTTGATTGAAAAGTTACTAGTGCCTTTGTTAAGTAAACTAAGTAACTTAGTAATTGATGGCGGTATTTGGTTGAATACCCAACGTCCAGAATGGAATGATGCAAACAATGCATTAGTTGGGCAAGGTATTTCCATGGTGACCTTAAATTATCTACGGCGTTATGTTGATTTCTTGCAAACATTGTTGGGCGAACAAGCTAACGAATATGAAATATCAAGTGAAGTGAGTGAATGGTTACTACGCACCAGCTCCACTCTTGAAGCGGTATCTCATAAACTTGATGGCACGCTAGTCAGTCCAAGCCTTAGATATGGCGTATTAAGCGACCTTGGCAAAGCGGCAAGTGACTACCGTTTGAAAGTGTATAAGCAGGAAGGATTCACAGCGACACAAAAATGTACAAGCACACATATTCTTAACCTTTTGAAACACGCTCAGATCGCAATAGAACATACTATCAGTGTTAGTAAAAGTCATGACGGTTTGTATCATGCTTACAATCTATTGTCATTTGATAAAGACCAAGCACATATCGAGTATTTATACCCCATGCTTGAGGGGCAAGTTGCCGCCCTAAGTTCTGGTATGCTTGAATTTAGCGAAGTAGTATCCATTACCGAATCGCTGTATGGAAGTGACGTTTATCGACAAGATCAAGATACCTTTATGTTGTATCCCGATAAACCGCAAATAGCGTTTATGCTTAAAAATTGCATTGAACCCTCGCAAGCCCAAAAAAGCACTGCGTTGAATGAAATGCTAGAAAACGGTGATCCAAGACTTATTAAGCTCGATAATGCCGGTAAGCTCAGGTTTAATCATCAATTAACCAACGCTGGGGCAGTAAAATCGCGTATCGACAGTATGACTGCAGATTACCCGCAGCTAGTATCACAAACTGATATCATCTTGGACATCTATGAAAGTGTATTTGATCATCAATCATTTACCGGACGCTCAGGTGGCATGTTTGGCTTTGAGGGCCTAGGTAGCATCTATTGGCATATGGTGTCCAAAATGCTTTTAGCCGTTGCTGAGAACTTTCAACGTGCAAGTATTGCAAATGTTGAACACAGCACATTACAGGCATTAGGGAATGCTTACTATAAAATAAGACAAGGCATTGGTTTTAACAAAACCCCTGAAGAATATGGTGCATTTCCAACTGATCCATACTCCCATACACCTAAACACAACGGTGCACAGCAACCGGGGATGACCGGACAAGTTAAAGAGGAGCTTATTGCTCGATTTATTGAATTGGGGCTTAAAGTGAATGAAGGCAGTGTCTTTATTCAACCAACTTTACTCAGAAGCCAAGAGTTTTTAAAAACCGGCAGAGATTTTTGGTATTTAGACGTCAATAAAGAATGGAAGCAACTGCTATTAAGACCAAAATGTCTTGCTTTTACTTGGTGCCAAGTGCCCTTTGTTTACGAATTAAGTGATCAAAAATCAGGCATAGCGCTTGAAATGAGTGATGGGAAAACCCAAGAGATAGGAAAATACAAACTTGATAAACCATTAGCATCCCATCTGTTTACTCGAAATGGGCAAATTAGGAAAGTGACCGTTTATGTAGACGAAAGCATCCTATTTACGCCATCAACTGTTCATTAAGAGAGTACCTTATGTCTAATTATTACAAAAAGAAACTGTCACTTAGTGGAATAGATGCAAACGCCCTAAGTGTCGACCAGATGCAAAAAATAGTAAAGCAGTTACTTGATGATAAGATCCACGGAATTTCATTTAGTCCTTATGTTGAAGGCCAAGGCCCAGGCACTATCATGGAGCCTGCACAAATAAAACAAAGACTGATACCAATTCAATCTTCAGTCAAATGGATAAGAAGTTTTTCATGTACCGAAGGAAACGAAAATATTCCCGGTATTGCCAAGCAAGCAGGACTTAACACAATGGTTGGCGTGTGGCTTGAAGACGATCTTGAAAATAATGAAAAAGAACTTCTTGCCGGGATTGAAGTCGCCAAAGCAGGAAATGTCGATATATTAGCGGTTGGTAATGAGGTATTGCTACGAGATGAATTGAGCGAAGACCAATTAATCGATTATATTAATCGAGCCAAAGCTGCTTTGCCCGGTGTACAAGTGGGATATGTAGATGCTTACTTTAAATTTGTAGACTATCCAAAAGTAACCGAAGCCTGTGACGTTATATTAGCAAACTGCTATCCCTTTTGGGAAAGCTGTCCAGTGGAGCATTCCTTGCTTTATATGAAAGAGATGTATCGTAAAGCTTGTAAAGCGGCTAATGGTAAAAAAGTGATCATTAGTGAAACAGGTTGGCCAAATGTTGGTACACCTGAAGGCGGCGCTATACCTAGTTATGAAAATGCAATACGTTACTTTATAAATGCATATCAATGGGCAGAAGAAGAAGGAATAGAAATATTTTACTTTTCGTCATTTGATGAAACATGGAAGATAGAAGAAGAAGGCGATGTTGGTGCATTCTGGGGTCTATGGGACAAAGATGGAAACCACAAATATGTCTAAGTATAATCGAACAACGCTTATTGATAACGGTAAATTGAATATCCCTTACGGAAATGCCATTTGTTATTCAGGTTATCGTGATGGTCAAAGCCCTCAAACCGGTGATTATCCTAGTTATGACGAAATACTTGAAGACTTAAGGATCCTATCTCCTCATTTTTCGTATCTGCGGGTCTATGACTGCAGCCCTCATGCACAGACAATGCTCAAAATCATAAGAGAGCATAACCTTGATTTTGCAGTCATGCTTGGGATTGACTTAGGGGCTGAGGTTAATAATCCAAATTGTCCTTGGGGAGCAGACTATGATGAATCTACGCTTCAACAAAATCGTCAAGCAAATGATGCTCAAGTGAATAAACTCATCGAGACAGCAAACGAATATGACGACATTGTTTTTGCAACGTCAATCGGCAATGAAGCTAGTGTTGAATGGAATGATCACATGGTTGAGGTATCTCGCTTGGTAGAGTTTGCCACCAAAGTAAAAGCCAACACAATACAGGCGACTACTTTTTGCGAGAACTATGTACCATGGCGCGATAAGCTAGTACCGCTTGTCGAGGTAATTGATTTCATTTCTATTCATACATATCCAGTGTGGGAATATCACTCTATTGACTCTGCGCTTGATTATACGCAATTAAATCTTCAATCCGTCGCAGATGTGCATCCAAATAAGCCAATTGTCATTACTGAAGCAGGATGGACAACACAATCAAATGGCAGAGGAATTGAACCTTGGAACGCTAATGCTGAATTGCAAGCCCAGTATTGTGAGCAGCTAAGTAATTGGAGCCGTGAAAATAATATTCTCACATTTATGTTTGAAGCATTTGATGAGCCTTGGAAAGGCTCGGCTGATAGTCAAGAGCCTGAGAAGCACTGGGGGTTTTATTTTGTTGATAGACAAGCTAAACCAGTCGTTGAAAGACTATTTCCACCTACTAAATTACACGCAGTCAACTAAGCTCAACTTACAATCTCAGCAAGTATTTTTAATATAAAGGACAAAAAAACCAGCGACTAATCGCTGGTTTTTTACATCTATAAAGCGTACCTATTTAGAAGACTTAAACCTTCTTCTTAATATAGCTACTGGCAGCAATATTAGCGCCAACCAGCTAGGTAAACTACCACTACTACCTGTTAAGTCTTCCGTCACTGGACGTGCAGGAATAACAGGCGGTGCGTTATTTACAGTAACTGAAGTACTTGCTGAGTCAGTATCAGTACCATCGCTAACTGTAACAGAGAACCCTAATTGTGATGCATTAATCACTTCTGGCGCTGTAAAGCTTGGCGTAGCTGTATCAGCATCCATTAAGGTTACAGCAGGTCCAGATGTCTGAGTCCATGAGAATGATAGAGCATCATCTGCATTTCGGTCAGAAGCTGTTGCACCAAGTGTTGCAACTTCACCTTCAGTAACATTGTCACCTGAAATACTTGTTAACCTTGGAGCAGAGTTATCACACTGAGTCGTTTCACCGCTCACTACATCAGAGAAAATTGGCGATGCCAAGTTCGTAAATGTAATGTTGTCAATGAACCAACCAAAGTCTGAAGCAGTGAAGTCAGTCGCTAATCTAAATCTGAACTTAACTAAACTACCATTTAAGGTTGAACCAAAGCTAATACGCTCTAAGTTACCCGTTCCACCTACAGGGAATCCAGCGTCAATATTTCGACCTGTAAACACAGGACGACCAGCTAATGGCTGACCACCTAAGGTTGGATCTAGTGTCGCGTTGTAACCAACATCAAAGACACCACCAAAGGCTGTAACATCTGCCCATTCTCCGCCATTAACGCTAATTTCAACGACACCACCATCGAATCCTTGCTCAATCAAATATGAATGCCAGAACTCAATCGAGAAATCGTCTCTAAAGCCAACTTCAACGTCTCGAGTTTCTATGCCTACATCTGATTCAAAGCCTAAGTTATCAATGAATAGAGTGCGAGCACCTAGGTCTACACCTGGGTTACGTGCCCCAAAGAAGCCTGTGTTAACAGTATCAAAGAATAAGACATTGTTAGCAGCAGCATCGCCACCTGCCATTGCATTAACTGACCAATCAGTGAATGTCGATAAATCTTCAATATCATCTACCGCTAAACCATTTACTGGATCGACAACTTCAAAGTCAAAGTTAACAGTTGTTGAGAAAGACAAGTCACTTGGCAACGCTATTGCATCACCTTCAAAGCCTTCAGCTTCTTGTGACGGAATAGAGAACTCAACATTAAACTCAAGATCTTCAGCTACACCAGCTTCGTTTAGCGCAACCGCTATTGCACCGCTTGTTGTTGATTGGAATGGCGCTAAGCTAGGTAACTCAATAACACCGTCATTTTCAAGTGTTACATCTTGGTCGCCCACCACTGTGACTGTTGCAACAACGCCACTAATGGCTTCGCTACCAGTATTGCGTACTTGCACAGCAAGCAAACCAGTTTCATTCACATCAAGAATACCATCAGCAGTACAGAAGCCTGCATCAGCACCGTCAAAGTTAGCAGCAAACTGAACACTTGCGCCAGCAAATGCAGTTAACTCAGTCGCATCTGACTCAACCACACCCTCAAAATTAAGCGAGTTACGATCAGGTGCTACAGCCTCTAGACCCATGCCACGTTTGGCAAATGCAGCTAATGCTAATTGCGTGTCGCCTGCATCATTAGCAGCAGTTGCCGCAAGTATGCCATCACGCGCTTCAAGGTAAGTTGGCACGTTTGGTGTCATCTTATACCCTTCAACGATATAACGAGATATTCTTGCTTTACCCTCATCAAAACCATGAGTGTTGATTAAAGAAACATATAAATCCCACAACGATACGGCCCAAATCTCACCTGCCGCATGCGGCGATAAATTATTATCAGTTGGTCTGAAACCATCTGGTGCTGCGCCTGTTGTGATGTGTTGGAAAGTAAACGGGTTTATTTCCATATTTGAAGAATAAGGTGCTCTACGAATACCGGCAAAGAAATCAGTTACATAGGAACCAACACCATAACCAATACCAAACTCTTCGTTACCTTCAAGGTCAAGATGTTCTTCTTTAGTAACAAAGATCATTGCGTGGACGTCAGCCCAACCTTCACCCATTGAACGACCTTGACGGTTGCTTAGACCATTTGCATTACCAATCAAACGGTTTTGGATGTAGTGACCAAATTCGTGAGCAATGATTGCATTATCAAAGGTTGAATCTTTAAGTGAGAAATCACTAAACAATTCAGCCTCTACAGTGGTATCAGCATCAATCAAGTCGTATATAACTTTACCGTCTTGGAAACTCAACCCTTGGCTAGGAATAGTAACTGATGCATCAGCTCCACCCATAGGTGCTGGCGTGCCATCATCGTTATTGTTAACGATAATCGCGCCTATCGCACCCGCTGCTTGTGCGCTTAGTACTTTTGTAGTGAACGCACAACCACCGCGGTCAATAATCGCAATTTTACCCGCTAAATCAGCGCCATTTGTAGCCGCTTCACAACCATCGTTTACTGGTGCTGTGCCATCAACTAGACGTACAACTTCAGCTTCAATATCTTCATATTGTTGTGGACCAAAGCTAGCAACGGTACTGGTAGGCAAAGCGCCGATATCTGCAGGATTGGTAACGTTTACCGCCCAGTTTTCACCTACAACCGCGTCTTTATCTGTCCATAAAAATTGTTGCATACGAGGACTGCCGCCGTCAGAAGGCGTAGACATGTTTGCATTGTTTAATCCAGAAAAATCTTGCGCTTCAAGTCTAAGTGGGTCACCTTCAACACCGCCACGCCCAAAGTTATCAAGCTGAGCATTACCTGATGCTTCGTCAAAACCAAAGTCATAATAGTAATTGTGTAAATAGTTACTCATATAGAACAGGTTAACGATCGCAGACTGTCTGTTGGCAAATGAGTTTGCTCGTGCGTCTTGATCAAACGGATAATCAAACGTTTTATCTGATGAAGTTTCAACAGTAAAATCGCCATTTCCAAAACCATCAGGCGCAATCAAATCAGCATAAGCAAAAGCGTTATTGCCCGATAGCGTGGTTGCATCATCTGCTAACCATGGATCTTCTTGGCTAAAACCTGGTAAAAATGGAATCGTAACCATTCTCATGTCAACGATGTCCGTCGTGTCGTTTCCAGGAGTAAGTTGTGGAATAACATCGCCGTGAGGACCATGTAATGGAATAGAATCTTCACGAGCGAATACGTTATAAGTAAAGTCATCTGAGGTAAGATTATTTTCAAATAACACCTTACCGCTGTTTGCATCGACTACGTATGAATACATCTTACTATCCACACTATCAATTTCACTCATACTTACTTCTACATAGAATGCAGGGACAAGTCCACGAGCAGAATCAAATAATACTGGCTTTGTTCTTGGTTCTGAAGATACAGTCATGCCTGGAGTAACAGATTTACCAGTAAATTTGGTGTATTTACCTGCTTGTTCTGGGTTGCTAACAGTTACTAGCATCTTACCGTTAGACAATTTGTCAAACGCGGTACTAACTGCATCTTCTGGCGCACCAAAAGTAAAGTCTGGCGCAACCTATAGCCAGCTGGTAATGCGCTAAGTGCAAAGTAACCAGAACCCGCGACTAGGTTATTCTCGACGTCAAGCATGACGTTATAATTGCGATTAAAGACTTCATAGCCACCAACTTCTTGTTGATAAGTTGCTATGCGAGTACCTTTATTTTGGTCATGTAAATCAACAAGTCGTGCAGTATTTAACGAATCTTTTAAAGATGACACACCTGTTAATAGCTGCAAATAATGGTCAGCAGCATGTTCAGAGTATTTTTCAGGTTTAACGTTCGTTAAGTTTGGAGCAGGTAAGCCTTTTGGCGCCCATACAAAGGTCGCTTTACCCAAAGTGCTATCGAACTGTGATTTCATTCCGCTGACTGTTTCACGGCCGGCTAGTGCTTGCTGTGATGCAAAATCATGGCTGACGGCGTTTACGCCTGCGCTTAATTTTATCTGGTCTGCCGCAAATTTAGAATTAGTGGGTGCTGCTTGGATTGCAGTTGCAGAAAGCGTTGAAATAACTGCAGCCGATACCAGCGCAATTTTGAACTTTTTCATCTAGATTCCTTCTGTCTTTTAAAAACGACAAACAGGTGAGTGACTGCTGAACTTGTAAAAGTCCTACTCAGATTGTCCTTAATAAAGAGTTTAGTGTTGTTTATAGTTATATAGTGCTGATACCTTGTGTATAATTTAAGTTAATACTTTATTATTATTTTTTGGTATCGAGTTACATACTACCGAAGAAACCTGAAATTACTAGCCTGTTTTTGGAATACTTTCAGACTAAATTACAGTTTTGTTAATTTTTATGAACACTTACTACTAAAAATTTTTGATCCTCAAAGGAGTTTTTTTGTGAAATCCGTTTTTTTAATCCTAAGTCTCCCATTTTTTTTATTTGCCTGTTCACCACAACAAGAACAATCGCAAACAGACGAAAAGACTGAGGTACAACAATACGAAGAGCCAAGTCAAACGCAAGATGAAATTACAAGTACGCCAGTATCCTCAAGCCCTTTGGAGCAATCTAGAGGTATTCCTTTAGGTGTAGGAGAATCACTTAGCGTTACCAAGCACTTGTTAATAAACGGCAGAAAAATGGAAGTATCAGACCCGAACTTCGCCGTAGGTGATATGTTGTTTGATGTTGCGGTTCAACAAAAAGCTATCATTAAAGGCAGCTTCACTGTCGTTATGAACGACAATCAGACCTTAGAAAAAAATGTAACAGATAATTACAAGGTTGAATCTATTGCACACAATACCTTCCGTTTGGTGCCTTATGATTTGCACGAGCAAGAAAAAACGCCCTTACATGTTCATTTTTCGAATTTGAAGGATTCAGCGTCGTTTAAACAAGTAGAACTTGATCTGTATTATGAAGGGCAAGGGCAAAAAGCATTGATGTAGTACAGCTAATAACGTTGACACTTATAATACCTAAATTGGCTACAATAATTGCGGGACAAAATTGCAAGGCCTGTGTGTTGAATCCAGTTGAGGTGAAATAATACCCCAAGCTGTTTTGCATGCTCCTGTCGAACCGGGGCATGCAAAAATAACGGTCTTATTGGCCATACCTGCTATGGCTCTTGACTGCATAGTAGAGGTGCCGATTTCTTCAAAAGAAACAGCCCTAAATACTTCACCAAACCCAGGAATATCTTTATCAAAAAGTACTTGCAGCGCATCTGGTGTCACGTCGCGTTTGGTGAAGCCTGTGCCTCCTGTAATTAATACACAATGTATCTGAGCATTTGCAATCCACGCCGAAACTACTTTTCTAATTTCGTAAACGTTATCTATTACGATTTGACGCTCAACAATGTGGTGCTGATTTTCTTTACAGGCATCTACTAAAAACTGTCCACTGGTGTCTGTTTCAATAGTTCTTGTATCAGAAACAGTCAATACAGCTACTCCTAAACACTGAGATTGTTGCATAGTATTGGCAGGTGACTTTTTTGACATGGGCATCCTTTTAAATTGTGTAGTGTACCTTAGGAAACTTTACTTTCTGTTTGTTGTAAATAGCTTCTAGCTCGTTCTGTCGTCATTGGCTTACTAAAGTAAAAACCCTGTTGAACTGGACAATTGTGGGCAAGCAACCATTGCTTTACTTCTTCAGATTCAACTCCCTCTGCAACAACTGAAAGGCCTAAATCTCGACTCAACTCAATCATAGATTGAATAATCTTCGCATCTACTGGGTTTTTGAGTACCCCAGTAATAAATTCTTTATCTATCTTGATAGCGTCAAGTGGCATTTTACGAAGTAAGTTTAATGAAGAAAAACCCGTACCAAAATCATCTAAGGCAATATGAAAACCATGCTTTTGAAGAGCTAATAGGTTATCTCCTGCCGTACCTGGGTCTTGAATAAATGCCGTTTCGGTGACCTCTAAACAAAAACAATCTGTAGGCACTTCATAACGCTCAAAGGTACTTATAAGTTGCTCATTAAACGTATGCAGGTGTAATTGAACCGCAGATAGATTTAACGATAAGCGCGAGCGAGATGAAATTAAACCTTCATTTAGCCATTTCTTGGCAATCGGTAAAACAATTTCTAATTGCCAAACAAAAAATTCATTAATCAGTCCGTTTGTCTCTAATTGCTCAATAAATTCTTGAGGATCAACATGAGTATGCGACGGATAAGCCCAACGAGAAAGAATTTCTAGACCTACGACGTCTCCTGTGGCGGCATCAACTTGAGGCTGAAATTCAAAGGAAAAATCACCTGTGCTTATATTTTCTAAGCTGTTTTTAAGATAATTGATTAGTAAGCTTTCTCTTTCCAGCGCTTCGGTGTATACGTAAAATTGGTTTCGACCAGCACTCTTGGCTTTGTATACGGCTAAATCGACTTGTTGTAGCACACTTTTACTAGACACCGCACTTGAGCTCACAGTTGTCAGTCCAATGCTGCATTCAACTTTCAGTTTATGGTCTTCAACTAACATTGGTCGGGAGATTTCAATAATAATTTTCAACGCTAAATTTTCAATATGCTGAGAATGGTTGACATCACCGACAATGATTGCAAACTCATCACCACCAAGACGCGCAATTGTATCTTCTGTTCTGACAACATTTTTAAGACGTTGAGCGACTTTTTGAATAACGATATCGCCTGCATTATGTCCATATGTATCGTTGATCGCTTTGAATTTGTCTAAATCTAGGAATAAAACACCCGCGGCACCATGTCGATCCACTCGCGAAATAGCGACCTCTAATCGGTCATTAAAGCATGCCCGGTTACTAATACCTGATAGTGAGTCGGTTGTGGCTAAACTATGCAGTTGAAGCTTTTGTTTATGCGCTAAACTAACATCATCAAGTGTAACAATATAACCATCTAATTCGCCCAGTGAATCAAACAACGCAACACTTTTTATCGACACCCACTTTACTGCATTTTCAAGTGTGACAATCTGAAGCTCGGTCGAATACGCTTTGCCTGCTAGGTTATCTTCTTGCATCTTAGGCAAAGTGTTATGTAAATCATTAGAATTGAACGTCTTGGTCCAGCCTGATTTCATCAAAGCATCACCTGTTTGTTCGGTAATAACCTCAATAGCTGAATTTGCATACAGGCAATTAAAGTCCTTATCTAATTGCAATACACCAAGTGGCATAAGCCCTGTAAGCGCTTGAAACCTTTGTAAGCTGTGAAGTTCATCTGAGTCCGCATAGTCGACAATCAAAATAAACGTCGCTTTTGCGGCTTGTTCATCACTTGGACTTAAGTAAAGACTCAATAAAGTAAAATCAAGTGCAACGGTTTGAAAGGCATTTATGTTAAAAGGCGTACTTAACCATTGAGTTTGATGAAGCTTCCCATTGACTGTAAAATTTTGCACCGCTCTTTTAATCTGATGAGCCTGATTATGAGGCATTCTTGAAAATAATGACGTGATATTGTTGTTTATTGAACTTCCGTTAAACAAGCTCATACTCTGGGAGTTACAATGAACAACATTAAAATGCTCATCAAAAAAGACCATCGGTTGCTTTATATGCTGTAATAAAGGGTACAAGATATTGGGTAAAGTGATATCTGCGCTTATCTTTTTTGTATTAGGTAAAAAATCTCGAATATGCTTAATACTAAACAAATTGGCAGCAGCGATGATAAAAGGCTCTATGCTCATGGCACGGTTACCCCAACTAGACTCATCGAAATTGACCAAAAATACCAGTGCATAAACCCGTGATTGACTGGCAATTGGAATGACTTTTATTTGATCAATTAGTCTATTAGTTTCATCTTGATAGGCAAAATCATGATTATCGATAATAAATGGACTACGTTGAGTGAAGGGCCTTGTTTCAATTTCGGATTGAAACGTCTTTATTTGCGTTGACAACTGCTTGCTTAAATCGTCTCCGACCAAGCCAGTTTGAGTGCTCGTATCGCAATGGTAGGCAGATTCCTGAGTCGTGACCATATAGGCAAAGTATGCTTGTGATTTTACCACTTGCGATAATTGTTCGGCGCATCGACCAAGAATATCTACACTATTTGTCATTAACTAAAGCACACCTTTTCACGTTGGCTGATTAAACGTTAGCACTGGCAAGTATATATATCAACAAAACAGTGCTAAGACCATAAAACAACAAGCCAACGCTCTATCGAGAATATCTGATCTCAAAGATTCAAGTATTTGTTGATAATTCCGATATTTATATCCAACAAAGATAGTGTTCTTAACTATAACAAGTAGATGAAACTTACACTTAATCAACAAATATTCAAAATTACGACACTTACCGTGATTGGTACAGTTTTGGCATTACTGCTAATTGTATGGATGAGCACGAGTAAGATTGTGCTCAATAACATTGAGCGCCAATTAAATAATTCAGAAAAAGTGCTTATCAGTGAATTAATTAATCGACAGCGTAATAGAATCAAAAATGTCACCCTTATTGCTCAAAGCGAAGGGTTTACATCCGCAGTGTTTGATAGTCAAAGTGAAACCTTACAGAAAGAAATTGATCAATTTAAAGTAGAGTCAAGTTCAGACTTCGTCGCTATTTTCTCTTCCGATTACACAATTGAGGCCTTTTCTGGCGATTTAGGCGATCGTCTACATGATGAAGATATACGCAAAAATGTAGAATACGTCGCATTAGATGGCGCGTCAGGAAATCTATTCACCGTTAATGGAGAACTTGTATGGACTTATTGGCTAAGAGTCGATGATATATCAACAAACACTTATAAAGTGCTCGTCTCTGGTATAGCACTTTCGACGTCTTATTTTCAAGAAGTTTCCAGTTTATTGGATGTTGATATCTCTGCATATACCAAGACAGATCCTATTTCTTTTGTCAGTAGCCTGCCATTACCAGAATATTCAGTTGACGATTTGGAAGCCAGTCTGCTGTCTGAGTATTCGTCATTTGATATTGTCAAACCCTTTGCAAATGACAAAAACATCCTTTCTGAAAAGTTCGACATTCCTCATTCAGGTGATGTTGAAAGCATGATTTTTGTCTCAGTGAACACAAGTGATATCCAACAAAGCTTTTATGATTTACAAATTAAAATCGGGTTTACCAGCATCACAATTTTAATGCTTGCATTATTAGCAGGCCACCTTTTATCAAAGAAAGTCACTAAACCACTTGAAGCAATGACAAATTATTCCACGGAGATATCAAAGGGGAATTATTCAGAAACGCAAGACCTTGATGTCAGCACGCTGGAAGTCGAAAAGTTATTTACATCTTTTAAAGCAATGGAGGCGAGCGTAAAAAAACGGGAGCAAAAAATAGTTTATCAATCACGACATGACTTGTTGACAGGCTTATATAATAGAAATTACATCAAAACTGTCGTTGACTCATTATTAAGCAGTCAAAAAGAATTTCAAGCACTGGCAATTAACATCAAAGGGTTTAGAGGAATTAATGACGTTTTTGGATTTGAATATGGCAATTTATGTTTAAAGGAATTAGCGTCACGCTTGCGAAAATATGATGGCTTAGCTGCACGTCTATCAGGTGGTGAATTATTTTATATTCCTAGCACAAACAAAACCCAAAGCGACTTCGATGCTTTGAAATTTGTTTTAGAAAACCCTGTCAAGATTGAAAATATCAATGTACCAATTAAGGTAACGTTTGGCATACTAGATTGCCCAAGCGAGACGCAAGACGCCGAAGACTTGTTTAGGCGATTGGATATAGTGATTGATGAAGCTCAGGATAAAGGCTTAGCTACGCTTTATTTTCAAGAATCTCACGAAGAAAAACACTTACGCAAGCTTGCTATTATTAATAAGCTAAAATATGCGCTTTTAAATAATAGTGACGATTTGAAACTCAATTATCAGCCTAAACTTCATTTGCGCGACAACACCATATCAAATATTGAAGCACTCATTCGATGGCATGACCCCGAACTTGGTATGATTTCTCCAGAGGAATTTATTAATATTGCTGAGCAAGCAGGCTTTATCAATATAGTGACAAATTGGGTTGTAAAAAGAGCGTTGGAAGACTTAATCATGTTCGCTAAGCAAGGCATCAATGTGTCTATCTCAGTCAATATCTCGGCTCAAGACATCATGCGAGATGACTTTATTGCTTATGTAAGTTCACTGATTAAAAACTACGGTTTGGCGACTCATAACATTGTATTTGAGCTCACCGAAAGTGTTATCGTAAATGACCCTGAAAAAGCGATAGTGCAAATGCAAAAGCTCCAAGATGCAGGGTTTTCATTAGCTTTAGATGACTTTGGAAAAGGATATTCTTCGCTATCTTACTTAGCACAACTCCCAATTGATATTCTTAAAATTGACAAAAGCTTTGTGATCCCATTAGCTCAATCGAAAAATGAACAAGCCATCTGTAAAGCCATTTTGCAGTTAGCTAAACAACTCGAAAAAGCCGTTATTGCAGAGGGGATAGAAGATATTGAATCGCAAGAAATGTTGGCTCAATGGGGATGTGATTACGGACAGGGGTATTTTATTAGCCGCCCAATTTCTAGCGAAGATTTCATTGAATTTGGCCGACAGCATATCATTAGCAGTCCCAAAAACAGTCAGTCTTAACGATGCGCTTTACACTAAAATGAAGACAATAAATTCCTATCTAGTTTACTAAGGTTTCCGTAAGGCTATACTTAGTATATTAACGTTTTATTTATACTAGTATGATTCCATTAATATTTGACCCTATATATAGTCAACTCGATTTGCCGAGTCGACATCGTTTTCCCATTCAAAAATATCAAGGCATAAAAGATGCCCTATTAGGATTAGGAGTCAGCGAGACAACATTTTTTCAGCCAACAGCGCTAACTCCAGAACAAATATGCCAAGTCTATGACCCCCAATATGTGACGCAATTAGTCAAGGGTGAGCTACCTTACAAAGCAATGCGCAGAATTGGTTTTGAATGGTCATCACAGTTAATAAAAAGAACCTTAACTGCAGCAGGTGGAACCGTTTTGTGCTCAGATTTAGCACTAGAACACGGAAAAGCGCTGAATCTGACGGGGGATATCATCATGCTTTTGCTAATTTTGGTTCGGGTTTTTGCATGATCAATGATTTGTATTTAGCAGCCTTGAATATGCTACAAAAACAAACGATCAACAAGGTCTTAATATTTGATTGTGATGTGCATCAAGGGGACGGTACAGCAAAACTTGCAGCTAATAATAATCGCGTTTTCACAGTATCTATTCATGGAGAAAAAAATTTCCCTTATCGTAAACAACAATCTGACTTAGACTTTCCTTTAGAAAAAGGAACAAAGGACGATGAGTTTTTATCGACAGTTGAACAGGCACTAGCAATGGCCATAAACTTGTCTCAAGCAGATGCAATCATCTATGATGCAGGTGTTGACGTTCATATCAACGATGACTTGGGACATCTTGATATCAGCACAAAAGGCGTCTTAGAGCGAGATCAAATTGTTTTTAATACGGCGAACGAGCATGGTATCCCAATTGCTGCTGTTATTGGTGGTGGGTACCAAAGAGATATAACAGCATTAGTAGATGTTCATCTTCAATTATTTAAAGCTGCGCAAGTTTTTTAGTTAATACACCTTATTCGTCTCATCAAAATGATTTGATCTCTTGAAATAGTCACAACATATGTATATATTTACAGTATAAAAATACATAAAGTGATTGTTCATGAAAATTAGTTCCGCTTATCATCACCAAAATCATTACATTGAAGGACTGGCGCTTGCACAAAAAGAGAGACTTGCCTTTATAGATTTCAACCTTCAGTTTTTTGGCAAAGTCGCAAGAGCTGATCTTATTCAACGATTTAAAACCGGCCTAGCTGCAAGTACTAGAGATTTTGCAGCATATAAAGACATAGCGCCAAACAATTTACATTTGGATCACTCAAGTAAACAATATTGGAGAACGCCAAATTTTGAGCCTTTATTTCAATTTTCTGCCGACGCAATTTTACAGTCGGTAAGCAGAGGTTTTAGTGACGGGATTACAGCACCCATTCAGCCTTCTTCACATTGTTTTGAAGCGATACAACTTATTCACCCTAATGTGCATATCATTGCCGCTTTAATGCGGGCAATTCATAATAGACTAGGATGCCGCGTAAAATATGTATCCGTTTCATCTGGACTATCCGAACGCACGATAATTCCTCATGCAATTATTGATAATGGACATAGATGGCATGTCAGGGCATATGACACAAAGTCCGAGAGTTTCCGTGACTTTGTATGCACGCGGTTTGTTCAAGTTGACACCTTAGATATTGAAGCCACTCAAGAACAAAGCCCCTCATTTGATGAGAGTTTTAATAAAATGGTAAGCCTCATTTTAATTGTGCACCCTGATATCAAAGAAGCACAAGCAATTGAAATGGACTATGCGATGCAAAATGGTAAAAAACTAATGAGAGTCCGCGCAGCACTTGCCGCTTACATACTCCGTTATTGGCAGGTAGACTGCTCGTTCGAGCACCGAATATTAAATCAAGGATGTCAGTTAGCATTGCAAAACCATGAAGTGCTTGCACAGATTGATAGCCCTTATCTTGCTCCTGGAGTAAGTAACAAAGATTGAACTTAATGTAAAAATGAGCATCTAAAGGACACCGAATGAAAAGCGGCAACAAAAAAATGGACAAAATCGCTCCAAAAACATCTGACTTACCACATGATGGTTTTGATGATAGCCAAATCGAAACTGGCTATCAATCAACAGAGCAAGGCCAAGATTTTAGAATAAGTAAAGAACAACATTTCAATGAATCTTTAATTAAACTTGCCGTTCTTCTGTACCAAATTGATGGAAAAGTTACGCTAAGCGAACAAGACTTCTTTGACGCTTTAGTTGACCAACTTACTTGGAATAGTGGAATTGCCATTGAAGCTTTTATTAACGATTCCATTCATCAAACAAGAGTCGCTATTGACCAAAAGCAAACTCGAGAATTCCTTTTTCCCTATCTAGCGGTCTTAACAATAATCCAGCCAAGGCTCTAGAAGTAGCGATGGATATTACTCAAATCGATGGGAATAGAAGTGAAGACGAACTAGAGTTGTTATCACTCTTATCCAATCGTGTGCTTGCAAGAGGGCTAGAGAACTAGCCCTTTAGAAATGAAATGGAGTTGGCCGATAAGCCGGGTTCTGTTTCAAAAAGAATAGCAATCATTCCTCTAGGCTATTAATCGCTCAATAGCTCAAGCAACCTACCCGTTTTCAACGCGGACCACGTCATATGAAAACCTATTTGGTCTTGCTCCGGGTGGAGTTTACCTTGCCATAAACTGTTGCCAGCCATGCGGTGCGCTCTTACCGCACCCTTTCACCCTTACCCACTAAAGCAGGCGGTCTTCTCTCTGCTGCACTTGTCGTCGGCTCGCGCCGCCCAGATGTTATCTGGCACCCTGTCCTATGGAGCCCGGACTTTCCTCCCCATAATCAATAAATTAATTATGCAGCGATTGCCTTAGCCAACTCCGCGAGCGATTATAGTCTAAGCGTTAGCGTTATGATAGATGTTTTGCACATCGTCACAATCTTCTAGCATATCCATGAATTTTTCAAACATCGGCATGTCGGCTTCATCTATATCTTTTGTATCTTGTGGTACCCAGCTAATTTCTTCAACATCAAATTCAAGTTCAGGAAACTCATTTAGAAGGGCCGTTTTTGCTTTAAAGAATTCAGTATGAGGAACAAATACTGTAACAACACCATTATCGACCTCGACATCACTAACATCAACGTCATCTTCCATAAGGGCTTCTAAAACGACTTCGTCATCTTCTCCTGCAAAACTGAATATCGCAAGGTGATCAAACATAAATGCCGCAGAATTCTGGGCACCTAACTTGCTATCAGTTTTAGTAAAACAATTTCTTACATCGGTAATAGTGCGATTTACGTTATCGGTTAAACAGTCAACAATGACCATACAACCACCGGGTCCAAAGCCTTCATATCTAGCGGGTGCAAAATCCTCACCTGCCCCACCTGCTGCTTTATCAATTGCTTTATCGATAACATGTGCAGGCACTTGGTCTTTTTTGGCTTTTTCAATTAACCGTCTTAACGTTAAATTTGCATCTGGGTCTGGACCACCATTTTTAGCAACAACATATATTTCTTTTCCGTATTTTGAATATACTTTGGTTTTGGCGGCGGCTGTTTTAGCCATAGAAACTTTACGAACTTCGAATTTTCTTCCCATAATTTTCTCGTGTTTGTCGTTAATCTAGGCCACTACAGCATTTGAGTGGCGATGATATTGCTTATATTGTAGTGACTTTTGCTAATGAAAAACAGCTAAATCAAATGATAGACGCGTCTATGCTATGTGAGCTTGAGATAAGTACTCTCTAGATTGCATTTCTTGCAATCGACTCAAACAACGTTGAAACTCAAATGCCAGTCTTTTGCCTACGTACAAGGATTCAGCGTCAACTTGTGCAGAAATAATAAGTTTTACTTTTCGCTCATAAAACTCATCAACCATGGCTATAAAACGCCTAGCAATATCATCGTTGTTTTCATTCATTTGACTCACATTAGCCAATAAAACGCTTTGATATATCCGGCTTAGTTCAATATAGTCAGTTTGGCTTCTTGGGCCATCACATAACTCAAGAAAATCAAACATAACGACACTCTCTGCTTTTTTTAAGGCTTTTATCTCTCGCCCTTCTATTTCAACTCCGATATCCATTTCATAGGTTTCAGCCGCTAATTGCTCAAAATAGCGATCTAAGTTTTCTTGCGCTTCATCATCAAGGGGAAAATGATATATTTCTGCATTCTCAAGCGTCCGCAACCTATAATCTGTGCCGCTATCTACATTAACAATCCGAGTGTTTTGATTGATTAACTCAATTGCAGGCAAAAATCGCGCTCTTTGAAGGCCATTTTTATACAAGCCATCAGGTTCAATATTTGACGTTGCAACAAGTACAATATTATGGCTAAACAACTCCTGCATAAGTGTACCTAGGATCATTGCATCTGTAATATCTGACACAAAAAACTCGTCAAAACAAATTATGCGCGTCTCGCTAGCTAGCTTTTTTGCTATCAGTTTTAAAGGGTCTTGCTTTTGTTTCAGTAGGCCTAGCTCTTTATGAATACGATGCATGAAACGATGAAAGTGCACCCTCATCTTTTGTTCAAATGGTAAGCAATCAAAAAATGTATCGACAAGATAGGTTTTACCGCGGCCTACTCCGCCCCAAAAATAAATCCCCTGAATGTTAGCTTGCGTCATCCCTTTTCCGAATTTATTAGCAAGTGTAACGCGCCATGTTCTTTTTTTCGTTGGCTGGGTTAATTCGTCATAAAGGCGTTGTAGCTCTTTTACCGCATTTTCTTGCGCTGGGTCGTACTGAAAGTCAATTAACGATAAGTCATCTTGATACTTTTCCCAAGGGGTCATTCTGCGGCCTGTCTCTTATAATGTGTGATGATTTATTATGTAATTATACTTTGCAAAATAGCTAAAGCATAGCTTTGGATAGACTCAATTGACTGTAGTGCCTTTAAATTAGTAAATAAGGCTTGCAAGTATAGCCTCGATGGTAAAAAATCTAAGTAGCTAAAGTATTCAAGGTGTACAAAATGGAAGTTTTATCGTTGCTAGTAGGTCTTTTCATCGGCGTGGTGCTAGGAGCCGCTGCTATGTATTTTTGGTTTACAACAAAAGAAAAAACAAAACAAGCATCTGTTAATAATACAGAAGTAGAGCTTAAAAATTTACTGGCTCATCAAGCGCAAAATCATCTACACCAAAGTCAACAAAGCATCGTTGCAATTGAAAAGGAGTTAGATGCGCTAAAGCACTCAGTTAATCATTATGAGCAAACATTGAACACCCAAATTCCAGACGAAACACGCTCAACTTTTTTTGGTGAGCATGCAAGTACCTTTTTAAGAAACACAGGAAACACCAAACACAAAAGCATAAAGATGCAAAATTCAGAAGCGCAACCAAAAGATTTTGCCAACAACGGTTCTGGGCTTTTTGTCGGCCATGCGCCAGATGAAATCGTTTCTGAAGTAGAAAAATCGAGCAAATAACTTGAGTTTGTGAACTTATGCCCCTAAATCTGTGTCTGTATAGGTATATTTATTTAGGAGTAATATAGTTCATGAGAAAAGTGTTCCGTAAAGCTACCATTGCCATGGTTTCAGCTGTTTTCATTGCTGCAAGTTCTGCTTCAGCACTTGCGGGTATACCGTTTTTTTCGAAAGACGAAATCCCTTCTTTAGCCCCCATGTTAGAAGAAACGACCCCTGCTATCGTTAGTATTGCGGTAAAAGGGACGCAAACATCTCGGCAACAAGTCCCTGAGATGTTTCGCTATTTCTTTGGGGCACCAAATGAGCAAGTTCGCGAAAGGCCTTTTAGAGGACTAGGTTCAGGTGTCATCATCGATGCCAAGAAAGGCTATGTTGTTACTAACAATCATGTCGTCGATAATGCCGATGAAATTACCGTTAAGCTTACTGATGGTAGAGAGCTAATTGCTGAAAAATTAGGCGCTGACCCGCAAAGCGATATTGCTTTATTGCAAATTCCAGCAGAAGATTTAACCGATGTTCCCTTATCAAATTCAGATGAACTTAGAGTAGGTGATTTTGTTGTCGCCATTGGCAATCCTTTTGGCTTAAGTCAAACAGTCACCTCAGGAATAGTGAGTGCATTAGGTCGCTCGGGTTTGAACATTGGCGGCTTGGAAGATTTCATACAAACAGATGCAGCGATTAACCGGGGTAATTCAGGCGGAGCTTTAGTGAATCTAAGAGGCGAGCTTGTTGGCATTAATACCGCTATTTTTGGGCCCAACGGTGGAAATGTTGGCATTGGTTTTGCGATTCCCAGCAATATGATGAAAGGGTTAGTTGATCAAATTGTTGAATTTGGAGAAGTTAGGCGAGGACGCCTCGGTATCCTAGGTGGTAACGTCGATGAAGCTTTAGCAGATGCTTTGAATTCAGATACTAATTTTGGAGCCTTTGTCAGTGAAGTTGTTGAAGATTCAGCCGCTGACCAAGCGGGTATATTAGCCGGGGACATCATCACTAAAATTAATGGCAATAGTCTAAATAGTTTTGATGAGCTTCGCGCGAAGGTTGCGACGCTTGGTGCTGGTGCACAAATTAACCTGACAATCATTAGAAATGGTGATGAGCAAAATGTGAAGGTTACGCTAGGTGCAGCTGAAGCTGAAGCAGTTGAAGAAAAAGACCTTCACCCAAGACTAGAGGGATCTCAGCTTGAAAATGCCGAAGACCGCTCAGGCAATCCGGCTGTTGAAATTACCACCGTTGCTGATGGTTCTCCTGCAGCACGCATTGGTTTAAGAGAGGGTGATGTAATCGTCGGCGTCAATAGACAGCGCATTAGAAACCTTGATGAGTTATCTGAAGCGCTTGAAGCTAACAATAGTGTTGTTGCTTTGAGTATTCAACGGGGCAATAGTAATTTAGTTACAGTCCTTAGATAAACATAAATAGAAGGGTTTTGTCTAAGATAAGACAAGGCCCTTCTAGTCATTGTGCATCGTGTTTGCTACTATTGAGTATCTCAATGGAATAGTACTTACATGTCTCTTATATCACGTTTTTTTATCGCATTAATAAAACCTATTATTTTAGGCGTTGTCGTTGCGTGTGCGCTTTTGATTATTTTCCCAGAATTTAGACAAGGCAGTGGCCTAGACATCAAATGGCTCAATACTGAAGCAAACATTCCAGCTAGGCTAAGCTACTACGACGCATTAGAGAAAAGCGCTCCTTCAGTTGTCAATATCTATAGTGTTAGTATTGAAAATGATAATCGTTTATTTAGAGGACGTAATCAACGCACGAGTCTAGGCTCGGGCGTAATCATGAAAGAAAACGGGTACTTACTCACTTGCTATCATGTCATAAAAGATGCAGACAGCATTTTTGTTGCATTGCAAGATACTCGGCTTATCCAAGCGCAACTGATTGGCTTTGATGAAGTGACGGATTTAGCTGTTCTTCGTGTTTTTACTGATAACCTGCCTGTCATACCTCAGATAGACAATCCTGACTTACGCGTTGGTGATGTTGTCATGGCAATTGGCAATCCATTAGATCTTGGCCAAACGATCACGTCTGGCATCGTCAGCAGAGTCGGTCGTAAGGGTTTGTCAAATTTCTTTGATTTTGTGCAAACCGATGCAGTGTTGAACCAAGGAAATTCTGGTGGTGCCTTAGTTGATTCAAACGGTTATCTTGTTGGCATTACAAATGCTAACTTCAAGACCTTAGATGACAGAAGAAGAATCCAGGACGTTGAAGGTGTAAATTTTGCTGTCCCTTATGATTTAGCTAAGCGCGTCATGGACGAGATAATCGAAAACGGAAGAGTTGTGCGAGGACAATTAGGATTTAGTGGTAAAGGATATCTGGATACCCCCGGTATTATTGTAGAATTTGTAACAGAGAACGGTCCTGCGGATAAAGCGGGTTTACAAATCAGTGATATCATATTATCGATAAATGGAACGGATATTCAAAACGCACTTTAGCGCGCTAGATTTAATTGCTGAGACGCCTCCTAGTGCTGAAATTGTGCTGGTCATCGCACGCGATGAACAAATTCTGACGATGACCGTTGTTGTAGGTGAGCTAAACTACAACAATATATTAGGTTAATTTATTCGCGAAATATTAGCGCCTAGACCGCCTAACTTAGACTCTATAGATTCATAGCCCCTATCTAAATGATAGATCCGATCTACAATCGTTTCGCCTTCTGCCACTAAGCCAGCAATAACTAAACTTGCAGATGCCCTTAGATCAGTAGCCATCACCTGTGCCCCTTTTAAGGACGAAGAGCCGTTGGTTACCGCATTATTTCCTTCTAATTCGATATGTGCTCCCATTCTATTTAATTCAGGCACATGCATGAAGCGGTTCTCAAATATTGTTTCGCTAATCACGCCGCTACCACTGGCAACCGCATTTAGCGTTACAAACTGAGCTTGCATGTCAGTGGGAAAGCCAGGGTGAGGCATCGTTTTTATATTCACTGCGCTTGGGGCCTTGCCTTGCATATCAAGACTCACCCAATCATCACCAACTTCTATTTTTGCACCAGCCTGTTCAAGCTTGCTAAGCATCGCGTCAAGAGTATGCGGTGCGGCGTTTTCGCACCTTACACTACCTTTTGAGACTGCTGCAGCCACTAAGAAAGTGCCCGTTTCAATGCGATCTGGTAAAATACTGTAAGTGCATCCTGATAGGGATTGTACGCCTTCAATGATTATTTTATCTGTACCAGCACCTTCAACTTTGGCGCCCATTTCATTTAAACAATTCGCTAAGTCGACTATTTCGGGTTCGCGTGCAGCATTTTCAATTGTCGTTGTGCCTTGGGCAAGAGACGCCGCCATCATAAGATTTTCTGTTGCCCCTACACTTACAATGTCCATAAATATATTGTTGCCCTGAAGACGCCCGTTTGTAGAAGCCCGAACATACCCCTCTTCCACATTGACTCTTGCCCCCATCTTTTCCAAACCATTTAGATGAAGGTTGACTGGACGGGCACCAATAGCGCAGCCTCCTAGTAAAGAAACATTGGCTCGTTGGTGCTTAGCTAGTAAGGGACCTAAAACCAAAATTGACGCACGCATCGTTCTAACTAACTCATAAGAAGCTGTAACACTATCTAGTTTGCTAGCATCAATCTCTACAGTCGATGCATCAACTTGATTAACATGAGCACCTAGGTCTTTGAGCAATAATAAGGTGGTATTAATATCACGTAGGTTAGGCACATTCTTGAACGTACAGGGACTGTCAGCTAATAAACTTGAAATTAATATAGGCAGTGCAGCATTTTTGGCACCAGATATAACGACCGAGCCCTTAAGGGGAGGGCTTTGTTTAATTGAAAGTTTATCCACAAAATTTTCCTAGAATACGAAATTAACTTGAAAATAGATTATATTGACAAGCGCAGGCTCGCTTTAGTTCAAGCCTGTCTTAATTGAAAAGCTTTTCGCGTTGCCATTGAGCACTTGAGAATGTTTTTATTGTAACGGCGTGTATAGTGCCATCGGCAATCAAATCAGACAAGGGGGCATATACTAACTGTTGCTTTTTAACACGGCTCATACCTTCGAAAACATCGTCTATGGCGATAATCTGAAAATGCGTACCTTCGCTCTTTACTTTAATTTCTGACAAATTTAGTGCCGAGGAGAGTAAAGCTGAAATGTCGTCATTGGTCATTTTTGTTCCTCATTAATTCTGAAACCCCGCTTAGCTCAGCTAGCCTTGAGATTTTTGATGGTAATGATGTAAACGATAATTGTTTATCATGTTTGTTACAATCTCGCTTTGCGTTAAGCAACCAAGCCAAACCACTTGTATCAATTTTCTCAATAGACTCACACTTCATTTCAATATCGTTAATGTCATGTAACAGATTCAATTGATCTTTGGACAACATAGTCCAAAAATCATTGTGCAAGTCGTATTGGTCGAGACTCCCAGATAAAGCAATAGCGCCTTTATTGTCGGCCGTTGAAATATCAATAGTAAGGCTCAAATCTATCCTTCCTGCGCCGTTTGTAAGACGATTGGCTGCTTGATACTTTCACGCATGGTTTCGATTACTTTTCCGATACCGTCTTTTCTTAAAATGCTTTCAAATTCAGACTGCTTTGACGACAACAAACTTATTCCTTCTGCCACCATATCATATGCTTGCCACTCACCACTGCGTTTATCTTTTCTAACTTTAAAGGCCACTTTGATATCAGGTCTATTATCGTCTTTTATAACAGCTCTAACGGTGACATCAGAACGCGTATCAAAATCTCTAGGAGGCTCAAATTCGACCAATTGATCGTCATAATACCCCATTGCCACAGCGTAGCTGGTAATCAAATACTCTCGAAAGACCGCTACAAATTCTTGGAGCTCTTTAGGTTCAACTCGACGGGCGTACTTACCTAATACTTTAAAAGACGAAAAGCGATAATCAATGTAAGGCATCAGCTCTTCTTCCATGATAGTACGCAAAATTTCTGGATCATTTGCGATATCGTCTTTTTGTAACTTCATTCTAGCAAATGTTTTTGACCCAGCAGCTTCTACCATTTTGTATGGGTCATCTTGAGACACTTTTATCTTGTCAGGTAATGGAGTGCCTTCACCAATCACTACTTTGTCTTGGCTTGCTACATTTACATTAGTTGCATTTGCTGCAGCCGTCGCGCTAAATAAACAGATACCAACGACACTTGCTGTTAACAATAACCGCTTGATGTTTGCTAAGGAATTTACATTCATCGCTATTCGCTTCCTTGATTAAATAAGAACTGGCCGATTAAATCTTCAAGCACTAATGCTGATTTTGTGTCGATGATTTCTTCGCCATCTGTAAGGTATGGACAGTCAGATTGGCTAATGGTTTCACATACTTTGTCTTCTTCCATTCGCTCTAAGTCTTCTGGAAAAATAAAACCAAGGTGTTAAGCCAATAAACTGTTCACCTAAAAGCCCTGATGTCAAAATTGATAAGCTACTGGTGTCTGGAAACGTATTTGCATACTCACTCGATATTTGAAGCTCGACAACAGGAATAAGGTCTATCTCGTCTAAATAAATCCTTTCTACGCGACCTACCACGACCCCACCTACTTTTACCGACGAGCGCGCCTTGAGGCCTCCGATATTATCAAACCTAGCACTTAATTTATACGTTTCACCACTGCCGCTCATCCCTTGATTTGCGACACGCAAGGCCAATAGCAGTGTGGCAGCAATTGCTAATGCGACAAAAAAGCCGACTAATATTTCTGTTTTTCTAGTTGTCATTTCCTATCCTAACTAATGCCAAACATTAAGGCCGTTAATACAAAATCAAGTCCAAGTATCGCTAATGAAGCATATACTACCGTTTGCGTGGTTGCTTGGCTGATTCCCTCAGATGTTGGAACACAAGAATGCCCCTTATAAAGTGCAATCCAAACCACTACGAGGGCAAACACGAAGCTTTTGATTACGCCGTTAATGACATCTTTTTCCCATTCAACAGTTGCTTGCATGATAGACCAATAACTACCAGCATCAACGCCAAGCCATTCAACACCGACAAGATGTCCACCTAAAATACCGATAGCGGAAAAAATCAATGCCAACATGGGCATGCTAATAACGCCGGCCCAAAATCGAGGCGCAACCACCCTTCTTAATGGGTCTACTGCCATCATTTCAAGACTTGAAAGTTGTTCAGTAGCTTTCATTAAGCCAATTTCTGCGGTTAGCGCACTACCCGCACGTCCAGCAAATAACAAGGCAGTAACCACTGGACCAAGTTCTCGTAAAATTGACAGTGCAACCATAGGTCCTAAACTACCCTCAGCTCCATAGTTAACAAGTATCGTATAACCTTGTAGAGCCATGACCATACCGATGAAAAGGCCTGATACCATGATTATTAATAAAGACTGAACACCGACAACATACATCTGTTCAATAGTCAGGCGTATGTTTTTAAATAAAGGGATTGCTATTAGAGCGCCATAAAGCATCAAAGATGCTTGTCCAATGGCTGAAAGGCGATCTAATGTGCCTTTGCCGATAGTTGCGAAATATTCTGAGACTATCTTAAGCATGAATATCTACCTATGCTCCCGTATCTTGCGAAGCAAGACCAGACCCAACAAAATCGTCCTTAATGGAGCTTGCTGGAAAATGAAAAGGAACTGGCCCGTCTGCGTTTCCATTTAAAAACTGTTGGACTAATTCTGAATCGCTTTCTTGAATTTCCTTTGGTGAACCTTTCCCGATGATGGTTTTGTTCGCCAAAATATACACATAATCGGCAATACTCAATACTTCGGTGACATCATGTGTCACCACAATCGATGTCAATCCTAGTGCTTGATTGAGTTGTTTTATTAACTTAACTAACACGCCCATCGATATCGGATCTTGTCCGGCAAAAGGTTCATCATACATTATTAAATCTGGATCTAGCGCAATTGCTCTTGCAAGGGCTGCACGCCTCGCCATACCGCCAGATAGCTCACTAGGCATAAGATGAGCAGCGCCTCGCAAACCCACCGCTTCGAGTTTTAACAGCACAATAGTATGAATGATGGACTCGCTTAACTTAGTATGCTCTCTTAATGGGAATGCAACATTATCAAAGACTGATATGTTGGTAAAAAGCGCCCCACTTTGGAACAACATGCTCATTTTTCGGCGCATACTAAACAGCTTACTTCTCGATACTTTGTGTACATCATCGCCTTGAAATAAAACTTGTCCTTTACTTGGCGTCAACTGCCCGCCAATCAACTTAAGAAGCGTGGTTTTACCGATGCCGCTTGGACCCATTATTGCCGTTATTGCACCATGCTTTACTTCCAAAGAAATGTCGGTGTAAATTTCTCGTTCATGACGAGAAAAAGCCATATTGTTAACTGAAACGATATTTTCCAATATTTACCTCAACATTCCGTTTAGTTTCGATAATGTAATTATACACCAAGAATTCGCATTAATTGCTAGTATTTACATGGCCTCAAAGGCAATTGATCATTAAATTTAGTTTATGAACATTATGTCACTTTGATATGCAAAGTCGGCAAAAGTTGTTAAGCAACTAGAATAGTTGAGCTAGTATACGACTTTTCAAGTCCATAAAGTGAATAAAAACGTAACAAAACGTACATTTTATCGTTATATCTTATAAAATGGTGAATTTGTGTGATTTATTAGCGCTTAATGGCTACAATTGTTGCATAAACGTATGATTTAATTTTTAAGAAGAAGTATTTAGTGACTCTGTATATTGTTATTTTTATATTGGGCTTAATCGTGCTTAGTTGGAGCGCAGATCGTTTTGTTTATGGCGCATCTGCATTAGCCAAAAATATTGGTGTTGCGCCAATGATGATAGGGTTAACAATAGTTGCAATGGGCTCGTCTGCGCCAGAGATAGTTGTAGCCGCAACCGCGTCATTAGCAGGTAACCCTGATACAGCAGTTGGCAACTCGCTTGGGTCTAACATAACTAATATTGCGTTAGTTTTAGGTGTGACTGCGCTTATCAAACCTCTACTTGTATCGTCTACTACGTTGAAACGTGAGCTTCCGCTGATGCTCATTATTACGCTTATTGGCGTATATTTCCTTTCTGATAGCGATTTAAGTCAAATTGAAGGTATTATTTTAATTACTTTGTTCGTTTTAGTCATTGCAGGCATGGCCTTGTTGTCGTTCTCGGTCGATAAAAACGACCCATTAATCGCTGAAACAGAAACAGAAGTGCCTAGTAATGTTTCCACATCAACGGCTGTGTTTTGGGTGATTGTGGGGCTTATTCTTTTACCATTAAGTGCTCATTTCTTAGTTGAGTCAGCTGTTTATATCGCAGAATATTTTGGCATAAGTGACTTGGTCATAGGTTTGACAATTATTGCAATTGGTACAAGTCTGCCTGAGCTAGCGGCAAGTGTAGCTGGTGTATTGAAAGGCGAAGATGATTTAGCACTAGGTAATATCATTGGCTCAAATATTTTTAACTTGCTAGCTGTGTTGGCAATGCCCGGCCTTATTAGCCCAGGAGCAATAGATGCAAGTGCCGCTACACGTGACTCGCTTGTCATGCTAGCATTATCGGTTCTACTATTTGTTTTTTGTTTTAATCTAAGAGGTACGCGTCGTATTAACCGATACGAAGCTGCGGTCTTTTTAATTATTTTTATCGGATATCAGTATATTTTATTCGCACCAAGTTCAAATTAAATTATGACTTTTTTATCATCAGCAAAACGCACTTTCAAGATTCAACAAGCCGGGCTAAATAAGCTGTGTGAACATTTAGACGATTCATTTACGCAAGCATGTCAGCTGTTAATGAACTGCAAAGGCAAAGTAGTTGTTAGTGGCATGGGAAAGTCAGGACACATCGGCAACAAAATTGCAGCAACCCTTGCAAGTACAGGTACACCCGCATTTTTTATGCATCCTGGTGAAGCGAACCATGGTGATTTTGGCATGTTGAGCAAAGATGATGTGCTCATTGGTATTTCAAATTCAGGGGAAAGTAGCGAATTGGTAAGTTTGTTACCTTCGATAAAACGTATAGGCGTTCCCATAATTGCCATGACTAACAAAACTCATAGCAGCCTTGCGTCAGCATCGAAAATTATTTTGAATCTACATGTAGAAAAAGAAGCATGCTCTTTGGGTTTGGCGCCAACCACTAGCACCACATCGACACTGGTTTTAGGTGATGCTTTGGCTGTCGCTTTGCTTGAAGCAAAAGGTTTTACTGCTGAAGATTTTGCTTTTTCTCATCCAGGGGGCGCACTAGGAAAAAGATTACTGTTAACCGTCGGTGATATTATGGTCAGCAATGATGATGTACCAATAATACATCAAAGCGCAAATATCAAACACGCCTTGTTGGAAGTTTCATCTAAAGGCTTGGGTATGACTGCAATTGTGAATGATAAAAACGCAGTTATAGGCGTTTTCACTGATGGAGATCTGCGCCGTTCTTTAGATAAGCAAATAGACATCCATACAACCTCGGTATTTGACGTAATGACGAGAGGTGGTATCAGTATTGCCCGCGAAGCATTAGCGGTCGATGCAATAAATTTAATGCAGAGTAACAACATCACCACGGTTTTAATACTTAATACTCAGGGTGAAGCAATTGGTGCCTTAAGCATGCAAATGTTGTTAAAAGCAGGTGTTATATGATTAGTACTCTTTATCAAGATGTACCAAGTAGTCTTTACGAAAAATGCAGCGACATAAAATTAGTTGCCTTTGACGTTGACGGCGTATTTAGCGATGGCAGTGTATATTTAGGTAATCATGGTGAAGAATTTAAAGCCTTTAATACGAAGGATGGTTACGGAGTAAAGTCACTTTTTTCATGTGATATTGAGGTAGTTATTATCACAGGCCGCAGGTCAAAAATCGTTGAAGATAGAATGCACTCTCTAGGCGTAAAATATATTATTCAAGGTACAGAAGATAAATACAGCGCTCTAAATTCACTAATGAGCGAACTTGGTTTAGCAAAAAAACATGTCGCCAGCATGGGCGATGATATGCCAGATATAGGTATGTTTGATTTAAGTGAAATTAAAGTAGCGCCTGCAGACGCGCATCCTATGGTAAAAGCAAATGCAAACTACATCACTTCGCTAGCTGGTGGTAAAGGCGCAGTACGCGAATTTTGTGATTTGTTGTTACAGTCTAATAATCGACTCAAAGCTCAACATGGTGCCAGTATATGAATCGCATCACATGGAGCATTGCACTAATATTCTCAACGGTGCTCTTGTTGTATCTACCATTGTTATTTCAAAGTGACGACGAACAAAAGGATATCGACACCACATTGTCTTTGATTCCCAACTATCAGGCGGTAAACTTAAACAGTAAGCTTTACGATAGTACCGGAAATTTAAGCCATCAAGTGGTTGCTGAAAAAATGGAACATTTTGAAGAATTAGGTTTCACAGTATTTGATAATCCAATTTATACGCTGTACCTTGACAGTGGAGAGCCTTGGCAAATAACGGCAGCTGAAGGGACATTATACAGCAACAACAGAATACTATTAGAAACAGATGTCAAAATCATTAACTTGCGTACACAAGAATATGTAAAACAAATCAGTACTCAATTTATTGAAATTGACCTAGAACAAAAAACACTTTCATCTGATCAGTTGGTTGAGATCAGAGGCATAGATTATTTCGTCACAAGCGTTGGCCTGTTTGGTGACTTGGTGACCCAACAATACGAGTTAAAAGATCATGTACAAACACAGTTTAATCCTCCTCGCTAGCATAAGTTTGGTTTACGGTGGTGGCAGTTTAGCGGCTCAAAGTCAAACTGACAGCGCTGACACCCCAGCTGTGCAGACAGATTCGCGTTCTAAGTCAGATGCACCGTTTATTGGTAGTGATTTTTCGCTACCTGTTACGCTTAAGTCTTTGCATCAAAACCTTGACGGTAAAAGTAAAACGTCGATTTTTACTAAAAATGTCGTAATTAGGCAAGGTAGTCTTGAGATTTTGGCGGATAGAGTTGAAGCTGATGGCGGCGCAGGGCAAGGTAAAGAAGTGATTACTGCTAGCGGCTCACCTGCCAGTTACAAACAACGCAAAGAAGACGGTACTATGGTTGAAGCACAAGCCAATGAAATCATTTATGAGGTAGTATCTAGGACAATATCGCTAAAAGGCAACGCCGCCATCATCCAAAATGATGTTACGGTTAATGGTGATTCGATTATATTTGATATGGCTAAAGAACAAATATTAGCCTCTACTGATACTAACAATACTACTCCTGTTACTACCGTAATAAGTCCTGGGGCTTTTAGTGAAGCGCTGCCTGATTCGGTTAATGACGACAAAAGCCAAAAACCCAAAGGTAACGGAGAAAGCGACGAGTGAGTAGTGTTCTGTGTGCTAGAAATCTCGCAAAGTCTTATAAATCTAGACAAGTTGTTCGCGATGTAAGTTTAGAAGTATCGACCGGTCAAATAGTAGGCTTGCTGGGCCCAAATGGTGCTGGCAAAACCACCACCTTTTACATGATTGTTGGTCTTGTTCCTCTAGACAAAGGCAATATTTCAATTGATCAAATGAACCTTAGCTTACAACCCATGCATGAAAGAGCAAGAATGGGAATTGGTTATCTGCCACAAGAAGCATCAATATTTCGCAAGTTAACGGTGTATGACAATCTAATGGCTATATTGCAAACAAGAAAAGATATATCGAATGAGCAGCGCGAGCAAAAAGCCGATGAGTTACTTGATGATTTTAATATTAACCACATAAGAACGAATTTAGGTATGAGTCTATCTGGTGGAGAGCGAAGACGGGTAGAAATAGCAAGAGCACTTGCAGCTGATCCTAAATTCATACTTTTAGATGAGCCATTTGCAGGCGTTGATCCTATATCGGTCAATGACATCAAAAAAATTATCTATCAATTAAAAGAACGTGGAATTGGTGTTTTAATAACCGATCACAATGTAAAAGAAACCTTAGATGTTTGTGAAACTGCGTACATAGTTAGTCATGGGGAGCTTATTGCATCTGGCACTCCAAGCGAAGTACTTGCTAACCAAGTAGTAAGAGATGTATATCTTGGTGAACAATTTGCGCTTTAAAACTATAGGATTCATCTTCAACAAAGAGTATATTTGTAATTCGATGTTAATAATATGAAGCAAACCAGCATCATAATGACAACAGGATAGCCAATTAACCGTAATGAAACCTTCGTTACAGCTAAAGTTTAGCCAACAGCTAACTATGACTCCACAACTGCAGCAAGCTATTAAGCTTTTGCAGTTATCAACTCTTGACCTACAGCAAGAGATTCAAGAAGCATTAGAATCGAATCCATTGTTAGAGTCAGTAGAACAAGACTATGATAGCCCTGATACACCTAACGACACCTTAGATAATAAGACAGATGCTGAGCAAGACATTACTAATTCGCAAATACAAGATAACAGCGAAGGTCATGCGGATGCTCAAGCGGCTTTATCAAGTGGCGAAAAAGACACTCCCGACCCAATGGACTCTCATGAAGCTCTAGAAAATCGTGAATTGCCAGATGACCTTCCCTTAGATAGCTCCTGGGAAGAGTATTTGGGGTCGACTTCCGCACCTAACAAAATGGTTGCCACTAATCTTGATGATGACTATGTATTTCAAGGCGAAACGACCCAAAGTATTCAAGACCACTTAATGTGGCAAGCTGAAATGACTCATTTTTCTGATTCTGATAAATCAATCGCCATTGCAATTATCGATTCGATAGATGAATCAGGTTATCTCACGATTAGTAGCGAAGAAATATTGCAAAGCTTGGACGATGAAGAGTTAGAGCTAGACGAAGTGGAATGTGTGTTAAAGCGTATTCAACGCTTTGACCCTATTGGTGCTGGCGCTCGCTCTGTTCAAGAATGTTTGCTTGTACAGCTTCAGCAATTTGACGAACAAACCCCATGGTTAAGTCAAGCTCGCATGTTAATTCAAGAACATGCAGACTTACTAAGCAGCAAAGACTATCGCACCTTGATGCGCAAAACACGAATGAAAGAAGACCAATTGCGCGAAGCAATGAAGTTATTGCAAACGCTCAATCCTAGACTAAGGTAGCGCAATCTCTTCTAGAGAGCCAGAATATATTGTTCCTGATGTTAATGTATATAAGAAAAAAGGTGTGTGGACCGTTGAGTTAAATAACGAAGCACTCCCTGCTCTAGCCGTCAATGAAACATACGCAAACATGTTAAAAACAGCGAGTAACCCAAGTGATTCGCAGTATATAAAAGCCCATTTGCAAGAAGCCAAATGGTTTATAAAAAGCTTAGAAAGTCGGAACGAAACTTTATTAAAAGTGTCACATTGTATAGTGGCAAAACAAAGAGAGTTTTTTGACAAAGGCCCAGAGAAAATGCAACCAATGGTATTGAATGATGTTGCAGAAATGGTTGATATGCATGAATCAACAATATCTAGGGTGACAACACAAAAGTATATGCATACGCCACGCGGTATATTTGAGTTGAAATACTTTTTCTCTTCTCACGTAGCGACTGAATCTGGCGAAAATTGTTCATCAACTGCGATTCGAGCATTTATTAAAAAGCTTGTTGCCGATGAACCCGCTAACAAGCCACTAAGTGATAGTAAGATTGCGCAAATGCTTGCCGACCAAGGAATTAAAGTTGCTCGGCGGACAATTGCAAAATATAGGGAGTCGTTAAACATTCCCCCTTCTAATCAACGAAAAAGCCTTGTTTAACAAGCAAAGAGGACCATTATTATGCAAATAAACCTGACCGGTCATCACGTCGAAATCACCGATGCACTTCGTAATTATGTTGATACTAAATTTGAAAAGCTAGAACGACACTTTGACCACATAAGTAATGTTCATGTTATTTTAAATATTGAAAAACTTGCACAAAAAGCTGAAGCGACTGTCCATCTTAAAGGCGGTGAAGTATTCGCTAACGCAGAACATACTGATATGTATGCTGCTATTGATGGCTTGATTGACAAACTAGATCGACAGGTCATCAAACATAAAGAAAAATTGAAACGGCATTAAGTTACATAAATGATTATTAACGATATTATCTCACTTGACCGAACGCAATGTTCGGTCGAGTGCAATAGCAAAAAGCGTATTTTTGAAGTCATTTCAGAAATCGCTGTCCAACAATCTCCAGAGCTCGACCAAAGCGAAGTGCTGACGAGTTTATTATCAAGAGAAAAAATGGGCTCAACTGGTATCGGCAATGGCATAGCTATTCCACATGGTCGCATCAAAGAGCTGAGCAATATGATTGCGGTGATTGTCACTAGCAACCAAGCAATTGACTTTGATGCTATTGATAACAAACCTGTTGATATTTTCTTCGCTATTTTAGTCCCTGATGAACAAACCGATAAACATCTGCAGGCCTTATCTGGGATTGCTAGAAAGCTAAGCGACAAAGAAACGGTAAAAGCTATTCGAAGCGCTGAAAACAAAAACCAAATTGTTGCCGCATTAGCCTAGGTTTTTCGACCACTTAGTCATTGATTTCTTGTATTTTATTATCCGACTTGCTAGCCTCAAGTTTCAAAAATTAATGGCACCAAAATATGAAACTCTTGATCATTAGCGGTCGTTCAGGCTCAGGAAAATCAATTGCGCTTAGAGCCTTAGAAGATTTAGGATATTACTGCGTAGATAATATTCCAGTGGCCTTGCTTCCTACCTTAACACATACTGTTGTCGACCAGCATGAACAGGTTGCTGTTAGTATTGATGTAAGAAATATGCCAGAGTCCGAAAATGAGATTGGTGAGCTGTTAGAATATCTGCCCAACTATTGGGATATTACCATTATCTATTTAGATGCTAGCGATGATGTGCTTATCAAACGCTATAGCGAAACACGTCGGCTACATCCACTATTTAAATTAAGTAACTCATTGATTGATGCAATCAATGCCGAACGAGAAATCTTAATTCCTGTCGCCGAAAAAGCGGACTTAAAAATTAATACAGATCAGCTGTCAGTTCATGATTTAGCAGAACTGGTCAGAGAACGAGTACTGGGCAAAAAGAGCACGGATTTGGTGCTTGTTTTTGAATCCTTTGGTTTTAAGTATGGCATACCCAAAGACGCTGACTATGTGTTTGATGTTAGGTTTTTGCCTAATCCTCATTGGGACCCTGATTTACGTCCCCTAACAGGACTTGATGGCCCTGTCGAACTATTTTTATCTAGTCAACCCTTGGTAATGAAGTTGATCTGGCAAATTCAAAACTTACTTACAACATGGTTGCCACATTTAGAAAGAAATAATAGAAGCTATGTCACTATCGCTATTGGATGTACAGGAGGTCAGCACCGCTCAGTTTATGTAGCACAGTCATTAAGTGATGCATTCAAAACGAGTCACGGCGACGTACAAGTAAAACATAGAGAATTGAAACGCCATAGACGACAAGGAGACATGGAAGAGCCGCACAGCTCTTTAACGGATAATACTTTAACAGATAACTCTTCAACTAATAACTAAGGGGAAGAGGAAGCATTATGCAAATCGTCAAAACCCTTACAATCATCAATAAATTGGGCTTGCACGCTCGCGCTGCCAGTAAGCTTGTTGAACTTGCGAATAATTATGAATGTGACATTACGCTTCAACAAGATGAGCAAAGTGCACCTGCTAACTCGGTTTTAGCCTTGCTAATGTTAGGTAGCGGCAAAGGCAAACAGGTTACAGTTAGCTGCATAGGTATCGATGCCCAAATTGCTATGGAAGAAATAGAAAACCTGATCGCAAATAAGTTTGATGAATCTGAATAGCAGGCTAATCAGAAAATTCACTGAATTGTCATTGACTTAGTGATATACTCTAACTTCATCTAAACACGCTAATCGGTGTGAAGCATGTCCGAAATTATCGAGCAAACTACCACACAAGTTCGGCTACAGTCGATTAATACATCGCTCGCTGCTGGGGCATACGTTCGTGTTCGTAAATTACTCCACGATATTCCACCTGGCGATGTTGCTCTTTTACTCGAATCATCCCCTAGCAAAACTCGTTATGACTTATGGAAGATGTTGGATGCGGATTTCCACAGTGATGTTTTAGAGGAGCTAAGCGAGGACGTTAGAAACGGAATCATTGCAAAAATGATGCCTGCAAGCGTAGTAGATGCGCTTGAAGATATGGATACGGACGATCTTGCTGAAACATTAAGCACACTTCCTGAAGATGTCCTTAATAATGTTCTAACCTCAATGGATACACAAGATAGAGCAAGAGCTGAAAAAGCCCTTAGCTATGGCGAAGAAACCGCCGGCTTTATCATGAATACCGATACTATTACACTGCGACATGAAGTTAGCGTGGACGTGGTTATTCGGTATCTAAGGTTAAAATCAGAACTACCAGAAAATACCGACACACTCTATGTTGTCAATCGAAAAGACTACTTGATTGGGACAGTTTCATTAGCAAAACTCTTAACCTCAAGCCCTGATGTGAGCGTTGCTGAAATTATGGATGATGAACCACCATCAATTAAAGTACACATGGATGATGGCGAAGTAGCTAGTATGTTCGAGCGATACGATTGGTTATCTGCACCAGTGGTAGATGATGATGGCAAATTGGTCGGTCGGATCACAATCGATGATGTTGTTGATATTATCCGCGAAGACGCTGAGCATAGCATGATGAGTATGGCGGGTTTAGATGATGAAGAAGACACATTTGCTCCTGTTGGGCAATCTACCCAAAGACGGTCTATATGGTTAGGTGTCAATCTAATTACCGCTCTTTGCGCAGCGGCTGTAAGTGATTTATTTGAATCAGCATTAAGTCAACTTGCGGTATTAGCTATATTAAACACTATTGTACCGAGTATGGGTGGCGTAGCTGGCAATCAAACGCTGACCTTGGTGATTCGTGGAATGGCTTTAGGGCATGTTACTACGACAAACGCCGTGTGGCTTGTGCGCAAAGAGTTAGCAATAGGATTTCTCAATGGTCTGATATGGGCCTTGCTCATTGCTTCGGTAATTGCATTGTGGAAGCAGGATTATGTATTGGGCGCTATCATTGCCTTTGCAATGATGGTCAACATGATTGCCGCTGGACTTGCGGGTGCTACGCTGCCTATTATCATGAAGAAAATGAAAATAGACCCTGCATTGGCGGGTAGTGTGATACTCACTACCATTACCGATGTCGTCGGGATATTTGCCTTTTTAGGAACTGCGACTATCTTTTTGCTTTAAGCCCTTAATCATCTATTTGTTGTTGCTTGAGCCATAATTTTAAATGTTCAACATCTTGTTTGATCGCTAACGCTAAATTTTCTGTCCATTCATGTACATTCTCCCACCAAGCTGGATGATCGCCTTGTTGAATCATATTGGCTGTTTTTTGGGCTCTAGCTAGACCAACGGAACCGGCGGCGCCTTTAATTTTGTGAGCTTGTGAACACACTTCGTCTTTGTCATCTGCAGCCAAAGATACGTTTAATATTTCCATGTATTCAGGAATTTTGTCTTCAAATACCGCTAAGCTTGTTTCAATCATGCCAAGGTCCAATCGTTTCCACCAGCATCGTCAATAATTCAGTATCAAGTACATCTTGGGTTTGGTTTTCAATAACAACTGGCGCTTGAATCTCGCTTACTACTGGCAGTTCCACTTTTGTTTCTTCGGCAAACAATTCATTAAATACTCTAATAATTCTGCTCTTTTTAACAGGCTTAGCGATGACATCATCCATACCGTTTTGGAGATATTCTTCACGCTTCTTTATCACATTTGCAGTTAAGGCAACCATTGGTGTACCCAATACAAGATCTTCTTCCAATAAGGTCCTTGCTACATCGAAACCGGTCATATCCGGTAATTGAATATCCAGCAAAATCAAGTCATATGTTGTTTCTTTGACCATATCAATCGCTTCTTGACCTGTCATTGCAACTGATACTTTTTGACCCAACTTTTCAAGTAGTGCCTTAGCTACCATTACGTTTAACTCGATATCCTCAACTAAAAGAATGTTGAGTCCCGTCACTCTTAACTCTTCAACATCAGGTTGCTGATGAGTGACTGTGACTGGTAGGGTAATTTCAAAGCATGTTCCTTTGTTTATTTCGCTATTTACACGTATTGCCCCGTTCATTTTATCAACCATTTGCTTACATATAGCTAATCCAATGCCCGTACCTGTTGCCGATTGAAAGTCATCCCGTTGGATTTGATAATACATCGCAAAAATCTTGTCTAATTGAGACTTGTCGATTCCAATACCGGTATCTTGGATGGTAAATACAATATCTGCTTTTTCTTCACTATGCATAGTGGCAGACATAGTTAGGGATACCGCGCCTTTTTGAGTAAATTTAACGGCATTAAATAACATGTTCCACAGAACTTGTCGCAGCCTTGTCCCATCGGCTTCAAACGCAGTCGGAACAGGGTTCACAATCTCGGCATTAAAACTAAGCCCTTTATCTGCCGCTAACAATTTAATAATACTGGCAATTTCATTTACAAAGTTTGCGGTGTTAACCGTCTTAACCTGAATCTCTACCTTGTCTCTGTCAAGCTTATCAAGATCAATGATGTCATTAAATATATTGCCAAGCGTAATCGCACTAGCATATATAGTGCTTACCCATTCAAACTGCTCACTATTTAATTTTGTGTCACGCAGCATTCGAGACAAACCGACAATACCATTTAGCGGTGTTCTTAATTCGTGTGAAATAGTCGCAATAAATTTCGTTTTATCTTTACTGGCCTGCTCTATTGCGAGCTGTGATTGTTTTCTTTCGGTCATATCCCGACCAAAAGCTAAGATCCCAAGGCGATGTTCATCACCATCAAAGAATGGGACTTTGCGCATTTCGAAATAACGTCTTCGCCCATCTGCAAATTTCAACCATAGTTCTTCAGTTATAGAAGCATTACTATCCAAAACTTCTTGGTCTGATGCCGCTACCTGTCGAGCAAGTTCTTCGTCATATACTTGATGAGGCGTTAAACCCAGCAGTTCTTCTTCTGATTTTCCAGTCAACGCTTCTGCGACTTTGTTACATCCGGCGAAGCGCCCTTCTTCATTCCGATAATAAATTAGGTCTGGCGAAGCATCGATAATAGAGCGAGTAAGCGTAGATAGGCGTCTAGCTTGAATTTCTTGTTCAGATTTTTCTTTAATTTCTTGTTCAAGCTTTTGAAACATTGCTTCACGTTCTAATTGCGCATTTTTACGCTGCTCTATTTCGTGGTTCAATTGACGAATATTGTTTTGTAATTCTCGATTAAGAATAACATCGTGTCGTCGAAGCCTTTCTAATTGATCCACCGCATCTTCTAAATTAATGCGTGAGTGTTCAAGTTGTTTTATTAATGCACTAAAAAATACAACACGCTAAGGCGCAAAAATAAGCGTTAATGCTATGGCGCTCACAAAATCAGTTAGGGTTATTTCTTGGGAAAATATGGTCCGAATAATATAAGAACCCAACACCATAAAAAACAAAGCAAAGAGAACAAAAACGATACTCACTTTTATAGGCCCACGCTTATCAATGAATTTTGCGAATTTGAGCGCCCATGTATTCGGAGGGGTTTTAATGAACATGCCTAATAATTGCCTTGCTTTGCTAGAGTAAAATCATGTGCATGCTAACAAGAATTAAGCTTTCACAACAGAAAAAATTTAGCCTGGATAAACTAAAAATAGGATGCTAAAAATGATGTTCATTTTCTAAGTTAAAATAGCGGTCAAATAAATACTTATGCGTTTTAAACGATATATTTTGCATAAATAATAATAGTAAAGTTGTGATAGCAACTAATTTTTACAAGTGCTTAACGTATTGTGTCAAAATGTAGACATTAGTAGAGCATCTATTTTATATATATAAATCATTAAAATTCAATATCTTAAGTAACAAATATGCTATCAACGATAATTATAAGCAATGGAGTAATTGATTTATTTCGCGTAAATAGGTATTTTCGGTAATCTGCTTGGAAAAATGAATAAACATTCGGTACGAAAGAGTATCCTCAAACAGTAAACGTCACACATATAAGAAGTTGTAGCAATAATAATAAGTGGCAATAAAAACGACAAAAAAATCAATTAGCAATCGTCATCGATTGCTCGTAAATAAGTTTATTTGAGCGGTGATAAAGTCACTTTGAGGGGAGTATGTATGGGTTTGTATCATTCGTCTGATTCAAAAGATAATTGTGGGTTTGGTTTAATTGCGCATATCGAAGGTGAAGCGAGTCATAACCTTGTTCAAACCGCTATTGAAGGCTTGGATCGCATGCAGCACCGTGGTGGCGTGGCTTCAGACGGCAAAACGGGCGATGGTTGTGGTTTATTGTTGCAACGTCCCGATAGCTTTTTTAGGAAAGTTGCAGCAAAAGCTGGCTGGCAACTTAACAAAAATTATGCGGTTGGGATGGTGTTTCTTTCCCAAGATCCAGTAAAAGCATCTCATGCTCGACAAGTTTTAAGTGAAGAGTTAACTCAAGAAATGCTGAGCGTGCTTGGTTGGCGTGAAGTACCTGTTGATCACAGCGTGCTAGGTGATCTAGCGAAAACTGGCGTACCTCAAATAGAGCATGTTTTTGTTAATGCACCTGCTGGTTGGTTGACACCTGACATTGAACGCAGATTATACATGGCACGACGCCGTGCCGAAAAACGTATTAATGATGATGATGTTTTGTATGTTGCGTGTTTATCCAATTTTGTAACTGTCTATAAGGGCTTGGTTATGCCTAAAGACTTATCAAAATTTTATTTAGACTTAGCAGACCCAGAGCTTGCTTCTTCCATTTGTGTTTTCCATCAACGATTCTCTACCAATACACTTCCGAAATGGCCATTAGCACAACCATTTAGATTCTTAGCCCATAATGGCGAAATAAACACAATCAAGGGAAATAGGGATTGGGCATATGCCCGAACTGCTAAGTTCGCAACACCTCTTATTCCTGACTTGATGCAAGCGGCTCCATTCGTAAATAAATCAGGCTCAGATTCTAGCTCACTTGATAACATGCTTGAGTTATTCCTTGCTGGAGGCATGGATTTATTTAGAGCAATGAGATTACTGGTACCACCGGCTTATCAAAATAACGACACGATGGACCCTGAGCTACGAGCCTTTTATGAATTTAACTCAATGCATATGGAGCCGTGGGACGGCCCTGCAGGGATTGTCCTAACTAATGGTAGACACGTAGCTTGTAACTTAGATAGAAATGGTCTTAGACCAGCAAGATACGTCATTACCAATAATGGCTATATCACTTTGGCGTCCGAGATTGGTATCTGGGACTACGCTGAGCATGATGTTGTTGAAAAGGGGCGTGTAGGTCCCGGTGAAATGTTAGCAGTCGATACGCATAGCGGAAAAATATGGCGTTCAAATGAAATAGACAATGAATTGAAATCGCAACACCCCTATTCTAAATGGTTAGAGGAACACATAGCACGATTAGAGCCTATAGAAAATTGTGATGCATCATTGATTGGTCAAAGAGCATTAGATGACAATGAAATGGCGGTATACCATAAGCTTTTCAATTACAGCTATGAAGAAATTCAGCAAGTCATCAAAGTTTTGGCAAAGGATGGTCAAGAAGCAGTAGGTTCCATGGGTGACGATACTCCTATGGCGGTTATGTCATCAAAACAGCGCACCATATTTGACTACTTTAGACAGCAATTTGCCCAAGTCACAAACCCTCCCATTGATTCGCTTAGGGAAAATCATGTCATGTCCTTAGCAACATGTATTGGGAAAGAGCAAAATGTATTCAATGAAACTCGTGGTTATGCACATAGGGTATTATTCGATTCGCCGATTTTGATGTATACGGATTTAAAACAACTTCGCGAGTTTGATGATAAGTACTATCACAATGAAGTCATTAGTATTAATTATGCACTAGAAGAAGGACTGGAAACCGCGATTCGTAGGGTATGTGACGAAGTAGTGGAAGCGGTCAAAGAACGAAACGCTGCATTCGTTATTTTATCTGACCGTCATATTTCCAAAGGTACGCTACCAATCCCATCAGCAATGGCCGTAGGTGCAGTTCAACGTCGCCTGATCAATGAGCAATTAAGATGTGATGCAAATGTTGTAGTAGAAACCGCTTCAGCCAGAGATCCTCATCATTTTGCCGTCCTCATAGGCTTAGGTGCAACTGCCGTTTATCCGTTTCTTGCGTACGAAACGATCGAACAGTTAGTACAAAAAAATGATTTAGACATGTCACCGCTTGAGGCTGTGAAAAACTATCGAAAAGGCATCAACAAAGGTTTGTATAAAATCATGTCCAAAATGGGCATTTCAACTATCGCAAGTTACAGAAGTTCCAAGTTATTCGAAGCGATTGGCATAGATAAAGACGTTGTTGACTTATGTTTTATTGGTGTTCCTAGCCGGATTAAAGGTGCCAGTTTTGAAGACTTTGAACAAGACCTTATTAATACAGGAAGACTGGCGTGGCTAGCTCGCAAAAATATGAGCCATGGAGGACTATTAAAGTATGTGCATGGTGGAGAATATCATGCATATAACCCCGATGTAGTGAGTTCACTGCAAAAGGCAGTCGTTAGTGGTGAATACGCGGACTATAGTGTGTTTGCAGATTTGGTAAATCAACGAAAGCCTAGTCATCTTAGGGATTTGATGGCACTTAAGCCATGGACAAGCTATCAGTATTGATGAAGTGGAACCAGCTGAATCGCTTTTCCCTCGATTTGATACCGCCGCGATGTCTATTGGCGCGCTGAGCCCAGAAGCACATGAGGCATTAGCTATCGCTATGAATAGATTAGGAGGGCAGTCTAATTCGGGTGAAGGCGGCGAAGATCCTGCGCGTTTCAACACTGAGAAAAACTCTAAAATCAAACAAGTTGCCTCTGGTAGATTTGGTGTTACACCGCATTATTTAGTCAACGCAACTGTTATTCAAATCAAAGTAGCGCAAGGCGCTAAACCAGGCGAAGGCGGTCAGTTGCCTGTGGATAAAGTAAATAAGTATATTGCTGAACTTCGATTCTCAGTGCCGGGAGTTACGCTGATATCACCACCTCCTCATCACGATATTTATTCAATAGAAGATTTAGCCCAATTAATTTTCGATTTAAAACAGGTTAACCCAAGTGCCTTGATATCAGTAAAGTTAGTATCCGAACTATAGGTGTTGGGACTATTGCAACGGGGGTTGCAAAAGCGTATGCCGATTTAATTACTATATCAGGATATGATGGTGGAACAGGTGCAAGTCCACTCACTTCGGTTAAGTATGCAGGTAGCCCATTTGAACTAGGTTTAGCAGAAACTCAGCAAGCACTTATTGAAAACGGTCTTCGACATAAAGTCAGAGTGCAAACTGACGGTGGCCTAAAAACAGGGCTTGATGTGGTTAAAGCGGCTATGCTCGGTGCGGAAAGTTTCGGTTTTGGTACTGGTCCAATGGTTGCCTTAGGTTGTAAATATTTACGCATATGCCATTTAAATAACTGTGCTACTGGCGTAGCAACCCAAGATAGTAAACTTAGAGATAATTATTTCATTGGTTTACCTGAAATGGTCATGAATTATTTTAGATTTGTCGCTCAAGAAGTACGTGAAATAATGGCACAAATCGGTATTCGAGAGTTTAAAGACCTCGTTGGTAGAACTGAGTTATTGGCCTTAGTTGATGGTCAAACAGCCAAACAATCAAAATTAGACTTGTCCCCTTTGCTAGAGAAGCCATCAGCGGGCGAGCATACACAACTATTTTGTAGCGAGACGACTAACGCCCCTATTGACAAAGGAGAGCTAAACACTCGCATTTTGAGTGATTGTGAAGGCGCAGTCATGGCAAAGATGTCTAAATCAGCAAAATACAAAGTACGCAATACTGATCGCTCTGTAGGCGCAACCTTGTCGGGATTTATCGCACAGCATCATGGCAATAACGGTTTGGAAGACAAGCCCATAAAAATCACCTTATCAGGCACTATTGGTCAAAGCTTTGGCGTATGGAATGCAGGCGGACTAGAAATGACCTTGATAGGTGATGCAAATGACTATGTAGGTAAGGGAATGACCGGTGGCAAATTAATTATCCACCCTGCTAAGGGAATTAGTTTTGATCCTCATAAAAGCGCAATAATGGGCAATACCTGTTTATACGGTGCGACAGGAGGCAAGCTATACGCAGCAGGCAGAGCTGGTGAGCGTTTTGCGGTTAGAAACTCTGGAGCAATTGCCGTGATCGAGGGTGCCGGAGACAATGCCTGTGAATATATGACCGGTGGTATAGTTGCGATTCTTGGCAGTGTAGGCGTTAATTTTGGTGCCGGTATGACAGGTGGGTTTGCATACATATATGACGAATTTTCTGATATCGACCGAAGGATTAATCAAGAGCTCGTTGAGGTGTTAAGTATTGAAGATAAAGTTATTTTATCAGAACACTTACGAGGGTTAATCAATTCACATTACGAAGCAACGGGTAGCGAACACTCGCTACATTTATTGACAAACTTTAGCGACGAACTAAAGCATTTTTTATTAATAAAACCCAAGACCAGCGATGTGAAAAATTTATTAGGGCATATTAGCCGTTCAAGCGCAGAGTTGCGTGTGCAAGCGCAATAAGCGATTAGGAGAAAGTAAAATATGGCTAAAAATGTTTATCAATTTGTTGATGTAGAGCGAATCGATCCGCCCAAAAAACCTATCATTATGCGAACCGAAGAGTTTGGTGAAATATATCAACCGATGACTTCTTCGCAAGCTGCTGGGCAGGCAGATCGCTGCTTAGACTGTGGAAATCCATATTGCGAATGGAAATGCCCTGTTCACAATTTTATACCTCAATGGCTGGCCCTGACTAATGAGGGAAAAATCTTAGAAGCGGCAGAGCTATCGCACAAGACCAATAGTTTACCCGAAGTTTGCGGCAGAGTGTGTCCTCAAGATAGATTATGCGAAGGAGCCTGTACCTTAAACGATGATTTTGGGGCAGTGACAATTGGTAGTATAGAAAAATATATCACTGACACTGCATTTAAGATGGGCTGGCGTCCAGATATGTCTCAAGTGGTTTGGACGGATAAAAAAGTCGCTGTGATTGGTGCAGGGCCAGCAGGTTTAGCCTGCGCAGACATTCTCATTAGAAATGGCGTTAAACCTGTAGTATTTGATAAATATGAAGAAATTGGCGGCTTACTAACGTTTGGAATCCCCTCGTTTAAACTTGAAAAAGAAGTTATTCAATTAAGACGACAAATATTCACTGATATGGGTATTGAATTTAAGCTTAATACAGAAGTCGGTAAAGACATCAAATTTGAAGCCTTAATCCAAGAATATGATGCAGTATTTCTAGGAATGGGAACATACACTGCAATGCAAGGTGGCTTTGAACATGAATCAGCACCCGGTGTATATGAAGCATTACCATTTCTAATTGCAAATACTAATCGGGTGATGGGTATAGAAAAAAGCCCAGATGATTTTATTGATATGAAAGGAAAAAAGGTAGTTGTGCTTGGTGGTGGTGATACTACGATGGACTGTGTCCGAACCTCGATCAGGCAACTGGCATCAAGCGTGACATGCGCATATCGACGCGATGAACAAAGCATGCCTTAGTTCACGACGAGAAGTTGTTAACGCTAAAGAAGAAGGTGTTATCTTTGAATTTAATATTCAGCCTATAGATATTGAGGTTGATGAGCATGGTAAAACTATTGGGGTCAGAATGGTGAGAACCCAAATGGGTGAGCCTGATAGTGCAGGTCGAAAAAGACCCGTTGAGATAGAAGGGTCAGAGCATGTTATCCCAGCAGATGCCGTTATCATCGCCTTTGGATTTCAACCTAGTCCTGCTCCTTGGTTTGGTGAGTATGGCATCATGCTTGATGAGAGAGGATGCGTTAGGGCACCCTCTCAAGGAAATTATCCATTTCAAACAAGCAATCCAAAAGTGTTCTCTGGTGGCGATATGGTTAGAGGCTCAGATCTTGTTGTCACTGCTATTGATGAAGGAAGAAGAGCGGCAGAAGGGATACTAGACTATATAGATGTGTAATCGATAGGATGCGTTTAATAAGAAAATGTTGAGTATTTACTTATATTTATTAATAATTAAACTTAATAAATTAGACACTTATTACGCATCACTTAGTTGCATGAGATGCCAATAAGGATTACCCTTTTAATAAGTATATTGTCAAGAATTCTAAAGGCATTCCGATATGACACTCATGTCACAAACATTTGGTAGTAAAATGCGAAAGTCCAGCTTCATCATATTATTGAGCGTTTTTTTTAGCGCTTGCTCGGTCATAGACGACTCACCTATTACAAAAGCAGAACCAAGTGTTGAGCCTGTCCAAGAAAATGTAACTGATGTTGTAATAGAAGCAATTCCCGAATCAGAAGCGTTCGCGCCTCTTGATGGCGTTACTACACAAGACCCCGCCATAGAAGAAGTAATAGAAGAAGATGACGCCGAGCTTGCTGCTGCATTAGAAGCCGAAATGGCAGCTGCATTGGCCATTAACGATGGCGCTTCTGAGGAACTTCAAGCAAGCACAGACGCACTTAATGAAGTGTCAGAAGTGATACCTGAGCCTGAAGCTATGCCTGAGCCTGAAGTTATGCCAGAGCCTGAAGCTATGCCAGAACCTGAAGTCATGCCTGAGCCTGAAGTTATGACAGAGCCTGAAGTCATGCCTGAGCCTGAAGCAATGCCTGAGCCTGAAGTCATGCCTGAGCCTGAAGTTATGCCTGAGCCTGAAGTCATGCCTGAGCCTGAAGTTATGCCTGAGCCTGAAGTCATGCCTGAGCCTGAAGTCATGCCTGAGCCTGAAGTCATGCCTGAGCCTGAAGCAATGCCAGAACCTGAAGTGATACAAGAGCCTGAAGTCATGCCTGAGCCTGAAATCATGCCTGAGCCTGAAGTCATGCCTGAGCCTGAAGTCATGCCTGAGCCTGAAGTCATGCCTGAGCCTGAAGTCATGCCAGAGCCTGAAGTCATGCCAGAACCTGAAGTCATGCCTGAGCCTAAATCAGACTCTACGTCATACGCTAACTTACCTAGATTGCCTGATTCAAATGCACAAACTACTACGGATGTACTAACCTTACCTACAGGCCCTCAGGCGTGTCCTCAAAATTTTTACGAAGTACCATTGCCAGTTGGTGGCAAACTTTGTCAAGTATTTGCCGCTCAATTGCCTGCGTCAATGGTGATGTTTGTGCCTGATACGCCCCAGAATGTCAGTGACTTTTTTCAAAGCCAAGATATCGGACTTAGCGAGGTTCAAAATGTCAAAGGAAGAATCATAATGAAATCAAGCGACAGTAATATCACCATTATACTGTCTAACGATGGGCCCGGAACGCAAGTCGATTTGTTAATAAAACAAGCCTAAATTTACTCAATCTGAGTTAGCGATAATGAAAAGCCTGCAACACGCAGGCTTTTTTGTTCCATAAGTTAATATAAAAATATGGCACAAGCTTTGCTTTTAGTTCACATATCATCGTCAAATGTGCTGGTCTGGAGTAGTTATGGAAATCGCAATCGTCTTAATGGCTTTATTAATATGCTTATCTTTAGTCGCAATAAAGTTTAGTCAACAACAAATAGACGCGCCTTTTTTAGGAAAACGCCAATTATTTACGGCTGCTGAACGTCAATTTTTAGGCCTTATAGAAGCATCCGTTTCAAATGAATTTAGGGTATTAACAAGAGTTAAGCTCTCCGATCTTGTAAGTCTGAAAAAAGGTGTAAATTTAAAACTTGCCAAAAGTGCACTTTATAAGGCGTCTTCAAAACAAGTTGATTTTGTTCTTTGCGATAAAGATGATATGGCGCCTGTTATGGTAATAGACCTAGTTTACGGAAGCGGTATTAATGGACATAACACAAAAAAAGATTTTTTTGTATCAAGCGCTTTAGAAACAGCATCGATTCCGCATGCTAGGATAAAAGTAAAGAATGGTTATACCCTGCGTGAGCTTCAAGAATGTATTGAAGCAAAATTAGTTCCTTTTAGAAGACGACAAGGAAAACCTGCATTTAACTTATCTACTCAAAGCAATCATTCAGTCATCAAAACAGCAAAACGACCAACGCGACCTCTTCCTGCAAATAGAAAGATGGCGATAAACGCAAGCAATCGACACAGTATTGGGCCCAAAGATAAAAATACCAGTGTTGAAGGCGCGGCAGCATAATGATTAAGTGAGCGTCTTAAGCAACTTGTAAAATTTATTGAAGCGCCTAGAATGGCGCTTTTATTTTGTACTTGAATCCTTTTTAGTCCATGGAGTGATCACATGAACATTGTCATTATAGGCGCAATGGAAGAAGAAATCGTTTTACTCAAATCTGCGTTAAGCTCCCTTGAAATTGACGTGCATCATCACTTAACTGTATTTACTGGCAAGATTGGGACTCATCAAGTCCAAATTGTCCAATGTGGAATCGGCAAAGTGGCTTCTGCAGGCGCAACGGCATTGTTAATTGCAAAATATTCACCCAATATTGTGATCAATACGGGCTCAGCAGGTGGTTTTGATCCAGCTTTAGATATTGGTGATGTAGTCGTTGCAACTCACTTATTGCATCATGATGTTGATGTAACGCATTTTGGCTATGATTTAGGGCAAGTACCGCAAATGCCAAAGCAATTTGAATGTAGTCAAAAGTGGATAGGTATTGCTTGTGACACTATTGATGAAATGGCCAATGTAAAGGTGAAGACAGGTCTTGTTTGTAGTGGTGATAGTTTTGTAGGCAGCGACGAAGCAGCGCAAAAAATTAAGCAAAATTTTCCCGACATGGCAGCTGTTGAAATGGAAGGCGCTGCAATTGCCCAAATTTGCCATCAAATGAGTGTTCCGTTTATCGTTATCAGAAGCTTATCGGATATAGCAGGAAAAACATCAACTGTGTCGTTTGAAACCTATCTTAAAACAGCAGCTAAAAACTCTGCCAACTTAGTGCTAGGAATGATAAATCGAGCTTAGTGCAACTTTATGATAGATATTGATTGGCTTCACAACTACGATACAGTATTTGTACTTATCACGGCTTTATTGCTTGAGCGATTTATCCCTCTACCTGTTAATGTCAATCCTTTGGTGTTTTTCCGATTTATTTGTGGACAGATGGCAAGTAAAGTATTGAACACCAATTATTCCCCTCAACAGTTGTTTATTTCTGGTAGCTTGGGCATGCTCATGCTGATTTTGCCAATAATACTTATTATCTACCTTATTGTTTACATCGCACAAATTGAGATTATCCTCAATATACTAATACTGTGGTGCGCGTTAAGCTTTAGACTAGACCAGTCTGGCATAGCAAATGCCTGCGTAGCAATTAATGACGGTAAAAAGCAATTGTCTAAAGCGCTTTTGAGTAAAGTAGTGCTTAGGGAAACTGACACTCTTTCACCCATTGGGATCTATAAAGCAAGTATTGAAAGTCTAGCAACAAGGTACTGTCATCAACATTTAAGTGTTGTATTGTGCTACCTACTTTTAGGCCCTGTATTTGCCGTTTTTTATAGGTTGTGCTTCGAATGTAATCAACAATGGAATCGCAAGAATCCTAGGTATCTTTCATTTAATACCATTGCCTACTACATAAGTAGTGGCATTCAATTGTTGCCCAGTATACTCTTTTCCATAAGCCTTTTGTTGAGTACACGCCCTTTACATAGCGTACGTTTTTTAATCTCTCGTCACTTTTGGGCTTTGTGTTTACAGGGCCAATCAAAGGCTTTATTTTTCGCTTTAAGTGCTACACTAAAGGTCAAAATAGGTGGGGCGATTATCTATGATGGTAAAAAGAGATTGAGACAGCGCTTTGACACGTTTAATGAAAGGAAGGAGCCTAATATTAACGCCGTAGAATCACTTCAACATCTGATCAATCTCAATACTATTGTATGGATGTTGGTTGTAAGTTTTATGCTGAGTGTTTCGTAATTATGGCGTCAATTTCACGCTTTCATTTTACGATTGCTTTTTGCGCGAGTTTTATACTTGCTGCCAACCAACATGTTGCAATAGCAAAACAAACCGATACGACTGTTAGTGACCAACGCATTATAAGCTTAAGTCCTCACTTAACAGAATTGGTCTATGCGATGGGCAAACAAGCTTCCCTTGTCGCAGTTAGTGATTTTAGCGACTATCCCGATGCGGCAAATAATCTTCCTAGAGTCGCAAGCTATGAAGGTGCCAATATAGCCGAAATCATCCGGCTTGAACCGACTCATATTTTAGTATGGGAAGGAGGAAACAAGGATGCTGATATTCAGAAGCTGCAATCATTGGGGTTTTCGATATATTTTTCAAACATACAAAACCTTAATGATTTAAAAGCGGATATTGAAGCATTAGGCTTATTTTTAAATACCCAAGAACGGGCGCTTGAATTAGTAAAACAGATTGATCATCAAATAAGTACTATAAAGTTAACTTACCAAGGCAGGCAGTTGCGCGCTGCATATTATCTTAATCATCACCCTTTGTTTGGCTTAGGCAATGACCAATGGCTCAATGATTTATTGGGTCTATGTGGGATTAGGAATATTTATCAAGACAGTTTGCGTGCATTCTTTGATTTAGACAAAGCCGATCTAATAAGGCAACAACCCGATGTATTAATAAGCGCAAGCAATATAAGCTTGCTTGATCAAGCACCGATTTGGAAAAAGCATTTGCATGTTTTTTCACCACAATTTGTGCTTGCAGACCCCGATTCACTGCATCGTTTTACGCCTAGAGCGATTAGCGAAATAAACCTTGTGTGCCAAAAAGCGTACAAATAATACTACAACATAATAATAGGTTTTTTATGAAATACATATTAACGCTCAGTATTGCCCTTTTTTTAAGCACGGTTTCATTTGCAAAGGAACATAAGAGTATAAGCGCTGAAACGTTGCTCTTGATGCAAAACGATGAACATATACTATTAGATGTTAGGACAGTTGAGGAGCACAATGATGGTCATATAGAAGGCTCAATCAATTTACCAATTGCTCAACTTTCCGAATCATTTACACAGCTCAAAGACAAGGATAAGAAGATCGTTGTTTATTGTCGTTCAGGCAGAAGAGCAGCTAACGCAATTGATTTATTAGAATCGCAAGGATATACCAACGTCATTCATCTTGAAGGCGATTATGGGCAATGGGAAGCAAATCAACGGCCTATTGTTAAACCTGCGGAAACAAACTAGCTGATTCAAAGGATGCTCTGAAGCAGAGCATCCTTTACTCCTATTTGATGATTATTTTCGCAAATTTTCTTTTTCCGACTTGATAGACGGCGCTGCTTGGATCAGAGATAACAAGCCTTGTGTCTTCTACTTTTTTGCCATCAACTTTAACAGCACCTTGTTTTATCATTCTCATTGCATCTGAGGTCGAATTGACAAGTGCTGCTTGTTTTAACAGATTTGCAATAGCTATCCCTTCACTGGGTAGTTCAATGGTTACTTCCTCAATGTCATCAGGTATTGCATTTTTCTGGAAACGTTGAATAAAATCTTGATGAGATTTTTGAGCGGCATCTGCATTATGAAAACGCGCGATAATCTCTTTGGCTAAATCAATTTTAATATCTCGTGGGTTTGTACCACCATCAACAGACGCTTTTAATGATGCAATTTCTTCAAGTGGACGAAAGCTTAATAAATCGTAGTAACGCCACATCAATTCATCAGATATAGACATTATTTTCCCAAACATTTCATTGGGTTCGTCAGTAATACCAATATAATTATTGAGTGATTTTGACATTTTTTGAACACCATCAAGCCCTTCTAGCAATGGCATCATTAACACCGTTTGTTGAGGCATGTTTTGTGATTTTTGAAGTTCGCGTCCCATTAATAAATTAAATCGTTGGTCTGTCCCGCCTAATTCGACGTCAGATTCCAACGCAACAGAATCCCAACCCTGTACTAAAGGATATAGAAACTCGTGTATCGCAATAGCTTGCCCATTAGCATAACGCTTTTTAAAGTCATCTCGTTCTAGCATTCGAGCAACCGTTTGACTAGCAGCAAGCTTAACCAAACCTGCTGCACCTAATTTATTCATCCATTCGCTATTAAAGCGTATGGTGGTCTTGTTAGGGTCTAGAATTTTAAAGACTTGGTCTTTGTAGGTTTGTGCATTTTCAAGGATCTGAGCTTCCGTTAAGGGTTTTCTAGTGACATTTTTACCAGTAGGGTCACCAATTAAACCAGTAAAATCTCCAATTAAAAAGATTACTTCATGACCCAACTGCTGGAAAGTTCGTAACTTATTTATTAAAACAGTATGTCCTAAGTGCAAATCTGGCGCTGTTGGATCAAAGCCTGCTTTTATTTTTAAGGTCTTTCCTGTCTTTAATCGCTCAATGAACTCTTCTTCAATAAGAATTTCATCTGATCCACGCTTAATCTCAGCAAATGCCGATTCCCAACTTGCCATTTTATTATTCCTACTTTTTGATATTCAGTATTCGAATTTACGCAAAATATATATATAAATTAGTGTTTTAGCTATAGCCTTTAAGCTTACTTGAGTAATTTTTTACCGAGCCGATAAAATGTAAGTGACAAAAGTGAACCATTTGACTGGAATACAGACTAAAATCATTATATTCTGCGGTTTTATCCTGTTAATTTTCATGTATTTTACGAGTGTACTTTCGACAATACAATGCGCAATTCAATAAAACATTTACCAAAAGCACATCGAGTTGCATTAATCAGCTTATCGGTACTTATCATTACTGTACTTTTATGGCCAGTTGATGAAGTAGAAGCATCGAGAAATAATCACCAAACTATTCCGTTTTTTGAACAGCTTGAAGTCGGCGTTAGATACGATGTAGAAATGCCAAGCGAAGTACTTAAGACTGGCAATACGGATATTCAATTCGCGCCTGACATCAGCGATTATATCAATCATACGGTTAGAGGTGGCGATACACTTGCTAGTATTTTTAAAAGTCTAGGATTAAGTGCAAATACAACACATCGAGTGTCTCACGCAGGCAAAGAAGCAAAAGAATTAGTTAAAATAAAGCCCGGTGATCAAATATATGTCCGTCTTGATGAAGCCGGTAATTTGCAATCCTTGCAATATCCACTTAACAAAACTGAAACCCTCATCATTGCGAAGCATGAGCAAAGATATCAAAGTAGTATTGAGACGAAAAAAATAGAAAAATTACTTAGCTTTGCCCAAGGCACTATTAATAGTAATTTTTGGAATGCAGGTATAGAAGCAGGTTTAAGTGACAACAAAATTATGGAATTGGCCGGCATTTTCACTTGGGACATCGATTTTGCTCAAGAAATTCGTGCTGGTGATACCTTCAACATGGTATACGAACTACTATATGTCGATGGCGAGTTTATTGGCTTTGGCGATATTTTAGCCGCAGAGTTTATTAACCAAGGTGATAGGTTCGCTGCAGTTAGATATACCGATGGGAGATACTACACGCCTGATGGTTTAAGCATGCAAAAAAGCTTTTTAAGGGCACCTATTGATTTTAAGTATGTAAGTTCAAGTTTTAACCCAAGACGATTTCATCCTGTCCAAAAACGAATCAAACCCCACCGAGGCGTAGATTATGTTGCTCGAGTAGGTACGCCGGTAATGGCTGCTGGAGATGGCAAGGTGATCCGAGCTAGTTATGATAAATTTAATGGTCATCATGTATTTATTCAGCATGGTGAAAGATATACGACTAAGTATCTGCACTTTACTAAGCGAGCGGTAAAAGTGGGTGAAACCGTCAGACAAGGACAAATTATTGGTTATCTAGGTTCCTCTGGTATGGTAACAGGTGCACATCTACACTATGAGTTTTTAGTAGATGGGGTGCATCGTAATCCTAGAACGGTAGAGTTACCTAAGGCAGAACCTATTGATACAAGCCAAAAAGCAGCCTTTGCTGCAATTGCTGAAAATAAAATGGAATTGTTGAGTAATCACAAACGTATCATGCTAGCAATGCGGTGAGTGTGACTATTAGCATGGCAGGCGAGTAGCCATTGTGAGTTTTTCTAAAGACGCTAACCACCCATATTGTTGCGATAACATATCATCTTCTTTGTGAAAGCCTGATTGCACTAATTCGATTTGTGTACTTTTGTTTTGTTTTTCAATGAACGTTACATCAACTTTGGTCACATCATTGGTATCATCCCAACGCCATGTAAAACTAATCTTTTGCTGTGGTTTGATGCTTTGATACGTTCCTACAATTGTTTGCTGAAAGCCATCTTTGCTCTCTAAAACCGCCCGATACGTTCCACCTTCAATAAAGCTTGATTGGAATTGAGAAACCACTAGAGACCCAGGACCAAACCATTTGCATAATATTTCTGGATTATAGAAAGCTTCATATATCGTTTCTACATTTGAATTAAAGTGACCTTTTAAGGTGAAATTATACACGTAAGCAAACTCTCTATATTATTTATACTACATAAATAGTATCGGCATATTAGTTGTGCTTATGAGAGAAAAGCACAAGAAAATTTAGTTTTAAAGGTGTATTCTGTTATAAAAATACACACCTAAAAATCACTCAAGTCTTAAAGAAAGTCAGGAAGAAACATTGATGATAAAACTCGCAATCGTTACCCATGAACACAAGACTTTAGCAAAATGTTTTAATCAACATAGTGAACTGCCCAAACACTTCAAGCTTATTGCCTCTACAGATAAATTCACTAATGATATATGTAGTGATGCAGATGTCATTTTAGGCTCACCTAAGGTTGCGGCACAAAACATAAGTCAGTGTAAGAAGCTCGCATGGTTTCAATCTACTTGGGCAGGTAATAATAGTCTTCAGTCAATAAATAAGAACGATTACACATTAACTGGTGTAAAAGGTATTTTTGATGACCAAATGAGTGAATATATATTTGCCTATTTATTATATTTTTCCCGTCAGATAGAAAGCTTCAATCTTGCGCAAAAAAACAAGGAGTGGAAGCAGCACAAATGCTCAACTTTGCGTGGACAGACGATTGGTATCATGGGACTTGGTAATATTGGACTAGCAGTTGCCAAAACCGCCAAGGCATTTGGAATGAATCCCATTGGATTTAATCAATCAGGTTCAAACAAACATGGGATACCTTGTTATACTCACAAGCAACTTAGACTGTTCCTTGAACAATCTGACATCATTGTTAGCCTGTTACCCGAAACGCCTCATACTATCGGTTTGTGCGATGCTATATTTTTTGAATCAATGAAAAAAGGAGCTATATTTATCAATGCAGGTAGAGGCAGTCTGATAGGGTCACAAGAAGCACTAATTAATCAACTTAATAGTGGGCACCTACAAGCAGCAGTTTTAGATGTATTTGACACTGAACCACTATCAAGCGCTCACCCTTTTTATAACACCAACAAGCTTTATATCACAAATCATACTGCTGCGATGTCATATCCAGAGAGGGTTTTCGATGTTTTTGCAAATAATGCTCTTCGTTTTATCAATAAACAATCGCTTTTATACGTTCACGATTTTGCCAAAGGTTATTGATTTAAATAGGTGGTCATACCCTGATTAAATAGTCTTAACCACCTGCTACTTAATTGTGTTTTGTAATGCTTGTTGAGACTGATCACTGCATCAATAGGCGCCAAAGGTTCGTTATTTTGTGAGCCAAAAGTAATCAATGTAAAGTAACGGTCTAAAATAGCTAAGAGCTTAGCACCTTCACAGATATCGTCGCCCTTGATGCCAAGCGGATATCCAGTGCCATCAATATTTTCGTGATGCTGCATGATAATCTTTCTAGCCTCATCCCACGCTGTTAGGTGCTCAAGCAATCGTGTACTTTTATAAACATGAGAGCGCATCAAGTTAGCTTCCATTGAACTTAACTCAACTTTCTTTGTAACGACTTCTTCTGGCAAAAAAGCTAAACCAAAATCATGTGCATAACAGGCCACTGCTAATTGTTCATCACTGATAGGCGTTTGACTAAGACTGTTGATGTAAAGCGCTAAGGCTGCCACTTTGTCACCACGCCCTTCTATTGCTTTACACCTTTTTTCTATCGGGCGCATCAATTCTCTAAAAAACAACAGATCATTTTGCTTTTCAGGTGTGATATTTTTAGGCACGCCCGTTTTGCCTACTAGAACTTTACTTGCTTTTGCAAGGCTTTGATTGCTTGTAGTATCGGCTTCTTGACCTGACAAAGCTATTAAACTTTGCTTAAATAAAGTTTCATGTTGCTTATAATTTGAAGCATTAAACTTTTTGATGACGACGATAGTGTTATCTATTGCTGCTTTATCATATTCAGCGCTTCCCTGTTTCACAACGTCTTCAACAAAATGACTAACTCTATCCATTAAACGCAGCACAAGGTCACTTAATAAACTTGAGTAAGATATTTCGCCTTTACGAAGAAGATCTAAAATATCTTCTAAGTATTGCAACACCTCAATCATTGGTGTGAACCCAACTAAACCTAAGTCGCCTTTAATTGTATGCACGGAGCGAAATAGACTCCTTTGTAGTTCATTATCGTGTGGCGTTAATTCGAGCTCTACAAGAGTCTGCTCACTAGCTTCATATAACTCTATGATTTCTTCTTTTAAATCATGGAGAATATCGTCTTCTATTTCATCAGGTACAAATACTTTCATTAATGGCTTAATTGTCAAATGGCTTGTTAACAATATCGGCAAAGATTACAGTTTATTGATACTGATGCTTTGCATTTTTAGTATTACTAGTATAATCGTGCAGAATCTTCTTAATCGGTCATTTATGTGTTAGCAATCCTTAGAGCACCTGTGCTGTTAATCTATTTTTTAATCATAAACTTTATTTTAATTTTGGTGTTTTTACTGCGTCCTATGCATCGGAATAATGTACATACTGCCGCAAAGTTTTATTCAAGTATGAGCTATATAATTGGCGTTAAATTAATCGTCAGAAGCGAAGTCGCACTAAACGAACAAAGCTCATATGTATTTGTAGCCAATCATCAAAATAACTATGACCTTATGACAATAAGCGCAGGGACCATTCCTGGAGTGGTAACGGTTGGTAAGAAAAGTTTAAAATTCATCCCAGTATTTGGTCTTATTTATTGGTTATCTGGCAACATTATGATTGACAGAAAGAACTCTGGTAAAGCTAGAGATACGCTAAGTGCGACTGGGGAAAAAATGAAAGAAAGAAATCTTTCTATTTGGATGTTCCCTGAAGGTACAAGAAGTCACGGAAGAGGAATGCTGCCCTTTAAGACCGGTGCTTTTAGATTGGCGTTAAGTGAAAACAAAAAGATAGTACCTGTTGTGTGTAGTGAGTTAAATAAGGGGAAAATTAACTTTAATCGATGGAATAACGGTACTATTATTGTCGAAACCCTTGCCCCCTTCTCTTATCGTCAAGACCAAAGTGCCAAAGATATTGCTAATCAATGTAGAGAGCACATGCTGAACAAATTTAAAGAGCTTTCTGTAGAAGCTGAAGCCTTGTCACAAATAAAAGCTTAAAACCATTGGAGGTTATGATGAGCACAGATGCAACACAGTGGTATGAGTTTAATGAAGAAATCATTAGCGCATTGGAAGCCGACGGCACTGATATGAGCCAAAAGCATATAATTGAACATCATTTTGCAAGTAAGGATTTTGATATATTAGAAAAGGTTGCCGTCGATGCTTTTAAAGCAGGCTATGAGGTAACTGATGCCCAGGAGCTCGTTTTAGATGACGGGGGCACTGTCTTTTGCTTTGACGCCATTACGGAAAAAAAACTAGATACCAAAATTTTTAATCAAGATACAGACCAGCTATTAGCGATTGCCGATAAACATAAGGTTCATTATGATGGTTGGGGTACCTATTATGTCGGTGATGATGCTATCGAGTATGAAGACCCATTACATGAAGATGAATTGGAAAATGACGACTCGTAGGCATTGTTAAAAACGATTTGCATTTCTGTGGCCATTCGTCGAAGGCTTAAAACAAAAAAAGCACCTTAAAGGTGCTTTTTGATTATCTGAATATTTAGTTACTTTTTCGTAAAAAACTTACGGCTTCTTGATGCAAACAACATCACTAAACCAAGAACCGCAATGTAAGCAGGCTCAGAAACGCGAATTGTAACACCAACTAACATGTCGTCATGGTTATCATCAGGACCGGCGCCTGAGTCATCCCATAGCAAAATTGCATCATATGCTGTTCCAGCATATGTTCCGTTTAGAATAGTTGCAAATGACTGCGCTGAAGCAAATGGATTATTTGAACCGTTAGCAACAGAGCCAACGCCGTTAGTCACATCAAACGCGAAAGTTAGTAAATCACCAACTTGAACGCCTGTCATCTCTACAGTAATTGATGTACCAATTGGCGTTTCATATAGGTCTTGCCCCATAGAAGTCAAAAAGTTTCTGTATCCTGACTCTTGGGCAAGTGCAGTGAACGTAATTAAGTATTTAGCGTGTGCGACATTAAACACTACGTTACTACCAATATCATAAGTCGTTGCTGGCAGAAGTTGTGTTTTAAAATTATTATTTGAAGCGATCGTATAATCAGACCCAGCACCATCTAAAGTTATGAATGCGGCGTTTGCACTAGTCCCTACTACTAATAATGCAACTGCAAACAATTTCTTTATCATTGCAAATTTCATTTGTATCTCCGTTTAAATTTTTTTGGTTGCTTGACGAATGAGTGTGGTATTTCATTCAATTCCTGTTACTAACCATGTCTATTCAAGAATAATACCAACTTTTATATCATTGAAATATAACGATTTAATTATTATTTATTTTACAGGTGTAAAAAAAGCTGACACGAAGGTCAGCTTTTTTGTAGAGCTATTATTATAGATTATTAATCGAGACAACTTGCTCATTGATTTTATCGAGTTGCATCTTAGCTTCAGCTAATTTACTTTTCTCTTTTTCAATTACCGCGGCTGGGGCCCTACTGACAAAATTTTCATTTGCCAACTTTCCTTGTGTTCGCTTAATTTCTTGCTCTAACTTAACGCTAGTTTTCGCTAGTCTCGTCAATTCAGCTTCTTTATCAATCAACCCTGCCATTGGAATTAAAATTTCCATACTACCTACCATAGCGGTTGCAGAGGGCGGAGCTTGTTCATTGTCCAAAACTGAAATTGATTCTAACTTTGCTAAATTAGTCAGATAACGTGTAGTAGTTTGCAATCGCTCCTTATCGGACTCGTTTACATTTTTTAGAAGTACAGGAAGCTGTTTAGATGGCGCAATATCCATTTCGCCACGTATATTGCGAATGCCAATAACAAATGCTTTCAACCACTCAATGTCAGCTTCCGCATCTTTATTCTTAAGGCTTACATCACTTTCTGGAAAGCTCGCTATCATGATGCTTTGCCCATCACTGAAGTTGCACGATAATGGCTTAATTTTTTGCCAAATCTCGTCCGTAATAAAGGGCATGATCGGATGTAGAAGTCGCATTAGGTGCTCTAAAACATTGATAAGTGTATGCCGAGTCCCTCGCTTTTGCTCATCGCTTGCATGCGGCGAGTTTAAAACAGCTTTAGAAAGCTCAAGATACCAATCACAGAACTGGTTCCATGTGAATTCATATAGGGCTTGAGCGGCGATATCAAAGCGATACTGAGCAATAGATTCCTCAAATGCAGCCAAAGTATCTTGAAACCTTGACCATATCCATTTGTCGAAAATGCTAAGCTCAAGCTCCCCACCTTTATTACCAGTATCTTCATCTTCAGTATTCATCAAAACAAATCGAGTGGCATTCCAAATTTTGTTGCAGAAATTGCGATAGCCTTCGACACGATTTAAGTCAAAATTGATATCACGACTTGTTGAGGCCATGGCTGCAAAATTAAATCGTAAGGCATCTGTTCCATATGCTTCTATACCTTTTGCAAACTGTTTTCGGGTTGCTTTCTCAATTTTCGATGCAAGCTTTGGTTGCATCATTCCTTTTGTTCGCTTTAAGACCAAACTTTCAATATCGATTCCATCTATCACATCAATAGGATCTAACACGTTTCCTTTTGATTTTGACATTTTATCGCCATTTTCATCACGCACTAACCCTGTAATGTAAATATCTTTAAATGGAATTTTTCCTGTAAACTTTTTGGTCATCATAATCATACGAGCAACCCAAAAGAATATAATATCAAAGCCCGTGACTAACACTGAACTTGGCAAAAATGTTTCCAATTCAGGTGTCTCATCTGGCCATCCCATTGTTGCAAATGGCCATAATGCAGACGAAAACCAAGTATCCAATACATCTTCGTCTTGCTTTAACTTTATCTCACTTCCAAGCTTATATTTTTCCCTGACGCTATCTTCATCTAATCCAACAAATGTGTTTCCTTGTTCATCAAACCAAGCTGGAATCCTATGACCCCACCAAAGTTGGCGAGAAATACACCAGTCTTGGATATTGTTCATCCACTGATAGTAGGTTTTATTCCAGTTTTCAGGAACAAACCGAATCTCGCCAGATGCTACAGCATCAATTGCAGGTTTAGCTAAGGACTCAACTGCAACATACCATTGATCAGTAAGGTATGGTTCTATCACAACAGAGGTTCTATCTCCTCTTGGCACTTTTAATTTATGTGGCTTTATTTCCACCATTAAACCAAGAGACTCTAGTTCACTCACCACTTTCTTACGTGCATCAAATCGGTCTAACCCGATAAATTCTTGAGGTGCGGTTTGGTTGATTTTTGCATCATCAGTAAAGATATTATGTAAAGGCAAGTCATGACGTTTACCCATATCATAATCATTAAAGTCATGTGCAGGGGTTATTTTTACACAACCTGTTCCAAATTCAGGATCAACATAGTCATCTGCAATAATCGGAATTTCACGCTGTGTAATTGGCAAAGTAATCGTTTTACCAATTAAAGATTGATATCGCTCATCATCTGGGTGAACGGCAACAGCTGAGTCACCAAGCATTGTTTCTGGTCGCGTTGTTGCCACGATTACATCGCCACTGCCATCGCTTAATGGATATCGCATGTGCCACATGAAGCCATCTTCTTCTTCACTGACGACCTCTAAATCAGATACCGCTGTCAACAAGACTGGGTCCCAGTTAACTAAACGTTTACCCCTATAAATTAGACCTTCGTCATGCAATTTCACAAAGACTTCTTGTACAGCTTTAGAAAGATTCTCATCCATTGTAAACACTTCACGAGACCAATCAGGAGAGGTCCCTAATCTGCGCATTTGTTGTGTTATTGTGCCGCCAGATTGTTCCTTCCAGTCCCATATGCGTTTGACAAAATCTTCTCTGCCTAAGTCATGCCTAGTAATGTTATCTGCATTTAATTGACGTTCCACTACCATTTGGGTTGCTATACCAGCATGATCAGTTCCGCATTGCCATAAGGTATTATCACCTTTCATTCGATGATAACGTGTTAGCGCGTCCATTATTGTATGTTGAAACGCATGACCCATATGCAGACTACCGGTAACATTCGGTGGGGGTAAAAGTATACAATAAGGGTCTCCATTACCGGTTGGTTCAAAATACCCCTTTTCCTCCCAATGTTGGTAACAGGCTTGTTCAATTTTATGTGGATTAAAGGTTTTATCCATTTGGCAATTCTCTATTCTTGTTCTGCATTTTTATAAGTGAGTTGGCAACCAAGTTGTTTATATTGCTTGTATCTGTTTCTCGCAGTTGCTTTAGCGTTTTCTGCCGTTGGAACAAAATCAATTATATTTGCAAACACTTGATGCTGACTAATAAAGTCTTCGGTTAAGTTTATCAATACCGCTTTATTCTTGGGACCTTGTCTTTGTGCAAACAGATTTTCAAACACTGATGACCAAATTATTTCAATTGGTGTACCGTATTCAGGGCCTTCAGAGTAAAGGTTGTGAGGCAAAAAAGCATCAGCAGGCGCTGACCATAAATACTCATCAAGCTCCTCAGCATCTGTTTTGCCAGCACATAGTACCGTTACTTTTCTATTTTGTTGTGCGCATTGTGCGAGCAGCATCGCGACAAGCTCCGTTTGTAGAAGCTTGTCAGATTTTGTTTGTGACTCACTAAGCGCATAGAAGCTAACTAATTGAGCCATACTATTCGTCAGTAAAAATGTTAGCTTTATTCATCAAAAACTGAGTAAGCATCGGGACTGGCCTACCAGTAGCGCCCTTTTTAGCGCCGCTTACCCACGCTGTTCCAGCAATATCAAGATGCGCCCACGTGTATTTTTTAGTAAATCGAGATAAGAAACATGCAGCAGTTATGGTGCCCGCAGGTCTTCCACCAAGGTTAGACATATCAGCAAAAGGACTTTCGATTTGATCTTGATACTCATCCCATAAAGGCAATCTCCAAGCTCTATCACCGCTTTGCTCAGAGGCATTTACTATTTCATGCGCTAAAGGGTTATGTTGTGTTAATACTGCAGTAGCATGTTTACCTAAGGCAATGACACATGCCCCGGTCAATGTCGCTATATCAACCACCAACTCAGGGGCAAATCGCTCTACATAAGTTAAGGCATCACATAATACCAAACGCCCTTCTGCATCGGTATTAAGCACTTCCACAGTTTGACCAGACATCGTAGTCAGTATATCTCCGGGTCGGTAGGCATTAGCATCTGGCATATTCTCACAACCTGCTACTACACCGATAACATTGATAGGTAAATTTAGCTCAGCCACAGTTTGCATGAGGCCCAGCACTGACGATGCCCCGCACATATCATATTTCATTTCATCCATACCATCGCCTGGTTTAAGCGATATACCACCAGAGTCGAAGGTAAGACCTTTACCAACAAACACCAATGGAGCCGACTCCTTCGCGCCACCTTTGTGATGAATAACGCTCATTACTGATTCGTTTACCGAACCTCTACCGACGGCAAGATAAGTGGTCATTCCTAATTCTTCCATCTTTTTTTCACCGATAGTATCGACACTCAAAGAAGGATATTGCGACGCAAGCTCTTTTGCTTGTTCATTCAAATATTTCGGATTGCAAATATTAGGAGGCATGTTGCTAACGTCTTTAGCTAACTTAACGCCTTTACTTATGGCAAGCGCATGTTCAATCGCTCTTTCACCCGAGGGAAGCTCTTTGCGGGTTGGTAAGTTAAACACCATTTTACGTAATGGTCTGCGTGGCTCACCCTTTTTGGTTTTAAGCTGCATAAATGAATATAAAGAATCATTTGCGGCTTCTACCGCTTGGCGGACTTTCCAATAAACATCTCTTCCTTTTACATGCAATTCAGTTAAAAAGCTGACGGCTTCCATTGAGCCGGTTTCATTTAGAATTTGGATACTTTTGGCAACAATCTGTTTGTACTGGCGATCGTTCAATTCTCTCTCTTTTCCGCAGCCAACTAACAAAACTCGTTCACATAAGACATTGGGAACTTGATGTAATAACAACATCTGCCCCGCTTTGCCTTCAAGGTCACCTCTGCGCAATAAATTGCTGATGTAACCATCACTAATTTCATCTAGTTGCTCAGCTACACTGCTTAGCCTCCTGGGCTCAAATACCCCAACAACAATACAAGCACTGCGTTGTTTTTCCGGATTACCACTTTTAACGCCAAATTCCATTGCTTCCTCACTTAAAGTATTTTTCGCTTTTTGCAATTACAGTTTGTGATAAACTATCGCGGTATGTGTATGAGCATCAAATAAGACGGGCGCTTGATACACATCGATTAGACTATCAAAAAGATAAAATGCTTAATTATGGAAAGTTTACTTAAATAACGCTACATTTTCATCATAAAACGTATTTTTAGTAAATATTTAATCAAAAAGAATTCACTGACACATGTTGATATTCCGATATCTAGTACGCGAAACGTTTAAATCTCAGTTAGCGGTGTTTTTCATCCTAATGTCGATCTTTATTACCCTCAGATTTGTGAGAATATTGGGTGATGCGACCGATGGTAATGTACCAGCAGATTTAGTACTGGGTTTTATTGCATTATATAGTCCCGTGCTCGCGTCTCTTATCCTTCCTATTAGTATGTTTTTAGGCATCATGTTAGCGCATGGTCGAATGTATGTAGACAGTGAAATGACTGTATTGCGAGCGTGCGGTGTCAGCGAATGGTACATCACTAGAGTGACATTAATCGTCAGCATGTTTGTTGCTATCATTACGGCAATTGTCACACTTTATCTTGCGCCACTAGCGTTAGAAAAAGAATATCAGTTACAAGAAAATGCGGCTGAAAAATCAGGTCTAGCGTCTGTCATTTCTGGGCGATTCCAACAAACAGGTGATGATAATTCGGTCATTTTTGTGCATGATATTGAAAACGAACAGCTTCAAAAAGTATTTTTAACCAAGCCTGCCTCAGATGACTCCCAAGATTCAATTCACCTTATTTATTCAGCCTCTGGTCGGATCCAACAGGGTGCTTCGGGCGAACAGCAGTTGGTATTAGAAAAAGGAAAACAATATGAAGGGACCACTGTGGCGAATGATTATCAAATTATTCAATTTGATGAATACTCCGTTACGTTAGAACGAGCCAACCCTGAAGGTGCCCGTAGAAAAATGGCAGCCTTACCAACCACTCAACTTTGGACTATGAACGACATAGAAGCAAAAGCCGAATTACAATGGCGCATTGCAATACCACTTTCCTTGCCGTTCTTAGTGTTAATTGCGGTGCCACTTAGCGCTGTTGACCCAAGACAAGGCCGATTTGGAAAAATGTTTCCCGCTCTTATGCTTTACTTAGGCTACTTTCTATTGCTACTAGCCAGTAGACGTATTATGGAGGACGGCCAGTTGCCTAGTTTTATTGGCCTATGGTGGGTACATTTAATTATGCTACTAGTTGGGACAGGCTTGATTGCAAAAGACCGAAAAACAGGCGTAATTTTTAGACAATTAATATCTAAAAAGGATACGTCTCATGTTTAAGATATTAGATCTCTACATCGCTAGAACTTTGCTAAGTACCATTGCAATGACATTGTCTGTATTAATTGGGCTAAGCGCACTGATCAAATTTGTCGATCAACTTAGGCGTATTGGACAAGGCGATTACGATATGATTCTAGCCGCTTTTTTCGTTCTATTAAGTTTACCTAGAGAAATAGAGCTCTTTTTGCCTATGGCAACATTACTCGGTGGTCTGATTGGTATGGGTTTACTCGCGCAAAGCAGTGAGCTTGTGGTGATGCAAGCAGCCGGCTTATCAAGGGCCAAGATAACCTTAAGTGCCATGAAGTCGGTCGTCATTGTTATCATCGCTGTCATGGCAATAGGTGAATTTGTTACACCACAAAGTGAATCAAAAGCTAAACAGATTAGAACGCAAGCTCTTTCTGGCGGAAGCGTTTTGGCCTCAGGCTCACTTACATGGGCCAAAGACGGCAATGATTTTGTGAGTATTAGACAAGTTCTCGATGAAGTGACTCTTCAAGATATTCATATTTACCAATTTGATGACGAACTTAATCTGACACAAGTAATCAGTGCCAAAACAGCCAGTTTTGAGGAGCAGTATTGGCAGCTTAGCGAAGTTAAATTGGTATTGATCAATGACCAACTTATTAGAAATAGTCAATTTGATTCGTTTCAGTGGAACAGTTCTATCACTCCTGACAAGTTAGGCATTGTCGCAATCAAACCAGAAGCTTTGTCTATTCGAGGTTTACAGGACTACGTCAGCTATTTGCAGAATAACCAACAGGACTCATCTAGATATGAATTGGCATTGTGGCGAAAAATAATGCAGCCAGTATCAGTTGCGGTAATGCTTTTGTTGGCCATGTCTTTTATTTTTGGCCCTTTACGTTCAGTAACAATGGGTGCAAGAACCATCATGGGGGTCCTTGCTGGTTTTGGATTCTTTTTTAGTAACGAGATGTTTGGTAATGTTTCACTTGTTGTTTCTCAAATTCCACCATTTGCTGGCGCACTCTTACCAAGCATGGTTTTTGCCGGCGTTGCCGTCTATTTGCTGAGAAGATAAACGCCAAAATTACCAATTTGTGTGATGGTTGTCCTCTTTTGACAACACTAACATTTGAATACCAGATACTCGATCTTGCAACGCTAACTTAGATTTAACATCAATCAATGTCAACAAGGTCCCTAACCCAACAAAAGAGGATATAAGTCTAAGGCCTAAGCGAGCATAGGTCATCGGCTTTGTATCGCTTTCATGAAGCTTAAATAGCCTCAAGCGCCAAGCGCGCATACCGAGAGTCTGTCCTCCTTTTTTCCAAAACCACAAAAAGAAAGCGGCAATCCAAATAGATACCCAAATCTGGATAACGAGCTGATAAACGAATGAGTTTTGAATCAAATCACTAACATGCTCAAAGTTACCTTTCGATAAAATGCCGTTTTCCAACATTGCAGTTAAGATGGCTGTTATCACTAGTGCGGATAACAGACCAATTGCTACCGCAATCAACCCATCATAGACCATTGCGGCAAGACGTCGAAAAAATCCAGCTCTTTTAAGTTGCTCTACAGTCATGCTTTGTTCACTAAACAATCAATTTAATAATATTTTATCACTCTTATGCAGTTTAACGATCTATTTATCGGTTTAATTACTAATTTCCACGTAAAAGCCGTAAATAAGACTTGATACCCAAGGGTAAGTCGCTATAATTCTGATTCCTCAAAGCGAGGAAGTTTAACGACATTCCCCACGATGCCAGAGTGGCGAAATTGGTAGACGCAGCGGATTCAAAATCCGCCGGTAGTAATACTGTGCCGGTTCAAGTCCGGCCTCTGGTACCACTTATTTTGATTTTCTTAAACGAAGAAAAACATCAATCCAGTTCCTACGTCAGCTCAGTATAGCTTGGGGCAGAATGCGCTGTGCATACTCTATCTTTACCTTCTCGTTTCGCTTGATACATTGCTTCATCAGCCCTTTGAAACCATGAATCTAGAGAGTCTGCTTCTTGGAGTTCTGCAACACCGATAGAGACAGTATAAGAAGGTAAGTCAGGGTTATAGGCTTGCTTAATCGACACTCTAATCAAAGCAGCTAGATCAGTCGCTTCTCGCAGTTTCATTTTTGGACACAATATTATGAACTCTTCGCCCCCCATTCTGTAGGCAGACGTTTCATTTATGAGTCGCTTACTCATTATTTGACTTAAATGAGTCAACACTTTATCGCCAATATGATGCCCAAAGCTATCATTAAGCACCTTAAAATCATCAATATCTATGACGATTAAACTTGAAGTTTGTGATTGTGCTCGACGTTTTTGAAGACAAAACCGTGCATCTTTTTCATACTGCCGACGATTCCCTAAATTCGTCAAATGATCACTCAATGCTAAGCTACTTAATGACGCGTTTTCATTAAAAAACTCTGCAACGAAGGCGCTTATGAAAGCGGCTGTACCAAAAAGCGCAAGATAAATCGTCATCATCTCAAGCGGTTCTCACGCTAGCATAGACCGTTGGCGCTATAACAATAGACATACAAAATAGAAATAAAAATGCGTGTATTTGTCTGACTAGAAAGAACGCTGTTAAGGTGGCAGGGTATATCCAATAGATTTGTTCAAATCCACCTAAAGTAATAGTTGCGGACGCGCCTGCTATTACAATAAAACACATGTATAGTTTTAAAAACCTTAAGTGCTTTTCGTGAATCGCGCCATAAAATATGAAGGCTGCACTTACTAATACAAACGAATCAAATGCAACCATTACCCAGTCTAAGTGCCATAACCTGACCAATGTTGGCGGAACAATAAAGATAAAAAGCAATCCACTAAGCGCAATTAAAATTCGCTCAGAAATATTTTTATATTTGTATTGGCTCAACAAGCTGAGCATTTTAGCCTCGATAATTCACTACTATAACTAGTAGTATATCGCCAGAAAATCTAGAACTATTAACAATAAAATCTGGTTTTTGACGTATTATTTATCTTTTCTTAAAACACTAATAACGAGGGGTAAGTGGTCAGCTAATTCATCTTGTCTGTCTGGGCCAAAATAATATTTGCTTGTTAAAGACCCTTTGACAATTTCTGGCAACATATTCCCATTACTGACAATGTAGTCAAGTCGCCTAGTTGGGTTTGATGCCGGATGAGTATGCTGATCATCAGTAAGCAAGTCATAGAAACGATTGCCTTGGTTGTCACCATCTAAAATAGCAAGATGTTCTTGACTATTCACCAGTGAATTAAAGTCGCCAAGCAGCATTATATTTCTGCTTGGGGATTCAAACAAAAAACGTTCAAACTGAGCTTTCAAAAAATTTATCTGTCCTAACCTCATAGCAATATCACGTTGGCTTCGGCCCGCTTTGAGATGGACAGCACTCAACAAAAATGAATAGTCTTGAGACGGAAACACGTCAATCGCCCACATTCTGGTATTTAGCCGGCTTTGGGTTTGAGGACTTCCGTTTTCATCCAACCAATCTTGCACTGGGGTTGTCGCATTGCCGTAACTATACATTACGCCTAGCGGCACTTTGCTCATGATGACAACATTCATATACCACGTATGGGATGGCGCATCGGCAAAAAATTGGTAGCCTAGTTCCGCAAGGTCATTTTGGGCTATTTCACGTAAAAGCTTTGCACTTTCGAATTCTTGTAGAACAACAATATCTGCATTTTCTTCTTTTAATGCCTCGACAAGGTCGGCTCGCTTAGTCCCCATATGATTTTGAGGGTTATCTTCACGCCTATTGTTGATATAAGGGTCATCATGGTCGTCTACAAAATGCTCAACATTCCAAGAAATTATTTTAAAACTCGGATTATTAGGATATTGATAGCCAATAGGGGTGACAATCCCCTGTCGATATGGTGGCGAAGTGTTTAGCAATTCCTCTTGATTTATAGATTCAGGCAATGATTCAGGCAACAGAGCGCAACTCGCTACAAGCATAATTAACAAAAGCACAATGGATTTCATGTTATTTCCTACGATTAAGGTGAATCATTATTTTTCGATGAATGCTTGCTCTATAACATAATCGCCTTGCACTCTAGAGGTCGCTTTACTAAAACCTAACTCATCAAGTATTTGCATAGTTTCTTGTAGCATTTCATTATTTCCACATAGCATAAATCTATCATTATCTTTTGAAAACGCTGGCATGTTGAGTTTTTCAATAAGTTCGTTTGATTTAATCATATCGGTAATACGATGATTGTGTTCAGACAGCGCGCCGGAGTCATTGATACTGTTATATAAAAATTTTTCTCTGGTAACACTAGGGAAGTAGAGAAGCTTTTGTTTTACATCTTCTCCAAAATAGGGATTTTCTTGCAAGTCACTCTCAATAAAGTGCTTATAAGCTAATTCTGATACTTCTCTAACACAATGCACTAATATTACTTTTTCGTATTGTTCGTAAACAAAAGGATCTCTAATGATACTCATAAAGGGAGCTAGGCCCGTGCCGGTTGACAGTAAATACAAATGTTTACCAGGAGTCAAGTAACCTGGTACCAGCGTACCGGTAGGACGTGTTGTTAATGTCAATGAATCGCCCTTTTGTATTTTTTGTAGGCGAGAAGTCAGTGCACCATCGGCAACTTTAATACTGAAAAACTCTAGTTCTTTTTCATAGTTAGGACTGGCAATGCTATAAGCTCTGAGCAAGGGTTTGTCATCAACAAGCAGGCCAATCATAACAAACTGCCCATTTTCGAAAGTAAAACCATCCTTTCTAGTCGTTTTAAAACTAAAAAGTGTTTCGTTCCAATGTTTGACTTCGGTGACTGTTTCAGTGATTGTATTTCGCATAAAGCTAATGTCTACCTTTGAATATGAAAATCGCTTATTTATCGTGTAAAGACACGTTTAACATGCTGATAGATACTTATAAACCTTTGCAAAAGATCGTTAACTTAAACGCTCTAAACTTAAGTCATATGCGGTATATTTTCGCATGTTAATCACCCTATCTTGATCCAACAAAAGGTATTGACCTTTTATGCCAAGCAACGTACCACTAAAAATAGTTTCTTTATCTAAGTTGATTGACTTTATTTTTATTGGATATTGATTCACCGGATAGTTTATTTTGACAGGTTTAGCATTTACTAATGAAATTGCTTGTAAACCATATTCTGACTGAAGCCTCTCTACCGTATCTTGACTAAAATCATAAACCTGCTCGCGCAAGCCTTCCAGATCAAGGATATCTGGCTCTCCTTTTAACATTGTTCGCCAATTGGTTTTGTCTCCTATGTGTTTAGCTATCTCAATTTCTAGCAACCCACTTAGTAGTCTTTCGTTAACTCGAAAAATTGGAATAGCCTGTGTGGCCCCTTGATCAATCCACCGAGAAGAAATTCCCTTTGACACAAATCTAGTTATCCCTACTTTGATTTGCCCAGTATTAGACAAGTATACAAAATGGTCCTTAAGACAATTCGCTTCACCCCAACTAGGCTCTCTGCATGTTCCTTTGTTATAGTGACACAGTTCAGGCTTTATAATACAAGTATCGCATTGAGCAAGCTGTCTAAGACAAACAAAACAATAACCTTGATTGAAACTTTTTTTGGTGGGCCTATTGCAGTGCTTACAGGTAATTTTGCCATTAAAAGTCATTTGAATATCATGGCCAATTAATGCATTCATATCTACCTGGTTTTCACCGATAGGCAAGGTGTAATTCACAATATTGTGCTCATGATTTACATGCATTTTTGCAATATTACCTGACCATTGATTTTCCATTTCCATCACTCCAATTAGTTAAGGTTTCTTAATCGTAAACTATAGTATCGATAGTGTAACAGTAATGCGCTAGATATATTCATGAAAGCTTTTACGAGGATTATGAATTCATCATCAATTTTTCATTGATTGTTCGTCAAAACACTCTGTAATACACTCTTGAAGTGTGGTAAGTGGAGTAAATATGAAGTTTGTAGATAGTAAATTAAAAGAAATAAAAAAAGATACGGCTGAATTGGCACTTAGTTGCAAATCACTAGGTGACGAAAAAACACATCAAATGCTCTTAGAGGTAATAGAATTATTAGAAATAACCCATGATTCATTTCTAGGGAAGGCTTTACGCAACATCAACAACACCTCAATTGGTGATAGTAAAAAACACTAAATTAATGCTATCAATTACTAAAGTAATCTATATGATCATACATAGATACGCAAAAGTGTGATTTTAAAACGGTAGATGAAAATGAGAATATGTGGTGTTGAAATTAAAGGTGTAGAAGCAATCATTTCACTTCTAGACTATAAAGAAGGGATATTTACTATTCCAGAATGCCGTGCAAGAAAGGTAGAGTTTAGTAAGCGAAACAGGACTACTGATATACAGTATTTCCACCGTAGTTTTGCAAAATTAATTGAAGACTATAAAATCGACCAAGTCGTGATAAAAGAAAGACCGCTAAAAGGAAAATTTGCAGGGGGCGGTTTAGGCTTTAAAATGGAAGCGGCAATTCAATTGATAAATGAAGCCGAAGTAAAGACGATTTCTTCATCTGTATTAAAAGAGTCTTTGAAAAGAAATCCGATTTCTGTTTATTTTGAAGATACAGGTCTAAAGCTTTTCCAAAAACCTGCATTTGAGCTCGCATATGCAGAGCATATGAATATCGTATACCCTCCACAAGTTGAATAAATACTTTACTTAATTTCAAAGTAATTAGTGAGGCACTTGTATAATTGAGTGCCGCTAAGCACTGAAGCCGATGGAAAGTGTAAGATTGGAATAAGATCACATGGCGCTTTAATATAATTCACGGCATTATCGTTTTCTAACTCATCAATATTGAGTATTTTTGCAAGTACATCTCCCTTTGCTAACTTTGTATCAGGTTTTCCAATATACTCTACCATTCCTCCTGTACTCGTAAACAGGGTTTTATAGTCTTTTAAATACGTACCATAACGGCGCATTGAAGCGGGCTTGTGACTTTGATTAGCAATCGCATTTTTCTTTGCTAAAAATGCTAAAATCATTTTTGCATCTTCATTGCCTTCATTAAAATCTATTACTTCTTGGCTGCCCATCTCTAAGGTATAAGCTTCAATATTATTACTCAACCCTCGATCGAATTTATGACGCAAGTGTGTATCGAGATCCCACCACGGACAAAAACACGCTTCATCTAACGCACCTGCAAATTTGTTCGGAATAAAAATATTATGTGGCATTGATAAATGATTTGCAGATGACATGCAGTATTCAGGAATATAGGCGTGTCTTGTTGATACAGGCCCATTGTGCAAATCCAAAACTATATCAGCTTGTGATGCGATAGATTGTAAGGTTAAATTAAGTTGTTGAGCTAAGCCAAGGCCCCATGGTTCCATTAGTTTATTTTTAATTCTAGTAGCAATAAATTCTTTAAAAGAAAGTTTGACCTTTGCTTCTACAAAATCCTCTGATAATCCTTCCACAAATTCTTTTGCATCTTCAGGACCATAATAATAGCCGCGATTCCAATTTGTACCATTTACAGGGTCAAAGCGACCTAGTGTGTATTCTCCGGCCTTAATGTTCGTCCCAACTGGATTACAGTTTGGTATTAATATTATTTGGCCTAATATTGGGGTCGTTTTTAATAAGTTTATAAGGTGATAAATCACCACATTTCCTTGTACCTCTGCTCCGTGTATTGAGCTTTGAATATATACAGTAGGACCTGTTAAACCGCACGACAAGGTATATATTGGCACGTTGAGGTTACGGCCCGATGCATTTTGAGCAACACTGATATGTGTTTTAGTAATCTGAGTTTTCATGAGCAACCCTACTTTTCAATAATTATCTACATTATACATTGCAAAGGGTATTTAGATGTTTTTATCTGCCAAAAACCAAAAAACCCGCAGCGAGTGCTACGGGTTAGTATGGGAAGTCTGGCGATGTGCTACTCTCGCATGGGGAATCCCCACACTACCATCGCCGCTAATACGTTTCACTACTGAGTTCGAGATGGGATCAGGTGGGACCGTATCGCTATTGTCGCCAGACAAAAAGGTCAATTCAAAAAAGCTAATAAACATTCAATATTCAACCAGAGTCGCTACTCTTTCTCACGCATTAGTCTACTTGTCACACACCACACACTAAATGCATTAGGTGTTGTATGGTTAAGCCTTACGGGCAATTAGTACAGGTTAGCTTAACGCCTTACAACGCTTCCACACCCTGCCTATCAACGTCGTCGTCTCCAACAACCCTTCAAAGAGATTAAATCTCTAGGGATGACTCATCTTTGGGCCGGCTTCCCGCTTAGATGCTTTCAGCGGTTATCCGTTCCGAACGTAGCTACCGGGCAATGCCTTTGGCAAAACAACCCGAACACCAGCGGTTCGTCCACTCCGGTCCTCTCGTACTAGGAGCAGCTCCCATCAATCATCCAACGCCCACACCAGATAGGGACCGAACTGTCTCACGACGTTCTAAACCCAGCTCGCGTACCACTTTAAATGGCGAACAGCCATACCCTTGGGACCGACTTCAGCCCCAGGATGTGATGAGCCGACATCGAGGTGCCAAACACCGCCGTCGATATGAACTCTTGGGCGGTATCAGCCTGTTATCCCCGGAGTACCTTTTATCCGTTGAGCGATGGCCCTTCCATACAGAACCACCGGATCACTATGACCTACTTTCGTACCTGCTCGACGTGTCTGTCTCGCAGTTAAGCTGGCTTATGCCATTGCACTAACCTCCTGATGTCCGACCAGGATTAGCCAACCTTCGTGCTCCTCCGTTACACTTTGGGAGGAGACCGCCCCAGTCAAACTACCCACCAGACACTGTCCACAATCCCGATAAGGGACCAATGTTAGAACATCAAACATACAAGGGTGGTATTTCAAGGGCAGCTCCACACCATCTAGCGACGATGCTTCATAGCCTCCCACCTATCCTACACATGTAGGGTCAATGTTCAGTGCCAAGCTGTAGTAAAGGTTCACGGGGTCTTTCCGTCTAGGTGCGGGTACACTGCATCTTCACAGCAATTTCAATTTCACTGAGTCTCGGGTGGAGACAGCGTGGCCATGGTTACACCATTCGTGCAGGTCGGAACTTACCCGACAAGGAATTTCGCTACCTTAGGACCGTTATAGTTACGGCCGCCGTTTACCGGGGCTTCGATCAAGAGCTTCGCTTACGCTAACCCCATCAATTAACCTTCCGGCACCGGGCAGGTGTCACACCGTATACGTCATCTTTCGATTTAGCACAGTGCTGTGTTTTTAATAAACAGTCCCAGCCACCTGGTCACTGCGACCCCCAGCCGCTTATGGAGCAAGTCCAATCACAGACAGGGGCGTACCTTCTCCCGAAGTTACGGTACAATTTTGCCGAGTTCCTTCACCCGAGTTCTCTCAAGCGCCTTAGTATTCTCTACCTGACCACCTGTGTTGGTTTGGGGTACGGTTCATATAGCAATACGCTTAGAAGATTTTCCTGGAAGCCGGGCATCAACTGCTTCACTCCCGTAGGAGCTCGTCTCGTGTCTCAGGTTTAATGTTCGACCGGATTTACCTAATCAAACGCCCTACGCACTTTCACATGGACTACCAACGCCATGCCAGCCTAGCCTTCTCCGTCTCTCCATCACTCACTATATAAGTACAGAAATATTAATCTGTTTCCCATCGACTACGCGTTTCCGCCTCGCCTTAGGGGCCGACTTACCCTGCCCTGATTAGCATGGGACAGGAAACCTTGGTCTTCCGGCGTGGGGGTTTTTCACCCCCATTATCGTTACTCATGTCAGCATTCGCACTTGTGATATGTCCAGCAAACCTCTCAGTTCACCTTCATCCACTTACACAACGCTCCCCTACCCATTATCCTAAGATAATGCCGCAGCTTCGGTATATTGCTTAGCCCCGTTACATCTTCCGCGCAGGCCGACTCGACTAGTGAGCTATTACGCTTTCTTTAAAGGATGGCTGCTTCTAAGCCAACCTCCTAGCTGTCTTAGCCTTCCCACATCGTTTCCCACTTAGCAATATTTTGGGACCTTAGCTGGCGGTCTGGGTTGTTTCCCTCTCCACGACGGACGTTAGCACCCGCCGTGTGTCTCCCGGATAGCACTCATCGGTATTCGGAGTTTGCAAAGGGTTGGTAAGTCGGGATGACCCCCTAGCCTTAACAGTGCTCTACCCCCAATGGTGTTCGTCCGAGGCTCTACCTAAATAGATTTCGGGGAGAACCAGCTATCTCCCGGTTTGATTGGCCTTTCACCCCCAGCCACAAGTCATCCGCTAACTTTTCAACGTTAGTCGGTTCGGTCCTCCAGTTGATGTTACTCAACCTTCAACCTGCCCATGGCTAGATCACCGGGTTTCGGGTCTATACCTAGCAACTAAACGCGCAGTTAACACTCGCTTTCGCTACGGCTCCCCTAATCGGTTAACCTTGCTACTAAATATAAGTCGCTGACCCATTATACAAAAGGTACGCAGTCACAGAACAAGTCTGCTCCCACTGCTTGTACGTATACGGTTTCAGGTTCTATTTCACTCCCCTCACAGGGGTTCTTTTCGCCTTTCCCTCACGGTACTGGTTCACTATCGGTCAGTTAGGAGTATTTAGCCTTGGAGGATGGTCCCCCCATCTTCAGTCAAGATAACACGTGTCCCGACCTACTTAATATGACCAACATGACACTTCGTGTACGGGACTATCACCCTGTATCGTTGAGCTTCCCAACTCATTCCACTACATCATGCTGATTCGGCTGTTTCCCGTTCGCTCGCCGCTACTAGGGAAATCTCAATTGATTTCTCTTCCTACAGGTACTTAGATGTTTCAGTTCCCTGCGTTTGCTTCTATACCCTATGTATTCAGATATAGATAACCCCTAAGGGCTGGGTTCCCCCATTCGGACATCGTTGGGTATAACGCGTTTTGTCAGCTTCCCAACGCTTTTCGCAGACTTACACGTCCTTCATCGCCTCTAACTGCCTAGGCATCCACCGTATACGCTTAGTCACTTAACCATACAACCCTAATACATCTAACACCTAGCCTTTTGAATTCTAAGCGCGTTTGATTGTATGCATGACAAGTTTTGCTAATCGATGTCATTACTTCGGTGGAAATAATGACATTACATTTGTCAGATAGAGTAGCGTCTTGAAAAAACCGTTTGTATTTTCATACATTCAATTTAATCAGTTACTCTTTCGTTAAATATTGATTACTTTTTATCAGCTTTTCCAAATTGTTAAAGAGCTTATCGCAATTGCGATAGTAGAGTTTAAAAAACCCTAATAGCTATTACTTTATTA
>NZ_CM146340.1:2452500-2622500 GCF_055693685.1 Glaciecola sp. HA4-3
ATTCAGTACGCTTAGTAAAAGATAAAAAAACTGGTCGTCGTAAAGGCTTTGGATTTGTTGAAGTCGAATCAGGGACAGAAAATTTGTTTATTGAAAAACTAAATGATACTGAATTTATGGAAAGAAATATCATTGTAAGAACTGCTAACGATAAGCAGCACTAAGCGCACTTTTATCACAATATATAAAGATAAAGCCCTAATAGGGCTTTATCTTTATATTAGCCAAATTTTCGATTGAAGGAATGAAACTTATTTATAGCTTGTAGCAAGTCAGGCACTTGAACATCCTTCATTTGATTGACTAAGCCGTTTATAATTTTATTAAATTCTTGCTCATTACTAACAATGTTTTTACTTGTTTCTAAAATGTCTAAATATTTTGACACATAAGCGGCCACCGCTTCAGGCACATCACCTGTAACCTCAGATCCTACACTTGTGTTTTTATCTCCCATATTCTGTACTTCATGATACGTTTTGAGGTCGCTAGATAATGTTTGCGGATTCTCACGGACTGCGGCATCAACATAATCGGAATCCAAAATACCCTTCATATTCGCTTGCGCATATTTATCTTGTATCTTTCCTCGATAAAATTCGTTGGCAAGCGCATCAACACTATTTACAAGACTAGTCAGTTTGACACTCCCCGCTGTATCACCTTTTAATTCAAAGCTTATTCCAGACGAATTTGTTGTATATGTGCTGCCATTTCCGTTGTAAGAAAACGAAGCATTGGAAAAAGTGATTTGTTGAACACTTCCGTCGTTCATTACGATATCTTTTTGATTTTTACTTAGGCCAGAACTTACTGCTTCGTTAGTTGAGGACCTTGATTTAATATTACTTACATCAATGTTATCCAATCCTTCAAGGATAGAATCTTTTGTTTTATTAATTTTAGCAAAAAGTTGTTCTGGCGCGATCCCTACAAGATCTAACTTTGATTGATCTACTCCAACAATCACACCTTCTCTAGCTTCACTTTTAAAAAATTGTAATTGTTCAAGTGACGCCCCATTATTTGAAAAGTTTTGGAGTGCTTGGTCAACGAAACTTATCACATTTTGAGTAACCTTGTTGGTATCAAAACTAAGGACTTCGTTCACAGTGTCGGGTGCCAGCTCATCACGACGATTTAATACGACATCGTCGAGCATTTGGCTATTCGACGTCAATAAGTTATCCATAATCGAAGTGCTTACTACCTTTTCGGCGATCGCGGCTCTTTTGATTTCTGACACGCGCTCCCCTTCGCCAGAACGATCTATCTCGTTTTGCTTGGCACGTATTTGACTATCAAATTTTACAGTATCATACGCTGGTGACCTAGTTTCCCATAGGCGCACTCACCGTATTTGGCAATATATTCATAAAAGATACCTCACTATCCTCAACTTCCATATCGACCAACGCACCGAAAAACTTTAATTTCGTTTTAGTAATTGTTGGAATGTAGGTAGAATCGCAAAAAATAATTTTCGAGTTGGACAATGCAAAACTATTCACAACTATCTTATGATGAACAATTGAATCTAAAGAGAGATACACTGCAAGAGCTTCTATCAAAATATAGTAATTCAGACATCGATATTTTTAAGAGTCCTGAAAATCACTACCGAATGCGTGCCGAGTTTAGAGTTTGGCATGACGGTACAGATACTTTTCACATAATGTTTAACCAAGCCACCAAAGAAAAATATAGGGTCGATGAATTCCCTGCGGCTTCAAAGATAATTAATAAAGCGATGGCAGGGATCATTGAAATGATAAAAAATGATCAGACGCTAAGAACAAAGCTATTTCAAATCGATTACATATCATCAACCACAAATGAATTGGTGATAAGTATGCTGTATCACAAAAAGTTAGATGATAATTGGATGATATCGGCAGCAAGGTTAAAAGAGGCGCTGTCTGATTTAGGTAAAATCAACATCATTGGACGAGCAAAAAAACAAAAAGTGGTCCTTGGCGATGACTTTGTCACTGAGAAACTGGCTGTAAATGATTTACACTTTACATTCAAACAAATTGAAAATAGCTTCACGCAGCCAAACGCCATTGTTAATCAAAAAATGATTGAGTGGGTAATTGCGCATACTAAGGATGAAAATACAGATCTGCTTGAACTTTATTGTGGTGCTGGAAACTTTTCAATTCCACTAAGTGTTCATTTTAGAAAAGTATTAGCCACAGAGATATCGAAAACCTCTGTCAATGCAGCCCAAGACAATATTGCAAAAAACCTCAGAACTAATTTAGCCATTGCGCGGCTATCTAGCGAAGAATTTGTTGAAGCTTATTCAGGAGCACGAGAGTTTAATCGACTTCAAGGAATAGATTTATCGTCCTACTCATTTTCGACTGTGCTTGTCGACCCCCCCAGAGCGGGATTAGATAATAACACTATTGCACTAATCAAAAGTTTTGACACGATTGTTTATATTTCGTGTAACCCTGAAACCTTAGCACGTGATCTTAAGGACATATGCGGCTCACATCACATCGTAAAGTCTGCACTATTTGATCAATTCCCTTTTACTCATCATATTGAAACAGGTGTTATCTTAGTAAAAAAATAAGACTTATTGGTTGATAGAAATATCATGATTTTCTGCATATTTCAAAGTGCCTAATTGAATAAAACGGAGTTGTTTTTTTACTCGCTCGGCTATTTGGTTCACTTCCAGAGGGTCTGCATCTAGCGCCTCGGCTCCAGCACTAAATACCAATTTGACCATTGCTTCGCTTTGAAGGTTTGCCAAATCAGTTGGGAGTCCAATTTTCTCCTCAATATATTCAGTTAACTCTTCAGTAAAATGTTGAATCTCCCTCATTACCGCTGAACGAAAAGCCGCCGATGTGCCCGTATGCTCTCGAAGTAATAATCTAAATACATTGGCATTGGACAGGATAAATTCTAAAAACGTATCAACAGAGATCGTAATAACACTGCCTCCTGAAGAAATTCTTTGTCTTGCCTGCCTCATTAGTTGTCTTAGCGCCAAGCCTGATTCATCCACCAATGTAAGGCCTAATTCATTTAAATCTGAGAAATGTCGATAGAATGATGTAGGGGCAATATTTGCCTCGCGAGCAACTTCTCGCAAACTAATTGTAGTGAAACTTTTATTATCGTTTAATAGACAAAAAGCCGCTTCTATGATGCGTTGCCTCGTTTCTAATTTTTGTTGCTGACGATTCATGATAATTTTATGAATAAAAAGTATTACTGTAGGTTTACAACTTTACCATAATTTCTGCAATAAAATGTTGCACATTATTTGTCGTAAAGTTAAATTAGCGCACAGATGTACGCTGAAATTTTTGAGACAATATTTTGAACAAACCACCGCTTATCGCGTTAAACGTATCCGTTTTCACCATTACCAGTATAATTGCGTTAATTGGGACACCTCTTTGGATTTATTTTTTTGGTATCGATTGGACCGAAATTTTCGTCGCAATTGCCCTGTTTTTCATTACAGGCATGTCAATAACAGCAGGTTACCACCGGCTGTGGTCTCACAAGGCATATTCTGCACATCCTTTTGTAAAAGTGCTAATGGCTATATTTGGCGCAATGACAGTTCAAAATTCGATATTGCATTGGGCGAGCGATCATAGAGTCCATCACCGGCATGTTGATCAAAACGACGTAGACCCTTACTCTGCAAATAGAGGATTTTGGTTTTCTCATATTGGTTGGATGTTAAGGGAGTATCAAGCGCAGCGCTATGACGATTATTCAAATTGCAAAGACCTGCAAAAGGATTCAGTAGTGATGTGGCAACATAATCACTACTTGGCCATCGTCCTTATCGCAAACTTTGGTCTTGTTGGTCTATTAGGTTGGCTGAACGGCGATATTATTGGGATGATTTTGATTGCTGGCGTTACTCGTTTAGTTGCTGTGCATCATGTCACATTTTTTATAAATTCGCTTGCACATATATGGGGCTCTCGTCCTTACACAGATACCAATTCAGCCCGCGACAATGGCATAATTGCTCTATTTACGTTTGGCGAGGGATATCACAATTATCACCATATATTTGAAGCTGACTATCGAAATGGGATTAAGTGGTATCAATATGATCCTACAAAATGGCTAATAAAAAGTCTTTCTTGGCTCAAACTAACAAAAAATTTAAGAACGACACCTGATGAGCGAATTGAAAAAGCACGCTTACAAATGGAACTTAAATACGCACAAAACAAACTTATCGATTTACCAAATGCCGATGAAGTTATGGATAAAGTCCAAACTGAGTACGATATTTTAATGACAAAAATGTCGGAGTATTATAAAACTAAAAAAGCGTTAGTTGCGCTTAAGAGACAGTCAATTCAAGCAAGCTACGAGAAACTTGAGTTGGATTTTAAATACAAAGAATTAAAACATTCCTTAGCCTTACAAAAAGAAAAGTGGCAATCACTTTACTCTTACTATCTTGAGCCGATACAGGTAAAGGCATAATACTAAAAGGGTGCATAGAGCATCCTTTTTTTGCTTATTATATGCGTTAACAAAACATGGCTGAACAAAAAATCAACCCATCAGGAGAAATTATGCCTAACCGAACTAAATCAGGAAAATTTGATTACGATGCTATTATCATCGGAACTGGTCCAGCGGGCGAAGGCGTAGCGATGCAGCTAGCAAAGGCAGGAAAAAAGGTAGGGGTGGTGGAACGCTATACTTCCGTTGGCGGAGGATGTACTCATTGGGGAACGATTCCTTCAAAAGCACTAAGACATTCTGTTAGTCGATTAGTGGAATATAATAGCAACCCATTGTTTAACGAGACTAACTCTTCAAAAAGCCTGCGTTTTCCAGATATCATGAAACATGCTGCAGGTGTAGTTCGGAAACAAAGCCGACTCAGAGCATCATTTTATGACCGCAATGATGTTGACGTATTTATTGGCCAAGCTAGCTTTATAGACAAACACACATTGAATGTTCAAAAAAATGATGGCTCTATTGATGAAATAAGTGCAAAACAGATTGTACTTGCAGTAGGTTCTAGTCCCTATACACCCAAAGATATTGACTTCAATCACCCCCGCATTTTTAATAGCGACACTATTTTATCAATGGATTTTCAGCCTAAGAATATAATTGTTTATGGCGCCGGCGTTATCGGTAGTGAGTATGCTTCTATTTTTAGAGGACTAGGCACCAAAGTCGACCTAGTAAACATGCGTGACCGCTTATTATCGTTTTTGGATACGGAAATTTCTGATGCGCTTAGTTATCACCTTTGGAATAATGGTGTGCTAATTAGGCATAATGAAGAATATGAATCTGTCGAAGGCCATGATAGCCATGTGGTACTTAATCTAAAGTCAGGCAAACGAATGAAAGCAGACTGCTTGCTTTTTGCCAACGGGCGCACTGGTAATACCGAACATTTAAATACCAATAACACGGAGTTAACGCCAGATGGGCGAGGGCTATTAAAGGTCAATCAAAATTATCAGACTGATGTTGACAATATTTATGCGGTAGGCGATGTCGTAGGATATCCTAGTCTTGCTTCTGCAGCCTATAACCAAGGTAGGTTCGCAGCAGAGGCAATGTTAAAAGGTGAATGCCATAAAGCTTTAGTAGAAGATATTCCAACCGGTATTTATACGATTCCGGAAATAAGCTCAGTAGGAAAAACCGAACAAGAATTGACACAAGCCAAGATTCCATACGAGGTAGGCCGTGCTCAATTTAAGCACCTTGCACGCGCTCAAATCGCTGATACAAATGTCGGCAGTTTGAAACTTTTGTTTCATAGAGATACCAAACAATTATTGGGTATTCATTGTTTTGGGGAAAGAGCCTCTGAAATTGTCCATATTGGGCAAGCAATAATGCAACAAGAAGGCGAAGCTAACACCATTGAATATTTTGTAAATACCACCTTTAACTACCCAACAATGGCCGAGGCATACAGAGTTGCAGCCCTAAATGGCTTAAACAGGGTTTTTTAGATAATGCAGTATGTATTTATACATTTGAAGCAATCTGAAATCCCCTTTATACTTGCGACCCCTTAACGTCATCTCAACTTAAGCAAAGCTTTAGTGTAAACGAAATGTGTAATTAAAATGATAGATCACCGCTTCTCAGTCGCACCAATGCTTGATTGGACCGACCGTCATTGCCGCTTTTTTTGAGACAGCTGAGTCAAGAAGCCGTTCTATATACTGAAATGGTTACCACTGGTGCCATTATTTACGGCAAAGGCGACTATTTGGGGTTCAACGAACAAGAACATCCACTAGTCCTGCAACTTGGCGGCAGCATAGCGGGTGACATGGCCAAATGCGCCAATATTGCGCAAGAAAGGGGTTATGATGAAATTAACATTAACGTTGGCTGCCCGTCTGATCGGGTAAAAAATGGCAGCTTTGGAGCTTGCTTGATGGCAAGTCCTGAAATCGTTGCAGACTCCGTTCGTCAAATGAAACAAGAAGTTGATATCCCAGTGACAGTGAAGTGTCGAATTGGTATTGATGACATGGATGACGAACAAGGCCTAAGTGATTTTGTCTCATGTGTTAAAGATGCAGGTTGTGAACACTTTATTATTCATGCTAGAAAAGCATGGTTACAAGGCTTAAGCCCAAAACAAAATAGAGACATACCGCCTTTAAATTATGACCGTGTTTATGCATTAAAAGCAGCAAACCCTAAGCTACATATTTCAATTAACGGCGGTATTAATGATATCGAGCAATGTAAGCAACATCTTACTCAAGTAGATGGGGTCATGGTTGGTCGTGAAGTCTATTCAAATCCTAAGATACTCTGTTTAGTCGATAAAGAAATATATGGCCGCAATGATGTCGTGCCGTTTTCAGAAAGCCATTTAATAGACACGATGACTCACTATATTAGCCAAGAGGTATTGCAAGGTGCCCGAGTATGGCATATCGCAAGACATATGCTCGGCTTATTTCAAGGACAAGCTGGTGGAAAGATATGGCGACGTTATCTTAGCCAACACGGCGTTGCTAAAACAAACAATCTCGACCTTCTTAAAGAAGCATACGAGCAATTATTGATAGCAAGACAAAAAGCCGAAAATCATCAACTAAAAAATAGTGAATTTAACCAACAAATATAGTCAATTTAACCACGTGGCCTCATTGGCTTGTGACCTCCTCTTGATAAAAAACCAAAAAGACCTAGTAAATTATTGATTTAATTAATATTAAATTATTTAGAAATACTTGGCACGCGTTTCGCTAATACATAATTAAGTTCGCAATAATGCAACTGAGGTTTTAAAAGTCGTAAGCAAAACCTTAATTAATTTTATTTTTAGGAAACAAACCATGAAACTTTCAAACAAACTAGCTTCTTTAATCTTAGTATCTGCTTGCGCTTTTGCTTCAACTGCCAGCGCACATGAAGTATCACTTGAGTCTTATGTATCAAGCCTCATTAAACAAGGTGTTAATTCTGTTAAAAAAGAATTAGAGATTGATATCGAAAAAGCAATTATTACCGCAGGTAATATGACAGGCCTTGAATCAAGTGACACACCTAAAGGGTCTGTTAAAATCACTGATTTAGCATCAGCGAAAAGCAAAGTGATTAACGTAAACAGCACAACTGCGTCACCAAAAAATGAAGCAAAAAGCTAAGAAATTTGAATAAGAGCGCCAAATTGGCGCTCTAGCTAATTAAGAAGGAATTGACAATGTTAGCGCATATAAATCTTTTAGGTATATTGCTGTCACCTGTCGTTTTCTATGTGGGCGGCACATTAATGCTAATGCTATTAACCCATTTGAATTTGGTAAAACAAGATTGTTAAAGCCCCTCACTGTAAATAGATTTAAAGAGTGAGGACGAAATAGTAAAGAGGTAAGACATGAAAACAGTCATTAATACAAAACGATTTTTTAGAGACCCCCATAATGCAAAGGTATCAGGAGTTTGCGCTGGTGTTGCAAAGTACTTTGACGTGAATGCTTGGCTAGTTAGAGGAATCACTGTCATTAGTTTTTTATTTGTACCTTTTGCCATTGGGCTTGCTTATATACTTGCTGTTTTACTATTAAAGTATAAATAACTACCGATTACACATCGTTGACAAACCCTGACTAGCCCCGTTAGAGCACCTAACGCTTGCTAGTCTTTCTCGAATTTGAGTATGCACAGGCATCTCTACATCCCAAATAAAACACGCTATCGCCTATTTTTATTAAGTAATCTTGCAGTGAGTGGAGTATACTTTATCTTGCTAGCCCAAACATTACAGGCAATTACGACCTTTAAGGGCATGATCTAAATAAGGACTTTTATGAACGAATTCTTCAGTCTTAAAAAAATTAATTATTTACTTTTAGCGCTATTATGTCTCATTAGCGTTATTGGTTTTTGGTGGAGTTTTGAACCAAATTCATTTGACGTCAATGCGCACGCCAAAAACGAAGCTCAACAAAACAACCAAAACGTGGTGACAGGATACACTACTACAAATACACTGATTCATGTATTAGATCGAATGCTCAATAAATCAGGGGGTTATATTACCAATGATATGTTGCCACCCGGGATTTTAATGGATAACATTCCGCGTTGGGAATTTGGCGTGTTAGAAATGAGTCGTGATTTAGCTTTGGCTATGCGTAAGGATTTCAGTCGTTCACAATCTCAGTCTATTGATAATGAACCGCTAGCTACAGCACAGCCTAACTTAAACTTTGATAATAATCGTTGGATATTACCTTCAAGCGAGGGGCAATATAAAGGCGCAATTGAGGCGTTGATTATATACAGAGATAATCTGGGTGATCAAAGCGCTTTAAACAACCAGTTTTATGCCCGAGCTGATAACCTTAGAGAATATTTAAAGCAAGTCGAAAAACGCTTAGGGAGTTTGTCACAAAAACTAAGCGCAAGTGTAGGCACTGATTCCATCAACACAAATTTAGCAGGGGATCCTACGGCGACCTATTCATCGCCAGAATCTGAGATTATTACAACAAAAACAAGTTGGTTTAAGCTTGATGATGTTTTTTATGAGGCTAGAGGTTCTAGCTGGGCACTTATTCACTTTTTACAAGCAATCGAAACAGATTTTTCTGAGGTCTTACGTAAAAAAAATGCAACCGTTAGTTTACGGCAAATAATAAGGGAGCTTGAAGGAACTCAAGAAGTTGTTTTTAGCCCGGTTATTTTAAATGGTGATGGTTTTGGTTTATTAGCAAATCACTCTCTCGTCATGGCTAATTATATCTCTCGCGCTAACGCTGCTCTCATTGAACTAAATGAACTACTTAATCAAGGATAAATATGAAATTTAGAACTAACACTTTATCTCTTTTAGCCAGTGCGACGTTGCTTGCTGGTGTATCTGTACAAGCCCAAGCAGATACAATTTTAGGCGGCTATATAGGTGCGCAAGGTTGGAATATGGGGGTTGAAGGCGCATTTGCACAAGATGACAACCTAGCCAGTTTTACCTTTGAAGATCAAACAAATGCTTCTTTGTATGCGGCATTAGAACACCCTATTCCCTTGGTTCCTAATTTGCAACTTAGATACACAGACTATAGCACTCAAGGCAATGCAAGACTCGATGCAAACTTCACCTTCGGTGATGAAGTGTTTCTAATTGGGAGTGATATTGCCACTCAAGCCGATTTAACCGCTGTAGACTACACATTATATTACGAGATTTTAGATAATGACTTAGTATCACTGGATCTTGGTATAAGCGGGCGACAAATTGATGGTGATTTCGTCGTTACCGATGAATCAGGCAATTCGAGCGAACAGAGCTTTAGTGGGGTGATACCCATGGTTTATGGTCGTATTGCAGTTGGTCTACCCTTAACAGGCCTTGGTGTATATGCTCAAGGTGATGCACTAGCAATTGATGATGATAAATTTACAGACTATCAGATCGGATTAACATATAGTTTTGTTGAGACACTTGCGCTTGATATGACTATTCAAGCCGGCTACAGAAATACCCAACTTGAATTAGATGGTTTTGATAGTCTAAACACAGATATCGAATTTGATGGACCATTTTTGGGGCTTGAATTAGATTTCTAATTTATTTCAGCACTAAAGGGAATAAAAAATCAGTTTTAATTCTTTCAAGTTATCAATAAATGTCGCTATGCTTTACTTAATGTAAACGTATAGCGATGTTTTATGAATCAAAATAACACCTCTTCAGCACCATCTACCTTAGATAAGATGGAGCTATCTGCTTTAACAAAAGCGGTATCGGGTCTAAATCAAGAGCAATTGATATGGGCCAGTGGATACTTGGCTGGTTTATCTGCTGCTAGTGGCAGTGCAGTATCGCAAACTAATGAAACCATATTAAGCGCAACGCCCACGGTTACGGTTTTATATGGATCCCAAACGGGCAATGCAAAGCATGAAGCCAGTGCGTTTGGTGATAGCTTAAAAAACAAAGGCCTCAACAGTAAAGTAGTCAGTATGGCTGACTATAAACCAAGAAAGCTTAAAGACGAAACCCATTTAGTGGTTTTTGTCAGTACACATGGTGAAGGTGATGCACCAGATGACGCCATAGAATTGCACGAATATATTGCATCAAAAAAGGCAGCCAAACTACCTAACTTACGTTATGCTGTTGTTGGCCTTGGTGACACCAGCTACGAATTTTTCTGTCAAACAGGCAAAGACTTTGATAAACGCTTAAGTACACTTGGCGCAACAGCTTTAGTTGAGCGTCTTGATTGCGATGTAGATTATGAATCAGATATAAAAAACTGGACCGATGCTATACACGCTAAATTACTTGAGTCGCTAAAGCCAACGCAAACTACAACCATAAACACTGCAGAAGCGGCGAATACAACTCAATCAGTTCAATTCACAAAACAACACCCATATGGAGCAGAATTACTCACAAGCGTCAAAATCACAGGACGAGACTCAGTAAAAGACATTCGACACATTGAGATATCTTTAGAAGGCTCAGGCATTAACTACCAAGTAGGTGATTCACTAGGTGTTTATTTTAAAAACACTGATCTTGTGGTGAACAAAATAATATCGTTGACCAACAATGTTCCTGAGGAAAAAGTCACGATCAAAGACCAGAATATGACGCTTTTTCTTGCCCTTAAGGAAAAACTTGAACTTACCTTAAGCTACCCCGGATTTGTAAAATCATATGAAGCGGTTACACAAGATAAAGCATTAAAAACTTTGTTGGATGACAAATTAGCATTAAGACAGTATTTAGAAAGTGCACAAATAGTTGATATTATTCAATCCTATCCAAACGATATTAGTGCCCAAGCCTTAGTAGACTGTCTAAGACCCTTAACACCTAGATTATATTCTATTGCATCTAGCCAAGCCGAAGTAGAAGATGAAGTGCACCTAACTGTTGCTCATATTGAATACGATGCTTTTGGCTTTACTCATCAAGGTGGTGCGTCAGGCTACTTATCAACAGGCCTTGAAGAGGGCGAAGTGTTAAGTGTATTTGTTGAAAGCAATGACAATTTCAGATTACCTTCAAGCCCTGAGACGCCAATTATAATGGTTGGCCCAGAGCACAGGTATCGCGCCATTTAGAGCCTTCATGCAAGAACGTGATGCCAATGAAGCAAATGGTAAAAACTGGCTATTTTTTGGCAATCCTAATTTTACACAAGATTTTTTGTATCAAGTAGAGTGGCAGTCATATTTAAAATCGGGTCTTTTAACAAAGATAAGTCTAGCATTCTCAAGAGACCAAGCCGATAAGATTTATGTGCAAGATAAATTACTTGAAAATGGCAGTGAGGTATACGACTGGCTTGAGCAAGGAGCGCATTTCTACGTATGTGGCGATGCCATGAATATGGCTAAAGATGTCGAAAAAGCACTGCTTACTATCGTTCAGAAATTTGGGCAAAAAAGCGAGCAAGAAGCAAAACAATACCTAGTTGAGATGAGAAAATCTAAACGCTACCAGAAGGATGTTTACTAATGAGTAAAACGATTAAAATTGTCGAGGGTAAACTATCCGAAAATGAGCGGATAAAATCGCAAAGTCAACATTTGCGAGGCACAATTAGCACAGATTTGAAAGATGACGTTACTGGCGGATTTACCAGTGATAACTTTCAACTTATACGCTTTCATGGAATGTATCAGCAAGATGATCGTGATATCAGGGCTGAGCGCGCAAAGCAAAAACTTGAACCATTGCATAATGTCATGCTCAGAGCACGCTTGCCTTGATGGAATAATTACGCCTGAACAATGGCTACAAATCGACCGTTTCGCTACTGAGAAATCGATTTATGGTAGTATTAGATTAACTACAAGACAGACTTTTCAGTTTCACGGCGTTCTTAAGCCTAATATCAAATCAATGCATAAAGTCCTTCATTCGACAGGAATAGACTCTATTGCTACCGCTGGTGATGTAAATAGAAACGTTCTTTGTACCTCTAATCCAATCCAGTCTTCGCTTCATGTAGAAGCCTATGAATGGGCAAAAAAAATAAGCGAACACTTGCTGCCAAAAACAAATGCATATGCTGAAATTTGGCTTGATGGAGAAAAAGTAGACTCCACACAAGAAGATGAACCTATCTTAGGTAACAATTATCTTCCGCGAAAATTCAAAACCACGGTCGTGATTCCGCCGCAAAATGATGTAGATGTGCACGCCAACGATTTAAACTTCGTTGCGATTGCTGAGAATAATAAATTGATTGGTTTTAATGTGCTTGTCGGCGGCGGGTTAGCGATGACTCATGGCGACCAATCAACGTTTCCGCGCAAAGCGGATGATTTTGGTTTTATCACTCTTGATAAAGTACTTGATGTTGCCGCTGCTGTCGTCTCAACACAGCGAGATTGGGGCAATAGAGTAAACCGTAAAAATGCAAAAACAAAATATACTCTTGAGCGCGTTGGCGTAGAAGTTTTTAAAGCAGAAGTTGAGTCGCGTGCCAAGACCAAATTTGGCCCAAGCCGTCCATATGAGTTTACTTCTCGTGGAGACAGTTTTGGCTGGGTTGAAGGGATTGATGGAAAGCACCATCTAACGCTATTTATTGAAAATGGTCGAATATTGGATTTCCTTAGCAAAACCTTAAAAACAGGTTGTGCTGAAATCGCAAAAATACACCAAGGTGACTTCAGACTTACTGCCAATCAAAATCTAATTATTGCTGGCGTACCTAGCGCAGAAAAAGCAAAAATAGAGAACTTAGCTATTAAGCACGGCTTGTTAGAATCAGATACAAGTGCACAGCGCAAAGATTCCATGGCATGTGTTTCGTTACCCACATGCCCGCTCGCAATGGCTGAAGCAGAGAGATATTTACCTGATGCGGTCGACCAAATTGAAGCAATGCTAGATAAGCATGGGCTTGGAAATGAAAGTATCATATATCGAATAACGGGCTGCCCTAATGGGTGTGGTCGAGCCATGTTGGCCGAAGTAGGATTAGTTGGAAAAGGGCCAAACAAATATAACCTGCATTTGGGCGGTAATCGTGAAGGTACGCGTATTCCCAAGATGTATAAGGAAAATATACTCGATACTGAAATAATGGACATTTTAGATGATTTAATTGGTCAATGGGCTGGTCAGCGCGAAGACAATGAATCCTTTGGTGATTTTGTTATTCGAACCGGTGTAGTCGCTGAGGTTAAAAACTCAGCTGAGGATTTTTATGCCTAACATCACACAAGAAAACCAAGCTTTTTCTAATTCTTCTGTTTTAGAATTAAGTGTAGATGCAGAACACTTAGTACACATTAACGAAAAATTGGAAGCACTATCACCTGAAGAACGAGTCGAATGGTCATTAAAAAGACTCCCTGACAACCATATTGTGTCTTCAAGTTTTGGTGCGCAGTCTGCGGTTATGCTTCATTTACTTAGTGAGGTAGCACCAGTAATTCCTGTGGTGCTAACTGATACTGGATATCTATTTTCAGAAACTTATCAATTTATAGATGAGCTTACCGCACGCCTTGATTTAAATTTGCACGTGTTTTCAGCTCCCATTAATCCGGCATGGCAAGAAGCTAGATTTGGCAAGTTATGGGAAAAGGGTATTGATGGTATTACACAGTACAATCAGCTCAATAAAGTGGAACCTATGCGACGAGCCTTAAGAGAATTAAAAGCCAAAACATGGTTTGCAGGTTTACGTCGATCGCAATCAGATAGCCGTGGTGCCCTGAGTGTACTGCAAAAACAAGCTCAGCATTTTAAAGTACATCCAATTATTGATCTAAGTAATCAACAATTGCACCATTATTTGAATAAAAACAAGCTTCCCTATCACCCTCTTTGGGAGAAAGGCTATGTATCGATTGGTGATTGGCACACCACGTCAAAATTAGAAGCAGGAATGACCGAAGCAGACACTCGTTTTTTTGGATTAAAAAGAGAATGTGGCTTACATGAATTTGGCGACGGGGAAGGAATATGACATCAAAGCTTCAAACAATTGTCATATAACTGTAACATTCATCTGATTTTGGTTGATCTTTTTAGTATTGTTACCTATACTTTGAAAGTGAGAGGAAGCTAATGGAGTAGCTCGTAATCATCATTTTTGAAGGAAATAGGTATGTTTAGAAAAAATTTATTACTAATTGTTAGCCTTTTTACCCTTGGGTCAAGTTACGCCCTTGCTGACAATGACGAGACAAAAAACGCGTTTTCATGTTTAGATAAAGAAACCTTAGCAGTTAATAGCGCTTGCATGGCAAGCAATATTGAGATGAGCGATAAGTTTCAAGTAACACAGCAAGACATGTTTTTGCAAACATCACAAGCAAGTGACAGAGTACTGGCAACAGTAACACTTGACTCAAGAACAATGGACATCACTGTTTTAGCGCATAAAGACGCAGCTATTGCGAAAGTCGATACTGTAAAAGAAACCGTAAAGAAATAGTGATGTAATAAAAGGTAAGTAAAGTCCTTATAGGCCTCTATCATAGAGGCCTTTTTTTATGCGTTTATGCCTATTCAAAGTGAACCAATCTAACTAGTACTTTCATTTTTTTGTAATCTTAAAACCATGGATTACGCGCATTCTCTACATCTGTTTGTCAGTACTTTAAAAAAAACACAAAATCGATTAAGAAATAAAGAAATTCTTTACTTATTGAAATTTAAAGTATTCGCCAATTATAAAGGCTTCAAGAGGAATTAGGATACATAAGGTATGATAAATAATACCTTACAATATAAAGCAAACTTGTTACATATCAACTAAAATCATTTAAGCTGAAGATAAGCTGAAAAAAATATAAAAAATCGGTCATTTCACATCAAAGCATTTACTTACAAAAATAGAGTGAAGGTGACCGCAATATCTAGCTTTCTTTGTGTTACTACAAAAAAATAAAAACGAATATACAACATGAATTTTGGTCAAAACATCATTAATAATAAAAAGGTAAACGCGTTTTTCTCGTTTCCTACATTTATTTATGGGGCTAACTTTGGCATTTTCGGCGCACTTGCAAATACGCTATTCCCCATAGAGGTTTTTGGTAATTCCTTACTTTTTGCTGGTCAAATCTTTGTTTTCTTATGCTTGATGTCCAAAGGTCCTAATGCGGCAATCGTCACTCTTCTGTTTACTTCAATTAGTGCTGCCTATGTATCTGACGACCCTTATCTAGTCATGGTTTTTTGCGCCGAATTATTGTTTGTCCACATTTTTCTTCGCAAAGGTTATTTTCTATTTCAATCAGCTATGTCATTTTGGCTACTCTTGGGGATCCCCGTTCTTCTTTTGATTCATAGTGTTAGTAATAACATGAGTTTCGAGTCATTGTTTGTTACCGGTTTTAGCAGAGGTTTAAATAGTTTAATTTGTGTCTCTGCAAGTGCAATCATTATCTGGTTTATCCCCAAAACATATATATATCCCTTGTATATCACGCGCGCGCCAAAGCTGTCCGCTATGGTGTTTTCTTTAAGTATGTTATTACTCACTTTTCCTTCATTACTAGGCGCCCTATTCTTTATCAATCAAGCGGCTGAGCACAATGAGACCACCTTACAAAAGCAACTCACTAGTGTAGTAGGTTCTATTGAGCAAATCATGGCCTCAGAAATCAAAAGTCATAAGAATGCTCTTCAAACCGTTGCTAACCTCACCCTGCAGGTTGATAGTGAATATGTGGGAGCAATTATTGACTCTTCAACACAACACTACTCACTCTTCAAACACGTGTTTATGACCAATCATTTAGGTGAGATATCTGCATTTAGTCAAAATGAACAAGTTAATACTAAAATAGATGAATCACTTTTGGATGCATCCTTTCGATATCAAGGGGAATTATTTTTATCCAACATTGTAAAAGATGAGTTGACACAAGATGACAAGAGTATTTATCTGATTAAGCCACTTGTTTATGAAAATCGATTTGAGGGGCTTATTGTTGGTTGTATTGACTTAAACGCATACAAAAAACTGCTCACCAATAAAGTCACTAATGACGTTCAATTTATCGTAAGTGATGCAAATCAATTAGTTATTGCTAGTTCGAACTCCTTAGGAATCTCTACTGCCAGCAAGATTCGCTATCAACCGTATAATGACGCTTTAGTTAAAAATATGGATACCGTCACCATTAACGGCGATAATTTTGTCTATCAGAAACTCATGCTTGAAGGTGGTTGGTCTATTACTGTTCTTAAACCTTCATCTTTTATTACTTCGCCATTAGTAGAATATTTCTTTATTCTATTGCTAGTGACAAGTCTCACACTAGCTGGTTTTGCTTCTATCGCAGCAATGATGTCTCGCAAAATAACAAAACCGTTAGTGAATATTTTACAGCGTGAAAGCGATGACAAAACAAGTAATACGGTCGAAAATGAAGAGTCTGTCAGTCACGAAGTCATCGCCTTATCAAAGAAACTAGCAGACTCTAGCCGCATTATGTCGGATTTTGATCAACAACTATCAGTGCAAGTTAATTCCAAAACCGCTCAACTGAAAGAAATCAATAAAGAGCTATATAGTATTGCCCAGCGTGATTCGCTTACTCAAGTACTTAACAGATCGGGGTTTAATAAACAGGCACTCACGTCTTTTCGAAACTGCAAACGAAACCAAATAGTGATGTCATTTATCTTTATCGATATCGACCATTTTAAAAAAGTTAATGATTCTCATGGGCACCCATTTGGTGACCGGTGCATCAAAAAGGTGTCCGATATTATCCGTCTGCACTGTCAGCGTGACACAGATATTATTGGGCGTTATGGTGGTGAAGAATTTATATTGATGCTGGTGGGAGGAAAAACGCTTGAACATTATGAGCGAGTGCAATTAATTAAAGACGAAATTGAAAAAACCGTTGTAAAACACAATGAAATCGCTAGCTCCATGACGATTAGCGCAGGCATTTGTAGTGTTGAACAAAATTTCGACTCTTCATACGAAGAGTTACTAGAACTAGCTGACGCACAACTGTACTCTAGCAAGCGACACGGAAGAAATAAAATTAGCGTGACTTATAAATAAGTAACTCAAATCTGCATCCAATTACGTTTGTTGATCGTTTTTAGCGAAATTTTCTACTATAATCCCCCGATTATTTTGGCCAAAGGTGTGACCTTGATGAAAATGATCTTGCACAATATAAACGGCGCTATATCTGCCACATTATATTTTATCAATACCATTATTTGGTTTGTACCAATTATGATATTTTCGCTATTCAAATTAATTCCTATTAAAACGTGGCAAAGACTTATGTCTTTTATTGTTGACGGTTCAGCAAGCATGTGGATTACTTGTAATAAATATAATCAACACGTTTTTTCTCGAACACAATTTCATGTAAAACAAGCGGCGAAGCTGTCAACACAGGCATGGTATCTTGTTATTGCCAATCATCAGTCATGGGTTGATATATTGGTACTGCAACGTATATTTAACAGAGAAATACCTTTTTTAAAGTTTTTTCTTAAGAAAAATCTTATCTATGTACCGTTTTTGGGCTTAGCATGGTGGGGATTAGATTTTCCTTTTATGCAACGTTACAGCAAAGATTTTCTTAAAAAAATCCGCACTTGAAAGGTAAAGATCTAGAGACCACTAAAAAAGCATGTGAAAAGTTTGATACTAAGCCTGTTAGTATTATGAATTTTGTTGAAGGTACTCGATTTAATCCTGACAAATTACAATCCTCAATATCTAAAGAGCTAGGCCTAACAAAAACCCTAGCGCCAAAATCAGGTGGAGTTGCATTTGTATTAAACTCTATGGGCGAGAAGCTAACTCAGCTTATTGACGTTACCATTTATTATCCAAAAGGTATTCCCTCATATTGGGATTTCGTGAGTGGTAGAGTAAAGAATATTGTAGTAGAAGTTGAATCAGTCGAGATTAGTACCTTGTTTAACCAAGGCATATTTTGCGATGATTATTTCAATGATGATATGAAAAAAGCCAAATTCCAAGATTGGATAAATGAAAGGTGGCAACATAAAGACAAGCGTTTAAAAGAGCTTAAAAAGGAATATTAATAGATGAAAATAAGTACGTTAAGAGCACTCATCATTTTCCCAGTGCACTTATTTCTGCAATTAAGCAACCTTTCTATTTGGGGTGGGTTAATCATCGTTTTTGGCGTCGTTAGATTGCTTGTGCCGTTTAAAGCTGTAGATTCGCTTCTGCTTGATATTATGCATCGCTTGTACTGCTCGTTTGGTATTTTAAGTGTCGCATTGATCAAGATATTTAATCGTATTGAAGTTTGTTATGAAATAGATGTCCCCTTATCGAAACAGAAATGGTACCTGATTACTGCCAACCATGTGAGCTATTTAGATATCATTTTATTGATAGACTTTTGCGCTCCTCGCATTCCTCCTCCTAAGTTCTTCTTAAAGAAAGACTTAATTTGGTTACCTTTCGTGGGTTTGGCAGCGTGGGCTTTAGATATGCCTTTTATGCGACGCTATAGCCAAGCGTTCTTAGCAAAAAATCCACATTTAAAAGGTAAAGATATAGAAACTACCAGAAAGTCTTGTGAGCGTTATATTAGTCGGCCAACAACGGTTATTAACTTTATTGAAGGTACTCGCTTTACCAAACAAAAACATGAAGAAAAAAGGAGTCCGTTTGGCTTTCTTTTAAGGCCTAAGGCTGGCGGTATTGCATTTACGCTCTCAGCGATGGGTGAGCTTTTTAGTAACATACTTGATATTACCTTAGCTTACCCAGATTCAAAGCATCCCATGATGGATATGCTAAGCGGTCGAATGACACAAATAGTGATTGATGTGCGCACACTTGAAGTCAGCGAAGAAGTCATTGGTGACTATTTTGAGGATGAAAGTTTTAGAAATAGCTTCCAAGAATGGATAAATGAACTATGGTTAGCAAAGGATAAACGTATGGCCAAGTGGATGACGAAAACAGATGCTAAATAACACTAACCTTAATGAGCACTTTCTAGTTTCAGTGTTTGAGGCCGTTGGACTGTCACTCTCGCCTCCCTCATGGGAGTTTTCATTGGCATCGATTTTGTGTTTGTTGCTAGTTGCGATCGTGAGTCATGTGCTTACGCGTTTGCTATTTAAACTGAAAATTGCACGCATTGTTAGTTTCACAAAAAATCAGTGGGATGACCAACTACTTCGCCATGGCGTGTTTAGTCGCTTTGCGCATCTGGTGCCTTAGTTTAGTTATTTATTTTGGCAAATTTGTTTTTATTGATCACAGCGCAGAATATTTCCACTTAATTACATTAATCGCAAGCTTTTATCTAAGCGTGACTTTCTACCTCGTAGTATTGGCTGTGCTTAGTGCAACCGAATCTATCTATAACAACTCTCGATTGTCTCAAAAGGCGCCTATAACCGGGTTTATACAAGTTGCAAAATTGATATGTACACTTGCTCTTATCTTCCTGATTATTTCGCTTTTACTCGGAAAAAGTCCTGTCTACTTATTATCTGGCTTAACAGCCGTTGCTGCGGTATTACTTTTAATCTTCAGAGATACAATACTAGGATTTGTCGCTGGTATACAAATCGCTGCCAATAGAATGTTTAACACAGGTGACTGGATTGAAATGCCAAAATATGGCGTTGATGGAGATATCACTCAGATTGGCTTAACCGTTGTTAAAGTGCAAAACTGGGATAAAACAATTTCGACAATACCGACCTATTCGCTCACCACTGACGCCGTGAAAAATTGGCGAGGCATGCAAGACTCGGGTGGTCGGCGCATTAAGCGATCTATATATATTGATATGCGTTCAGTGGGTTTTGCTACGAGTACTCAATTAACCAATTGGCAAAAATTAGACCTCTTGAAAGGATATTTAGATAAGAAAAATGCAGAGCTTAACGATGATCTTGAACGATGCAATGCAAGCCAATCTGACCTTATTAATAGCCGTAAACTCACCAATATTGGTACTTTTCGTGCCTATACGCTTGCTTATCTAAAACAGCATTCTAAAATCAATCAGAATATGACATGCATGGTTAGGCAACTTAAGCCCAGTGAACACGGACTTCCTTTAGAGGTTTACTGTTTCTCAAGTCAAAAAGATTGGGTTGTTTATGAACAGATTCAATCCGACATTTTTGACCATCTGATTGCCATTATGCCTACTTTTGGACTAGTAGCCTACCAACGCGTGACCAATAATAATAAGCGTTTGCCTACACAATAAAAAAGCACCGTGTGATATCGGTGCTCTTTAAATTTTGAATTTGCTTTTGCCTTACATTGCGTATACTAGCAATCCACAGATTACCAAAGCTGAAATCCCCATAAAGCCGTATTCAACACGCTCTTTTATGGCCTCAGCGCCAGATTTAGTAGAAATAACCCCCATTATAATACACGAAAGACCAAGCACTAAGGTCAATATTGTTCCGCCAAAAAGCAGTGGAAAGATCAATGAGTGCAAAACAGATAATAATGTGTTGAGTAGTTCGTTCATAAACATAGCCTTAATTTTCAATGGCGGTATTATGCCCTAAACAGTTATTGAAGCCTATTCCACTAAAGTCTTTTTTTAGAAAATAGTGATCTTAGTCAATTTTACTAAATATTAGCATGAACACGAAAATTATAGTCGCAGCCTCACAAACTCAGAAATGAAAAACTATAAAGCATTGATTTATAATAATAAATTAAATGGCATCATGTTTGCTAATGGTTTAATAGACAATAAACCATCAAATATTGATTTACGTTTGCCGGCTTGGCAAGACAAACAAAAAGGACGATTACCTATGAAACATTTAATTCCTGCGTTATTTACACTTGGTGCTTGTTTTAGCAGTGTAGCACTAGCGGATAGCCACGAAGACCACACACTATCGTTGAATCCTCAAGAGTGTAATACTAATTTTAGTGGTGATTTAAGCTTTAAAGATAATTTGTTGATGATCACAACGACAAAAGGACAAGTTGTCGAGTTTACTCGAAATGGCGAGGTCTCAAGCAATGGTGTCAATCTTAAATTAAGTAGTCAAGAACAAGCATGGGCAAAAACTTACTTTGACGAAATTGAGGCTACCATTCCAATCGTAATAGATGTTACTGTTGAGAGCTTGAGAATTGTTGATGTCGCGTTAACAGAAGTATTTACCGCTTTGCTAGGTGAAGATTCTTCCACACCTGTGCTTATCAATGAAAAGATTGCTGGTATTACATCTGGAATACAAGACTATGTTTATCAAAACCCAGAGTCTATTACCTTTGATAATGGCTTCTTTGATTCAGAACTAGGTATCGACAGTGACTTAGATACTGCAATTGAAGAGATATCTGAAGAAATCATGACTGTTGCCATGTCAGAATTTTTCGCGACATTAGCAAAGTCGATGTTCAGTGGCGATGACACCATGTCTGATTTCGAAAAAAGAATGGAAACCCTTGAGACAGATATTGATGCTAAAATTACCGCTGTCGAAGGCGACTTAAATATTAAAGCGGGCGCTTTGTGTGATGCGGTTGCAGAATTGAACGACGCAGAAAACAATGTACAGTCTATTAAAGGATTAGAAGGCATTGACTTAGTCAGTTTTAAGCAACAAAAGGCATAAATAATGTAATCGTTAGAGCAAGTTTGCGCTAAACTTGCTCTAACTAAGATGTTATAGATAGATCAAGCGTGAAAAAAGTACATATCATAGGACTAGGGTGGCTAGGTGTTCCTCTTGCTTTGAGCATCGCTGATAAAAGTCATAGTGAATTAGAGTTTGCAAGCGGCACGGTGCGAAGTGATGACAAACAAAATGCACTGCTTAATGACTACCCTAGTATCTTCTTAGACAAAGTTTGTCAGTTCAATTTATATGATGAACAGCTTTCTAGTAGTGCGCTGTTTACTTCTTTAGATGTGAATAATGGACATGTTGTTGTCAATATTCCTCCAGGCCGTCGACAATTTGACCGAGCGCGATTTCAATTAAATATGTGCTTGTTGATGGATCAGTTAATCACCGCAGGATGCCAGCAGATAGTTTTTATAAGCACCACCTCGGTTTTTAATGCCAGTCAAGGGTGTATAACAAATAGCACCTTAAAAGCACCAATCACTGAATCAGGTCAAGCTCACGCGCACATAGAAGACTACTTGCTGTCGAAGTATCCAGATAAAACATGTGTATTAAGGCTCTCTGGCTTAGTAGGCCCTAGTGTATTGCAAACATCATTTGGTAACTTGCTATCTAACCAACAAGCTTATAGGCATCCAGTTTTTAGCCTGTCTCAAAAAGATGATATTTCTAATGGTAGGGATCCCGTTAATCTGATACACCAATCAGATGTAATACAGCTTATTTGCTAAGGCGATAAAACTAGGTCTTACAGCAGCAGCGTTTAATGTAAGTGCAATAGATCACCCCACTCGATACGCTTACTATACTTATTGTGCAAATCATTTAGGCATCCGCTCGCCAAACTTTTTACCAGATAAAAAAAAGCGCCAACTAAATAAAATAATTGACGCTTGTGAGACTTTTGATGTCTTAGGTACTACACCTATCTTTCCTTCTGTTTATGATATGCTGCCTAGCCTATAAGCGCATTTCCAAAGTACGTAAGTGCAATGGTATTGATGAAGATAATCACTAATACGATCGGTATAAAAGTGCCTAATGAAAAGTTAACATACTTCTCTAAGAAGCTTTTCTTAAATGCAGGCGCACCTTGGTCAAGCTCTTCGTTAAACGCTTGCTTTTTCCAACGATAACTGACAAATAAACAAATAAGTAAGCCATTCAGTGGCAAGATAGTGTCATAGAACACGTCGTAAACAACATCAAAGAAAGATTTATCTACTCCAGCATACGATACAAATTTAGTAAAAAATTCGAAGAAGCCGAATGAAAAAGCACTCATTAATGAAAATATGACCAATAAAACGCCGCATACAACAAGTGAAGCTTTGCGAGACATGCCCTTTTCACTCATTAGTGACGCAACTGGCACTTCAAAAATTGATACCAAAGAGGTAATTGCCGCAAAAAACACAAGTAAAAAGAAGATACTCGCAATAGCACTGGCACCAAAGTATCCCAAGCTATCTTGCAGCGCTAAAAAGATTTGTGGCAAGTAAGAAAATATCATTGAAATAGAGGAGTCATTTAATTCAGCAGGGTTTACTGAAGGGTTAAATGAAAATATTGCGGGCAATATCATTAAACCTGCCGTAAACGCAACCGCCGTATCAGTTAAGGCAACTAATTTTGCTGAGGAAGGCAAATCTGAACGTTTATCAATATAACTGCCATAGGTAATCATGATCCCCATGCCTAAAGACAATGAGAAAAATGCTTGTGAAAGTGCGCCACTTACAACGTTAGCATCAATTTTGTCAAAATCAGGGACTAAATAAAACGCTACACCAGCCATCGCATTATCACGCGTCAGCACAAAAATCACTAATAAAATGAGCATGCCAAACAAGGCTGGCATAAGAATTTTAGCCGCTTTCTCAATACCCTGTTTTACACCTCCTTGAAGAATAAGGTACACGATGGCTAATACACCGACCATATAGGCGAATAAACTATTGCTTGATATGAATGTGTTAAAGGTATCCGGCTGAGCTAACTGGTCTAAGTTACCGGTAACACTTCCGAATAAATAACCAAAGATCCAAACCGTAATCACCAAATAAAATACGGCAATCATAAATGGCGTAATAATGGATAACCAACCAGCCACCCGCCAGCCTCGATTGCCACCTGATAACTTAGTTAGCGCCCCTAGGGGATCTTTTTGACTTGCTCTGCCTACCGTCATCTCAGCAATCATGACCGGTAAACATATCGCAATAACAAAGATTGCGTACATAAATAAAAACGCACCACCACCATTTTGAGCGGCGCCCACTGGAAACCCTACCAAATTACCAATACCGACAGCAGAGCCTGCAGCAGCAAGAATAAAGCCTAATTTTGAGCCAAACTGCTCTCTAGAACCAGCCATATAATGTCCTTTTTCTTATTATTATTTTGCCTAAATGTTAACAGCAAGTAACCACAATGTCTTTACCTTTAGCAAGCAAAGCCTAGACAAAATGAAGAAACGCGGTGACTTAATATGAAATAGACTTTCCTTCCCAGTCAAAGTAATACGGTGATTGCTCAATATCAAAACCGTCAATATGCATTCGTAGTTGCGATACGGTGAATTCCGAACTAAACAATTTGCCATAGGTTTAACGTTGCTTTGAAACGGCTTAGACAATCCGGTATCAACTGTACTCAGGATGATAGCAAGCTAAAATCGTATTTGGGGCCCTGCGTTTGTATTCAATGCTAGCTGTTTTGACAATCATGTTAAGGGCTGCTTTAGATGCTCTGTAACCGTACCAACCACCCAGGCCGTTTTCGCTAATACTTCCAACTCTGGCACTAAAAAACACGATACTTGCTGACGTTTTATTGACCAACTTCACAAGATACTTTAGCCATAAGGCTGGCACACCTGTGTTCACTCTAAAATACTCTGCTAATTGTGCTGAGTTTATGTCCTCTAAACGTTTTTCAGGTTTAAGTGTTTTATCACCAGATGTATGCAGCACGCCTGTTGTTGCAATAACATAATCAAATACCACATTAAGCGTTTTCATTTGTTGAGCAAAACTAACAATTTCTTGCTCATTGGTCGAATCAAAGGTGTATTGTTTTTCATTTTCATAAGCGGGGTTAACGTGCTCTCTAGACACAGTATAAACCGCAGCATCACTTTCGCTGCAGTATTGCTTTACCAGTTCTTGACCTATTCCTCCACCGGCACCAATAATCAGTATATGTTTAGTCATTAATACTTTATCCTACAATTGGTATCACAAGGTTTTTTTCCCGTCAGCCAATATGAAATTCGGTAACGATTTTTAGCAAAAACAAGGTACGCCTTATCAGCAAAAAAACGAATAACAGGCCATCTTAAAGGGGCGTACAGCCAAGCTTTTCCGACCAAACTCCATGCTTTGTGCGTTGCATCTAGTCCTATCAACATAGTACCGTCATCAAGCATTCCGTGGATTCTGTCATTAAGTGCTTGCCACTCAAGATTTGGATAACGCTCTGTGAAGTCGTCAGCCATTATATCAACAAAAGCTAGTTGTCCATTGTCATTGCGCTTTTTTAGGTGATTCATTTCCTTTTCACATAAAGGACATGTGCCATCATAAAATATTGTAAAAGCCATTAATTACCCTCTGTTAAAGCGTAAGGTTTCAAAAACAAACTACATTGGTTTCATTTACGCAGTGTATGATAAGTTACGTTAAATAAACTAATATAGATGTATTGAATTACCTTTAAGTGCACATATAACTAAGGCATCAACGTAAAAGGAAATGAACAATGTCTCAAGAAACAATTACGCTAGGTGGTGGGTGCTTTTGGTGCTTGGAAAGCGCTATGAACTCCGTTGAAGGCGTTTTGAGTGCGCTAAGCGGTTATGCAAACGGTCATACCGATGAACCCAGCTATGAAGACGTGTGCACCGGACAAACTGGGTTTAACGAAGTCGTGCAAGTTACCTTTGATAGCGATGTTATAAGCCGTCGAGAAATTCTAGAAATATTTTTTGCGCTTCATGATCCAACGCAGCTCAATCGTCAGGGCAATGATACCGGTACGCAGTACAGAAGTGGTATCTATTTCACCAGTGATGCACAGCAGGAAGAGGCGCAAGCTATTATCAAAGAAATTGTTGATACACAAATTTGGCCAAATCCAGTAGTTACTGAAATCGAGCCATTAAATACGTATTATCAAGCAGAAGATTACCATCAAGATTATTTTAATAATAACCCTCAAAATGTGTATTGCAATATGGTCGTTGCGCCTAAACTAGCAAAATTCAAAAAGACCTTTTCAAACAGGTTACGACGAACCTAAAGCTTAGTTAAACCAGTGACTTGGCAATACCAACTTAAATAACATAGGGGAATATCGTTCGTATTTGGCAGTGTCTTGTGCGCAACTAGCATTATCTTTGTAGACTTGTTTCCATGGGTCATTAATAATGTAGAGCGTGTCATCATGCACTGCTAAACCCTCCATCGCAGTATTTGCGACTTGGTGATAGGGAGCACAACCTTTGCTTGTGTCAGAATTCACATAAAAATCTATATCAATGCTTTTTGTTGGTTTTTGCATTGCAAGGTCCGCAATCCATAATTGGTCGTCGTTTCTAGCAGCCATTATCAAATAGCCATCATCACCATCATTTGGATAATAAACATCCATACCATTGATTGGATGATTACCTTCTTCAAACGCAGGCATTTGAATTGGCAACACTTCTACTTTTACGAAATCATCGTATGTTTCAAAAAGCGATTTATCATAATTGAGCGTAAAAACACTTGCTTTGCCAGCAGCATTTTTTTCTAGGCCTAACAATATGCGGCCATCTTTTGTGATTGCCATCCCCTCAATACCATCATTAGGGAAATTACCTACATTATCTTGCTTATCAAACTGAATTGCTCTTACACCAGACAGTACTAATTGATTATCAATACTTTCAATTTTAACTAGTAATGTAGGGTGTTCAGTTGACCCTGTATCTGCAAATGCTAACGCGCATGATTTGCTCAGTTCACCCGAACGAGTCGCATCTTCTGTAACTAATAACCAAGCATTTTTTTGTTCAGGGTACGCCACAATCGCTTCATAATCAGGACGCTCACTTAAATACGACAAAAAACAGCTTTGTTGAAGGGCTTCACCAATTACGATAGGGCCTAAACGGTCTATTATTGCGCCATTATGGGGATCAATCCTATGGACTCTTTGAATTTGCGAAACATCAGCACTGCCATCAGAAATAGTATAGAGCACGCCATCAGCAAAATAGAGTCCCGAGGTTTGTGGATCTAGCATGGTGGAACCATCTGGTTCAAGTATCCACGCACCATGCAAACTTACTTGAGTATTATCAATCTGTTGTTTATAAACTGATTCAATTGTTGTGGTGTTGCAGGCAAGCAAGAAAAGTGGGCCAAATAAAACAAACCTCAACAGACTCTTTCTTAATATATTCATATGTAATTTGCTCTTACAATTTTATACTTGTAGTTAGTCTTAAATATGTGTGTAAATAGTGTAACACGTGCGCAATAGACACTAATAACGCAATAGTGCGACAATTTGTTCATATTAATTTAAACTAATAACAAATAAGAGTTTGGTATTTCGCATTAAGATCTTGGTTTTATACACGTTTAGTTCACTATATTATGATGTAGGAAGATAAAAAAATGCTGGATGAAAATAAACAACTTCCCCTGATTATAGCTGGGCCTATGCTTAGGCACGTGCATCAAGACGGAATGATTTTGTGGCTAGTGTCCAGCCAAGCACTAAGCTTTGATGTTTTACTGTCTAGTACAATAAGCGCAAGCAAAAACAATGAGTCTGCTTACAGTGATGACCCATCCTTACAAAAACTAGACGATAATGACATTGAGCATACCCGTTTAAATGTCGGTGAAGCCTGCTTTATTAATCTTATTCATATCGAACGCGAACGGCTACTTAAGCCTGAACAACGCTATTATTATGACCTGATTTGTCACTCAAGTGATGGTGAAGCAAAACGCCTTAGTCAACTTTGCCCTAAACTACTGTATGATGAATTAAACAGTTTTTCATTTTATTTTAGTCGACAGCTCAAACAAGTTATGCACGGCTCATGTCGTAAAGCCCACTTTAGTGGCGATGATGCTCTACCACAGCTTGATAAACTAATAAGTGAAGACTTTAAGAGTAAGTCAACTAAACAGCGCCATCTTGCGCCCGATTTGCTAATTCTCAGTGGCGATCAAGTCTATATTGATGATGTAGCAGGTCCAATGCTACATGCCATTCATCAAGTAATTGATATACTTGGTTTGTACCATGAAGAATTTGAGGGTGCTGAAATCACCTCATCTTCAGAACTATTTACCCATGACGATTCTTTTTATAAACGAGAACGTTTACTACCCGATAGTGATGAAAATGAGGATTTAGCTAAAAGCTTTTTTAGCGCAAAAAAGAAACCTATTTTTACGTCGGTTAATGCTCATAACCATCTAATTTCCTTAAACGAGATGTTGGGGCTCTATTTGTTATCTTGGTCATCTCGTCTATGGGATCATGTGTCGCTAGACAAAAATGATATCGATACGCAATATGCGCAGCAATATGCTAATGAAAAAAAATATATTGATAAATTTAAAGCTGGTCTACAAGCGGTAGAACGCTCATTTGCTCATGTTTCTACCTATATGATTTTTGATGATCATGATGTGACAGATGATTGGAACTTAACTCGCGAATGGGAAGAACACGTTTATGCTAACCCATTCTCAAAGCGGATTATCGGCAATGCGCTATATGCCTATTATTTATGTCAAGGACTGGGTAACCCTCAGTGTTCATGGAGCAAACTACTCAAGCAAGCTCAAGAAAGCGTAAACGCCTGTGATAAAAATAAACATGACGACATGATTGAAGCATTATTGAGTTTCACCCACTGGCATTACAAACTTGATACTCAACCACCTGTACAGGTATTAGATACACGTACACAAAGATGGCGCAGTGAATCAAATCCAAGAAAACCATCAGGCTTAATGGACTGGGAAGGCCTGTGTAATTTGCAGCAAGACGTTATGGGAAAAGATTCGGTAATATTAGTATCGGCAGCACCAATATATGGGGTAAAACTAATTGAAGCTATTCAAAAAGTGTTTACCATTTTTGGCGGAGCACTGGTGGTAGACGCTGAAAATTGGATGGCACATCGAGGGACTGCAAGCGTCATGCTCAATATCTTTAGACATGTTAAAACGCCTCCCCATTTCATCATTTTATCTGGCGATGTCCACTATTCATTTGTGTATGATGTAAGTCTTCGATTTCGACGTAACAGCCCTTCAATTCTTCAATTTACTTGCTCAGGGATACACAACGAATTTCCACGTAAATTAATCACGTGGTTTGAACGGCTCAATCGCTGGTTTTATTCTCATCGTTCACCTTTAAATTGGTTAACTAAAAGACGAAACATGTCGATTAAAGAGCGCAAAGTATCGGCTGATCATATTGACAATAAAAAAGAAATCTTAACTGGTACTGCCCTTGGGTTACTAAGCTTAGACGAAAATGGACATGAAAGTGAATGTGCATTGATCTTAGCTAACGGCCAACGAGTAATCTTTAAAAAGATTAAGCTTAAACATACACACTTGGAACCAAATGAACACAGCATCTAGCATCGCGATATTTTACGGCTCAACAACTTGCTACACTGAAATGGCCGCAGAAAAAATCCAAGAGCAATTACAAACGATACTCAGTACATCAGTGCCTATTTTCGATATTAAAAACGTGGCACTATCAAAAGCTTCTCAATTTGATGTTGTTATTTTTGGGATCTCCACTTGGGATTTTGGTGAGCTCCAAGAAGATTGGGAGTCTCATTGGGATGATATAGCAGATGTGGATTTATCAGGTAAAACTATCGCATTGTTTGGCTTAGGTGACCAAATGGGCTATGCAGATTGGTTCCAAGACGCTTTAGGAATGTTACATGACGAGCTTATTGTCAAAGATTGCGACATTACTGGTTATTGGCCTAATCAGGGCTACGAATTTATCGAATCTAAAGGCTTAACTGACGATCAAGAATACTTCGTCGGCTTATCACTAGATGATGAAAATCAATTTGAATTGAGTGATGAGCGCATACAAACTTGGTGCGCGCAGCTAAAAGAACAGTTCCAAGACGCCAATTTAAGCTTTAACTAGAGTAAGCGCACAAATTTGTTAATTAAATTTACAAGATCCCCCTATTTATTTTCAATCGTTTCGATATACTATAGGCAATGAAATAAAGAAAAGAGCTGTATTATGAAAAGAAAAAAGCACACAGCGGCGGATGAAGACGCGGCAATTGACATGACACCAATGCTAGACATTGTTTTTATCATGTTGATATTCTTCATTGTAACAACGACTTTCTCAAACGAAAAAGGTCTTGCAGCCAATCGTCCTAAAAACGAAAACAATACCCAAACAGAAAGTAAGTCGCTATCGATTCGCATAGACGCAACAGGCCAAATCTTAATGGGCGGTCGTATTGTTGATATCAGACGCGTAGTGGCGAACACACAGACCTATTTGGCTGAAAATGCAACAGACACTGCCGCAATCCAAGCGCATGAAGACACTGAGCATGGCATTGTTGTTGACGTAATGGATTCTGTAAAACAAGCCGGTATCGTCAACGTATCGGTGTTAGTTAAGAAAAACTAGCATATTTTCAACGGTAATTATGAACAAGCCAGCACTATCTGCTGGCTTTTTTGTATCTGTAAATCACCTACCCTAATTTGATTTTCTTTGCCTAAATTGTGTGTAAAAAATACTGCATAGATTCGTAACATTGAAAATCGTACCGAAAATACTACCCACCAGTACTGCATATATTAAACCAAACGTTTCAGCCAATATAAACCATTGCCTTATTTTAGCTGCGCTGCTTAACATAACCGAACCGACGGTAAATATTAGTGACGAGGTGTAGGCAAATAAAATAATCCATTGGCTATCCAAGAAGAACCACTCGTAAACAAAAAAAGCGATGTTAGCTGCCACAAATATCCACAAAACAAATGGTCCACGATATTTCATTGCGACAATATTACGCACACTGGCTAATGCACACCCAATCCCTGCTGCGTAAGCATCTAATAAAAAGAAGTGAGTACTAACACTCGCTAAAGCTATTGCAGAAATAAAGCGATAACGATTAATGTCATGCTGTCGATAAGCCAAAAAATTAAATATGACGGCGATTGCGCCAAAGACTTCAGCCAGAAGGGTAGGACTTTCAAACAATGCTCACTCCAAGGCCTGCGTAAACGCTGACAGTTCTATTAGCAAATAAAGGCGGAGTATTATGCGAGTTTTAAGTCAAATTGCTAGGCGTTTTTACTATTTATTTTACGAAATCTTTTGTCTAGCAAACCACTCATCATAATCCAAAGAAAAAGACTCGTCTGCGCAGTCTGCTGGGTAAGCATACAAACCAAATTTGTCGTCTTCTTGGTGAGTAAGTATCACCGCTAACTTCGGCATTTGTTTAAGTTCATGATGCATCGGATCCCAAATCGGCACATTGTATTTGCCTAGGGTCATGATCGGGACATTGATTCCATTAATCACTTTGTAATGGCTGGCAACAGGATCTGGGATTTGCGCATATATACAATGAAAAGGAATATTGACTTGTACCCCGTCCCACCAAAAACGCTCAACTCTAACTTTTTCAACAAGGTTCAACACACTATCTGGTAATACTATACTCATGTTATTTCCTTAAAAGGTTAAGTTTGTAAAAGGACAATGCCTGCGTTTACTATTACTATATATCCACCAATTTACCGTTTTTCTTTAGAGTAATTTTTAATTGCTTAGTTCAAACTTGTTCTTAAGCTTTGAATAACTGAAGTTTAATCATTTGAGCTGCGACCGATGCCGCATGCACCGGAATATATTTTTCCAAAGGTCCCTTCATAAAAATTGACAGCATTTGCAATATTTTTATGCCCCACTGTTCAGCGTGTCGAGTGTCGGGGCGATTTCCGATTAGCAATGGAGGCCTTACCGCAGCAGCATGATTTAATTGAGGCATTGTCATTATCGCGTTTTCAAGCTCTCCTTTAACTCGTAAGTAGAAGTTTTTACTTTTTGCATTCGCACCAATGGAAGAAATCCATACAAAACTTGTCGCTCTTTGGGCTCTTGCAAGCTGTGCAGCAACATGAACAAATTCAAAATCAACACGTCTAAATGCTGATTTACTCCCTGCTTTTTGCATAGTAGTCCCTAAGCAGCAATATACGTGGTCAACTGTGAAATATCCTTGATAGTCTTGCAGCTTATCAAAATCAATTACCAAGGCCTGTATTTTACCCAATGGGTCGTGATAATCCTGATGGCTCAAAGGTGCTCTAACAAGACAGGTAATAGTGGTGTAGCGTTCGTCTTGGCAAAGCTGATTAACAAGGGCCTTGCCGACTAAACCTGTTGCCCCTAGCACAGTTGCCGCATATTTTTTCGTCATTTCACTACTTGTTTGTGATAACCTAATGTGCACGTAACATATCAATAAATAATAACAAATGAATAGACCTTTCTTAGTTTTTTTATCACTACTTGTGTTCACTTTTAATTCCAATGCCAAAGAGAATTTGAGTATAGAACGAATTTATCAATCCCCTGCTTTATCTGGCAGTACTGTCAGAAACATAAAAGTCGCTCCGAATGGGGAACGAGTCACATTTTTGCGCGGTAAACAAAGCGATTATGAACGCTTTGATTTATGGGAATACAACATAAAAAGTGGAAAAACTCGGATGCTTTTTGATTCTGATGAGCTTCTTAGTTCAGATGAAACCTTATCAGATGAAGAAAAAGCGCGTCGCGAACGTATGCGTCTTTCCGGCAGTGGCATTGTCGAATATTCTTGGTCAAATGATGGCAGTGCCTTACTGTTTCCGCTTGGTGGTGATGTGTATTATCACAAAATTGGTAGCAAGGGCGCAATTCAATTGCTTGATACGCCAGAATTTGAAACAGATGTAAAATTCTCACCCAAAGCGAACTATATCTCTTACATACGCGAGCAAAACCTATACATAAAGCATATTGATTCAAAAAAAGAACAAGTCATTACTAGCGATGGTGGAGGAGATATCAAATTTGGCATGGCTGAATTTGTTGCACAAGAAGAAATGAGTCGCATGACAGGCTATTGGTGGTCACCTGATGAAAGTAAAATTGCTTTTACGAAAGTCGACGAGAGCAAGGTAGTGACTATTACACGTTCTGAAATTTATGCTGACCGAATTGCGACTATTGAGCAAAAGTATCCAAAAGCTGGAACCAACAATGTCACGGTCGAATTAGCTGTGATTGATTTGACACAAAATAGTACAACTTGGATTGATTTAGGCGACAACAAAGATATTTATCTAGCACGCGTAAAGTGGATGAATGCTAATGAAGTAAGCTATCAAGTGCAAAGTCGCAACCAAAAAAACCTAGATCTTCGGCTTTTTAATACGACAAGTAATTCGACTAGTACACTGCTAACTGAAACCAGTAAAACTTGGGTCAATCTGCATTTTGATCTGCATTTTATGCCAAATGATAATCAGTTTATTTGGGCATCTGAGCGAGATGGATTTAAACACTTTTATTTGTATCAAAGCAATGGCAAGCTAATCAAGCAGCTGACAACAGGAAACTGGGTCGTAGAAAATATAAAGGCTCTAACAGACAGTACCCTGTATTTTTCTGGCCGCAAAGATACCGTGCTAGAAAGTCACTTATACTCGCTCGATATGAAAACCGGTGGTATTAAAAGAATCACACAGTTGGGCTGGTTCAACAATGTCGTATTTAGCAAAGATGGTGGCATCTTTGTTAAAACACGTTCAAATACAAATACACCACCTCAAGTAAGTTTGCACAGCAAAGATGGCGAACGACTTACGTGGCTCAACGAAAACAAGGTTGATCAACAGCACCCTTTAGCGCCCTATATGAGCACTTGGATAGAGCCTGAGTTTGGTACGTTTACAACGCAAGACGATACTACCTTGCACTATCGATTATACAAGCCTACTAACATTGATACCCCACGTCCTTCTATTGTCTACTTGTATGGCGGTCCTATTGCACAAGTGGTAACAAATAGATGGGGCGGTAACCGCGGGCTGTTAATGCAACATTGGGTAAATAAGGGCTATGTGGTATTTAGCATAGATAACCGCGGTTCGAATTACCGTGGAAAAGCATTTGAAGATCCCATATATCATAAGATGGGTGATATTGAAGTCAAAGATCAAGTAGCCGGCGTGCAATACTTATCCAGTTTTGACTATATTGACAGCCAAAGAGTGGGCGTATATGGCCATAGCTATGGTGGGTATATGGCATTAATGACCATGTTTAAAGCTGGCGAACACTTTGCTGCAGGCGTCTCAGGAGCACCCGTAACTGATTGGCGATTGTATGATACTCATTATACGGAACGTTATATGGGTGACCCACGTGAGCTTTCACAGTTATACGACGCCGCTAGTGTCTTTCCATATGCAAAAGACTTAAAAGGAGATTTGTTAATTTATCATGGTATGGCCGATGACAATGTGCTCTTTACTCATAGCACCATGCTATATAAACACTTACAAGACTTAGCTATTCCTTTTGAAGTAATGGACTACCCAGGTAAGAAGCATGGTATTAGAGGTAAAAATACGGGGATTCATTTGTATCACACGGTCACTAATTTCTTTGATAAGCACTTGGTACCAGAGCAATAACATGATTGAATTTGAAGATATTGAGTCTGCTTATAAACGCATAGCCCATATAGTTCAAACAACGCCTATCGTCAGTAGCCAACGTTTGAATAATTGGCTAGGCCATGACATCTACTTTAAAGCAGAATGTTTACAAACCACTGGCGCCTTTAAACTAAGAGGCGCCAGCAATGTGATTGCAAAGCGAGCACAAGAGAATAATTTACCCAAACGCATCGTGGCTAACTCTTCTGGCAATCACGCACAAGCAGTTGCCTATATTGGACGCTACTATAATATCCCTGTCACCATTTACTGTGCTAGCAATATTTCCCCGATTAAAGCGGCTGCAACGCAATCTTACGGGGCAAAAGTAATCAAGTATGATAAACGCATAGATGCAGACGCAGCGGTGGCCAAAGCAGCATCCGAACAAGGTACATTATGGATTCCTCCCTATAACGATGTTGATATCATTGCTGGTCAAGGAACAGCTTGTTATGAGGCACTGCGCGAGCTTGATAATATCGATGCCATATTTGCTCCTTGTGGCGGAGGGGGATTGGTCTCTGGCAGCTATATTGTTAGCAAGTACTTACAACCTAAGGCGCAAGTTGTGGGTGTAGAACCGCTAGCTGCTAATGATGCTGCAAACTCATTGCGCGCAGGCAAAATAATGCCTTTGGATGGCCCGCCTACAACACTAGCAGACGGTGCTGCAACTCCATCAGTTGGTCCAATAACGTTCAAGTACTTACAAAAGCTTGATGCTTTCTATGAAGTTGACGAACCTGCTATTGCTTATTGGACTCAGTGGCTACACCATTTATTGAAATTACATATTGAGCCGACTTGCGCAATGACCATGCAAGGCGTAATTGACTGGTTAAATGAACATAAACCCAAAGAGCGTCAAAAACTATTGGTCATCATTTCTGGTGGTAACATCTCAAGTCAGAGTATGGCAAAAATATGGGAAACTGATTATTTGTGTCAACCTCCCTCATTAACCTAAACTTTGCACACTTACTATAATTAAAAAGGATAGACAACATGCACACTTATCTAAAAGCTTGTCTTGTATTTACACACGAAGTTCATCGTTTTTGCTCCAACCGTTCTATTATACTGGCGTTTGCTTGCCTAGCATTTTCTTATCTAGCAGCAACGAGCCCTACTATCGCTCAAGAAAATACCACAAAATTCGTTAACGCAAATGGCTATACGCTAAATGCGGAAGGCAAATTAGTACAGTTTTCAGAGTTTGTCGTAAAAGATGATAAGTTTGTTGCGGTTGGTAAAGCCGCAGGCACATATGAAGATGCTAAAACAATTGATTTATCAGGTAAAACTGTCATGCCGGGTATCATTGACGCTCATGGGCATATTCTTGGTCTAGGGGCAAACTTATTAGAAGTTGATCTTCGCGGCACAAAAAGTGAAGCTCAAGCCGTACAACGAGTATTAAGTTTCGTTAATACACAAAAGGTCGATGGCGACAATACATGGGTGATTGGTCGGGGATGGAATCAAGTACTTTGGCCGACGAAAGAATTTCCTAGCAAAGAGAGTCTCGACAAAGTATTACCTGATACTCCTGTTTGGTTATCTCGTGTAGATGGTCACGCTGGATGGGGAAATAGTAAAGCCTTAGCACTAGCAGGTATCGACGAAAATACAATTTCGCCTTCAGGCGGTGAAATATTAAAAGATGAAAATGGCCTACCCACTGGTGTGCTTATCGATAATGCAGAGTATCTTGTTTATGCTGTTATGCCAAAGTTAGAAGAAGCTCAAAAAGTCGCTCAATTAGAAGCTGCTGTTGGGCATTTATTGTCCTTAGGTATCACTAGTGCTCACGATGCTGGCATATCACAAGCGGTAAGAGACTTTTTTATCAAGCAAGCAGAAAGCGGGCAATTACCCATGCGAATTTACGCCATGATTGCTGCCACAGACCCCAATTTAGCACAAATGTTAAAGCAAGGTTTTTATGAAGATGAACAACAATTACTTAGTATTCGTAGTGTAAAAGCTTATGGTGATGGAGCCCTAGGTAGCCGAGGCGCAGCATTGCTTGCACCCTATAGTGATGACCCTGATAATTCAGGTTTACTCGTGACGCCTGAAGAGACATTACCTATGCTATTTAACAATGTCATTGGGGCAGGTTTCCAATTAAATTTTCATGCCATCGGTGATAGAGCCAATAGACTAGCTTTAGAGCAATTTGCAAAGTCGTTTACAATTTTCCCTGAGAATAAAGCACGCCATCGGATAGAGCACGCACAGGTTGTTGCCATGGAAGATATTCCTTTGTTTAAACAATATAATGTGATTCCATCAATGCAGCCTACTCATGCGACAAGCGATATGAATATGGCAGAAGATAGAATTGGTAAACAAAGATTAAAAGGGGCCTATGCATGGCAAACGTTTTTAGCCCAAGGTTCCAAAATAGCATTTGGTTCAGATTTTCCTGTGGAGCTTGCAAATCCGTTTCACGGTCTTCACGCCGCAGTAACCAGACAAAATGCGCTTCAAGAACCTGCTGAAGGTTGGATTCCTTGGCGAAAAGGTTTCTCGAGTTCAAGCCCTACAAGGCTTTACGATAGATGCTGCATATGCTGGTTTCCAAGAGGATATCATCGGGTCAATACAAAGCGGCAAAAAAGCTGACTTTATTATTATCGACCGTGATTACTTCCAAATACCAGAGGCTGAAATTAGAGATATTGAAGTCATCGAAACATACGTCAACGGCATAAGAGTATACCAACAGTAGCGCGTTGACTGATTACGTACAATCAGTGCGACAAGAATATTAAAGCTCGTTATTTACATAGGTGAAACGAGCTTTTTTTCCTTCTTCTGTATGAATAAGTTCAGTAAACATTTCATAAGGTCTTATCCAAAAGTCATTGTTTTGCTGTTGACTAACGCCCTTTGTCTCATACAAAGGGCGATAAATAACAAACCATGATTCGTCTTCAGAGTGCCTACATGTTCCTACCACTTGGTAATATGGCCCTTTGTAATGCTGATACTTGCCTGTTTTTATTTTCATCTTAAGTATTCAATATGAGACCGTTAAGTAGAGCTGCGATAGGGGCAGCTGTGGGTTTACCGTGTTGCCAATTGAGGTTTTCTACGCCTGAACCCGCGATATCGACATGTGTGTATCCAAGTGGCAATTCACTATTTATACCATGCTGGTCTAAGCCAGAGGCAACAACAAGAAATGCGGCAGGGAACTGATGTCCTCTAATGGTCGCCACTGAGGGCTTGTTATTGGATGATATGACATCATCGGCTTTAGTTTGCGGTTTAATAAAATCAAAATCCTCTTTACGCAATAAGGATTGCTCACACATATCTGACCATAGCTCTCCTGCTTCACATATTTTGTGAGCGATTTTAGCTTCCTTGGCTGGCCTATTTTCAATCAGTGCAGTGTAGGGGCCAAGTGATATTGCTGCGTGCCCTGTCAAGGTAGCCACTGAAAACAACTGAGCATTTTTGTCTAATTTAGCCTGTAGTCTTAGGTGAGATAATAGATCCGCTAAAATCATCCGTCCTTCTGCATCGGTGTTTCCTACTCTAACTCGCACACCTGCGTGGCTTGTGATGATCTCGTCTGGTACATACGCTTCAGCGCCAATACTGTTTCGCACTGCGCCAATTTGAGAAACGACTTTGATACCTTTGGGTTTAAGTATAGATAAAGTATACATAAGACCGGCAACCGCAGCTGCGCCGCCTTTATCACGACTCATGCCAGCCATACCACCATTTATTTTAAGATCAGCACCTCCCGTATCGTACACAATTCCTTTCCCAGCAAAGTAATACGTCTGCTCAATTGGGCCTTCTCCTTCATAGGATAAGGTTATTATGCGTGGCTGATGACGTTTGACCTCAACAGAAGCCCTAGCAACACTGTACAAAACCGGATAATCCTTTTCAATAACAGATAAATCATCAATTACATCACACGTAACACATGTGTTTTTAAACGCTTGCTCACAGTACTGAGCAAATTGGGGGGCGGTCATTCTTTCAGGTTGCGTGCCGCACAAATCTCGTGCTATTCGCTTGCCTCTTTCTGTTGCCATTAATAACTGACATTGTTTTGCACTAATATTAAATAGGCCTATTTCTTTAATGGTTTCTATTTCGCTGTCATCAAACACAGTATGATGCCCTTTAGCAAAATGCTCTCTAGCTTCAAGTGGTTGCCATTGCTGCTGTGCAAGGCCTAAATAAATTAGCTCAAGGGCATGACTAAACATTTCGGTAGATAAACTTGCTATCGGCTCAATGATAATAGCGGGTGAAGACACCTCTAAACCTTCTAAACAATGCAATAAGGATTTTCCTAGCTCAAAAAATACTGAGGCATCAGCATAATCTTTATTCAAATCGGGAAGAGGAACATGCATGTACTTACCGCAACTAAGAACATCTGTTTGAACGACACAAGGCTCTTTGCCTACCCTTGCATCAAAAGATTTAAGTTGTGCAAAACGTGCTTCAAAATCAGAAAATAACGAACAGCTTGGGTGCTGAGAAATAACCACGACTATGTCAGCTCGTTTCAAGTCTTCTATTTTATTAAATGACCATGCACTAATAGCATTCATTCAAATCTTCCTTTTAATATAGATTAACGGTATCTTGGGCTAAGTGTACTGTAAAAACAGAAACTTAACAGCTTTAGCAATAAAACTTGTACTTTTATGGTCTACTTCTACGCGGATAGCAAAAACACCAAAGAAACGAGAAATATGTGAGTAGTGATAACAAAAGTAAAGCTCAAAAACCTTTTTATAAAAGCTTAATCTTTATAGTCGAGTGGGGAATAATTGGACTAGTATTTTTTGCCATAATGTCGTGGCAAGAGCGACACTTATTGACCGATGATGGTAATACGATGGTTCCTTATACAAACTTCGTGAGTATCAATGGTCAAGTAAAGACTATCATGCCGTCAGAAAAGAAAACCGTCATGTATTTTTTGCGCCATGGTGCGCAGTTTGCAAATACAGCATCAATAATCTTAATATTTTAGATACGTCCAAATATCACGTGATAAGAATCGCGCTTGATTACCAATCAATACATGAGATTGAACAATTCATTGATGAAAACGAAGTTCAAGGGGATGTGTTTCTTGGCACACAAGAACATAAGGCTGCGTTTAACATTGGCGCTTATCCGACTTATTATGTACTAAATGAAGATTTAGCCGTTGTCGCAAATGACGTAGGATATAGCACAATGTTAGGTATCAAGTTACGTGCAGCTATCGCAAATTAAGCCTTAGAGCGATTATTTAAAGTCATTAAATAGTCGCCGCATGACAAATATATAAGTAAGTATGATTTTGTACACCTCAATTCACTTTCATTGTCTGAGAAATTCTCCATAATGCGCGCAACTTAATTACCCCCTAAAATTTATTGGAAAACAAAATGAAATTATTCACATTAGCAAGCGCATCTTTACTATCGTTAAGCGCATTAAACGTACAAGCGATGAATGTTCAATTCAACAAAACTAATGACAATGTTGAAACTCAAATTTGTTATGTTGCTGCTAACGGCGGCATGACTGAAGTTAGAAGCTTCACAAAGGAAAACGACATTAATTTCTCGCGCGTCAAAGAAACAGTGAAATGCAATGGTTTAAGCGTAAATCAATTTGCCAACAAATATTTTGAGTCATCAGTATCAACCCAAGAAGATATTACTGTTCAAATTGTTGCATTAAATGCTTTAGATGAATCTCTTGAATCTAAGTTTTGTGTAGCGGCTGTTGAAATGGGCGAAAGAGCAGCGCGAAAAGTATATAGACTTCAAAACGTTAATGTTAAATGTAATGGTCAAGACGTATCAGACTTTATAGACACATTTAAAGACACCAAAGTGGTAACGACTACCGATTTGTCTAAAACGATTGCTAGCCTATAACACTACGATATTAACAAACGTTTATAGAGGCACAATACCCAAGGTATTGTGCCATTGTCATTATTTCAAATCTAAGCTTAATTGCTCTTGAGTATTATCATCAGCAAATCCGATAAACGCGCCCAATAACCTAGCTTCTTTTCCTTCCCTTCTATCCCATGCTTGCGCAAGCAGATGACGTAAAGTTTCAATAGAAATAGTGGTAGTCTTGGCTTCTTTTGTCGTTTGTCGAAAGTCAGAAAATTTTAATTTGATACCGATTTTATTCATTTTCCTTACCGCTAAATGTTTCTGTGCCCGACTTTGTAAGGCAGGCAACAGAGTATCTTCTAAGTAATGTTCAAGATCTACTAAAGACCCATAGTTGGTAGAAAAGGTGCGCTCTACTGCGACCGATTTGCGTATCCTAGACACTTCAACTTGTCTAGTATCACGACCATTGCATTTATGCCAAAGTCCAATACCAAACTTACCAAATTGTTCAACAACCGTTGCTTGTTCTAAGTTGCGAATGTCCTTCCCCGTTAACCACCCAAGTCTTTCTAATTTTGCATAGGTTACTTTTCCTACGCCAGGTATTTTATTGAGAGGTAATTGATCAATAAACGCCATCACTTGATCAGGCTTAATTAAATATTGCCCATTTGGCTTATTGAGATCTGACGCTATTTTGGCTAGAAATTTTAGCGGTGCAATTCCAGCAGACGCTGTTAAACCAAGCTGTGTTTGAATCTGTTTACGAATATCTTGAGCAATCAGTGTGGCTGAACCAGAAAAATCGTGGCTATCTGTAACGTCCAAATACGCTTCATCAAGAGATAGGGGCTCTATTAAATCAGTATATTGATTCATGATATGGCGAATTTCACTACTGACATCTTGATATACTTGCATGCGACTAAGGCACTATTATCAATTGAGGGCAAAGGCGCTTCGCCATTGAGGTTGGCATAGCAGAACGAACGCCAAATTGGCGAGCAATATAGTTACACGTTGATAAGACTCCTCTTTGTGAGCTCTTCCCTCCCACCGCGACAGGCTTATTCAAAAGCGTTGGGTTGTCTCTAGTCTCAACCGATACATAGAAAGCATCCATATCGATGTGAATAAATTTTTTCATCATGATAATAATGTGTATATTTATACAGTATTATGGCGAATATAAAACCAAAACACTAGCAATCAAGAGCATTAAGTTGGCTTTTTTGTCAATTCAGCCTATGATTAGCTGAAGCTAAATAAGGTAAGTTGATGTTATATAAATTATTTATCTGCATTGTCACGTCTATTGCTATAGCAATCTTGAATCCTGCTTTAGCATCCAGCCAAGCAAGTGCGAAAGCAAGTACGCAAGACGATACTCAGTTTAACGAGGATGATGTTATCATCAATATCGGTTTAGTCATCTTTCCCCCTCGCACCGTAAGAAATAAACAAGGACAATGTTCAGGCTTAGCCGTGGATCGCATAAACGAGATATTTAAAGACTACCCTGCTACGCTCAACATTTATTGTGCATCCCCGGCAAGAATATACAGAAATTTTGCAAATGATAGAGTCGACCTTACCTTAAGCATTAAAGACCTTAGTGCCTTTCAGAATCGTGCAATATATTCACAAGAACCTTACCTTGAATTGGAAGCCATGCTATATACCCATAAAAATAGAACCAGTAAAACTATTGCGGCTATTAATGGTTATGCTTATAACGGTCAAAGAGCTGTGATGGAAAACAATGGCTACACATTTGTCGATGCCCCAAATACAAAAGAGGCATTTACGATATTTTTCAGAGGACAAACAAGCGCCTTTATAAGCTACAAAGGCCCCTATAATTACTATAAGGACCAGAATCATCTTAAGGACTATGTTGATGTGAATGATGACGATATAGTAGCGCAGAGCTTACTCAAGGTGCCTACTTATTTTGTTATAAATAAAAGGCGCCCATACGCAGAAAAACTAAAAGCCACAATTGACCAGTATAATTTGCAAATAACAACTGACTAATAACTTATAAAATCTGGTCTTTTTTCCACTCATCTAACTTAGCTTGACGTGCAGCTTCCTTTTCTAGTCTTGCTTTTTTTCGGTCACATGGCTCTGGACAATCACACGCTTTTTCAACGCCTAATGCTCCTAGTCCACCGCAGGAACCAGAAATACTTTTTTCTGAAAAATATAGCCCACTGCCATTGCTAAGCTCATTAATAAAAAGAAGCCAAAGGCTAAAATAAATGTACTCATGTTTTTCTCTTTTAGTTAGCTTGCTAATTAACTATTGTTACATTTTGTATGAATTGAGAACTTTTATATTCCACAAATTCACCATCTTCGTTAGTAATAAATAATGCTGACAACTGATTCTCTTCAGCTACCCTAATCCCTTCTTTTGCACCAAGCACTATAAGAGCAGTCGCTAGACCATCTGCAAGCATAGCGTTTTGTGCAACAACCGTAACTGATGCCAAATTATGTTCTATCGGCTGTGCAGTTTGAGGGTCTATTAAATGTGAATATCGACGTCCATCTAGCTCATAATAGTTCCGGTAATCACCGGATGAAGCCATTGCATTATCACCTATCGTAATTATACGTTGAACAGCTCTTTCATAGGTAATCGGTTTTTCTAGTGCTATTAACCAATCTTTTCCATTTCCTTTGTTGCCTTTTACACGCACCTCACCGCCAATTTCAATTAAGTAGCTATGCACACTATATGACTCTAACAGTTGAGCCAATCGATCTACAGCATAACCTTTGGCAATGGTAGATAAGTCGATATAGACTTTATCGTGTTCTTTAGTCAATACATTACCTTCAATGCGAAACTTATCTATTCCAATGTATTCTTGTATTTGGGTTAATTCATCTATTGTGGGAACTCTGTCAGGCTTAAGATTAGGCCCAAACCCCCAAAGATTAACCAACGGACCAACCGTGATGTCTAATTTACCTTCACTAAGTTCATAGATATCTAATGCTTGTTGAATCACCAATGCGGTTTCATTTGACAAGGTTATTGGCACACCCGCTTTTGCTTTATTTAAGCGGCTTAACTCGGAGTCAGCTATATAAGTCGACATCAATTGGTTAATCACAAGCAGAAGTTCGTCTACTTGAGTTTGCATACCAACGGTGTCAATCGCCTGTAAATTTTTTGTGTCAGTAATATACTTAACCGAATAGCTTGTTCCCATTGTCCTTCCGGTAAAAGACAACTCCGTTACCTTGCTTGTAGCGCAAGATATTAATATTGGAATAGTGAGTATAAATAATACAAAGTATTTCATGTTTATATGCATTTCATGCCATTAATTAATAATAAAAAAAGGGGCTTTACGCCCCTTTTAGAATTCGTTCAGCGTTTAACCACCAAAATCATCCAACATAATGTTTTCGTCTTCAACACCTAAATCTTTAAGCATGTTGATAACGGCCGCATTCATCATTGGTGGACCACACATGTAAAACTCGCAGTCTTCTGGTGCAGGGTGATCCTTCAAATAATTTTCTAACAGTACATTATGAATGAAACCAGTGTCTCCTTCCCAATTATCCTCGGGTTGGGGATCTGACAATGCTACATGCCAATTAAAGTTTTCGTTTTCATTTTGAAGCATGTCAAAATCTTCAACATAAAACATCTCTCTTAGAGAACGCGCGCCATACCAAAAGGTAATTTTACGCTGTGTTTTAATTCGGCGAAGTTGGTCAAAAATATGCGAACGCATAGGTGCCATACCAGCACCTCCACCTACAAATACCATTTCGGCATCAGTATCTTTTGCGAAAAATTCACCAAAAGGTCCAGAAATAGTAACTTTGTCACCCTGCTTTAATGACCAAATGAATGACGACATTTTACCAGCAGGCAAACTAAGATTATTTGGCGGCGGCGTAGCAATACGCACATTTAGCAAAATAATCCCTTCTTCTTCTGGGTAGTTAGCCATTGAGTATGCACGAATTGTTTCTTCGTCAACTTTAGACTCCACATCGAAAAAGCCAAAATGCTCCCAATCTTTGCGGTACTCATCAGGGATATCAAAATCGCTATATTTAACGTGATGCGCAGGCGCTTCAATTTGAATATATCCACCGGCTCTAAAAGGAACACTCTCGCCATCTGGTATCGCTAATTTTAATTCTTTGATAAAGGTCGCTTCATTATTATTGGAAACAACTTCACAATCCCATTTTTTGATACCAAAGACTTCTTCAGGTAACTCTATCTTCATGTCTTGTTTTATAGCAACTTGGCAAGACAAACGACATCCTTCTTTGGCTTCACGTTTAGTAATGTGATCAAGCTCTGTTGGCAAAATCTCACCGCCACCATCTTTTATGTCTACACGGCACTGCCCACAAGAGCCACCGCCACCACAAGCAGATGACACAAAAATACCTGAATCAGCTAAAGCACCAAGTAATTTCCCACCTGGCTGAGTGGTAATCGTGTTTTCAGGATCATCATTGATGATGATTTTAACGTCACCGCTAGGAACCAATTTTGACTTCGCAAACATAATTACGAAAACCAACACCAATACTATGGCGATGAACATGCCAACGCCCAAGTAAATATCTACATTTTCCATCTATGTACTCCTTGCGCCTTAAAGCGACACACCCGTAAAGGATTGAAAGCCAAGAGCCATAAGGCCTGCAATCATAAATACAGAACCTAAACCACGTATACCATCAGGCATATCAGCATATTTGAGCTTCTCGCGAACTGCTGCCAATAATACAATAGCTATTGCCCAGCCGATACCACTGCCAACGCCATACACAATACTTTCAGTAAAGTTATATTCACGTTGCACCGCAAATGCGACGCCACCAAAAATGGCGCAGTTAACCGTTATTAATGGTAAAAATATACCTAAGGCGTTATACAAGGCTGGAAAGAATTTATCCAAAGTCATTTCTAGAATTTGAACAAGTGCTGCAATAACACCAATAAAGGTCAAGAAATTCAGAAAGCTCAAGTCCGCGTCAGGAAAGCCTGCCCATTCAAGCGCACCATAGGTGCCAAAATGCTTGTATATATTAGCTGATTAACCGGTACTGATATTCCAAGTACAACAATTACAGCAACACCAAGACCCATTGAAGTCTTTACTTTCTTTGACACTGCTAAGAATGTGCACATTCCAAGAAACAGTGTTAGTGCCATGTTTTCTACAAATACAGCACGAATTAGTAATGATACGTAATCCATTTTTATTATTCCTTAGGTTCAACTTGTTCTGGGCGAATAGTACGAATGCCCCAAATCATTAAGCCGATTAAGATAAAAGAACTAAATGGTAAAATTAATAAACCATTACCTGTGTACCAACCACCATTTTGAACCAATGGTAAGATTTCAAAGCCTAAAATCGTACCAAAGCCAAACAGCTCTTTTACTGTTCCGATTACGATTAAAATAAAGCTATATCCTAAACCGTTACCAATACCGTCCAAGAAGCTCATTGTAGGAGGTGATTTCATTGCATATGCTTCTGCACGACCCATCACGATACAATTGGTTATAATTAAGCCAACAAATACAGAGAGTTGTTTTGAAATCTCATAAGAGTAAGCTTTCAGCACTTGGTCTACCACGATTACCAACGATGCAATAATCGTCATTTGAACAATGATTCGAACGCTGGATGGAATTTGATTTCGTATTAGTGAGATAAACAAATTCGAAAATGCACATACCGTCGTCAATGCCAAAGACATTACTAGTGCTGTTTCAAGCTTTGTTGTAATTGCCAACGCAGAGCATATACCAAGTACATGCAAAGCAATCGGGTTAGAGTCTATAATTGGCCCAAAGAGGGCTTTTTTCATTTCTTTAGTGTCAGCCATCGTTGTTCCTTAAGATTTCCAAGATTGGTTTTTTAGGTAAGTACCAAAGCCATTTTCGCCTGCCCAGTACACTAGCGTGTTTTCAACACCGTTACTGGTTAGCGTCGCACCAGAAAGCGCATCGACAGCGTATGGATTATCGTTACCGACATTTTTAGCGACCGCGATTGCAACTTCACCATCTTTGAATAACTGCTTACCGTCCCACTTATCCTGCCACGCAGGGTTTAAGATCTCAGCTCCTAGCCCTGGCGTTTCTTTATGTTGATAATAAATCAGTTCGCGAATGGTTTGACCGTCATTATCTAAGGCCAAAAAGCCGTACATCAAATCCCATAAACCACTGCCATGAACAGGCAAGATAATGCGATTAATCACACCATCTTCGTTTTTGATATGGTAGACATTTGCAACATTTGCTCTGCGAGAAAACCCTACCTTTTTATCTTCAACTTTGATCGACATATCAGGCACTTTTGCCGCCTTATACATATCAAAATCTTCAGAAGGCTTTTCTACATAACTGCCACTGTCTAAATCAATAAATTTTTCTTCAACGCGCAAGTCATACATTTCGGCGATTTGTTGCTTTGTTGTACCTGGTTCAAGCAAACCTGCGGCACTTAATATGTTAGTCTTTTTGTCCAATGCAGCATTTGTTTGCTGAAGTGAACGTAGGCCCACCGCAGATCCTGACACAACAATTGAACACACTAAGCAGACGGCAACAACAATACCGACCGTTTTTCCTAAAGTTTCTTTTTTAGCCGACACGAGCAAGCCTCCGTTTAATATTGCTTTGTGCAACAAAGTAATCAAACAATGGTGCCCATAAATTAGCAAACAATATTGCTAGCATGATTCCTTCGGGGAAAGCAGGGTTTAAAGCGCGAATAAATACCGTCATAAACCCAATAAAAATACCATATGCCCACTTACCTTGATTCGTAAATGATGCAGAAACAGGATCTGTCGCCATGAAAAACATACCAAATGCCATACCACCGATCACAAAGTGAAAATACCAAGGCATGTTGAGCATTTCATTTGACGACGTTCCGCCGCCAATTACGTTCAGTAAAAACCCAAATACTGCAGCACCTAACGCAACACCGGCAACTATGCGCCAACTTGCTATGCGAAGATAGACGATTAAAGCACCACCAATAAGTATCATCGCCGTCGATACTTCACCAGCGGACCCGGGTATGTTACCCATAAATGCTTGCCAGAATTTGTCGGCTGAATACACTAGCTCGTTTGCAGCCGGTGCAATACCCGCTGCGGTGTATTCCGCAGCGTCTTTAACACCGTTTGCCGCTTGTGTTAGCCAAGTAGCACCCGAGTAACCATCAGCTGCAACCCATACTCGGTCACCCGATATTTGAGCAGGATAAGCGAAATACAAGAATGCTCGACCTGTCAATGCTGGGTTAAGAAAGTTTCGACCTGTGCCACCAAATATTTCTTTGGCAATTACCACACCAAAAGTAATGCCTAAGGCAACTTGCCATAAAGGTATAGTGGCAGGTAGGGTCAATGAGAACAATACAGAGGTAACAAAGAAGCCTTCGTTTATTTCGTGTTTACGAATTGAAGCAAACAACACTTCCCAAAAGCCACCTACAACAAAGGTTGTTGCATATATTGGCAAAAAGAAACATGCTCCATAGAGCATCATACCCATCCACGTGGTATCAGCCCCCATAGTGCCGCCTAAAGCCGTAAATAAGGCTGCTTGCCATATATCAGGAAGCATTCCTGCACCAGAAACAATGGCCGCGTGAGCTTGAGCACCTATGTTATACATGCCATAAAACATAGCAGGGAATGTTGCCATCCAAACCATGATCATGATTCGCTTAAGATCAATACTATCTTTAACGTGAGTTGATGCTTTATTTACCTTACCCGGTGTGTAAAAAATAGTCGCAGCAGCTTCATAAAGTGCATAAAACTTTTCGTATTTTCCACCCGCTTCAAAGTCCGGTTCAATTTTTTCGATAAAACCTTTTAGTCCCATGACTTACCCCTCAGACTCAATAGTTGTTAATACTTCGCGTAACACTGGACCGTAATCATACTTTCCTGAGCATACATAAGTGCATAACGCTAAATCTTCTTCATCTAGCTCTAGCGCTCCAAGCGTTTGTGCACCGTCTGTGTCACCAGATAACAGGTCTCGCAATAATAATGTTGGAATAACATCAAGCGGCATGACGCGCTCGTAGTTACCGATTGGCACCATAGAGCGATCTGAACCATTAGTTGTCGATGTCATATCAAATAGTTTTTTGCCACTTAAGTGTCCTAAGTACGCTCTAGTGACGGAATGTTTGTCGCTACCAAGGCGCAATCCATCCCAAAAACCTTTTCTCTTTGTCTTCGGTTATGACCGAAACTTGGAGGTGAAAACGGCCTAGATATGAATGAGGGCCCGACGCTTTTGTTCCGTTTAGTACCGAACCAGATATAACCCGTACAGGTACGTCATCAAATTGCCCTTTAACCAGCTCATTCGTATTAGCACCAACTTGCGTTTTAACAACAATAGGTTTTGACGCAGCAGGACCAGCTATAGATACAACACGACTTACATCTAGGCTACCCGTGAGTATACTTTTACCGAGTGAAATCAGGTCCTGATAGTTGATATGCCACACTGATTTTGCAGGACCAACCGGGTCTAAATGATGAATGTGCGTTCCAACAAGTCCAGCTGGGTGTGGTCCAGAGAATTCGTGAACTTCTATTTTGTCGCCATTAGCTTCAATTGCGCTGCCCGCTGTTTTACACACAAATATCTTACCTTCAGTAAGACGTTCAAGCACTTTTAAGCCGTGTGCAAAGTCATCTTTTCTATCAGAAATAACAAGCTCAGGGTTCACCGCTAGAGGGTTAGTATCAGTCGCGGTCACAAAGATAGAATGTGGCGCAGCGTCAATGGCAGGCGCTTTGCTGAAAGGACGAGTTCTTAACGTTGTCCATAAACCAGATTCAACTAATACATCTACAATGGCTTGTCGGTCAGCCTTTGCCAGTTCATCTGCGTTAAATGAATCAAACGTGATTTCTTCATCACCTTTAATTCCGATCACAACAGATTGTAATACTCGCTTAGCTCCTCTGTTAATCTCAATGACTTCACCAGAAGCCGGGGCGGTAAACTTGACACCCGGGTTCTTTTTGTCTTCAAACAACAGTTGACCTTTTTTAACAACATCACCAACCTGAACATGCATGGTTGGGCGCATTCCTACATACTCTTCCCCTAAAATAGCTACCTTAGAAGGCGTTAGCGTGTCCGCTATCTCCTGCTGGGGCGCTCCTTTAATAGGAAGGTCTAAACCTTTTTTGATCTTTATCATATGCAAATTGCTACTCTCAAATAGTTACTAATTCAAATCAGCCTGAGTCAAGCCAGTTTAAATTAGTGCCTATTCCATTAGGTATTAAAAAAATACAAAGGTACTAGTGATAGTTCTTAGCAACGACGCTAAGCCTTTGTAATCTCATAAAGCTTTGCTTTTATTATTATTATTTGAGCAGTCAATGGTGTTCTGGGGAATGACAAATGTGACATAAATCATACCCCTACCATTTTGTGGCGCGATTTTAGCATTAACTCACTATAAAAGGCTATGGTAATTATACCAAAAGACTATTTATCTCATTAATACTGTTAAGCAGAAATGCCAGTGTTACATCAAATTAACGAATTTGAATTAACATCAGTTTTTTCCTGCTTTTATCTTAAGCTTAAGCTGTCAATCCCAAGACCTTAATGGGTTTTCATCGGCTTCATAGTCTACACCTTGAATCGAAAAACCAAATAAATTAAGAAAATCGGTATTATATCCACGATAGTCACTTAATTCATGAAAGTTATCTTGTGTGACTTGGTCCCACAAAGCTTTTATTTTAGCTTGTGTCGCGTCATTTGTTTCTTTTGCGTCCATGCGATATCGGTTCATATCGTCTAATGTGGGCGTATCAGAGTATATGCAGTCATTAAACAAACCAACAATTTGTTCAATGCATCCTTCATGTGTGCCCTCTTCTTTCATCACTTTATAAATAAGTGATATATATAACGGCATAACAGGTATTGCACTACTGGCTTGCGTCACTAATGCTTTTAAAGAAGATACATTTGCTTTTACATTACTTTGTGCCAAGGCGCTTTCAATTGCTTTAGCCGCTCTATCAAGATCTTCTTTTGCTCGCCCTATTGTAGCTTGTCCATAAATCGGCCAAGTTAATTCTTTACCTATATAAGTGTAAGCAGTCGTTTTGCAATTTTCACTTAACACTCCGGCTTCACCAAGTTGTATTAACCAGCGCTCCCAGTCTTCTCCGCCCATCACTTTTACAGTCTGAAAAATTTCGTCATCATTTGCAGGCTCAAGTGCAATCTCGTGTACTAAATCTTTATCCGTATCATAAGTTTTTGTTTTGTATGCTTGACCAACAGGCTTGAGGGTTGATTTAAATACTTCTTTGGTTACCGGATCAGTTCGGCGTGGAGACGCAAGGCTATAAATCACAAGGTCTACCTTACCTAAATCTTCTTTAATTTTAGCGATTGTTTGCGCTTTAATTTCATCAGAAAATGCGTCGCCATTAATCGTGTGCGCGTATAGTTGCGCTGACCTTGCTTGTTGATGAAAAGCCGCTGTATTGTACCAACCTGCGGTGCCTGTTTTGCGTTCACTTGGTTCTTTCTCAAAACAAATGCCTAAAGTATTTGCACCATAAGCGAACGCAGAAGTAATTCTAGAGGCTAACCCGTATCCTGTGGAACAACCAATAACAAGTACATTTTTGGGGCCAGAACTTAACGCTTGCGCTTTAACATACTCAATTTGTTTCTCAACGCTTTTGGCACATCCACTTGGATGTGCGTTGGTGCAAATAAAACCCCGTACTTTTGGTTTAATTACCATATTGCCTGCTCCTAAATTTCTTATTTCTCAGTATTTTTATTTATCTTGCGGGCAACCTCAGGTTACCCCTTTGTATTATCTATTGTTGTAATAAGCCTGCTCTGATAGCTCGTGATAAGCCTTAACACCTTCATAAAATTCGCTATAATGCTCATATATTCTAGCAAATTCAGGATCATCGTTTGCCATATTGCTTAATACTTTGGTAGTGGCAAGTTTTAAGGCTTCAATAACATCCTCAGGCAAAGGCTTAACTTGAATCCCATGCTGTTCAATCAATTGTTGCATGGCATTGTGATTCCGCGCAGTATATTCATCCAACATATCTTGATTAACAGCGCGTGCAGCAACCTCTACTATTTTTTGTAAATCACTTGGCAAACTCTTATACGCTTCTTCATTAACAATAAATTCTAAAGTAGTTACCTGGTTCATGCCAGCCACTGTGATAATAAAAATTCGCCGCTTTATGCAGACCAAACGCTAGGTCATTATACGGTCCTACCCATTCTGTTGCATCGATAGCGCCACTTTGCAAGGAAGTAAAAATCTCTCCCCCAGTAAGTGTCAGTGGTAAGCCTCCGACTTCTTTAAAAACCTCACCGCCTATACCGGGTATTCTCATTTTCAAACCTTGTAGGTCGTCGATAGAATTGATTTCTTTTTTAAACCAGCCAGCCATTTGCACACCTGAGCTTCCCCCAGCAAAAGGGATGACACCAAAAGGTTGATACAATTCTTGCCATAGCTCAATGCCTCCACCGTAGTGCAGCCATGCATTCATCTCAGTAGCATTCATGCCAAATGGAATGGCAGAAAATATAGGAGCAGCTGGCATTTTCCCCTTCCAATAGTACGCACCCGAATGTCCCATTTGCGCACTACCTTGAGAAACGGCATTAAATACCTCAAACCCTGGTACAAGTTCACCCGCACCGTATACTGTTACCTTTAACCTTCCACCCGACATTTCATTCACATATTCTGCAAACGTTTCGGGACCTTTACCTAAACCTGGGAAGTTTTTAGGCCAAGATGTAACCATTTTCCACTCATAACTTTGCTGAGCCGTCGGCTGTTCTGGTGTTACAGAAGCGTCAGAGTCTTTGTCATTACAAGCAAACAAAGTAAGTGAAATAAGTAACACAATGAGTGTTGAGAAAATCGTTTTCATATAGTTTCCTTTTGCTTGTTTGTGTTCAAGCGCCATGTAATTAACTTGGTGGATAAACAATATCAACTAACCAAGTAACAGTCTCAGGCCAAACAGCCATGATGCAAAGCAATACTATTTGCATTGCAATAAAAGGTAAGACACCTTTGTACATTTGTTCAGTTTTTAGCTCAGGTGGCGCGACACCGCGTAAGTAAAAAAGTGCAAAACCAAAAGGCGGAGTCAAAAAGGAGGTTTGTAAATTAACCGCAATCATGATCCCTAGCCACACTGGATCTATGCCCATGATAATCAATATTGGAGCAACAATTGGTACTACCACAAAGGTTATTTCAATAAAATCCAAAATAAACCCTAATAGAAATATCAAAACCATGACGATGAATGTTGCGGTAAATACACCTCCGGGTAAGCTAGTAAAGATATCCTTTAATAAAACCTCCCCACCCAGGCCTCTAAATACTAGCGAAAATATTGACGCTCCAATAAGAATTAAAAACACCATCGAAGTCACTTTGGTCGTTTCGTAAACGATATAGCTGACATTATCTCTATTTAATTGTTTTTTAATACCTGCTAAAAATAATGCGCCCATGGCTCCTACTCCTGCAGCTTCAGTAGGTGTTGCATAGCCAAATAATATTGAACCCAACACAATACCCATCAGAACAAGTGGTGGTAGCAAGGCAAGCAACAAGGCTTGCAAATTTGCATGCTCATTTTCTTGACCATGCGCAGGGACTTGATGAGCACTAAAGCGACTGACCGCCCATAGGTATAATAAGTAAAATCCTACTAGTATTAGACCGGGAATCAAGGCACCAACAAACAAATCACCAACAGAGACACTATCAGGAGAAAAAATTCCCATCGACAACTGTGCTTTTTGGTAAGCGCTGGATAAGACATCACCTAGTAATACCAATGCAATTGATGGCGGAATGATTTGTCCAAGTGTGCCAGTAGCACAAATGGTCCCTGTTGCCAAAGAAGGACTGTATCCTCGTTTGAGCATCACTGGCAAAGACAATAGCCCCATTGTCACAACAGTCGCACCAACGATACCTGTGCTAGCTGCAAGTAGCATCCCTACTAAGACTACAGATACACCTAAACCTGTTTTATAACGTCCCAATAAAGAAGACATCGCCACAAGCAAGTCTTCTGCTATTTTTGATTTTTCTAATATAACTCCCATCAGAACAAACAAAGGGACAGCAATAAGTGTTGAGTTACTGATTATACCGAACAGTCTATTGGGCGTTGATAATAAATAACTGGCATCAAACACGCCAAACACAATACTCACAGCAGCAAACAATAAGCTGACACCTGCTAAGGTCAAGGCAACTGGATATCCCAATAAAAGTGTTAGACACACTAGTGCAAATAGAACAAGCGCTAAAAATTCCATTAGACTTGCCTGCGCTTTTCATTGAGTAAATAAACGGTATGTTTAATTACTTGTGATAGAGCTTGTAAAACAAAGCTTATTGAAAATATTAATAAAAGGCTTTTTAACAGGTAAACAAAAGGCAGGCCTCCTAGCTCTCTGGATGTTTCAAACAAAGACCAAGATTCAAGAACATAAGCGCTGCAGCTATAAGTAATGAACAAGCTCAGTGGTAACAAGAAAAAGATGGTCCCGAGCAAATCGACAATCTGTTGATGCTTTGGTGAAAAATTGCGATAAAAAACGTCAACTCTTACATGCGCATTTTCTTGATAGGTAAACGCGCTGCCCAACAAAAAAACAGCGGCATGAAGATACATGACAGACTCCTGCATTGCTATCCAGCCTAGATTAAAGCCATAACGCAAGATAACAATCGTCAGAGTAATGATTGCCATCAATAAGGTGCCATAAGCAATGAATTTACCCATTTTTGCATTAAAAGCATCTATCTTGTGACTTATCCAGATAAGCATTTATTCACCTTGTTGTTATATTTTGAGGCTTAAATGTCTTGCAATATCAATCTATCAACTGCAATTGTAGTGAGTTGTCGAACTGCTTTCAATCTTTTATGTGCCAAGCCAATGAAGGGTTAAGTGCTAGTTTTTTCGTATTCGTCTTGTTTTATATTCTTTACTTTGACCACTAAAATAATGGAGGAAAAAAGCAAGGTGAAAATATTAGCGACGATAATCGGATAAATATTTAATGCAATACCATATAGCAACCAGAGCGCGACGCCTAGCACAAAACTAATATACATACCCAAAGATAAGGAGCGAGTGTCTTGAGTTCGAATGACCTTGATAGCCTGTGGTAAAAACGATGCAGTGGTTAACAGCGCAGCGGCGTACCCCATTGTCTCGAACGATAAAAGCTCATAATTCATATTTCTTACCTTTAATTATTTGCACATAAATATCTATAAACAAAAAAGCCAACTCACGACAAGTTGGCTTTCATATTTTTTTAACTCAGCACTATTTATGCAATGATATCAAGAAGTTCTACGTCAAATACCAATGTTGCATAAGGTCCTATCGCTGCGCCTGCACCTTGTTCGCCGTAAGCTAAGTCATGAGGAATATGCAACTTCCATTTGTCACCTACAGACATTAACTGTAAAGCTTCGGTCCATCCTTTGATTACACCATTAACGGGAAACTCAGCTGGTTGTCCGCGATCATAGCTACTATCAAAAACCGCACCATCGGTTAGCATGCCGTGGTAATGAACTCGCACAGTCGAATCTGCTGACGGCTTATCTCCTGCACCTTGATTGACGATTTCATACTGTAAACCCGAGTCAGTGACATTGATTTCATCTCTTTTAGCATTATTGTCTAAATAATCCTGTCCCGCTTTCATTACGCCTTCAAACTGCTCTTGCTTAGCAGCTTGCATGCGATTGTGGATTTCATTAAATGCGACTCTTAAATCATCATTACTGACTTCAGAAGCTTGCTTAGAAAACCCATGAGACAAACCTGCCATCACAATCTCAACGTCTAACCCTTCAAATGGATTAGATGCTAATTGCTCACCCATTTGATAACCAATACCATAACTTGCTTGCTCTTCAACGCTTGTATATGTCTTTGACACATTCACTCCAATATATTTGCGATAATTTTCGCGAAAGATTCTAGCACAATTGAAACCAAAAATCGTATTTGCGACAAAACATACACCTAGACACCAATATCATTCATCATCCGAGGTTTTATCTTGAATCTCACGCTGTGTTTTTACAAATAAACTCTGGCTGTTTTCAACAAACATCTGAGAATCTTGCGCTCCACCTACTAAAAACTTAGGTGATACAATTGATGCGTCGACACTAGGCGGTGAAATAATCAATTCTGTATCAAAAAATGCAGGCAAGTATGTCACGCTGGCAATAGCAAAAGTGGTAGTGAGTACTAAGGTATTTCGGCGAAGCCGACTTTGCTGAAAGGCGACATATAGTAATAGCCAAAATACACCTATACCAATTGTCCATGATACTAGCGTTAAAATAAACGAAGCTGTAGCGACTACATCAAAATTAAATACTAAGAAAACGCTGAGGTAAGAAAGAACAGTCACAATAACAGTGCCAATAAGTAGAACATTAAAATGACTAATAATCCGTGCTTCTTTTTTGTTCAGAATCGACAATAATCCCAAAAATAAAGGAATAACACTAAACACCAAGACAACACTAATGGCACTTAGCATCAGTTCACTGGTTTGAATTTTTGAGAAACTGCCTAAGATGCTCTCCAATAAAGTAATACCAACCAATAAAACCATTAGACAGGCAAAAATCTTCTTATTCCCTAAAAACTCTATCTTTTCTTCCAAGGGATCTAACTTCAAAGTGGCCTTCTCAAGTGTATCGGCAAGTACTATTTTGATACGAGAGCGGCCAAGCGTGACAATGTCATCTTGATTCACCAACGCTTGTTGACAGCTTTTTTTATTGATCTTTACCCCGTTTACAGACCCCTTGTCAGTCAGCAAGATTTTTCCTTCTTCGGTTATCTTGGCATGTAAATGCTCATGACAAACATAAGGGTCATTAATATGCACATCGTTGCTGAATGAGCGACCAACAGACGCTTCTTTTTTATCCACGTACTGTTGACTTAAAACTTGGTTATTTCTAGAAATTGTTTGAAACACTATTGCCATGAGATTGAATCCAAAAATAATTGGGTAAACTGTTTGATTGACTCTTCACTGATGCCCGAGAGTCTAAACTGAGAAACCAAGCTACCCGTTTCCTTATCAAGTGTCGCAGATACGAAAACCGCGTCAAACAGGCCTTCATAGTCAGCATAAGCTTTTATACATAAAACAGATTTACTAGTAACTTGCTTGGCATTTTTGGTAAGATCTTGCTGGCATTGGTACTCCGAAAAGTGTTTTTTTAGTCCTCCAGAATACATATATGCAAAGGCTACTTGAGTATCAATTAAATTGTAAAATCTAATCGTATTGAGTAAATCGCTCTCAAACCATTCAAAACTAAAAGAAACGTCTCCAGTCTGCACGCTATTACTCACATACACATTTTGCTCTAGCTGACAGTTCTTTCTAACAACGAGGTATTGCGCTTCTTTATCGTCCGCATTTGACCCTCCCCAACAATTTATAAAATCGGCAATAGTATCCGGAACTGATGCATCGCCTAGGGAAGTTTGAGGCCAAGGCTGATTGATCAAACTAGAGACCAAGTCTACCTGATTTTCATATAGTTGCCGTTTAATCATGGTGTCATACTCAGATGTTGCCATGACTTCGTGATTTTCTAACAAGGTTTGGAGTTTACTCAGCGGAACAAGAAATCCGAGTTGATTCCCTGCAGATGCCACATTTACGCCTACTATTTCACCCGACTCATTTACAACTGGTCCTCCGCTCATGCCTGAGTTCACCGAGCCGGTGAAGTGAATTCGCTCATAAAAAGTATTTTGTTGCAAACCATTGTAAGTACCCGGAACAACAATCATGCCTAGATCATGCGGATTACCTAATGAATAAATTGAAGAACCTTGAACCGGTAATGATTGAGCAAGTGAGAAATAGCGGCCGGCTTTTTCATCCTTTTCTATGTTAATTAACGCTAAATCATTTATCACATCAAAATTGATCAAATAGGCGGCTGTGCTTTTACCATAAATGTCTTCAGCTTCAATTCGGTATTGGCTAGGAGACTCTATATAATCAGATACAACATGATAATTTGTAACGGCCAAACCATCTGCATTAATAATGAAACCTGAACCAATCGTTGACTTTTGGCCTGACTCAATATCCATTATTTTGACTTGATAGAGCATATCTTTATAGTCTGTGTATAAGTCTTGCGCGGAATCTTCAGCAAAGACGCTTTGTATGCCAAGCAAATAAAAAATACAAACAAATGAGGAAACGCTGAGTAAATTATTACACTTCAAAAAAACAACCTTGCATCCTGTCGGAATGAATAGTTTATGCACACAAGTAGATTATTATTCATCAGCCAGTCGCATGTAGTAGATAGAATTTGATACTGCCTAAATAAGTGGCTAAATGCAACAAAGCTCAGATAATATATACTTAGACACTGTATACAAACGCTAGTATCAATGCAGACATTGAATATCTTATATAACATTACCCCTGTATTTATGAATGTTTTTGCATTATGTTACTAGGACTTTAGTCGTAAGAATGACCATCAGGCAATTATCAACAATTACCAATACCAACCTAAGCATGGTCAGCTTTAAGCCCCGCAAACTGCTGCACAAATAAGGAAGTAATCAACATGAACGACATACTGGTAGATCAGTTAAAAGAGACTGTTAAATATTTAGGTGCAACCTTGGGCGAAACAATTAAAGATGAATTGGGCCAGCAATGGCTTGATCGCATTGAAAAAGTTCGTCATGACGGCAGACACTCTTCAAAAGGTGACGAGAAAAGCACCGAAGAACTTGCTAGCACCTTGGCTGCGTTAGACAACAAATCATTGCTCACTATCGCAAGAGCCTTTGCACAATTTCTTAATTTAGCCAACATTGCAGAGCAGGAGTTTAACATCGCCGCCAGCAAAGAAACATCGCTGGCTTCACAATTAAATAAGCTTGGCTCAACCTTACCCAAACACACAAACAAAGAAAAAGTACTCGATGCAATAAACAAGCTCAATATTGATCTAGTGCTCACTGCTCATCCAACAGAAGTCACTCGTCGAACTAACATACATAAGCATCGACAACTTGCTGATGAGCTGCAGCGTTTACATAACAATCGATTAAGCGATGTTGAAACACGTAAAAGTAAGCAAAGAATCGCCGATTTAATTAGCCAAGCCTGGCATACCGAAGAAATCCGCTCAGTAAGACCAACGCCTGTCGATGAAGCTAGGTGGGGCTTTTCTGTTATTGAAAACTCTCTATGGGAAGCGGTGCCCGATTTTCTTAACGACTTAGAAGACTATTTATTATTCACCTATGACGAAGCTTTGCCCATAGATGCAAAACCTGTCCAATTTAGTTCTTGGATGGGGGGCGATAGGGATGGCAATCCTTTTGTTACGGCAAAAGTGAGTCAAGAAGTCTTATACCGAGCGCGACGCAGAGCGGCAAAATTATTTTTACAGGACCTCAATAAGTTGTATGTCGAACTCTCTATGAATGATTGTAATGATGCATTGAGAAATATTGTAGGCGATGCGCGAGAACCTTATCGGGCGCGATTGGCTCCGTTGATCAAAAAGTTAGAAATAACGCGTGAAGGCAGAGCACCAACTGAGCAATGGCTCGCTTCAAATGATGAGTTACAAGCGCCGTTAATGGACTGCTACCAATCTTTGCTTGATTGTGGCATGCAAGTAACTGCTAAAGGTGCCCTATTAGATAGCCTTAGACGTTCTTATTGCTTTGGCATGCACCTACTCAAATTGGACATACGCCAAGATTCTCAAAGGCATGCGGATGTCTTTAGCGAACTTACGCGTTATCTCGGAATGGGAGATTATGGGCAGTGGGAAGAACAAGACAAGCAGGCGTTTTTATTGCGCGAGTTAAGTTCTAAACGCCCACTTATACCCAAAAATTGGACGCCATCAGATGAAGTCCAGGAAGTACTAGACACCTGTCATGTTATTGCAAGTAACGATAAAGCGGGCTTTGGCATTTACATTATTTCAATGGCCAGCGAGCCTTCAGATGTGTTAGCGGTACAACTGTTATTAAAAGAAGCTGGCGTTACATGGCCAATGCCAGTTGCTCCTTTGTTTGAAACGTTGGATGACCTAAACAATTCACCAGATGTGATGACAAAACTCTTAAGTATTGATTGGTATAGAGGGTATGTAGATGGTCAACAGTATGTGATGATTGGCTATTCAGACTCAGCCAAAGATGCAGGCTCTCTTGCTGCTGGCTGGGCGCAATATAGCGCGCAAGAGTCCTTAGTTAAGATAGCTGAAGAAAATAGTATAAAGCTGACTTTGTTCCATGGACGAGGTGGCACGATAGGCCGAGGCGGTTTACCTGCTAAAGCTGCAATTCATTCGCAACCCCCAGGATCACTTGATGGTGGCTTTCGAGTAACTGAACAGGGCGAAACAATACGGTACAAGTTTGGCATGCCTCAACTTGCCAAACGCAGTCTATCTTTATATTCAAGTGCTGTATTGGAAGCGGTACTTTTGCCGCCACCAGAGCCCAAAACGCATTGGCGTGAGCTAATTGCTAAAATGGCAGACAAAGGTCGAGATAATTATCGATATGTTGTGCGTACTGATCCAGATTTTGTACCTTACTTTCGTGTAGCAACGCCTGAACAAGAACTCGGAAAGTTGCCCTTGGGAAGTCGGCCTGCAAAACGAAATCCCAAAGGAGGTATCGAGAGTCTTAGGGCGATCCCTTGGATTTTTGCTTGGGCGCAAACACGATTGGTACTGCCTAGTTGGCTAGGCGTAATGAAAGCAATCCAAGAGGTAAATACCGGAGCTAATCAAGATGTTGTTCAAGAGATGATTGAACAATGGCCATTTTTTGCTTCTCGTTTGTCAATGCTCGATATGGTATTTCAAAAAGCGGATCCTCGAGTAAGTGAAGCGTATGACAAACGATTGGTGCCCGAAGAACTTAGCCATTTTGGCAAAGCCTTACGAGATGAGCTTTCGTACTCTATGGAGACTTTATTAGCCATTACTGACCATGAGCATATGATGGAAGACGATTCAAACGCCCGTAATTCTATGCAGATAAGAGCAGGTTACCTGCAACCTTTACACTATTTACAAATAGAGTTACTCGATAGAATTCGCAAAGCACAAAATAGTGCATTTGCAGATGAAGACAAAGATGTCCTTGAACGAGCGATGATGGTAGCGATTACCGGTATCGCTGTTGGTATGCGAAACACCGGGTAAAGCAATGTCACAACTTGATTCAAAAACACAAGAAAACGGCGCTGCTATTGTTGCTCTAATTAACCCTAAATCAGCTAGTAACCTTAGCGGTTGTCATGAGAGCAACTGCTTGTTTTGATGTGAACGCGGTATATTACACGGGGTCTCGTATTGAGCATGCTAAAAAATTTAACGAAGATACGCAAAATATGCGTTCAAAAATTCCAAATCATGGCATTAACGATATATTTGATAAACTACCCAGCGACTACAAAAGTGTTGCGGTTGAATTAGTTGAAGGGGCCACAGATTTGCCCTCTTTTGAACACCCTCAAAATGCATATTATATATTCGGTCCAGAAGATGGGAGTATTGCACAAGAGACTATCGATAGATGCGACAAAGTGGTGTATATCCCTGCGCGCTCGAGCCTAAATTTAGCCGTTACAGCAAATGTCGTACTTTATGACAGGCTAAGTAAACGAGGTTTTAGCAGTGGCGATGCTCTTATTCGCGCTAGTAGAGATAAAAACAACAATACTAAGATATAAAAAAACCGGAGCATGCTCCGGTTCTTAATACCAAAATAATGTATTATTGATTGACGAAATCAACACCAAGTTGAATGTCGCCACGAAGACCTTCTAACATATCTTCTTTCGCTTTTTGCTCAAAAGCGCTTAACTCGCCATAAGAGAGTATCTCTTGTACACCATTTTTACCTAAGCGCACTGGGTGAGCAAAAAATGCTGCATCTTCAGAACCATCGACTTGAACATAGGTGTATTCGACCACATCTTTGCCCTGCATGGCATCCACTAATGATAAACAAAAACGTGCAGCCGCCTGCCCCATTGATAGGGTTGCAGAGCCGCCACCGGCTTTAGCTTCAACTACTTCTGTTCCAGCATTTTGTATACGAGGCGTAAGTGCTGCTATTTCTTCATCACTAAAGCTGACACCTTTTACTTGTGACAACAGTGGTAAAATAGTGGTACCAGAGTGACCACCTATAACAGGTACATGAACATCAGCCGTGCTCATTCCTTTTAACTGTGCGATAAACGTCTCTGAGCGAATGACATCAAGTGTTGTCACACCAAACAGTTTGTTTTTATCATAAACACCCTTCGCTTTGAGTGTTTCAGCCGCAATGGCAACCGTTGTATTGACTGGGTTTGTAATGATACCGATGCATGCTTTAGGACAATTGTCTGCACATGCTTCAATTAGGTTTTTAACGATGCCAGCATTGATATTAAATAAATCTGAGCGATCCATACCAGGTTTGCGAGGCACACCTGCAGGAATAAGGACAATATCACAGCCTGTTAATGCGTCAGCTAAATCGTCTGCACCAAAACCAGCTACTTCCACATCAGTTGGTATATGGCTAAGGTCTACCGCCACACCCGGTACAACCGGCGCTACATCATAAAGTGACAGCTCAGAGCCAGCGGGTAATTGTGTTTTAAGTAATAGTGATAAGGCTTGACCAATACCACCTGCAGCACCTAATACAGCTACTTTCATCGGATTCTCTCCTGTTAACAAGATTGATAAATTGAGCGCGAAGATTATCCGAAAACGCGACAGATCTCAATCACCCAATAGTCTGAAGCTAGAATTAGTGACTTTTTAAACATATTGCTAACAATTTACTGACAAACATTGCCATTAGACGATGATTAGAAGACAATTAAGATAGAGCATAAACTAAAAGTGACCGCAAATGACTGCACAAAAACAAGACGTTCTAATCAAAGCTTTTAAAGAGATACTAAAGACCGAAAGTTATGGGTCACAAGGAGAAATTGTTACTGCTTTAAAAGACAGAGGCTTCGATAATATCAGTCAATCAAAAGTCTCAAGAATGTTAAGTAAATTCGGCGCAGTACGAACACGAGATGCACGAGGCGATATGGTTTACTGTTTACCTCCAGAGTTAGGTATGCCAACAGCCAAAAGTCCCTTAAAACAGCTTGTATTAGATATTGTACACAACAATGTCATGGTTATCATACGCACCAGTCCGGGGGCTGCACAAATGATTGCGCGCTTGCTTGACTCTCTTAGCCACACTGATGGCGTAATGGGCACAATAGCGGGTGATGATACTATTTTTATTGCTCCGGCAGAAATAGACAAAATAGACGAGCTACGTCAACGTGTACAAGACCTCTTTGATAACGTTTAAGCTTATTCTAAGCCATCTGTTTTTTGGGCAAGTGTCCACTGATACAGTTGCCGCTTATTTAATTGGTAGTGTTGTGCAACTATAGCAGAGGCTGTTTTTGGTGGCAGTGCCTGATTCAAGCTTGTTAATAGCGATAGTGCTTCTCTCGGCAGGGCCTCATTAACCTTAGGTGCGCAGTAAATCATTAATACAAACTCCCCTTTTTCTCTGCCTTGCTCCTGTTCCATCCAGTCAACAATGTCACGCGCATTACCTTGGATATAAGTTTCAAAATGTTTTGTTAACTCTTTAGCCAGTACAATTTGATGGGGCTCAGGCAAGTGAGTTTCACACAACAATAAAGTATCTTTGATTCGTCGAGGGGCTTCATAAATAATGACCGTCATGCCGGCAGTACTTGCTTGTTTTAATGCATCAACCTTTGCTTTAAGTTTGGTCGGCAGAAACCCTTGAAACGCAAATTTGTCAGTCGGCAGACCTGAGGCACTTAGCGCTGTTGTCAGTGCGCATGGACTAAGGCAATGCAATCACTTGAATACCTTCATTTCTGCAAGTGCTGACAAGCTTATAACCAGGATCACTTATCAAAGGTGTACCTGCATCTGAAATAAGCGCAATGTTTTGACCTTGCTTTAGTTTGTCGATAAGCAAATGCGTTCTTTGCTCTTCGTTATGGTCATGCAAACTTATCGTTTTCACTTTAAGTCCAATTGCTTGAAACAAATGTGACGAATGCCGTGTATCTTCACATGCCACCAAATCGACAGACGATAGTGTATCTATAGCGCGCTGACTAATATCAGAAAGATTGCCAATGGGTGTGGGTACAATGAATAACTGGCTCATTCTATACTCGGTTGAAAGGGTCATTACGTGTAGTGTACACAAACTTAAGTACAGATTGCATGAAATGAACTAGATATTTTTGACCAGCCAAGTAGACTACGAGTATTGGGAAAAAAGGATAGTAAACGTGAAGGCACTCCAGTTACTTATTACACTTGTCGCGGTACACACTTTAATAGCTTGTGGCAGCACACAGCAAACAATAACACCTGCGATAAAGAGTGTTCCTGAGCAATCGACTGAGATTGAGATACCTAACGAGACTCGTCTTGAGCAAATTCAACGCTCTTTTGAATTAAGCCAAAATATACAGGCAAGAAATACAGCTTTGCTAATGCTCGCCAATCAGTATGCTGATAGTCAGGATTGCAAAAAAAGCGATATCATTATTGCCCATATGCAAAGTTCTATTAGCGATGAGCAAAATCGTTCTGTCGCCAATACGCTAAAAGCATATTGTTTATTGCAAGTAATCCAAAATAGCGAATTGCCAACTGAGCAACTTTCTTTGGTGTTCACAAAAGAAATGGATTTGTTAGAAAAATGGCTAGATAATACTAGTCAAATCCCCGCAAGCCTTAATGAAAAGAAAAGAGAGTCAAACGCTGTTTTATATGCGCTACAAAAAGACTACTCGACAGCACTTCGCGTATTAATGACTAACAATGACGTACCAAGCCTTTTGTTAGAGCCCAACACAGCCAATGTTATTTGGACATGGTTTTCATTAAGCGAGCAAAAACAACGAGAGCAACTTTTATCGGTCTTCCCTGCCCTTAACGGACATGCAACAATCTTACAAATAGTGGAAGACCCTAGTATTAATGACAATATTGGAAAGGCTTCGATCAATAATTGGTTATCGCAAAATGCCGATGCGTATCTGTCGCAACTACTGCCTCAGCAGCTTGATTTATTTTTATCTTATGACAAACAAGAAATCTCAAGAATAGCGATACTATTGCCACTGAGCGGCCGCCTTGCTACTCAAGGTAATGCAATAAAACAGGGAGTACTTGCTCGCTATCTCTTAGAACATACAAATGTAAATATTGAAAATGGTAATGAGCAAATTTCTATTACGTTTCTTGATACTGGTTCGTTGCCTACAATCTCTGAGCAAATTAACAGTGAGTCTTTGTCTTCTTATTCTGCAATCATAGGGCCTTTATTAAAGTCGCATATCGAACAAATCGAACCATTAATTTTGCCTGGACAGCAAATAGTGTATTTGAATCAAGCAAATGATGACGATGGCGAGCGCCTTGAGGGGCGAACTTTTTATTCGTTATCTCCTGAACAAGAAGTTCAAAAATTAGTCGGTCTGATGAGACAACAAAATATTGAACGCCCCATTTTAATAGAAGATGGCTCTAATATGTCAGATAGAATGGTCGCGGAGTTTGAAAGAGCATGGAAACTATCATCTCCCATCCAATACACATCCACTAATGATTTGGTGAAAATAAGATATTCTGATAACAAGGGGATGCGAACAGGCGTGACAGCCGCACTAGATGTCTTGCAAAGCCAAAGACGCATTTCTCAGCTTGAAAACCTCAGTAACGAAAGAGTCTATAGCGTCACTCGCAATCGGCGTGACATCGATGCATTTGTGGTATTTGCCCGACCAGATGATGTTGAACTCATCAATCCAATTATAGAGTCGAGCATTAGTCTATTTAGTGGAGAATCGATTCCTGTTTATGCCAGCTCTTATAGTTATGACCACAAGCAAAGTAAGAACAGTCAGCGTGATTTACGTAATATGGTATTCGTTGACATGCCTTGGATGCTGCCAGAAGGCCGAAGCCAAGCGCTTGCCCAAGAAATAGATGTGCTATTTAATGAACCCTCAAGCGGGTTTCTTAGATTGTTTGCATTTGGTTATGATGCTTTTAGTTTAACTGAAAATCTTACGCAACTTAGCATCTTTCCTCACATGACAATTACCGGACTTAGCGGGAGTTTATCGATAGACGATGACGATACCTTACAAAGAGGCCTATCCTCAATTAGTATTTCATCTAGCAATTGAGCATCGCGTTGTAGGGAACACATGTGAATGATGCACACACTAAACGACTTAATGCCAGAAAAGATGGACAAGCGTCAGAAGCAAAGGCGAAAGACTATTTAATCGCAGAGGGTCTTAGGTTTGTTGAGCAAAACTACCGTGCAAAAGTCGGTGAGCTTGATCTTATTTTTATCGATCAAACGCAATGGGTGTTTGTTGAAGTTAAATACCGTACGATAAGTGAATTTGGTTACGCAGCAGATTATTTTACCGCGCAAAAAAGAAATAAAATGATCAAAACTATCATGTGCTATTTTCAACAACATAACTTAAACTTGCATAACGCAAATATGAGATTAGACCTAATAGCGATTGATGGTAAAAAGCTGACTTGGTTAAAGAACGTATAAAAATAAAAAAGGTACTACTACTCAATGCTCGACACGATAAAAAAGCATTTTACTGAAAGTATTCAGACTAAAATAGCGGCATCAGAAGCCTTGCCTGAATCGATTGAAAAGGCAGCACAGATGATGGTGAAAGCGCTTATCTCGGGCAATAAGATACTATCTTGTGGAAATGGAGGCTCAGCGGGTGATGCCCAACACTTTTCTTCAGAACTACTCAACCGATATGAGCGAAATAGACCATCTTTACCCGCAATCGCACTCACCAGCGATACCTTTACTATTACGTCAATCGCAAATGACTTTTCCTTTGACGATGTATTTGCCAAGCAAGTAAAAGCACTGGGGCAACCCGGCGACATCCTTTTGGCTATCTCAACAAGTGGAAATTCAGCAAATGTGATAAAAGCAATGCAAGCCGCATTAACAAGAGATATGACTATTGTGGCCTTATCAGGTAAAGATGGCGGCGAAATGGTTGGTTTTATTGGTGAAAATGATGTTGAAATTCGCGTACCTTCATCACGTACAGCTAGGATACAAGAAGTACATCTGTTGGTGATTCATACGCTTTGTGAGACGATCGATAATACTCTTTTTCCTGTAAACTCTGGAGAGTAAACATGAAACTTATCAAAATACTTATAGTTTTATATTGTGTACACATCATGACTGGTTGTGTTTCAGTTGTGGCAGTAGGCGCTGCCGGAACGGCGGCAACTTCAAACAGTGATAGACGAACATTGGGTACGCAAATTGATGATAAAACAACCTCAGCACGGGTCAGTACTGCCATTAATTCTATTGCTAGTATTGATGACAATGCAGACATCAATGTCAATGTATATAACGGCCAAGTCTTATTAACCGGCCAAGCAAATCTACAAACCCTTATAGATGAAATTGCATTGGTCACTGCTAACGTAAAGAATGTCGCCAAAGTGCATAATCAGATACGTTTGGGTGAGCCCATCCCTGCAAGTTCATCTATCAACGATGTTTGGTTAAGCACCAAAATTAGAACTCTCATGACCACCGATGAAAGTGTACCGATATTAAAGCTTGATTTGATTGTTGAAGACAGTGAAGTATTTATCATGGGCCGACTGACTAGACAAGAAGCTGCAGCGGCGGTTGAGCTTGCACGAAATGTCGATGGCGTAACCAAAGTTGTCAGAGTGATGGAGCTTATTTAATTACGCGTAAACCAGGTTTTTTGTTTTTTGCTTTGCTTTTCGCGTTATCCGTATCTTCTTTTGAATTAGGAACAGATTCTAAGGTAGGTTTAGTATCTGGCTTTTCTGTTAAGGCCTCAAGCTCGGCTGGCTCAGGTAACGTAAACACGGTGCCCGCGCCGTTTTCTTTTGCATATATTGCGCTAACCGCGTGACAAGGAAATGAAACAAGCATTGGTTGCCCGCCAAATCTAGCTTGAAATTGTACTGAATTGTTATCAATTATGAAGTTTACGCATGCGCTTGGGGAAACATTCAACACAATTTGATCATTCTTGATAAATTGTGTTGGTACATTAACTTCTTTAAAAACAGTTTCCACTACCAGATAAGGCGTTAAATCGTTGTCAACAATCCAGTCAAAAAATGCACGTAACAGATACGGTTGATTTGGAGTCATATCTTGCATTTTTTAAGTGTTCCTTGGCAAAAAACACAGCCCTATAGGGGGTTGTGAATCTCACGTTCTTAGTCAGTCAAAGACGCTTTGAATGAACCTCGTTCAAAAATTCTGCGCATATAAGCAACGACTTCACGACTACCTTGGCCTGTTAATTCTATCTCTAAGGCAGGTAATCTCCATAGCAATGGCGCTAAGTAGCAATCAACAAGGCTGAACTCTTCACTCATAAAATAGTCAGTTTCAGCGAATATCGGAGCTAGACTTAACAATGCTTCTTTTAACTCCGTTCTAGCTTCTTCAGCACCGGCTTCATTACGAAATACTCTCGATGCAAGCGAATACCAGTCCTGCTCAATTCGATGCATCATTAGACGGCTTTGGCCACGGGATACAGGATAAACTGGCATTAATGGTGGATGAGGGAACCTTTCATCCAAATATTCCATTATGATATGAGATTTATATAGAACTAACTCTCGATCAACTAGAGTAGGAACAGTGCCATAGGGGTTCATCTCGAGTAACTCTTCATTTAATTGGGTAGGGTCGGTAAAAATGATATCTACGCCTACTCCTTTCTCAGCAAGTACGATACGTACTTGGTGTGAGTAAATGTCTTTGTTGTCTGAAAACAGAGTCATGATAGAACGTTTATTTGTGGCTACTGCCATTGAGGCCTCCGTACTCTTTGCTAAAGTAGTAGCAAAGAAAAATAGAATATTTAGACATAAAAATGGGTACTATCTTTTGATAGTACCCATCAAAAATGACGCAAAAGTATATACTATTACTTGATATCTCGCCAGTATTCTTTCTTCAGCAAATACGCGAAAATGAAGAATACAACGATGAATATCAAAACGCCTAGACCAATAGCTTCAGATTGAAGACGTGTTGGTTCACCGGTATATTCTAGAAAGTTAACTAAGTCACGAATAGCTGCATCGTATTCTTCAGGCGCCAACTTACCATTGCCATCGTTGGTCAAACCGTTTGGACGCTCTATCATCTCACCATCAACCATCACAGTCTCTGTCGAAAGACGAGGAGTACCTTGCAAGCTTTCTAGAACGTGAGGCATACCTACGTTTGGAAACACAAGATTATTAACACCAAATGTCTTTCCTTCCTCAACGTAGAATGTACGCAAGAAAGTATAAATCCATTCAGGGCCTCTTACTCGTGCAACCAACGTTAAGTCCGGTGGTGGCGCGCCAAACCAAGTTGCTGAATTTTCCGCAGGCATTGGCGTGGTAATATAATCAGATACTTTTTCACCAGTAAACTGTAAATACTTCTGGCCTAACTCTTCGGGGATATCTAAATCGTTAAATGTACGCTGATATCGCTGGTATTGCATTTGGTGACAACCAATACAGTAGTTCATAAATGTCTGTGCGCCGCGTTGCAAGGACTCTTTGTCACGCAAATCGATATTAGGATCATCTAGTGGTACTGACGAACCCGCTGCAAATGCAAAGCTAGGCACAAACAATAACATCGCTAACCATTTTTTCATCGTGGGATCCTCTCTGGTACAGGTTTGGTTCGTTCATTTTTCGAATATAAGAACAACAGTACAAAGAATCCGAAATACATAATAGTGGCAACTTGTGACGCGACAATCTTCCAAGGTTCTTGCGGAGTCCCACCAAGATAACCCAAGAAAATAAATACAATTGCAAAAATGATCAAGTTTGCAGTATGTAAGCCGCTTCTGTAACGCCATGAACGCACATTACTGCGATCAAACCACGGTAGTGCGAACAGCACAGCGATAGCACTAAACATGAGTAATACACCCATTAGCTTGTCAGGTACAGCTTTCAATATTGCATAGAAAGGTGTGAAGTACCAAACAGGGAAAATATGTTCAGGCGTTTTTAGCGGGTTTGCAATTTCGAAGTTTGGATGCTCAAGGAACTTGCCGCCCATCTCAGGCGCAAAAAACATGATATAACAAAATCCAAATAAAAATATACTAAATGCCACTAGGTCTTTTAGAACAATATGAGGGAAAAACGGTACTACATCATCAACAATATCGTACTTGTCAGTATAATATTCGTGAATTTTATACTTAGTCTTTTCATCGTCAGACAAACTACCTTTAGGACGTTTGATATTGACTCCATCAGGGTTATTTGACCCAACTTCATGCAAAGCAATAATGTGCAAAAAGACTAAAATAACGATAACAAGTGGCAGCGCAATTACATGCAATGCAAAGAATCTATTTAGCGTTGCCCCCGATATAACATAGTCGCCTTGAATCCATTCAACCAGATCAGGCCCAATGATAGGAATTGCACTGAAAAGCGATACAATTACCTGTGCGCCCCAATAGGACATTTGTCCCCAAGGCAATACATATCCTAAAAATGCTTCAGCCATCAATGAAAGGTAGATTAACATACCAAACACCCATAAAAGCTCACGAGGTTTTTGGTAAGAGCCATATATCATGCCTCTGAACATATGCAAATAAACCACTACAAAGAATGCAGAAGCGCCAGTACTATGCATATATCTTAAGAGCCAACCATAATCGACTTCTCGCATTATATACTCAACAGACGCAAAAGCGCGCTCTGCAGATGGCTCATAATTCATGGTTAACCAAATACCAGTAACAATTTGATTGACCAGTACAATTGTGGCTAAAAATCCAAAAACATACCAAAAGTTCATGTTCCGAGGAGCAGGATACTGAATAGCATGCATATTAGCGACGCGCATCATTGGAATGCGTTGTTCAATCCATCCTAATAAAGCTTGCATTACGCTACTCCTTCATCTGAACCGATAAGAATAGTGTTATCGTCTAAAAATTGATAAGGCGGCACTACTAAATTCAAACCTGCAGGAACGGCTTTAAACACTCGACCCGACAAATCAAACTTTGAACCGTGACATGGACAGAAAAAGCCTTCTGAAATGCCTTCAGCATATTGTTCAAACGCGCCATCTGTTAAGTGCTGCGGAGAACAACCCAAATGCGTACAAATTCCCACTAACACTAGATACTCTTCTTTTACAGAACGGTGTGGATTTTGCGCATAGACCGGCTGTTGCTCTGATTCAGAGGCCGGATCTTTAAGCTGGTCATCATGCTTTCCAAGATCAGCTAGCGTTTCTGGAGAACGCCTAACCACCCATACGGGTTTGCTACGCCATAATACTCTGATCAACTGGCCTACTTGCAGGCCGCTTATGTCAACTTCAACATCTGCACCAGCCGCTTTGGCTTTGGCACTAGGTTGCCAAGATGCAATAAATGGTACAGCTGCGCCAGCAACACCTACTGCGCCTACGACAGACGTCGCGACAGTAAGAAATTTCCGTCTGTTATTATCAGACGGGTTCTGTTGCGCTGATTCATTGGCATCTACTGATACTTCGCTCATCAACTATTCTCCGAGGTTTGGGAAAGGCTTTTCAACCCAAGGTTGTTTTATATAAGCTTATCGTCTTGCCATTTAAAAACATAAATAACGGCATTACACATAAGATTACAAAATTTTACCGCGTATGGTAAAAGAAAACACTTAGTAAACACAAGGTTTTACTTTAAAAAAGCGGTGTTTATATTCGTTTTAAGTCAACTATTTTGCACACAAGAGAATGCAAAACCTATTCGACCATGGTCGTTGCACCTTTCTAAACAAAAAAAACCCAGCAATATGCTGGGTTTTTGAGCAATTCTTAGTGCGACAATATCGCCAAAACAGATTAACGTTTTGAGAACTGAGGACGCTTACGTGCTTTATGCAAACCAACTTTCTTACGTTCAACACGGCGTGCATCACGTGTAACAAAGCCTGCTTTGCGAAGCGCTGGGCGAAGTGTTTCATCATATTCCATCAACGCACGTGTAATGCCGTGACGAATTGCGCCAGCTTGACCAGAAATACCACCACCAGAGACGGTTACGTATAAGTCAAACTTTTCAAGCATTTCTACTAGTTCTAATGGTTGCTTAACAATCATTCGAGCGGTTTCGCGACCAAAAAATACGTCTAATGGACGTTTATTAACGGTAATGTTACCACTACCTGGACGAAGGAATACGCGAGCTGTTGAGCTTTTGCGACGACCTGTACCGTAATATTGAGTATCTGCCATGATGCGCTCCCTATATATCCAAAACTTGTGGCTGTTGTGCTTGATGCGTATGCTCTGGACCGATAAATACTTTCATTTTACGGAACATAGCGCGACCTAAAGGTCCCTTTGGCAACATGCCTTTTACTGCTCTTTCAATAACCATTTCTGGTCTTTTTTCAAGAAGCTGTTCAAAAGTAGCTTGCTTCAAACCGCCTGGGTAGCCAGTATGATTATAATAAATCTTACCTTTGGCTTTGTTACCCGTAACAGTAATCTTTTCAGCATTGACTACAACAATGTAATCACCAGTATCAACGTGAGGTGTATACTCTGGTTTATGCTTACCACGCAATCTAGTTGCGATCTCAGTCGCTAAGCGACCTAACGTTTTGTCAGTGGCGTCTACCACGTACCAGTCGCGTTCTACGCTTTCTGGCTTTGCAACAAAAGTTTTCATTTAAATTCACCCGAAAAATATTAAAAAAGTTATCGTTATCAATGTCTTGACCCCTTCGAGTCTATTGATCTTCCACCTTCCCAAAGGTGGGCGTAACTGGGCAGGTCGCGAATTATACAGATTTAGCAGGAAAAGCGAAGCCTTTATTGTAATTATTTTATCCAAATACCTAAGATGCTTGGTTTTTAACACTTTCACTATGGACCAAAATAATATAGCATTTTGTGAATTAAGGTCATGCATGTTTTTATGCGTCGTAGTCCAGTAAATCTAACAAGGAATGTTGAATGTCTAATCAAGCCAATCAAGACGAACCAAATTACGCTACTTATTCTCTACGAGAATTACAAGAGGCACTAAATACAGTTGACCGTGAGCTTTATCCTGAGCGCGTGGATACACTTCAAGGGCTGATTGCCAAACGTTCAATGGAGTACCAAGAACACTTCGGTGATGACAATCACATGAACACTCACGAATACAAAGTAACATCAAAAGAGCGCGTCAAATTCCATGGCGATGGTACTGAGTATTTTGGTATCTGGATAGTCAATCTAGCACTTACCGTATTAACGCTGGGTATTTATTCAGCATGGGCAACCGTTAGAACTAATCGCTATTTCTATTCAAACACTGAAATTGCAGGTCACCGCTTAAACTATTTAGCACAACCGCTTCAAATTTTAAAAGGTCGTGCCATTGCGGTAGGCTTGTTTATTCTTTATTCGCTGACCTCGAGTTTTAGCCCCCAAGCTGGCCTTGTTGTCATTCTCATAATTATGTTGTTGACGCCTTTTATCATTTGTTTGGGTATGAGATTTCGTATGAGAATGATGGAGTATCGCAACGTGCGTTTTGACTTTAAAACTAATTATGGTCGCGCCTTTGTTGTATTTGCGATATACCCAATACTCGGATTATTGAGTTTTTACCTCGCCATGCCATGGGTCGTAAAACAAATTGATGAGTTCTTGTATGAAAATATGAGATACGGTAACAAAGCGTTCAAGCCGCGATTGAAAACGGGTGAGTACTATGTTGCGTCGATTATTGCTAGCTGCATTGGATTTGGCGCAGCAATTGTTTTATTCATTGTTATCGCAATTATCGGTGGTATTGCTGGTGCGTTTGGAGAGACCTTTGCAACAGATGCTAGTGAGGCCGCTGCAGCTGGGCTAGCTGGTATAGTCGGGATTGTTATGTTTGCTGGATATATCTTTGTCGCGGCAATTTCTTACTCATTCTACCGAGCGCATATTCGTAATCATGTTTTCAATAACACCGTAGTAGAAGACGTTGCTATTTTGCACTCAGATTTAAAAGTAATCAGCTTTGCAACACTTACGATTACCAATTATTTATTACTTATTTTTAGTTTAGGCATGGCGATGCCATGGGTAAAAGTGCGCACAGCTCGATTACTAAGTGACTCCACACAAATAGCCGTATTAGATACTATGGATTCTGTTATTGACCAACAAATAGCAAACGATAATGCCACTGCTGATGAAGTCATTGGTGCATTTGATATAGATGTTTCAATAGGATAATCGAGATGATTGTCGTAGACGCAAATCTATTTAAAGACAACAGTGCTCAGGTAGAAAGTATAAAACTAAAACTCTACCCTAGTGGTATATTAAGTTTTCAAGACGCTACTGGAACCTCGTTTCAAAGCAACAGAGATGAACTAGATGTTTCTCAGAAGTTGGGCTCCATCCCACGGGAAATAGTGTTGCCTAATGGCTATAAGCTGGTCATAGACACTGATTCATTAAGTGATGAATGGTTAGCAAATAAACAAGACAGTGTAAGCAAACTCGAAAAATCACCTAAAGCGGTAATAGCAAGTTTGGTAATAGTACCTTTAACCTTGTTTTTTATTTTCACGGTGGCCATTCCTAAGGCTGCCGTGTGGTTTGCCCCCTTGGTGCCCGACCCTATCGTATCACTTGCTTCATCTCATAGTATGAGCGCGCTAGAAAAGCTTGCCCTTGAGCCCTCTAAAGTAGATGAAAAAGTCACCGAGCAATTATCACGAAACTGGTTTGCTCTAATAAAACAAATGGATCTTGAACATCAAAACTACCGAATTGAATTTCGTTATTCTGAAGAGTTTGGTCCTAATGCATTTGCTTTACCCGATGGCACCATAGTATTTACGGATCAGTTATTAGAATTAGTCGAATTTGATGAAGATATATTAACCGCAATTTTTATTCACGAACTCGGACATGTCGAACATCACCATTCAATGCGCTTGATTTCACAGACACTGGCGACATCCTTGGCGATTGACTTTATTTTTGGCGATGTAGGTGGCCTATTAGAATTTTTCGCAGGTGTATCGAATACCATTGCGACTAATCAATTTTCTCAAGAACTAGAATGGGAAGCAGACAATTTTGCGCTATCGCAATTAGATATTGCGGGCAAAGACCCCATTGCATTTGCAAAAGGAATGAAAAAATTTAGTGAAATAGCGCCTAGTAGCTCAACTGAACTTGAAAAAATGCTAAGTTCCCACCCGCTGACTGAAGCGCGAATAGAGAATGCTTTGCGCTATGCTGGCATGTCACTTGAAGAATTCGAAAGCACCTTTGAGCCTAAAGAAGCGGCGAGTAACAAGCAAGATCAAGCACAAGTCCAGCCTGAACCAGAGGCTGAACCTTTACAGTAAATAACAGTGTTTTAATGTATCGCGTTGAGTCACAAAAGAAATGTTGAGTCGATTGGTGAGTATATATCGCAACTTTTTATCAGTGATAATGCTGTTAATGCTTCAACACTGACCACTTGAGTGGTGATTGTATGATGCCGTTTTAGGCTTTGTAATAGTAAATCAAAGTCGCCATCGCCACTTAACAACACCATATGGTCCACGTGTGGGGCCACTTCCATCATATCAACAGCGATACCTACATCCCAATCACCTTTGGCAGACCCATCAGCTCTTTGAATGTAAGGCTTTAACTTAACCTCAAAACCAATGCTTCGCAATGCGTTTTGAAACTTCCGTTGCCCTTCATTGTTGCTATCTATTGCATAGGCAAACGCACTATTAAGCTCATATTTGTGGACAATATTCTGATACAGTTCTCGATAATTAAATTGTTTGCCATATGCTTGCTTACAGGTGTAATAGATGTTCTGAACATCAACAAAAACAGCGACTTTTTCTATTTGGGCTTGCAAAGCTTGTTACCTATTTGGTTTATCATTGTTTCGCGTATTATTTTGTGCATTTTGCTGACGCGCACGGCGTTGCGCAGGTCCAGATTCGCCTTGTGTTTTTGACTTTCCTTGTTTTTGATTATTTTGTTGCCCGTTTGAATTATTGTGTAAGCGTGGTTTTTTCGGCTTTTTAGGCTTTTTCGGCTTAAGAGGCTTTATCGGTGCATTTTGACCTGGTAAGGCTTGAGTAGGCTCAAAACCTGGAATAATTTCTTGTGGAATACGCAAGTTAATTAATGACTGTATACCAGCAAGCTGTTTAGTTTCATCAGCACACACTAGCGATACCGCCAAACCCGATTTTCCAGCTCTACCGGTTCGACCAATTCGGTGCACATAGTCTTCTGGAACGTGTGGCAAGTCAAAATTTACTACATGTGGTAACTCAGCAATATCAATTCCTCTAGCCGCAATATCGGTTGCCACCAATACTTGAACTTTATTTTGTTTAAAGTCGGCCAATGCCCTAGTACGAACATTTTGACTTTTATTTCCATGAATTACAGCTGCTGTGATACCTTTTTTATTTAAATTAGTACACAGTCTATTAGCACCATGCTTTGTCCGTGAAAAAACTAATACCTGAAACCAGTTATAAGTCTTTATTAAGTGGATTAAAAGCTTTGTCTTACTGCTTTTATCAACTGGATAAATACACTGTTCTATTCGCTCAACAGTTGTGTTGGGTGGTGCAACGGACACTTCAACCGGTTCGTTGAGTAAGCCTCTAGCTAACCCCCTTATATCATCTGAGAATGTTGCCGAGAACAATAAGTTCTGGCGTGCTTTTGGTAGTAACGCTAATATTCGTTTGATGTCTTTGATAAAGCCCATATCCAACATGCGATCAGCTTCATCTAACACTAATATTTCAATTTGATTAAACTTAATTGCATTTTGTTGATACAAATCTAACAACCTTCCTAGCGTTGCGATGAGCACATCTGTTCCACGTCTTAACTTCATCATTTGAGGGTTAATTTTAACACCACCATATACCAGGTTATGGTTCAGGTTTAATTCACCGCTATATGTATTGATATTATCGGCAACTTGGGCGGCCAGCTCCCTAGTAGGCGTAAGCACTAGTGCTCTAGTATGATTGCTACGCGCTTGATGTGGTCTTTTATGTAAAAGTTGCAATAATGGTAATGCAAAGGCAGCTGTCTTGCCCGTTCCAGTTTGTGCTGCAGCCATGACATCTTTACCCTCTAAAACCGGGCCTATTGCCTTTTCTTGAATTGGTGAGGGCTTATCGTAGCCTTGCTTATTTAGGGCTTTGAGTAACGGAGGAATTAATCCAAGTGAAGCGAATGTCATGAATGCTGCTTATTAAAATGTAAAGAAAAACCGCGCTTATTAGAACATTGATCAAGGCCAACTGACTAGCCTTATTATTGCTTTCCTCGCAATGCGGATAAGATGCAGGCTAAAATAACAAATACAAGAGACATATTAAGTGCTAAGGATACCGTTTGCATCAATGCTGGGTTTTGCGATGGGGTAAAATTAGCTGCACCAATATAATATTGCATCATTAAATTGACCAGACTCATCCCTAGTAAGTTACCGATTGTTCTAGAAAGATTCATTGATGCCGACGCAACGCCTAATTCTTGCTCTTGAACTGCCCCCATAATCGCATTGTTGTTTGGCGTTGAGAATAAGCCGAACCCTATTCCCATTATAGCTAAGGATGCACCCACATAGCCGGCAGTTGACGCAATCCCAATTTGATTGAGCATGACAAACCCTAGCGCTACAATTGAACAACCTGCGGTCGCGACAAGCCGAGGCTCAAACTTATCAGATAACTTACCGGCAATTGGTGCCATAATTGCCATACAAAGTGCCTGTAAAAGCAAAATTTTGCCCGACTCTGCTGGACTCAGTTCTTTTATATATTGTAAATATAAACTCAACAAAAATACGATCGCAAAATTACTGGCATACATTAAAAATGAAGTCGACAATGACAAACTAAAAACCCGACTTTCAATGAACATTTGCACTCTAATCAAAGGTCGTGAACTTTTACTTTGATGATAAATAAACAAACCAAGGCACAGCAACGAAAGCAATATTAGCAAAGTACCTAACAAGCTAGGTAAAGCACTGATGCCATAAACAAGGCTAACCGTGAATCCAATAAACAAAAATGTACCCACCCAATCAAAACGGGACTTTTCTTCGTTTTTCCATTCCCCTTTGAGCTTCCATTTGATGAATATTAATAACGCGGCGACAAAGGGAATTTGAAAATAAAACACCGAGCGCCAGCCAAGAAGCTCAGTCAACCATCCTCCCACTGCTGGCGCGATGGTCAAACCAATATAGACACACGATGCGACAATACCAAGCGCTGCACCTCTTTTATTGGCAGGTGCAACTGAGCTAATGATGGCCACCCCAGTACCAAAAATCATGGCACCAGCAGCACCTTGAATAAAGCGCCAAAGCAATACTCCATCAATCGTTTGAGCAATTGAACACATAAATGCAGCAACAGCGTTAAGTGCCAAACCAAACACATAAACTCTTTTTCTGCCATAGTTGTCAGCCAGCTTGCCAAAAGGGAGCATCAAGGCAACGTTACTAAGTATGTATAAGGTCGGTAACCACGCAACTTTGATAGCATTTGCATTAAGATCAAGCGCCATTGCTGGAATAGCGACATTAACCGCAGTCATCCCCATTGGCGCAATTAGATAACCTGCGCAAACAGCAATCAATGCAACAGTGGTAGTCGATGTTTTAGACAATTAGCAACCTAAGCCCTAACAATGTCAGTTACATCGGTAATTTGACGAAGTTTCTGTGATGTTCTTGCAAGATTATCAGCATCTTTTACTTCTACTGTAATTTTTATCATCGCAGTGCCTTGTTGTTTATTACTAAGGGAATTAACCCCTAACAAACTGACTTTTTCATTTGATAGCACTGTCGTTATATCACGCAAAATGCCTGTTCTGTCATGGCAATAAATATCAAGCTCAGTTTGAAAGCTCGCTTTTTCCTGATCTGCCCAAGCAACCTCAATTTCGCGTTCTGGATGTTGCGACAATAAATGTTGTAGCTGTATGCAATTTTCCTTGTGGACGCTGACCCCTTTTCCTTGCGTAATATAGCCCAAAATTTTTTCTCCAGCGACGGGTTGGCAACATTTCGCTATTTGGCTCATCAAATTACCTACACCCTCTGCTATGATGGGGTCTTTGTGCTTACTAGTGCGCGCTTTTCTGGGGCGAATGGGCAACTCTTGTTGCACCTCTTTGGGCGGCGCAACACTTTGGATTAAATAATTAATCACCCCCATTACTCTGATATCTCCAGAGCCTATCGCAGCATAAAAATCTTCCAGTGTATTGACGTTATATTTATTTACAGCCTCTGATGCTAGCTTTGGTGATAAGTCTACCTTAGCTAATTCACGCTCTAGTAGCTCTTTGCCTGCTTCAATGTTTTTTGTTTTATCTTGCTTCTTAAAGTAGGAGTGAATAGTGGAACGCGCTCTGCTTGAATGCACATACCCTAAGCCTATAGGTGCATCCAGTCGCGACTTGGTGACGGGTGTTTACCCGTTAGAATTTCAATTTGATCACCACTTTGTAGCTTATAGGTGAACGGCACAATGCGTCTATTTACTTTTGCTCCTGTGCAGCGATGGCCAACATTACTATGCACATAATAAGCAAAATCTAATGGCGTTGATCCCATTGGCAAGTCAATGACATCGCCTTTAGGTGTTAACACATACACTCGGTCATCAAAGACTTGGCTTCGAAACTCCTCTACTAAGTTGCCTGATTCCGCCATTTCTTCTTGCCACTGCAGAATTTTTCTTAACCAATTGACTCTTTCATCCGCACTTGCAGAACTGCCTGTATTACCCTCTTTATAACGCCAATGGGCGGCTACTCCAAGCTCTGCATCTTGATGCATTTCATGAGTGCGGATTTGAATTTCAATCGACTTGCCTTGTGGACCAAGCACTACGGTGTGAATACTTTGATAGCCATTAGATTTAGGGGTTGCGATATAATCATCAAATTCGCTTGGAATATGTTTGTAACTAGCATGCACCGTGCCTAATGCTGCATAACAATCCTGTAAACGATCTGCCACAATCCGTAACGCGCGAATGTCGAACAGTTGCGTAAAGCTTAAATGTTTTTTATGCATTTTTTTATAAATGCTAAAGATGTGCTTTGGCCGACCAATAACTTGTGCGTTTATTTGTTCTTTATTGAGTAAACCCTGCAAATGACTCACAAAATCATCAATATATTGCTCTCGATCACTTCGTTTCTCTTTTAACATACTTGCAATACGTTTATAAGTGACAGGATGCAAATATCGAAACGAAAGGTCTTCTAATTCCCATTTTAATTGCCCAATACCTAAACGATTAGCTAAAGGAGCATAGATCGTCGCGCACTCTTTGGCCACTAGCACTCTTTGTTCTTCATCTTGGTCTTTAATTTGATGCAAGGTACAGATGCGTTCTGCCATTTTGATTACAATCGCTCTGACATCTTCAACCATCGTTAGCATCATGTTACGTAGCTTTTCTACTTGAATATTGTCATTTGGACTATGCTTTGACTGCAATGAATTAATAGCTTGCATCTTACGTACACTTTCGACCAATTCGGTAATGCTTTCGCCAAAATTCTCGATAAGCTGTGGACGATCTAACTGGTGAATTTCGCAATAAGGATAGACTAAAGCCGTCTGCAAAGTTTCGTCATCCATGTGCAACTGTTGAAGAATCTCTACCATTTCTTGACCAATAAGCAGCACCTCTGGGACATGGGAAACCGTCCTTAATTTGTCTTTGGTTTCGTCACTTAAATTAAGATCGTTTAACCAAGTCTCAAACTCAGGTCGTTGCTCACGATGAACACTTCTTATTGAAACCATAACAGTCCTTTTGGCTTAGCGTGGCACGAATAAAGCCATCAGTTCTAAGTGTTTTGTATAAGGGAACATGTCTAACGGGGACATTTTATCAATTTTATACCTATTTTGTAATGCTTTTGCATCTCGAATAAAGCTATTTGGATTACATGACACATACAAAATTTTATTTACATTCGTGTTAGCCAAGGCCTCGCATAGAATCGCTGCGCCATCTCTAGAGGGGTCAAGCAATACAAGACTTTCTTTATCAAGCATCCCACAGTATTCACTTACCGACTGTTGATTGTTTAAATCCACGCAAACAAACTTAGCGTTGCTAATATTATTGTCGTTTGCATTTTGATTAGCCAAATCAACCATAGTCTTGACTCCCTCTACCCCAACAACTTGGGCGACCTTTTGGGCAAAACACAAGCCAAAGTTTCCTGAACCACAGTAGAAATCGAATAATGTTTGTCGCGAACTTGGCGTCAACCAAACAATTGCTTGCTCAATCATTTGCTTGTTTACACTTTTGTTCACTTGTAAAAAGCTACTTGGGTGTACCTGTGTATCAACCATATGATGATCTTGTATTGCTAAAAAATGGTCCTTTTTTGCCATTGCACTAGTCGATGCATCCTTTTGAATCAAGGCAAGCTCTAACGATAAACTGTGAAGAAGTTGCGTAAGACTGTTAATAAACTGTTGTGAAAGTGCTTTTACAATATATAAGGCGACTTGAGTGTGCACTTTACCTTGTGTGATAACGATATGGCCCACTTTACCCATCTCTGTGCAAAGTTCTTTATCTGTTCGCAAGGCATTTAATAAATAAGGAAGCGTTTTGCTAATAGTTGGAACCGCGATAGGACAGCTATCAATATTGATCACATCTTGACTTTGTGCGGACCGGAAACCTATCTTAATGTTATCGAGGTTTCTTGCATCAATGGCAAGTTTTATGCGTCTTCGATACGAAATGGCATCTTGATTTATGGCCATATTTGACGATTCAATTGCTCGATACCAAACATCTTGTTGCTCAGATGTATCATCACTACCAAGTTGACGCTTTATAAGGGTTTTCAGCGCGTTAACTTTATACATCAACCCTTTTTTCGCCGACATATATTGTAATGAGCACCCTCCACACTGGTCAAAAACCTCACAAAAAGGTGTCTGCCTATCTACACTTGCTTGTAATACCGTCTTTACTTTTCCGTAGGCTACTCGCTTTGTGCTTTTATTAATGGTAATCGAGCACCGTTCCCCTTTTATGGCTCCTTCAACTAAAGTGATAGGTTTGGTCGACAAAACAATACCGACTCCAAAGTGATCTTGGTCGTCAATCAGGACATCGATAGTTTTGTGTTTAGAACGGTTTTTAGCCGATGATTTACTATTAGGCGCTTTGAAGAACTGTGCCACCTTAAGACTCTATAAGCGCAAATGCGCTTGTATAGTGCCGTTCGTCAGATACACTAATGTGACAAGCTCGTAGACCATTTTGCTCAAAAAGTGTAGATAAAAATCCACTTACGCTAACAAGTGGCTTACCCTTATCATCATGGTATATTTCCATCATTTGCCAACTAACGCCATGCCCGATACCTGTCCCAAATGCTTTAACGATAGCTTCTTTAGTGGCAAAACGCTTGGCAAGAAACCGTGCAGGCGTTTTACTGTCGGTAAACGCTTTATATTCATTTTCTGTTAATATTCGACGCGCAAGTTTATCGCCTGATAACAGGGCTTCTTCCATACGTTTTATTTCAACGATGTCAGTACCAATTCCAAATATCACGTGACCTTGTACCCCAAGTTAAACGTTTTGTTTAAATAGTGCGGCAAGTTGTAATTCCTGTCTGGCTTCAAGCCTCGATTCTTGCATCAAAATACGCATATCTCTTACCGCTTTGTCTAGCCCATCAAATGCCGCGCGAGCAATAATCGCATGCCCAATATTAAGCTCTATTAGTTGCGGAATTGCCGCAATGGGTTTGACATTATGATAATGTAACCCATGCCCTGCATTGACTTTCAAACCAAGCCTATCTGCATATTCAATCCCATCAATTAGTTTTGCTAATTCAGCTTTAGCTTCCATTTCATTGCGTGCCTGCGCATACTGGCCGGTGTGTATTTCAATAAATGGCGCATTAGCTTCAAGCGCCGCCTCAATCTGTGTTTGATCAGCATCAATAAATAATGACGTTAACGTGCCTTGTTCAGTCAAACGATGACACGCCTGTTTGATCTTAGAAAGATTTCCAGCAACGTCCAGCCCACCTTCTGTTGTTAATTCTTCTCTTTTTTCAGGCACTAAGCAACAAAATTCCGGCTTTACCTTTTCGGCGATCGCCAGCATCTCTTCGGTGACTGCCATTTCAAGATTCATGCGAGTGTTTATAGTTTGCTTGAGCGTATAGACATCCTCGTCTTTAATGTGCCTGCGGTCTTCTCTTAGATGAATAGTAATACCATCAGCACCCGCTCTTTCAGCAATATCAGCAGCATGAACCGGGTTTGGATAGTCCGTGCCTCGAGCGTTACGTAATGTAGCGATATGATCAATGTTTACGCCCAACAAAATAGGATGCATGTTATGGTCTCCGATAAAGCGCCAGCAAAAACGCTAGAGTGTGATTTTGGTAGTAAGGATATCAGTGATAAGAAAAATAGCCAAAAGCAGATCGCTTTTACATCAAATAAAACGTGGATGCTGATCTTAGGTCGGCAAGAATAATTCACGGCTTTTAATTGGCTTGTGCCCAATTATGTCTAGTAGCAATTGTCGGCATAATAGCTTTGCCAGCTGTCTAGCGTCTTTATCGTCACTGGTGTAGTACTGGCCCTTTTGAATTTTGATTATTTGCAAACCTTCAATAGCGCCCTTTACTGCTTGATGACAATTAAAAAATCCGATTTGTGGGTCAAATTGATAATGCAGCAAGGCATTTATTGCTTCACCCGTTTGCGCATCAACACTAAAATCAGGTAAATAACCTAAGCAAGACAATAGCGCAAATTCAAAATCCCGTAAAATAGGTTCAAGCCGCGCCATCGTATTTTGTTCATTACTTTTACTGACAGCGGCAAGTTTGAGTAAGGTTTTTTCATAATGTTCAAAGAGAGCCTCGATTGCTTGAGCATCTGGCAGCGCACGGCACAGTATTTCATTTATATAAAAGCTACAATATAAAGGATATTGTTTTAGGTCTTGACTCAATGAAAGGCTTCCTGGAACAGCTTCTACTTTTCCTAGGTTTTTAAGACTGGATTTCCCTGTCAATTCGAACTCTAGCTTTTGTAAACCCTGCAAAAGACTCTTTCGGTCCGACTTGCTATTACCTCTGGCTCCTTTGGCAACAACGCTTATTTTGCCTTGTTCTAAAGTAAAAAAATCAATTAATGAGCTGGTTTCACGGTAAGCTCTTTTGTGCAACACATACCCTGTCAAGCTTTGCCTAAGACTCATATCCTTTCCCGTTTTAACACCTGCTTGATTCTTTTATCACAATCTCTTAATCACAGGGCGTCAATTTCCACAACAATCAATTGGACGCTAGTATTTCCTCTAAACTCATTTATATCCAACTTGTAAGCGATGTGAACTTGCTCTGCTTGCATGTTGGGCCACTTTTGCAAATCAATATTAAACGCAATACCATCGATATACCTCTGTTGTTGCATATCGCCAAAGCCCAATGTGAGCTTTAAGTGGTTTTTCCCCACTATTTTTTGATTAATCAGCGTAAACACCCCATCGAAAATCGGCTCTTCAAACTTTTGCCCCCAAGGAAACGCATATTTTAATTCTAAGGCTTGTTCTAGCGTAATTTCATCATGTTTAAGCTCACCATCTGAAAGCACTATCGCATGTTTTGGTAGCTTGGCTGTATGTTTATCAATTTCTTGGATAAATAACTGCGTAAATTCGTCAATACACTGCTTCTGTATGCTTAAACCTGCTGCCATTGCATGCCCGCCAAATTTAAGTATCAATCCTAGTTTCAACGCATCAACACGAGCAAGCACATCTCTGATATGAACGGAGTCTATGGAACGAGCTGACCCTTTGACATGATGTTCGTTGTCACTTGCAAATACAATACAAGGGCGATGATATTGCTCTTTTAATCGGCCAGCAACTATGCCAATCACACCTTGATGAAAATCTTCTTTGTAAACGACTAATGCGCAAGGTAAGTCTTCATTATTAATTGATAGGGTATCTAATACATTTTGAGCATCTTGCTTCATGCTTTGCTCAATTTCTCGCCTGGACTGATTTAAACCATCTAGTTGCGCAGCCAAGGTATGCGCTTGTTGTATATTGCCGCACAGCAAACATTCGATACCATGTGACATATCATCGAGTCGCCCTGCCGCATTTAAGCGTGGTCCAATAACAAATCCCAAATCAGATGTACTGCACTTTTTGTAATCTTTATTAGCAACTGACATTAATGCTAAAACGCCGGGACGAGTTTTACCCGCCCGAATCCTCTGTATCCCTTGATGTACTAAAATACGGTTGTTTTTATCAAGTGGTACCACATCAGCAAGAGTACCTATGGCGACAATGTCTAAAAATTCGGCCATATTGGGCGGTAGTCTGCTGATTTGCTCAAAATATCCGCTGTTTACTAATTCGTTTTTTAAAGCCGATAAGACGTAAAATGCCACCCCTACACCAGCTAAGTTTTTTGAAGGAAACCGACATTTGACATGATTTGGGTTAACAATCGCATCTGCCTCAGGCAACGAATCCGCCGGCAAATGATGGTCAGTAACAACTACTTTTAAACCTTGTTGTTTTGCGTATTTTACCCCATCAATACTGGATATTCCGTTATCAACAGTCACCAGAATATCTGCAGATTGTTCTACCGCAAGGTCAACAACAGGTGGCGTTAGCCCATAGCCATAATCAAAGCGATTGGGCACAATGTAACTAACGTGCTTATGCCCCATTGCTTGCAGCGCAAGCATACATAAGGCGGTACTTGTCGCACCATCTGCATCAAAATCACCCACAATGACAATGTGCTGTTTCTTTCGAACTGCTTGTGCCAATAAATGAGCCGCGATATCAATACCAAAAAGACTGTTATAATGCGCTAGAGCTTTACTTTGTAGAATTAAGTCATCGCTTGAGTCAATTGCTCGATTACGCAACACACGCGTTAACACCTCAGATATAGGTAGACCAAATTCTCCATTGTAAATGCTCTTTCTGCGGACAATTCTGTTACTAAGCAATCGCAAGTGCCTCTTGTTGTTCACAACTCAAAGGTTTAAAGCTAGTTTCATCAGCTTCAGCATAATCAATTGCGTAATGCTCAGGTACGTTCCCATCGGCCATGCATCCGGGTTTCAACATGGGAAAAATTTGATCATAACGTGAGACTGTTTGTTGGTTTATCCGTCTAAAAATATGGGTACGATTAAGCTCACTACTAGCCGCTATACCGGCGGATGACATTATATCAACTGCAGCATGTACCGTCTTTTTCTGAAAACGGTAAACGCGTTCAGACTTATCTGTTACAACTAGTCCTTTGTGTAACTTAGGATCTTGAGTTGCAACACCGGTTGGGCAGTGATTGGTGTTACAACTTAAGCTTTGGATACAGCCCAAAGATAACATCATTCCTCTTGCGCTATTGCATAAATCTGCACCTAAGGCTAAGTTTTTAACTAAATGAAAGCCTGATAATATTTTACCTGAAGCTATGAGCTTAACCTCTTTGCGTAATCCAAACCCCGTGAGGATGTCATCGACAAATGCAAGCGCTTCTCTTAAGGGCGAACCGATAGAATTAGAGTATTCTAATGGTGCGGCTCCAGTACCGCCTTCACCACCATCAACAGTAATAAAATCAGGACTTACATCCAATGCAACCATCGCTTTGCAAATCGCGATAAATTCACTTCTGCGGCCTATTGCTAATTTAAACCCAATCGGTTTACCACCGCTTAGATCACGAAGCTCTTTTACAAATTCAATTAGCGCTAAAGGCGTATCAAAAGCCTTGTGAAAAGGCGGTGAATCCACTTCGGTTCCTGCTTCGACGCCGCGTATTTTAGCAATCTCTGGTGTGTTTTTTGAGGCAGGCAAGATACCACCATGCCCAGGTTTAGCTCCTTGAGACAATTTAATTTCGATCATTTTGACGCAACTTCGCTTGGCATTTTCACTAAATTGTTGAGGATCAAAACCACCTTCATCATTTCGACAACCAAAATAACCTGTGCCTATTTGCCAAACCAGATCGCCTCCTTCTAAATGATAAGGGCTGATTCCGCCTTCTCCTGTATTATGATAGAAACCACCTTTTTTAGCCCCTTTATTGAGCGCTTGAAGCGCTGGCTTGCTCAAGGACCCGAAACTCATAGCCGATATATTGAGAATGGCAGCATTGTATGGTTGTAAACAGTCTTTAGAGCCAATCCTTACGCTTGGTGAGCAATCGACATCCTTGACATTTAATGCACCGATACTGTGCCCAATCCATTCATAGCCAGTTCGGTAAGTATCCACTTGTGTACCAAAGGGAACCGTCTCGCGACTATTCTTTGCCCGTTGATAAACAATTGTTCGAAACATACGTGATATTGGCCTTCCGTCAGTTTCAGACTCAATAAAATATTGCTGAACAAAAGGCCTAACCGCTTCCATTAGCCAGCGCAAACGACCAATAACGGGGTAATTTCTCATCAGTGCATGCTTAGCTTGAATAGAATCATAAACAGCTAAAACCAATAGCAGCGCGACAATAATAAATAAGATACTAAAATACGGGTGAACTAGGGTAAGTGCACCTATCATAATGGTCAGTGCGAAAAGAATTACAACCGTTTTGTTAAACATTAGATTACCTTGTTTATTATTACTGCTTATATCTTAGCTGATATTCTGAACTCTATGGAGTAAATTCAAATACCACAATAACACCGCTGTGATCTGGTAAGTTACTAATGCTCAATTTACCCTTATGATACTGAGCGATTATGTTGGCAACATATAAACCAAGCCCCAAGTGTGATTGCTCATCAGTGGTAGATTTTCGAACTGAAATCATCGAGTTTAGTAAATGATTTTCCATGTTCTTAGGCAGCACAGGACCGGTATTACTTATGCTTAAGGCAAGCAAATCATGCTTGTTGAATAGCCTTATTTTAATGGGTGTGTTGCTTTGTTTAAACTCCATCGCATTTGTCACCACTTTATCGAGCATTTGAGCAAACATTTCAGGCGAGCCAACGATACTTGCTTGCTCATGACGAATATCTACATCTAACTCTGCTTCAGGATACGTCATTTGATAGCCTTGTATACATCCACGTAACAAAGAGACTAAATCGAAGGTCTCTGCTTCGTTATTATTGATGGCCTGCTCTAGACGAGTGGCCTCACTCATATTATTTAATATACTACTTAGTCGTTTAATACCCGTTTTCGCTCGTTCTATATAAGCTTGCCTATCTGCTTCGTTATCACTCATCTCTAAATTGTCTAAAGAAGAATTAACCACAGCCACTGGAGTGCGCAATTCATGAGACAATCTTGACGCCATGTTTTCTAAGTACTGATTATATTGAGATAACTTGCTCATTACTTGACTAAAAGTTCGGGATAAGTCACCTATCTCATCAGACGTTTTACTAGCTTCCAAACTTCCGACTATTTTACCGTTTGCATCAATTGCAGACTCTGTTTTATCACGAAGAACACGAATTCGATTTGATATTCGAGACGCAAACAAAAATATCGATAAGCTCGCAATAATGATAATCGTTAAAATAAAATGGAACTGTGTTTCTAACGCTTGATTTCGTAAGCTACGAATACCGTTGGTGGTTTGCTCCACAACCACCGCTCCCATTACCACACCGTCAATATAAATGGGGTGCGCGGCGGACAAAATGACCGCTTTATTATCAGAAGAAAGTCGCCACAAAGTACTTGGTTTACCTTCAAGGGCAGTGCTAATATCTTTTCCTTGCAGTGCAAATGCATTGGCTAAATCGTCAATAAACTCGGCCGGCGGTTTAGTCAGCACTTTATAATACAAAGGCAATAACACGCCCTCTTCCACTGAGCTCCAGACAGAGGCTAGGAATGATTGTGTATTTGAATGTTCGTTGTCGTTTTCATAAATACTATTTAGTGGTCTACTAAGGCTTTGCTTAACGCCACCGGATTGTTGAATATTACCCGAGCGCGCCAATACCCTCATATGATTGTCGACCACCCAAACTCGTGCACTTGAGTATTTGAGCCCTTGTAGAATATTTTCTATCTCGGGTGAAGGCACCAAAACAGTACCCAACGAATCTGATTGTGATGGATTAGCGGTGCCCATTAAGTATTTAAGACGTCGGGTTTGCGAATCATCAATATCACCAATTGCAAATGCGATTTTGCTCGATAACATAGAAAGGGGAAAACGTAACTCAACATTATAACCTTGCTCACTTAGCTCCCATTGACCTTGAATTCGCGTCTCGACGCCAAGAGGCGTGATGACTTCACTATCGCTTTGTATGGCAAATGCATTGACCCATCCGGGTGCAAAGGGTGAAATGATAAAGCGTTCAAACTCTCCTAGTGCATTGATCAAGGCTATCTGAATATAGTCGTTTCTATCTACTCTGAGTGAGTTTTGAGGGCGAAATAAAACCTTGTCATCTTTTACTTCAAACGTCGCATATAAATATTTATCAAACTGACCAACCATATGTCTAAATGTTAAACTGTTTTCATCATATACTTGAGATTGCTCAACTAGATTAGCGGGGCCGTAGTCTAGCATTTTATCTTCATAGTCTTGCCAGTCGCTCAATTCACCATCAAGTTTAATTGGGTACGCTATTCGATGGGCATACAAATCTGTTTGAGGGGTGATGTCTGATAAAAAGGCTGATTGATTATCAAATAATGCAGGGCGCTCATGTAAGGCGGTCGCCACTGCTCTTGCAGTGCCGACCAAGGTTTGTTCTTGCCCAATACGCAAATATGTCTCTAACTCCCATACATATTGATAACTCAAATAAGGGATGACTAACAAAAAAGAGGAAAAAAACAGCAGTTTTGCACGTAAACCAAACCTAAACCGATTCATTGAACATGCTTCCATCGATAACCCATTCCATAAACGGTTTCCACACAGTCAAATTGCTCGTCAATCTGCAAAAACTTTTTACGAATACGCTTTATATGGGATGTAATTGTCGTATCGTCGACAACCATTTTTGACTCATCCATAAGTTGTTGACGACTTTTAACATGTCCTGCAAACTTTGCAATGGCATGCAACATCCAAAATTCAGTGACCGTCAAGTCTACGGCTTGCTTTTGCCAGCTAACCTTCATCCGCTTAGTATCCATTACTAGTTCACCAATCGATACCAAATCACTTTTCTTTTGGGGTTGATTAATAAGTTCGGTGCGCCTAAACAATGCAGAGATACGCGCCAACAGATGCGGTAATGAAATGTCTTTAGTTAAATAGTCATCTGCTCCCATTCTTAGTCCACAAATGGTATCAAAGTCATTGTCTCGTGCGGTAAAAAATATAATAGGCAAGCTATTTGACTGGGCACGTAATTGTTGGCAAAGCGTAAAGCCGCCGTCAATGTCGTCACCTAATCCGATATCAATAATTGCAATATCAGGCAATTGATAAGCAAATGCTTCTTGGGCACTTTGGCGGTCAGCATAAGCATTGACTCGATACCCTTGACGTTGCAAAGCAGCAACGTAGTTTTCGCGAAGCGCTTGTTCATCTTCTATTAAGGCAACTGTTTTTTGCATGCGCGTTATAGCCTCCAAAAATTAATATACACAGACTAAATCGTGTTAGTAGTCCGTAGTATCAAACAATTCTAAACAGATAAAAAGCGTTGAGAGGCAATTTCCATTTTTTCGCCACAATTGATCGCGAAATTGCCATATTTGCTCCTCTAATTCGCCCTTTTCTTTTTTCATACTTGTTGTCGACATTAAGAGCAAGTACACAAACTTGTTCACAACATTAAACACTTTGGAGAACATCATGAAAAAATTAATCGTCGCAACAAGTATCGTTATCGCTTTGGGTCTGCAGGGGTTTTCAGCAGAGGCTAAAGCATACTCTCAACATCAAAACCATAAAGAGGAACAAGCTGCTTTAGAATCAAAATATGTGAAAACTGAAACCATTGGGCTGGGTTCGGGCGCGGTAATCGGCACCGCTCTTGGTGGTCCGGTAGGAGGGGTAATTGGCGCTTTTTTTGGGGTGTTTGTCGCAAATGATATTAATAGCGATGACAAGCTCGAACGAGCACAACAAGACTTACTAGTATCTCAAATACAAATTGATCAACAAGAAGCTGATTTACTGGCTTTGCATAAGGACATTCAAACATTAGAGCAAGCACAAATGGTGCAGCTTGTTGCCTTTGAAGATAAAAGCAAAGACAGTTGGCTGGCCGATTTGACGCACTTTGAATCTAACATTCAGTTTAAAACGGCATCTTTTGATATTGAAAATACTTATAAATCACAGTTAAGCAGCTTGGCTTCTTTGTTGGTTAGCTACCCTCAACTTAGCTTGGAATTAACAGGGTATGCGGATGAGCGTGGTGATTTTGACTACAACAAGGAGTTATCAAAATTAAGAGCGCAAGCGGTTCAATCTTACATGGCATCTCAGAATGTAGATGTGTCACAGCTGAAAATTGTTGCGCAAGGTGAGTCTCCTGTTGCAAATGCAAAAAGTGAAGACTTATTTTTTGAAAGACGAGTTCATATCAATTTAATCAAACCAAGCAAGCAAATGACCGCAGCAAACTAAATCATCAAGAAAAAGAGCTTTGTGTGACAAAGCTCTTACCTTTATTACTTATTAGGAACATTGTTATGACTAAACTTCAACGATTTCTAGTTGTTATTGCCGCACTTGCTGTTGTTAGTATCGTATATTCACAAGCGTATGCACCTGACAATATTCAACAGACTTCAACTCAACATATCACTGTTGATGCCTCTGGTCTTACGCTTGATTCGACTACAACTCACATTCAAACATCAAAGCAGCAAAGTCCATCTGAACAAATAGCTACTATCACCAATATCTACCACACCCAAAGTGGCAGTTTTTATTTTGAAAAACCAGATACGCAAGCTTCAGTGCAAACCTATTCCAGTGCCAGTATGGTGAGTACTGATGCCGATATTAACATCACAGGCCCTATTGCTAGAACGCGTTTAACACAAGTGTTTGAAAACACAAGTGACCAAATGCAATCAGGTGTTTATGTGTTTCCTTTACCAGAAAATGCGGCTGTTGATACTCTGATCATGCAAGTGGGTGACAGGCGCATAGAAGGTGAAATAAAAAAGAAAAAACAAGCACAAAAGATGTTCACACAAGCCAAACTAGCAGGTAAAAAGGCATCATTGATTGAACAAGTTCGCCCCAACATGTTTACTAATCGGATTGCGAACATTCCAGCGCGCAGCACCATAGCCATTACGCTAGAATATCAGCAGCTTGTTTATCAGCAAGACGACACCTTTAGTTTACGCTTACCCTTAAGTATTACCCCTAGATATGTGCCTGCAGATAGCGTAAACAATTCACTTTCAGCAACGGCCAACGGGCAAGACAAAATAATACAAACAAATAACATAAACCATGTTGATTTATCCGCTTTCTTGGAAGCTAACACCACCATTAATGTGAGTTTAAATACTGGTTTACCTTTGTCAAAAATCAGTAGTGAACATCATCCTATTAATACCGACAACCCCTTTGATACTCAATATAATATTCAACTAGCAACTGATTCCCCACGAAATAAAGACTTTGTATTAAATTGGAAAATGACACCTGCATATCAAGTCCAGGCCTCACACTTTAGCTTTGTTAATGATGGCTACGAATATGGTTTGATATCACTTATTCCATCACAGCAAAGCCAAGTCAAACAAGCCAGACATTTAGTGTTTGTATTAGATGTATCAGGTTCAATGGTAGGGGATGCACTTGAGCAAGCCAAAGAAGCCATTTCCTTAGGTATTAACTCTTTAAACAAAAACGACTTTTTTAATATTGTAAGTTTTAGCTCTGATAGCCACACTTTGTGGACAACTAGTAAGCAAGCCAATGAGGACGCAAAGCAAGCAGCATTAAACTATGTTTATACTTTAGAAGCACAGGGAGGTACTGAGATTGCAGGCGCTTTACAAGCCGCTTTTACAATCCCCACGAAACCAAGCAATCATCAGCTAAACTCTGATGTAAAACAGAACGAGAGTTATCTAAATCAAATTATATTCATAACCGATGGGAGTATCGCTAACGAAGCACAAGTGATGCAGCTAATTCATAATAATTTAAGTGAATATCGTTTGTTCACTGTTGGAATAGGCAATGCGCCAAATGGTTATTTTATGACCCAAGCGGCCCTAGAAGGAAAAGGTTCATTCACCTATATAGGGGATATTGAACATGTAGAAGAGAAAATGTCTACCTTACTCAACAAAATCAAATATCCTTCGCTAACCGATATCAAACTAAATATTAAGGATGCTAAACAAGCATATGAATTCGAAATTTACCCTAAAATAGTACCTGATTTGTACCAAGGCGATCCGCTCACAATAAGTTATAAACGACGCGCCAATGAAGTTTCTTCAGACAGTTTTCCATTTTCAATACAAGGTAGCATGGTTGAACAAACTGCTAATGGAAACATTGTGCCTCGTACGTGGAATGCTACCATCCCAAGCATTCAATCCAAGCGCTATAAAAGTTTGAAAAAATATTGGGGCGCCTCAAAAATTAAACATTTAGGTCGACAATTAAATTTATTAGATAGAATCAAATACAGATTATGAATCTACCAAGCAAACCTTAGAGGAAATATCGACGCAAACAGCACTTGAGCACAATTTGGTTAGTCAGTTCACCAGCTTAATTGCCATAGATAGAAGCGAACAAATTGCAAATAACACATTGGATAAGATGAGTTTAGCCCATAACACCGCTCTTCAATCCTTGCCTAGCACATCGACGTCTAGCCTCTTGAATCTTTTACTAGGTAGTATTTTATTCTTCATTACGTTTTTATTATGGCGCGGTCATTATTACATGAATAATAGTTCGCATTTTCTACCAAAAGGTAGAAAAAAATGAAGAATGCTAAATTACTGTATTATTCTATCACTTTTGGGGTTTTGACTTTAGCATGCATATTCACCGGAAAAGGACTATACATTCAATCCAAAGCGATAGTCGCTCAGCTTTTGATTGCAAATGCATATGATCAACAAGACAATCCTTCTGAACAAAATAAACCTTGGCCATGGGCTGACACCTACCCTTTAGCAAAGATGAGGATTGCACAACAAACTGATTATATTTTGGCAGGCGCAAGTGACCGAAATCTTGCATTTGGTCCAGCTTTAATGAGTCATTCTGCGTTATTTGAACAATACAGGTAATAGTGTTATCGTTGGCCATAGGGATACACATTTTTCACACCTTGAAGACGTGAAAGTGGGGCAAACTATTTACCTAGAGTCTAATGGACACGAAACCACATATGAAGTTAGTGACATTTTGATTGTCGATAAATCACAAACTTTTGTCGCGCAACCAACGCTTGAAAAGGTTTTAACATTGATTACTTGCTACCCATTTAACGATGTATCACCAAATCCATCTCTTCGATACGTTGTGCGGGCGGTCAAAGTATAACCATAGTAAGTACTCATACACAAAAAAGCCCCTACTTTAAGGGGCTCTTTATAATGTAGATATATGATGACTAGCTAGATTCTTCTAAGGCTTTTATCATGTCGTTAGCAGGTAAGTACCCCTTAACAAAAGTGCCATCAGGAAAAATAATATTTGGAGTACCATTGACACCAATTTGTTGCCCAAAACGATATTGCTCAGCAACTTCGTTTTCACAACTTGCACTAGGAACTGGTTTGCCTGCTTTTGCATCGGTAATTGCTTGATGAGGGTCCTCAGAGCACCAAATTGATACTGCATCTCGATATACTGAACTACCTAATCCTGCTCTTGGCCACGCAAAATAACGAACAGAAATACCCAAATCATTTAATAGCGCCATTTCATTATGGAGCTTTCGGCAATAGCCACAAGTGGCATCTGTGAAGACATTTATAACGTATTTTTCGTCTTTAGCTCCAAAGAAAATAGCTGAATCTTGAAATTTTTCTACGCCATCTAAACGCACTTGCTTTAAAGCAACTTCAGTCTCATCTACGATACCATTAGCCACATTGTACACGCGCGCCTGCAAGAAATAGTTACCGTCTTCACTTACATAAAACAAACCTCGGTCTGTATAGATTTGATATAGACCTGGTACTGGCGATTCTTCCAACTTGCTAATATTTAAATCAAGCTTTGCGCCTAGCTGTTGCACAAAAGCGTCGCTTTTGACTTGCGCATGGCTAATTGTTACTGCCAATACAGATAAAACCAACCCAGTCATAAGCTTTGTGTATAGAGATCTTAAATTCATTAATTACTTTCCAATATTAAAATGAGACTTAACCAGTCATATGACCGTCGATGCTTGTAAATAATTTCATTTTTTTACAAATACATCTTAATACGTTAATTGTAGAGCTTATTACGTATATATCGAGCGAAAAGAGTAAAACACGAGTGAATAAATGTGTCTAGCCTCTTGGATGATGATTTTTTACCAAGGATTGCAATCTTTGCGTAGCAACATGCGTGTAAATTTGCGTTGTCGATAAATCCGAATGTCCTAATAACATTTGAACAACCCTAAGGTCGGCGCCATGATTTAGTAAGTGAGTCGCAAAAGCATGTCGAAGCGTATGCGGGGACAAAGGAATATTAATGCCAGCATGCTTTGCATATAACTTGATACGATGCCAAAAAGTTTGCCTTGTCATCAGCGTGCCCCTTTTACTCGGAAATACAGTGTTACTAGGTGCTTTTAATAGTTCAGGTCGCGCCTCTTTCAAGTAGATTTGCAATGTCTCTAATGCATCTTCACCCATGGGCACTAAGCGTTCTTTATCTCCTTTCCCCGTAACTCTTATCACTCCTTGCAAAAGGCCCACTTGATGCATTTGTAGGTTGACCAGTTCGCTCACCCTTATTCCCGTAGCGTAAAGAAGCTCCAACATAGCTCGGTCTCGGATGTGAATGGCATCAATATGGTTGGGCGCCGCTAACAATGCGTCTACTTGCTTTTCACTTAAGGTACTAGGCAAATACTGTGGTAACTTAGGGTTATTAATATTCGCTATGGGGTTTGTGTCACATAAATTATTAGCGATTAAATAAACATAAAATGAACGTGCAGAACTTAGCAAGCGAGCAGTTGAACGTTGGCTCAAGTGCTGTTCTAATCGCCAAGCTAGGTAAGCCTGGATATGTGATTCGGACAAATCTGACAAGTCAATATCTTCAAAGTATTTTTGACAGAATATACCCAGTTTTTGCAAGTCAGAACGATAGGAATTGACTGTGTTTTCACTCAAGCCTTTCTCAATCCACAACATATTTAAAAAATTATCGATATGATTTTGGTTTGAGACTGATAAGGTTTTCATATTGTTTTTATTACCACGGTCACACTTTATACCTCAGTATGTTTATTGATACGTCTAGATCAAAGACCTAGTCGATGTATACAGATAACATAGACTTATGACTGGTTTTTACTGAAATTTTAGGTTTTCAGTGGTTTACAGACTACACTTGATAAATAATACCAAAGCGTGTAATCAAGATATACCGCCAGTGTGTTGTAATTATCTATAATGGGCAATGTGAATAACTATAATAAAGTAAGCGCAACTTTTTCTATCACGCTTTATTTGCAGAAAATCATTCTGTACGTTTTTTTGTGCCTTGTTTCCCTCACTGGTTTTGCCAATCAATATAACGGACCATTTTATAACGTAGATGATGGACTACCTCAAACGACGGTTGCCGCATTTGCGCAAGACATAGACGGATTTGTATGGATTGCTACACAGCAAGGTATTGCACGATTTGATGGCTATGAGTTTCTAGTCTACAAATACGACGAGGATCCAAGCTTGGGTTTACCCGCCTCGTATGCCAATAGTTTGACTTCTGATCCTAAAACAGGCGATATCTGGATAGGCACAATTAATGGCGTCACTAAGTATGACTACCAAAGTAAAACCTTTGAGCCTATCGAAGTTGTCGATATTGAAACTAAGACGAATAAATTCATCAAAAATATTAATGTTGATGAGCAAGGAAATATTTGGCTTGGAACGGAGTTTGGTCTTTATGTAAAGACGCTAGGTAGCGACAAATTTCAGGAAATTCAAACCAACTTAGCGCCTTTTTCTGTTAATCAAATTGCTTCTAGTTCAGACACCATTTATATCGCAACAAATAAAGGTTTGTTGCGATATGACTTATCTAATGAAGCTTTTGAAGCGCCATTAATGAACGGTCAAGAAATTACTGCCTTAGCAATTGATAGTGACTCAGTGATTTGGGTAGGCACAAAAGCAAAAGGTATTGTAAAGTTAAGCTTAGATGATTATAAACCAATGACCCATTTATCAGTTGCCGAGGGTTTGAAAAACGTTCACGTTATTGCCTTAGCTCTTGATGACAAAAATGACCTATGGATTGGCAGCCACAGTGGCTTAGAAAAATTTAATAGCCTTGAAGGAACGCTAAGTGCGGTGACAAGTGATGAAGAGGCGATAAATGTCTTGGCGATTAGTAATATTGAAGGCAATATCTTTTTTGGTTCTTTGAATCGAGGGTTCTCAATTATCAATAACAAAGAACCATCATTTGGAAAAATTGAACTGCCTGAGACTCAACCTACATATGGCATTTCAAGTGATCGTGATGGCAACATGTGGATTTCTGGACAATTAGGTATATATCAGTATTCACCCGAAACAAAGAATGTAAAAGGCCCTTTTCAGAAAAAAAGCGAGCGAAGTAACGAGCGTATCGTTGTTAATACTACCGATATTTTGGTATCAGGTTTGACCCAAGATGTTTGGGTCGGAACAAGATCTGGTTTGTATAAATTAAACAAGAATACTAAATTGTTAATCCCTGTCCTGCTAGATGGCAGTCTAATTTATTCGTTAGAAGAGGATGAAAAAGGATTTATTTGGGTAGGGACGGCAAATGATGGTACTTATCGAGTAAATCCTCAAACTGAGCAAATCACAGAAAAATGGGAAGTACCGCTCGCGTTGAGTATTTTTTACGAATCAGAGCAAAGCATCTGGGTAGCAAGTACTGGTGGCTTATATCAACTTAACTCTCAAGACCGAACATTTGAAATTTTTAAAAATGAGCCTGACAATAAAAATAGCCTTGCCTTTGATGTGGTCACCTGGATTTCTAAAATGAACGCCGACCAATATTTTGTTGGCACACAAAGCAAAGGCCTTCAAAGTATGAAGTTTGTTGATGGCAAACCCGTTTTTGAGCATTTATTCCAGAATACTCCTTTAGCATCAACGTCAATCGGTGCTGTCGTTCAAGATAATGATAATGTCTATTGGATAACAACAACCGAAGGGATTGTGCGAGTAAGTCCTGACCTTGCAAGTACGATATTTTATGGTGAGAAAGATGGTGCTGATGAGTCAGGATATTATGTTGGTGCTAGAGCCACCGATCAATTTGGTAATATCTATTTTTCTGGTGCAAACGGCACATCTGTGTTTAATCCCGATGATGTTATGCCTGACGCAAAAATGCCGCGTTTAAAAATGACCCAAATTAGACGTCTTAGCTAGGAGCAACAGCAACTAGAGAATATTAACATGGCTGATATTACAAATTCTCAACTCATATTACCGCCTGATGTCATCGCCATTGAGTTTGACTTTGCCGCACTAAACTTTAGCAATCCACAAAGCATCGATTACGCATACAAACTAGAGGGATTTCATAGTACTTGGCAATACACTGATGCGAAAAATAGAAAAATAACCTTTACTAATTTAGCTGCGGGTGATTATACGCTAAGAATAAGCTCTACTAATGAATATAAAATATGGAATCCAGAAGCTATATCTTTAAACCTTTTGGTTAAGCCACCTTGGTGGCGCAGCCCAGTTGGCATCGTTGCGTGGGTATGCTTATTTTGTCTGGCTGTATATGCACTCTTTAGATGGCGAACGTATTCGTTGTTTATGCAATCAAAACGATTAGCTTATATGGTAGATGAAAAGACACGAGACTTAGCGCAAGCAAATGAAAAATTACTTTATCTGTCAAATTCTGACACCTTGACCAAAACACTAAACAGAAGAGGCTTCAAGGAACATGCTACCAATGCTTTTTCACGCTTCAAACGTCATAAAGAGAACTTCTCATTAGTAATTATTGACGTTGATTTTTTTAAGAAAGTAAACGATGAACATGGCCATGATATTGGTGACCAAGTGTTAATTGATATTGCAGATATCTTTCAAAATAACATCCGAGCGCACGACATCATTGCAAGGTGGGGCGGAGAAGAGTTTATTGTGTTGCTGCCGGCCACAAATATACAAGAGGCGTATAATGTGGCTCAAAAACTAAGAAATAGAGTACAAGAAAACGACTTTGGCATCATATCTAAATCCACTAACCAGCCTCATTTATTAACTATCTCAGCGGGCGTAACTGATATCAAATTGGCACAAGACCTTGATACTTGTATTTCGCAAGCAGACAAAAACTTATATCAAGCTAAAAAACAAGGTCGTAATAGGGTCTGTTATTAACGTGTTCCTCTAGCTTCTTTTATCATTTGATAAGCTGCTTGGATATCCTGTGTTTTAGATTTAGCCATTTCTAGCGCTTCTTCAGGCAGACCTTTTGCCGATAATTTATCAGGGTGATGCAAAGACATTTGTTTTTTGTAAGCTCGTTTGACTTGTTTATCATCAGCTTGTTTATCGACCCCTAAAATATTGTAAGCATCGTTCAGTGATTCATAAGCGCCATATTTAAAAGGTCCACCCTGATGATGTGTATTGTCCTTTTTTTGGTAGGAAGATTGATGGGTATTTTTGCCTCTGAATCGCTGACTCGCCTCGTGCATACTGATTAAAAAGTGTAAATCTTTGGTAGAAAACCCAAGTGATTTGGCTACACGTTGCAACACTGAGACTTCTTGGGGAGCGAGCGAGCCGTCTGCATAAGCTGCTGAAATCAATATTTCTAAAAACACTCGCATAATATCGACACGTTGATGGCAATAACTTGAGAACTCCTTGAGCATGGTTTCTAAAGGGAAGTCTTTTTCTTTACCTTCCCTAAATGCTTGCTGCGCTTCGGTTCTCATTTGTCCTTTTAAGCCCATTTGGTCCATCAACTGAGTAGCTACTGCGATTTCCGATGAGGTAATTTTTCCATCAGCCTTACAAACATGACCTAAGCTTGAAAATACTGCATGAAAAAATATTGCTTGTTGTGTCATATCAGAGTGACTAGAGAAAAACCGTGCAAAACCACCTTTGTTTGCAAAGTCGCGACCATAGGCAGCATCAAACATGTGACCCACCAATAAGCCAATAAATAGACCTGGTATTTTCATAACCGCTAAACCGATTACTGCACCAATAATTTTTCCAAAAATGGGCATTTGTGCCACTTCCTCCGCATAGCCGTTCTTTTTTGAGCTTTATTTACATGTTTTTCTTGGTAAATGGTATTATAACCATTAAAATTACAAGGTTGTTAAGCATTCTCATAATTTAAGTGGCAAATTAAGCTCAGCACACTGTATTTTCATCCGTAATTGAACCATATTATTAGCGTCGGTATCATAAAAATTAATGCAAGTTCTCTCTTTTAAAGTTGTTGGTGCGTCGCAGACAAAGTGGTCAATTACCGAGCGCTCACGACTCTTTCCGTTTTTTTTCGTCAGTGTATGTTTTTGCACTATGGCAAATTCACAAGCGTTTGCTCAAGAACAATGTCCGACCAATGCGTTTGAATTTATTCCTCCTATTGTTGAAGAAGGCCAAGTAATAGTAACCTCAGAATCGGCGCTTGTGGTAAAAGATCAAGTTGCAGCATTTGAGGGCAGTGTATCGATCAAAAGTCCCTCTTCTATCATTACCGCTGATAGTGCAAATATATCGTCAAGTTCAAACGACTTAAACGCTACAGGTGATGTCAGGTATACCGATGAACTACTGCAGGTTGATAGCGAATCTATTGTTCTAGATGGCGAACTTAAGCTTTTACAAATGCAAGAAAGTGAGTACAAATTAAGTGGTGTCAATGGACGAGGTGGCGCTGACCTTATCGCTATTTCTGGTGAACAAGGTGTATCTTTAGAAAATGTTACATTTACCACTTGCCCAGAAGGCGGTGAAGATTGGCAAATAAAAGCATCTGAAATTACAATCGAAAAAGATCTGCCTTTTGGCCAGGCTTACAACACTCGCTTTTACGTGGCCGGCGTACCGGTTTTTTACTTACCCTATTTTGCTTTTCCCATTACTACCGAACGCCAGTCTGGGCTTTTGTTTCCACAAATAGGTAGTAGTTCAAATACTGGCGTTGAGTATGAGCAACCCTACTATTGGAATATCGCGCCGAATGTAGATGCAACCTTATCAGCTCGCTTGATGTCCTTAAGAGGAGTTCAGTTAAAATCTGAACTTCGATACTTAAGCAAACACCACCAAGGCGAATTGCAAATTGAATATCTTCCTGAAGACAGAGACCGTGCTGATAAAGCAAAACGCTACTTTTACCGTTTTTTACACCGCGGAAAACTCGCAGATAATTGGTCTATTGCAGCTGATATTAGTGACCTTAGCGATAACAACTATATAATCGACCTAGGTTCAGACTATTATAATCAAGCAGACACTCATTTATATCGACAACTTGGGGTGAATTACGCATCAGAAGAAATTGATTTCTCGATGTTTGTGAGAGATTTTGCGACAATCGGTGATGTTGCTGATAATTATAGAGCTCTGCCTGAAGCAAAACTAACCTACAATACTGACTTAAGCGATTTAGTTGATTTCGGTATCCATTCTGAAGTTGCCTTTTTTGACAACGACAATGTCAATGCTCCTAACGCTTTTCGTTTCCATATAGAACCATCCGTTAGCATTCCTTACCAGCAAGCGTGGGGAGAGTTACTTGCGCAAGCCAGTGTTATGCACACTTACTATCAACAAGATTTAAAAGACGGCATACAAGGATTAAATGAAGATGTTTCGCGAACACTTGGGCAACTTCGTTTGTATGGGTCGTTAATATTTGAACGAGACCAACGCGTGTTTGGAGATGACTTCACACTTACACTTGAACCTAAATCACAATATCTGTACACCAGTTATGAAGACCAAAGTGATATCGGTTTATATGACACCACTCCTATTTTGACCAATTTTAGCAATTTATTTAGAGGCCAAGAGTTTACAGGGCTAGATCGTATTAATGACAACAATCAATTTACTTTAGGTGCAACATCTCGTTTAATTGACAAAAACAATAATGAAGTATTTGTTGCTAGCGTGGGACAAATTATATATGTCGACGACGCAAGACTCATTGACAGCGTTCGAGAAGGTAATCGCTCGTCAATCGCCGCAGAAATTGACTGGCAAGTGAACCAAAACTGGCTTTTGCACTCTGATATACAAGTTGGTAATCAATCAAGCAAGGTTGAAAGAAGTAGTTTTTCAACAGAGTATAGACTCAGTGAGAATAAACGCTTACAACTAAACCACCGATACATTAGAGCACTGTCAAATGAGAGGATTGATCAGGTTGGCGTATCTGCAAGCTGGCCCATTAACAAAGACTGGCATTGGGTAGGTCGCTATTACCGAGACTTAAATCGCTCAAGGAGCATCGAGAGCTTCGCTGGTGTGGAATATGAAAGTTGTTGCTGGGCGATACGTGTTACCGCACGAAGAGAGCTTGCAGCCAGATTTAACGATAATGGTATACGCAATTTAAATGAATTTGAAAGCGGAATTGCTGTACAATTTGTATTTAAAGGAATGGGTAATAGTCGAAGCAAGTCTGATATGCTAAGCCAAGGATTATTTGGCTATCGTCAGCCCTTTGTATTGAACTAACCTTACGATAGAGAAGTTATGAAAAAAATAGTAGTCCCCTTAATAATGATAATCAGTATGTTGTCTAGCGCTAGCATTGCGCAAACACGACAACTGCTGGATAAAGTGGCCGTGATCGTAGACCAAGGCGTTATTTTAGAGAGTGAAATCGCTGAGTTAGTTCAGGGCGTTAAAGCAAATGCGTTGACAAGCGGTCAAACACTCCCTTCTGACGCAGCTCTGCGAAGACAAGCAATTGAAAGGCTAATTCTAGAAAACCTGCAATCGCAAATGGCAGAACGGATGGGGATACAAATTAGTGATCCACAGCTTGATCAAACAATAGAAAATATCGCCGCTCAACAAGGCATTACCATGCCTGTCTTTCGCCAAGAATTAGCACGACAGGGCTTAGCTTATGAGGTTTATCGTGAAGAGATCCGTAGTGAGCTGATTAGTGGTGAAGTTAGACGCGCGAATGTAAGACGTCGTGTTTATATTACCCAACAAGAAATTGATACATTATTGACGTTAATCAATGAGCAAGGAGCGGAGCAAGCTGAATATAGACTCGGACACATACTGATTGATGTTCCTAGTGATGCTACCGAAGAGGATATTACCGATTCAAGAGTAAGAGCAGAACGAGTGATTGAATTGCTAACTAACGGGTCTGATTTTACACGTATTGCCATAGCGGCATCATCTGGCGCAAAAGCCTTAGAAGGTGGAGATATGGGCTGGATGAATGTGAATTCGATGCCAACTTTATTTGCTGAAGCCGTCCAAGGTAAAAAGAAAGATGAAATAATTGGACCAATTAGAAGTGGTGCTGGATTTCATATTTTAAAAATTGCGGATACGCGCGGTGTAGAAATTGTAGAAATTGAAGAAGTAAATGCAAGACACATCTTGGTGACGCCTTCTGTTATCTTAAGTGATAACAAAGCTAAAGAAATGCTGAGTCAGTTTCGACAAGACATCATTGCAGGCAATGCAGATTTTGAAGAGCTTGCAAAGGAGTATTCTGAAGACCCAGGCTCTGCACTTCGAGGAGGCGAGCTAGGGTGGAATGATCCAAGTATTTATGTGCCTGAATTTAGAGATGCCTTGGCACTGCTAGAAAAAGATGAGTTTAGCCAGCCTATTCGTTCACAACATGGTTGGCACTTAATCCAACTGATAGATAGACGAACAGATGACGCTACAGAAAAACGTAAGGAAGATCGTGCTTATCAGCTTATTTTCAATCGTAAATTCCAAGAAGAAACCGACAATTGGCTACGCGAAATGCGCGACCAAGCATATATTGAAGTGCTTGATGAAAACGTTTAACGGCAACTCTTTAGCACTTAGGATCCGCTCTTTATATGAGTAATGAATTGATAAAGCTTGCCGTCACGCCTTGGCGAACCTGCAGGGATAGGACCAGATCTTATGATCATGTTATCCCAACGCCCTTGGGACGCTCAATTGGTCTTGTTTGCTGATATCGATATGCTTAATCAAAGAGCGATAGACTTGGGGATTGAAGTTGACATTATTCCGTATTCCCAAACTAAACCTCAGCCTCATATCGCAGGGCAACTCGTTGTACAACACGTTCCTTGCGCATCAAAAGTAAACGTCGGTACACTTAATAGTGACAATGGTCACTATGTTGTTGATACCTTAAGGCTTGCTTGTGAAGCCAATATAAAAGGGGATTTTGACGCTGTCGTGACAGGCCCAGTTCATAAAGGCATTATCAATAAAGCCGGTATCTCTTTTTCTGGCCACACAGAGTATTTTGCACAACAATCAAATACTGCAGATGTAGTAATGATGTTGGCAACTGATGGACTACGAGTATGCTTAGCTACTACTCACATACCACTTGCTTATGTCAGCAAAGCCATTACGCCCCAACGTATAGAAAAAGTGCTTGGCATTATGCACAATGACTTACAGCAAAAATTTGGTATCGAACAACCAAGTATTTACGTATGCGGACTCAATCCTCATGCGGGAGAAGACGGACATTTAGGAAACGAAGAAATTCAGACTATCACGCCTACTCTCAATCACTTAAGAGCACAAGGCATGGATTTAGTCGGCCCTTTGCCTGCAGACACAATATTTCAACCTAAATACTTAGACCAAGCCGACGCCGTGCTAGCGATGTATCACGACCAAGGTTTGCCTGTTCTAAAGTTTAAGGGCTTTGGTAACTCCGTCAATATTACACTGGGCTTGCCTTTTGTTCGTACATCTGTTGATCATGGCACTGCAATTGATTTGGCTGGCACTGGACAAGCAGATACAGGCAGTATGCAACGTGCGCTAAGTGAAGCAATTAAACTTGCTAAACGAAAAAAGTGATCAACAAAGATGACAAATAAACATCTAGGACATACGGCGAGAAAACGCTTTGGGCAAAATTTCCTGCATGACGACTACATCATTGACAAAATTGTCAGTACCATTAATCCCTTAAAAGGCCAAAATCTAATTGAAATTGGACCAGGTTTAGGGGCATTGACAGAGCCAGTCGCCGAGCTTGTCGAAAAGCTAACTGTGGTTGAACTTGATAGAGATCTTGCAAAAAGGCTTCGTTCTCACCCTTTTATCCAAGATAAGCTTGATGTGATCGAAAGTGATGCGCTTAAATATGATTTTTCCAGCTTGGCTGATAGGGGCAAGCTTCGTGTATTTGGCAATCTTCCTTATAATATTTCAACACCACTGATGTTTCATTTGTTTAAGTATTGTAACGAGATTCAAGACATGCACTTTATGCTCCAACATGAAGTTGTAAAACGCTTATGTGCAAAAAGTGGCGATAAACTGTATGGCAGACTATCGGTAATGGCTCAGTATTACTGCAGCGCTATACCGGTTGTCATGGTGCCGCCATCATCGTTTAAACCAGCCCCTAAAGTTGACTCAGCAGTGGTTCGTTTAGTACCTCACCTAAATCCTCCGGTAACGCTTAAGAATATTGACAGCTTGCAGCTTATTGTCACCGCAGCGTTTAATCAACGAAGAAAAACCATCCGAAATAGTTTAAAAAACTTGTTGGATGAATCACAAATCATTACATTAGACATACGTCCAGACATAAGAGCCGAGCAACTCACTTTAGATGAGTTTGCAAGACTTGCTAATAAAGTATTTGATTTATCACAACATGCATCAACACGTAACGATTAAAGTCGATTCTTCATATATAGGTAAACAAAATAAGCCCAATCAGACCGATGTGTTCGTATTTAGCTATACTGTCCACATTCGCAATGATAATCCAGAAAGCATAAAGCTATTAAACCGCTATTGGCTCATTACCGATGGAAATGGTGAGAAAGTAGAGGTTTCTGGGGAAGGCGTGATTGGAGAGCAGCCTATCATCGGATATGACAAAACATATCAATACACAAGTGCCTCAATGATTAAAACACAAGTTGGGACCATGCAAGGCTATTATGAGTTTTATTGCGCTGAAAATGACACAACATTTAAAGCAAATATACCCGTCTTTAACCTATCTGTGCCCAATAGCTTGCACTAATCATGAGTAATTTTGTCGTAGGGGATATTCAAGGTTGTTATCAAGGCTTGAAAAAGCTGCTGAAAAAAGCAAGTTTTGACCCTGACAAAGACAAATTATGGGCGGTCGGCGATTTAGTTGCAAGAGGCCCCGATAGTCTAAAAACAATGGCATTTTTGTATGAACTTGGCGATAGCTTTGACACTGTCTTAGGCAATCATGATCTGCATTTAATTGCGATTGCACACAAGGTAGTAAAACCTAAAGCACAAGATAAACTAGAAGCCTTGTTAAAACACAAACATATAGACCGTTATATTGAGTTTCTAATGACAAAGCCATTGGCTTTATCGCCTGCTAAAGACACCTTACTTTCTCACGCAGGGTTATATCCGAAATGGTCAATAAAAAAAGCGCTTAAGTTGTCAAAAGAGGTACAAGATAAATTACAAAGCAAATCAGCTGAGACCTTCTTAAAAAACATGTATGGAAATCAGCCCAATGTTTGGGACAAAGCACTTGATGAAACCCAACGACTGCGCTTTATCATTAATACGTTTACGCGTATGCGGTTTATTAATCAACAGTATGCCTTAGATTTTACAGGTAAATCTCATCCTAAAAATGCTTGTGGTTCTGTCTTACCTTGGTTTGCCTACACAAATCCAAAACTCAAGTCGAGCCATCGAATTGTGTTTGGGCATTGGGCATCCCTGTTAGGAGATACAAGCCTTAATCATTGCGGAGCACAAATATTCCCTTTGGACACGGGGTTTGTATGGGGTAATACCATGAGCTTGTTAAATCTAGAGACCAACAAAATAATCCAATATCCGTAATAAAGTTCTGCTCTTGCATGACGATAACCTAAGTTAGAAATCTTATACAATTGCTTTAACTTTGGAGTCATCATGAAATTAACAGTGGCAAAACGTGTCTATGGCGGATTCTTAGCCGTCACAGTTTTACTGTTCGTAATAGGCGTGTCATCGCTTGTTAGTTTAAATAAGATTGGTAGTAAATCAGAACAATTAAGTACCATAGCATTGCCAACTGTTGCTGGCAGCTCAGACCTAAAAGCATCTTTTATTAACATGGGTCGTCTTACTTTCGAAGGTTTTATTTCACAAAATGAATCCGAAGTTGTTGCTAAACAGGAAGCTTATGCCGATGCAAAAGCTTTATTTGACGTGACGCTAAACGAACTACAAACGGTCACGCAAGCCGATCCCATGCTAAAGAGTTCGGTTGATTCAATTAAGCTTTCCTATGATGAATACAACCTTAGTGCGCAGGGTATGTTTGAATCACACATACGTGCAATTGAATTATACAGCAGCTATTCAGACATGGTGAGCGATCTAGAAGAGAATATTGACGATGCGTCATCGCTATTACTCGACTTTACCGACCTAGATGAAATTTCGGAGTCTGATGCCTTACAAGATGCTGCAGACTTAGCAGAATCCCTAGAGTCTGGCTTGTTGCAGTTGCTAAGTACTACTACAGAATATACCGCAACAGAAACTATGCAACGGGCAGATCTGCGCAGCAAAGAAGTGAATGTAATTTTACAACAATCTAAAGAGCGTCTTGCCAATGTGATGAATGCAGCAAATGGTGAGGATTCTTCCGGCACTCTCGATGAAGTGGCTGATTTAGTAACACAAGTCGAACGAATGATCATTAACCCGCAAGGTTTATTGGCCACTAAAATCGATCAGCTAAAATCAGTCGAGATGGCAGCAGAATTGCTGTTATCGTCTGACCAAAAAATTACTGACGCAATTGCTCAACTTAATGAGCTAAATGATATGGCTGATACATCGGCCCTTAGTGTAAAAGAAAGTGTTGACGGTCAAATAACGTCAAGTACCGTTATTGTAATCTCACTCATTATATTATCGGTGGTGGTGAGTGTTGGCGTAGCTTATATCAGCGTAAATGCAATGCAAAAACCACTAGCTAAAGTTAATCAATTATTACAAATAGCCTCATCTGGTGACTTAACACACCGCATGGACGATTCATCACAGGACGAATTTGGTGAGTTAGCACGAAATTGTAACGGTTTGATTGATAACCTCAAAGAGCTTATCTATGTCATTAATCAGCGCGCTGATCAACTGGCGGCAGCAAGTGGTGAAACATCAGCTGTTACCTTGCAAACAACGGCGTCAATTGAAGATCAAAAATCTCAAATCTCGCAAGTGGCAGCAGCTACTACCGAGATGCATACTACCTCGGAACTAGTCACAACTAATGCTGATGATACCTTAAAGCAAATTAAGCATGCTGATGTTGAAGCGGAAAAAGTAAAAGCAATATCTGCCCGCAACAAATCAACAATACAAGTACTTGCTAATGACGTTGAACAAGCAGCAGAAGTTATTAATAAATTACATCAAGACAGCGCAAGTATTGGTGGGATATTAGATGTTATTCGTGGTGTCGCTGACCAGACGAATCTACTAGCGCTTAATGCAGCTATTGAAGCTGCAAGAGCAGGTGAGCAAGGTCGCGGATTTGCTGTTGTTGCTGACGAAGTTAGAACCTTAGCAAGCCGAACTCAAAAATCTACATCTGAAATTAACTCCATGATTGAAGTGCTACAAGCTGGTGCTGAAAAAGCAGTATCGGTCATGAATCAAGGTAAAGAGCAAACGGTAGCATGCGTTGAAGAAACAGAAAAAGCCGGTGAAGCTCTTGAACTCATCACTGATGCGGTGCATAAAGCACACGAAGTAAGTACTCGCATTGAACATGCTGCCAGAGAGCAAAATGCGGTTTCTTCTGAAATAAGTGAACGTCTTGAAAGTATTGTTGGGATTGCCGAACAAACATCTGTTGGGGCCAAACAAACATCTGACTCAAGTGCTGAGGTCGCTAAACTGGCCGAAGAGCTACAAGAATCAATTGGGCGATTTAAAGTCTAAGCATGATAATCTAAAAAAAGGGCGCTTTCAAAGCGCCCTTTTTTAATTAAATCGCGTGTGCTTACTCAAAAAGAGCGGCGTGTAATGACATTACCGCTTCGTCACTATCTTGTTTGCTAATCACCACAGATAAGTTATGTACGTTTGCGCCGAAACATATCATTCGTAGATTGAGATCACTGATAGCAGAGAATATCTTAGACGAGACACCAGCCTCACTGTGCATGTTGTTTCCTACTACGGTCACCACATCAAGATCGCGCTCAACACTCACTTCACATATATTACTTAACTCTACAAAAGTTTCGTTATTCATTTTCTCAGATATTGAGTTTGGTGGATTATCCAGCGTAAATGAAACCGCAATTTCTGACGTAGTGATCAAATCAACACTCAACTCGTGCTTTGCAATAATGTGAAATACTCTCTCAAGGAAGCCTTGTGCATACATCATTTTAGGCGTTTTTACCGTCACTAAAACTTGCTCTCGCCTTCTAGTAACTGCTCTAAATGCTGGCTCGTGCTCACAGTCTCTTCGAATCCATGTCCCCCCTTTGTCGGCTTCTTTACTTGAGCCAACAAAGACTTGAATATTTTGTCGAAGCGCAGGCTCCATTGTCGCTGGATGTAATACCTTAGCGCCGAAAGTTGCCATTTCAGCAGCTTCTTCGAAACTAAGCTCTGGCAGAGGACGCGCCTTATCAGTAATTCTAGGATCTGTTGTGTATACGCCAATTACATCGGTCCAAATTTCACATGTTTGCGCTTCAATAGCCTCAGCTAAAAGGGCAGCAGTAAAGTCCGACCCACCTCGACCCAGTGTGGTTGTTCTGCCTTGCTCATCTGCTCCCACAAATCCCTGTGTAACCACTACATGTTCCTTAATTTCTGGGATTAGCAATTGTGCGCAAAGGGATTTGATAGCGTTTAAATCAGGAGAAGCATGTGTAAATTTATCATCGGTTCTTAAGACTTTGCGGGCATCGAAATTAATCGCTCTTAGGCCATTTTCACGTAAAATTGCGGCACATAATAAAGATGACATGCGTTCACCCATTGACAGTAACGCATCTTTGATATCATCAGAGTAATTAATCTCTTCGTGCCTATAGCGTAGGCCTCAAGTTCCTCTAATAGTGTAAATAGTTTGTCTTCTACTTCACTTGGTTTTTTTAATTGATTAAGTATCGCAAATTCAGTTTTACGAATATTCTCAATAACATCGCTAATTTGCTCACTGGTTAGCGCAGTGTTAGCAAGCAAAACAAGATTATTTGTAACACCCGCGGCTGCGCTTACCACGACAACCTTTGTACTTGGGTTGTTAACTACAATTTGGGCGCAATTATTAATGGTTTCATAATTGGCCACACTAGTGCCGCCAAATTTGGCAACGTTTAGTGAGACGTGCATAGTGTTTCCTTTAAATGATAAAAGTAATATCCAGTGTTAATTGCTATGAACCTTAAGCGTATCGCCGATTTTTACATTATTAGTTGCAAACCAACCCTGATTCATTTCTAGTGCAAATAAGATGGGCTCTGGCGAATATACAGATGTTAAATCATGAGGTGTAAGCGCCTGAATATCCACTATTTCTCCATCGTCTTTAATATATGCTAAATCAAGGGGGATATAGGTATTTTTCATCCAAATACTTGCCACTTTTACTGAATCAAAGCGAAAAAGCATGCCGCAGTCATCACACATTTGGCGTCGGTACATAAGCCCTAATTGTCTTTTAGCAGGCGTATCTGCATATGCAACACGAAGGGTTTTTCCGTTTAGCTCAATGGTAATTTTACCATCGTCAGAAACAATAGCAGATTCACTTTGTGTAAATTCGCTTTGGGCGTTATCAACAGCCTCTTCTTGTGCTAACACAAATGAAATCGAACATAGCAATGCAAGGACTAAGGTCCCCCCTTTGACAACGCGCTTATATGCTTTTGTTGGACTCATAATACTTTTCCTTTGTGAGGGTAAATTAGCAGTATCTTACTTTAAATAGCGTTATAAATAAAAAAGCCGGGAAACGATTAAGTTGCCCGGCTTTTGGTATCAGTGAATATTAGGCAACATTCAGTGTTGGAATGATCTTCGCTTTAGCTTCTTCCTCAGCTTTCTTAAACTCGTCCATTCGGTCAAAGTTAAGGTAACGGAAGACTTCATCGCGCATAGAATCAATCTTGTCTGCATATTCCATGTACTCTTCTTTGTTTGGAATTTTACCTAAAATAGCACCAACAGCCGCGATTTCAGCAGAACACAAGTACACATCAGCTCCATCACCTAAACGGTTAGGGAAGTTACGAGTAGAGGTAGACAATACCGTGGAAGCAGCTAATACTCTCGCTTGGTTCCCCATGCACAAAGAGCAACCTGGCATTTCAGTGCGAACACCTGCTCTACCGTAGATATTGTAATACCCTTCTTCCATTAATTGAGCTTTGTCCATCTTAGTAGGAGGAGATACCCATAAACGTGTTGGTAATGTTCCGCCGTATTGCTCTAACAGTTTACCGGCAGCTCTAAAGTGGCCAATATTGGTCATACATGAACCAATAAAGACTTCATCTATCTTATCACCTGCTACGTCAGATAGTGTCTTTGCATCGTCTGGGTCATTTGGACAGCATAAAATAGGCTCATCAATATCGTCTAAATCGATTTCAATGACTTCAGCATATTCTGCATCTTTGTCCGCTTCCATTAATGTCGGGTTGTCTAACCATTCTTGCATCTTTATAGCCCTGCGCTCTAGTGTGCGCGGGTCACCGTAACCTTCGTTGATCATCCAACGCAGCATCGTAATGTTAGAACGAAGATATTCAGCAATCGAGTCCTCAGACAATTTAATGGTACAGCCAGCAGCTGAACGTTCTGCAGAAGCATCTGACAATTCAAATGCTTGCTCAACTGTTAAATCTTCCAATCCTTCAATTTCTAAAATCCGACCAGAAAATGCATTAATCTTGCCTTTTTTAGCAACTGTTAATAAGCCTTCTTTAATGCCGTACAAAGGAATTGCATGAACAAGGTCACGAAGTGTGATACCAGACTTCATCTTTCCTTTGAAACGAACCAACACTGACTCAGGCATATCAAGTGGCATTACACCAGTAGCAGCTGCAAAAGCAACTAGACCTGAGCCTGCGGGGAATGAAATACCCATAGGGAATCGAGTATGTGAATCACCACCAGTACCAACAGTATCAGGCAATAACATGCGGTTTAGCCAAGAGTGGATAATGCCATCACCTGGGCGCAATGAAACGCCACCACGGTTCATAATGAAATCAGGTAAGGTGTGCTGCGTATCAATATCGACTGGCTTAGGATAAGCCGCAGTGTGACAAAAAGACTGCATTGTTAAATCTGCAGAAAAACCTAAACATGCTAGATCTTTGAGTTCATCTCGTGTCATTGGTCCGGTTGTATCTTGTGAACCCACTGTTGTCATTTTTGGCTCACAATAGGTACCAGGGCGAATGCCATCTACACCACACGCTTTACCCACCATTTTTTGTGCAAGTGTGAAGCCTGCATCTGTTGAAGCAGGCACTTCTGGAACTCTAAATACATCGCTAGTACCAAGACCTAACGATTCGCGTGCTTTTTGCGTTAATCCGCGGCCAATAATTAAATTGATGCGTCCACCCGCTCTTACTTCATCTAGCAATACTTTAGATTTATAGCTGTATGTTGCTAGTTCTTCGCCAGTGTCTGCATTTTTAATAACGCCATCTAATGGATAGATGTCTATCACATCACCCATGTTCATTTTCTCTACGTCAGCTTCAAATACTAGCGCGCCGGCATCTTCCATTGTATTAAAGAAAATAGGGGCAACTTTGGAACCAATACAAATACCACCGCCTTTTTTATTTGGTACGCCTCTGGTAAATCTTCACCAAAGAACCATAAAACAGAGTTGGTTGCTGATTTACGTGAGGACCCGGTCCCCACAACATCACCCACAAATGCAACAGGGTGACCTTGCGCTTTTATTTCATCAACTTTTGCCAATGGGCCTGTCTCACCATGTTTTTCAGGCTCAAGACCATCGCGCGTCATTTTGTACATTGCGCGCGCATGCAGCGGAATATCTGGACGTGACCATGCATCGGGCGCTGGTGATAAATCATCAGTGTTAGTTTCGCCAGTCACTTTAAAAACTGATGCGGTAATTTTACTTGGTAAATCATCGCGCGATGTAAACCATTCAGCGTCCGCCCAAGAATGCATAATTTCAGTCGCAAACTTATTGCCCGCCTTGTGCTTTTCTTCAACATCATGAAATGCATCAAACATCAATAAAGTATGCTTGAGTTCTTCGGCAGCAAGTTCGGCCAAATCATCATTATCAAGTAATTCGACCAAGGTAGTGATGTTATAACCGCCATGCATGTTTCCTAACAACTGCACTGCTGCTTCAGCACTTATCAAAGAACAAGTTTCTTCGCCTTTTGCAATTGCACTCAAAAAGCCCGCTTTTACATACGCCGCTTCATCGACGCCTGGCGGAACTCTTTCGGCCAATAGTTCAACTAGAAATTCTTCTTCACCCGCTGGTGGATTCTTCAAGAGCTCAATCAGTCCTGCGACTTGTTCTGGATTAAGCGGTTTTGGTGGAATGCTTTGCGCAGCGCGCTCTTCTACATGCTTACGATAATCTTCTAACACCTTATTGGTCCTCTTATGTGTGCTTGAGAGCATTGAATCACAGTGCTTATTACCGTGAGCTCACAAGGATTGAGAAATTTAGGGCACAAAGTATAACATTTGTGCACCGAAATTGAACGCAAAGTAGAAAAATCTGGGCTATAACCAGTATTCACCACCTAAATTAAAATCAATTTGTCTATTTTTTGTACCTATATAATTAGCAAGGTCGATATATTATGACTTGTAACCAGTTGAGTTTAAAACCTCTAAAACCTTGCCGGGCATACCATCGGTCAAAATAAATAACCTACCATCATTAGATTGGTTTATGTCTCGCATTCTATAACCACTGCTAGGAAAATGTATAGTTTCATTCTGTAGCATACGACTATTATCTATGCCCTTATTGCTTGTAGATATGCTAAGGCTATAAAGCTGTTGGTATTTTAAAGATGGCAGCAGTAGCCTATTTGTAAACTCTGGCAAGGCCTCAGATGCGTAATACAACATGGAAGAAGGTGCAATTGAGGGTGTCCAATTATATAAGGGTTGGAGCATTCCATCATACTGAGTAAATGGCGTAATTTGACTGCCTATATAATCTTTACCCAAAGTAATTACAGGCCAGCCATAATTTTGCCCGGCATATATTTGATTTATTTCATCGCCACCATCAGGGCCATGCTCATTTGACCACAAACTACCGTCGGGTAATATTATTAATCCTTGGGGGTTGCGGTGACCAATACTGTAGATAAGCTCTGCGCCTGCTTTTGTGGTGAACGGATTATCCGGATATGCTTGACCAGTATCAGTCATACGTAATATCTTGCCCATGTCATTTGTTAATAGTTGGGCTTTTTCTCGATAATCAAAGCCATCACCGGTCGTCACAAAAAGAGTATCTTCAGCGTCAAACACCATACGTGCGCCATAATGTACCGGCGTTGAGCGTTTTGCTTTTTGTTCAAAAACAACTTCTTTCGTTTTTACAGTAGAATCATCTAATAAAATACGGATAATTTTTAATCCATTTTGCTCATCTGTGCCAAACGAATAACTTAAATATATCCACCCATTATTATGATAATTAGGATGAAAAGCGATATCAGCAAGCCCACCCTGCCCTTTATAATACAAGTCGCTTAATTCTAATTCGTATAGCGCAACAAGCTCACCATCAAGGCTATAACGACTTAATTTGCCGTCGCGGTGAGTGATAAAGATTTCTTGTAATGGCGATACTTCAATTGCCCAGCTTGCTGGCATATCATCAATAAAGGCCTCTAGTGACATGCTATTATTTGAATTGTTAGTTAAAACGCCCTTATCTTCGACGCTTTGTGCTTGGCTTAAGGGAAAGACTAACAAAAGAGTCAAAAAGCATAAAATTAATACAGCCCTATTCACATCAAAGTCCTTAAATGAATTTTGGATAAATATACATCACTATATGATACATAAATTGGCACAATTAAGTTTGCTATTGTAATGTACTACGAGTAATTATTAAGCTTAATTGATACACTTATCGTATATATACCACATAGCAAAACTAACAATATAGTAGTGACATATGCCACATAATGAACAGCACAATTCAGGCCAACACTTTTCAAAAGTCCAATTGCTTATCCACTTTATTTGCGCAAGTGCTATTGCCTTTTTAGCGGCTAGTATGTTCCATTCGCAGCAAGTGATTGCTGCACTGACCGCAATCGATATTACAGTTGGATTATCTGATAGAGTGTCTATGACCTTCGCCGATATTGTTGGTTTATTGCCAACCTATGGCGCCATTATTGCAATCGGCTTTTTGATTGCTTTTAGCATCACTTTTTGCTTAAAAAAATTTACACCTGCTAAGTCTTTTCATTTGTATACCCTTGCTGGTGGCATAGCAATATTGGTTATTTTAATTGCGATGCAACCTATCTTAGGTGTTGAACTCCTTGCAGGCGCTCGCTCAACGACTGGATTTGCTTTGCAAGTGTTAGCAGGCGCAATAGGTGGATTTTGTTTTGCGCACCTTCGTAGAGCAAATTATCAAAAAGTTAATCTGTAGCGATCTAGGCTCCATGGCAAAACCAAAAGAAGTATTAGCGGTGTTGATGGTCGAACTACATAAAATATGATGATCCCAATTTGTAAATATGGTGTTAAATAGTAGTACTAAATACCTTTTACTTTTTGATGGAGCATTATATGTCTCAGGCTCACGAGCTTATCCCTTCGCATATTCATAGTCTTGCTGATTATATAGAAGATATATTCAAAAAATATACTGACTTACCCGCATACAATGCAATTGGGCAGACCAAAACGTTTAGCGAAATGGAAGCCTTATCGGGTAAGTTCGCCAACTATTTGCTTCATCATACTAACTTGCAACTACAGGCGATAGAATCGCTATCCAATTGCCTAATCTTATTCAGTTTCCAATAGCTGCTTATGGAGCACTTAGAGCCGGAATGGTTGTGGTCAACACAAACCCACTGTATACCCCAAGCGAGATGAAGCATCAATTTAATGATTCGGGTGCCAAGGCCTTGGTTATTTTAGCGGACTTCTTACCCAAACTTGACGCGATTAAAGACGATATTAAACTTGAAGATGTTATCGTAACCAGCGCTACGCAATTGTTAGATAACAAAGAAGTAGAGGGTGACTATCCTTGTTTTGCTAAAATATTCGCTATAATGCAAAGTAGTGATATTCCAAAGCGTCCTGAGACAAAGTGGGATGACCCTTGTGTATTGCAATATACCGGCGGTACAACTGGTGTGTCAAAAGGTGCTGAACTGAGCCATCAAAATGTCTTTGTTAATAGTATCCAAACGCTCAATAGACTTGGAAAAGCTTTTAAAGAAGGTGACGAGTTGGTTGTATGTCCTCTTCCCCTTTACCATATTTATGCGTTTTCAGTATGCATGATTACCTTTTTCGCAAAAGGTGGCATGGTACTGTTGATTCCAAACCCGCGTGATATTGATAGTTTTGTGCAAACCATTAAGCCACATAAATTTACTGCTTTTGCTGGCATCAATACTTTGTTCATGGGCCTTTGCCAACACCCAGAATTTAAACAATTAGATTTTTCTCGCCTTGATTTAACAATGAGTGGTGGAACCGCGCTTACATCAGGAGCAGCACAACTTTGGGAAGCGACAACTAAATGCAGTGTTACCGAAGGATACGGCCTTTCTGAAACGGCGCCTGTGTTAGCATTTAACTTACCTTAGTGAAGAACAATTAGGTACTGTCGGCCCTGCGTTATCGCACACTGATATTAAAATTCTAGATGCCAATGACCAAGCCTTGCCACAAGGTGAAGAAGGCCAAATTGCTGCCAAAGGCCCCCAAGTAATGAAAGGATATTGGCAAAGGCCGGACGAAACGGCAAAGGTCATGACTGACGATGGTTATTTTAAAACTGGTGACATAGGTCTAATTACCCCTGAGGGCGCGGTAAAAATTGTTGACCGATTAAAAGATATGATCATTGTTTCGGGCTTTAACGTTTATCCAAATGAAATTGAAGAAGCACTTTGCAAGCATCCAAAAGTCTTAGAAGCGGCAGTAATTGGTAAGCCCGACGATAAGACCCAAGAACGAGTTTGTGCATTTATCACAGTGAGCGAGCCTGTTAGCGATGAAGAACTACAAAAGCACTGTTCACAAACACTCACCGGCTATAAAATACCAAAAGAATTTAATACCATCGATGAACTACCAAAGTCCACCGTAGGCAAAATTCTGCGTCGTGAGTTACGATAATAAAATAAAGGAAGTAAAATGTTTTCAATAAAAGTAGAGCGCACCATTAATAAGCCAATCGAGGCGGTGTTTGAGGCGCTTACTGATCATGAAAATTATGAGCAATTTAAGGGGGTGGACCAATCTCGCCTTCTTACCCATGGCCATGAAGATAAAAATGGCTTAGGTGCAATCAGAGAAATAAAAGCTTCAAACTCTGTATTGCATGAGGAAATTGTCGCATATGACCCCCCAAATATGTTCGCGTACTCTATTACCTTTTCAAGCCCGCTTCCTTATGCAGATCAACGTGGTGAAGTAAGGTTGGTTGAGGATGGCGGAAAAACTCATGTAACTTGGGAATCAAAAGGTCGAATTACCACTCCCATTTTAGGTAAATGGTTTTATGATAAACAAATTCAAAAACATGGTGCGCGAGCTTTTGGTAGCATTTTAAAATTTATTGAAAACAGTGAATAGTGACTTGGTAATTCTTCAGCTAAAAATAAAAACGGTAATTGTATGCATATAGTATGTGCGCATTGTGGTGCGATTAATCGTATCCCTAAAAGTAAAAACCATCTTGATGCAAAATGCGGTAAGTGTGCTCAAAGTGTCTATTGTGGTGCGCCCGTCAACTTAGACGATAAAAACTTCTTTAGATACATAGAGAAAAATGACCTTCCGATTATCGTCGACTTCTGGGCTGACTGGTGTGGTCCATGTAAGGCAATGGCGCCTGTCTTTGAACTGGTTTCAAAACAATCTGACGGCCTTTTATTTGCCAAGGTTGATACACAAGATGCGCAGCAAGTTTCAGCAGAAGCTAACATTCGTTCAATTCCTACCTTGATATTTTTTCATCAAGGGGAAGAGCTTGACAGAGTATCCGGCGCCTTGCGAGAACCCCAACTGAAGCAATGGATTATGCAATGTCTAGGGAGAGGCTCGCTCAAACCGTAAGCCAATCGCAGTTCTATTTTTAAAGCCTTTCCAATATGTATGTTCGGGACGAAGTTTGCCATTTTCATCTACCGACCAAATTCCTTTGTTAGCAATAGGAATTAGCGTTAAATAGTCTATTGCTCTATCAGCGCTTATTACGCTGTCTGTGAACGCTAATTTACCGCCCTTTAGATGCTGTGATAACCAAGCTGTCACAAAGTGTTGAGATATATTATTCATCCTGACACTGTCCCAAACAGGGTCGGTATAATGATCACTGACGTGAATACCAATTTCAGGATCAAATACGAAAGATTCGACAGGTGCAGGCATCGGAGCGCCAGCACTATGCATTGCATTTTCAAAACTCAACAAGGCTCGCTTACTGTTAGTCAATTGCTCAAATATAGCTTTCACGCCATTTTCATAGCCTGAAACGTCATCTTTAGTTCCACTAACAAGCAGCGTCGGTAAAGTTAGATTAGATAAGCCTTTTTTTGTCCATAGTTGATTATTCTTTCCCCAAGGTGCAAAGGCTATTACCGTTTTAATTCTATCATCTGGCCTTTTCGTTTGAAGGTGCTTTTGAGTATATTGAGATAGTAATGAAAACGGCGGAGCAAACGGCGCGTCAATCAAATCTTCGTTAAGATATGCTCCTGCGGTAATTAATGCACCATATCCACCCATTGAATACCCAATAATTGCGGTGTTTTCGGTATCCACTAGGTTAAATAAGAATGATTCTGGGTCATTACTTCGCTTAGCAATAATGTCAAGAGTAGCCTCTTGATCAAGAGTACGATTTAACAAGGTTGAAGTGAAACTTGCTAATGTGCGATAGGTTGAGTCAGTATGGTCGATAGACGCGACTACATATCCTTTTGACGCAATATTTTCCGCTAAATGCGCCATTAAAAAGCGATTACTAGGGTAGCCATGGGATATAATGACAAAAGGAAAAGAAGCAGTGCCTACCGCTTTAAGTGGCTCAGCGTCTCTTATCGCTTTTCCATGAAGTGATATGACTTGTTTAGCATCTCGCATATAAGCAGAATAAGTTTGCGAACCGACTGAGTCTTCTCTGGCTGGATACCATATCTCTAGTGTCAAAGGCCTGTCGTATATTGGCAGCGATTCAGCTTGCGTCGTCTCGTTAATGCTAAGTACATCTACTTGGCCTTTATTGACAAAATCAAGTGTTTGTACACCCACTGAATACTTTCCATATGCCGCTAGCAAGGGAGCATCGGGTCGTTGAAATGAAATATCATTATGTATTTTACTATTGCTTATCTGAGTACTTTGCAGATGCACGTTAGCGACGCTTGCCACGTTAGCAGAGGCTATAAGTAATAATAAACCAATACCCGTATTCGCGCCTAGACCGAATTTTTTCTGCGTATTTTGCATATTGATTTTTTACCTTGTGAGTTTATTTATTGATACTTATGTTAATGATAGTGCATTGCCAACATCACACTAATACACCAAACTTAAACAAGCAGTGTTCACCCTTTTGCATTTTGTGCCATTGCTCATTAGTGGTTAGTGGTTGAGTACTAATCACCGTCACAATATCGTTTGGCGTCGTTTCTTTTTGGAAATCTACCGTCATTTCAGCATCTATCAAACTTGCTTTTCCAAAAGGCGCTCTTCGTGTAATCCAATGTAAATTATTAGTGCAATATGCCTGTAAATAGACGCCATCTGTTAACATCATATTGTATACGCCAAGCTCACGAATTGTGTCACATAGGGTCGCGATGTATGAAAACACAGGCTTCATATTATTTGGCTTAGCTTTTCCAAACTTTTCAAAAATGCTATCTAAAATCCAACAAAAAGCGCGCTCGCTATCAGTGTTTCCAATGGGAATATGGTATTTGATTGGCAAGGCCTTGGTATAGCCGCTTAGCTGGCCATTATGCGCAAATGTCCAGCTCTTTCCCCATAACTCTCGTGTAAAAGGATGTGTGTTTTCAAGACACACCGCTCCTCTATTAGCTTGTCTGATATGGCTAATGACCGTTTTACTTTTTATAGGATAGTCTTTAATGAGTTTAGCAATTACCGAGCTACTGCTAGGATGCGCGTCCTTAAAGTTTCGACACCCTTTACCTTCATAAAATGTAATTCCAAAACCATCTTTGTGTGGTCCAGTTCTTCCTCCACGCTCCATTAAGCCGCTAAAACTAAAACAAATATCAGTAGGCACATTTGCACTCATGCCTAACAGTTCACACATAGCTATTTCCTCGTATTTTATGTCTTATACAATATTCATTGAAATGGGCAAAGTACAGCATTACGGTGAAAATAATGTTTAATAGCGCATTAATAACTAGTACTGTCACTAAATATCACTCATTTATTTTCTAAGTATCCGTAGATTCTCACAAAGCATTAAAAGTTAAATCTACTACTTGTCGAAAAACAGTGAAGTTAATAATACGCTTATTTGTCTTCGTGATTCCATTGACAAAAATCATCACTTACCTTAACTTATGTCTTATATAAGACTTATAAATAATAGTAATGTGAGTGTAGTCATGTCAGAAAAAACGAAAAGTATACCAAGCGTCGGTTTTGGCTTGTGGAAAATTGCTAAGGAAGATTGTGCACAAGCAGTTTACCAAGCAATAAAAGCAGGTTATCGCCACCTCGATAGTGCGTGCGACTACGGCAATGAAATTGAAGTTGGCACTGGTATCAAAATGGCCATTGATGATGGTTTGTGCACACGAGAAGATTTATGGATCACCTCAAAACTTTGGAATACTTTTCATGCAAAAGAGCATGTTGAACTTGCTTTGCAAAAAACCCTCTCAGATTTACAACTTGAATATCTTGATTTGTATTTGATTCATTTCCCTATTGCGCAAAAATTTGTGCCTATTGAAACCCGTTATCCTCCTGAATGGATTTTTGATCCAACGAGTGAATCGCCACAGATGGAGCGTGCACCAGTGCCATTAAGCGAGACATGGAAAGCTATGGAAGCGCTATACGAAAAGGGCTTATGCAAACAAATAGGTGTGTGTAACTATAACTCAGGGCTGCTTCATGACTTAATGTCATATGCAACTATCAAACCCAGTATGCTCCAAATTGAGAGTCACCCGTATCTTTGCCAAGAAAAGCTAATTAGACTTGCGAAAGATTATGGATTACAAGTTACTGCCTTTTCTCCTTTGGGCGCTTTATCTTATCTTGAACTAGATATGGCAGGCGCATCAGAATCTGTATTGGAACAAGCCGTGGTTAAACGCGCTGCACAGCGACTTGGTAAAAGCCCTGCCCAAGTGGTTTTGCGTTGGGGAGTGCAACGAGGCAATGCCATTATTCCTAAAACAACACGCCCTGAACGTTTAGTTGAAAATATCAGTTTATTTGATTTTGAACTTAGCGAAGAAGAGATGGAGCAAATAAATGCGTTAAATAGCAACCGCAGATTTAATGACACTGGCGAATTTTGTGAAGCTGCATTTAATACCTTCAACCCAATTTATGATTAGGAGTATATTATGAGCCAAACTGCTTTAGAATTTGTCGACGTTCCCATGCAATTAACATGCGATGATTCTGTATTTCCAAGTGTAGTACTCAATAGCGAAGGCTTAAAAAATGCGCAAGAGTGTGAAAATTGGATTCAGACTCATCAAGACGTCTTAGAAGAACGACTAAGGGAATCTGGGGCAATATTATTTAGAGGGTTTCCTTTAGATTCCGCCGAAACATTCGACCAGTTTTCAGCGGCTTTTAATTATCCTAATTTTACCTACAAGGAATCTTTGTCAAACGCTGTTAGGATCAACTTTACCGAACGCGTGTTTACAGCCAACGAAGCCCCTAAGGATGTTGAGATATATCTACATCACGAAATGGCCCAAACCCCTATATCACCCAGCAAGCTCTTTTTCTTTTGTAAAAGCGCTGCTGAAACAGGCGGCGCAACGCCAATATGTCGCTCAGATATGCTATTTAAATCTTTACAAGAAAAAGCACCAGAACTGGCACAACAGTTTGAACAAAAAGGTCTTAAATACACAACTCAAATGCCAGCAGAAGATGACCATCAAAGTGGTCAAGGAAGAAGCTGGAAAAGTACTTTGAGCGTTAACAGTCAGCAAGAAGCAGAAGACAAACTTCGTGAGCTTGGCTATGCATGGGAATGGGTAAATGGACAAGACCTAAGGGCAACGACCCCCGTTTTACCTGCGGTTGTAAGACTTAAGAATGGAAAAAAAGTATTTTATAATCAATTGATTGCGGCATATATGGGCTGGAAAGGTGTTAAAGAAAACCCAGCCAGTGCAATTACGTTTGGTGATGGCTCACACATAAGTGCACAATCGCTAGAATTGGTGGCATCGCTAGCCGCACAATATACTTTTGATTTACCTTGGCAAGATGGTGACGTTGCATTGGTTGACAATTATATGGCAATGCATGGTCGTAAACCCTTTTCTGGAGAGCGCAAGCGTCAGGTATTAGTCGCGTTGGCGATGGATTAAGGCTTTGAGTGCCTTAAAGCAGTCCGCAGTATACAAAGATATCTTGGATATTCTTCCGGGTATTGCAGTGTCTGTTGTTGTTGGTCTAGCAGCACTGTTCTTAAGCGAACACTATGGCGCGCCAGCAATGTTGTTTGCCTTGCTTTTGGGCATCGCCATGTCGTTTATATATCAAGATACAAAATGCAAGGCAGGCATCGACTTCACCGCATGTCATATCCTTAGAATCGGCGTAGCATTATTGGGTTTGCGTATTGCCTTTAATGATTTGGCTACTATGGGATGGAAGGTTGCCATATTATTAGTGCTAGCGATTGGTTCCACTATTTTGTTAGGAATTGTACTTGCAAAAGCAATGGGATTTAAGAAGCGATTTGGCGTATTAACTGGCGGTTCAGTAGGGATCTGCGGCGCATCAGCAGCTATGGCTATTTCAGCGGTACTCCCCGACAGTAAGGATAAAGATCGAGATACCTTGCTCACTATCATTGGAGTCACAACGTTGTCTACTGTTGCGATGGTGCTTTACCCAATAATCGCAAGTTACCTTGACCTCACCGAAACACAAACCAGTTTGTTTTTAGGCGCCACCATTCATGATGTAGCCCAAGTAGTAGGCGCTGGCTACTCGGTATCAGAGCAAACGGGAGACTTAGCTACGCTAACAAAACTTGTTCGTGTTGCATTTTTGATGCCCGTTGCAGTATGTATTTTACTCGTCCTAAAATTGAACTTGTCTAAACAGAGTAAAACGCAAAATGCTAAACCACCCGGTATTCCCGGTTTTTTAATAGCGTTTGTTTGTTTAATGACGCTTAACAGTGTTATTGATATACCCGCAGCACTAACCGCAATTTCAACCGATATATCGCGATTTGCGCTTGTAATCGCAATTGCAGCGATAGGTATGAAGTCGAATCTTGCACAAGTCACGGAAGTTGGAATTAAGCCTGTCGTAATACTTGTTGCAGAAACACTATGGATAGCATTGTTAGTCTTAGTTGCGCTCTATTTCATATAAACTAACCACAAAGGCAAACCTATGAAAACGCTTATTTTTTTTAGCTCTTTTGCATTCCTGTTTTTACTATCAGTTCACTTAATTAACGCAGACGAAGATATTAATGGCCTTGTTGTTTTGAAAAGCGAATTTAGCACCCAAGAAACTGCAAGCCGCTTTGCGACCATTTTGCAAGATAAAGGTCTTCGCCAATTTGCCCTGATCGATCATGCTCAAAATGCTGATGGCATCGATATGTCTTTGCGCCCGACCTACACCTTTATCTTTGGCAATCCGCAAGTTGGAACGCCATTAATGAAGTGCCAGCAAAGTATCGCCTTAGATTTACCGCAAAAAGTATTAATTTGGCAAGATGAACACCAACAAACATGGTTAGCATATAACGCACCTGACTACCTAAAGACAAGGCATAAGGTTGAAGGCTGTGATGCAGTATTTGATAAAATTAGCCTTGTGCTACAAGCATTAGCAACGAAAGCTATTAGCTAGTTAATGAGAAATTAAGTCAATAAAAAAGGCGCTTACGCGCCTTTTCGTTGTCTAGAGATTAACTTAGAAGTTAACTCTTAATTGAATACCGAAGTGACGGTCAGCGTCTCTTGGTATTTGATAACGGAAGTTATCACCACTATAGGTAGTCACAAACTTTTCATCCGTTAGGTTTTTCGCAATCAACGAGATACGATAAGCATCATCATCAAACGAAAACGCAACACTAGCATTTAGTAAGGCATAATCCGGTAAAAATGTCACATCACAAGGTTGTGCAGACGTACCAGGACCACCTGCGTTAATATCGTCCGTATATACATAAGAGGCATTAAAGAATACATCCATATCGTCTGTTTCATAGATATATTCACCCATTAGTGAATATTTCAAATCAGGCGAAAATGGTAAATCTGCACCTGAATTGCCATCACACGTAGTCAGACCCACTGGACAACGGAATTCATCGACTACAGCATCAACTGATGCTAAACCGCCGCTTAAGACGAAGTTATCTGTTGCTTGCCACATGAAGTCAACTTCGACACCTTCGGTCGTAACCGAGCCTGCATTGGTTAAACGGGTAATGAATACGCCATCAAGTAATTCAGGGTTATTGGCTTGAAAGCCATCTATATCGGTTCGAAATGCTGCTACATTCAAAATTAAATCGTTTGTTGCGTACTTATAGCCAATCTCATAAGCATCAGACTCTTCAGGACCAATCGGCAAAGTGTCATTTTGAGACATGTTATAAAATACGTTAAATGCAGGGCCTTTATAACCTTGCGAATAAGTCGCATAGACCATACTGTCATCATTGATGTCGTATTGGCCGCCTAATTTAAAAGACAAATCAGTTTCATCTGTTTTACCATCAAAATCAGTCTCAAAGCTCCTAACACCCACACCTGTTCGACTAAATTCATCATTACTTCTTCGATTATGTGAATAGCTCACTTCATCTTTAGTATAACGAGTACCAAACAATAAACGTAAATCGTCACTGATGTGATATTTCGCATCAGCAAACAACGCCATATTTTGAAATTCTGTTTCCATAAATGCAGTAGCGCTTACAATATCATTCGCATTACAACTAAGTCCTTCACTGGCAATAAAATCATTTACCGCTTGTTCAGTTGGATTAGCTTGACCTAATACATTTTGCAAATAAGCACTAATAGCGGCTGGAAACTGACCATTGTTATTTTGACATGATGCTTCACGCGTAAAGTTACGATTTGACGTTTGATTCCACCAGAAAAAACCTGCTTGATAGTCAAATGCGCCACCAACTGGAGATGCAATACGAATTTCTTGTGATAGTTGATCCCACTCTTGCGGGCCAATATCGTGCAATTGGAAAGGTACACCAAACACAGGGAATGGTGCATCACCCGCCGTTGATGTGAAATCTCCCTCACGGAATTCAGTATTACTCCAGCTTCTGTAAGCACTGATAGAAGTAAGCGTATGCTCACCTATGTCTTTGTCAACTTGAACAGAAAATGCAGTATGCTCATCAAGCGTACGGGTCTCAAAATCATGGTCAACTTGGCGTTGATTTAAGTCTAAGTCCCCAGCTCCAGAGCTGTTTGGAGAAGCTTCTGATTGGTGACGACCGCTGGGCGCTAATTCTAAATCGGCACAACAATTATCATTAGAAGTAATACTTTCAAAAATAAATAGAATATCAGTATCATCCGCGGCGCTATAATCTAGCATTGCACGGACACCTTCTTTGTCGTAGCCATTTGTTTGTTCATTGGTAAATACATTAGTAATGTATCCATCAAACTGGCTCTTAAGAACGGTTAAGCTTCCGTTTAAATTATCATTAAGCGCACCTGAAACGCGACCACGCAAACGATATTCAGCATCTTGCATTACCGTTGCTTCAAACATGCCTTCAAACTCATCACTAGGACGTTTTGATACCATATTTACTACACCCGCTGAGGCGTTCTTACCAAACAATGTGCCTTGTGGGCCTCTTAGCACTTCGATACGTTCAAGATCATATAAATCAACAAATGCTTGACCAGAGCGACCTAATACTACGCCATCCACAACCGTCGAAACGCTTGGCTCTGCTGCGACACTAAAGGAAATCGTTCCGATTCCGCGAATAGTTAACGCTGAGTTTCGTGTCGTGTTACCTTTTCTGAAGCTAACCGAAGGCACTAAGGCCTGTAAACCTTCAATGTTTGCGGAAAATGCTGAATTTATCTGATCTTCTCTCAGTACCGATACGGCTACTGGTACTTCATTTAAGTTCTCGACACGCTTTTGCGAAGTAACGGTAATAACTTCTAAGCCACTATTTTCTGCTTCTGTTGCTTGTTCTTGCGCATTGGCAACCATACCGACACTCAAACAAGTGCTTAACGCGAGTGCACGAGCTAGGCATGTTTGTAGTTTGCTTGGTTTGAATTTCATGTTGTTCTCCAAGTGTTATTATTTTATCTCATACTCTTTGTATGTTTAGGAACATCAAATTATGTGAGGCTTGCTAAACAACGTCGCTCAATACTCGAGCAATGCAACATCATTTTACTTGCCTACTTATCTGCTGCTCATCCCTTTCCATATGATGTATATTTGTATAGCGTGTTTAATAATAGCGTGAGTGTTTTGTTTTAGCCGGAAAATTATCGAATAATAATGATCGAAGGCTCTGCTTTGCTATTTTTCCGTCATACACACTCTTATATAAGACAGAAGAATATTAAAAACTTATCTGATTTGTTAAAATTTTGCAATTAAATTGTGATTAAAATTCACACTAAAAAAAGCATTTTCGGTAAATAAACAGGTATCTTGGCCAATGATTATCATTTTGTTGCCTCTATTTGGCCATCACAATGCCGTGCGGAATCTTCTAGTAATAATAGCCATTCATCACCAAATTTATCAATAAACCACTGCCTTATGTTAACCGATGCATCTTTAAATGCTTGTTTCTCAGAAACAGAAGGTCTATATATTTCTCCACCGGCTTCTTCAAAAATTTGATATGACCTCGCCTCTTGAGTGGCAACTAGATTATTTGCCGCCGCTTGTTGCTTAATAAAACCTTGCTTAATAATCTCTTGAATGTCGATGGGTAGATCTTGCCAAACAGGCTCAGAAAACCACCACATAGTAGCCATATATGAATGCCCATCTAATACAATATATTTAAGATGTTCTTGTAACTTAGCGCCAATGATATCTTGAATACCGTTTTTGCTTCCTTCAACAACACCGGTAGCTAAAGCAGTATAAAGTTCACTCCAAGAAATAGGAGTAGGATTAGCGCCCAACGCTTTGACTAATTCTTGCTGGATTTCAGCAGGTGTTGTTCTTATTTTTTGCCCGATAAGATCTTCTGGCTTACGAATCGCTTTGTTCGTTGTCGCAAAATTTCGCCACCCGCCAGTGTTACTAACACCTATCAACCGAAGGTTGAGGTCTTTGTTTAAAACGGTAGTGCGCATTTTATCTAAAATAGGCCCATTAAGCACACATACAGCTTGTTCATCTGACGTAAATAAATAGGGCAAATCCAACACTTGGGCTTCACCAAAAAAGTTGCCTGTTCCCCCAGCGGTGCTAGGAAACATTTCTAAAACGCCTTGTTGCAAATTGCTAATACACTCAGGCACACTGGCGCAAAATTGCCCTGACGGATAAATAACAACTTCGACTCTACCTTCACTATGAAACTCGACATATTCTTTAAATGCCATCAGACCAACATAATCTTCGTCTTGCGTCGATGCTTGTATTGCAGCTTTGATAGTGAATTGAGCTTGTGAACTGCTAGAGCGCCATAAACCTATTGCACTTATGATAACGACCAAGGCATATATAGTGAGCAAAGACTTTCTTTTTGTTGACATTATTTTGCTCCTTTACGCAAAGCCGAACAAACGCGGCAAGGTCATAGTAACCGCAGGAAAATATGTGATAATAAAAATAACCGCCGCCTCTACCGCTAAAAATGGCAACATCTCCATCGCTATATTTTCGGTTTTCTCACCAGATACCGATGCTGATACAAACAGCACTAATCCCATTGGAGGCGTTGCTAAGCCTACGGTTAAATTCACACACATAATGACCGCAAAATGCAAAGGGTCAATGCCCAAGGAGATAAAAATAGGCGCTAAGACAGGGCCAAGAATTAGAATAGCGGGGCCAGCATCCAAAAACATGCCAATCCCAAACAAAAAGATATTAATAATTAATAACAGGAGAAGCACATTAGAGGTAATTTGCGCGATCTCAGTTGCTAACGTATCAGCCATCCCTGACACTGTAATGATCCATGCAAATGTCACGGCAGAACCTACTAATAATAATATTGTTCCAGATTGTACGGCAGCATTTACTAAGACCCTTGGTAAATGATTAGGCTTTAGGGTATGAGTGATAAACAAAGTCACAATTAAAGCATAAGCAACCGCTACCGCAGCCGCCTCGGTTGGCGTGAACACACCCGCTAAAATACCGCCCAGCAAAATTACAGGGGTCATCAGGGGCAAAAAAGACTGCTTGAAAGCTCTGCCTCGTTGAGGCCACGACGCTTTTTCGTTGGCCATTGGGTAATTGCGCTTTTTGGCGATACGATTAGTCACTAGCATCAGTCCTGCACATATCATCAGTCCAGGTACTATACCTGCTAAAAACATACCCGCGACCGATACATTCATGATGAATGCATAAAGGATCATGATACCAGAGGGAGGTATGATTGGCCCTATGACAGACGAGGCTGCAGTTACTGCGGCGGCAAATCGCCGACTATATCCATTTTCTTGCATCGCGGGTATCAACATTTTGCCAAGTGCAGAAGTATCAGCCACTGCGGAGCCTGATAAGCCAGCAAACAAGACCGACGATAAAATATTAACCTGAGCAAGTCCACCGCGATAATGGCCTATTAGTGTTTTACTAAATCGCACAATGGATTGGGTTATTCCGCCTTGGTTCATGATTTCGCCGGCCAAAATAAAGAACGGCACTGCCATCAAAGGGAAAGAGTTCATACCAGAGAATAAACGATTAACTAAGGCGGACAAATAGACTTCCTTTCCATCTATCATCAAGCTGACGCCCGGGCCAACTAATAAAGCAAAAACAACCGGCGTACCTGCTGTTAGCAGAAGAATAAAAATCCAAATATAACTTAATGACATCAGATACTTTCCTTTTCATTAAGGTTTGATTCTTCTTGATTTTCTGTGCCCATATTACGTTCATCATGAAAAAATACTTGTTCTAGTAAGCGCTGAACGCCTACCAGAAACAACGAGGCGAATAAATAGGGCATACACAAGTAAATATAAAACAAAGACAGGGGAACAGAAGCCGCACTAATTGAGCGACCATTTTGCAAAAAGCCTAAGCTGTAGACGAAAAACTGAGTACTTATCAATAAGACCAAAAGCGTTATCGTAATTTGTGCTACTTGCTTTAAACGCAAAGGCAAAGCATCGTGAAACATATCAATAGACACATTAAGATGTTTCAAATAAGCCCATGGTGCAACCAGACACGCAATCCACACCATCGCAAATTTAGACAACTCTTCGGTCCATGTAAGTGAGTCGTTCAATAAATACCTAAAAGCTACTTGTGCAACAATCATGCAGACCATTGCCGCTAAAAGTGTTCCGGCAGCATAGCTCCCTAGACGTGCATTAAACATATTGATGTTATTGAGCACTGTAATTAGCTTTTTTACTGTATTGAGCACTTAATATGCTCCTTTTTTATTATTTTTGTTTATCAACTCAATATTTTTAATTTTGTTGAGTCCCTACAGGTCAATGTGCGGCCAATAGCCTGCTATGACATCATCTATCTTTTTATCTTCATATTGTTTAGTCGTTTCTACACTAGGTCCTATCGGTATCTGATGATTTTTTTTAACAAAAATTGCCATTTCATCAATACCAAGTGTCAAATTAAGTAATTGATGTCCCATAAACTCCTTTTTACTAGGGAACCTAAGCCACTCTCCTTCTGGCAAGTACACATCAACATTGTTGTCTGGGTTTGTGCACGGCGCCACTAAGATACTCTCACCTAACATAAATTGCATTTCAAATTTTTGTGCAATTTTTTGTGTGGGAAACGCTAATGGCATAGCCCTCATAACAGGCAGTCCTTCACTAACGGATTGCGACATAGTTTGATAAATATAAGGGATAAGTTGATATCGAAGTTGCAAAGCCTTATTTACCGCTTTTTCAGCTTCATCGCCATAACTCCAAGGTTCTCTTTGACCAATTCCATGTAAGCGCATATGGGCGCAAAAAACACCTGCTTGTGCCCATCTCACATATAGCAAAGGGTCACGTTTATCTTTATAAAACCCACCAACATCCGTCGCATAATAAGGGGCTCCAGACATTCCCCACGATAGCGAACCACGAATACTAGCAATCAACCCACCCCAGTCTGCTTGAGGATCTCCTCCCCATTGACTTGGATATCGTTGAGAGCCAGTCCAAGCTGAGCGACTAAATAAAAATGGGCCATTTTTACTATATTTACTAGCGGCTTCGTAGACACAACGATTGTATAGCAGACTGTAAACATTATGGAGTCGCTTGCCAGAATCGCCGCTATGCGCAAGCATATTGTCATCTTCTATTTGTTCACCAAAATCTGCTTTAATCATATCGACACCAATATCAAAAAGCGGTTTGTGTGACTCAAGCCAAAACTCATATGCCTCTGGGTGAGTAAAATCGACAATGCCTGATTCAGGTAAAGGTGTTAATACGTCCGAAAATGCACTCATATCCCATTGATACCGATAGGTTTCCCCAGTGCGTTTGTCCTTAATTAACCATCCTTTATCAGACATTTCTTGAAATAGTTTGTTTTTTACGGATACCAGCGGATACTCCCATACACAAACATTAAAGTCTTGTCTCTTCAAAGATTGGATAACCGCGGCAGGATCATCGTACCTTTTTGGGTCCCATTCAAACGCAAAACGAGTATCGGTATCCTGCCATGCTCTGCCATCAATTGTAATAATATCGCATGGCATCTTATGTTCGCGAACCGCGTTTGCTGTCGATAGAAGTTCTGGTACATCTTTATAATATGCTTTAGATAGAATCACGCCTAAGGTAAATAATGGGGGTAGTGGTGCTCTTCCTGTCAGGTCAGTATATGATTTAATAATGTCGCCTCCTGATTCACCATCAAATAAAAATATATCTAATTGTTGATCTTCAAGAAAGGCGGTATAGGCACGTTGTGACCAAGGCGCATAACCTACAGAATGCGTAACTGGCGCAGGCGTATGGATAAAAGCCCCCCAACCTTCTGGGCTCCATGCAAAAGGTACATTTTTGTATGAAATCTCTGCATTAACACCTAAGGCGTCATGATTATAAGAACGTAAGAGTTCTCCTCTTTTGTCTAAACTTGACCATTTTTCACCCAAGCCATAAACCGCTTCTTGGGCGCCAAGGTCCAAACTAAATAGCCATCCTTCATCGGTTCTAGCTAGTGGTGGAAGTCGATACTGTCTAACAAAGTGTCCATCATTTGGCGTTTGCTGGATAGTTTTGACTTGTTTTCCATGCGCTTCATTTTTTGTCCATTTAAACGCAAACGGGTGTTTTTGAATAATTATTGTATATCGCTGGTTAGTGACTGTGAAAATATCTAATTCTTCATTTAAAATGACTGCTTTTTCAATACTAGGAGCGCTTAAGAGCATTTGATAATCATATGCCTGTTGCGTTTGATTGCTCTGTACGCTTCGCAAACGCATGCCATTAGAAAACAAAGAAAGCTCAAGCTCACCATGGTTAGTATCCAGTAAAATAGCTCCATTTGACGTTTCACGTACCTTCGTTACGGCACATTGTTCTATCTCGTTCCAGTTAGGCGTATTGAGTGTTAGCACTTGTCTTTAGACCTTATTCTTAGTGTTAGCGCGGTTTATTACTTATCCTTAGCGGACAAGACTATGAAGTATGTTGGCCTGCAAAGGTCCAATGATTGAATATGTCTTATATAAGACATAAGTTATATGCCTGTTAAATTTTTGTCAATCCGATTTCTTAAGGATGAGACTAACTATAGTAAAAGCAGAATAAATTGCTTGCGTTTGATTTACTCAATATTCAGAACATTGGAATAAGGCACTTAATCTGATGCATTAACACTAGACCTAGGCTTTTTATTTACATAATATCAACAATATGAACAAGACAAAGTTTGACAACAAACTCAACAAGCCCAATTTAGCATTTCAACCCTTGTATAAACAGGTTGAAGAGCATGTTAAACAACTAATTATTGAACAAAGATGGCTACCATAGGTGAAGCGCTTCCCAATGAATTTCAACTAGCTGAAGAATTTAGTGTCAGTCAAGGCACTGTAAGAAAGGCGCTCAACCAATTAACTGATGCCAAAATACTTACGCGCCAACAAGGCGTCGGCACCTTTGTGTCTGAGCATAATAAACAACAGAGTTTATATAGGTTTTTTCCTCTTATCGCCGATGGTGGAAAACCAGAGCTTCCCAAAGCACAATTAGTTTCTTTAGCACTTGAGCAGGCAAACCAAGAAGTGCAATCAAGTTTATCACTTGCCGATAACGAGCCCGTCATTCACTTTGTGCGCAAACGCTTATTAAAAGAAAAAACGTGCATGATTGAGTCAATTTATTTACCCCATAAATATTTCCAAGGGCTCGAGAACGAAACACAACTTCCGCATACGCTGTATCACTATTATCAACACACATTTAACTTAAGCGTTCAAAAAACGCAAGATAGTATTAAAGCGGTCATTGCGACCCAAGATGACAGCAATCAGATTGATGTTGCCAAGGGTGAAGCATTGTTAGAAGTCAGAAGGATTACAGAAACAATAGATGGCAAGAAGATAGAATTTAGAATCAGCCGATGCTTAAGCGACGAATACCATTACTTTGTTGAGCTTAGTTAAGTGAATAAGATAGCAAAAGAGCGACCTTACCCACAAAAAGTCATTGGTATTCTAGGCGGTATGAGTGATAGGGCCACCGTCGAATATTATACGAAAATCAATGACGCTATTAACCAAAGATTAAGTGGATGGGATATTGCCGAAACGATCATCATTGGGTGCAATTTTGGTAATATCGAGCACTTTGTTAGAAACAATCAGTGGGATATCGCTCAAGAATATCTGCTTAAAAAGGCTCAAGACGCACAAAACGGTGGCGCAGATTTACTAATTTGTATGTCAAATACTATGCATAAAGTTCTTCAAAGCATAGACTCACACATCACAATCCCTTTTATCCATATTGCTAGCCCCACTGCAAATGCAATAAAGCTGCAGGGCTTGTCCAAAGTCGCTCTATTGGGAACCAAACCCATTATGTCTGAAGACTATATGGCTAAACGCTACGTACAAGCAGGTATCGACATAATTGTACCTAGTGACGCGCAACAAAGCATAATCGACCAGATTATTTTTGATGAGTTAGTCAAAAATATTATCAGTGATGTGTCAAAGGCAAAATACATCGACATATGTCTTGATCTTAAACGTCGTGGTGCACAGGGCATAATTTTAGGGTGTACTGAAATATTCTTGCTAATAAAACCAGAAGACTTTGAAGGTCTTCCTTTATTTAACACAACACAATTGCATGTTGATGAAGTCGTTAAATTAGCACTTAGCTAGATAGAAGAATCAAAGAAAGTAGACGACAGAAATTGAAGGAAGATCTTAACACTACCGCCTGAAAAAGAGCTTATTGAGCTCTTATTTGGGAGTATCGCTTAATCTAGGAAACGCATTTAATGAATAAAATATTAATAATAATACTCAGTCTTAGCCTAATAGCCGGCTGTACCACACGCACCAGCGATATCCATCTCCCCAAAATCAATAAAGAATATCAAGCGGTTGCTATGCCCGATAAATTTGCAGCCGATGTTGCGGTCTCAATTTTAGATATGGGCGGCAATGCGGTTGATGCTGCAATTGCAGCTCAATTTAGCCTAGCGGTAACGTATCCTGAAGCTGGTAATATTGGCGGAGGCGGCTTCATGCTCACCTATATTGATGGTCAAACCGACTTTTTAGACTATCGAGAGACAGCCCCTGCACTCGCCTCTAGAGACATGTATTTAGATGCAACGGGAGAGGTCCAAACTGAACTTCCAGTTTATGGAATTTTAGCATCTGGTGTACCATGGAACGGTTGCAGGGATGTGGGAAGCACACCAAAAATACGGTACCTTGCCTTGGGAAAGATTACTTCAACCAGCCATCGATTTAGCACAAAATGGTTTTATTGTCCCCAAACAGCTCGATGAGCGGGCAAATCGATATGTAAATCATATCAATGATGTGCAAACTAAGGTTAATTTTGTTGATTACTTTGGCAAGCTAGAGGCTGGCCAATTGTTTATTCAAGCAGAGCTTGCAACAACATTAAAGCGTATTCAGTTATCTGGCAAACGTGGTTTTTATCAAGGCGAAGTGGCTGATCAAATCGTATCATTTATGCAAAATAATAATGGCTTGATAAGTCTTGATGATTTAGCAGACTACGAAGCTAAATGGCGAACGCCTATTGCCAGTGCGTGGCGCAACTATACAATTGTAAGTGCACCACCACCTAGCTCGGGCGGCATTGCGGTTTCGCAGTGGCTGCAAATGTTTGACCGAATAAAAGTTCGTACTGATACGCTTGCGCAAGATAGTCCAAAGTATATCCATGCCTTAGCCGAAATTGGTAAACGTGTTTTTGCAGACAGAGCCAAATATCTAGGTGACCCTGATTTTTATGATGTTCCTCAACAGTCATTGCTCGATCCTGTTTATCTTGATAAACGCGCCTCTCAAGTGAATCTAGAACAAATATCTGCAACTGAAAAGATTCAACCTGGTTTGAATGAAAGCCATGACACCACGCACTTTTCAATTGTTGACCGCTTTGGAAACGCCGTATCAAACACCACCACAATCAATTTAAGTTTTGGCAGTGGCATGGTAGTTTCTGGCGCTGGATTCTTGCTCAATAATGAAATGGATGATTTTAGTGCCAAGGCTGGTGTAGCTAATTCCTTTGGCGCGGTGGGCGGTGATGCTAATGCCATTGCACCTAACAAGCGTATGTTAAGTTCGATGAGTCCAACTTTTTTACTTGAAGGCAATGATATTAAGATGGTGACTGGATCGTCCTGGTGGCACCACCATTATATCATCTGTTTACATGAGCATATTAAACGTAATTGAATTCACTATGAACGCACAAAATGCCGTTGATACGCCTCGTATCCACCATCAACTTTTGCCTAAAGATGTGATTTATTATCACCCCTCACTTGATGAAAATTTGGTAAATGCGCTAACTGCCAAAGGCTATACTATGAGAGCTGGTGACTTTGGTGATTTACAAGTCATTATTAATAGTGGCGGCAAGCTGAGCGCCGCATCAGAAAGTAAAAACAGAGGTGAAGCCAGAGCAATGCGCACTGATTGGTTTGGGCAGTTATTCGGCTTAGACTGAACAAATTTGGGCCCTTGAGTTCTATTGGGCCCAAGCTTATTTATCGCTGATAGGTGATTTTACCGCCAACAATGGTCATCATGTTTTTTGCCTCTAATATTTCGGCCTCTGGGATCGTCATCAGATCTTTATCGAAAATAGTGAAATCTGCATACTTACCTACTTCAATTGAGCCTCTTATATCCTCTTGAAATGCGCCATAAGCAGGCCAAATCGTAAACATTTTTAAAGCAGTTTCTCGACTAACAGCTAACTCTGGGTGCCAGCCCTCTCCCGCCGAACCATCAAGTCTTTTTCGTGCCACCGCAGCGTAAAACTCAATGCGCGGGTCACCTACTTCTACTGGCGCATCAGAACCTCCTAAAATTATTGAGCCTTTGTCAATCAATTGCTGCCATGGATAGGCATATGCAAGCCTTTGTAGGCCTATGCGCTGGGGCGCAAAATTAAGATCCCCTATGCCATGACTAGGTTGCATCGAAGGAATAATCTCTAGAGCTACCATTCGGTCTTGCTGCTCTGGCGGGATAATCTGAGCATGTTCAAGTCGCCATCTTGGTTTGGCAACCTCTCTTTGTGATTCAGGTACCGCTATAAATGCTTCTTCATACCAATCGATAAGAGTTTTGACCGCCCTGTCACCAATCACATGTGTTTGCACTTGCAAACCTTCTTTTAGCGCTTTACGCAATATAGGCTTTAGCTCTTCTTCTGTAGTTCGATTCATAAAGCCATTGTGGGGTGCATCAGCATAGTTATCTATGAGAGCCGCTCCCCGAGAACCTAGCGTGCCGTCGATATACACTTTGATACCCCGTATATCAAACATATCGTCATCGGTTTTTTGTCTATTTCTATCAAACATCATGCTTGCTTGTTGTACGTTTGCAGCGGCATAAATACGAGTAGACATATTTCCTTCTTGGTGAATTTCTTGCATTAAATCAACATTGACAAAGGGCATCCCAGCATCTTGTGTCGCGGTCCAGCCAAGTCGAGCATTTTGCTGCATCCCCACCACAAGACTATCTTTAATATACTCTTTAGTTTTGGGCGGAATGAGGTCTCTAAATACCTGCATGGCAGTTGCCAAGATATACCCTGTTGGTTCGCCGTTTTCGTCTCTTTCAAACTTACCACCTTGGGGATCAGGCGTGGCCGAAGTGATCCCTGCAAGTGAAAGTGCTTTTGAATTTACCAGTGCAGATACGCCATCTGCTCTAGGCATAAATAAAGGTTTGTTTAGTGTAAATGGGTCAACATCGTGTTTGTTTAAAAAGCGTTGCTCATCAGTCCATTCTCGTTCTATCCATCCACGACCTTCTACCCAGCTTCCTTGTGGTACATTTTTAGCGAAGGTTTCAATAGCCTTAACAGTTTCCTCTAAACTTGTGATGCCAAATAAACTCAATGTTTTGGGTCTTTGGCCAACACCTTCTACATGTTGATGACTATCAGTGAACCCTGGGAACATTGTTTTCCCGCCCAAGGTCTATACTGTTAACGTCATCACAAAGATAGGACTTTGCTTGTGAATTGGTTCCGACAAATATTATTTTGTCTGCTAGTACTGCAACTGCTTGAGCAGTAGGCTGAGATTCATCTAGTGTATAAATTGTCGCATTATAAAGGACTAAATCTGCCTCAAAACAATGTTGCTCATGCGGTGAAGCATTTTCTTGATTGCATGCTTGTATAAGAGTAAAACTTGCTAGTAACAGTAAGATTTTCATTGCCGCGATGTGCATATGCTTTCCTTTTTTCGTTAAGTCTTTCCATATGATATTGGTATAAATAAAAATGCCGCTGTAATAACAAGCGGCATTTTATTGCTTACAAAGAACGATTATCCTTAGAAAGTGTAACGCGCTTGTACATACCAAGTCGCACCGTTAAATCCAAACGGACTTGCTTCAGAGTATAGTTGACCACTACCACCAGCACCTGGGTTTTCGTCAGGGTAGGCATCAAATAAGTTATCAACTCCTGCTACAAGCTTAGTTTGCTCATTTAATTGATAAGACACTTGTACATCAATTAGCACTTCAGCGCCAATACCATTTACGCCATTACCAGTGTCATCCCAACCACCGTAGTAATTGGCACGAACCAAAGTATTAATATCATCATGTGTATGGAACCACGACAGGTTTCCTCTGATATTAGGAAGCAAATCTTCAATTGCAGCAACTCTGCCTGCGCTAATCGGATTCACCGTACCTACGTTATCAACCTCAGTTCTATTATAGTTAGCAGCTAGGGTTAAGCGCGAGTCTCCACCCATAAAATCAAAACTATAATTACCAACTAAGTCGATACCGCTTGTAGTGGTGTCGAAACTATTAGAGAAAAATCTAAACTGCGACAAATCATCTAAGCCAATAAACTCGCTACGATTGATTGTACCATTTGCATCTAATGCTGTTAGCGCCTCAGATACCGATCCAAAGTTTGAACCTGCTCCACCGGCAAAATTAAGCGCCGCTAGGAAATCAATATTGCCACCTAAAGCAACACGGTCTGTCAATTCAATAGTATAGTAATCAACTGTCCAACTGGTTTCGCCTAAATCAAAGGCTGCACCAATAGAGAAGTTTTGCGCATCTTCTGGACCAAGTGTTGGTCTGCCATTACCTTGGCTTTCAACAAAATCTGCGGCAACCTGTCCCGCTGCAGAAAATAGAGGCAAGGTTCCTTGGTCTATTAGCACACCACCAACGTTTTGCGTGGTCACATTAGTAATGTTAGCTTGACCGGCTGTTGGTGCATGGAAACCAGTTGAAAATGCACTTCGAATTCTAAACTCATCCGTTAAATGTAAAATACCGGCAATTTTAAAATCAGTCGTACTACCAAACTCGCTAAAGTCTTCGCTTCTAACCGCTGCTTGCATCGTTAGGTTTTCAGTAATATCGGCCTCTAAATCAACATACACCGCCTTACTGTCTTGTGATGCACTTGTATTAGCAGGGAATCCACCAAAACCGTTAGAGCTTGATGAAAAGCCTTGGCTTGCCAATGGACCTAAGGCAAACGAAGCTGCATCACCAGCAAACAAGTCAAACTCTTCTTCTCTATATTCAGCACCAAACGCAACACTTAACTCTGAGTAAAGGCCTGCATCTAAAGCATAAACAAAATCAATGTTAAACAATGTCTCGGTTTGCTCTTGTCCGCCATAGGCACAAAATCTCGTGGTGTTGCAGGACCTAAAGAAGCGTTAATAGTATTTCGGATAAAAAAGTCTGTTCTATTTGAACCACGTTGCGCACTTACATCATACGACAAACCGTTACCCACTGCGACTTCACCTCTTACACCCACAGTAAAGGCCATGTCTTCGTTTGTACCACCAAATCGTGGAACAAAACCATTTGGAATGGTCTCGATGAAGGAGAAACAGTTATCATCTGCCGCAACTTGTGCAAGTAAGGTTGGGTCCGGGAATACATTGCCATTTCCACCAATAGGAATACCGTCAATACATTCACCGCCAACGCCAACGCCATCTAAGTCACCAACAAGTACAGAGTGAACACCATTAGGGTCAGATAAACCTGTTAATGGATCCACCGTTGGCCCTCGATACACACCGCCTCGTTGGCTGCCTTGGGTCACAGGGTTTCGATAAAAGAAGCCACCTGTTACTTGGCGCTCACCATAGTTACCAAACAAATAAAGCTCTGCATTATCGTTAATTTCAAACGCTGAGTTGACGAATAACTTAATGTCGTCTTCAACATCCGGCTGTCCCCAATACTGAGGAACTTCACTTGTGTACGTATTGATACCAACAAAATCATCGGCTGATATATAACCTGCTGCGACCATGCCAGCGACATCGTCTCTAACAACCGACCTCACGGTTCCATCTACTTCGCGGATTTCGGCTGTTACGTTAATAAAACCTGAATCACCTACTGCAAATCCTGCATTTGCAGAGACCGTAAAGTTATCACCGTCACCTTCAAATGTAGAACCATATCGGGCATTTACTTCAAATCCTTCAGAATCATCGCGTAAAATAAAGTTAAGTACACCTGCTATTGCATCTGAGCCATATTGAGAAGAAGCGCCATCTCTTAATACTTCAACGCGTTTTAGTGCCATCGAAGGAATTGCCGAAATATCAACACCTTGGGCGCCATCTGAAATACCACCACCTAAAAAGGAAATAATAGAACCTCGATGGCGGCGTTTACCGTTTACTAATACTAAGACATTATCCGGAGACAAACCTCGCAAGTTAGCGGGTCTCACAACGGTGGCGGCATCACTAATTGGTTGTGTATTGATATCAAAAGACGGTACCGCTGTTCGCAACATATCTTGTACGTCAGTCGAAGAGTTTTGTCTAAATTCATCTCCTGAAATAACGTCTACTGGTACCGGAGAGTCGGCCGCTGAGCGATTTGATAATCGTGTACCGGTGACAATAATCCGTTCTGCATCTGTTTCTGCATCCGACTCTGCTTCTTGTGCAAAAGTATTTGCAGAGTATGAGGTGGCTATCGATAAAGCCAAAGCGGCTGTAATAGCATTAATTTTGTGTAGCGTGTTTTTCATGTATTTCTCCCAATGTTTTTGTAAACGAACTTATCTGACGTTCTTTGTGCCACTTTCCTCAAAATAATTATTGTTATAATTGAGTTAGTCGATCTTATGTTGTAATTGGAGCAAACAAATTGAGGTTTTATTTATGTGATTTCTCTTTGGAAACATGTTCATAAATTACTCAACGCAGTCATATTTATCATATATATATTAAGAGTCAAGAAACTTCGGTAAACCGTCTCTTTTTAGATGCTTAATGGATGTATTTAGCAATCTTTAGGAAAGTTCTCACTGCAATCGGCTAGTATTTATGATAAGTTCATCGTAAGTACTTAATTACCTTATCTTATCTTTTGTCTACCAATTTCTTTGAATTTTCTGTCGCGGTCGTTGGGCCCGTCATTGTCATGATAATATTCGGTTATGGCTTGTACCGAACAAAAACGCTTGATGATAGCTTTGTCGAAAAAGCGTCAAAACTAGTATTCAATTTTGCATTACCTGCACTTTTATTCAGTACCATTAGCACAAACCCCATCCCTGGCATTAGCGATATAAAAATCATTTCTATTGGTGTTGGTGGCACTTTGATTATTTTTATTACCTTACTGGTGATGTGTCCTTTTATAGTCCATCAAAGACAAGATCGTGGCGTTGTGATTCAAGGCGCATTTAGATCAAATATGGGGATTATTGGGCTAGCTTACTGTGCGAATGCATTTGGCTCTCAGGGCCTTGCGTATGGTTCATTATATTTAGGCTCATTGACTATCGTTTATAACTTGTTATCTGTTGCAGTGTTAAACGTATATCACAATACCGAAACCTCATATAAAAAAATTCTACGCGACATCGCAAGCAATCCTATTATTTTGTCTATCATATTGGGTCTGCTCGTGTCAGCGCTTGATTTGCCAGTACCTAGCATTGTTGTGAATAGTGTTGAGTATTTTGCTCAATTAACACTCCCTCTAGCCTTACTATGCACCGGCGCAGCGCTACGGTTTTCGACAATGAAACAAAACGGCATACCTTGGCATTTTGAGTGTAAGCGTTAAGTGTATAGTTTACCCCTTGGTGTTAGTAAGCTTATCTATTTTATTTGGCGTGAGCGGCATGCCTTTGATGATCGTCTTTTTAATGGCAATCAGTCCAACGGCGGCAGCAAGTTATGTAATGGTTAGAAAAATTGGCGGAAACCATGAAATGGCTGCGCAGATAATTGCGGTGAGCACCGTGTTGTCGGTACCCACCACACTACTTGGGTATGTACTTATTCAAAGCTACGTCTAAAGCCTTTTATTTGGCGGCTCGTTCTCTGACTATTTGATCCATGAAACGAACACCCCAGCCTTGACTACCTTCAGGCGCCACATCAATCGACGAAGACAACCAATCAACACCCGCTATGTCCAAATGCACCCACTCTAAGTCCTCAGCGACAAACGTCCCAATAACGGCAGCTCCTATACTTGCCCCAGGGCTCCCTGCGCCTGAGTTTTTGATATCAGCGATTGGCGACTTAATTTGATCAAAATGATTTGGGTGAAGCGGTAAAGGCCATACTAATTCACCTGAACGTTTACCCACTTCCATCATTTCAACTGACAAATCAAAATCACGCGTAATTAACGCTGCATATTCGTCACTTAGCGCACGTGCTGCAGAGCCTGTTAAGGTGGCAATATTGACCAAAAGACTTGGGTTATATTTTTGCTGACCATAATAAACAGCATCAGATAGCACTAATCGACCTTCTGCATCAGTGCTCATTATTTCAATGCTAGTTCCTTGCATCGTCTGTAGAACATCACCTGGACGTATTGCATCGGCACTTGGCATATTTTCGGCCATTGCCATTAAGCCAACAACGTTTAATTTTTCACCTCTTTGTGCGATCGCATGCATAGTACCAGCAACTGCCGCTGCGCCAGCGGTGTCTGATTTCATCGCCCACATGCCGTCATTTCCCTTCAGGCTTATACCACCGGTATCAAAGGTTATGCCTTTACCCGCCAGCACAATAGGTGCCTGATCTTTATCTCCACCCATATATTCAACTACAATTAGTCTAGGATCATGTATAGAGCCTTTACCTACGCCTAGCAAAGCTCCCATGTTGTACTTTTCCATCGCTTCTACATCGAGTACTTTGACGTCAACCTTATCTACTCCCTTAAAGGTATCTTCGACAATATCGGCAAATAACGATGGATATAATGACTTACCTGGTTCGGTAGACAAATCTCTTGCTAAATGGACGCCCTCAACCACAAATTGAAGATCAGATTCATATAAGCTTTCTGCGACATTAGCATTTGGTGTGACTACTGTTACTTGCGACTTGCCTTCTGATTTTTTAGTTTTGTACTTATCAAAATCATAGTGGCGTAAATCATATCCTTGAGCAAGATATGCACTTGGGCCTTTAACTTGAGTTGACATATTATCAATATGAAAAGCGACATTAAGCTTTTGGCTTGTAGAAGAAAGGCCAGCTGATATCTTGCCTCCTAAATCTTGTAATTGTGGAATGCTTAAGTCAGTTTCATGGGCTGTTCCTACTACTAATAGTGATTCAGCATCACCAACGAGTTGTAGATGTTGCACATTGCCATAGGCTGCGTCAAATTCATTTAATGCCAATAATTTAGCTAGCTGTCCTTTTGATAACTCATTTAACTTGCCCGCAGCACCATCTAGATTTTCAAGATCATCCACAAAGACAACATGAGTGTTCACATTTTTTAGTTTGTTAGCTTGATTAACAAAATTAAAATCCGCACTAGCTGATGCAGCAGAGCATAGCCCTAACATAGAAAGACTCAATAGCGTTTTCTTAAATTGCATAATAAACAGTATCCTTAGGTAAATTATTATTGAACAGCGTTAAGTGTACGAATATACGAATCGAATAAAAATATTGTTTAAATTGTTTCATTGCTCTGTATTTTCGATGTTAAAAGGCTAGCGCTTCAATACTCGTTCGAACAAAAGTAATGACGCTGATTCGACAGGGGGACTAATCACTTTTTGATAAACAAAACCAAGTTTTCTAAGTAAATTTTGAGAGGCGCTATTTTTTTGCAGACAAGTGGCAAATATTGAATCAGCGTCAGTTAGCTGAGAAGTGTTGTCGATAACCAATGAGGCCGCTTGGTAAGCAAAACCTTTGTGTTGATGTTTTTCTATAATGGCAAAACCAATATCAGGACCTGATAAATATCGGCGCTTTAATAAGCCACATACACCTATTTGCTCGTGCCTTACTTTATCAACTATTAAGTATAAGCCAAAACCATGAGTGTCATAGTCCTTCATTGGGCCAGCAATTAGATACGCCTTTGCAGCATCAATATTAGTAATATTTTTATCACCGATATAATCTAACCAAGACTGCTGGTTCATCAGGTCATACATAAATTTGCCATCGTCTTTAACAAGTTTACGCAAGTAAATACTAGATGAGCTAAACACAATATCTTTATTGCTATTATGACTACTCATACAGTAAACCAAGCTGCGTAATTAAATAATACACTGCTTATGACACAAAAAATAAGCACTAATAAAACACGGACTTCAAAATACATAAGTAGAAGCAGCCCCAAAACGGCTGTTACGATAGAATGATTAGAATTGATTGCATGTGTAAAAATCGGAGAATACAGCGTCGCTGCCAACAGTCCTACTACTGCAGCATTGCTTCCCATAATAAAAGACTGCAATATTTTGTTTGAAGATATACTCTGCCATAAAGGTAACGCGAACATGAGCAGCAAAAAGCCGGGCAGAAAAATAAAAACGATGCCAACAAGTGCACCTAATGTGGCTGAGTCAGCAGTATTTTCTCCAATTAAGTACCCTAGATATCCGGCAAAACTAAACATAGGTCCAGGCATTGCTTGAGTCGCGCCATATCCTGCCATAAACGTTTCGGTATCCAACAAACCAGCAGATACTATTGATTCTTCTAACAAAGGCAAAACAACATGCCCACCACCAAATACCATTGCGCCGGAACGATAAAAAATATCAGCATGAGTTACTATATTTGGGAATGCTAAAAAAGTGATAAATAGACCAACAAACACAAGCAAGCTTAAAGTTGCTGTAAACTTTGATACAGGTATGTTTATCGTACTGACCTTTTTGTTTTGCTCAAGAGTCTTATCACGACAAAAAAGATGTAATAATAGGGACGTCAACCCCCCTGCCGTTATAAGCCCTATTTGCAAAAAAGGGCTTTGATTTAAAGTGAGTATCGCAAACACAAAAAATGCAATTAGGACGGTTGTCCGAGTTTGAGTAAGTTGTTGACTCATGCCCCACAAACCCTGACTTACAACCACAAATGCTAACAATGTGAGGCCCTGAATAATCGACACTCCCAAGGGTGAACTAAACCAAGAAAGTTGACTAGCAAATAAAATTAGCAACAGACATGTTGGCAATGTAAATCCGACAAAAGCGGCTAGCGCCCCTTTAAGTCCACCTTTGCTTAAGCCAATTGCAAACCCAACTTGACTACTAGCAGGACCAGGTAAAGTCTGACAAATCGCTACAATCTGAGCGAATTGAGCTTGTTCAAGCCATTTTCGCTTACTCACAAACTCGTTGTTAAAGTATGCAATATGTGCAATCGGCCCGCCAAAGGACGTGCAACCTAAGCGCAAAAATATCCAAAATATTTCTATTGATTTCATGACACCTTGTCTGCCTAACGATACTAGGTAGTACTATAGTCATTAAACTTTTAATATCAAATTACTAAAAATAAATACACTAAAAGTAAAATAAACTTGACATATTATTACTTAAAACTTAAGGTAAAGCTCACTTTACATAAAGTAAAATACAATTTACCTGAGGAATATTATGAAAACATCAGAGTCTAGTTATTCAAAAAGAGAAAAAGCATCTAACAAAGTATTGGCTAAATGGACAATTACGTGGTTATTTAGCACTGCGCTACTAGCGTTTGGCCCGCATTTTTTATGGGGTAATCATACTGTAATAACAATATTGTCCGTACTATTTAACCTAGTAATTGGTTGGATGATGATAAGAGCTAATATTGCTCATTTGTCAGCACTTGATGAGCTTGGCCGCAAAATCTTTATAGAAAGCGCAGCTTTGACTCTAGGGGTATTAATGGTCTTTGGTGTTTGCTATGAATTGTTTTCTTATACCAATGTGTTACTGGATTTTACACCGCGTATTTCTCACTTGTATTTTGTAATGGGAATCACTTTTATTACAAGTGTATTTCTTGGTCATAGGAAGTACAGATGATTAACAAACTTAAAGTTTTACGTGCTCAGTTTGACATGACTCAAGCAGACTTAGCACAAGAGCTAGGTGTGTCTAGACAAACAGTCAATGCAATAGAGAAAGGTAAATTTGACCCAAGTTTACCCTTGGCGTTTAAAATAGCGCGTTTGTTTAATCAACCTATTGAGCTCATTTTTGAAGATAACGGCGATTAGAAAATATAAGCAAGCACTATGCGTGCTTGCGCTTGCTCAACATTAGGCGCAAGGTTCACTTGAACACGATTGCCAGCAAAGGTTTTATTTTGGTGCCATTCCGCGCCTATTTCCAGCGATTGATCATACTGATAACGCCATGCAAGTGTTAGCCCATGCCCATCGCTAATATTGATATCTTGCGGCTCGTTATCATCTTCGCCTACATCAAACTTATCTACCCTAACTGTTATTCTATGCTGATTATGTAAATAGCTCACCGAAGCGTACCAAGCATAGAAATCAGAGTATACTTGCCCTAAGCCCATGTCAGTATCACCTATCATCAGCTGTGAAAATATCGTCCAATGACTCGAAAGCTTGTTTTGATACGCAATACTATGGAATCGAGTATGCCATGCATAAAGCCTCTCTTTATTGATTTGCTTCGAATCTGCTAAGTTGTTGTAATAATAATACCGTAGTTGATGCTGGCGCAGATAATTCAGATGCCCTCCTACATAAACACCTAGGCGTTGGTCAATTTCTTCAAATGGTCGAGTATGATTTGGCGCATAAAAAGGCGCTCCCTCGACAGTAGGGATAGGCAAGAAAGAAATAACATCATGTAATAAAGCTTGGCGGTCATGCATTGCAAAGCCTCGCCAAGACAATAATGTACCGGTTGTATCGTTTGCGCCAAATATTGCACCTGTCAGTTCCCAACTCCAGGGTGACCTGATCCGTCGGCCATTAGAAAAGAAACTAATTTCGGCACCAATGGTACGCAGCTCTTCACCAATCCACGTATTAATGGCTGATTGGGTGTAGGTGTAAGGCGACAACCAACCTTCGGCAGTATTTTCTACCGACATAGCAGGATAAAACATGCCTATTCTAGCTTTTACTTTTATTTGCTTGGGGCTAAGGGGTTTGTATTGCAAAAAAGCTTGCGTCAAACCTATATGCTTTTCGCCGTCACTATATGCGTTTGTGACCACCTGCCCGGTCCAACTAGAAGAAAATTGATGTTTTGCATGAAGAAACAACTGCTGCAACTCAACACCGTCTTGCTCAGGCCTCAAAATTCCTGCTCCTTCATTTTGAAAGGACGCTGTGTCATCCGCGCTCACTAAGCTAAGTTCAATTCTACCCTGTAAAGATGTTGACTGGGCAAATGTTAATTGTGTGCACAGAAGGAATAATGACATAGCTGTTACTGATACAATAACAAACGACTTATACCGCAGATAAATACACATAACGTTAATATTCGCCAATACCATGTACGTCATCGAATTGGCTGAGACTAGGTAATAGTTTTTTGGTTAACATCACGTTAATCACCTGCTCATCTTCATTAATGCTGAGCTCGTGAATAGCCTTGAGATCAGCTGGCGCAATCCTTGGGTGCCATATTTTTACAGTATACTCACCGCTAGGTACGATAAAACGAGCGCCAGTATCTGTACTGGTCGATGCGAAAAATGGAGATTTTGAAACGTAAATATAGCCCAACATCCAATCGTGAATATTACAGCCAAGTTCAACGATACCTGGTTTGTCAAAATTCAATGACTTTGCATTAAGCGACTCTTGAAATGAGACTTCAAAGGTTTTTGCAGGTGAAAATGAATAAACGTGGTGCTGTACGTCATCCGAATTAGGAAACGATATGTCGGTACCAGCTTGAACTGACAAAATATGTGGAACAAACATCTGATCAATTTGATCCATTTTTGCGCTTTTTAATGCCTTACCCTCAATTGCAGTGTTTAAAACATTCATATCGGTTGGCATCAACTCAACTACGATGTTAGATAAAGTTTCGCCTTGTTTATCTTTCACCACAACTTCAATTGACGCAGATAAAGAGAAACTGATAAACATTGTAAAAATCAGAACTATCGTTAAGAAATAAAGAGGCATGTGATGTTAGCTATTAATTATCAATATCAAGTGTATCGGCGAGTCCATTGCTTTCTGCAGGCTCAAACAGTGTGGTATTTAATTTACTTAATGAGCAAATTTACTAATAGTTAGCGTCATTATTATTTCTAAACGATATTGATATGCGCAAGAAGGTGAATTAATCATAAAAAACAATTACTTACATTTTTGGCATGGAGATTGATTAAAATCACTATAATCAATAAAGAGTCCGTCAAAAGATATAAAAAATTAGGAGCAAAATGTGAAACATCAATTGTTGAGCGGTATATGTATTTTTAGTGCATTAATGTTGACTTCAGGTTGTGTGATTAGTATTTCAAATGACCTAAACAATGCCAATGTAAAATTAATAGAAAACCTAGAAGTTGACGCTATAGATTTAGAGGTTTTTATCGTTGAAACAGGAAGTGGCGATATCACTATTACCGGAGTAGAAGGGCAAGAGAACATAAAGGTTACCGCTAAGATAAGGACAACTGAGGCACGCGACTACACCCTAAGTTTGTCTAAAAGGGGCGATAAAGCTTATTTGGAAGCCAGCCACGACTCAAATAATACCTCATGGAACACCTATCCTTATGTAGATTTAGAAGTATCGATGCCGGCCGCACTTGCACTTAAAGTGGAACAACGTTCGGGTGATATGTCGATTAGTAATATTAAGCAAGATGTTAGCGTTAGTGACCGCTCAGGCGATCTTCGAATTACAGATATCATAGGTAAGTTGAAAGTTGATGACCGTTCAGGTGATTTAACAATACAAAATATCTCCTCTTCCATTGTTGTTAACGATAGGTCAGGTGACATTAATATTAAAAATATTCAGGGTAATGTAAGGGTTGATGATTCATCGGGCGATATCGATATCTACGATACTTTAGGTGATGTAGAAATTAGTGATAGCTCTGGTGACATTAATGTTCATGGCGCTGAATCACTGAACGTGACGGATGATGGTTCGGGTGACATTGAATATTCGAACATCAAGTCATATATTCACACACCTGATTAAACTAATAGACAAGTAGGAGAGCGTCATGAAAAAAACACTTATTACCCTTACAGGGGGATTACTAGTCAGTATTGGCTTGTTATTTATTATCATACCAGGACCATCAATGTTATTGATTATACCTTAGCTTGATGCTGTTAAGCATAGAATACCCAATGGCAAGAAAATGGCTAAACCAATGCATGCGGCTTTTGCGTAAAACAGCCAATTGGATTGACGCGGCCATACTAAGACGTAAATACGACCGTTTCTAATCGTCTTTGTCTATTTTGGTGTGATTTGGTAAATCACATTAACTGACTTAGTTATTTCAATGGTATTAGGAATAAACGCTTGTTCGGCTCTGATGCGCGTACCAGCCACTCTCATCAATTCAATGCTTTGATTATTACCGACGCCAAAGCTTGCATAGAAATCATTGAGAACTTGGTGAGTCATTGCTGCTTATCGCATAAGGAAGTGCTAGTGTAGCACCGATACCTGAAACCATTGCTTGTGCTTTGCTATGAGCATTACTTACAGCAAGTGCGAGCACTTCTTTGTCTATTTCATCACGTCGAGAAACATCAAAAGAAGAATAAATCCCTACTACGGTTTGCTGATCAAATAACTTTTCAATTAAAGCCGCATACTTGTTAAGGGTCTTTAGTTGGATAGAAAAACTTCTAGAAAACTCATACGCAATAATTTGTCGATTATTGTAATTTTCATCTCGTTTGTAAACGGGATCTTTAGATATATCATCAGAACTAATTTGTGTATGTGGGATATCTAACGAATCCATTAATTGGAGTATCGAAACTGTTGTTTTTTCTAATTCGATATTGGCTTGTTCAGCTTTTGCATCATAGGTTTGAATACTAAAATTAATGGTAGCCATATCAGGCGACACTTTTTTAACCGCCTCACCTTTAGCAGTAACAAAAGGAAAATCAGGTAAAGGAGAAGCATTTGTTAGTGTAATAAAGCTAAGCAAGCAAATTAGCAACGCAGATTTCATTGTTAATCCTTAAACAATTATTTTTAGCTAGCTTAGCACAAAATTTTATGCAAAAAAAAGCCGCTCAATTGAGCGGCTTTTTTGATTGGGTGTGCGTTAATCTTAGTCTAAGATTTTTGCTACAACGCCCGCACCAACTGTACGACCACCTTCACGGATTGCGAAGCGTAAACCTTCGTCCATCGCGATTGGAGCAATTAGCTCTACTACAAACTTAAGGTTGTCACCAAGGCATTACCATCTCTACGCCTTCTGGTAACTCTACTGCACCTGTTACGTCTGTTGTACGGAAGTAAAACTGTGGACGATATCCTTTAAAGAAAGGAGTGTGGCGACCACCTTCGTCTTTGCTTAGTACGTATACTTCTGCTTCGAACTTAGTGTGTGGGTTGATTGAACCAAGGCTTAGCCAATACTTGACCACGCTCTACATCTTCACGCTTAGTACCACGTAGTAAAACACCAACGTTCTCACCAGCACGACCTTCGTCTAGAAGCTTACGGAACATCTCTACGCCCGTACACGTTGTCTTCGTTGTTTCTTTGATACCAACGATTTCGACTTCTTCACCTACTTTTACGATACCTTGCTCAACACGACCTGTTACTACCGTTCCACGACCTGATATTGAGAATACATCTTCAATTGGTAGGATAAACGGCTTATCGATGTCACGCTCTGGTGTCGGGATGTATGAGTCTAACGCTTCGCCTAGCTCTACAATTTTCTTTTCCCACTCTGCATCGCCTTCTAGTGCTTTTAATGCTGAGCCTTGGATAACTGGCAAGTCATCACCCGGGAATTCATATTCTGTTAGTAGCTCACGAACTTCCATTTCTACTAGCTCTAGTAGCTCTTCGTCGTCAACCATGTCACATTTGTTCATGAAAACAATCATGTATGGAATACCAACTTGGCGACCCAACAAGATGTGCTCACGAGTCTGTGGCATAGGACCATCTGTCGCTGCTACTACTAAGATACCGCCGTCCATTTGCGCCGCACCTGTGATCATGTTTTTTACATAATCAGCGTGCCCAGGACAATCTACGTGAGCATAGTGACGCTCTGGCGTGTCATACTCTACGTGTGAAGTTGCAATCGTGATACCACGCTCGCGCTCTTCTGGTGCGTTATCAATTTGGTCAAATGCTTGAGCGGCTCCACCGTAAGTCTTTGCTAGTACTGTAGTGATTGCTGCTGTTAGCGTCGTTTTACCGTGGTCAACGTGGCCAATAGTACCAACGTTTACATGCGGTTTCGTACGTTCAAACTTTTCTTTTGCCATTTTCTTTTCCTAGCAAAGTTAATAAATATTAGATGAAATCAAAGAATGGTGCTGATAGGCAGATTCGAACTGCCGACCTCACCCTTACCAAGGGTGCGCTCTACCAACTGAGCCATATCAGCAAAGTGGAGCGGGCAGCGGGAATCGAACCCGCATCATCAGCTTGGAAGGCTGAGGTAATAGCCATTATACGATGCCCGCATTCCCTAAATTCTCTGACCAACTCGTTTTATAAAATTGGTGGAGGGGGCAGGATTCGAACCTGCGAAGGCTGAGCCGGCAGATTTACAGTCTGCTCCCGTTGACCGCTTGGGTACCCCTCCAGAGATTGATGGTGCCGACTGCCGGAATCGAACTGGCGACCTACTGATTACAAGTCAGTTGCTCTACCAACTGAGCTAAGTCGGCACTACATCAAGTGAGCGCGCATTCTAGAGTAATGATTCGTCTTCTGCAAGTACCATTTAGCAAAAAAATGTGTTTTTTCTAAAAAATTTTGTACTTGCTATAAAATACAGCAATAATTGCTATTCTTTTGAACAGTTTACATATGTGTATGATTATTTGTTTTTTTCAAGTGCAATGCACGCTAGTCCAGTTAACACTGCGTTGTCGATCACCTCAGTAAATAGGCAAAAGTCTTTTAACAATGGATTGTCTCCACCACTAAGGAAAAACTTAGTTTGTTTTGCGCAGCAGTTGTTTTCTTGAATACTGGCCATTACCGCTTTTGCATAGTGAATTAAACCCAGACTTTGTGCCAATGTACCTTGAAATACACATTCAGGAGTGTCATCACCTGGTAAAGCACCTATCAAGTGTTCATCCTCAACGCTACTCTGCTTTTGCTTGTTTTGGTTTATCAGGTGATGAATGTTCATTCCATCATTGAATACTCTAGCGGTTTTAGCGCTTACTGTGTCGCTACTCATTTGTAGCCCTGGTGCTATCCAGCCTCCTTGGTGATAAAACATCTTTTGCTTGGCATCAAAGCAAACAAAATCACACGTTATCGCAGTACCAGCGTCAATTACAACGAAGTTCTCAGCTTTAGCTAAGTATGCTCCTGCAATAATTGCTAACCACCTGTCTACACCCATATTAGACACATTAGCGTATGCATTTTTGATATTTTGATATGTGGCTTGAGTAGACACTTCATGAGCCTCAACACTTTTTGCTTTGCATAAACTCAAAAGCTGTTGACTCGCAGTGTTATCTTTTACGCTGGCAAAAAAACACTTATCCGCTTGCGCTATTAAGTGTTCAATATTTATCAACTCACAAACTTCAACCGGCCCTATAAGTTGTTGAGAACTAGCATCTAACCAAGCTGACTTTATCCGAGTATTACCAATATCAAGTAGTAAACTATGCTTGTCTGACACTAATTTCACCTCCATGGAAAGCTTGAATAGTATTATCGATTTCAATCAATAGAGCACCAGCATCGTTAATTCCTCTATTGATACCTTTTACCGTTTGTTCGCCAGTCATCAAGACAACCTGTTTGTTTAAGTATAAATCACTAGACTTCCACTCATCCATAAACTCATTTAGGCCACTTTTTTCAAATACTGGCAGAGCTTTCCATAGATTTAACATCAGGGCCTGGGCAAGCTTGTTTCGACTAATATGACGGTTACTAATTTCAGATAAGTCAGTAAAAGCTTGATCAATCCCGGTAATATTATTAGGTAGATTTAAATTAACGCCAATGCCAATAACTGCAGAAATTGCATCACTGACTTGCCCCTCTACTTCGATTAAAATTCCCGCGAGTTTCTTGTCATTGCAGTACAGGTCATTCGGCCACTTTAATTGACAGTTTGAAATACCAAATTCCTTAAGTGTCTGATTAAGCACTACCCCAATCATCAAGCTCAAGCCAGACATGCTCTGATAGCCATTATTAAAACGCCATAACATACTAAAATAAAGACTACTACCAAATGGTGAAACCCATGTCCGCCCTCTTCTGCCTCTTCCAGACGTTTGTGCTTCGGCTAAACAGACCGTGCCATTTTTATAATCGAGCATGTTTTGCTTAAGAATATCGTTTGTTGACGATACGATATTCTTAACAATCACTTTTATTTTTTCATCATTTGTTAAATTTTGCGTAACACTAGTATGTGACAATAATTCAAGCGCGGATGAAAGCTTATACCCTCTGCCTTTTACACTGTAAATATCGATACCTAGATCGCATAAAACTTTTATATGATTCGATATTGCTGCACGACTAAGTGAAAACTCTTTTGCTAAATCTTCGCCAGAATGAAAGGCTTGGTCATTAAGCCGATTTAATATTTCACTTCTTAGTTGTTCTGTCGCTTTCATTATAAATCTACTAGTCCTTTGCCGCCGATTAGTCTTACTTCATTTTCTAGCGTGATCCCAAAATGTGCTTTGACACTTGCGACGATATCCTTAGCCAAAAACAATACATCATCGCCTGTTGCATTTCCTTTATTAACCAATACTAAAGGCTGGTGAATATGACATGCAACACCGCCTACTTGTTTGCCTTTAAACCCTAGGGTATCAATTAACCAAGCCGCAGGAATTTTGACTGTATGTGGTGTGACCGGAAAACTCGGTACGTCTTGATAATTTGCTTTGATAGTGTCAAACAAGGTTTTTGAAATAACAGGATTTTTGAAAAAGCTTCCAGCATTACCTAGTTCTTTTACATCAGGCAATTTGGATTGACGAACTGACATTACTGTTTCAAACACTTTGGTTGCACAAGGTGATTGTATTGATTGTAAGGGACCATAATGTGTTTTTAACGCATAGCTTTTTGGAAGACGAAACTCTACAAAGCAGACGATACGATGATTAGTCTCTTGCTGTTTAAATATACTGTCACGATACCCAAACTGACAGGCCTTATTATTAAACACGTCAAATATGTTTTTATGTGTATCATAAAAATGCACCTGCTCAATAAAGTCTTTTATTTCGACGCCATAAGCGCCGATATTTTGAATTGGCGATGCACCAACTGTACCTGGTATTAGTGCTAGATTCTCAAAGCCACCGATGCCGTGCTCCATGCAGTAAACGACCACTTGATGCCAGTTTTCGCCTGCGCCAACTTTGAGCACGTAATATTCTGGCTCTTCGCTGACATGAATCCCTTTAATCTGATTGAGCAAAACAATACCATCGTAATCATCGACAAATACCGTATTACTTCCTTCCCCTATTACCATGTAATTTTTATCTGACAGCCCCTCAATAAGGGACATTAAACTATTTGGCGAGTCAAAGGTCTTAATATCACGACAAGTCGCGTTTAACGAGAAAGTATGCAAAGGTTGTAGTTGCACTAAATTTAACCACTAGTCAATTAACCAACAAGTGGTACTATTGTTACAGAAAAGAAGAGCAGTGTATAAACCTTTATCTTTAATTTAGTCACGTAGTACGCCAAAACAAAAATAACGAATAATGTTACTGAGCAAAGTCAACAATATGACATCATACAGCGCTCCGGCAAATCCTTGGACTAGCATATCCAGCATGCTTGTTTTGCTTTTATTTATGTTGGTTAGTCAAACGGCGCTTGGATATACTGATTTAAAATCGGTACCTTATCGCAATACCACCACGGCTATCCAGTCAGATGGTTTACAATCGCTTTCGTTTACCAATTTCATCGAGCAGTCAAAAATCGATCGCACCTTATTGCAAGCTGTTGATACGCAAGTGCTAACACTTATTAGAAACGGACAATTGTTTGAAGCAAGGGAGCTCATTTCAAGTGTAATTGATGCACAAAACGTGACAAACCAATCAACTTTGCTGATGAATAGACTGCTGATTAGGGCTGCTATTGACCGGCAAGTAGGTGCGAATATTAGTGCGCTACAAGACTTACAGTTTGCACTTCGCCTCGCTTCAAATACTGAAAATGAAGTTCTTATGGCTAATATTGCCTATGTTATTGGCAGTATTCACCACGCTCGTAATGAGCATTCTATTGCACTTAGCTACATCGAAATCGCATTGCAATATCACCTTAGCGTGCCTCAATCAGATGAGCAGATACAAAGCCTACTACTGGCTATCTCAAGTTATTTAGCGACAAATCAAAATAACTTTGCCTTAGAGTATTTGGCCCGCGTGCGACCGCTCATTGTAGAGGCAAATATATTTTCATTAAGTGCACAGTACTATCTATTTTTAGGGGAAGCGCAACTTAACAATGAAGATATCTTAAAAAGCATTACTTCTTTGTCAGCATCCTTAGCGCTTGCCAATAGTGAAGATTACTTACATCTTACTAATACTCACTTGCTGTTAAGCAGGGCCTTTGCCAGCATTAATGAAACTGACACAGCGATTGAGAATCTCGTATTGGCATTTGATTTGGTAGAAAAAACAGAAGTACCTTATCAGTTAACCCAAGCACTGCATTTACATAGAGCTGAATTATTGGCGTACCTTAATGAATATGAAGAAGCGTATAATGCCGCAAAGACAGTATTGTCGTATCGCGAATTTAATCAACCTGTTGAAGAAATAAAACAAATGTTAGATATGCATGCTAACTTTCAGTTAGCACTGCAACAACAAGAGAATGCTGAATTAAAAGCTGAAAATCAGGTTCAAAGTAAAGAAATCAAGAGCAAGCAGACTTTAAATAGACTGTATTTTTTAGTGATTGCCTTGTTATTTTTGCTCTCTTGCCTTTTATTGTTGATGTTTATCCGAGGCAAAAAGCATCGCGAGAAGCTTGAGCATATCGCCCATACTGATGCCCTAACAGGCCTATGTTCACGAAAACGGTGTTTAGAGTTATTATCTCATCATCAACATCTATTTGAACGTTCCAAAGAGTCATTTGTTGTTGCTATCGTCGATTTAGATCATTTCAAAAAGATTAATGATACCTATGGCCATCCAACAGGTGATAGAGTATTGCGTCGATTTGGCGAAATAGCAATGGCCCATCTTCGCAAATCCGATATTATTGGCAGAATTGGAGGTGAGGAGTTTTTAATTGTGCTGCCTAATACTCCATCGAATAAAGGAATCGACGTTTTAAAGCAACTCAATAATAGGCTTATTGATATTGGTAAGGAATTAGAATTGAAGCAGGCAACTACCGCTAGTATCGGCATGGTATCGCCACATATACAAGAAAAAACCAACGACATCGTTAAGCGCGCAGATATGGCGCTTTATGCAGCAAAACAACACGGTCGCAATTGTGTAATAGACGGTAATAATCTTGCTGCTTTACAACACGCATAAACTAAGATTTACTAAACTTACTTAACTAGATAAAGGCACTCGTATTGTCACAAGCAACTTCTCACAACGATGATAAAGCACACAGAAATGATACAACTGAACAAGAAGTATCAAAATCAAGACTCGATGAATTCACCAATAATGTTCAAAGTGTAGAGGGGCTTGATACTCAAGCCATGCCACTAACTGCATTATCACCTAAATACCGTAAGTTAAATATTGTAATGTCTTTGATAAAGGGTGCTATTGGATTGGCGATCGTATTTGTGCTAAGTACTGGCTGGTTTTTTGACATCCCATTAGACAAAATGTTTATTTCTTACATCGCATATACCTTGGTGGGAGTCTATATCGTGCTTACGGTTAGCTATCATTATTATGCCGACCCTCTAAAAGAATATGCATTACGAGAGCATGACCTTAATTTCAAATCTGGGCTATTTTTCCGTAGCTTGGTTAGCCAACCAATTTTGCGTATTCAACATATCGAAATTAAACACGGGCCAATTGAAAGAAAGGTAGGATTAGCCAACTTACAAGTATTCAGTGCTGGTGGTTTTTCCTATACGTTTTATATACCTTAGCCTAGAACATGATGATGCAATAAAGCTACGACAATTTATTTTGGACCATAAGGATTTAGCATCAGATGTCTGAGGTAGAAAAAATATCAAAAGACACAATTGCGGAATTAGAAGACAATATTGCGGCAAAAGATTGGTCTAGAGTATCGCCCTTAGCGATATTACACTTTTTCACTAGCACAATTTATTTTCTTGTGAGCAATGTATTAATTTATTCGATTCCTGCGTTCGCTGTCCTAAAAGATGAAATCAGAGAACATCCTTGGATTTTAATAGCTATTATCTCGTTTTTTGTCTTACTTGTTCTAATTAGTAGCATTCTCAAATATTGGTTTTATCAATATAAATTCGCCAACAATCGCATTGAGATAAAACAGGGCGTCTTCAAAAAGTCCAATCTGGACCTGCCATTCAAAAAAATACAAAACGTCAAGATTGTAGAGCCTTTTTATTATCGTAGTTTTGGCTATTCATATATCGAATTAGATACTGCAGGTTCAGCCTCACAAGAAGCTAAAATCGTGGCATTACCAATCACCCTTGCCGAGAGTTTCAAAAAGCTTATTCTTGAAATTCACTCTGAACAGACCTTGACACAAAGTGTTCACACATCGCTTGATAATACTGAGTCAGCTCAATCGAATGAAGAAATTACATTAAACGAAAGAAGCATAAAAGATCTCATTATTCATGGTATTTCAAATAATCGAGTGTGGATTATTCTTGGATTTTTAGCACCTTTTTATAACACTATTGCCGAGAATATTGGAGGCTTCTTAGATCTCATAGGTTTGGATCTTGCGGCGTATCTTGACTATCAAAGCCAAAGCATTGGAATGTTTATACTCCATGTGATGTCACTGGTAATGTTTATTATGCTCTTGATAGTGTCGTTCTCGGTCTTGGGATCGATTTTTGTATTTTATAAATATAGATTAAGTCGTTTTGGTGACCGGTATATTCGACGAAGTGGCCTACTCACGAAGCAGGAAGTGAGCATGCGCTTAAGCCGCATTCAAATAGCTGTTCAGCAACAAGATTGGCTAGATATTGTTATTGGACGAATGAATCTAAGGTTTGAACAAAATACCAGTGGTCTTAATACTGCAGGTCAAGCAAATACCATTAGTGATGCTAGTAAACTCATTGTGCCATCTGTTACACCAAACGAATCCATGTCACTGATTCAAGATGCATTTGATGTTGATGACTTTCGAACACTTGCATTTAACGCAGTTTCAAAACGTTTGATGATACGATATTTTCTTTTCCCTATTGCGCCATGTTTGGCCTTTGCTGTGGGTCTTGCGCTAGTAAGCAAGGCTGCTCTTAGCGCTTGGATATCGGTGGCTTGTTTTGCGCTTGTGATATCAGCTCTTGCTTATTTAAGGTGGCGGCGCTGGGGTTACTGCTTTACCGACAAGTACATTTATATTCGAAAAGGATTATTAGGTGTCAATTATTATGTGTTTCCAATTGGCAAAACGCAGCAAATTAGCTTCAAGCAATCGGTATTAATGAAGGCTCGTCAATTAGCAGATATACAATATGTGTTAGCATCTGGCGCCCACACCATTCCCATGCTCCCTGAAAGCCTAGTAAAGGAACAGTGCGACTTTGCGCTTCTTAATGTTGCGAAATTCAAACCAGCTTGGATGTAAACACCCATTGGCCGTCGGTATTGATTTCGCGAGTAAATTCACCGTTAAAATATAAATAATTTAAATGAGAAAGCCCTTCGGCAACCGCAAAAAACATATTGTGTTGATTTAACTCTCGTTTAAATAGTATTGGCAAGCAGTCAGAAACTGTCCTTGAGGTTTCACAAAATGTGCGTAAGTTGTCTAAATGTGTATGGTGATGAGCGATTAATTCATTGACGCGAGTATGCAAGCCAACAAAAGGTTGCCTATGTGACGGCAATACTAATGTATCTGAAGGCAATGATAAAAACTGGGGCAAGGTTTCTAGGTATAATTTTAGCGAATCTGCATTTGGCTCTGTACTATAAACACCAATATTGGGGGATATTTGAGGTAAAACTTGATCGCCAGAAATTAATACATTCTGTTGGGAATTGAATAGGCAAACATGCTCCGGAGAATGTCCTTTGCCAACCATAATATCCCAATCATGACGACCTATTCGAATAGTGTTACCCGCAACTAATCGCTCAAACTGCAACGGGATCGGTTTAATAACCGCGCCTACTCCTTTACCAGAAGCTCTGGCTTTTTTTGCGCTAGCAATATAATCGTTTGTCATACCACATTTAACTAGGTAGTCATCATCTTGCCAATCTGATGCGCCCCTAGAGCCCGCGCTAAGCGAACGAGCGACAAAATACTCAGCATGACTCATATACAAAGCAACTCGGCATTTATCGACCAAATACCCTGCCATACCGATATGATCAGGATGCATGTGGGTAACAATTACCTTACTAATGGGCTTGTTAAGGCGCGTTAGTATTTTATCCCACAAATCTTGTGTCTTTTGCACGCCAAAGCCTGTATCCAAAATCGCGTAAGCTTCGCGCTCATCACTGCTGTCGTCGATTAAATAAAGATTGATATGATCTAATTCAAATGGCAGTGGCATTCTAATCCAATAGATACCGTCGCTTACTTTCAGATAAGAACCTAGTTCGGGTGCTTGTGTATCTATATACTTAATGGTCATCAGCGGTGTTCCAAAATCATAAGTTTGCTTATTAGACAAAATCACCAAATAAATTACGAAGCACTATTTTTAATGTGTAAGTATTAGTCAGCTTAATCCCTTTTTAGGAGATTCCACAATAGAGGACATAACGGACTAGTCGCTATGTAATGCATCGATAGGATTGAGCTTACTAGCCTTTATGGCTGGAAACACACCAAACCCAACACCAACCAACATACAAATACTTAATGACAATAGAATTGCGATCATAGACCAACTAACAGCCCAGCCTGAGTAAAACCCAATAATTTCAGACAAGGCTAAACCAAATACAATCCCTAAAATTCCACCCATCACTGAAATAGTGAAACTTTCTGCAATAAATTGTTGGCGAATGTCATTTTGCGTTGCACCAACGGCACGCAGTAGGCCAATTTCTTTTGTTCGTTCCATTACGTTTGCCAGCATAATGTTCATGATACCAATTCCTCCAACTAACAAGGATATACCCGCAACACATGCCATCACAATATTGAAAATTTGTTGAGTTTGTTTTTGTTGTTCAAGCAAAGCAGCCGGAATAATTAACTCGTAGTCATCAAGTCCGCCATGGCGCAAATTAATAAGACTGTTTATTGCTTTTGCAGCCACAACGGGATCCGTTTGTTTGGCAACGTTAAGTTTAATGCTATCAAGTTCACTGGCAAGTAAGTCGCTAGAAAACTTATGAATGCTGGTGTTGAGCGGTACAAAAATCCTGTATCGATCTCCCCCTATTTGCACGCCTTGAAACTCGTTTTTGTTACCAGCAGGAGCTTCTAAAATCCCTACTACTTCAAGCCAGACATGGTTGACCTTAATAAATTTACCAAGCATTTCTTCGCTCGTCAGCCCACTATTAGCAAACAACTCGCTTGCTGCATCTGAACCAAGCACAGTAGTCTGCGCAAGGCGATTATTGTCTTGTTCGGTCAAAAATCGGCCAGCATCTAGTGTCATATTAGCGTTGCCAAAATAACTAACGGTAACACCCATTGCTTTTGCTTGGCTTTTATTAAAATCACTGTAAATATCGTAGGAATCGATGTTTTTTGAAGCACTATAACCTTCAATAAACGGCAAGGTTGCCAAGGCTGCACTTACATCACCTAAATTTAAGCCGAGACTTTCTTCTCTTATTTCTGCAAGCTCTTCTTTTTCGTATGTCTTAGCATTAACAATAATATTATTAACACCCATTGAGTCTATTAACTTAAGTGCTTCATTTTCTGCACCTTCACCAATATTGAGCATCGCTATAACGGCGCCAACACCGAAAATCATGCCTAAAAGAGTAAGAAATGTTCGTAATTTTTGTCCAAGCAATTCTGCAACCGCATCTTGTATCAGCGTTATATATTTCGCGAGCATTAGCTTTCCTGTATCTGTTGTTTTTCTGGCACACTCAATGCAATTACATCACCGTTAGACAAACCCTCGGTAATCTCAACAAGGTATAAATTTTTTCGACCACTAGTAACATTCTGCTTTGTGAAGCCTGAACCATCTTGCATGTAGACATACGAACTCCCATCTTCAAAATGAAGGGCTTGAAGGGGCACCACTAATTTTTCTGTTGGCGACTTTACATCGATCTTTGCGGTGAGTTTACGCCCGGGCTGCATCATCGTTTTATCTTGTTCTAATAGTTTCACAACAATTTCAAAGTAAGTAACTGGATTACCCCTCTCAATGCTTCTAGGAAAACCTGACACGTTCACTATCTCCCCTGCAAATAACTGTTCAGGAAAGGCATCCAAACGAATATTGACCGATTGTCCTTGAGCCAAATCAATCGCATCATTAGCTTGAACAAATAGACTAGCTTGCATATCGTCAAGATTGGGTATCTGTGCAATGGGTCTACCGGGAAATACTGTTTGCCCAATTGCTGGTTTTTCACCTCTGCGATCTTTTTCATAGACTAAAAGCCCTGAGTAAGGCGATACTACCTCAAGTGATGACAAGGCTTGTTGATGCTGATGGAATTTAGTTTCAACCCCACTTTTTCGAATGTCTAACACAGCCATTTCATTTGTATGTTGCTCTACTACGCTGCCTTCTTTCCACTCTAGAAAACCGTCTTTCGCCTCTAAAAAGTCTCTGTTTGCGAGGGTATCAATGATTTCCAACTGTGAATAAATACGCAAATCATCTATGGCAAAACGGTCGGTAAAATCAAATTCGTACTTTACAAAACTTTGGTCAGAATCAATGTCTTGCTTGACTTGATTTTGCTGCGCATTGCTCTTGACGATGTCCTGCTCTAATAGCATCAGCTCAAGCTCTTCACTTCGACTATCCTTTAGGATTTGCTGGGCGTCAAAAGTTGCAATGATATCTCCTTTTTCAACGTACGTATTTTCGTCTTTAAGCCATGAGATTGTCATCGGACGGCGGCCCGGTGTCATTATCTTTTGTGATTGTGCCGCTTCGATTTCTCCAAAACCTTCCACTTCGATTGAAAATGCTGACGGCTCGACCGTATATAATGGTATGTTGGATTGCTCAACTTCGGCACAAGCTGTTAGCAAAAGAAAAACCGGAGTCAAGATTAAACATTTTGTATTCATATAAGTCCCTCAATGACATCAACGGTGGCTTTCATTCCTAGTCGCATAATACTAAGATCTAGCTCATCTAAAACGACCCAAGCATCAAACACAACCTTTTGGTTATTCGTTGATTTAGTTCGATAAGACTGTCCTAATTCTGTTATTTTGCCAGTAAATGGCCTCTCAGGAAATGCATCCAGGGTGACTCTGACACCATCACCCATATCGATTTGTGACGTAAATGATTCATCAAATTCGACTTTAACCGCAATCATATCAAGAGAGGGTAAGGCGATAAGTCTGCGTCCCATAAATACTGTGTCACCTATAGCTGGCTTCTCATCATCACCATCGGGAACTAAAACAACCATTCCGTCTTTTGGCGCTTTTATCTGGAGTTTTTGTATGCTCTCATTTAGCTCGTCAACTTGTGATTGTGCCTTAGAAATCTTAGCTAATTGGACTTGCTCATTAACTTGCATGGCAATTCTATGCTGTTCTACTCGCTGGACTGCTTGAGTATGAAGCTCACTTGTAATTTTTAATTCGGCTTGTTGCTTTCGTCTTTCAATATCCGAACGTGACACATCGGTAATCTCCACTTTCCTTTTTGCAATGTCCTTGTTCTTTTTTGCTTCGGCTAAGTCAAGCATTAACTCTTCGAGCTTTGCTTCGTTTTCTAGCTTTTTTTGCTCAGCTTCCTTTGTTGCTGCATCCAAATCGCTTCTTCTGCTTAGCATGTCGTTACGCAATCGTTGACCATCAAATTTAACTAATAAATCACCCTCTTTGACGATGGTATTTTCACGAGCTATAAATTCAATCTTATATTCCCACATCCGCCTTATACTAGGTGGAGTGATTGAAATCTCTTGCAATGATACTAGCTCTGCAGGCGCAGAAACGATTACGTCACTGCTTGATTCGACTTGTTCGTTTACAAGGTCTGATTGCGAACATCCATATAAGCACACTAGTGCAAGCAAAGTAACTAATCTTCTAAACTTATGCATCAGTTTCATCTCCTTTGTTGAGGTGAACGCGGACACTCATCCTAAGGCAATAAATTGATGTTTGGTAATTCATCAAATGAAATAATAGCTGGAAAATACGCACTTTTACTCCAAAGTGCCTTACGTTCACTTTGCCTAGATAGATTAGCTAATTGACCTTTAAAGACCTTATTAGGGTATGCATCAAATACTATGTCGACTTTAGTATTTTCGGTCAGATCAACAGCATCTATTTCATGTATCCAAGTTTCTATTTGGAAGTTATCGGTTGATTGTACATCTAATACCTTCCAACTAGGTCTAACATTCATACCTGCACTGAGCTTAGTTCCAAACCAAGGGTGAATTGAGTAAGTCACAGGTCCGGTGACTTGTGCCATTACATTTAATCTTGACAAAATGTCTTGAAGATAAGCGATCTCTTCTTCGACACGTAAAATATTGACTTCTTTTTTGGTTAATTCAGCTTGTTGTTCCTGCTGTGCTCGAACCAATGCCTCTTCTGCCTTCACCTGCTCTAACAAGGCTCTTTGTAATGCAAGTTCAAACTGACCTTTTTCATAAGCGGCAACTTGACCATCTGGCACCGATGCTTCGATTCTGGCTTGATCGGCTCGCATTTTAGCTACTTTCAATCGACCTTGCGCATCTATTACATTTTGTGACTGTTGTATTTTAAGCTCTTCAAACTCTAATAATAATCGGTCTAAGTTCTCTTCATTTTGAGTCAATTGCCCTTGCTCTGCAGCCCCATCAAAAACCACTACGGGAGAGCCTTTCTCAACTATTTTGCCTTCCTCTTCCATCCACTGGATTTGCACTTGCCAGCGACTTCCTTGGGGTGCGTTGACAATTTGTTTGGCTGATGAACTAATTTGTCCTGTCAAAATCAATTGCTGTGCAGCATTGATAGGAAATACGCCTACCATGAAAAGGCATATCAATACCTTTATAGACTTCATTATTGTTCTCCTGTTACTTGGCCGTCTTTCATCGTGATCACTCTTTGGGCATATTTCGCAATGTCATCTTCATGTGTCACCATCACAATCGTTTGACCTTGATTATGTAGCTCCGTTAAAAGGTCCATAATTTCTATAGAGGTTCTTGAGTCTAGATTTCCAGTTGGCTCATCAGCCAGAATAACACTTGGGTTATTGATAAGTGCTCGGGCAATTGCTACACGTTGACGTTGCCCACCTGACATTTCAAAAGGAGTATGATGCTTACGATGAGACAGACCAACACGCTCAATAAGTGCAAGTGCACGACTGTGCGCTTCATCATCGCTAATTATAGAATACCGCAGTGGAAGTTTAACGTTTCCAACAACATCGAGTTTTGATAACAAATGGAAAGTCTGAAAAATAAAACCAATATTTCGATTTCGTATTTGGGAAAGTTCGTCGTCGCTCATGCTTGCAACATCTTGCCCATCTAATTTATAGACACCAGAATTAGGCGTATCTAGGCAACCTAGCACGTTCATTAGTGTAGATTTCCCCGAACCTGAACTTCCCATTATTGCGACAAATTCATTCTCAGCTATTTCGATACTGACATTATTTAAGGCGGTGACCGTTTCTTCACCGTTTTGAAAAGATTTACATATATTCTTAAGTGATAACATGCTTATTATATTTTTTGAGTAGCATTTTATTAGATATCTTTACTGTATTCACAATATAAAAGATTAACTGACTAAGCTAAAGTTTAATTAAATAAATGCAATCTTGAACAATAAAATACAAATGAGTACGTGACTAAGAGTGTAGCGCATCAATTAACAAAATGCGTACTAACTACGAATGGATAGAAGAATAGAAAACGCCTTGTATCGACAAGACGTTTGTTGGAGAAATTTTAAATTTTTTATCTAGACCGTGTACTCTTCACCGTTGGGTGAAGTAAAAACTCTTTGTGTTTGCACCTCAATTTGTACGTCTTGGATGCCGGCATTACTGAATTTTCCGCGACTTCCGTTGCGATCAAACACAATTTCCGTATGAAGGCCATTATTCAGTAAAACGATAGACTCAGGTGCTTCTTTGTGGCCAGTTAAGGCAACGAACTGCTTTGGTTGGGCTAAACCACAATGTGTTCCATCAACAAAAAAGGCCATGATATGCCTAAAATATACTAAATATTGCTTCACATCAGCATGCGTTCCTGTTTCTAGCGGAAATTCTTCATCCAACATGTTGACAATATTCTCTGCACGGTCGGTTGCATCAAATGCACTATGCCAACGCACATTATTCACCAGCATATTAGTTGCTTGTGAAAAAGAATTGTTTTGAACGTCTAGTTCTTTCATTTCAATAACTGGCATATTCATGATGATGTGTCTCCACTATTGAGCTAATTAATTGCTCTAAAATTTAATACAGTAACAATAAAGTTGTTTTACTATCGAGTGATTAATATCGCTAATCACATGCAACTGATAGTAGTCTATTTTTTTGACAAATTTCACAAAGAAAATTACACACTGTAAATTTTACAAACAATTTTACTTAAGTAGTATTTTTGCGTTTAAATAAAAACTACTGAGTAAGCCTTAGTAAGAAAGTAAAAAAATCGAATCATATACAGCATAGAGTCAGTTAAGCATCAAAAAAGTCCAACATGTCTGCCCAAAGTTGACTTATTAATAACATCTATTTAACTATAATCTTTCGTAAAATGAGGTGAGAACTAACATGCTATATCAAGAACAAACCAACATTGCTTTTTATAAGAAGATAATTGTCTTTTTTTTAATGGTGCTAGTGAGCGCTTGTACCGAAGTATCAAACAGCGACGAAGTACAAGATAAGGTGGATACGCTTACATTCAATCCTTATCTTAATGGCCAATGGATAGGACTAGGAATTGCTTATGGTCCATATAGGGACGGTCAAAGCCCAGGCAAATCTAGCGTACCAAGTGAGGATGAGATCCTAGAAGATCTATTGTTACTCAGTAACAATGACCATGTTAATTGGCACTTAATACGACTATACGCAGCCGATGGTGCCAGTGAGCAAGTACTTAAAACAATTACAAAGCATCAATTACCCATCAGAGTTATGCAGGGAGCATGGTTAAGTAGTAGAGAGGACGGAAATTACAATGAAAATCAAATAAAGGAAGTAATTAGATTAGGTCAAGAATACAAAGACATCATAGTCGCTATAAACTTAGGAAATGAAATTTTTGTAGATTGGTCTTGGCATGGTTTTACAAACGATAAAACACCCCAATATATAAAATGGATTAAACAAGTAAGAGACGCAACAGGACTCCCTATTACACTTGCTGATGATTATAATTTTTGGAATAAACCTTGGAGTCATCAAATTGCAAAAGAAGTAGACTTTATTGTGCTTCATGCTTATGCAATGTGGAATTCACAGACATTGGAAAACGCGCTTAGTTGGACACAGAAGATATTGGCCGACATACAAGCAATGCACCCTAACAAACAAATAGTGTTGGGTGAGTCAGGTTGGGCAACGAGTAGCATTCAATCAAATGGTGACGAAAGACTTATCATTGCTCAAGCAAGTGAACAGGCACAAAAAATATTTTTTAAACAGTATTATAACTGGCTCAAAGAAAACAAAATTGCTTCTTTTTATTTTCAAGCGTTTGATGAAAAATGGAAAGGAGGGGATGACAAACCAGACGGTATTGCAGAAAAAAACTGGGGCTTATATAAATCTGATAGAACACCAAAGTTAGTAGCAGCACCAGAAGGCCAGTCCAAATAAGGTAGTTTGTATGTCGATGTAGTTAACAAAATGACTACATTAGAAACCAAAAAACCCGCAGCGATTGCTACGGGTTAGTATGGGAAGTCTGGCGATGTGCTACTCTCGCATGGGGAATCCCCACACTACCATCGCCGCTAATACGTTTCACTACTGAGTTCGAGATGGAGTCAGGTGGGACCGTATCGCTATTGTCGCCAGACAAAAAGGTCAATTCAAAAAAGCCAATAAACATTCAATATTCAACCAGAGTCGCTACTCTTTCTCACACATTAGTCTACTTGTCATACCTACTACACAACACATTAATACACGCTAAATGCATTAGGTGTTGTATGGTTAAGCCTTACGGGCAATTAGTACAGGTTAGCTTAACGCCTTACAACGCTTCCACACCCTGCCTATCAACGTCGTCGTCTCCAACAACCCTTCAAAGAGATTAAATCTCTAGGGATGACTCATCTTTGGGCCGGCTTCCCGCTTAGATGCTTTCAGCGGTTATCCGTTCCGAACGTAGCTACCGGGCAATGCCTTTGGCAAAACAACCCGAACACCAGCGGTTCGTCCACTCCGGTCCTCTCGTACTAGGAGCAGCTCCCATCAATCATCCAACGCCCACACCAGATAGGGACCGAACTGTCTCACGACGTTCTAAACCCAGCTCGCGTACCACTTTAAATGGCGAACAGCCATACCCTTGGGACCGACTTCAGCCCCAGGATGTGATGAGCCGACATCGAGGTGCCAAACACCGCCGTCGATATGAACTCTTGGGCGGTATCAGCCTGTTATCCCCGGAGTACCTTTTATCCGTTGAGCGATGGCCCTTCCATACAGAACCACCGGATCACTATGACCTACTTTCGTACCTGCTCGACGTGTCTGTCTCGCAGTTAAGCTGGCTTATGCCATTGCACTAACCTCCTGATGTCCGACTAGGGATTAGCCAACCTTCGTGCTCCTCCGTTACACTTTGGGAGGAGACCGCCCCAGTCAAACTACCCACCAGACACTGTCCACAATCCCGATAAGGGACCAATGTTAGAACATCAAACATACAAGGGTGGTATTTCAAGGGCAGCTCCACACCATCTAGCGACGATGCTTCATAGCCTCCCACCTATCCTACACATGTAGGGTCAATGTTCAGTGCCAAGCTGTAGTAAAGGTTCACGGGGTCTTTCCGTCTAGGTGCGGGTACACTGCATCTTCACAGCAATTTCAATTTCACTGAGTCTCGGGTGGAGACAGCGTGGCCATGGTTACACCATTCGTGCAGGTCGGAACTTACCCGACAAGGAATTTCGCTACCTTAGGACCGTTATAGTTACGGCCGCCGTTTACCGGGGCTTCGATCAAGAGCTTCGCTTACGCTAACCCCATCAATTAACCTTCCGGCACCGGGCAGGTGTCACACCGTATACGTCATCTTTCGATTTAGCACAGTGCTGTGTTTTTAATAAACAGTCCCAGCCACCTGGTCACTGCGACCCCCAGCCGCTTATGGAGCAAGTCCAATCACAGACAGGGGCGTACCTTCTCCCGAAGTTACGGTACAATTTTGCCGAGTTCCTTCACCCGAGTTCTCTCAAGCGCCTTAGTATTCTCTACCTGACCACCTGTGTTGGTTTGGGGTACGGTTCATATAGCAATACGCTTAGAAGATTTTCCTGGAAGCCGGGCATCAACTGCTTCACTCCCGTAGGAGCTCGTCTCGTGTCTCAGGTTTAATGTTCGACCGGATTTACCTAATCAAACGCCCTACGCACTTTCACATGGACTACCAACGCCATGCCAGCCTAGCCTTCTCCGTCTCTCCATCACTCACTATATAAGTACAGAAATATTAATCTGTTTCCCATCGACTACGCGTTTCCGCCTCGCCTTAGGGGCCGACTTACCCTGCCCTGATTAGCATGGGACAGGAAACCTTGGTCTTCCGGCGTGGGGGTTTTTCACCCCCATTATCGTTACTCATGTCAGCATTCGCACTTGTGATATGTCCAGCAAACCTCTCAGTTCACCTTCATCCACTTACACAACGCTCCCCTACCCATTATCCTAAGATAATGCCGCAGCTTCGGTATATTGCTTAGCCCCGTTACATCTTCCGCGCAGGCCGACTCGACTAGTGAGCTATTACGCTTTCTTTAAAGGGTGGCTGCTTCTAAGCCAACCTCCTAGCTGTCTTAGCCTTCCCACATCGTTTCCCACTTAGCAATATTTGGGGACCTTAGCTGGCGGTCTGGGTTGTTTCCCTCTCCACGACGGACGTTAGCACCCGCCGTGTGTCTCCCGGATAGCACTCATCGGTATTCGGAGTTTGCAAAGGGTTGGTAAGTCGGGATGACCCCCTAGCCT
>NZ_CM146340.1:2627500-3342500 GCF_055693685.1 Glaciecola sp. HA4-3
AATCGTCCACTGGACGTAATAGAATTGGATCAAATTCTGGCTTCTCTTCTTTTTGTTCTGGAACAGAGATGTCACGTAATTCTACGAAAGCATCTAACTGTTCAACAAGAATAGTAGCTGAGCGGCGAATCGCTTCTTCCGGATCTAAAGTTCCGTTAGTTTCCATATCGATAATTAATTTATCTAAATCTGTACGCTGTTCAACACGTGCAGATTCTACAGAATAAGCAATACGCTCTACTGGACTGAATGAAGCATCGACTAACAAACGACCAATTGGACGATCATCATCTTCAGAGGTACGACGAGTAGATGCCGGAACATAGCCACGACCCATTTCTACTTTGATTCGCATACTTAATTCGGCTTCGCCGGTAAGTGTACAAATCACATGCTCAGGATTAACGATTTCTACGTCACCATCATGCTGTATGTCGCCTGCAAGTACAGGACCAGCACCAGATTTAACCAGTGTCAACGTCGCTTCTGTTTTGTTTTCAAGACTCACTGCAAGACCTTTAAGGTTAAGCAGAATCTCAAGAACATCTTCTTGCACGCCTTCTTTAGCAGTGTACTCGTGTAACACACCGTCAATCTCAACTTCTGTCACTGCACAACCTGGCATAGATGACAATAAGATACGACGAAGTGCGTTGCCTAGAGTGTGGCCAAAACCACGCTCTAATGGCTCTAGTGTTACTTTTGCACGAGTAGATGAAACGTTTTCGATTTCAACTAATCTTGGCTTTAGGAATTCGGTCACTGAACCCACAATGTATCCTCTTTAGTTAGTCTTTACTTAGAGTAAAGTTCGACAATCAACTGTTCGTTTATTTCCGCTGACAAATCTGTTCTTTCCGGAACGCGTTTGAAAACACCTTCCATTTTAGTATTGTCAACTTCTAACCAAGTTGGCTTTTCGCGTTGGTCTGCCAATTCTAGCGCAGCAACGATACGAGCCTGTTTTTTAGCTTTTTCACGAACAGCAACCACATCTTCAGCTTTTACATTGAAAGATGGAATGTTAACTACCTTACCGTTCACTAGAATAGCTTTGTGGCTAACTAGTTGACGAGCTTCAGCACGTGTGCTTGCAAAACCCATACGATATACAACGTTATCAAGACGTTGCTCAAGAAGTTGCAACAAGTTTTCACCCGTGTTGCCTTTAAGGCGAGCTGCTTCTTTGTAATAGTTTCTAAATTGCTTTTCCAATACGCCATACATACGACGTACTTTTTGCTTTTCACGCAACTGAACTCCGTAATCAGACAAACGGCCACGACGGGCACCATGCTGACCAGGAGCTGTATCTATTTTACATTTACTATCAATTGCTCTAACGCCGCTTTTAAGGAACAGGTCGGTTCCTTCACGACGACTTAGTTTGAGTTTTGGACCCAAATATCTTGCCATGATTCTTCTCCAACTGCTCGCTTATACGCGACGCTTTTTAGGTGGACGACATCCATTGTGTGGAATAGGCGTCACATCTGTTATATTTGTGATTTTATATCCAGTTGCATTTAGCGCACGGATAGCAGATTCACGACCAGGATTAGGACCTTTTACGAATACTTCTATATTCTTAAGACCATATTCCTGAGCAGCAACCCCAGCTCTTTCTGCAGCAACCTGCGCAGCAAAAGGAGTAGACTTACGTGAACCACGGAAACCTGAACCGCCGGAAGTTGCCCATGCAAGAGCGTTTCCTTGGCGATCGGTAATCGTCACAATTGTGTTGTTAAACGATGCATGGATATGAGCCATACCGTCTGCAACCTGACGTTTAGCGCGTTTGCGCGTGCGTGTAGGTGTTTTAGCCATAACTTAACTCCTCGCTTACTTTTTAATCGGTTTACGAGGACCTTTACGGGTGCGCGCATTAGTTTTAGTGCGTTGACCACGTAGAGGTAAGCTACGACGGTGGCGAATACCACGGAAGCAACCTAGGTCCATCAAACGTTTAATACTCATGGAAACTTCACGACGCAAGTCACCTTCAACAGTGAACTTTGCTACTTCGTCACGAAGTTTATCTATTGTTGTCTCGTCCAATTCTTTGATCTTCGTAGACTCTGAAACACCTGCGTTTACACAGATTTCCTTTGCTCGGGTCGCCCCGATGCCATAAATAGCTTGCAAAGCAATCACTGTATGCTTGTGATCAGGAATGTTAATGCCAGCGATACGGGCCATTAACAGCACTCCTCTAAATTAAATGTTACTAGCCTAAAAAGCCCGATAGGATACTTACCCAGTAACAAAATTGCAAATAAAGGTCTTAGCTTATGGTTGCTAGTATAGCTCACCAACTTTAAAGACCAACAGAACTTTTATTTCTAAAAGTGTAGATTAACCTTGCCTCTGCTTATGCTTTGGCTCTACACAGATCACTCTAACAACGCCGTTACGTTTTATGATCTTGCAGTTACGGCAAATCTTTTTAACGGATGCACGAACTTTCATTACACCACTCCGTAATTGGCTAAATCCAAGGTTATCCCTTGAGATTAGCTTTTTTAAGAACATCCCCATATTGATGTGACATCAAATGAGTCTGCACCTGAGCCATAAAATCCATTACCACTACACAAATAATGAGTAGAGACGTACCACCAAAGTAAAACGGAACGTTAAACCAAAGCAGCAGGAATTCAGGCACTAAACAAACAAAGGTAATATATAGAGCACCAGCCAAGGTTAACCTTGTCATCACTTTATCAATGTAACGTGATGTTTGCTCGCCAGGACGAATCCCAGGAACAAATGCGCCAGATTTCTTAAGGTTATCAGCGGTTTCGCGCGGATTAAATTGCAATGCTGTGTAAAAAAAGCAAAAGAAAATAATCGTTACGGCATACAGCATGACATACAACGGTTGTCCTAGTGACAATAACAAAGATAAATCAGCTAAAAACGAAAATGCTTCGTTTTGACCGACCAAGCCTGCTAATGTGCTCGGGAACAAAATTATACTTGAAGCAAAAATTGGTGGTATAACACCTGCCATATTTACCTTAAGAGGTAAATGTGAGCTTTGCGCTGCAAATACTTTCCTGCCCTGTTGACGCTTTGCATAATTCACAACAATACGACGTTGTGCACGTTCAACAAATACAACCAAGTAGGTTAAGGCAACAATTATAAGACCTAATACAATTAAGAATAGTATATTAATGTCGCCTTGTCTTGCTTGCTCTGCGGTTTGACCAATGGCAGTAGGCAAGCCAGCAACGATACCGGCAAAAATGAGTATCGAAATACCATTTCCAATTCCGCGTTCTGTAATTTGCTCACCTAACCACATTAAAAACATAGTGCCAGTTACTAAACTAACAACCGCTGTAAATGTAAATGCCAATCCAGGATTAGTAACTAAGCTAGGAATCATTGAAGGTAAACCTGTCGCAATTCCGATAGATTGGAATGTCGCTAACACAAGGGTCAAATAACGAGTATATTGACTGATCTTGCGTTGTCCTGATTGACCTTCTTTCTTTAATTCCTTAAACGGCTCATGCACAGCAGCTAATAACTGCATGATAATCGATGCTGTGATATACGGCATTATGCCAAGCGCTAATACTGATGCTCTCTCCAAAGCCCCACCAGAGAACATGTTAAACATGCCCACGATAGTTCCAGTTTGTTGCTCAAAAATCTGAGACAACACGTTGGAATCAATACTAGGAATGGGTACGTACGACCCAAGCCTGAACACAATGATTGCGCCAAGTACAAATAGCAATCGCGACCATAGTTCGCTTAAACCACCTGCACTGGGTCCTTGTCCTGGTTTTGCCATTTAGCTTATTCCTCTACTTTACCGCCAGCAGCATTAATCGCTTCTAAAGCGCCTTTAGTTACACCTAAGCCACTTACAGTGACTGCGCGGTCTATAGAACCACTTAGGATAACTTTGACGTTCTGCATTTCTTTCTTAATAAGACCTGCGGACTTTAGTGTCTCAAGTGATACTACATCACCTTCAACTTTTGCGATTTCGCTTAGTGTGACTTGGTCAGTGACAAATGATTTACGTGACGTAAAACCAAACTTTGGTAAACGACGTTGCAAAGGCATTTGTCCGCCTTCAAATCCTAGCTTAACTGAACCGCCAGAACGACTTTTTTGACCTTTGTGTCCACGACCACCAGTCTTGCCTAAGCCAGAACCGATTCCGCGTCCAACACGCTTACCTGATTTTTTAGCTCCATAGGTGCAGGAGCAATAGTATTTAGTCTCATATTTTACTCCTCCACTATCTCAACCATGTAATTTACACGGTTGACCATACCGCGAACGGCTGGGGTATCTTCAAGTTCACGAACATGACCGATTTTACGTAAGCCCAAACCAACAAGTGTTGCTTTGTGCTTTGGTAAACGACCGATCGAGCTTTTAATTTGCTTTACTTTTATCGTATTAGCCATGTTCAATTACCCCAAAATATCATCAACAGGCAATCCACGTTTTGCAGCAACTTTCTCTGGAGAATTCATTTCCACAAGAGCATTGATAGTTGCACGCACAACGTTGATTGGATTGGTTGAGCCATAACATTTAGAAAGCACGTTTTGTACACCAGCTACTTCAAGTACTGCACGCATCGCACCACCGGCTATAATACCAGTACCTTCTGATGCAGGTTGCATGTAAACTTTAGAACCTGAGTGACGCCCTTTAATTGGGTGCTGTAGTGTATTACCGTTTAGGTCTACGTTAACTAGGTTACGACGAGCTTTTTCCATTGCTTTTTGAATAGCAGCAGGAACTTCGCGCGCTTTACCATAACCAAAACCTACGCGACCATTGCCGTCACCGACGACAGTTAAAGCAGTAAAACTAAAGATACGACCACCTTTAACTACTTTTGATACACGGTTTACAGCGATTAGTTTTTCTAACAGGTCGCCCTGTTGTTGTACTTCTACTTTAGCCATTTTAAACTCCTAGAACTGAAGGCCCGCTTCGCGAGCGGCATCAGCCAGTGCTTTCACACGACCGTGATATTTAAATCCACTTCTATCAAAAGCAACAGTTTTTACACCTGCTTCAATAGCACGTTCTGCGATCGCTTTACCTACTGCCGCTGCTGCTTCGATGTTGCCTGTTGATTTTAAAGAACCCTTAAGGTCTTTCTCAACTGTAGAAGCCGCCGCTAATACTTCGGAACCGCTTGGTGCGATTAACTGAGCGTATATGTGGCGAGGTGTACGGTTTACTACCAAGCGATTTGCTTCGAGTTCACTGATTTTCTTACGAGCGCGGGTTGCGCGACGCAAGCGAGCTGTTTTCTTATCCATCTCACCCACCTACTTTTTCTTAGCTTCTTTACGACGAACAACTTCATCAGCGTAACGAACACCTTTACCTTTATAAGGCTCTGGTGGACGATAGGCGCGAATGTTAGCTGCAACCTGCCCTACTACTTGCTTATCGGTGCCAGAAACAACGATTTCAGTTTGAGTAGGAGTTTGTACGGTAATACCTTCAGGCATTTCGTATACGACAGGGTGTGAAAAACCCAACGTTAGGTTAAGTTTGCTACCTTGTGCTTGTGCACGGTAACCAACACCATTTAGTTGAAGTTTCTTTTCAAAACCGTCTGTTACGCCTTTAACCATTGAGTTTAACAATGAGTTAGCAGTACCAGCTTGCGCCCAACCATTAGCGGCACCATTTTTTGGTGCTGTCGTTAACGTGTTGTCGTCCTGTGCTACTTCTACTGCATCATTAAAAACGCGAGTTAAAGAACCTTTTTTACCTTTTACTGTAACTTCTTGACCAGATATAGATACTTCTACACCAGATGCAATGGCTACAGGGGCTTTTGCTATACGTGACATATTCTATTCCTCCGTTATGCTACATAACCGATGATCTCACCGCCCATGCCAGCTTTACGAGCTGCACGGTCAGTCATCACACCTTTTGAGGTAGACACGATAGCAATACCAAGTCCGCCAAGTACCTTAGGTAACTCATCTTTTTCTTGTAGATGCGTAAACCAGGACGGCTAACTCTTTGTATTGTATCTATTACTTTTTTACCTTCGAAGTATTTCAAAGAGATTTCTAAGACAGGCTTAGTTTCCTCTGTTACTGAAAAACCTTCTACGTAACCTTCAGCTTGCAACAATGCTGCGATAGCAACACGTAACTTAGAAGAAGGCATAGAGATCGTAACTTTAGCAGCCTGTTGGCCGTTACGAATTCGGGTAAACATATCCGCGATAGGATCTTGCATGCTCATATCTGCTACTCCTTACCAGCTGGCTTTTTTAAGGCCAGGACTTCACCACGCATTGCAGCTTCACGAAGCTTAATACGAGAAAGACCAAATTTGCGTAGGAAACCATGTGGACGACCCGTTACACGGCAGCGATTTTGCTTGCGTGAACGTGAACTATCACGTGGCAGTTGTTGTAGCTTAAGAACAGCATCCCAGCGCTCTTCTTCAGAAGCGTTAACATCACTAATGATCGCTTTAAGCGCTTCACGTTTTGCTGAATACTTCTTTACAAGCTTGGCACGTTTTACTTCGCGTGCCTTCATTGATTCTTTTGCCATAACCCTACACCTTATTTTCTAAACGGGAAGCTAAATGCACTCAAAAGAGAGTGTGCTTCTTCGTTAGTTTTTGCACTGGTAGTGATAGTAATATCCATACCACGCACTTTATCCACTTTATCGAAATCGATTTCAGGGAAGATGATTTGCTCACGCACACCCATGCTGTAGTTGCCTTGACCGTCGAAAGATTTCGGGTTAAGACCACGGAAGTCACGGATACGTGGAATAGTAATTGAGATTAAACGCTCAAGAAATTCCCACATACGTTCGCCACGTAGGGTTACTTTACAGCCAATCGGATAACCTTCACGAATTTTAAAACCCGCTACTGATTTTCTTGCAACAGTGACAACTGGCTTTTGACCAGCGATAGCCGCCATATCAGCTTGCGCTGCTTCTAGCACTTTCTTGTCAGCTACTGCTTCACCTAAACCCATGTTTAAGGTGATTTTTTCAATCCGAGGGACTTGCATGACACTTTTGTATCCGAACTGCTTCGCAAGATCGGCTACTACGGTCTCTTTATAGAACTCATGCAGTTTCGCCATCGTACTCTCCAATAGTTAAACTAGGTCGCCGTTAGATTTAAAGAAACGTACTTTCTTCTCATCTTCGAAACGAAAACCTACACGATCCGCTTTACCCGTCGCAGGGTTAACGATCGCAATATTTGAAACATGAATAGGGGCTTCTTTTTCAATAATTCCGCCAGGCTCGCCTGCACTTGGGTCAGGGTTTGCTTTTTGGTGCTTCTTGATAAGATTAATACCGTCTACATAAACGCGGTCTTCAGAAGATAAAACACGCAAAACCTTGCCTTGTTTACCTTTGTCTTTACCCGCTAATACGACTACTTCATCATCACGACGAATTTTTCTAGCCATTGTCTTGACTCCTTATAGTACTTCTGGGGCCAATGAGATAATCTTCATGAATGAATCTCCACGAAGCTCACGAGTGACCGGGCCAAAAATACGCGTGCCAATAGGTTGCTTGTTCGCATTAAGCAAAACAGCTGCGTTGTTATCAAAACGGATAGTAGAACCATCAGCTCGACGTACGCCTTTCCTAGTACGCACCACCACTGCATTTAAAACGTCACCTTTTTTAACTTTACCGCGAGGAATTGCTTCTTTCACAGTAACTTTAATGATGTCGCCTATATGTGCATAACGGCGATGCGAGCCACCAAGAACCTTAATACACTGAACCCTGCGAGCGCCCGAGTTATCGGCTACGTCCAGGTTAGTTTGCATTTGGATCATGTTAGTGCTCCGCTGTTAAATATTATGACTCTTTAGAGTCGCTAAGCTGCTATTTTTTAAAGTTTTTTACTAAAAACGCTTCAAAGAAATAGACCATACCCCTACAAAAAGGGCGCGAAACTATAACAGAAAAGACTTAGTAGGTGTAGTGATAATTTAAAAAAAACCAGATTCTTTTCTCGCCAAGCTGTTTAAGCATCACTTAATTTGCTGATTCACTAATTATACTTGTGTTACTCAACAAGATTTCAAGTGTTTATGTCATTAAATTTAACCTTTTGGCTACTTTAGCTGGCTAATTCTTGGTCGATAGAAAGATTCACTGTTTTTTCTTTGTCAACTTAGGCTGTCTAATTTTTATATGAATGCACTAAAAAAACTCAAAGTGGCACATGCCATTGCGTTGATTGTCGCGCTCCCGATAGTTCTACTGCTGATAACGCTTTGGATAGTGATAGGGTCATACAATACAAAGATTCACCAATTTACGGTTACAGAAAAAGTCGTGGTTCTATCGGGAATCTATGATGCTATTGCACATTCGCATGCAGTAGAAAGAGGACTTAGCGCAGGATATTTAGGCAGTCAAGGCGCAAAAGGCAAGGATAAATTAAACTCAGCTCGGCTGGTTGCAGATGCTGCATTTGATAAACTAGCTACCATTTCTGTAGACAATTATCCCTTCTTAAACAGCATTGATATTGATCACCTCAATACCGAACTTTTGCGGCTAAATAGTCAAAAAAGTGATATTCGCAAAAAAGTGGATGCATTATCGCCAAATAACAATGCCTTCGCATTTTATTCTTCAATCAATAGCAATGCTTTGATAGCTATTGACCAACTATCATTGCATATTAGCTCAGCTCAAAGTGCGCAGTATCTTGATGCAAGACTCAACTTATTATGGATGAAAGAACGTGCTGGGCAATATAGAGGCATGTTAAACGGCATATTCGGAAAAGGTACGTACACCGTGAATCAAAAAAACACGGTAAGTGCGTTTATCGACGATGAAAATAAAAAGGCCCTGACCTTTGAAGTATGGACGCCGGAAAGTTTTAAGGGCGAGTTGGACTCAATAAGCAATCAGGCACATTGGCAAGATGTGAAACGTGTCGTTGATGCTTTTTTATCTCATGATCAAACTACTACTATCACTGGCCCGCAGAATTGGTTTGAACTTGCAACTACACGTTTAAGCGATATAAAAACACTAAGTGATCGCGTAGGCGCAAAGTTACAAGAAGATGCAATAGCACAAACCCAAGAACAACAGCTCATTAGGGATGTATTGGTTGGTTTAGTGTTATTAGGGTTAATTCCAATCATTTGGTTAGCGATAAAAGTAGGACTATCCATATCTGTGCGAGTCGAAAAAATCAAAGTTTTTCTTCACGAAGTGTCGGTAGAGATGGATTTTACATCACAGATAACTGATGCCTCCGAAGACGAAATCAGTGAAATAATCAAAAGCCTACAAAACCATATTGATGTCACAAAAGAGTGCTTAAAATCAATTAAAACGAGTAAGCAAAATGCCAATAGCAAACTGCAAGACAGTAAAGTAGCCAGTAATCGTTGCGTTAATGAAGCTGAACTTCAAAAGCGGCAAACTTCTCAAATGGCCGTTGCAATTGAGCAAATGATTGCCACTAGCAAAGCAATTACAACAAACTTACAGACCGCGACGGTAGAAACAAAAAGCATCCAAGAAAAAAGTGATGGTAGTTCTGAAAACATGCAAGCTATATCCAGTAATTTTGTCTCACTAAATGATGAGATTAATCGCTCACACAATATCGTCAATGAGCTAGCAGGACATACCGAAGCAATTACTGAGATTTTACTTACCATAGAGTCTATTGCGCAACAAACCAATCTTTTAGCGCTTAATGCTGCTATTGAAGCTGCAAGAGCTGGCGAACAAGGCAGAGGGTTTGCAGTGGTTGCTGACGAAGTCAGAAACTTAGCTAAGCGCACACAAGACTCAACTGAACAAGTATCAGACATGCTAGAGCTCTTATCAAAAAGTGCATCAGGCGCGATCAATTCAATGGGCACATGTTTATCTTTGTCTAACGAATCAATAGAGAAAGTCGAATCTAATCAAAGCGCTTTAGTACCTCTATTTGCATCATTAGAAACCTTAAACAGTCTATTTACCGACATCGCAACTTCAGCAGAAGAGCAATATCAGGTTGCTCAAACAGTCTATAGCGGTGTACAACAAGTGGACGAAGGCGCAAGTCACATATTGACCGCAACAAATGAGACAGAAGTAGCCATGCAGAAAGTTGACGAAAGCTTTGAAGACAGCATGCGCCAGATTAATCGTTTTACGGTCTAGGGTAGTAAGGCACTAAACCGAAGCTTATGTTTGACTTCGTTGACGCACCACTTCAAAAAGGCAGATGCCGCTAGCAACCGAGACATTTAAGCTTGAAACAGCTCCAGCCATAGGTAATTTAACAAGCTCATCACAATTTTCTCTAGTTAGCCTGCGCATGCCTTTACCCTCAGCCCCCATCACTAGCGCGATTGAGCCTACGATTTTTGTATCGAATATGAGTTGCTGCGCTTCGCCGGCAGTACCTAATACCCAAACACCTTGTGTTTGCATCTGTTTAATTGTTCGTGAAAGGTTAGTCACCTGAATCAATGGTACGGTCTCGGCTGCACCCACCGCTACTTTGCGCACAACAGGTGTAATGGTTGCAGATTTGTCTTTAGGAACTACAACAGCGTGCGCACCAGCAGCATCGGCATTACGCAAACAGGCACCTAAATTATGAGGATCGGTCACGCCATCAAGAACCAAAATTAATGCTGATTGATGCCTTGCTAATATCTCATCCAAGTCAGATTCGTCTTTTACTTTTGCTGGCTTTGCCCTCGCTACAATACCTTGATGTTGCTCACCATTTGTCTTGTCATCTATGGTCTTTCGTTGTACAAATTGGACCGATAAACCTTGTTTTCTAGCCATACTCACAAGCTTGTTCATCCGTTCGTCATTGCGCCCTTTCGCGACCATAATTTCTAAAAGCCTATCAGGCTCATTTGCCAATACTGCACTTACGCTATGCAGACCATATAACCATTCTTGCTGTGCCATTTTGAATCCAAGATAATTTGTATTTATTTACTTTTTGTTTCGTGGTTTATTGCGAGATGACTTAGTTCTTTTTGACGATGGTCTCGCTTTACGTTTTGCGCCAGCTTTACCCTTGCTGCTAAGCTTTTCTACTTGTCCTTTTCCACCTTTAGTAATCCCTTTTCCTTGATTCTTTCGCTCAGTAGAATGTTTCGAGGCATTTGATTTTTTCTTGCGACTAGCTTGTCGGTTCATAGCCTCCTGCCCATCAATCATTAGGTCAATTTTACGCTCATCAAGATTAACCGCAACGACTTTAACTCGCACCGCATCGCCCAAACGATAAGTGAGTCCAGACGACTCTCCAACCAAGCATTGTTTTACTTGGTCATAATGATAGTAATCACTTGATAACGATGTGATATGAATAAGCCCATCAATTTGATAATCACCCAAGCGAACAAACAACCCAAAATTTGTCACTGAGGCTACAACGCCTTCAAATACATCACCAACATGTTCTTGCATAAATTCACATTTAAGCCAATCCGACACATCTCGAGTAGCATCGTCTGCTCTGCGCTCTGCCATAGAACATTGCTCACCCAATACACTAATTTCTTCTTCACTGTAGAATTTAGCGCCTTTACATAACTTTGCGTTAGCGCGTCTATTAATAATGGCTTTGAGTACTCTATGAACAACTAAATCAGGATATCGTCTAATGGGTGAAGTAAAGTGAGCATATGCATCTAAGGCCAGGCCAAAATGCCCTACGTTTGCGCCATCGTACACGGCCTGTTTCATTGACCTTAATAACATCGTCTGAATGAGATCTTTATCGACCCGCTTCGCTATTTTATTGGCTACAAGCGCAAAGTCTTTTGGCCTAGGGTCATTAGAAGTGGTAAATGCAATGCCTACCTCAGATAAATAGGAACGGAAACTCACTAATCTGTCTTCATCAGGTTTATCATGCACCCTAAACAATGCCTCAGCCTGATTTGACTCAATACATTTTGCTGCACTTACATTAGCCAAAATCATGCATTCTTCGATAATTTTATGTGCATCGTTACGCACTAAAGGTACGATATGCTCGATTTTTCGTTGTGCATTAAAAACGAAACGGGTTTCTTGGCTTTCAAACTCGATCGCACCGCGTCCGATTCTGGCCTTTTTTAGCACTTTAAACAAACTATAGAGGTTTGATAAGTCATCAACTTTATCTTTGTAGCGTGAAATAAGTGTTTCATCTCCGCTTAGAATCCCCCACACCTTGTTATAGGTAAAGCGTGCGTGTGAGCGCATCACTGCCTCATAGAATTCGTAGCTTTGCAACATACCTTGCTCATCAACCTGCATTTCACATACCAAGCAAAGTCGATTGACGTCTGGATTAAGTGAGCATAAGCCGTTTGAGAGGGCTTCTGGAAGCATTGGAATGACTTTTTCTGGGAAATATACAGAAGTAGCTCGGTTTTGCGCTTCGTTATCAAGTGCAGTGCCTAGTTTTACATATGAGCTAACATCTGCTATCGCTACCCACAGTCGCCATCCCCCTTCTTCAGGTTGACAATACACCGCATCGTCAAAGTCTCTGGCATCTTCCCCATCTATAGTGACAAGCGGCAAGCCACGAAGATCGCGGCGACCCTCAATTGCGCTATCGGGTACTGTCTCAGCTAGACTGGCAATCTTCTTTGTAATGGCATTTGGCCACTCGTGTGGGATATCAAAATTACGCAGGGCTGTTTCAATCTCCATGCCCGGTGCCATGTGTTCACCGAGTACTTCAATAATCTTCCCTGTTGGATTCATGTTACGACGCGGGCGATTGATCACCTCTACTACCACTACGTGCCCTTGCTTTGCTCCTTTTGTATGCTCATCAGGAATGATGAACTCGTGGCAAATACGATTATCGTCTGGAATAACGATGTTAATACCTTGCTCTGTGAAAAAACGGCCCACAATGGCATCTTTGCGAGCTTCTAATACTTGATTGACCCGGAACTCTACTCTGCCCTTCTTATCAGGCCTACCATCATGATTAATGGTGCCTTCAACAACATCATCATGCAAAAGTGACAACATTTGACCTTGTGCGATGTAATAGTCTTTTTCAGTTAAAGAATGCTTGAGAAACCCAAAACCATCTCTATGCCCAATTACTCTGCCTTTTATCAAGTTACTTTGCTGCTGAAGTTGGTATTTTTTTGCAGCATTAAACATAAGCTGGCCTTCGCGCTCCATAGCGCGTAGTCGCCTTTGAATCCCAATTTTATGATGATCATCTGTTACGGTAAGAATTTTACAAATGTCTTTAAACGATAACGCTCCACCTTTGCCTTCGATTAAACTTAAGAGGTATTCGCGACTGGCGACTGGATTATCGTATTTGTTTTGTTCTCGTGAAAAATGCGGATCTGATTGTTGATGTTGCGATGCGCTCATCTCGTTTGTTTGAGCGTCTTTTTGTTTACTTTTTTTATTCATACCTCAAATTATAAAGCATTGTCGATAATAAGATAGCCTATAACAAAAATAGTTTATAAGCGTGTCTTAAGCGCATTAGACATATATAAACCTTTTTCAAGCGCGACATCTAAATCATCATCAAAGGCTAAAGCAACACCCATTCTTCTTTTTCCTTTTACTTCAGGCTTCCCAAATAAACGTAAATCGGTATTAGGCAACTGTAATACCGTATCTAAATCATCAAATACTAGCTGTTGTGAATCTCCCTCTACTAACAGAGCAACTGATACTGAAGGTTTACGAAAGCCAATATTGGGGATACTTAAGCCTAGAAAAGCGCGAGCATGTAAAGCGAACTCAGATAAATCTTGAGATATAAGCGTGACCATACCTGTATCGTGTGGCCTTGGCGAAACTTCACTAAAAATAACATCATCACCTTTTACAAATAGCTCGACACCAAATAAGCCTTCTCCCCCTAAAGCATCGGTGACTTTACGTGCAATATCTTGTGCTTTTGCCAAAGCCTCGCCAGACATTTGCTGTGGTTGCCAAGACTCACGGTAGTCTCCATCTTCTTGACGATGGCCTATTGGCTCACAATAACTAGTGCCATGCTTGTGTTTCACCGTCAGTAAGGTTATTTCGTAATCAAAATCAACAAAGCTCTCTATGATTACCTTGCCTTTGCCTGCTCTACCTCCTTCTTGCGCATATTCCCATGCACTATCGATATCTTGTTGTGTTCTCAATAAGCTCTGACCTTTGCCTGAAGAACTCATGATGGGTTTAACAAGACAAGGTAATCCAATGGCTTGGATGCCTTCTATAAATTGATGCTTGTTGCTAGCAAACACATATTGCGAAGTTGCAATCTTAAGGTCTTGTGCAACTAATCGACGAATCCCCTCGCGATTCATGGTTAAATGGACGGCGTTGGCACTAGGGACAATATTAAATCCATCATTTTCCAACGTAACTAGCATCTGGGTATCGATAGCTTCAATCTCAGGTACTATAAAATTAGGAGTTTCACTGATGATGATGTCTTTTAAAGCTTGTCCATCTAACATCGATACGCAATAACTTCGATCAGCGATTTGCATGGCAGGTGCATTATCGTAACGGTCAAGCGCGATCACTTCGCAGCCTAAGCGTTTGAGCTCGATTGCAAGTTCTTTGCCTAGTTCTCCTGAACCTAATAGTAATACTCTGGTAGACGTGGATGAGAAAGGAGTGCCAATGCTTGCCATAGTGAACCTTTAGATATAATCGTAGAACAAATTAGGCAGTAGTGTAGCGTAAAAAATAATGAAATTTGCAGGCAATTCTGTCAATTAATCAAAATTAATTATCTAAGGGTCGTTTTGCTCGTCTAACCGCGCGTGCTGGCATTAGTGATTCAAGCCTTGATAAGTACATATTTATTTGCTGATACCGCACTTGATCATCAGTTATTGCATTATGTAGCCAATGATACATGTCTTCATAATCATACGGACTCCCTTGACCACTTATGAATAAATCGGCTAGTTGTAACTGTGCATTTAAATTGCCTAATGCAGACGCTTCACGCAAATACATAATGGCTCGATTATAATCTTGTTGCACAAATTGTCCTTGACTATAATAACGACCAAGTTGCTCCAACGCTGGCGATAAACCTTGGTCCGCCGCTAATTTCATATACGAAATACCTTCAGCAGGCGCAGAATCAATACATACGCCCCATGCCAGCATATCGCCCCACAAAAACTGAAATGCTGGAACCTGCATAATCTCTGCGCGTGCTTCTATATCTTGCACAAGCTGGCATCTATCATCCTGCACTCTTTGTAAATGTGTGTTCGCATTCAGCAATTCAATAAGCTCATCTTGTGTATACAGCTGCACCGCTTCTAATTCTTGAGCTTTCAATGAGCTAGCTAGCGTCAAGGATGCTATTATACAAATTATGGATAAGCTAAGGAGGCTTGATTTGCTTGCTAACATTTATTGTCCGTTAGATTTATTGATTCATACTAGATTTATCGGCATATTTACTATTTATTTAAGTCTTGTTTGCATACTTTTAGTCTATTTTTGCTATGCTCGCCCCTTAAAGCCATTGATAAATTTAACTGAGCCCAACAGGTAATTTTTCAGTATACCTAAAACAATTGATTTTCAATAAAAGCAAGAAACGACATAATATGAAGTATAAAGACCTACGCGATTTTATTAACAAGTTAGAAGATATCGGTCAACTTAAACGCGTCAAAATGGAAATTTCGACTGAATTAGAAATGACTGAAATCGCTGATAGAACCTTAAGAGCCAAGGGGCCAGCAATTTTATTTGAAAATCCTAAAGGGCATGATATGCCTGTGTTGGCTAATTTGTTTGGGACCCCTGAACGCGTTGCATTAGGTATGGGCCAAGATTCTGTAGAAGCGTTGCGTGAGGTAGGTAAGTTGCTGGCCTTTTTAAAAGAGCCTGAACCGCCAAAAGGGCTAAAAGACCTCGTCAGTAAAATTCCTGTTTTTAAACAGGTCTTGAATATGCCAGCAAAAGTCGTGAAGAAGGCGCCCTGCCAACATACAATCATATCTGGTGACGATGTTGATTTGTCTCTTTTACCTGTTCAGCGCTGCTGGCCTTGGTGATGCAGCCCCTTTGATTACTTGGGGTCTGACCGTAACACGAGGTCCTCATAAAAAACGCCAAAACTTGGGAATTTATCGGCAACAAGTAATTGCAAAGAATAAAATAATCATGCGTTGGTTGTCGCATCGAGGAGGAGCGCTAGATTTTAAAGAATGGTGCCAGACTCATCCTGGTGAACCTTACCCAGTGTCAGTTGCACTTGGTGCAGATCCTGCCACAATCTTAGGTGCCGTTACACCTGTACCTGATACATTATCTGAATACGCCTTTGCAGGATTACTAAGAGGTGACAAAACAGAAGTAGTCAAATCAATATCTAATGACTTACAAGTGCCTGCGAGCGCAGAAATTGTACTTGAGGGATATATTGCTCAAGATGAACTAGCACCTGAAGGACCTTATGGCGATCACACAGGTTATTATAATGAAGTTGATGATTTTCCGGTGATGACAGTTACGCACATAACACACAGAGAAAACCCAATCTATCATTCAACATACACTGGCAGGCCGCCTGATGAACCAGCTATTTTAGGCGTTGCATTAAATGAAGTGTTTGTTCCTATTTTACAAAAGCAGTTTCCTGAAATCGTAGATTTTTACCTTCCACCAGAAGGCTGTTCATATCGCATGGCTGTGGTTACGATGAAGAAGCAATATCCTGGGCATGCAAAACGAGTCATGATGGGCGTTTGGTCATTTTTACGGCAATTCATGTACACCAAATTTGTGATAGTATGTGATGACGATGTAAATGCTAGAGATTGGAACGATGTTATTTGGGCAATTACAACACGAATGGACCCAGCTCGAGATACAACACTGATTGAAAACACCCCGATAGATTATCTTGATTTTGCGTCACCGGTTTCTGGCTTGGGTTCTAAAATGGGCCTAGATGCAACCAATAAGATGATTGGTGAAACTGACCGAGAATGGGGAACGCCCATTATAATGGACGATGAAGTCAAGCAAAAGGTAGACAATATTTGGGACGAGCTTGATTTGTTAGATTAGTCACACAAGTAAACATGATTGAGCGTACCTTTTTGTCCGCTAATAACACACTACAATTGGAAACAACATGATATTAACTGAAGCGACAGTAGTCAGTATTGATACGCTTATAGACTCTGTGGTAAAAGTCGTTTTAAAAACGCCGTCACCGGTACCATACAAAGCCGGACAGTACTTGCAAGTCGTTATGGCAACAGATGATAAGCGCCCCTTCTCAATTGCAAATCCGCCTGACGGTTCAAACCTCATAGAGCTTCACATAGGGGCAGACCCGGAAAATACATATGCCAGTGAAGTGATCAAAAAATGTCAAGAACAGGGTTGTTTGCAACTTGAGATAGGACTAGGAAACGCTTATCGACGCGAAAGTGATTCCCATGCCATTATTGTGGCAGGAGGGACAGGATATACCTATGCAAAAGCGATATTACTCGATATATTGACGCACCAAAGCTCACGTAAAGTGACGCTTTTTTGGGGCGCAAAAAACCAGTCATTTTTGTATGAAGCACAGACACTCACGCGCTTAGCATCTGATCATAAGCAATTTACATTTATTCCGGTAGTCGAACAAGACACTGGTGAATTCGCTGCGCATTCAGGTTTAGTTCATGAAGCCGTCTTAAGCACAATAAACGATTTTAGTCACTACCAAGTGTATGTTGCGGGTCGTTTTGAAATGTCAGCCGTAGTTAGGGATGCATTTTTACCACTTGGCTTACTTGAACAGAATCTTTTTGGTGATGCATTTGCCTTTATTTAAATTAGTCTTTTTTACAATAGCAATATAAGAGGTAAACATGATATCCGGACGCTCATTATTTTTAATATCGACACTGGCGTTTAGCTCAAGCTTAGCCCTTTCATCAGATAAACATACTACAATTACACCTGAGCTTTTACATGACATTGGTCAGGCCCCCTCGGCAAAAAGAATTGAACAAGATATTCAGACGCTTGTCGATTTTGGCACCCGTCATACGCTATCAGAAACAGAGTCCGATACAAGAGGAATTGGGGCAGCGAGACGTTGGATAAAATCTGAATTTGATAAAATTTCTGACGCCTGTGGCGGCTGTTTGGAAGTATTTTACCAAACACGTGTTATTGCTGGTGAACGACGCATACCAGACGCAACCGAAGTCGTAAGTGTTATTGCTATTCAAAAAGGGAGTACTGATCCTCAGCGCTACGTTTTAATGAGCGGGGATATCGACTCTCGTGTAAGTGACGTGATGGATTATACCAGTGACTCACCCGGAGCAAACGATAATGCATCAGGCGTAGCAGGAACCTTAGAAGCGGCTCGTATATTGTCTAAGTATCAATTTAACGGCACTATTGTTTATGCGGCTTTAGCCGGAGAAGAACAAGGCTTATTTGGCGGTCAAATTTTAGCTGAATATGCCAAACAGAACAATTGGCAATTAAAAGCAGTATTGAATAACGACATGATTGGCAACATTGAAGGTGTAAATGGTGTCATTGATAACACCACTGCTCGAATTTTCGCTGAAGGCACAAGACATACAGAAACAAATGATGAAGCAAGATTACGCCGGTTTACCGGTGGTGAAGTAGATTCTCCTAGCCGTAACTTAGCTCGTTATATCGATAAAATGGCAGATCAATACATTGAAAACCTTGATACACTTATTATTTATCGATTAGATAGGTTTCGCAGAGGTGGACATCATCGGCCCTTTAATGATTTAGGCTATCCTGGTGTTAGAATTATGGAGACTAATGAAAATTATCATCGTCAGCATCAAGATCTTCGCACAGAAGATGGAATTGTTTATGGTGATACGATTGATGGTGTCGATTTTGATTATGCTGCGAAATTAACGGGATTAAATGCGGTTTCCCTAGCCAGTATGTCTTGGGCGCCCAAACCTCCAACCAATGTACAAATATCAGGCGCCGTGCAACCGTCAACAACATTAGCTTGGGACCCATTACCGCAAGCCCAAAACCCGCAATTGCTAGGATATAAAATATATTGGCGATATACCGATGCGCCACAATGGCAGTTTAGCCGCTTTGTAGGCAATGTGAATCAATTCACGCTAGAAAACATTGTGATTGATAATTATTTTTTTGGTGTTGCCAGCGTCAGCAAGGCTGGGTTTGAAAGTCCTGTTGTGTTTCCTAGTGCAGCGGGGGCCTTCGGCGAATAGACACTTTTAAATATGTAAAAAAAAGGGCCGTTTAATCAATGGCCCTTTTTTTCGTCAGCGCAATACAATCCATTCTTTGTCTAAATACGTTAAAAGCAGGTGAGATTTATTTAAGAGGTATAAAATGAACAAAGTAGCCCTGCGACTTATCATAAGTCTGTATGTGGTTTTGCAAAGTAATGTAGTCTTTGCACAGTCTGACAAAGTACAATTATCACTTGTAGGAAATACCGTTGAGACTTTAATCGCGTCACCAGAGTATTCTGCAAGAGCCGTATCATTAATTAATAGTGCCTTATCTGATAAAACGATAACCATAACCTCAACCACACAGGCTTGGCATGGTAGCGGACTACGAAATGGAACTTATCAAGGCTATATTGACCATTACTCCCTAAGCCCTAAACAAACAAACTATGTCTACTCTGCCCCTTACGCTACACTCCAGCTTCATCTGGCAAGTCGCTCTTCTGATGTAGTTGATGCAAATCGGCTAGATAAGGTTTACAGAGAAAGAATTGGCATTGAAAATAGGTTTGCCAATACCCCTCAATTGCGTGGGATTAGAACGGTAAGTTGGGCCAGAAGCCCTGATTTCTTGACCAATATCCAACAGTTAGGGGATAGGCGAGTCGATTATATTATTGCTGATCGCATAATGATTGAAGAATTCAACAAACTGTTAGCTAAAAAAGGGCAAGAATTACTTTACATGTCGACTAAACCCTTATTTTCAGTGGATATTTCCTTAGGTATTAATGCGAATCAAAGCAACGCACAAAGCATCGTTGATAAGTTAGATAAACAAATAGAAAACTTAAAGGCTGATGGTACTTACGAAGATATTTTTGTTCCATCCAATGATGCACCGTCTATACTAGATGAGCCCTTATACCAAAATATTCTGCGTAAATGGTGAAATGAAACCGGGCTTAATCAGGTCTATTTGTGCAGAATCAAAGTTAATTAATATGGACTATGAATATGAAAAAGGTTTGCATTAACTTCGTAAGTGTTATCGCAATTGTTGCTGTTGTTTTTTTTGGTAACCGCTTCATCCAAACACAACTGGGACAACATGCACTTGGAGCACTCAGCTTTGAGGTTAATTCTTTAGAAGAGGCCACTGCCATTGCTAAGCTTGAGGGAAAGTTAGTACTTGCTGACTACTCTGCGATATGGTGTCCGAGTTGTCGAAGACTTGATAACGAAGTGTTCGCAGACCCTTCTATTGCCGAAAAGATTCAAGAGCGCTTTGTTTATGCAAGACTTGATCATGACACGGTCGAGGGCGAAGCATTTGCTAAGAAGTACGAACTAGTAGGTTTCCCACGAGTGCTCATTCTAGATACTGAAGGTACACTGCTGACTGAAATGCCATTGACCTTTGACCCAGTTGAGTATGCAGGCAATATTGATACTGCAACGGCAGCTTTATTGCCGTTTCTAGAAGAACGCTTGTAAACCTGTCTGCGCTCGACCCAAGATCAAACCATGGATGTCATATGTTCCTTCATAGGTGTTGACTGTTTCGAGATTAACCATGTGTCGAATGACATGAAATTCATCGCTAATGCCGTTGCCACCATGCATGTCTCTTGACTTACGCGCAATATCGAGGGCCTTTGCACAATTGTTACGTTTCATTAACGATATCATCGCCGGATCCATTTTATTTTCATCAATCAAGCGTCCAAGACGCAATGCTCCTTGCAGGCCTAAGGAAATCTCAGTCTGCATGTCTGCCAATTTGTTTTGAAATAACTGGGTTTGTGCTAAAGGACGATTAAATTGGTGTCTATCCAAACCATATTGTCGCGCTCTAAACCAACAATCTTCGGCAGCACCCATCACTCCCCAAGAAATTCCATATCTGGCCATATTCAAGCAGGAAAACGGGCCTTTGAGCCCTTTTACTTTTGGTAAGCGATTGTTACTAGGTACAAATACTTCATCCATCACGATTTCGCCTGTAATCGACGCTTTCAATGATTGTTTTCCTTCAATTTTGGGAGTACTTAAGCCTTTAAATCCTCGTTCAAGTACAAACCCATAGATTTGACCATCACTACTGTCTTTTGCCCATACAACGAATACATCGGCAATAGGACTGTTTGTAATCCACATTTTACTGCCCGAGACGACATAACCACCATCAACCGGTTTTGCGGTTGTTTTCATAGAAGCCGGATCGGAGCCAGCATCAGGTTCTGTTAAACCAAAACAACCGATGTACTCACCAGTGCTAAGCTTGGGTAAATATTTTTGTTTTTGTTGTTCACTGCCAAATTGGTTTATTGGATGCATCACTAATGATGACTGCACACTCATTGCACTTCTATAACCACTATCCACTCGCTCAATTTCTCTAGCAATCAATCCGTAAGCGACATAATTTATGCCGGCACAGCCATATCCTGTAATGGTACTACCTAACAAGCCAGCACTTCCTAGTCTTGTCATTATCGTTGTATCAAATTCCTCTTTTCGATTGGCTAGCACAATGCCTTCTTGCAATTCGCGTTGAGCAAATTCATGTGCACTGTCTCTGATCATTTTTTCTTCGTTGGATAATTGCTCTTCAAGCAGTAAAATATCATTCCAATTAGACAGCATAATTAACTTAACCTTTTGTATATATGCGAGGGACACGCGCAGAAATACGCGTCATTAATTCATAAGCGATCGTACCGATGTGATCTGCAACCTCATTAATAGGTAAGCCCTCACCCCATAACTCAACTTTATCACCAATATTTACGCCTTCTACATCGCTCACATCAAAGGTCAACATATCCATTGATACTCTACCTACAAGCATTATGCGTTGCCCTTTGCAAAGAGCAGGCGTCCCGGTTGGCGCGTGTCTTGGGTAACCATCGCCATATCCCATTGCCACAGTAGCAATAATTGACTCCCGTGGGGCAATCCAAGTTGCACCATATCCAACAGAATCACCTTTTGGTATTTTCCGTATAGCAATAATCGTAGATTCTAAGGAACCAACACAAGACAATTCAATTGGATTATCTTGTGCTTGAAAAGGTGTCGCGCCAAATAAAGCGATGCCAATTCGTACAAAGTCTTGTCTAGATCTATCAAATCGAATATGACTGGCAGAGTTAGCAATACACAGTGGTAAGTTAAATGCTTTTGTCAGCGATAAAAACTCTTGTATTTGGCGATTGGCATGTGCTTGCTCCGGTTCATCTGCACAAGCTAGATGCGTCACTACGACGGTATCTTGATTAAACAAAGAGGATGATTTGTGCAGTATGTCTTTGATTCTGGCAATATCAAAGCCTAAACGATGCATTCCAGTGTCAAATTTTATCCACATTCGACTAGTATGATTACCGCGCTTTAAATGCACTGAATACGCTTGTAGTTGCCAATCACTATGCATCATCCAAGTAATATTTAAGTCTTCACCTTTTTCATAGTCACTAGATGTGTGAGCACCTTGCAACACTAATATAGGTGTAGTGATTCCAGCGTCTCGCAACTCGATTGCTTCACTGAGAAAAGCAACTCCTAACATAGGCGCTTTGTTCTCGAGTAACTTTGCGACTTCAATTGCACCATGTCCATACGCGTCCGCTTTTACTATTGCAACAATTTTGCTAGAAGAAGCAAATGCACAAAGTAAATCATAATTACGCAAGATTGCTGACGTATTTATACGAAGATGTGTATGTCGAGGCACTATAATTTGTCACTTATGGTTATTTCGGTTCGCTTGGCATAAGTGTATGCTAGTCCAAACTGATTTTCATCCAATTCATTGCATCTGAATGACGATTGCGTAAACTTTAGAAAAAATAAAATCCAAGGGCGCCATGTCTTCAATCACCCAGTTACTTGATACCCTAAACAAACCACATATCGACGCTAAACTAACCTCACCTTTACTTGACACCTTACAACAAGATAACAATGCTACGGTACGCATTGTTGGTGAGTCCTTTGAAGGCAGGTCAATAAGGTTAGTAAGTATAGGCAATGGGCCATTAGTTATTTTTGCATGGACACAAATGCATGGTAACGAACCAACAGCAAGTGCAAGTGTATTTGATATTATTGATTCGCTGCTTTCACCACATGAGCTGCCTTTGGCTTTACAAAATTGGTCTGATAGCTTCACCATTCATATACTGCCAATACTGAATCCTGATGGAGCTCATTATAATACAAGAGTTAATGCCCAAGGTATTGATATTAATAGAGATGCATGGGCTTTGCAAAGCCCAGAAGGGTGTATTTTAGACAAACTAATTCAAGATTTGAAGCCTGATATAGCCCTAAACTTGCATGACCAATATCGGTATTTCCAATGTGGCGAAACCAAAAATCCATCGACTATTGCTTTTTTAGCACCTGCATTTGAAGTAACTAAACATATCGATACTACTCGAAGCATTGCCATGGCACTTATTGCTAATATGGCTGAAGCTTTGACTCAAGATATACCAAATAAAGTGGCTCGCTATGACGATACATTTTGTAATCGTTCATTTGGCGATAAACTTTCTGGTATGGGTATTAGCACTATTCTTATCGAATCAGGCTTCCACAAACGCGATCCAAACAGACAAATCGCAAGGGCCATGAACAAAAAAGCAATATTACACATGATGAGTGTCATATGCCGTAGAAATATGCCCTACTCACTTGATAACTTTGTCCATAATGAGCAAGCCATTGAACAGTATTTCGCATTACCTGAAAATATTGAAGAAGGTTTATGCGATTTATTATTGGTGAATCTAAATTTTATCGACAAGACTCCATATCAAGCAAATATTGCAATTAAACAAACTAATCCTAATATCGACGAATATGTTGTAACTAGTATTGGCGACACCGGAAAACTGGCTGGTATCAATGAACAAGCATGTGATGATTTATATTTTGTAAAAGCAAAAACACTTCACATAAAAAATAAGTTAATACTCACTACCAATAAATATATACAATTAATCAAGGATGGTTATTTATATTTTTATGACCCAACCGAAAGTTTAGTGATTAAAACTAACTACCCTACTATACTTGTTAGTGAATACTCACATGGAAAAAATGAAATGCTGCTAGGTAGTCAAGCCAATTTTTTATTAGCTAAGGAAACCGGTCCGGACAAAAATAAAATTGTATGCGCAGTAGCAAATGGTCAATTAATCTCATTAAAGACTAAATGAGATTAAACCTATCAGTCGTTGTGCTATATTCACATTCACGATCACTTTTTTTACTTTTCATCATAAGAAACAACGAATGCCATCATCGTATTTTGTACTATTAAATAGCGTCTATCGTCTGTCCTTGCTTGGTTTAGTCATACTTGTCATATCAAGTTGCACTCATTCGTATTATCAGCTCAAATCAAACAACTCTAGCTTTAGAGTTAAATCTTTAATTATGCATTACACTGCAGTTAATTATGAGGATTCTATTGGATTTTTGGTTAATGAAGGCGGAGGAGTAAGCTCGCACTATCTTGTGCCATCTAAAAACGATCCAACATATCCGTTTTCTACTTTAAAAGTGCTTCAGTTAGTCGATGAGAACGAGCGAGCTTGGCATGCAGGCGTAAGTCATTGGCAAGGTCGTGATGGCCTCAACGATACTTCTATTGGCATTGAGATAGTCAATCAGCCGACCTGTGTCGAACCTGACACGCAAGCAGGTTTTCTTAAACCACGACCTAAATGTACTTTTGTTGAATTTGAAGATGAGCAAGTTGTCTTATTAATTGATTTACTAAAAGGAATATTAGCTCGTCATCCGGATATATCTCCAACAGCTGTCATTGGTCACTCAGATGTCGCCCCCTCTCGTAAATATGATCCAGGTCCAATGTTTCCATGGAAAAAGCTTTATGATGCAGGTATTGGCGCTTGGTATGAGCAAGAAGATTTGCTGAGACACTTAGAGTACTTTTCACAATCTGCTCCTACTATCGGCCTAGTTCAAGAAGCATTTAAGGCATACGGTTATCCGATTAATATTACGGGAAAGTTAGACCGCCAAACTCAAGATGTAATAGGCGCATTTCAAGCCCATTTTCTACCTCAACAAATCAACTATAAACCTGACGTAAATACCTTATCTGCTTTATTTTCGCTTTTACAAAAATATTTCCCAGATGCTCACGATAATTTACTAAGCCGCTTCTTTAGTCAACAAGGCCAAATTGATGACAATAAGCAGCGAAAAGACACGCAACTACACTTGGTTTTTACGCCAAGTCAAACTGAACAATCTCATCCGTTTCTTGCGATGCCAAGCTCAACAAGCTTGACACTAAGTCACTCTGGAATTAAGAGTGCCCAAGTACTTATTAATCAACAACCCATAAACCTTGGGGACACCTTTGAAAACGAAACGAGTGAAACCTTTAATATTAGTAGGCGGGTTATAAAGGGTACAAATATTATATCGGTAAATAATATGGTGGTTGACGATTCAACTGTTCGTGACCAACAGGAACCTTTTATTTCAATTTCTATTCCTTTTCCTGAGTTACAACAAACAACTACTGCTGCTTCCTATGACTTTGCTGCCATCGATGATTCAATTAATCAAGATATCACCAATGGCTTCACTGGCGCTCGCTTACTTGTGGCACACAATGGAGAAATAATCAAAGATTCAAGTTATGGCTATGCACTTAGATATGACGCATTAGGAAATGAGCTTCCATTGCCTACACCTATAACTAAAGATACGCTATTTGACATCGCTTCCCTTAGCAAGGTGTTTGGTACCTCCATGGCAATTCAACACCTTGTGAGCCAAGACCAACTCAATCTAGACGCTCCTCTTTCACGGTATTTTGATGAGTTAGTCGCTAGTAACTTAGGCCTAGTTACTACAAGGGAGCTATTGGGTCATCGCTCAGGTTTGTTGCCTGAAATACAGTTCCACAGGCCTGACAATGAATATGGCGAAGCCTATTTTTCTCAAGATAAAGAATTAACTGAGTTTCTATTACTCAATGGCGTTAACCCAAAGTATGCGCCAAATGAAATAGAACTATATAGTGATACAAACTTTATGCTTTTGGGTTTGTTAGTTGAAAGGATTTCAACAAAAAGCCTTAGCGAAATATCTTGAACAAAATATCTACGCGCCTGTTGGGCTTAGCCATATACTATATAAACCCTTGGAAGCAGGCATCGATAAAATGCAAATCGCAGCGACAGAAATAAGCGGGAACACACGAAACCAGTCTATCAATTTTGACAACATTCGACAGGATGTTATTCAAGGAGAGGTTCACGATGAAAAAGCGTTTTATGCAATGGAGCAAATTTCTGGGCACGCTGGACTATTCTCTGATGCCCATTCTTTAGCGGTATTGTCTCAACTTGTTTTAAATAACGGCGCCTATGGGGAAAGTAACCTTCTTTCAAGGGAAGTCGTGCGTAGCTTTACTTCAGTAGACTCGCCAGAGCGTAATTTTGCACTTGCTTGGCGGGTCCCAAGCGAGCAAAGTACATGGTTGTTTGGTGACTATGCTGGAACTAACGCCTTTGGCCACTCTGCTTGGACGGGTTCAGCAGTGTTGATTGATCCTCAAATCAATCTTATCGTTATTTACCTTACTAACAAAAAACACTCTCCATTTATTACATCGTCAAATGGGCAAGTAGTTTTTTCTGGTGACACCTTTAAAAGTGCTCAATATGGGGACATTGCATCGATGGTTTATGAAGCCGTGCTCTCTGGAAATACTGAAAAATATAATTAACTCGCTAGGAGACTAACTTGGATTGGCTCACAATATTTCCCCCTTTAGTTGCAATACTTGTTGTTCTTTGGAAAAAAGAAGTTATTTTAGCGCTTTTACTTGCCATCGTATGTTCCGAATTACTGTTATTGCTGTTTGCACAGGACAGCTTGTTGCTCGCTCCGGTGAATACTATTGAACGAATTATCAGTACATTGGGCTCTGGTAGCAGCGCTAGAATAATATTATTTAGCCTCTTAGTAGGAGCATTAATCGCTTTTATGAGAGATTCAGGCGGTGTGGCCGCCTTAGTTAATAAATTAGTATCATCTGGGGTAGTTACAACTAAAAAGCGAGCTGGTGGGATCACAATGCTCACAGGACTGGCAATATTTATTGAATCTAATCTTAGCGTGTTAACCTCTGGTATAATGGCACGTGGTTTATTTGATAAATTCAAAATGAGCCGCGCAAGACTTGCTTATATTATTGACTCTACATGTGCACCGGTATGCATTTTAATATTACTTAATGGTTGGGGAGCGTATGTTTTAGGCCTTATAAGCGCATATGATTTACCCCAAAACCCTGTCGTTATTCTGTGGAATACGTTGCCATATAACATATATGCTTGGCTTACGCTTGTTGTTGTTGCTTACACCATTTGGTCAGATAAAACGTTTGGCCCGATGAAGCAAGCCGAAGAGAAATTAAAGCGTATCGATACCGATATCGATGTAAGCCAACCAACTAAAGCAAGGTTCATGCTTATCCCACTCATAATAATGATTGTTGGTATGTTTGCCTTTATGTTTTATACCGGTGAAGGTAACATCACTCAAGGTAGTGGTAGCCGCTCGGTGTTGTATGCAACATTTTTGGCATGCATAGTTGCTTACGCCTTAGTTGTTATGAGCAAGCAAGTTAACCATCAAGGAGCCGTAAAACTTGGCTTCTCAGGTATGAGTGAACTCTTACCTTTGGTCACAATAGTGCTTTTATCAATAAGCTTAGGTGCAAGCCTAAAATTATTGGGGACCGGGGCATTTGTTTCGAATGTAGTAGGCGCTTACTTACCTATTATACTTGTAGTACCCATGTTGTTTATTGCAGGTGGGGTTATTTCATTCACTACTGGTACATCATGGGGTACATTTGCCATTTTAATCCCCATTGGTATGCCGTTGGCACAGTCACTAGGAATCCCGCCTGAATTTGTGTTAGCGGCTATTCTTGGTGGCGGCATATTTGGTGATCATTGCTCTCCAATCTCAGATACGACCGCCGTATCATCATTGGCCGCCGGTTGTGATTTACTAGAGCATGTCAAAACACAGCTGCCCTACGCCCTTGCTGTGGGCGCAGTAACAATCACAGTTTATATATTATTAAGTGCAGTATTGATCTAGTTTATTAATTGGAACTGAGCTGATGAAGTTTGGCTTTGCAAGCCAAAGTGTCCCAAAGAATACGTAAAGCTTGAAAGCTCATTCCATATACGCGAAGTATGTACACCATTTATATTACATGTGCCTGTCGCGCATACTATTTGGTCAAAATTGCTTTTGATACTATACACTTTGGCGGCTATCGCAACGCCGTTCAAACTGTTTAACAAAGGGCTATTGATTGATAAACCATATCGACCACAAGTTGAAGACGGCACATTAAACGGATAGTAACCGCACGTTCGTAAACTTCGAAGTGCACCAGCAATGCCTACAAACGTGTCGACACGGTTAGCGACGTTTAATTTATTAATCTGTTGAATGGCCAAGGTCACTCCCATAGAGTGGCCTATAACATCAATTTTGCCTGTGCATGAACGTGCCAACGCGGTCGTAATCGCTTGTCTTACAGGAGTTTCTTCAAATCCACTATGATTATTACAAGCTGCACAGGACTTACTTCCCCAATCTGGAGTAATAATGTCGTTATTACTATACCCATTGTTCAATAGTCGATTGATCGTGTTATTCCAGCTAGAGGGAGAAGCCGCGTTACCGTGCACTAATACAACAGTATCTTTACAAGCAAATGCTACGCTTGAAAAAAAACATAAGAAACCAATAAGACCGTGCTTAATTGACATTTTCATAGTAAATTCACTCGATTGTTAATATGATATTAACAATATTTACATATCGGCTACTTTTACATAGTACTTTCGTACAGGCAATATCTGTACGCGAATCCTAATCAACGGTAGGCGAGATTAACACTACAAGGTAAATTGGGTTATTAAGTGACAACTAATCAAGTATATTCAGATTGTGAAGCCGATTATTTAGTGGTTGGAGCAGGTGCTAGTGGTTTAGCCTTTGTTGATACTTTATTAAGTGAATCAAACCATAGCGTTATCATTGTTGATAAACATCATAAGCCCGGTGGTCATTGGAATGACGTCTATTCATTTGTCACTTTGCATCAACCATCGAGCTTTTATGGGGTCAATTCAAAAGAGTTAAGTAATGGTTGCATCGACAAAGTAGGTCTAAACAAAGGTCTCAATGAACTTGCCTCAGGTGCTGAAGTACAAGCGTATTTTGATAATGTTATGCGTGAAACTATTTTACCTAGTGGCAGAGTACAATACTTTCCCATGTGCGAGTATTTAGGAAAAGGCAAAGTCAAGCATCTAGTTAGTGGTAAAGAGTTTTCAGTTCGTTACGACAAAAAAAGAGTAGATGCGACCTATTATAAAACAGCCGTTCCATCGACACATACTCCTAAGTTTACGATGGAGCAAAGCATAACCCTAGTGCCCCCAAACGACTTACCGACAATACTCACCAAAGCCCCCAATGACTATAAACATATCAGCGTTTTAGGTGGCGGTAAAACAGCTATTGATAGCATATTATGGATGATCCAAAACGGCGTTAACGCTGATAATATTACGTGGTACATGCCGCGAGACGCTTGGCTTCTTGATAGAGCAAACATTCAACCAAGTCCCGAGTTTTTCATACCGTTTGCTCAATCTCAAGCTAACCAGATGGAAGCCATTGCAAATTCAACATCAAAACAAGATTTGTTTTTACGCCTTGAAAGCAGTGGCGTGATGATGCGCATTGATACCAATATTGAACCAGAAATGTTTCATGGCGCAACCATATCTAAAGCTGAACTTGCACTACTTAAAACAGTTAAAAATATTGTTAGAAAGGGCAGAGTAAAGAACATCACAACTGAAAAAGTTAGTTTGACAGAAGGTGAATATTTACCGCGCCCACATAGTTTATATGTAGATTGTACGGCAAGTGCAATAACTGAGCTTAACATTAAACCTGTTTTTGAAGATAAGTTAATTACTATTCAAACTGTAAGAGCCTATCAACCAACCTTTAGTGCAGCCTTTATTGCGCATCTAGAAGTGAAATATGCAGATGTACATAAAAAAAATCAATTAAGTAAAGTAGTTCCATTACCAAATACAGTTGATGATTGGATTGATATGACCTATCGAAATATGATGAATCAATTCTTTTGGTCCAAAGAGCCTTAGCATAAAGGAATGGTTAGTGTCTCATCGCTTAGATGGATTTACCAAGTTAGTCAGAAGCGTCAAATTTTATGAAATAAGTAAGCTTAAAATCCTCAATCGCATGAGAAAAGCAGCCAAACCTGCCATCACAAAGTTAAAGGCATACCGGCAAGAATAAGTACGTAATGATACGAATTTTAGTCAGTAGCAAACAAACTACTAAGCTCATTAAAATATTTAAACTCTAGCGCGTTCCCAGCTGGGTCATATACAAAGAACGTCCCCTGCTCCCCAGCTTGACCTTCAAACCGAATGTAAGGCGCTATTTCAAACCTTACATCGTTAAGTGTAAGCGTGTTTGCCAACTCGTGCCAATGTGCTTTTTCAAGCACCAAACCGAAATGAGGTAGGGGTACGGCTTTGTTATCGACCTCATTGGGCATGATTTTATCTGGCATTTGCGCGACCAAATGAGTCACTAATTGGTGTCCATAAAAGTTCCAGTCTATCCAATGCGCACTGCTTCGCCCTTGTTCGCAACCAATGATTTGTGCGTAAAAATGCTTTGCCTTTACTAAATCATTGACAGGAATAGCAAGATGAAAGGGGCGCAACATAGAATATCCTTTTTTAAAAGCTACTTCTAAAAGTAACTATCTATTTTAAAAACTGCCTAATGACCCAAGACTTTAGCTTGTTAAATGGCATATATCGCAACGAGTTTTCAAAACTAAAACTGCGTGCAAGTACAGACTTATAGTGAGAGAACGAATCAAATCCATACTTTCCATGATAGTTACCCATTCCACTGGTGCCCACTCCACCAAACGGAAGTTCTGGATTTAACATAAACATGCTAGTGTCATTGATACAAATCGATCCTGCGCTAATAGTATCGACAACATTTTGTTGAAGGCTTTGATCTTGTGCAAACAAATATGCGGCGAGTGGTTTCGGGCGTTGCTGGATAAATTGCAACATATCATTCGTATCTGTGAAGGTAATAATGGGTAAAATCGGACCAAAAATCTCTTCGCTCATCAAAGCACTATCTATATCAGGGTTGACTACGACAGTTGGCGCCAAATAACGAGCCGCTATGTCATGTTGCCCGCCGACAACAACGTTTTGCCCATCAAGATAATCCACTAAACGTTGACAATGACGTTGATTAATTACACGGCCATAAAAGCGATTTTTCTGTGTATTCTTTTTGTATTGTTTAACAATTGTCTTTTTTAAGGCCGCAACCACGTTATCTAGGTTACTATGATGTACTAATAAATAATCGGGGGCGATGCAGGTTTGACCTACATTCATAAATTTACCCCATACTATTCTACTAATTGATGTATTAAGATTAGCGCTTTTATCTATGATGCACGGGCTTTTTCCACCTAACTCAAGCGTAACAGGAGTTAAATGTTTTGCCGCAGCATGCATCACGATTTTACCGACATGCTCGCCACCAGTATAAAAAATCTTATCAAAGGGTAATTCTAATAAATCGCCTGTTGGTTCTTTCCCGCCTTGAACTACCGCAATCGCGTTCATATCAAGATACTGCGGCAAGAGCTTTGCGATCAGTGCTGAGGTTGCTTCTGATAACTCCGACGGTTTGACAATAACGCAATTACCCGCGCAAATTGCAGCCAACATTGGGCTTAGCGCTAACTGGAATGGATAATTCCATGCTCCTATCACCAAGCACGTACCTAAAGGTTCAGCGATGGTATAACTGCGTCCGGGAAAGGCAATAAGTGGCGTTGACTTTCTATTTGGTTTGACCCACTTATCTACATTTTTTAATAGATATTTGACATCTTTAATAAGATAGCCAATTTCTGTCGTAAATGCTTCTTCGGCGGATTTATTAAGATCTTGCATCAAAGCATTCGCTATTGACGCTTCCTCTTTTTCTAAAAGAGTCAAAAATGCATTTAATTGACGTTTTCGCCAAGCAATTGAGCGTGTCGCGCCTGACGCAAAATAGTCATCGAGCTTCTCTTTAGTTTGCTTTATGCCTTCGGCTGTATGCAAACTAGAATGACTTGGCAAACTTACTATTGATGCGCTATTTTGTGTCATAACATGCCTTTTGTAATGTGGTCTGCCTATTACACCGAATAAGGGTCTCGAAGTACCATCGTATGTGCTCTATCGGGGCCAGTTGAAATAATATCAACAGGTACACCCGTTATTTCTTCAATGCGCTTTATATACGCAAGCGCTGCAGGTGGAAGATCATCAAGTGAAGTCACACCAAACGTGTTGTCACTCCAACCAGACATCTCTTCATAAACAGGTGTGACTAATTCATAGCCTTCTGCTGCAAGAGGTGGCACTGAACTAATATTACCTTGTGCATCTTTATACCCAACACAAATATTCAGCGATTCCAAACCATCAAGCACGTCCAGCTTTGTTAAGCAAAAACCTGTAATTGAATTTAGCTGTACAGCACGTTTTATGGCTACAGCATCAAACCAACCGGTGCGACGCTTGCGTCCGGTTGTCGCTCCAAACTCATGACCTTTAACACCAAGATGTTGGCCAACATCACAGTCTAATTCAGTTGGGAATGGTCCAGAACCTACTCTAGTTGTATATGCTTTAACAATACCTAATACATAATCGATATTAAGAGGCCCAAAACCAGCGCCTGTCGCCACACCACCTACTGTTGTATTAGATGAAGTTACATATGGATAAGTTCCATGATCGATGTCTAATAAGGTGCCTTGTGCACCTTCAAACATAATGGTATCGCCATTTAATCGAGCAGTTTCAAGAAGATCAGTAACATCCACTGTCATGGATTTAAGCAAATCAGCAACTTCTAGCGCTTGTTTTAAAACCGTTTCATAGTCCAAAGGACTTGCTTTGTAATATTCAGTCAACATGAAATTATGATATTGCATAATTTCTTTTAGTTTTGCTGCAAAATCCGTGGCGTTAAATAAATCGCCGACGCGTAAGCCTCTTCGAGATACTTTGTCCTCGTAAGCTGGTCCTATTCCACGCCCTGTTGTGCCAATTGCTTTGTTGCCTCTAGCAAGTTCTCTGGCGACATCTAATTCAATATGAAAAGGAAGAATAAGTGGACAAGCTTCACTAATTTTAAGGCGCTCTTTTACTGGTACACCGCGCTCTTCGAGCATCTTCATTTCTGTCAACAAAGCTTCGGGGCTAAGGACAACGCCATTGCCAATTACGCAAGTGACATTTTCGCGCAATATGCCAGAGGGGATTAAATGAAGGACGGTTTTTTCACCATCAATAACCAAGGTATGACCCGCATTGTGGCCCCCTTGATATCGGACTACATAAGAAACTTGCTCGGTTAACAAGTCAACAACTTTACCTTTGCCTTCGTCACCCCACTGGGTGCCTAGCACAACTACATTTTTAGCCATGAATACAAACTGTTTGTGAATTAAAGCGCGAGTTTAGCAAAAAAAGTCGCGCTTGTTGACCACAAAATAGACCGAGTTATTTAATTTTTTGCTAATAAGGTATATTGAGATTCGAAAAACAAACAAATATTAATATAACAAGCTATAAACTTTGCGCCTAAAGGTTGATTTTAAGGGATCGCCATCCGCTAAAGCATTGATCATATCCAACATTATCTTCTTAGCGTCTTTATAGTTGATATCTTTAGTAATCACCGCAAATAACAAGCTAAGAGCTTCTTCAGATTTATGAGCTTGTTGTAACTGTATCGCAAGCTCAATTTTAATATCAAAGTCATCAGGGTTTTTGGCATGCTTTTCCTGTAGTTCAATAAGTTCTGGCGATTCTGATGCTTTTTCGGCCAATTCGATTTTACCGACTACCGCATGGTAATCAGCATGTTGATCGGCCAAGCCGACCTTTGCAATTGTTGCTTTTGCAAGCTCTATGTTACCTACTTCAAGACTAGCATCTGCAAAAGCAATATTGATTTGGGGATCGTTATCAACAATATCATGGGCTTGTTTCAATAAGGTAAAAGCATTTTGGTAGTCCGCTTCAGATATAGCGACTAAAGCTTGTTGATAAAGTTCTTGCTCTGGCTTAGGTAAATAAGCTGAAAACGTTTGTTGTAATTGTTGCTCATCTTGAGACCCTGTAAAGCCGTCAATAGGTTGTCCATCTTTAATCAACATGGTGGTAGGTAAGTTTCTGACACCAAACTGACCAACAATTTCTTGTTGCTCATCGCAATTGACTGTGGCGAGTAACATCGCATTGGGATAGGCCGAAACGAAGTTCTGAATAATAGGAAGTTGAGCCATGGATGCTTCATCCCAAGGCGCATAAAAATATACTACTAGTAGACGTTTCGCGGATTCATCCACAACCACAGACCTAAAGTTTTCAAGGTTTAAGGCAAGCTCGTTGTTGCTTGGTGCTAGGGCCTCTTGTGGTGAAGACGCCAAAGGGACTTGCGGAGGTGTTTGATTATTCATTGTATATTGGCACTTATGTAATTTATTCGGTTATGTAATAAAAAGTATGGGCAATTTGAGAATTATCAACTGGATCTGGCATACGATTTAGGAGCTTGCTACTATGGACAGATGAAGTTTACTTCATAAACTTTACTATATTTATAATGGCAGGTGCAAAAAATGACTGAACAAAAGTACACAAGCTTTAAAGCGTTTTATCCCTATTACCTAAGCGAGCATCAAAATCCAACATGCCGTTTGTTGCACTTTATTGGTTCAGCACTTATTTTAGCGCTTATCGCTTATTGCTTGATAAGTCACACATACATTTGGCTGTGGTTCATCCCGGTAATTGGTTATGGTTTTGCTTGGGTAGGGCACTTCTTTTATGAACATAACAAACCAGCGACATTTACCTACCCTTTTTATAGCTTTATGGGCGACTGGGTTATGTTTAAAGATATATTAACAGGTAAGATTAAAATTAAAGAATAAAAGCCCATTAAGTATTACCCTTAATGGGCTTTGTTTAATATTATGACTTCTTAGCGGTCACTTTCAAAACACGGCCATCTGTCGAATCAGTAAGCACATAGATACTGCCATCTGGACCTTGTACAACATCTCTGATGCGCCCTTTTTCTTCTTTGAGCATCTCATGTTGTGCAACAACTTGATTGTTTTCATCAAGCTCTAAGCGTCGAAGATGTTGGAATTTTAAAGACCCTATCAACAAATCACCTTGCCACTGTTTAAACATACTACCGGTATAAAAGGTCATCCCGCTAGGTGCAATAGAAGGATCCCAATAAGTAAGGGGCTGTTCCATTCCTTCCATTTGCGTTTTGTCAGTGAATACAGAATTATCATAGTTTATGCCATAGCTGATAGTAGGCCATCCGTAATTGTTTCCAGAGGCAAGTATGTTCACTTCATCCCCGCCTTTTGGCCCATGCTCGTGCGTCCATATTTCGCCTGTTTCAGGATGCATCGTCATACCTTGAACATTTCGGTGACCATAAGTGAATACATCATCATCGCCTTCTTTACCCACAAACGGGTTATCTGTAGGAATACTTCCGTCTGGCAATAATCGAACAACCTTGCCAAAGTGACCAGTTAATTCTTGGGACTTTTCTCTAAACCCGCCTCTATCCCCTAGAGATACAAACATATGCTCAGATTCGTCAAAGGTAATTCTGCAACCAAAATGGAAACTAGGCTCTACTTTCGGTAAAGCAATAAATACGGGCTTAACGTCAACCAATTCGTTCCCTTTAAGCGTACCTGCGTGAACTTCTGAGCCACTACCGCCTTCACCTTCGATATTCAGGCACACGTAAACTAACTGGTTATTTGCAAAATCAGGATGAATCGCTAAACCCAACATACCGCCTTGCCCACTCACTTTTGCTGAAGGTAAACCGCTTATTTCAGGCGACAACTCGCCGTCTTGTGATAAACGTCTTAAACCACCTGCACGTTCAGTAATTAACGCATCTCCATTTGGTAAAAAGGCTATTCCCCAAGGATTTTTAAGCCCACTAGCAACTTCCGTTACAATATAGTCCTTACCACTATGTTCGCCATGCCCATCAGCGTGGCTCATAAATGATAAACTCAAGGCAAGTGAACTTGCAAAAAGTGTAAATTTAGTACTGGTTTTCATATTTTCTCCAAGTTCTATAAGGTTGCGCGCAACATCCATGGCTGTTTTCTCGTGAACCACCATTCTGTCACCAACTAAAGAAGCAGTTGACTCATCATCGGCTTGCTGAGCTACTTTTAATACACTACGACAGGTCTTAACAACTGCTTCATGACCTTGTAATAAAATATTGACCATCTCTTTAGCTTCGGGCACGCCATCTGTTTCTTTAATACTGCTTAGCTGAGCAAAAGATCTATATGTGCCTGTGGGCTGCTACCCCTAATGTTCTGATTCGTTCAGCTACATCATCTACTGCAGTGGCAAGTTCTGTGTAATGCTCTTCAAACATTAAATGCAATTCTCTGAATTGAGGACCGGTAACATTCCAATGAAAATTGTGAGTTTGTAAGTACAAAGTATAAGAGTCAGCTAGGAGTCTTTTTAGGCCCTGTGCAATAGCGATCCTGTCTTGTTCATTTATACCAATATCAATTTTATTCATAGTTAAACTCTTTACTTAGTTAAAGGGATGTAAAAGTGGGCGTGTATATAATATCGATCACTCGTTTATTGACTTACATCACGAATATTAAATACTTGCTTAAGACGTGAATCATCCGAAAATATCAACTCAATTTCGATTTCGTTGCCTGCTTCTAACGGGCCTGTTAAACCCATTAACATGATATGTTTGCCATAAGGCGAAAATGAAACCGTATCGCCTGCTTTGATAACTACGCCCTCTTCGAGTTCTTGCATGCTCATCATGTCATTTTCCATAACGGTATGATGAAGCTGGGCCATTGACGCAATTGATGTATCAACCATTACTCGTGTCACAACAATATCTTGTTGACCAGTGTTACCTAAATTCATATAAGCAGCGCCTGCCTTTGCCAACGCAAACGTAGCTCTAGCCCATGCCCCATCAATGCTTGCATATGACGCCATTGTTGCTTCTGTTTCCTTTTCGTTTGACTGAGCTGCTGATAAATTAAAAGCCATAATACAAACAGCAAACATGATAACAATTCGATTAAACACAATATTTCTCCAATTAATGTGTAGAGTGTAGTTCAAATACTGATGGTTGGTATTAGATTATGGGGATAAACCTGAAGCGCTTCAAGCAATAGAGCATGTTAATTTTGATGATTAAAAAGAGAGATGTACACGCCCAGATTATCTTTTGGGCGTGTTATATGGCTATGGTTGATTGATAGTAAAGTTCTCGCTTGCGCTAAAACTATTAAATACGTCATCAATTTTAAATTCAACTATATATTCACCTATGAAATGAAGGTTCCTCTTCACTTAATTCAAAGGTTACTTCATTTATAGTGCGTCCGGCGAGCGATTGTCTGTCAATAGTATTTCCATCAGGACCTACTAATCGCAAACTCATAAAGCCATTAGGGTTGAAGTTAAATGTCGCGACAATATCTATTGTACTGACACATATTTCTTCGCCCAGAAATTCAGTACTACAATAGTTCGCATTCGCTTCAAAGTTTACTATACGCAATGGACCTGAACCAATTGAACTTTCTCCTAACTCTTCATTTTGCGCTTCAACCTCGCTCAAACGAGCAAGCAACTGCGCATTATCCGAGCTCAACTGTTCAATCTGAGCTTGCAATGAAGCGACGCTCTCGTCAGTTTGCGTCGTAGCATCAGGGATTAGAGTTTCAAGCTCCGCTATCCTGGCGATAAGCGATTCATTCTCTTGTGTAGCTTCTGCTAGTTGCGTTTCTAATGCGTCGTTCTGATCATCAGATGCACCTTCTAACAAACGAGCATTTTGCTCTTGCGCTTCAAGTAATTGAGCTTGTAATGCACTAATTTGTTCTGAATTGTCCTGCGTTGATATTTGATTTGTTTCACTCTGCAAGTTAGTAATTGTTGAGCGCAGTTCCTCAAGTTCAGAAACATTATCGGCCAGTTTAGCGGTACAGGCGATTTGCTCGTTTTGAGTCTGAATTAAACGCGTTTGCAAACCAGCCATTTCTTGACTTGGTTCTGGCGTCTCACACTGTTGTATTACTGTTTCACTCGGCGCTACCGCGCTTTGCTCCGTGCCCGATGCTTTTAACTGAGCTATTTGCGTCTCAAACTCTGCCACCTTCTCTTCAAACACCGCAGATTCAGCAGAAAGCGCCTTGTTTTCTGCAATCAATGTTTGAACATAGTCTTGCTCGGGTGTCGTTGTTTGCAATGCCTGAATAAAGAAAAAAGTCGCAATGATAATAAGTAGCGAAATCGCCCCTATTACTATTTTCCCAGCATGCCGATACACATTTTCCATAGTATCTACATTATCCTAATATTCGTGTTTTTATGATCCCGTCACCTAAAATTAGGCAAAAAAGCCCACAAAGATGTGGGCTTGTCAGGTATTTTGCTTTGCTTAAAAAACGTAATTAATTGCAAATCTTACAAGAGTAGATTCTTCATCATCATTAAGCACATCTGTGTATTTACTCACATCTGCTTTTAATGCTACGTTCGCATCTAAGTCATAACGCACGGTAAACGTGTTCACTTCATAGTTTAATGCAAAAATATTGTAAATCTGATCAGATGGACCTCTAAGACCAGCAGCAAGCGGACCCGGTAAGGCAGCAAGCTCTTCTAATCCTTTTTGAACGTCACCTTCAAAATTTTCATAAGTAAATGAAGGCGTCCATTTACCCAAACGAAGTCCAGCGGTTACATACATTGCTTCGTCAGTTGGCGTATATGAGTCTTCAATTTCAATTTCAGTATACTCGCCGCTAACAAACCAAGTGAAGCGGTCAATTTCTATCCCGACACCAGCAAACGTCGATGAGTCTTCTGAAATCGCCAGAAAATCAGCATAGCCTTGTGTTGCTGCAAGTGCTTGTTCTCCAAACGGAGCACCTGCGCCTGCGATTTGTGCCAAGCTAGCATCAAGTAAAGGCTGGTTGAAGGTAGATTCAGCTACACCATAAACACCACGAATACTAAACCAATCGTTAGATATTTCGGCATTCACAATTGCTGTGTTATCGCCTTGAATCACACCACCAGAAACATCATTTTCAAATGTTCCGGCCGCAGCACCAAGTGTAAACTCCCAATCACCAACAAAGTCAGAGTAATCTACACGGAAACCATCAAGGTTGTTAAACGGTACTTCGTATACATTTCGTGGAGCAGCTACCCAATGGTGTGAATAACCAACGTCCAAAGAATCAGAGAATCTGAACAATGGTACGCGGAATCGCCCAGCGGAAACAGACGTTTTATTCGTCGCTTGATAGGTCAAATAGGCCCATTCAAAATCAACGTCATAGTCATTTTGACCACGTGCAAGAATCTGCACTGTGGCTGTCATTCTTTCATTAATATCGCCACTTGCTTGCAATGCAAACAAACTTTCTTGACCAAAATTAATATTCTCGTCATATCCGTAAAGACTTTCGTCGCTACTAGTAACACCGCCAATTAGGTTGGCAAAACCATTTATGCGAACTTCGGCGTTTGCTGTGCTCGCTAGAGCTGCAGTCATCGCGGTCGCTAATAATAATCTTTTCATGGTAAATTCCTTAATCCAAGTTAACGACTTTAACGTCATCAGTTACTGATGAAGCATCAATATAAGCGATTACACTGCTATCATTTTTGATAAGCTCAATCACTTCCGCGTCTGTAGTTACTTCTTGAGGCATCTGCCCTCTTCCTGTAAATACTAACTTCGACCAGTTCGCTGCTACCTGAGCGGTGCTTCTACCAAGCACGTCTTTGTCAAACTCACCGCGCACACTTGTGTCCGCAATTTGGTTAACTGGAGTAGCCGCTACGCCGTTTGAAAATTGATTTTCTTTTCCTAAGAAAATACGTTTAACTTGTTGCGATGACACTGCTGCTTCGTTGTATGGACTAACTACAACTACAACATCTGCCAATGCTTGAAAACTTAGTAAGGCACCCACAATTGTAGCGCCAAAAATACGTTTCATGTTGATCGTTTCCTCGAATGATATTTACCGTTAAGGCGCATTTCGTAACATTTGTCCTTGGACAAAATTACTATTTGCACCTTTTACAATTTGTGTTGGGCGAAGATAATACCTATTTATATATCCAAATGGGTATATCCGTTCATACTTTCATACTTTCATACAAAAATGTAATCTTTATGCCGCTTGACACGAAAATCTAACGAGCAAGGATCTCATCCTACCACTTAAATGTCAAATAATAGTGGTGCGCAGCCTCTGATCTGACCAGCAAAAAGAGAAATCCAAAATGCTAAAAGCACGCCATTGTAACAATAGCGCGCTTATTTTAGTATAATTTTTAAACGAAAGTACAGGAAACTTGCGTCATTCCGCAAGCGATACGTCTACTGCAGGGGCACCAAAATGCAAATTGGCATTCTTATGCATTAGCCAATTTGTTTTAGCTTTTTTGCTTCGCCATTTAACAGTGGAAAAGACTCTTCGGGAAGGTAATCTTGAAGCTGGCTCAATTTTTGACCAAGCTCTTCAAAAGACGACGCAACCATATTGATATGGCCCATTTTACGCTTTTTGCGCAGTGTTTTTCCGTACCAATGCAAATGACAACCATTAATACTGATCAAATCTCGACTAAAACTTGTGCAACCAATAATGTTGATCATAGCTGTGACCACGCGGGTGGATGTGTCGCCAAGCGGGAAGCCTAATACTGCCCTTATGTGTTGTTCAAATTGACATGTACTGCTACCTTTTTGCGTCCAATGCCCAGAGTTATGAACCCGCGGTGCAATCTCATTTACCAGTAAATCGCCATCTTGTTGAAATAGTTCAACTGCTAATACGCCAACATAATCTAAGCCTTGAGCTATCTTGGTAAAAATGCTTATTGCTTGTTCGCTTAATGCCTGATCGACATTCGGTGCAGGTGCAATAGATACATGTAATTGTCCTTCATGGTGAGCGTTTTGCGCGATACTAAAACAACGGATATTGCCGTGTATATCGCGTGCGCCAACAACTGATATTTCTCTTTCAAAGTCGCACATGCGCTCGGCAATTAATGGAACATTAATCAAATCAAGGTCAGCGAACAAACGACTTAGGCTCTCAAGCTCTGATGCATTACTCAACCGCCACTGCCCATATCCGTCATATCCGTCACGGCTGGCCTTAAAAATAATTTTTTCGCCTAAGCGATCTGTAATACCGGCAAGGTCGTCAATAGTACTGATCACTTCGTATTGGCAATTTTTGACGCCAACCTTATCCAACAAAAGCTTCTCTCTTACGCGATCAGCACCTGCTAAAATCGCATTAATATTTGGAAACAACTTTTGGCTGGCTTGCGCCTTTGCCAACAATGGCTCAGGAATATGTTCAAATTCGACCGTAATGGCATTGGCATCAGCAATCGCAAAATCCACATCGAAATCATAAGGCAATTTGCTAATTGGATGAACGACACAGTCATCTGTTACATCGACGGCCATCACATCGACTCCTAGGGGTGCTGCCGCCAAATACATCATTTGGGCTAATTGGCCTGAACCTAACACTAGTACTTTCATTACAATTCCAATGTTTGGTTATCGAGCACTGTTTGGGTTTGGGTTTGCCTAAATTCAATGATCTTCGAGCGCACTATTTCATCACTAAGTGCGATCACTTGAGCGGCTAATAGACCTGCATTAGCAGCACCCGCTTCGCCAATAGCCAGCGTACCCACGGCTACGCCTTTTGGCATTTGCACAATTGATAATAACGAATCAAGCCCTGATAATTGACTAGAGCGAACAGGACACCCAAACACTGGCAAGTGGGTATGGGCGGCAATCATGCCTTAGCAGGTGCGCAGCGCCACCGGCACCGGCGATAATCACTTGGTAACCTTCGATGTGCGCAGTTTTTGAAAAATCTACCAGTAACTCTGGCGTTCTATGCGCAGATACGACTTGCGCTTTAAATGACACGCCAAGGTCTTTAAGCATTTGTGCTGCTTTTTGCATCGTAGGCCAATCAGATTGCGAACCCATAACAATTGCTACTTGTGTCATTATCTATCTCACTTTTATTATGACTATCAAAGCCCAATAATTAAAAAAGGTCGCAGATTATACGCTAAGCGAATAAAAAGAGCGACCTTTTGAATGATGCAGTGTTTTATTTGTTGTTGTGCATGTAATCGAGGGTTAAATTCGTCATTAGTTTTACCCCTAAATTCATACCTTTGTCATCAACATAAAACTCGGGAGTGTGATGGGCTGGTGCATCTTTTTCAGCTACATCAAGCGGTTTGCCTCCCACCCATAAATATACGCCGGGGACTTCTTGTTGAAAGAACGAAAAATCTTCAGCACCCGTGACTGCTTTTGAGTTGATGACATTTTCTTGTCCGGCTGTTCTAACTAGCGTAGGCAACACCTCATCCATTAAGTCATGGTCATTAAATGTAATCGGATAATTATAATCCAAAGGCAAGATGACTTCTGCTTCAGCCCTCATACTGTCTGCAATACCTTTTACTTTGCGTGGTATCGCCTCGTACATATGCGCTCTAGCATCCTCATTAAGCGTTCTTATTGTACCTACCATGGTAACTTCAGAAGGAATAATGTTAGACCGATTACCTCCATGAATGGATCCGATAGTAACAACCGCAGCATCGTCAATCACTTTTATTTCACGACTAACGACAGTTTGTAAGGCCATGATAATTTGAGCTGATGTGGTAATAGGGTCGACACTTTTCCATGGATAAGCACCGTGAGCTTGCTTTCCTTTGACTACAATCTTAAACGGATCAACTGCAGCCATTATCCCGCCATGACGATATCTTACTTTACCAATATCGGTGTTAGAGCTAATGTGCAAGCCAAATATAACATCAACTTCGGGATTTTTTAGCACTCCTTCTTTCACCATCATTTCGGCGCCTCCGCTTTCACCAGCAGGCGCCCCCTCTTCGGCAGGTTGAAAAATGAATTTTACTTTACCGTGGAGTTGGTCCTTCATCTGTGTAAGGATCGTCGCGGCACCCAACAACATCGCAACATGAGTATCGTGACCACAAGCATGCATCACTGGTACTCGATTGCCCTCTAGTTCACCATATTGCACAGACTTATAGGGTAAATCGTTTTCCTCTTTAACTGGTAAACCGTCCATGTCTGCTCTTAATGCCACCGTTGGTCCTAGTCTGCCTGAATCCAAAACTGCGACGACTCCGGTTATTGCAACACCGGTTTGAACTTCAAGTCCTAAATCTCTTACAATCTTTTCAATGTATTTAGCCGTTTCGAATTCTCTATTTGATAATTCAGGATATTGATGAAGGTGATGCCTCCATTTAATTACTTGGCTCTCTATTGAAGCCGCTTTTTGTTCTACTGCTTCTTGAATGCTATCCGCTTGAATAGATGGCGAATAACAAAATGCGCCAAAACTAAATGATATGGCGAATAACAAGCCTTTTGTCGAGATGTTCATTAGCGTTCCTTATCATACCTAGCATATTGAAGTTGGTCATGCTTAGGCCTTTGAAGTGTTAAGTGTTCTAGTAAAAAGGATGGGTCAGCAAGGGTATATTTTTAGTTTTGAATTGTGCTAGTGTTTATCCTTTATAAAGGATAGTACAAATAAAAAAAGATGATATCTATGAAAACACCTGCTTCAGTTACACAAATACTCAAAACAGGCCATATTAGACTTAGTATAATTATGGCAACTATCAGTAGTCTACTGTTAATAAGCTTCTGTGTTAGCGCTCAAGATGCTTTTTATCGTCATCCTCACATACACAATAATCAATTAGTTTTCACGTCGCAAGGCGATTTATGGATTGCAGACTTATCGCTATCTAATCCGGAGCAAAAGGTTCAAGCAAGACGACTCACCACGCACCCCAATCTTGAGACCCAGGCACGATTTTCGCCTGATGGTCAATACATCGCTTTTGTTGCTAGTTATCATAATTCTCCCGCAGTCTATATCATCCCAAGCAAAGGTGGCATAGCCAAACAAGTCACCTTTGAGCTTGCGCGCACTAAATTACAGTCTTGGCTAGATAACGACACCTTGCTAATCAGTACAGTTTCAAACTCAGGAATGCATAACAGTTGGGAGCTCAAAGAAGTCAATATAAAAAACACCAAAACACGCAGTATTCCTATATCAGATGCAGTTGAAGGCAGCGTATCATCTGATGGTGAAACATTAGTATTTGTTCAACATGGTCTTCAAGTCTCGACCGATAATGCAAATCATTATAAAGGCGGCGCAGCTGGTCAGATGTGGCGTTACACACTAGGCTCATCACGTGAAGCAAGCTTGTTAACCGAAAACCATGGTGGTTCGGTGCGCAGCCCCATGGTTATTGATCAAAGAATTTACTTTGTATCAAACCAAGCAAATATTGATAATTTATGGTCAATGAGCTTGCAAGGTGACGACTTACAACAACATACTGACCACGATGACTGGGCTGTAAGACACCCTAGCGCCAACGATAACAAAATCGTATATCAATACGGTGCTGACATTAGAATGTTTGATATACAGAGCAACGAGTCTACAAAATTAAATTTAAGTATCCAGTCAGATTTCACAGATTTACGCACTCGTTATATCGACAAACCCTTAGCATATTTAAATGATGTTAGCTTCTCACCTGACGGTAAAAAAGCGGTAATTACTGCGCGTGGACATGTCGCTGTTGCCGATACTAGCCCAGTTAGAACGGTCAAAGTAAGTACAGATCCTCAATCTAGAGTACGCAATGCAATACTTAGCAAAGATGGCAAGCACGTTTTCGCTATTAGTAATCAAACAGGTGAATATGAGATTTGGCAATTTGATGCAAAGGGTAATGACAATGCCGTTCAGTTAACCAAAAACGGTACTACAGGTCGCACTGGTCTATGGTTATCTCCTAACGCAGAGAACTTATTACATACCGATGATAAGGGTAATTTATACCTACTTAACTTAGACACCAAACGCAATCGTACGCTTGTCAGTAATATATCTGGTGGCATTTCTCATATTGCATTTGCACCAAAGGGTAATGCGATTGCGTTTGCATATACTCCGGTCAATGAACAAAGACCAAGAGTCTATCTGTACGATATTGAAAATGACAAGGCAATGTTTGTGACAGGGACAAAGTATGCTAGTACCTCACCGGCTTTTAGTCATGACATGCAATGGCTTTATTTTTTGTCGGACCGTGCCTTTTCGCCGTCACCTGCAAGTCCATGGGGCGACCGAAATATGGGCCCTGCGTTTAATAAACGAACACAGCTATTTGCAATCGCGTTAACTAATGACGCTCGTTTTCCTTTTGCTGCTCCTACTGAGCTAGATAAGCCAGACAAAAAACAAGAACAAAGTTCAGATGAAGATGATAAAGAAATAAAACGTTCTGATATTAACTTTGACAACATCGCTTCTCGTTTATGGCAGGTTGATATTCCCTCTGGTGAATACAGTTCGCTAAGAGCTAGTGAAGACTTACTTTTTCTTAATGATGACAATACACTTAAAGCACTTTCGTTCAAATACCGGGCCAAGCTCGAAACGGTCACAAAAGGTATTAGCGGCTATCAATTATCAACTGACGGGAAGTTTTTGCTTATTGGAAAAGGTAGAGGGGAGTCGAGCAAGTTCTTCATCGTTCCGGCAAAAGCTAGCTTTCCAAAGGACAGCAAAGATGTTCTTGTAAAACTAGACGATTGGACAATAGTAGTTGAACCTAAGCAAGAATGGCAGCAAATGTTTAAAGACGCTTGGCTAATGCAACGAGACGGTTTCTTTGATGCTAATATGCGCGGCCTTGATTGGAATGCCACTTATGAAAAATACATTCCTTTACTTAAACGTGTAAACGAACGCTCTGAACTCAATGATATATTTGAGCAAATGATGGGAGAATTAAATGCATTGCATTCACAAGTGCGTGGCGGTGACTTCAATGATGACGAAGATGCTCCGGACTACGCTATTTTAGGCGCGCGATTAATCGATACTCGAAAAGGCGTACAAATTCAGCACATTTACCAATATGATTCGCAGATTGTTAGTCAGGCACCACCACTGGCTAGGCCATGGTGTAAACGCACAAACAGATGACTATATAAAAGCGATTAATGCGCAAGCTGTGTCAACTGTTGCTGACGTTCAAAAAGCGCTTCTGAATACCGCTGGACAGCAAGTTTTACTTGATTTGCAGCGCGGTCGTAAAAACCTTCAAACGGTTGTAGAGCCGGCATCTCGATTTACTGAGGCACGATATAGATATCAAGATTGGGTAAACTCAAATTTGGCAAAAGTCCAAGACGTTAACAAAGAAATTGGTTACTTACATTTATACGCAATGGGTCGGAATGACTTGGCCAGTTTTGCAAGAGACTTTTATGCTCAATATGACAAACCAGGTTTGATTATTGATGTCCGCAGAAACCGTGGTGGTAATATTGATAGCATTATTATCGAGAAATTGATGCGACGCCCTTGGTCATTTTGGCAATGGCCAAATGGCGAAACAAGCACCAATATGCAACAAGCGTTTAGGGGTCACTTGGTCATATTAGCAGACCAATTTACTTATTCAGATGGCGAAACCTTTACCGCAGGAATAAAAGCATTACAACTTGGTACTGTGATTGGAAAGCAAACTGCAGGGGCTGGCGTATGGTTAAGCGGTGGTAATAATGTAGTAGACGGCGGAGTTGCAAGAGTCGCGCAATTTCCAGTCTTTGCCCTTGACGGACGCTGGATAACAGAAGGCAGAGGAATTAGTCCAGATATTGAAGTCGATAACCTACCTCACGCAACCGCAAGAGGTGAAGACGCTCAGCTGGAAGCCGCTATCAATTATCTAGAACAAAGACTAAAAGAGTCGCCTTTAGATGAATACGAAGCTGAACCGTTTGGTCCTGTGGAACAAGCTGCGGACGATATAATACCGTCTAAATAACAGTAGGAAAAAGCATGCTCAAAAAGTTTGTTATCAATACCTTGGCTAGTGCTTTGTTTGTTTTAGCATTGGCACTGAGCATTGCTTTTTTCACCTCTCCAGTCAAACCTGTCGTTTGGACGCCCGATCCGATGCAAGAACTTACAGGTGACTTTGAACAAAATAATGCGCTTGAAGAAATAAGGGTATTAAATCAACACTCCTTGATCGGTGCTGAGGATGTTTATGCCCACGAGTACGAAGGTCAGGTGTTTATTTATGCAGGTTTAGTCAATGGCGACATTATTAAAATGCAAACCAAGAGCCCTTTCCAAACCACTACACTTGTGAATACAGGAGGCCGCCCCTTAGGGATTAGGATGGATGCCACAGGTAATTTGATTGTCGCAGATGCAATAAAAGGACTTCTGAGTGTTAGCCCCTTAGGTGATATCACCGTATTGGTAAACGATTTTAACAATAAACCTTTGTTGTTTGTTGACCATCTAGATATTGATAATCAGGGAAATATCTATTTTTCAGATGCTTCTCAGCGATTTGGATTGCACGATTACCTTCTTGATTTTATTGAAGCTAGTGCAACTGGCAGAGTGTTTAAGTATTCTCCAAGCACACAACAAACCACTTTGTTAATGGAAGGGCTATTTTTTGCTAACGGCATAGCCTTAGGTCCCGATGATCAATATTTATTAGTCAACGAAACCGGCAAGGCTAGAGTGTTACGATATGACTTACAAGCGCAAGTGAAAGGTGAAACAAGTGTCTTTATCGATCAACTTCCCGCTATGCCCGATAATATTAGTTATGATAATGATGGAACGTTTTGGCTTGGCATGGTTGCTATGCGAGACTGGCGTGTCGAAAAACTAGCCTCGAACACCCTAATTAGAACATTATTGGGAGGACTACCTCAAACAATGATAAAGCCTAAAAACACGATGGGTTTTGTGTTGGGAATTAATACAAAAGGAAAGGTCACTCATAACTTTCAGACTCATACTAACGCCCCTGCGTTTTCTGTCATTACTGGTGTTGCGCATCATAACCGAAAATTGTATTTAGGGTCTTTGGAGAAAGATGGCATTGCCGTATTTGACCTAGCTAACTAATCTCAAGCTCTAAGGTCACAAATACCGCTCAGTAGCGCCATTTTCTTCAGAATCAAATACTACGGTAGCCTTTGGTTTCTTAATTATCACCCCAATTCGCAATAAGGCTTGTTGAATGCTTTTAGTAAGCAAATCAGTTTGTGCATCTGATTTAGCAATATGCAAGTTTGCTTGAGTATCAAACACACAGGTTACTAATAAACTTGCAGGGAAATTGGCGTAATTAGCAGTATGTGTTAGCCAAACAAAACCGTTGATGTCTTGTTTGGCTTGCTCACATATGTCAGTTAGTTGGCTAACGAGTTTAGCTTCGAGCTTTTTGACTGTTTTAGAGGGCATTAGCCTTTTTGACGTTTCATAGATTCAAAGAATTCATCGTTCGTTTTAGTCATCGAGAGACGACTAATCAAAAACTCCATAGAATCGATTTCTGACATCTCGTGCACAATCTTTCTCAAGATCCACATCTTTTGCAGCTCTTCAGTATTAGTCAATAATTCTTCACGACGCGTACCAGAGCGATTAATATCAATTGCAGGAAATACTCGCTTCTCTGCGATTTTACGATTCAGGTGTAACTCCATGTTACCTGTTCCCTTAAACTCTTCATATATGACTTCGTCCATTTTAGAGCCGGTATCAATCAACGCAGTTGCTATAATTGTTAAACTTCCACCTTCCTCGACGTTACGAGCCGCACCGAAAAATCGCTTTGGTTTATGTAAGGCGTTTGCATCAACACCACCAGTCAAGACTTTACCTGAAGAAGGAATTACGGTGTTGTAAGCACGTGCCAAACGAGTAATTGAATCAAGCAAAATAACGACGTCTTTTTTATGTTCAACCAAACGCTTTGCTTTTTCTATCACCATTTCAGCGACTTGAACGTGTCGACTTGCAGGTTCGTCAAAAGTAGATGCTACAACCTCACCTTGCACCAAACGTTGCATTTCAGTTACTTCTTCTGGGCGCTCATCAATCAATAGCACCATCAATAAACATTCGGGATGATTTGCAGCAATCGACTGAGCAATGTTTTGCAGTAAAAGGGTTTTACCTGCTTTTGGCGGCGCTACAATGAGACCGCGCTGTCCACAACCAACAGGTGATGCTAAATCAAGAACTCGCGCTGTAATATCTTCAGTACTTCCGTTACCTCGCTCCATACGTAAACGGTCATTAGCATGCAATGGGGTTAAGTTTTCAAAAAGAATTTTGTTTCGTGAGTTCTCAGGTTTATCAAAATTAACCTCGCGAATTTTTAACAAGGCAAAATATCGCTCACTGTCTTTAGGTGGCCTAATTTTCCCCGCAATCGTATCGCCAGTTCTTAAGTTAAAGCGTCTTATTTGACTAGGAGAGACATAAATATCGTCAGGCCCTGCCAGATATGAAGAATCGCCTGAACGCAAGAAGCCAAATCCATCCTGCAAAATCTCTAAGACACCATCTCCAAAAATGTCTTCGCCACCCTTGGCATGCGATTTCAATATTGAAAAAATAATGTCTTGCTTGCGCGCTCTTGCTAGGTTTTCTAAACCCATGCTTTCTGCTAATGCAACGAGTTCACTTATAGGTTTGCTTTTGAGGTCTGTTAAATTCATATTGGAAGGTCTGTGTTAGTTCTTTTGGGTTATTAAATGAAAAGCATAATTGCTCTTCAATGAAATTTAATTTTGATTAGTATGCGGGTTGCTCATCAGGCCTTGATTAGAAATATTCGCACTTTGCGTTACATACATCAGATATACGACTAAATATTCAAACAGATTACTATTTACTGTAGATTTTGTTGGAATATGTCAGTTGAGAAGATAACGCTAATTATCGAACGTTTGTGCTTCGCATTTCTTGGTCAAAGAATAGCAACCACCGCGGTAAGTATTATAAAAATAACACCTAATGTAGTTATCGTCCAGTTTTTAGAAAAAAAAGGAATATTTGGAAAACATTAGTTGGCGATTTTTATTTAAAAATCACCAACTATATAGTTAGACTAGACGTGTTCGTTAAGAAACTCTTCAAGTTGTGCTTTTGATAACGCGCCTACTTTAGTGGCAGCAAGTGCGCCATCTTTAAATAAAAGCAATGTTGGAATGCTTCGAATGCCGTATTTTGGAGGCGTTTCGTTGTTTTCTTCAACATTTAGTTTACCAACTGTTACTTTTCCATCGTATTGTGTCGCAATTTCGTCTAGAATTGGGGCGATCATTTTACAGGGGCCGCACCATTCTGCCCAGAAGTCAACTAACACAGGACCTGATGCATTGATTACATCGGCTTCGAATTTTTCGTCAGATAATACGAGAATTTTGTCGTTCATTCTTGTCTCCAGTTTTGGATGGGGCTGATTTATTTCAGCGCTTCCACAATAGTGTTATAAGAATCTGTTTTTAATGCAAGCATTGATAAGCTATAAGCTATGCCACAAACACATTTAACTGATACTTTATTTTCGTCGCTCTCGATTCATCCGCTTGTACAAGCCGGCTTAGACGAGGCTGGTTTTAGTCAGTGTACGCCTATTCAATCGATGAGCTTACCACAACTACTTGATGGCAGTGATATTGCTGGTCAAGCCCAAACCGGTACTGGTAAAACAATTACCTTTTTGGTCGCAGCATTTCATTACCTTTTGAGTAATCCAAAAAGCGATCATGGCAACAGTCCAAGAGCGATTATAATGGCGCCGACTAGAGAGTTAGCCGTGCAAATTTATAACGACGCAGAGCTGCTAAGCAAGCACACCGGATTATCAATTGCTTCCATATATGGAGGCGAAGGTTATGAAAGTCAACGCCAATCTTTAGAAAAAGGTGTAGATATTTTAATCGGCACCACCGGACGCATCATTGATTACTACAAACAAGACGTATTTAGTCTTAAGCATATTCAAGTAATGGTGCTAGATGAAGCCGACCGTATGTTTGATATGGGCTTTATTAAAGATATTCGCTATTTACTAAGACGCATGCCTGCGCCGACTGAAAGACTAAGCATGTTGTTTTCAGCAACCTTGAGCTTCAAAGTACAAGAACTTGCTTATGAACATATGAATAACCCTATTCATGTTCAAGTTGCACCTGAAGTTAAGACGGGCGCCAACATTAGCGAAGAATTATTTTACCCTAGTAATGAAGATAAAGCGCTTCTTTTGCTTACCTTAATTGAAGAAGAGTGGCCCGATAAAGCGATCGTATTTGCCAATACTAAGCATGATTGCGAAAAAGTGTCAGCTTGGCTTCAAGCAGATGGTCATCGTGTCGGTCTATTAAGTGGTGATGTACAACAAAAGAAACGTATGTCGATTCTTGAAGATTTCACTGCCGGTAATTTGGATATACTAGTGGCGACTGATGTCGCAGCGCGTGGTTTACATATTGATAAAGTCACGCATGTATTTAATTATGACTTACCTGACGAGGCGGAAGATTACGTGCACAGAATCGGTCGTACCGGGCGCGCTGGCGAAACAGGTATTGCTATTAGTTTCGCATGTGAAAGATATGCACAAAACTTACCTGCTATCGAAACACATATTGCACACGATATCCCAGTAACGGATTATAACCCGTTACATTTACTAGAAGATGTTCCAACGCCTAAGTTTCAACATCGCGGCAATCGCAAGCCAGGCAACGGTCGCTCTGGACCTCGCAATGGTTCTCGTTCAGGGCCAAGGGGCGGTTCAGGTGGCGGTCAACGTCGCGACAAGCGACAAGCTCGTGGGCCAAGACCTAACCAACAAAAAACTTAGTATTTGTTAGGTCTTAGCGTTATGCTTATTGTTGAATTCGCTTTATATGAGTGAGACACGCATCAGCACTTTAGAAGATGAATATTATGCGGCTATCGATTTAGGCTCGAACAGTTTCCATATGGTAATTGTGCGAGTCCTGACCGGTAGCGTGCAAATTGTTAGTAAAAATAAGCAGAAAGTTAGACTTGCTGCTGGTTTAGATGAAAACAATTATCTTTCAAAAGAGGCCATTGACAGAGGTCTTGAGTGCATTCGTAATTTCACTGAAAAACTTCAAGACATCCCTCCAGCCAACATTAAAATTGTTGCCACCGCTACATTGCGCCTTGCGACAAATGTAAGTGATTTTATTCTGCCTGCTGAAGATATTCTTGCACATAAGATGGAGGTTATTAGTGGTGATGAAGAAGCTCGGCAAATATATTTAGGCGTTGCTTATACTTCTGCCAATCAAGGTAATACTCTGGTGATCGATATCGGTGGTGCCAGTACTGAAATTATCGTAGGGCGAGACCTACAACCAGTCCACTTAGCGAGTTTTAATATGGGCTGCGTTACCTTTATGGAGAAATACTTTGCCGACGGCTTGCTGAATCAAAACAATTTTGAAAACGCATATCAGGCCGCTATCGATATTATCGAACATCATGCTGATGCATTTTTATGTTTTGATTGGCAACAATGCTTAGGTGCATCGGGTACACCACAAGCTGTCACACAAATACTCGTAAGGCAAGGTATCAACGACGCAATCAAACTAGGGTATTTGTATAAATTACGCGATGAGTGCATTTCACAAGGACATATTGATACACTGGATATTGATGGCCTTGCTGAAACCAGAGCGGGCTATCTTCCCAAGTGGACTGGCAATTCTCATCGCATTATTTGAACGTCTGCAAATTAATAATATGCAAATATCGGGCGGCGCGCTGCGAGAAGGCATCATTTATGGGATGTTAGATAGTTATCAAAAAGCAGATAGGCGCACCCAAGGTATTAATCAACTGACATCGCGCTTTCATATTGATCCTAGTCAAAGTAAACGTGCACGTAAGATCGCAATCGATTTATGTCATCAAATGTGTCAACAAGCGGACTTTTGTGACTATGATACGCCAGGCTTAGTGGGTGCAGCAGCTGCCTTACATGAAGTAGGTCTACATATCGGATATAAATCGTACCATGAACATGGTGCGTACATTCTCAATCATGTAGAAATCACTGGCTTTACAAGTTTACATCGCACAATGATCCGAGATTTGGTGCTGATGCACAGACTAACAATTGATTTGGCCCCACTGAATAACTACAGTGACGATATAAAGACGACGCTAAGTTGCTCGTTAAGGGTATTACGTTTAGCCATCATTTTAGTAGGTCGGCGAAATGACAAAGCGATCCCCGAAGCAAGATTGATGTGTCAAGGCAATAAATGGACCTTGTCGTTACCTGAAAACATTCATATCAAACACCCACTTATTCATACGGAATTACTGCACGAATGCTGGCTTCAACACAAAGCCGGATGGGAGTTAATTATCAATAAGTCTTTAGCCGTTTCATAGTTTGTCTGCGACTTTGACGCTGACATCAAAAACCTCACTGGCCGTTTGTTTAATTCTTTGAAGATCAAAATCTACTTTGCGCCATTTTTTTGCGGCAAATAAAGGGAGTTGGTCTGCATAATGCGCTGACTCTTCATCTAATGTTGCGCTGCCAAATTGATGGATAATATCTGCTCTAACACTGCCGTTCTCAGGCCACTCTACCAAGGCTATCCAAGAATCACCATTTGTTGCGAAACTTTGTCCCTCTTCAAGGCCCAATGAATAAATCGCTCGCAAAGTATCTGGGCCACCATCTACAGGCGCACTCACATCACCTCTGTTAAGCCTATTTACTTTACCCCATTGCACATCAAGACGACCAAAACGACTCATTAAGTGTTGACGTGCAGAACTAAGAGCCTCTTTGAGCTCTGTCTCACTAGGTTGATGCATAGCGTCATGATGTGTCAAATAATTAAGAATTAGACCTGCTAAAGATGCCTGGGTATTTCGAATATCCATTTTCCGATCCCATTTTTTTAACACTTGGGCGGCGACTGCCAAATCTGGGGTACTCGACCAGTCTAATTGTGTAATGCGCTCAATCGCACGGTATTCGTCAGATTTAGTCGAATATGCATGGTCGAATTTGATATCCAATAAGGCTTGTTTTGTTAATTGCTTTTGTGGGTCTAACAACTCCAAAAGGCGTAAAGACCGATTTGTTTCATCTGATGCAAGCCCCATACTTGAAGGGAAATTTTCGGCTCGTAAATTATCATCTCCATCAGTGGCGGTGAAAGGCGTGTTATTTGCATTGAACAGAATACCCGAATTAGGATTGATTAATTTAGGCACTTGCTCGTAAGGTAAATATCCTTGCCAAATAAGTTCAGAACGATCCCTGGCAAATCTCCAGACCAGTCGCCTTTTTGCAAACGATTAGGATATTGAGCGTTATGAATGAAAGCAATATTGTCATCTTTATCTGCATAAACGTAATTAATGCTTGGTAGCGCATTCATCGCCATAGCCGACATAAACTCATCAAGATTACTCGCTTTGTTAAGTGCATAGTATTGCTCTAACTGTCGGATCTCACCTGCACCTGCGTAACGCAGAGCAAAAGTATGTTGCTTACACTCTATAACGGGCCCATGTCGCGTTCGAAGGACTCTTCGTTTGGCATTAAATGCAAAAGGACCGAATAAGCGAACTTGTATCGTCACATCTTGAACTTCAAATGGTATCCATTGACCATCAAGTAAATAAAGCGCTTCATTGTCTGGATGACGAGAAATCACATAAGTATCGGCTAAATCAATATGATTAACCGTATTTGCCCATGCTAAATCTTGATTAAACCCATGTAAAATGACTGGAGTACTAGGGAATAAGCCCCCCATGATATCAAGGCCTTGATCAGACTTTAGATGCGCTTCATACCAAGCAACGGGACCTGTTAGTGGCTGATGAGAATTAATCAGTAAACGCGTGGTGTTATCTGCTGAGCGCGCTGAGTTTATTGCAATACCATTGGAGCCTAGAGCAATGCCTGATTTTTCAGCGACATGAAATGCCTTAGCTTGCGACCAATTCGTGGCAGACATCTCAAGCTCTCGCTCATCATCAAACAAACTCAGCAAGGTTTTATCTAAACCATAAAAAAAAGGAGTTTTAAACATAAAGCCAGCTACAACATCTTCCCCAGTAAAAGGAGCAAGGCCTTTCCAAGTACTATCAAGATGTCGACTAGCATATAAATTCAACCCTGCTGCGTAAGCTTGGGCCATGGCTTTTACTGAATCGGGTACATCATTGTCGTATCTAGCATCTATTGTTGGCCATACATTCAACAAAGACACAATGTAATCGGTAGGTGCTGCATCGGAACCTTGATAACGTGCCAAATGTCCTCTGGTAGCAGCGATAACATTCTGAATAGTTTGATAATCATCTTGAGCATGGGCGTAGGCAAGGCCAAATGCAGTATCTGCATCTGTTTTTCCTAAGATATGAGGTACGCCCCATTCATCGCGAATCACCTGAGCATGGTAAGGCATGGCCGTTTTTTCTAACTCATTAATACTTGGGTGCTCAGGCAATGGATTGTAGAGCCAGATTCCTATTCCAATGATGGCTATTACCACAATCAATGATAAGTATTTAACAATCAATTTGCCCATTACTTACTCCTATTTTGTCGCATACCAAGTCAAACGCTCAATCACAAAAGAGCCCAATGAATCTCTATTTATTTGGGCTGCGACGCAAAGCAAGCCACCAACTTAACGCAGCAATTAAGGCACTACTAGCGCTGAACATCCAATGTTTTTCAAAGACATGAAATACGACACTGGCAATAGTGAATGCTACTGCTGCTTTTCCAAATATTCGCGCTTTATGCAAATGAATCTGCAAGGCCATCATTTGATTATGTTGCTTTTCACTTTGCTGAGGAAGTTGCTTGAGTTGGCGCATTGTATCAAACAACAAGTCAGGCATTTCAGGGAGCTTCTCAGACCAAAATGGCAAATGCTCTTTTATTTGATTGAACATTGCTTTTGGTCCAATTTGTTCTTTCATCCAATTCTCAAGAAAAGGCTTAGCCGTTTGCCATAAATCTAATTGCGGATATAGATTTCGACCTAAACCTTCGACATATAATAATGTCTTTTGCAATAATACTAGTTGTGGCTGCACCTGCATATTAAATCGGCGCGCGGTATTAAATAATTGCAACAATACATTGCCAAACGAAATATCAGCAAGAGGCTTTTGAAAAATGGGTTCACATACTGTTCTAATTGCCATCTCAAAATCATCAATGTCAGTATCAGGCGGTACCCAACCCGAATCAACATGTAACTCTGCTACTTTTCGATAATTGCGATTAAAAAACGCGATAAAATTTTCAGCCAAGTAGCGTTTATCTTCTTTATTGAGTGTGCCAACTATTCCGTAATCAATACCAATGTATTTAGGGTTTTCAGGCGTCTCATATGACACAAAAATGTTCCCTGGATGCATATCAGCATGAAAAAAGCTATCTCGAAACACTTGTGTGAAAAATAATTCAACGCCTCGTTCAGCAAGCAATTTTAAGTTTGTATTTTGTGCTTGCAAAGCATCCATATCAGACACAGGAATACCATAAATCCGCTCCATAACAATCACATTCTTGGTGCAGTGATCGCTATAAAAATGAGGAACATAAAGCGCATCTGAACCCAAGAAGTTACGTCTTATTTGGATCCCGTTGGCGGCTTCTCTAAGTAAATCAAGCTCATCTAGGATCGTACGTTTATATTCTCTAACAACTTCAACAGGACGTAGCCGCTTTCCATCGGGTAACCAGTCTTGCACTATTTGGGCAAGCGAAATAAGTAAGTCAACATCCGCTTCGATAGTTTGCTTTATATTCGGACGTAAAACTTTAACCACTACGTCTTTATCGTCGACTTTAAGTCTTGCGCTGTGCACTTGTGCCACTGATGCAGAAGCAAGTGGCTCATGGTCAAAACTGGCAAATAATTCATCTAAGCTTGCTAAGCCTAGAGACTGTTTAATGATCTGTTGAGCTAAATCGGAATCAAACGGTGGTACCTTATCCTGAAGCAAGCTTAACTCGTCAATCATTTCAAGGGGCAATAAGTCACGTCTGGTTGATAGCATTTGCCCAAATTTGATAAACACGGGCCCAAGCGCCGACAAAGCTAAACGTAAACGCTTACCTTCACTCTCATGTTTATGTTTGTTAGGCCACCAGAAAACCAAATTCCGAGCTAGTCGGACATACCATGGGCGTAACCTTTTTGGAAAAAGCTCATCCAAACCATAATTTAAAAATACGCTGCCTATGCGGAAAAAACGTCTGATTTTCATGCCTTACTGGCTCTCAATTTTATTAGTGATACGTGAGATTCGCGCTTCAATTCGTTCAACATCGCTTACTAATTCAGCTAGCTCATCAGCAAAATTAATCATTACAATTTTACGCACTCCAATGGGCTTCTCATCCAAAGCAGCATCACTTAAAGTTTGCATTGCCATGTTGGTTTTTTCTTGAATAGTCGTTAATAGATGTTTGCCCGCCTTATTTAGCTCATGTGCCGGAACATCACCAAGGTATTTAGATAACACCTCTTCAAAATCTAAATCTATATTGTTAAATAAGCCACTAAGATTTTGAAGGACTGTCAAATCGCCAGCAAAATCAAGTTTCCCTTGCTTTATTAATTTTGTTAGCTGGTTATTTTGTTTTAACTCATCTAGAGCAAACATAGAGATACTGACCCAACACTGATTCTCGTCTAGGGCTTCAGGGGACTCACAATAGAGCTTATCTTGATCATAAGAGATGCTGATTGAACTGGCGTGAAAATCAATTAGCATCGCTTGATTTAGTTCTTGAAGATGAATTATACATCGCTTATCAACCAGGTTGCCCAGCACTTGCTCTTGGTTATATGACCATGACAATGCCCTATTGCAAGCGTTTTCTAAGCCTGCTACAAACATTTGTACAAGTAATGTCGACGACAATATAGCGTCGTCAGAATGAGTATTTGAGCTTTCTGTACTCATTAAAACTTAAAGCCTCGATGCAGAGCAACAATCCCGCCGGTCAAATTGGTATATGTTGTGCTCTCAAATCCAACATCTTTCATCATACCTTCAAGTGTTTCTTGATCTGGATGCATCCTGATTGACTCAGCTAAATAACGGTAACTGTCTGCATCGTTTGCAACTAGTTGTCCCATTTGAGGTAAAATATGAAATGAGTATGCATCGTAAACTTTGCTCAAAGTGTCGCTGGTGGGCTTAGAAAACTCTAGAATCAACAGACGTCCACCTGGTTTCAATACTCTGAACATTGAAGCCAACGCTTTTGATTTGTCAGTTACATTGCGAAGACCAAACGCAATCGTAATTAAATCAAAGTGATTATCAGGAAAAGGTAAGGCTTCAGCATTAGCTTGTACATAATGCATATTGCCCATTATGCCTTTGTTCAAAAGCTTTTCTTTACCCACATTTAACATCGAATGATTAATATCAGCTAATACGACTTGACCATTTTGCCCAACGATTCGGCTAAACTTAGCCGCTAAGTCACCTGTACCGCCGGCTAAATCTAACACATTCTGTCCAGCTTTAACCCCACTGCAATCAATAGTAAATCGCTTCCAAACCCGGTGAATACCAAAAGACATTAAATCATTCATCACATCATACTTCGCTGCAACAGAATGAAATACATCAGCGACCATGGCTTCTTTATCTTCTTTATTTACAGTCGTAAAGCCAAAGTCAGCGGTGCTATCATGCGTATGTGGATCATTGTTACCGTTAGTGGAATGTTCAATTGTGTCTTTGATGTCGTTCATCGTTGGTACTTTTATAATTTTTAAGCCTGAGTAACAATAGTTTAGCGCAAAGGCGTAACGACTGATAGTAATAGCACTTATTTGTTCAACTCGCGGGTATACGATTATCGCCAACACTCATTGATACAATTTGGCTTATCTCTTGAAGCGTTCGTCCACTTTCTTGTTGCCACTTATTAAACTGGGATTGAATCGCAAGTAAACTTCGTTTTGAGCGACTAGAGCCTTGAATTAGATCTCGCGCAACAAAGTAGCCTTCAATATCTTGGCTAATTAAAAACGTATCTTTTCCTAACATTCTAAGAGCGTAGGGTCCAGTGTTGCCACCCAAGCGGGCGCCATTTTTCTTTAAAAAATCCCATAAACCAATAATGTCACTGCTTGGATGCTGAGCAACAAATTGAGCAAACGAACCATGCTGTGTTGCCACCGATTTGATCATCATTGCGTTTTCTCGGATAGTTCTCACTTTATTTAAATTGCGGATGATATCTGGATTCGTCGCTTTTTTTTCAAGCATATCATCAGGCATCAATAGGATTTTTTCGATATTAAATTCAAAAAACTCCCGTTCAAAATGTGGCCATTTCTGTCTAACGACGCGCCACACAAAACCAGATTGGAAGACTTTTTTAGTAAACTCAGACAAAAAACGGTCGTCACTGATAAGACTAACCTGTTTATCACTGAGCGACGCACCTACCATACTTTCTAGTTTGGTATCACTGCCTTTACGCTTTGCTGCTCGCGTGTATATTGTCGAAAATTTTTCTGCACCCATTAGTCTATACGCCTATACCGCTGTGTCTTAAAAGCGCATCGGTATTCGGTTCACGACCTCGAAAAGCAGTAAATAATTCCATCGGTTCTTTAGAGCCGCCCTTCTCTAAAATATTCGTTAAAAAGTCTTGCCCCGTTTGACGATTAAAAATACCTTCCTCTTCAAAACGCGAGAAAGCATCACTTGAAAGTACTTCAGCCCATTTATAGCTGTAATAGCCAGCTGCATAGCCACCGGCGAAAATATGCCCAAAGCTATTTTGGAATTTATTAAAGCTAGGCGCTTTTATCACCGCCACTTCATTTCGAACACTATCGAGTAACTCCTGCACAGGCACAGCACTGTCAGCTTGCATATGCAATTTGAAATCAAACAAACTAAATTCGAGCTGCCTTAACATTTGCATGGCTGATTGAAAGTTTCTTGCCGCTAGCATTTTGTCCAACAAGTCCTGTGGTAAAGGCTCATTGGTTTCGTAATGCCCTGATATAAAATTAAGCGCTTCTGGCTGCCAACACCAATTTTCTAGGAACTGACTAGGTAACTCTACTGCATCCCAAGCCACGCCATTAATGCCCGAAACACCAGCAATATCCACCTTAGTTAACATATGATGAATACCATGACCAAACTCATGAAAAAGCGTTACCACTTCATCATGTGTAAATAAGGCAGGTTTGTCGCCTACTGGCCCTGAAAAATTACACGTAAGATAAGCCACCGGTGTCTGCAAACTTCCATCTGCTTTAATTCTGCGGACACGACATTCATCCATCCAAGCCCCTCCACGTTTTTTAGCACGTGCATACAGGTCAAGATAGAATGCTCCCCTTAGTTCATTTTTCTCATCTTGGATTTCAAAAAAACGGACATCTTTGTGCCATGTATCAACATCCTTTATTTCAAAAATTGACAGCCCGTATAGGCGCTTAACAACTTCAAAAAGCCCACCTAGCACCTTTTCTTCAGGAAAATATGGCTTTAATTCTTCATCCGATACCGCGTATTTTTGTTGTTTAAGCTTTTCAGCATAATAGGAGTAATCCCATGCGTACAGCGTATCAACGTCAAATGATTGTCTAGCAAAAGCCTCAATCTCTTGCTTTTCACTCTCAGCTTGAGGCTTTGAACGTTTAGCTAAGTCATTTAAAAATTCAAGTACTTGCGCAGGCTCATCAGCCATCTTAGTTGCAAGACTATAGTCAGCGTAAGAATTAAAGCCTAATAATTTAGCCACCGATTGTCGCAAGCTTAGCGTCTCTTCTATGACACTAGTGTTATCAAATTTTCCTTGAGTAAGATCATTTGCTGATGCTCGACTTGCATACGCTCGGTACATCTCTTCCCGAAACGCCTGATTATCAGCATACATCATCACAGGCAAGTAACTTGGGATATCAAGTGTGAATAAAAAGCCTTGAAGATCTTTTTGATGTGCCGCTTGCTTTGCCGCATCTAATGCGCTTTGTGGTAATCCTGCTAAAACACTTTCGTCTTGCACATGTTTTGAAAACGCTAACGTGGCATCCATGACGTTATTGGAAAAGGTTGAAGATAGGTCTGACAATCGCGCTTTTAACTTCGCATAACTTTCTTTATCTTCATTTTGTAACGCGACACCAGATAATTCAAAATCTCGTACAGCGTTATCTACCACCTTTTGTTGAGCAATACTTAAAGAGCTAAAGCTCAAATCATTCTTTAGCGCTTTATACATCTCATAAAGACCCTTATGTTGACCCACAAACGTAGAATATTCAGACAATAAAGGTAAGCATGCATCGTGCGCTTTGCGCAGTTCTTCGCTACTAACAACTGAATTCATGTGACTAATTGGCGAAAATAACTTACCAAGTTCATCATCTGCTTCTTCAAGTCTCACTACTACGTTTTGGTAACTCACATCAGCGTTGGTCACGAGCTCTTCAATGACCGTTTTGCAATGCTCGATAGCTGCAGTAATCTGTTCAACGATGTTATCTGGCGTTATCGCCGAAAATAAAGGATTGTTGCTTAAATCACTCAATGCTTCGCTAGCGGCTATTTGTTTTACTGTCATTATAAAAAACTCTTATGTATATTTTTTGTTTACTATTATGATTAGTGGGGTTGCTATTGCAAATTACAACGCTTTTTCAAGCATCATATTGCTATTAGCTTACGTAGCAATTAGACACTTAGCTTTAATTTCCCTGTAATTTATTGATTTATTTTGTAAGCAAAGCTTGAATTACTTGGTCTAGTAAACACATTACCTAAACCACATAACGTAAAGTTGGAAAAATATGACTGATTTAAACACACATTTTGACTACATTTGTATTGGCGGCGGCAGTGGCGGCATTGCATCGGCAAATCGCGCTGCTAAACACGGCAAAAGAGCTGCAATCATCGAAGCAAAAGATATCGGCGGTACTTGTGTAAATGTAGGTTGTGTACCTAAAAAGGCGATGTGGTATGGCGCGCAGGTAGCAGAGGCTATTCACAAATACGCTCCCGATTATGGCTTTGACGTGACAGTCAATCATTTTAGTTGGGAAACCTTAGTTGCCAGTAGACAAGCATATATTGACCGCATTCACCAGTCCTACGACAGAGTGTTAGGCAATAATGGCGTTACATTGATAAAAGGCTTTGCCACCTTTGTTGATAATAAAACGATTGATGTTAATGGCACACAGTACACCGCTGATCACATTATGATCGCAACAGGTGGTTCACCGATTAAGCCACCATTACCAGGCGCTGAACTTGGAATCGATTCTGACGGCTTTTTTGATTTAGCAACCCAACCTAAACGTGTAGTCGTAGTCGGTGCAGGTTATATCGCTGTTGAGCTAGCCGGCGTTATGCACTCGCTAGGCACACAAACTCACTTACTGGTAAGGCGCGAAAAACCACTGCGTAGCTTTGATGATATGTTGTCAAATACCCTGACTGACATCATGCAAGAAGACGGCATTAATTTGCATCCACATACCGAAGTAGAGAAAATTGAAAAACAAAGTGATGGCAGTTTATTGGTTCACCTAAATGGTGACCGCACTATAGAGACCGACCAACTGGTTTGGGCTATCGGTCGTAAACCTGCTAATGACAAAATTAACCTTGAAAATACCGATGTTGAGTTATGTGAACGTGGATATGTAAAAGTTGATAAATTTCAAAATACGACGGCAAAAAACATATACGCTGTTGGCGACAATATAGGAAAAATAGATTTAACGCCGGTCGCTGTAAAAGCAGGACGGCTGCTTTCTGAGCGCTTATTTAACGGACAAGACAATGCTCACATGGATTATGACTTAATTCCAACTGTTGTGTTTAGCCACCCAACAATCGGGACGATTGGTCTGACCGAAGAACAAGCTATAGAACAATATGGCGAAGATAACCTTAGCATTTATAATTCAAGTTTCGCGGCAATGTATACGGCTGTAACCAAACATCGGCAAGCAACAAAAATGAAATTAATTTGTGCTGGCCCAGAGCAAAAAGTGGTTGGTTTACATGGTATTGGATATGCTATGGATGAAATTCTTCAGGGATTTGGTGTTGCAATGAAAATGGGCGCAACAAAAGCAGATTTTGATGCGTGTGTCGCTATCCATCCCACCTCAGCTGAGGAGTTTGTCACTTTAGCTTAAGCACTAAAGGTGGAGTTTTTCCATTTTTAACATCAAAGGTAAGCACTTCAGTTGTTCGCAGTGCTTACCTTCATTTAGAACATACTAAGCGTTTTTACGTTTAATTTGTTCGATTAATGCATCAATGCCTTGCTGCCTGATAATTGGGGTAAACTCGCTTCTTTTAGATTCAACCATGCTGATCCCTTCGGCGACAACATCATAGACTTTCCATTCACCACTGGCCCGCATTAGCCTCATTTTAAATATAAATCGAGTATCTGGGCCATTCTGGTTTTCCATGACCCCTCTTACATTTACTTCTTTTGTTGTACTGCTGACATTTACTGGATAAAAAGTTACCTTCTGTCCATCATAGTCACCCAAAAGACTGGTGTAATTTTGGACCAAGTGACGATAAAAAACATTCACGAAACTCTGTAATTGTTTTTTGTTCAATTTTCTAGCATTTTTACCTAACACTTTGTAAGCCGCGTATTGGTGAGTCACTATTGGCATTAGCTCAGTTTCCATTATATGCGTGTATACTAATGTGTCATCTTGATCACTTTTTTTCGCCTCTACAATTGCATCAAACGTTCGTTGCGCCGCCTGTTCTATTATTTGATGGGGTTGTTTTACTGCTACTTCGCTAGACAAAGCGATGCTAGGTACCATCAAAAGACTAATACTTATTAAAGTAAAGGTTCTTAGGTAAGTTTTGATTTTGAAAACCCTGCTCATCACTGCATGGTTTATTGCCTGTGTTATTAACATGATTGCTCTGCCTTAATATTTATAATGCTGGCAGTATAGACACCCTTTTCAAATAGAAATATTTATATTTTCATATACCACACATCATTTTTAGTGATGCATCAGCGAGTAACAAACAAAATCGACTCATTCGTTCTTAGCTCACAGCCCGAAGCAAAAGTAAACGTGTTGTTTGAGCCTGTAATTGTTGCAAACAAACCTAAGCTTGTACCTCCTTAAATCCTAGGTCCCTAAGCTTAGTCTCAACAGTCTTGATATGGCTAGACTCCCATTCTTCTAGGCTCATGTTAGCCTCTTTTTCGACGCGCGATTGTGCCGTAGATAGCACATGCGATGCTTGGTCACGCGGGATAATTGCAATGCCCTCTTCGTCAGCCACAACAATATCGCTAAGGGAGACTAACGCGCCACCACAATTGATTTGTTGTTGCAAAGCAAGGACACTGGCTTTTTTACCTAGCTTTGGAATAACTCCTTTTGCAAAGACAGGGAAACCCATTTGTCTGACTTGGGCTAAATCTCGAATCACACCGTCAATTACAAATCCGGCTATTCCACGTTTTTGCGCAATGGCACATACATTTCCTCCTGCCAGTGCATATTCATCATCAGCTTGAACAACGATTACGTCACCCGGCGATGCTCGGTATATTGCGGCGTGTAGCATAAGGTGATCACCCTTTTCGCATTTTACAGTGAAGGCTGGACCACAAATACGCTGCATTTTGTTATGTAATGGTTTAATTGAATAATGAACGAACTGTTTGCGCGCCAAAGCATCCGCAAAATCACAAGGACTAATCGCTAAATATGTCGAATAATCTATCATAGTTACCTCAAGCAAATAAAAAAGCCCAGCATTACGCTGGGCCTACATCACACACTACACAACACACTAACACAATTCTAGAAGTTCAGTCTTAAGCCCACTTCGACTGAACGCCCTTGAATTGGCGCTAGATTTTTTAAGAACGATGTATGCACTCGCGCCTCTTCGTCCGTTAAATTACGACCTCGCAAAAACAATTCTGTCTCCATTCCTTTCACTTCAGTAAAATACGATGCATTCAAATCAAGTAAAGTAAATGAATCAGTCGTTGTTTCAAACTCAGCAATGTCATCTTGCTCAAACATGTGAGTTACAAGGCCAGATACTGTAAGATATTGAGTTTTATAGTCTGCACCAAACTGCAGTTTCACAGGAGGAATGCGCGGTAGATTATCGTTTCCATCTGAATTTCTTAATTTAGCTCGAATATAATCACCTTGTGCATGAAGTGTCAGGTTATCGGTTGTTTTCCAAGTTAATTGAACCTCCGCACCATATAATTGAACATCAGAGGCAGCAAATGCAAATACTGGTAAGCCCTCTTCACTGTGCTCTTCGTGCTCCTCACCTTCATGCTCTTCGCCTTCATGCATTTCATCATGTTCTTCGCCTTCATGCTCTTCGTCATGCTCATGCGAAAATTCGGCTTCAAAGCCTGTGTCGGCTAAGTAATAATAGTCATCAACCTGGTTGAAAAAGACATTGATTACCGCACCAAAATCACCACCAAACTTACGCCAAGACAAATCAATGTTATTTGACTTTTCTAGTTCTGGTTCAATATCGATAAATTCATATTCTTCGCCATCAAGTGCATACAAAGAGCCAATCTCGAAGCTTTGTGTACCAATATGAGGACCAAAAGAAAACAGCTCTGCACTTGAAGGCGCTCTTTGGGCGTGGACTAATGATGCGCTGAAATTATATCCACTGGCAATATCCCATACAAAGCCCGCTGATAATGAAACTGGAGTGAAGTCTAATGACGACATCATTAACTCGCCATGTTCATGCTCATCATGGTCGTGTTCATCATGCATTTCGTCATGCTCTTCATGCATGTGCTCATCTTCAATGAACTCGATTTCTGGCTCAAATATACTAGGCACATTAATCGATACTCTTTCGATTCTACCACCTAACTGCACTAACCAATCGCCAAAGTGTTTTTCTTCAATGAGTCCTAAACCAAATGATTTAGTATCAGATGGCGGCGTAAACGCTTCTTCGCCCACCGCTGCAAAATCATTTAGTTTTGCGTGAAAACTCAAGCCTCCCCGCCAACCTGCAATTGGCTGATGAAGCAGCTCTACGCGTGACTCAAATGTTTCGCTTGCAAATGTAGTACCCGGCTCACCATTTTCAATTTCAGTGTGTTGGTAGTCTGTATATGACATACCAAAATTTATTGCACTGATACGATTTGTGTTGAGTTGGAATGCTCCGCCAAATTGATAACGATTTTGCTGCAAATCTGCCTTGACGATTTCTTCCTCTTCTTCATGCTCATGTTCTTCTTCGCCTTCGTGCTCATCGCCATGCTCATCTTCATGGCCACCATGAGAATGTCCTGGTATACCGTATAGGCTCGACATATGTTCGACCGAGAAACCAACATGTCCTTGATCAAATAAATAGCTGCTTCCTAGAGTAAAACCTTGCGTACGAGCAGCGCTATTCTCAACAACACCAAATTCGCCATCTTCATGCTCATGTTCTTCATCGTGGTCTTCGTCATGGTCTTCATCGTGATCATCATGAGCATCAGGGCTTTCAGCAAACCCAGGGATTCGGTAGTCATCACTGTCGCGATAAAACGCACTTGCTTGGAATGCAAAATTATCACTACCACCTTTGTACTGGGCGTTGATAGATTCTTGTGCATTGTTTGAGTTTCGTGCTACTGCTACTTCCCCCTCAGCATCGTTGTCAATCGGGATGCGCTCATCAACAATATTGACAACCCCGCCAATGGCGCCGCTGCCGTAGAAAAGGGTAGCTGGGCCGCGGAGCACTTCGATTTGTTGAACTGTAGAGGTTTCTGTTGAAACAAGATGGTCAGGTCCCACACGAGATGCATCACCAGCATCCATTCCATTTTGCGTGATCAGCACTCTAGGTCCATCAAGACCACGTATAATTGGTGAGCTAGACACGCCGCCGTAAAAACTCGAGTGCACACCTACCATGTTTTTTAGAGTTTCACCTAAGGTACCGGCTTGCTGTTGTTGTAAATCTTCCCCTGCCAAAACACTGACAGGAGCCGCAGACTCAATGTTAGATGCATGAAACGCACTTGCCTTTACGTCAAACACTTCGATACTGGAATCTTCTACAGTAATCGATATTGTCACTGGCGCATCATCGCTTAATGTCACACTCTCACTGGAATGAATATGGTCTTTTGATGATACATGAATCTCAAAACTACCCTCGGGTAGATTATTAAAGGCAAAGTTGCCGTTCTCATCTATAAGTGTTTTAAAATTACTCCCCATAATTTGAACAAAGCCGCTGGAAAGTGGCTCACCTGCTTTGTCTTTAACTTGGCCGTTAAGTGTTGCTGATATGGCGTGAAAGGAAGTCGAGGCTAAACAAATTGATGATATAGCCAATGCGATGCGTGAAAGTTTCATGTTGCTCCATGCTTTAACAGCGTATTGTTATAATATTACATAGTATTGTTGTGATAATATAACATTTATAACATGAATCAAGTCTTTTTATGCAATAACATATGACCTTGTTTCGCCATTATCGCATTAGGTAACGATCAATCCCCTAAAATCAGGTGAGATGAAATAGTCGTGTCTCGTCCAGAATCCTTGGCTAAATATAAACACTTGTCAGCTTCTTTGATTAGCGCTTCTGCAGTTACATCCTTCAAGTGCTGATCGTTTACATTCGCAACACCAATACTAATCGATAACACACCGCTTTTAGATGCGCTGTGTGGAATTTGTAAGTCATGAATACTTTGACGAAGTTTCTCTGCTACGCTGTAGCTATCATCAGCGGCTGAATCAAGCAACAAGACTGCAAACTCCTCACCACCATATCGCGAAACAAAATCTAAAGGGCGAGTTGCGCCTTGATGTAATGTTTGAGCGACTTGCTTAAGTGCATCATCGCCTACAATATGGCCATATGTATCGTTATATTGTTTAAAATAATCAATATCAATCAACAGTAGACTTATGCCTCGATGATTACGGTTGGAGTAGCTAATAGCTTGTTTGAGCCTGTCATCAAACTGTCGTCTATTAGCAATACCGGTAAGGCCATCATATAGCGAAAGTTGTTCAAGCAATTCGGTTTTGTATTTTAGCTCTAGCTGTTTTTTGACACGCATTTTAACAAGTGGGATTGAAAACGGCTTTTTAAAAAAATCCACAGCACCCATCGCTAAGCCTTGCAATTCGTCTTCCACCGAGTCGCGTGCTGTCACAAAAATAACTGGTATATTGCTCGTCAATGGATTCGACTTTAGCTTTTTGCACACTTGATAACCGTTCATGGAACCTAAGTTAATATCAAGTAAAATCAAATCAGGCGTTTCGTGAGCTGCTATTCGCAGTGCAGCCTCGCCATTTCCAGCTACGATAATTTTATAGTCGCCACATAAGGCTTCAGATAAAATCGGAGTGCCGATGCGTTCATCGTCTACCACAAGTATTGTTGAATTTTTTTGAAACATAATTAAGTGCGTAATAATGTCTATAACTCATTAAAGATACACCATAGATAAACACTTGCACTATTTTTATACAAAAATTAAAGGGTTTTGCACAAAAATAAATCAATATTTTATCATGAGGATAATCATTGAGTTAGTTCTGTAGGGTAAGTACAAATTTTTAAAAGTATTGTTAATGTGATTATTTATGTGCAATAGTTATTTTATGGAGCAAGCTTTATAAAGTGATGGTAAACATTGGATTCTAAAAATCACCTGCGCGTACTCGACACCTCCGCTCTTGTTCATGACCCAAAGAGCCTTTTTGCCTACTCAGGCGACATCTATATTTGCTTAACCGTTCTTGAAGAGCTCGATAATTTAAAGGAAAGACGAGAAAAATCAGTCAGCGCAGACGCGCGTGTCGTCATCAGAATGTTAGATGATCTTATCAGCGGTTATACTGGAGAAGACCTTGAGAAAGGTATCGAACTACCATCAACGGAAACGACAAAACGTGGTAAGTTGTTTATTGGTATCGATACGGATATTGAGTTTGCTGAAAGCCTAAGGCATGGAATTGGCAGTGATGCTGACAATCGAATTATCAATTATGCGCTACATTTACAAAATCTACATAAAACCGATGTTGCCATCGTTAGTCGCGACATCAATATGCGTATCAAAGCAAGGGCTATTGGCGTCGCAAGTGAAGACGTACTAGTTGACAATCAAATATCAGACTTGGATATGTTGTATTCAGGGGTTCAGGCCTTTGAAGGTGATTTGTTTGAGCAAATCCAGACTGACTCAGAATTTGCGCTAAGCGGTGATGTCTACCGTTTTGAAAGAGATTTGTTTAACGAAGATGCGCAGTTCAATATGTACTGGTATGACGATGCTGGTCATATCGGACTAGTAACTGAAGTTACCCAAGAACATGTATTTACGAAATTATTGCCTCGACGACGTGAAAAAATCTGGGGAGTCTTGCCTAAGAACTCACGCCAAGCAGTTGCTTTACATCAACTGACAGATCCGCATTTAGATCTAAACATTATCATGGGACCTGCTGGTTCGGGAAAGACTTTCTTAGCAGTTGCTTCTGCCTTGCATCAAGTATTAGAAACCAAACAGTACAAAAAAATCGTAGTCGTGCGTTCTCGTGATTTCATGGATGACGAGCCTGGCTTTCTGCCTTGGCGATTTAAAAGAAAAGTCACTTCCTCTATTGGCTGGAATTACTGATTCTTTGATTTCAATGCATGATGAGGATGAAGATGCCAATACCACGATGGAATATATCATCGAACGAGCCAACATTGAGTTTACTAGTATGGCCTATTTCAGAGGTCGTTCAATTGATAATGCGGTATTAATTATAGACGAAGCGCAAAATATGACCCGCGCGCAAATGAAAGGGATGCTCAGTCGTGGCGGTAAAAATTGTCGAACAATTGTGCTAGGAAACCTTGCACAAATCGACGACAAGTTTGTTACCGCTGCAAGCTCGGGAGCCAGCGCCGCAGTAAATGTATATAAAAATTATGACAAAGGTAGTGTATTGATTTTCGACGAGGTTGAACGAAGCTCACTTGCCGATTTTACCGAAACATACTTTTAGGTTTACGCTTTAGTCCACCTAAAAAGCGCCTCTTTATCGCTGGCTTTTGGTTTTACCCATGTTTCGGATTTGCCATCTGATTCTTTTTTCCACAGTGGAACATCTTGTTTAAGCGTGTCCATTATAAACATGACCGCCTCAAACGCATGATGCCGATGTGCACTTGTGACCCCCACAAAAACGATATCTTCGCTTGCAGAAACCTTCCCTACTCGATGGATAATGCGGACTTTTCCTAAGGCCCATCGCTGCCTAGCATTATTGACAATATTGTGAAAAGCTTTATCCGTCATTTGTGGGTAGTGCTCTATAAATAGAGTCTTTACGTCACCATTATCGTTGTAATCTCTTACACATCCGGTAAAAGTAACTATCGCGCCATTTTTACCTGTATGATCTTTTAAATCAATATAAGCTTGCGCTGCGCTAAACTGAGTAGATTGAATGCAAATATGGTCATCCATTACTTTCAACTAGCCCCCCGTCACTGGTGGAAAAAATGCTATTTCATCATCGATGTTTATCATCGAATCTACCGAAGACAACGTTTGATTAATTGCAATTAGGATTTGTTCGTCCTTTAACACTACAAAACGACTATCATTTTCAATCAAGCAATCAATAAGCCCTTCGACACTTATGCTTTTTTTCAAGTCATAGCTTACTTCAGAGGTGTTTAAACGTTCTCGCAAACTTGCAAAAAACTTTATGCACAACAATTATTTGGCCTCCCAATCACCTGACTTGCCGCCAGTTTTTTTAATCACTTTAATGTCACTCATCACCATATTCGGATCAACCGCTTTGCACATGTCATATATGGTTAACATTGCTACACTGACCCCTGTTAGCGCTTCCATTTCAACGCCTGTTTTTCCCGTCAGTTTACATACACATTCTACCGATATGCCGTTTTCACATATCAAAAATTGCACATCTATTTTAGTTAGCATCAGTGGATGGCATAAAGGGATCAAGTTAGCACATGATTTAGCCGCTTGGATTCCGGCCACTCTGGCTACACTTAAGACATCTCCCTTTGCAAGCTGATTATTTTTGACCAAGGATAACGCATCTTCACTAATAAAGATTTTACCTGCGGCAGTAGCTTCTCTTACAGTATTATTTTTTTCAGTTACATCAACCATAGTCGCCTTGCCATGCTCATCGAGGTGACTAAGTGAACCATTATTTTTAATTTTTGCTTGCTTATCCTTAAGCCTTTCACTTTGCGACATAGTATCCACACTCTTTGATTCTTTTATCGACATATTACTATACTTGATGCGATTTTGATGTCTAAGTTTTACTCAGGTTTAGTGCATTTAATCGTCTCTTATATTTAAAGACAAAAAAGCCTGACATAATTAGCATCGGGGTTTACAATTAGCCATATGTAAATGCGTATTATTTTTGGATAAGATGAGCGAAAAACAAAGCTTTAAAGTTGGACAGCGGTTTATCAGCAACAGCGAGTCATCTCTTGGTCTTGGTGTGGTTATGGATAGCGACTTTAGAACCGTTAAAATACTATTCCCCGCCGTTAATGAAGAGCGCACTTATGCATCTTTAAATGCTCACATTACAAGATTAGTGCTTAGCGAAGGAGAAAAAGTCAAACATGTCGATGGCTTTGAAATCATCATTGAAGGCGTCCTTGAGCAAGATGATTTACTCACTTATGTTGGTAAACGCACCGATAATGGGCAAGTCGCCCATATTGTTGAAGTCGCACTGGATTCTAACGTAAAACTCAACCAACCCGAAAAACGCCTTTTCCATGGTCAGTTTGATGATCCTAATTGGTTTGAGACTCGCTATCAATGCTGGCAAAAGCAGAACGAGTTTGCCACCTCAGGTGTGGTTGGTCTTGTGGGTGCGCGCGTTGACTTAATTCCCCATCAAATTCATATCGCCAATTCGGTCGGTAATCGCTACGCCCCTAGAGTATTGCTAGCAGATGAGGTAGGACTAGGTAAGACGATTGAAGCTGCGTTAATTATCCATATGCAGTTAATCACCGGTAGAGCGTCACGAGTGCTGATTGTTGTTCCCGATTCACTTGTACATCAATGGCTAGTTGAAATGCTTCGACGGGTGAACCTTGCCTTTTCTGTATTTGATGATGAGCGTATCGAGGCTGTTAAAGAAAGTGGTGAAAACCCTTTTGAACAAGAGCAGTTGGTGCTGTGTAGTCAGTCATTTATTAGCCAAAGTAAAGTGCTTGAACAAGCCAAATCGAGTACTTGGGATATTTTAGTTGTCGATGAAGCACATCACTTGCATTGGTCACCTAATGATATATCACAAGACTACCAAGCAATCGATGCATTGAGTCAAATCGCCACCTCGGTACTATTGTTGACCGCTACACCTGATCAACTTGGTCATGAAAGCCATTTTGCGAGATTACGTTTATTGGACCCTGCTCGTTTTCATGATTATGAGCAATTTGTAGAACAAGAAAAACATTACAGTGAACTTGCTAAAGCAGTAAGCCCTTTACTAGATGAAGAATTAATTTCTAATACGCAAAAAACAAATTTGGCGCAAGTTATTCCAAGCGTATCTTTAGACGACTATGATTTAACACAAGCTGAAGATAAAAAAGAACTAGTGAATAAGCTAGTCGACCAACACGGAACAGGACGCCTGCTTTTTAGAAATCGCCGTTCGGCAATAAGCGGATTTCCTGAACGCAAGGCTCACCCTACCGGACTTAGACTGCCCAAAGAGTATGCTTTAAGCTTGCTTGAGCATGACGATATCAACAGTGCTTTGCACCCCGAGCGAACACTAATGACAGATGATGCGTGGCCAAGTTATGATCCGCGAGTCAGCTATTTAATAGACTTTTTACTTGAGAACCCTACAGAAAAAGTACTCGTCATTTGCGCATATGCAAGTACGGCTTTACAAATAGCTGAATACTTTAGACTAAAAACAAGCATTCGCCATACAGTATTTCATGAAGGCATGAGTATTGTTGAGCGAGACAAAGCCGCTCATTTCTTCTCTCAAACTGAACTAAGTTCAAGTGAAAAAGGCGCTCAAGTGATGCTTTGTAGTGAAATAGGCAGTGAAGGTCGGAATTTCCAGTTTTCAAAGCATCTTGTGTTATTTGATTTACCGCTTAATCCTGATTTACTCGAACAACGCATAGGTAGACTTGACAGAATTGGGCAAAAATTTGATGTTAACATTCACGTGCCCTACTTTGAAGAAACCGCGCAAGAAGTGCTATACACATGGTACGACAAGGCTCTAAGTGCATTTAACGCAACTTGCCCAGTAGGGTCTGACGTATATAGCCGGTTAAAAGATGACTTGCATCACGCACTTGCCACTCCCCACGACCGCGAAAACTGGCTCGATGTCATTGAGCAAGGCCGTCTGGTCAGCGATAAGTTAAAAACTAGAATTGAAGAAGGCCGTGACCGATTGCTGGAAATTAGTGCAAGCGGCAATGAAGCAAGCGATGAAGTACTAGAGCAAATAGTGGTTGCAGAGAATCCTGTCGAGATGTTTAAGTTTATGAATCGTTTGTTTGATTCAATTGGCATTGTCCAAGAAGAAAAAGACGCCCACAGCTTTATTTTGCGTCAATCTGAAAACGCGATGTTTGCTATTAAAGGAGTCAGTGACGAAGGTACTGAGGTGACCTATAAGCGTGAAGTCGCCACTAGTCTTGAACATCTGCAATTTATGAACCCAGATAGTGAATTAGTGACCCAGTGTATTGATTCAGTATTAAGTGATGTAATAGGAAAAAGCTCTGTATGCTTCGTTGGCCAAAACGACGCACCCGTTGGTGCCTATTGGGTAGAAATAATAGCCGTATTAAATCAGGCAGCTCCAAAGTCGTTACAATTATTTAGATATCTTCCCTCTACTCCTGTTCGCTTATGTTTAGATGCTAAACTACAGAGCGTTGAAACTGTGTTTTCACCTATCTTTAAAGTAAAGCCTAAAATGGCGAAGCAGCTCATTACGGCCTTAGAACAACCGATATCTGCTACAATTGATGCGGCATTAATAGAAGCTGAAAAGCAGCTCAAAAAAGTCAAAGACGCAGCGCTTATTAATATGCAATATGAACTTAACGAAGAGATTGAAAGACTAACTATGTTGCGCAAAGTTAATCCTTCTATCCGCCAAGAAGAAATTGACTATTTGCAACAACAAAATGATGAGTTAACGCGTTATATTTCTCAAGCGGAACCCATTTTAGATAGTGTTCGCATTGTTATCAATAATCCTAAATAAGTACGTAAATGGCTTTACTATATTATGCACCTGCTAGCACTCCAGCCTTTGAGCTTGTTTATCAAGATAATGACCTACTGGTATTAGATAAACCCAGCGGCCTGTTAAGTGTGCCTTAGTAAAGCTCCTGAGCACAAAGATTCACTCCAATCTCGAGTCCAACGAGTTTTTCCTAGCGCTACCATCGTGCATCGTTTAGATATGGCAACAAGTGGCCTGATGATTATGGCGCTAAATAAACCAAGTCATCGTGAAATTTCAAGACAATTTGAAAAACGCCTTACACAAAAAACGTATTTTGCTCGGGTCTTTGGTGTTCCTTTGCAAAAAAAAGGCGAAATTGATCTTCCTCTTATTTGTGATTGGCCTCAACGCCCAAAACAAAAAGTGGACCATGAAAATGGCAAAGCGTCATTGACAAAATGGCAGCTGTTAGAGAATGATAGCTATTCTAGTTTGATAAAACTAACGCCCATTACAGGACGCTCTCATCAGTTACGAGTGCATATGCTTAGTTTAGGCCATCCTATTTTAGGCGATCGTTTATACGCGCATGAACACGCACTGCAGGCTAGCGACAGGCTATGCTTGCATGCGCAAAAAATCTCATTTACGCACCCGACGTCTGACAAAACAATGTCATTTGAAAGTGAATTTTCTTTTAATTACTCCGTCAAGTGTGCCGATATATAAATACTAATTTATATCGGTACTATCATGAAATATCGCTTTAATCACATTCGACTATTGATGCTTGTTTGCACCTTAGGCTTGTTCACAGTCTCGCCTGTTTGGGCACAAAGCGATATTACCTACCATATTAATAGTGAAAAACTAAGTTCATTAGCGGTCAACTACGAGCAATCAACACTTGATGTACCAATTATCATTGGTCATTCTCAAACCCCTTTAACCAAGGGCAGTGTAATATTAATCGCTGACTTAGATGCCACTGGTAGCGCGCAACATAAAATCTTACACACAGCACAGTCGCTTAATAAGTGGGGCTGGAATTCCGTTGTAGTAATGCCTAAAACGCGTGATATTGTAAAACAGATTCCTAATGAAACTGATGGAAGTGCGCCCGAAGAAACAACAAGTAACGACAATGGCGAAGCACTTGATAATGTGAATAAGGATATTGAGCAACAGATGAATGCATATGCATGGCACCCTCCTACAGATTTTTCTGAACACGGCGTCGAGCAAACCTTAGCCGCTTTTTATACTAAGTTGTTAGAAGCTGCTAGCGCCCTATATACCGAAAAACCTTAGCTATTATATTTTGTTAACACAGGGCCAAAGCGCTGCTTTTACTATTGAAACGTTATCCAGCGAATCCGACATAGGATTTGATATGTTGATTGTAAATACTCCATATGTGTTAGATTTTACAAAAAATACGCAACTTCCCAATCAGTTAGCTAATCTCAATATTCCTGTCTTAGATATTGTTCAGCAAACTGACCATCCCTTTTCAAAAGCTAGCCAAGATCAACGAAAAATTGCTGCTACAATCACACTAAAAACAGATTTCAGACAACGTCGCTTGTCTCATGCCCAACACGCTCAAGCGCAAGTAGAATCAATAACTAAAGAGATAGTGGGCTGGAGTAGATACTTAGGTTGGTAAACACTACTATTTTTTTTAACTATTAATCATGCAGTTAGCATAAATAAGACAGATAAACATATAAAATCGTATTTTCCAACTATACTTGAAGTATTACTTAACGTTGGCCATTATCCCTTGTTTGTGCAGTCTTTTATTGACCAAAAGTCATCTCAACTCATTTTCTATATTCATGCCTATTGGCATGAATACTTACCTTATACGGAATTAGAAAATTTTATGTGGGATACACTAGAAGAGTGGGCACAAGTCGAACAAACTCAAAATCAACTTTACTCCCATAAAGAACGAGTATTCTGGCATTTGTTTCATCAGACACAACATGTAAGCGCTCAAAAGTTGCAAGAAGACGCGATTCTCAAAGATGAGGTTGAACTGTGTCTGCGTTATTTAGAAAATAACGAAGCATGTCCATTTGATGTAGTGGGCATGAGACCTTAGAGAAGACACTTATTTTTTAGCAATCACAACCTTGTTACGGCCAGTTTCTTTTGCTTTGTAAAGTGCTTGGTCGGCTGCCTCTAACCAATTGTCTGCTTTCTTATAATCTGAAGAAAATTCTGCCACACCAATACTGCACGTATAAAAAACAGCGAAACTATCATATTCGACAGACGCTTTTTCGATAGTTTTTCGTACTCGTTGTGCAACTAATTCAGCATTTTTGGCACTCGTATCTGGTAGCAAAACAACAAACTCTTCACCACCATAGCGCCCTGCTACATCTGTTTCTCGAATGACATTTTGTATGGCTTTTGAAAAATGTACAATGACATCATCTCCAACCTGGTGCCCATACGTATCGTTCACTTTCTTGAAAAAATCGATGTCGAGCATTAATAAAGAATGCAATGATTTACTGCGCATGCTTAATTTAAATTCTCGTTCAAATCTTTCTTGCCAATATCTTCGATTATATAGACCGGTTAAGCCATCAATACGACTAATCGTTTCTAATTGCTTATTCAATCCTTGTATTTGGAGTTTATTTATTGCCTTAGTCAGTAACATCATAGATAAGAAAACACAATTTTTTAACCTGACCATTACTATCAAGCAATGGAGTGATAGTGATGTTTTGATACATGAAATCTGCCCGAGATGTAACTGGACGGCTTGCATCAAATCGAAACATGTAAGGACGTTGTTCCCAAATAATAAAAACAGGTGTCGCCAGTTCCACAACAGGTTTACACTTTCGCTCGAGCCAATGTTTATCAATTTCAGGAAATTGCTCAATTAAATACTGTCCATGCATGTCTTTTGCATCACGTTGACTGTGATTTTGCATAAACTGATTCCAGACCTCAACCTTCAAGTTGAGATCAACCACTACTATGCCCATCTCGAGCGAAGATAAAAGGCCCTGTAGCCAATGATTTGATTCTAAAACGGGTTTATGCTCTGGCATGACCTTCCTTAGACCTGTTCATTTTGCAAAGCTAGCAAACGCTCAAATGCCACATCGAGGCTATGCTTAGGCAATAAAAGCAGTAGTTCAAAATAGACTGATGCGGATGAAACAGAATAAGCAATCTCTACCATCAGCAGTTCATCCCATTGAGACAAATTCTTAGACACCAACTCATCTAAATTACAATCTAAGCCAATGATACTAGGCATAGTGTTTGTCAAATCAATATTCAGTTGGCGCGCTAAGCCATTTAAACATGCACCTACAATAATGTTTGAAATATCCATCAACACTTCAACTTCACTGATATTTTCGATATCTTTTTGATACCCCAATAAGCTAAGTAAACTATCAACATTAGTTTGACTAAACAATATGATGGCTTCGCCTTTAAATCCTTTTCCAACAAAGCCTTTTGAAACAGCTGAAACTTTATCATTATTATCAATCTCAGCAATTGCCATCGCTAGTTCATTGGTATGGACAACGCTCACATTTGGGACTGGCAACTCAACAAAAATATCTAAGAGTTTTGCGAGGCTTTGACCAGCTTGCCCCATCGCCACATTCGACATTTCCCTAAAAACATCTAGTTTCTCTTCAAAACTATGACCCGTTGTGATGGCTTGTTTTCGTTTAGTTGATGTCGAAGTGCCCTCGTATAAACCATATTGCTTTAAAATAGTAATAAGTTGATCGTTGTTTATAGGCTTAGCAATAAAATCAAGCGCACCAAGATTCATTACCCGTTTTCGCGCTTCTTCTTGGACGTCACCAGATACAACAATCACCATAGTTGGTAAGTCTTGTTCACGAATCACCTTGAGCGTTTCGTAGCCATCCATTACCGGCATATTTAGATCTAGAAACAGCACATCGGCAAGGCCTTTTTCAATTTTTTCAATTGCTTCTTGACCATTTTGAGCAAAGTTGATTTCAACATCCCATTCATCAGGCAAAGCCCGAGCCATCGCCTTTCTGGCAAAGCCTGAGTCGTCGCAAATTACTACGGGAAGGGTCATTCTTAAAAGGCCTTAACTAATTAGTTTAGTAATCAAAGATTTATCTATTAACTCTTTATCGGCAGTTCTTGCAAGTTCTTAAACTGCAAATGGGTAAGCAAGCGCTTCGTGACTTTGATAATCGTGAAGAATGAAATCATCAGTCGATACCCATGTTTCAATGTCTTCTAAGCTTTTAATATCTTTGTTAATGGTCAGCTTAGGCATATCAAAAGGCGTTCGTGCTAACTGCTCGTTTTGCATTAACTCTAGCTGATTCTCATATATGTGCGCATTGACAATTTTATGAAATACTTTGCCTTGGCTTGTGACCGGTAATTTGTGCCATTAGTGCTAATAGCACGAAACACTGCGGCATATTAAAAGTCAATCCTAGTGGTACGTCACAACTTCTCATGTAGCTGGTAAGATGCAGTGTTCCGTTTAAAAGCGAAAAAGTGTGGGTGTGCATGCAAGGCCGCAAGCACCCCAGATCAAATTCACCAGGGTTATAAAAAGTAAGAATTTCGCCCCTATCGTCTATTCCCCTACTGAGGTTATGAACAACTTTTTTAAGCTGGTCGACCGTTGTGCCATTGGGTTTTTGCCAGTTACGCCCTTGAACACCATATACTCGCCCCATGTCATCATGGCCTTTACGTGCTGGATTGTTTAACCATGCTTGGTTCTCATTTGCATTAGCGTCCCACGTTTTACATCCTATTTGTCTGAATTGCTCTGCACTATCATACCCCCGCAAATAGCCTAATAACTCAGCAATTGCCGCCTTATAATAACATTTTCGTGTGGTGACTAATGGGAATTCGTTATTACCCACATCATATTCAAGGTCTGCATTGATTAAGGTAAGACAACGAATGCCTGTACGTTCGTTTTCAACCCAGTGGCCTTCTTTTATTAATCGAAAGCAGAGGTCTTCATACTGTGTTTTGTTAGCTTTTGTCATCTTATCTTTTTGCCATTACTGCACGTTTGTCATCTTTCTTGTAGGCATAAACAATTAAGCCTAGGCCCGCTAAAATCATCGGGATACACAACATTTGACCTTGACTTAAGCCGATATCATAAAGGCCAAGGTGCATATCAGGCTCCCTGTAAAATTCTACAATAAATCTAAATACACCGTAGCCTAACAAGAATAGTCCACCTGTTGCACCCACTGGTCTAGGCTTTGCTGAATATAGCCATAAAATAAGGAACAATACGGCTCCCTCTAAAAAGAACTCATAAAGCTGTGATGGGTGTCTTGGGAGTTCATCTGCGTTTGGAAAAACAAATGCCCAAGAAACATCGGTAGGCCGCCCCCATAATTCGCCATTGATAAAATTACCAATGCGCCCAGCACCTAAACCTATAGGAACCAAGGGTGCAACAAAATCGCCAACTTGTAAAAACTTCCAACCTTGTTTTTTTGCATATATGAAACACGCAAGAATCACGCCTAAGCAACCACCATGAAAAGACATCCCCCCTTCCCATATTTTTAATAGAAATAAAGGGTTATCAAGAAACTCTGGGAATTTATAGAACAAAACATAACCAAATCGCCCCCCCAGAATCACGCCTAACATACCATAAAAAAGTAAGTCACTGAGCTGCTCTTTAGACCATGTTGTTGTCGATAAGCGTTTAGATGCAAGCCAATAGGCGGCTGCAAAACCAACCAAATACATAAGTCCATACCAGCGCAAAGCGACAGGACCTATTTCAAAAATTATGGGGTTAATGTTGGGAAAGGGTAAATATCCGGTAGCACTCATCGAGTTATTCTAATCCTATAATCATTCGAATACTGACAAGTACTAAAAACATGGCAAATATTCGTTTTAACTTTTTTGTATCCAATTTAGCACTTAGTTTAGCACCTACTGGTGCAGTTATCATTGAGGTTATGATAATTCCTACGCTTGCAGGCAAAAATACATAGCCTAAGGAGTATTGTGGAAGATATTGTGCATTCCATCCACTGTAAACGAAACTAGATGTCCCAAAAATAGCGATCACAATGCCACAAAATGCTGCGCACCCAATGGCCTTTTTTATGTGTACCTGGAACCACACCAGTATTGGGACCAATAATGCACCACCGCCTATTCCCATTAAAGCTGCAACAAAACCACTGCCAAGACCAATACTACTCAAAAGGCCTTTGCTAAAACTATTATCTGAAACGGTGTTGCGCCCAAATATCATCTGCAAAGCAATGACAATGACAAGTCCTGCAAAAATTCGTTTTAAAACAAGTCCTGAAATAGATGAGGCAAACAAAGCACCGATGGTCGCCCCGATAGCGATACCGCATGCACACCAAATCACAATGTTTTTTTCGATATTCCCTAATTTAAAATGAGAACGGGCTGAAGACATACCTGTAAAGATGACTGTGGATAATGAAGTTGCGATCGCAATAGGCATTGCATGCTCTACGCTAATATTTAGTAAATGCGTAAACATATATAAAAGTACGGGCACAATAATTAGGCCACCACCAATACCAAGTAAACCAGCTAGTACACCAACAATACAACCTAAAGCAACACAAGCTAAAAAAACAATAATAACCGGGTCCATTAACTACCCGCTCTCACAAGCCCACCAAGTTTTCTTGCTTCTAGGTAATCATCCAAGAGCTGCTTTACTTGCTGTGCTGTTTCTTGGCGAAGTACTATTTGCAGCAAGCCTTGTATGTCAAGCACGTTAGTATTACGAATTACCCAATTGATTTTTCGCAAAGAGTGCGCGTTCATACTCAGTTTCTTGTAGCCCATCGCCATTAGTAATAAGGCCCCTGTCGGTTCTCCAGCAAGCTCCCCACACACAGTCACTGGAATAGCATGTTGATTAGATTGTTTTATGATTTGCTGCAAAGCATTAAGCACTGATGGGTGATAGCTAGAATATAAGTCGGCCACTCTGGCATTATTTCGGTCAACGGCTAATAAATATTGCGTGAGGTCATTGGTTCCCACTGAAAAGAAATCGACATGCTTTGCCAGCTGCGCAATTTGAAAAATCACTGCAGGCACTTCTAACATTACGCCAACTGCAGGCTTTGATAGCATTTCACCTTTTAAGAATGCTTCTTCTTTTACTTCTAAAAATGCTTGTTTAATCAGGCGCTTTGCTTCAATCACCTCGCTGATTGTTGACACCATTGGCAACAAAATATGTAAATTAGACAAGCCGATACTGGCTTTTAACATTGCTCGTATTTGCACCAAAAATATATCAGGATGGTCCAAGGTTAAACGGATTCCTCGCCACCCTAAAAATGGATTATCCTCTGTAATGGGGAAATAAGATAAGGGTTTGTCGCCCCCCACATCTAGAGTACGCATAGTGATTTCTTTATTTGGATATGCGCTTAATAAGCTATGATACAAATCACATTGTTCTTGTTCGGATGGAAAACGCTCACGCATCATAAAAGGAATTTCAGTGCGGTATAAACCAACGCCATCTCCTTGAACAAATTGTTCCATTTCAACGTTAGCCGAAAGACCTGCATTCACTAGCAAGGAAATAGCATGCTTATCAAGCGTGATGCTAGGCAGATTTGCTACTTTCGCAATTTTTGCTTGTAGCAATTCCTCTTGTTTAATCAGTTTTTGATATTCGCCACGCACCTTGTCATTGAAATTGACCGACACTTCACCCGAGTAACCATCAATAAACAATTCGTTGTTATCAAGGGCATTTAGAGAGATTCGATGTAAGCCCATTACAGCAGGGACACCCATAGCACGAGCTAAAATAGCTGCATGGCTGTTATTGGAGCCGTTTATTGAAACAATACCCACTAACTTTTCACGTGGAAACTCCGCAAGCATTGGCGCGCTAACTTCCGTTGCAACCAAAATACATTTATCACTTGTTTTAGCATCAAAATCAATGTCTCTATCACCTAAAATATTAAGCAATATCCTATTTGATAAATCAACTATATCAACCGCACGCTCCCTCATATATGGGTCATCCATATTTTTGAAACGCAAGGCATAACTTTCCACAACAAGTTTAAGACTAGATGCTGCATCCCAGCCATCATGGATTTTTGCTTCAACTTCTCTGCCTAAGCTATTTGCATCAAGCAGTTGTTGGTAAAGCTGAAAAATTGCACTTACATCCTCAGGGATATTGTCTGACACGCTAGCGGATAAATCATTCACTTGTGTACGGGTTTTTTCAACAGCTTGACGATATAAGTCAATTTGCTCAGCACTATTTGTATTTTTTTTAGGTATCCACTGTCCTAAGTCATATTTGTTTTTGTATGCAACACCGATACCTATCGCTAAACCAGAGGAACCTGGTATTCCATTGAGGACTTTGGACGTATTTTCTTGATGCTTATCGTCTAGCGAAAACTTTCCCGTAATTTCTGCATTAACAATTTCAAGGGCGATTTGAGACGCTAAAGTGACTAGAAATGCTTCTTCATCCTCACTGAATCGTCGACTTGCTTTTTGTTGCATTGAGATAACACCTAATACCTTCCGTTGGTACATAATTGGCGTACCAATAAACGCATGGTAGTTATCTTCTTTTACTTCGGGAAAGTGTTTGAATCGGGGGTGTTCTTGCGCATTCTCAATATTGATAGGCTCTTCTCTATCTCCAATTAAGCCAATAAGACCCTCATCAAATCCAATTTTAACTTTACCAATCGCTTGCTTGTCCAGCCCATCAGTCGCCGATAGCAGAAGTTCGCGCGTGCTATAATTTGCAAGGTAAATTGAACACGAATCAACCGATACCGTTTGTTTAACCATTGTCACTAAATGATTTAAAGCCTGATCTAGCGCTGGTATTTGACCGACTTCTTGAATGATCTGTTTTAGACTGGTTAACATATCACTCCTGCAGAGATAGTGTTGTTAAATATTATTGAGGCGCTAATAGCGTCTTCACAAATACGCTTTATTTTGCAGGCTTTTTGCGTCTTCTGTTCTTGCGGTAATTGTTAGACGCCTGCATTTTCGATACTGGCATCACAAACGAAACAAATTCCTTCATAGCGCGACGGTATACGTCACGTTTAAATGAGACGACATTTCGGATTGGGTACCAATAACTAACCCAACGCCAATCATCAAACTCAGGATGACCTGAAGCTGCTAAATTAACATCTTTGTCTTCGCATGTTAGCTGCAGCAAAAACCATTTTTGCTTTTGCCCTATACAAACGGGTTCAGAGCCTTTTCGAATGAGTCGTTTGGGCAGGCGGTAACGCAACCAACTGCGTGACATGGCCAGCACTTTCACGTCTTTCTTTTGCAGTCCAACTTCTTCGTATAGCTCTCTATACATTGCTTGTTCAGCTGATTCGCCTTGGTCAATCCCACCTTGTGGAAATTGCCATGAATGTTGGCCGTAACGCCTAGCCCAGAACACTTGACCGGATTTATTGCATATAATTATGCCAACATTCGCGCGGAATCCTTCGGTATCAATCACTTAGATTACCTAGCGCGGTTATATTTTATTATGGTAGCATTCTTTCATATTATCTGTTTTATTCAAAGTATTTGTTGGTCTTTTGTGAAAATACCCAATCCGCCGGCTACACAAGAAGAATTAATGCTGCGCGCTGATGCTATGGCAGGTGCACGCTTGAGTGATATCGCCCACTTTCTTGGTATTGAGGTGCCTATAGACTTTAAGCGCCACAAAGGATGGTCTGGTCAATTAATTGAACGCTATTTGGGTGCGACAGCAGGCAGTAAACCTCAGCAAGATTTTGCTCATTTAGGGATAGAGTTGAAAACATTACCACTATCACATCAACAATCTCCACTTGAAACAACCTATGTTTGTTATTCACCGCTTACTGGTATTAATGGGCTAACTTGGGAGCTTTCGAATGTGCGAAACAAACTTCGTAAAGTGCTTTGGATACCCGTTGAAGGGGAAAGAGATATACCGCCGTCTGAGCGACATATCGGTTCTCCAATTCTTTGGTCACCCAGCTCAATAGAGCTGCAGAAAATGAAGGATGACTGGGAAGAATTAACCGACATGATCATATTAGGTCAGGTAGAGGAAATTACGGCGCGCATTGGTGAAGTATTACAGATTCGCCCTAAAGCTGCAGATGGAAAAGCATTAACTAAGGCAATTGGCCCACAAGGTTCAATAATACAAACTAGGCCTCGCGGCTTTTATTTGCGAAAGTCATTCACCGCAAACATTCTCAAACAGTCATTTTATTGAGTTAGGTCAACAAGCTAAGAAGGCTTACAGCGTATATTAGCTAGGTCTTTTACATTGGCGTTTGGGGAGAATATATAATGGCTTTAATGGTAACTGATGAATGTATCAACTGTGACTTGTGTCCGCAGGAATGTCCGAATGAAGCAATCACAATGGGCGATGAAATATTTGAAATAGACAACACTAAATGTACTGAGTGTGTTGGGCATTACGATGAACCAAGTTGCGTATTAGTATGCCCTGTAGAATGCATCATTGCAGATCCTAAATGTGTTGAATCTGTTGACCAATTGGCCGAAAAATTTACTCGAATGCATGGTTAATTGTGCTTTGCCGCAACTTCTCATGTTTTAACTATCACGGACAAAGTATGACATTGAATGACCCACAAACAAACAAGCTATCAACTGCGGTGAGAATTATGTTGGGTATCGCATCACTTCCTTCATTGATTTTGGCATTTATGTTAGTGAGCATGGTAATAGATGGAAAGAACGCTGAAATAGATATTTTTGAAGTGATTTACGGTGCTGTTGGAGTTGTCGCTTTTTATATCGCTCTAAGCGGTAAAAAACTTTTTTGAGGTTTTTGTATAATGCAATTATAAATATTCTTTATCCGCTTTACATTTTGCTGCAAAGCGCCGATTTTACTAGCGTCATGACTACACTGTTCAATCGTGAAAATACTTCTACAGCTTACTTTTGCGAACAATTTTTTCAATGCGAGTATTAACAATGTTTGTCAATATCACTCTATCGTCACCGGTAGTGTTACTAAATTGAATAATGACCGTGTCAATGTCCTCGTAAAAACGGGCGATACTCGAGTAACCTAAGACCCAGCCACTATGATCATATCGATACAAGCTTTTGTAGATCTCATTTTCTCGTTCCGTCATCAAGCTACCGTCATTTAATGCCCTTAGAAAAATACCGACATCTTGCGCATTCGCAACATAACCTTGATCTAGATGCTTAAAGCTTTGCTCATAACCCACATGATAACCGTTCATGATTTGCTCACTTTCAGCCTCATGAATTGAGAAGTAAGTTGAGTTTAAGTTCAATGGAACTAGAATTTCTTTTTGAATATATTGAGTGTAGTGATAGCCCAATACAGCGCTCATTATTTTTTGCAATAACAGGTAATTGGTATTGGAATATGCATACTCCTCACCCGGCAAAAAGTCTGCAGGTTTATCTAAGACCAAATCCAAGACATCAAGAGAATTTGAACCCCAGTCGAATCCCATTTGGTCAGTGAAATTTGGAATACCACTGCGATGCTCTACCATCATTCGTAAGGTGATTTTATCAGCGTAGGCAATGCGAGTTTTTAGTTCAGGCAAATAGTTGGCAAGCGTATTGTCTAACTCAAGCAAATTGGCAGCCGCCATTTTCGCTATCGCTGTTGCTTCATATAGTTTCGCAATACTGGCTATTTTAAATAAGGCATTGTCATAGGCAGGTATTTGCATTTGTTTATCATGCCAACCACTTGCATATAGCTTAGGGCCAGTATGTGGGCCATCTACATATACAATCATGCCATCTAATCCATGCTTGGTTGCAAGTTGCATTTCTGCTTCAACGCTACTAGGAATTGCTTTTAAATAGTAAAGTCCGTATTCCCAAGGCGCAAATACATAAATGCTCGCTGACATGATTGATAAAGCAAAACAGGTTTTTAACAACACTTTTTTCCACACCGTCACAAACACCTCACAAGTACTTCATAAAGTCAGCATTATTTCATTTGTGGAATATAGTGCAATCAATCAATTGTAAAAAGCTATGTCGTCAGCACATATAAGACTTTATATGCGGTGATAAAGCAACGCCTACTATTAACTTGCTTGTGTTTGTCGTTTGTTAACAGTCAACGCGTCGGACTCTTCTTTGCTATCTTGTTCTTCACAAGTAGTAGTGATTGAATAAGTAAACACTGCACCAAGCAAAACAACTATCCAAGACAAATATACCCACATAAATAAAATAGGCACAACGGCTAGTGCGCCATAAATGACTTCATATGATGGAAAGTTTGACACATAAAGCGCAAAGCCCTTTTTGGTCAGCTCAAATAGCATGGTTGCCAGCAAAGCCCCACAAAAAGCATATTTAGCACGAATCGGTCGATTGGGAACGACCATGTACAAAATCAAGAATACACCAATGGCAGAAAACCAAGGAACAAGTTTAAGGACCGCCGTACCAAACCCAGGCGTATAATCATCAGCAAAGGTTGCTAAACCCGTTAAGTACGAGCTAACCGCAATACTCACACCAACAAGTAATGGTCCCAAAGTGATCACCATCCAATAAATAGCGAAGGTGTAAACCCGAGGACGCTGCACTTTAGTTTTCCATAAATGATTGAATGTTTTATCGATGTTTGAAATCAATAACAAGGCAACAATAAGCAAGGAAAAAATACTCGCAGCTCCCATCCCAGAAGCATTTCCAACAAAATCTGTCATGTGCTTTTGCACAACATCACCGGCATGAGGAACAAAGTTTGCAAAGATAAAGTTTTCGACTTGCCCACGGATTTCTTCAAAAGCAGGAAAAGCTGACATGATCATAAAAAACACCATGATCACAGGAACAAGAGAGAGCAAACTAACATATGCCAAATGACCTGCAGACACAGTAATACGTTCGCTTAATAGGTTCTTGAAAAAACTCAAGCCAATCTGTTTGAGCAATGGCAAACGCTTTGCACTGCTTTGTTTTATTTTGCTTATTACATCCACACCAAACGCTCTTAGTCAGTAAACACTACAAGACAAGTATTTTAGCAAGATATAACTGGCTTTATAAGGCTTAGTCGAAAATGAATCTCACAAGCCCAAAGACGCTAAGGCCGTAAACCAAGCATGTGACAAATTGCAAAGCTTAATTCGCTTCTGTTTAGCGTATAGAAGTGAAAATGTTTTATGCCTTCTTTGGCTAACACTTTTACCATTTCCATTGCAATATTAGCACCCAGCAGATTTCTAGTTGCTTGGTCATCTTTATCCAGGCCTTCATACATTTTGTGTAACCAACCTTAGCACATGGACATTTGTCATGTTAGCAAAACGCACAAGAGTCTGATAATTAGTAACGGGCAAAATTCCTAGTACAATCTCAGCATCGATGCCAGCCGCCGCTGCTCTATCTCTGAATCTAAGTAAAACACTTGTATCAAAGAAAAACTGCGTAATTGCTTCATTAGCACCCGCTTCGACTTTTCGTTTGAGGTTCAGTAAATCAAACTGATCGTTAGGAGCATCAGGATGCTTTTCAGGGTATGCTGCAACCGATATATCGAAATCAGCTACATCTTTGAGAAGACCCACCAAATCCGATGCATATAGTTCCGTTTTCTCCATTGTAGGTGGCAAGTCACCTCTTAAGGCTACTATCCTTCTGACACCACTATCCCAATAATCCTTTGCAAGCATGCGAAGCTCTTGCGCGCTTGCGTCAACACAGGTTAAGTGAGGTGCAGCACAAATACCCGTTTCAGATTGGATACGTTTGACAACATTATGTGTTCTATCACGTTCACCGCTATTTGCACCATATGTGACCGACATATATTTAGGTTTAAGTGGCGCTAATCGTTCGACCGATTTCCACAATGTTGTTTCCATTGCTTCGTTGCTAGCGGGAAAAAATTCAAACGATACCTCGATGTCTCGAAGTTCGCTTAATGATTGATTTAGTGCATCTATACCTTGCGCGAAAGAACCCATAACCTGACCTTGCAGACGTTTAGACGTCTAAACTACGAAAATATGGCCTAGACGTCAAGCAATTTAGACGTCTAGATTGATATTTTCTATAGACCAGTTAAAATTTTGATATAACTAAATAACAAGAATAAAGAATATGGCAGATTGGAACGGTGAGTATATTCACCCTTATGCGGAACATGGCAAGAAAAGTGAGCAAGTCAAAAAGGTCACAGTGTCAATTCCGATTAACGTTTTAAAGGTCTTAACCGACGAGCGCACGCGCCGACAAGTCGCTAATCTTCGTCATGCAACTAACTCTGAATTATTATGTGAAGCGTTTTTGCATGCATTTACAGGGCAACCTTTGCCTAACGACGCTGATTTGAAAAAAGACAACCCAAATCGAATCCCTGCACAAGCAAGACAAATCATGGCAAATATGGGGCTTGATGTAGAAGCTGCAGAGAAAAAAGACTAATCATTAAGTCAGTAAAGCAAGGTTATCGCTTTACTGACTTATGTAGAGATTACTGAGATTGTAGGGTTTTGATAAATTCATCAGATTGCGAAATGGCCGAATTCATCTCGGACAGTAAATTGTTCACATCTCTTTTAATGCTAGTAAACTCACCTTGTAAAGCACCAATAGCATTTGCATTTAAGTTGTGTTTTAAATAGAGCACATTGTCTTGCAAGGCGCTCAACACGGGACTCATGCTACTTTCAACCTTTCGCATAGAACGCAAAAGCCCATCATATTTTCGCTGTGTCTCGGCCAGTTTGCGCTGACTATCTCTGCGTAAATTTTGATTATTGATAAGCAGTAGCTCCTCTTCCCATTCACGAAATAAGGATTCAGCTACGCTTTGTACTTTGTCGATACGAGAAGTAACCTCATCTGCACTATCTTGACTGGCTTCATATTGATCGTTTAGGTTTTGATAAACATCCTCTAATTCACCACCATCAAAATTAATTAAGGCACTAAATTCCTCCAATGCACTAGCAAACTGCTCTTGCGCTTCTTCTTGAGTCTCTTGCGCATCTTCAACTCTATCGACTAAAATTTCGCGTTTTTCAACACCTACTTTTTCCCACAAATTAAAGTAAGTGTCATCTATTGTCGATTGGCAACCACTTAAGAGTATTATACTAAGCGCTGCCACACTGATAACCTTCTTCATTTATTTATATCCTTAAATTTTTAGTCGGCTTTAAATTTAGCAGCATCAATAATACTGTATAAATGCACTAAGGCACCAATAATGGCGGGAACGATTAAAAACCATAAAGCGTATCCTACTGCGACTATTACGAAAAATAGGATTGCCGCCATAATGCGGCCCTGAACAAGTTGACCGAGTCCCGGGAAAAAAATGTTACAAATAGCAGCGATTACATTACCGCCTGAGCCTTGTCCAGCCATAAAGGTTCCTTAATATATAAACTTGAATATATAAACTTGTTTTGCACTATCTGTGCTTTGCTATTGTCATCTTACCTGTTTATTGCTTACACTTACTATCAGTGGATGAACAATAATAATTAATCTATCACGCAAGCACAAACAAGTGTAGATAAATACACAAGGGAATTGATATTTTGGACGGTTTTAAAGCAACAAAATCTTATAAGGTTGCGACCCATGATGGTCATACATTATATGTTGAGGAATCAGGTGAAACTTCGGGTATCCCGGTTCTTTTTCTGCATGGTGGACCCGGCGCGGGTATTGGGCAAAATTATCAATGGCCGTTCATTGGTAATAATTATCGTGTCATTGCATTTGATCAACGAGGATGTGGGCGCTCTCAGCCCTTTGCGAGCTTAAGTAATAATACGATGTCCTCACAGATTGCGGATATAGAAACGATTCGCAAGTTATTCAACATAGAGCAATTCATTCTATTTGGTGGCTCATGGGGTTCAACCTTGGCGCTTGCTTATGCGATCGCGCATCCCAAACGTGTCAATGCAATGGTATTAAGAGGCATATTTTTAGGCCGCAAAGAAGACTCTCATTGGTTTATCTCGCCGCAAAAAGCTGCCGCACAAATTTTTCCAATACAATATAGTAACTTTGTAGAAGGGATTGACAGCCAAGATCCTGATGAAATTTGTACACACTACTACAATCAATTAACTAGCAATTGTGAGACAACTCGTATCGAATCAGCAAAACGATGGTTTGATTGGGAAGGTAACATCTCTAAATTGAAACGGGTTGATAGCAACGCAAGTGAGCATGCAAGCTCTCAACAGATTTATACGCTAGCTTTGTTTGAATGCCACTACATTATGAATGGCTGCTTTATGGATGAAAACTATATTTTAGATAATGCACATCGTATCGCAGAAATTCCCATGCATATCGTACACGGCCGATACGATATGGTATGCAAATGTGAATCCGCTATTTCTTTACACCAAAAAATGAATAATGCCACTTTGACAATCATCGATGATGCAGGGCATAGCGTAACTGAATTTGGCGTGAGCAAAGCGCTGATTGATATTATGGCTGCTTTACCTAAACAGATGAAGGTAGCTCAAGAATCCTGATTGGAAACTCAATAGTACTATGATCGGTGTATTACAAAGAGTCACTCAAGCCTGTGTCATGGTCGATAACAAAATAATCGGTCAGATAGATGATGGGATATTACTTCTTCTGGGAGTTGAGGCTAATGACTCAGATGAGCAAATAAAGAAACTGGCAGATAAAGTACAAAAACTAAGAATCTTTGAAGATGAGTACGGGAAAATGAACCTAAGCTTACAAGATACAGGATATAAGCTACTTGTCGTCTCACAATTCACGCTTGCTGCCGATATTAAAAAAGGGAATCGTCCTGGCTTTTCAAAAGCCGCATCTCCACAACATGCCAAAGTAATATATCAGGGATTTCTTGATTACTATCAGTCACATTACGAGCCATGCCAATGCGGTGAATTTGGGGCAAATATGCAAATCCAATTAACAAATGATGGACCCGCTAGCTTTTACATTCAAATCTAAGCACACTGTGGTAAAATAATGGGCTAATTGCGCCCAAGGAGTATGAGTGTTTACCTTATCCATCCCTAAAACTGAAGAAGAACTAAAGGCATATTTTGCTTTTAGATGGACTTGGTTACGAGAGCCGTGGGGGTATCCTATTGGCTCAGAAAGAGACGAGTATGAAAGTGTTAGTGAGCATAGAATGCTTGTGGGCCCGAACAATGAGATTGTCGCAACTGGCAGGGTGCACCTTAACACACCTGAAGAAGCTCAAATTCGCCACATTGCCGTTGATAAAAAATACCGCCGTAAAGGACTAGCACAGATAATGCTATCCTCATTAGAACAAACTGCTCGTGATCTTGGAGCTCAGCGAGCAGTCACCAATTCTCGTGATACTTCAATTAGTTTTTTCAGTGCTTGTGGTTTTAAAATAGTAGACGACGCACCAGCAGAATTAGGTAAGCTGAAACGCAAACAAATGTGCAAAAGTTTAGTTGAGCATAATTCCCTTATCCTGCACCCTAAATGGTGTAGCGAATTACAACAAACATGGTATGAGGATATCCCCATCACGGAACATATGGGTATTAAGCTACATCAATATACAGAAAAAAGCCTTGAAACAAGGGCCTCGCTTAACAAAAATGTCAACTTACATGGCACTATGTTTGCTGGAAGTGTGTACTCACTTGCAACCTTAACAGGTTGGGGTATGTTATTTCTAAAATTGAAACACAAAAATTTACAAGGCGATATTGTACTTGGAGATGCTAACATCCATTACCATAAACCGGTCACAAGCAGGCCAAGAGCCTTATGCCATATTGAGTCAGTTGACACTAACTTAGAGCTACTCTCAAAGAATAAAAAGTGCCCTGCGAGTCTAAGTGTTGATATTTATGATGGAGATAAGCCAGTAGCAAAGTTTAAGGGGCAATATTGGATACTACCCCTTAATAGAGATCAATAAAAAAGTTAATTCCTACTTACGCAGCCATAGCCGACTGTAACTTTTTCATCGCATTTTTTTCAATTTGTCTTACTCGCTCAGCCGATACTTGATACTCATCAGCCAAATCTTGCAAAGTAAGCTTATCATCAGCTAACCAGCGAGTTTCAATAATATGCTGGCTTCGCTCATCTAAAGTTTTAATAGCCGCGTGTAGACGCTTAGCCGCACTTTCGTCCCAGTCACTATTGATAACTGACATTTCGACATCTTCGCTTTTATCTTCTAAATATTGTGCTGGGCTATAAGTTGATGACTCATCATCATCATTGCCTAAATCAAATGCAGTATCTTGGCTCGCCATGCGCGATTCCATTTGCAACACTTCTTTTGTACTGACATTAAGTTCTTGTGCTACTTTTTGAACTTCTTCATGCGTAAACCAACCAAGGCGTTTCTTGGCTTTTCGCAGATTGAAAAACAATTTACGCTGCGCCTTAGTGGTCGCTACTTTCACAATACGCCAATTTTTCAGTACAAACTCATGAATCTCAGCTTTTATCCAATGCACAGCAAAGGATACTAAGCGAACCCCTACATTTGGGTCAAATCGCTTAACTGCTTTCATCAAGCCAATATTACCTTCTTGAATAAGATCTGCTTGAGGCAGACCATACCCTGAATATGATTTTGCAATATGAACGACAAAACGCAAATGAGACATAACCAATGCTCTTGCCGCTTCTAAATCCTGATTTTCAAATAAACGAACGGCAAGAGACTTTTCTTCTTGAGCTGATAACATCTCAATACCAGAAACAGCCTGCACATAGCTTTCAATGCTTCCCCCTTGGGAAACTGTCATTGCTAACGCATTCATGTCTTTATTCATTGTTACCTCGTTTACATTAGTTGAAGCACCTGCTTCATACCATTATTGCTGATGGGCGATATCTGTCTGCGATATCAATCTGCAAGCTCATGTTTGCAAATTGATGCTTGCAAGATCGTGCTGCCTACTATTATAAGGCTTGATTCATGGAAATCATTCTGATCTATATGACTTCTTATCAGACCGCCAGTTCAACAAAAATATTTCATATTAATACTAATTTAGTAAATATAAGGATTAGTCTTAAAAACTCAAGTAATAATCGACCTTTTTTTATAATTTTTAAATGTTGTTTCTATTCAACTAGAAATAAGTAAATATTTTAGCAAATGAGCCGATACTTTGACATATTCAGGAATATCTAATTCCAACTAATCGTTATATGACATTCAGCACCAATGACTGTTATTATTTTGAAGGATTTGTATGTTTTCATACCTTGCTCGACAGGCTATTTATGACACACAGCAAAATGTGTTTGCTTACGAGTTGCTGTTTAGAGATGGCCTAAAGAACTGTTTCCCTGATATATCTCCTGACGAAGCAACAAGTAACATGTTAGCTGAAAGTCATTTATCTGTTGGGTTTGAGAGCATCACATTTTCAAAGCGCGCGTTTATTAATTTTCATCAAGATACCCTACTTTATCGCTTTCCTTCTACACTTGACCCATTAGCTGTTGTCATTGAAATTATTGAAACTGTTAAGGTAACTCCCGAGCTTATAAAAGCGTGTGAGCATATTCATAATTTAGGTTATCAAATCGCGTTAGATGACTACGACTTTGCTGAACATTGGGATGCGTTAATACCTTATGTTACTTACATCAAGCTCGAAGTTGATATTATCAACCTTGATGACAAAAAAGTGGTTAAGCAACTAGAGCAATTTAAACAACAAGGTAAGATACTTATCGCAGAAAGAGTGGAAACAAAAGACGAATTTGAAACACTTAAAAGTGCTGGAATTCATTATTTTCAAGGCTACTTTTTATCTAAACCCGAAGTCGTTAAACACAAAAAAATTGAGGTGGCAGTCAGTTCTATTATTGAGCTGGTTAGCATGAGTGTATCTGATACTTTTGATATGCAAAAGCTACAAACAATCTTTGATGCTGATGTTGGCCTAACCTACAAATTGATGCGCTTTATAAACAATCCCTTGATCAATAAAAGGCAATCAATCAACAACGTTAATCATGCCTTAAAATATTTGGGCGAAGTTGAACTAAAAAAATTTATTGCACTGCTTGCGATTGCTAACCTAAAAGGTAACAAGCCTGTTGAACTTATCGTTATTAGCCTAGGACGGGCAAAGTTTTGTCAATTAATGTCACAAGCACTCAAAGATAAACATACAGATTCTGATAGTTTTGTGCTTGGTCTATTTTCTATGATCGATGCTTTGTTGGACATGCCAATGGACTCTGTTTTGTCTAGTCTTCCATTTTCTGCTGAGTTCAAAGACGTACTTTGTCAAAAAGAACGTGATTCAATGTTAGCTTTACAATATCAAACGTGTCTCGCATTCGAAAAAGCCGAATGGGATGCTATCGATGTATTGGCTAAACAAAGTGATATCCCATTAGATGAATTGTTTGCGATGTATTATGAAGCACTTGAGTGGGCCCATACGATGAAGTCAGATTTTAGTTAAGGTACAAATGATGATTAATATTTTTGCAAGAGAACCGATTTTCGATTTAAAAAAAGAAGTCTTTGCTTATGAATTTTACTACCGGGATTCTATTGCTGGAGAATTACCCATTGGCAGTGAAGAGCCAGAGGAGGCTCAGAAACCAGATTTCGGTCTCGGCATCGATGATTTATTAGAACATAATCAAACTATGGTCAGTGTTTCTATAGGGAAAATTGACGATTTTTGCAGTTGGTATATCGATAACAAAGATTTAATTGTCGAGGTAACTGAATATGATAATAAAAAATCAAAGTCAGGTTCCTTGTTAGACGCGATAAAAAAACTCAAAGCCAGTGGATTTAAAATAGTCATCAATCAAGAAATGATGCAGTTTAGCCAATTAATCGCTTATACCGATTTTGTTAAAGTCAAAGCAGGTAAAAACATAGAGGCATTGGTTGAGAGTATCAGAGAGCTTTCCTCCAAAAAGGGGGTCCGTATCATTGCCACTCAAGTGAATTCAAAATTTCAATTCGATGCCTTTAGCCAGTTAGATATTGACTATGTACAGGGATTCTTTTTCCTTGATAAAACAATAGAACACACCAAAAAACCGATACCTGCAAGCAAATTAGCTTATATGCAATTGCTCAAAGAAGTTGCAGAACCAAAGCTCAATATCGACCGTTTACAAAGTATTTTTGAGCAAGACCCTGCATTGTCTTTTTTACTGATTAAGTTTATTAACAATCCAATGGTTAATAAATCAATCAAAATCAATTCTATCCGCCACGCTTTAAATTATTTGGGTGAGCTGATGATAAGACGATTCATTGCGGTACTTTCTTTAGCTGGACTCAAATCTGAAAAGCCTGCTGAGCTATTAAATATGTCATTGGTAAGGGCAAAATATCTTGAATCAGTCGATGCTAGTCTATCTAAGAACTTAGACGATATGAGCGCTTTTTTAGTTGGATTGTTTTCATTGATAGACGTGCTTTTGGACAGGCCACTTGAAGACTTGCTTGCAGCATTGAAAATTGACAGCACCATCGAAGATGCCCTGCTAAGAGAAAAAGGCGCATTCCATACTATTTTGCTTAGCGCGAAGGCCTTTGAAACCGCAGACTGGGAGAGCCTACTGGTTTTGTCAAAATCGCTCAAAGTCAAACAAGATTTTCTGCATCGACACTTCAGACTGGCAACGCAGTGGCAAGCAAAAATGTCACAATCACTTGGCCCTTCATTTTAGGCAATACCAAAATTATTCTGGCTCAATGTCATTTACATGTTTTTGTACTGACAAAAATGAGCCAGCTAAACCCAATACAATTGATAAGCCCAAAATAAAAAATAGCGCCTGAACATTCAAGCCTGTGATATTGATATCTAGTTGGTATTGCTGCATAAAACTATCTAAACTCCAGCCCACCCATAGCAAGATAAAACTAACGGTAATCCAAGCCATCAAACCACCTAATAAGCCATACCAGAACCCGGTATACAAAAATGGCCGTTGAATAAAGGAGTCTGTCGCTCCTACTAATTTCATGACCATAATTTCACTGCGCTTATTCAAAATATTTAGTCGAATGGTATTTCCGATAATCAACACAACGGCAAAAAACAATAAAATTGCGAGCAAGTATACTAATTCCTTGGCAATAGATAACAAGGTATACAAACGTTCAAGCCATTCAATATCGAGTTTACCAATATCTACTTCTCGTTCTTTTCGTAATTTATTTAACAGCTCACTAGCGGCCGTTGGCGATGCGTGACGATTGGTGGGTTTTATCAGTACCACCGCAGGAAGCGGATTATCATCAAGGTAATCAAGTGCTTCACCTAAACCTGATAAGCGTTGAAATTCATCCAATGCTTGCGCAGCAGAAACATAGTCTACATTGGCTATTTCATTATAAGTTTGTAAGCGCGCCATTAACTGCTGCGCCTGAGGCTCACTGACATCTTTACGCAAGAACAAAGATATCTCAGAAGCCTGTTGCCACTGCTGTGTGACCTGTTCAGTATTTTCGACGATGATATACAATGTACTAGGAAGTGTAATGGAAAAGCCCAGTACCCCTATTGTCATCAAAGAAGCAAAAGGCACTCTGTAAAGCTCTCCTAAGGCTATTGATACATTGGCGGGCATGGTCTGTAAAAAACATCATAACACGCTGGAAAAAGCCAATGCTTTGACGAGAAGCCCCTTGTTGACGACCTTTAAATAAAACACTCATTTAAAGCTCCTCCTGCCCTAAACCGTCGGTAATCATTCGACCATTTTTTAAAGTAAGTGTTCGATAGCGCATTCGTGCAATTAAGCCTAAGTCGTGCGTTGCAATAAATACTGATACACCAGCGCTATTAAAGTCTTCAAATAGTCTAATGATTTCCATGGACAACTTAGGGTCTAAGTTTCCGGTGGGCTCATCTGCTAATAACAAGGGTGGTCGGTTTACCACTGCTCGCGCTATACCAACTCGCTGTTGCTCACCGCCTGACAGCGTAATAGGAAGATTATTGACTTTGTCACGAAGACCCACCATTTCTAGCGCCGCATCAACACGTTTGTTGATTGTTTTACGTCCGTGGCCCTCTATTATTAGAGGTAAAGCCACATTATCAAACACTGTTTTATCCATCAGTAATTGGTGACTTTGAAATATCATGCCAATATCACGTCTTACATACGCTATTTGTTTACGGCTAATTTTGTTTAGATTGTGACCATTGATTAGTACATTACCGACCGATGGTCTTTCCATTAGACTAATTAGTTTGAGCAAGGTACTTTTGCCAGCGCCAGAGTGCCCCGTTAAAAAGGCCATTTCGCCTTGTTCAACATGAAAGTTCACCTTGGTAAGAGCGCGCTGACCACCGGCATATGTTTTACTGACATCTTCGAATTTAATCATGGTTTATTATTTTAATTTTTATAAGAGTAGCAAGAGCCCTTGGTTAACAATGGCAAATATTGCTTCACTATGCAAACAAGGCCTCACGCAAACAAGGCCTCGACAAACGCTTTTGATTCAAATGCACGTAAATCATCGATGCCCTCACCGATTCCGATATAACGTACAGGGATTTTAAACTCATCCGCAAGTGCAAAAATAACACCACCTTTTGCACTACCGTCCAATTTGCTTAAGTTGATGCCAGTCACTCCCACCGCATCATTGAAAATTCGTGTTTGGCTGACGGCATTTTGGCCTGTACTAGCGTCTAGTGTTAGCATTACCTCATGAGGAGCATTTGGGTTTTGCTTTTTCATGACTCTAACAACCTTTTTTAACTCTTCAATCAGGTTGTCTTTATTTTGTAGTCGTCCTGCGGTGTCAGCAATCAGAATATCCACGTTTTTTGCTTTGGCAGATTCCATTGCATCAAATAATACAGACGCACTATCAGCACCGGTGTGTTGAGCAACAACAGGAATATCATTACGCTCACCCCATACCTGCAATTGCTCAACCGCTGCAGCCCTAAAGGTATCACCTGCTGCTAACATAACTGATTTACCCTGCGCTTGAAACTGTTTAGCCAATTTACCAATGGTTGTCGTTTTACCGACACCATTTACACCAACCATTAAAATAACATAAGGTTGTTTTTGTCCATTGTCGCTGCAACTTAGCGAGGTATCTAATGGAATACTGACCATATCTAACATGCTTTGCATATGATCTTGCATTAAGGATAACAAAGCTTCAGAGTTCTTGAGTTCAGAACGTTTAGCATTTTGCACTAAATTATCAATAATCTTATTAGTCGTGTTCATGCCAACATCAGCCAATAATAGCTGAGTCTCTAGCTCCTCATATAAGTCATCATCAATGGTCTTATTCGTCAGTAATGCACTAAAACCACTGCCAATATTAGCTTTGGTCCTTGAAAGGCTGGCCTTCAAACGAGTAAATAGGCTGTCTTGCTCAGCCAAATCTACATTAGGCTCATCAATATCAGTGTCGACAATTGAGGCTTCCGATTGTATGTCTGGTTCGTTATGTTCGTTTTCTTGAGAAACTGAAGCCTGCTCTTTGCTTTCTGGTTCAGGCTTTTTCCCGAACCAATTAAATAATTTGGACATCGTTATTGCACTTTATTTGTGAATTGTTTAGACAAATTCAGGTTATACTTGGGGTAATTCGTAATATGATAACACTTTAGCTCCTTATGTCACCAAAACCTAAACGCAAAACCATGCATCCGAAAAATACAACAAAAAGCAGACGAAACGATTCGTCAAAAACGAGTCGAGGTTTGGTTAGAATTGTTGCAGGCACTCACCGAGGAAGGCGATTACCTGTTTTGGTAAATGATGGATTGCGCCCTACCTCCGATCGCGTAAAAGAGACGCTTTTTAATTGGCTAATGAATGATATTGTTAACGCAAAGTGCTTAGATATGTTTGCTGGTAGCGGAGCATTAGGGATCGAGGCTCTTTCAAGACAAGCGAGCCATGTCACCTTTATTGAGCGCGACAAAAAAACGGCTGAACAAATCAAGACTAACTTACAAACCTTGCGTGAAGAAGGTAATGCTGAGGTAAAACAGTGCAGTGCGTTTGAAGTTCAGTTCAATAATACTGCCACCTTTGATATTGTGTTTATCGATCCTCCTTTTGGAATGGATATGCTTGAGAATGCAATTGCGCATCTTGTTGAGCAAAACATATTATCCTTAAACGCGATGATTTATGTCGAAAACAGTCATAATGATAATGTCGAACTCCCCGAGAATTTTTCACTATTAAAAGAAATCAAAACCAGTCAAGTCTATGCACGTTTGTTTCAGTATCTGGCATAAAGTATCAGGCATAAAAAAACCAGAATACAAATCCTGGTTTTTAATTATTAGTTTGTTGCCCTAATTGGGGCCCTACCTGATAAACTTATGCTTTGAAAACCTTACGTGCAGCAAGTCCTGCAAAACCAAGTAGTAATAAAGCAAATACGCTTGGCGAAGGCACTCTTACTGACACATTATCAATAAAGTTACCAACCGTGCTTGTAGCTGGCGAGACAGACGTAAAACGAAGCGTTGTCAAAGTACCAGTTGCCACAAATGAGTCTGCAAATACAGACCAGCTGCTTCTGATATGATCATCAACAAGCATATTTAACACAGTTGTCCCATCAGAGATAACTTCTACGCGAAACGCTTCATGCTCATTTTGACGTGCTCTGTAAGCAAATCCTAAATCATATACACCACTGATAACGGTCGCAAACGACTGCTCAATTGTGAACACATTGCCGGTGTAAGGGTGTGCATTAAGTTCAATGTGATTTTCACCATGATACGCATTCACACCATTTAACGAATCCCAAAACTCTAAATTACTGCCACTCCAGCTATCAACATCAGACGCTTCAAACCATTTCCAACGATTATCAGCAATATCTTTACTTTCAAAACTGCCGTTTACAATAAGATTGGCGCTAGCAATACTTCCAGCAAAAGACATCACAAGTACTAATGCAACTTTGTTAAACCAATTCATTTTTCTCACTACCTTCTGTTATTACGACCCGTAGCACTATACTTTGGGTTACTTAATGAGCTTTAAAGCATAAATCATACCAGCTTGCAAACGCCTGTTTATGCTATATTTTTTTGACAACTAAACGTTCACCGTTCATAAGTGTAAAAGAACCTGACAGTTATTACACTGGGTCTAAACCCAAATTACTAAGCTCTAAACCAATAATGTCTTCTCGTAACTGTTTAACAAAATCTTTGTTAATTTTATTATGTTGGCAAAAATCAAGTAAGCTTCTTTGTGTTTCTATCTCATATTCCATCAAGGGGTGAGTTCGCAAGGCTTCTTGATTAATCGTCTCACCATCTATCATCAAGTCATCGTCGATATGAAGTAAGTAAGCCTCTACCGACCCTTGGCTCAACTTTGCAATCGTGACTGCAGAAAATTCGTGCTCATTAGCAAAGTCTTGAAGTAAACAGCTTATGCCCATGCAAAAATCCAAGGCAGGAAAAACCGCAAAGGTGTCAAAATTAGAAGGCTCTGGGATGATTTCCTCTAATTTTTCCAGTTGTAAGTTAGGGTTAAATTTATTCGTTGGCGCCATACACCATTCCCATAATAAATTTAACATCGATTTTGCTAATGCCGTATCGCCAAATTCATGTTGCTGACTAAATCGCTCATAATTTGGCAACATTCTTTGTAACAAAGCACATGCAAAAACAACATCGCTTGGCTTTGATAATTCTCGAATACGAGCAAAGGTATCTAATTTACCTTCTTTTCTTTTCATTTTGGGCCCTTAACAGGATTTTTTATAATTGATTACTAACATTTTTTGCATCACTGTCGTTATAGAGATTACTAAAATCAATCTAGTATGTCAGGAGAAAACAATGGCACTAATGTCTGTCGCTGAAGTTGCTGAATTTTTAAATGTTCCCGAAGCTCGCGTATCAAGGCTAGAGCGTGAACACCTACTTGTTGCTAAAAGTCGCAATGATAGTGACCAGCCCATGTTTGATAACGATGACGTTAGCAAGTACAAAGAGCTGGCAGAGCGTCTTGGTGGCCTTTAAAATTATCAACGCTTCAAAATTAATTCAGCAATCGAACGTATACCTAGGCCTGTCGCCCCAGCAGGCATAAACTCAGTCGCATTTCGCGAGTATGCAGCCGCTAAATCAATATGTAACCATTGACATTTTTCTGTATCCACAAAGCGTGATAAAAAGCCAGCTGCGTTCGATGCACCCGCAGCACCTCCGCCTTTTTGCGAACGGCTATTCGCAGTATCAGCAAATGGTGACGGGCAGTTTTCTTGATGGAATTCCTCTAAAGGTAATCTCCAGGCAGGTTCATTTACTTGTTTTGCAATCTCAATATACTCATCAGCAGTATCATCATGCATAGAAAATAAAGCATTATACTCTTTGCCCACTGCGACCATTGCAGCGCCGGTTAAGGTTGCCGCGTCCACAACTAACGATGCACCACTTTCACAAGCAGCTTGAAGGCCATCAGCCAAGACTAAGCGGCCTTCAGCATCTGTATTCACGATTTCTACACTTACACCATTTTTATACGTAATCACATCGCCAAGTTTGTAGGCGTGTCCACTTATCAAATTTTCAGCACAGCACAAATATAGCTTTGTGCGTGTTGTGAGGCCTTGCGAGATTGCTAAGGCTAACGCACCCGTTACCGTTGCCGCACCGCCCATATCACATTTCATATCTAGCATCCCTTCACTACTTTTGATGCTATAGCCTCCACTATCAAAAGTAATACCTTTGCCGACCAAGGCATTTTTGACTTCTGCATTTGGATCGCCCGTAGGGTTGTAATCAATTTCAAGTAGTACTGGAGGGCGAGTGCTTCCACGACCCACTTCATATATGCCATGCCAGCCTGCCTCAACAAGTTGCTCACCTGTCAAGCGCGTGACACTAACATTGTTAGGCGCTAGTTCGGTAATAAACTTCTGCGCTTGATTTGCCAGAGCTTCTGGGCTCATTTCTTCGGGAGTTTGATTAATTAACTGACGAGTAAATAGTAGTGCAGATAAAAAGTCTTCCAGGGCTTTTTCATCGCTATTTTGCGCCCATTGAATGCTGCCTGAAAAATTAGATGGGCAAAAACTTCTAACAAAACTTACTTGTTCATCAAATGTCCAACTTCCATTAAATTTTAGGTTACTAACGCCTGTAGCCGCTATTTTACGAGCTGCTTTTTGAAGTGCACGTTCTTTATGCACAATCGTTTGTGTAATGTGAACTAACGCGCCATTTTCGACGAAAGTGACAAGGCTACCTGCTGAATAAGGCTCGTTTGCTGTGTTCTGTGTAAGTTCAACTGTAAAAAAAGACATAAATGCTCCACACTAAAGTGAGATAAGTTTAGATAATGGCATAAGAGTAACAAATGTTTGAATTTTCTTCAGCACTTACCCACGCGGTTTTGTTAAAACGCTATAAACGGTTTTTAGCCGATGTGCGCTTAGATGATGGCCGAATAATTACGGTGCATTGTCCAAATACTGGTGCGATGACCGGTTGTGCTGACCCTAGCAGTGATGTGTATCTAAGTGAGTCAAATAACCCCAAGCGAAAATATCGATATACTTGGGAATACTCAAGTGACCAATATAATCATAAAATTTGTGTTAACACCGCTAACGCAAATAAAGTGATCAAAGCTGCTTTACAAGAAAAAAAGATCCATGAATTTGCAGGCTATGAAAGTATCAAACCAGAATATAAAGTAGGTGAAAGTCGCATTGATTTTTTACTACAAGCCCCCTTGAAACCTGATTGCTATGTAGAAGTAAAGTCTGCCACGCTTGCGCAAGGTCAAGTTGCAATGTTCCCTGATACAATTACGACAAGAGGTACAAAACATTGCAAAGAATTAGCACAACTTAGTAAACAAGGCTACGCAACAGCGATTGTATTTTGCATTATGCGAGAAGCAATCTCTGAATTTAAGATTGCTACCCAAATCGATCCGGACTATGCTAGTGCTCTAGAGGACGCACGGATAAATGGCGTATTGGTATTAGGCTATGGATGTGATCTAAATATGAAGGGGATCACTATCACTCATGCAATACCAATTACTTAATAAAAAAGTATTGCTTTTTTTCAAAAAATCACCATATTAGCGTCCTTGAAATTTTTCGACATGCATAAGCGCAATCAGTTATCGTTTTTGTTTGTCACAAATGTGAAACTGAATGTGCGATAAGAACCTTTTAGTTCAGCGCTTATATCAGTAATACATAGGAGTTTGACCAAATGCCACAGAGCAAATCAATTGGATTGTTAGCATTAGCTGAACTTGAGCCCTACATTGAAAAGGCGGGCGAAGAGTACATGAATGAAGCGCAGCTTGAGCATTTTAGAAAAATACTCAAAGCTTGGCGTAACCAGTTGCGTGTAGAAGTTGACCGCACCGTACATCACATGCAAGACGAAGCCGCAAACTTTCCTGACCCGGTTGATAGAGCCGCGCAAGAAGAAGAGTTTTCTTTAGAACTGCGTACTCGCGATAGAGAAAGAAAACTTATCAAGAAAATTGAGAAAACACTCAAACGAATCGAAGAAGATGATTTTGGTTTTTGTGATTCTTGTGGTATTGAAGTCGGGATAAAACGCCTAGAGGCCAGACCCACAGCCGACCTTTGCATCGATTGTAAAACGATGGCAGAAATAAAAGAAAAGCAACTTCAAGGCTAAACATTGAAACCTGCTCCTTATGTGGGAAGATTTGCACCTTCCCCGTCTGGTCCTTTGCATATGGGCTCCTTAGTTTGTGCTTTAGGAAGCTATTTAGACGCAAGACAACATGAGGGTAAGTGGCTGGTACGTATTGAAGACATCGATACCCCTCGAATTAATCCTGATATGAGCCCCGTCATACTTAATTCTTTACGCAAGCATGGCTTGATGTGGGACGGTGATGTCGTGTATCAAAGTCAACGCCTTGACCTCTATGAAACGCAATTATCTAAGTTAGAATACAATGGTTTGTTGTATGCGTGCCAATGCAGTCGAAAACAGATAAGAAGCAGAGGCGGAGTGTATGACCGTCATTGCGTTAATAAAAACCTCCCGTTTATCGGCCACGCGATTAGATTTAAACAAGCGATTCAGGTAAAAGAGTTTCATGATGAAATCCTAGGATTACAGTCAATAGACGATAAGGTAAGCTTTGAAGACCCCGTTTTAAAAAGAGCAGACGGATTCCACGCATATCATCTTGTCGTGGTATGTGACGATATAGAACAAAATGTGACTCATGTTGTGCGTGGAAGAGACCTTTTGTCGACAAGCTGTGTGCATTTATCGCTCTACAATAGTATGGCGCCTAATAACAAGCCTTCATACATCCATTTACCCATGATCTCCCAACATCCTAAGCAGAAATTGTCAAAGCAACATGGCTCACCCGGTATAGACGATACCAGCCCGATTAAAAACTTGTCTATTGCGGCTCACTATCTAGGATTGCCACAAAATATGCAGCCCAAGTTTTCTAGCGTGACTGCGTTTTTGACATGGGCAATAGACAATTGGCGGCGAGAACTTGTTCCATCAAAAGAAGAACTGCTTGTTTGCATCACTAATGGCGTATACTCTGTGCCTAAAAATGAATTCAACTAAATTAGCATGGTAATTGACAATAACGACATGTATCTCACTCACTTAATTGCACAACGATTGCCTAGAGATTCGCATAATATGCGCAATAGTGATTTAACGCCTAATACGCTTAAAGTGCTTAAGACTCTCATTGCAAAAGGCTATGATGCATATGCAGTGGGTGGTTGCGTGCGCGATAAGCTAATTGGCAAGACACCAAAAGATTTTGATGTTGTCACCAATGCGACTCCAGAACAGATCAAAGCATGCTTTAGAAATTGTCGACTTATTGGCCGCCGTTTCAGATTAGCGCATATTACTTTTGGGCGAGAAATCATCGAAGTAGCCACGTTCAGAGGCCATCACACCAAACTCGATGACAAAGACAACAAAGCCAATGAGAACCCTAAAATAGCTAAATCAAAAACAAGTGAAGATGGGCAACTTCTTAGGGACAACATTTTTGGTAGTATCGAAGAAGATGCAGCTAGACGCGATTTTTCATTCAATGCGATGTATTTTGATGTAACAGATGAGAGTATTTTAGATTTTGCTGATGGCATGGACGCTTTAAAAACGCGCAAAATCGTTATGATTGGCGATCCAAAAATTAGATTTGCAGAAGATCCTGTGCGCATGATAAGAGCAATTAGGTTTGCTTCAAAATTAAATATGACGCTGCCTGAAGCATTAAGTCAAACCATACTAGAAAACGCACATTTATTAGCAAATATTCCCGCCGCTCGCTTGTTTGAAGAGTTAAATAAGTTACTGCTTACCGGCGCTGGTATGCACACCTTTGAAAACTTGTTGAAACATAAACTACTAGCACCCCTTTTTCCTTTGCTAATGCCCTATCTTACATCAACCGATACAAAAGAATATACCTTTGTGATGGATATGCTTCGTAATACCGATAATCGTATCAACAACGATATGAGAATTACGCCTGCATTTCTGTATGCGGCATTCTTATGGTACCCAATGGAAGAGCGAGCAAATCAACTCATGTTTGAATCTGCAATGACTCAACATGATGCTTTTAACGTCGCAGGGGCAGAAGTTCTGTATCAGCAAAGCCAACGTATCATGATCCCTAAGCGTTTCAGTATTCCAGTTAGAGAAATATGGAACCTGCAATTAAGACTTCAAAAGCGACAAGGTAAACGCTGTCTAAGTCTGTTGTCTCATCCTAGGTTTAGAGCCGCATATGATTTTTTAGTCTTACGTGGCAATGTCGAAGGTTCTGAACTGTTAGAATGTGCTCAATGGTGGACGCTGTTTCAAGAGGTGTCCGGGGAAGAGAAGTCAAAAATGGTCAATGAGCTCCCATTTAAAAAGCCTAGGCGCCGTCGCAAAAGGAAAGTGTCCAAATGATGTCCGATATCGCTTACATTGGATTAGGAAGCAACCTACATGATCCTTGTAAACAATTAATCACCGCATTATCGCATATGCACGAACATGAAAACATCAGTATACAAAGCTGCTCAAGTTTATATGTCAGCAAACCAATGGGACCGCAAGATCAACCTAACTATGTTAACGCAGTATGTAAACTGACAACTTCTTTAGCGCCCCTAGACTTATTAGACTTCCTACAAGAAATAGAGTTAAAACATGGACGTGAACGCAAAGGTGAGAAATGGGGGCCAAGAACATTAGATCTGGATATCTTGCTATTTAACAATTTGCAGTTAGAAAGTGAACGACTAACCCTTCCTCACTATGGCATGAAACATCGCGAATTTGTAATGGTCCCCTTATTTGAATTGACGCCTGATATGAATATGCACGATGGAAATAGCATCGCTAAATGGGTATCTGAGTGCGCTTTAAATGGTTTAAAAAGGTTGCCAATTGAAATCGATTATGCGTCCATTGCGGCGTAGATTACATCATCAAAAAGCTTAAGAAGTGACAGAGGAATCGCCTGTATGAAAAAAATAACGGTATCTACCCTTCTAAAAATGAAACAAGAAGGCGACAAAATATGTGCATTAACGGCCTATGATGCCAGCTTTGCTAAGTTGTTTGACGAACACGGCATAGAGCTCATGTTAATAGGGGATTCGTTGGGTATGGTGTTGCACGCTTGTGACGATACACTTGGCGTGACTATCGACGATATTGCTTATCACACCAAATGCGTCAGGGCTGGGTCGCAGCGCGCATTTGTTGTAGCCGATATGCCATTTATGAGCTATTCATCTACACAAATTGCACTTAATAATGCCGCCACTCTAATGCGAGCAGGCGCCAGCATGGTAAAAGTCGAAGGTGGCGCTTGGTTAATCGATACAATACGCGCACTAGTAGAGCGCAGTGTTCCGGTGTGTGGACACCTTGGCTTAACGCCACAGTCGGTTCATGTACTTGGCGGTTTCAAAGTACAAGGACGAGAACAAGCACAAGCAGAAGCACTGTTGAATTCAGCTGTGGCGATAGAGCAAGCAGGGGCACAACTTCTAGTGTTAGAATGTGTACCCACTACTTTGGCAAAAATGATTACTGAAGCGTTGAGTATCCCCGTTATTGGCATAGGTGCAGGAGCAGACACTGATGGTCAAATATTAGTAATGCATGATATGTTAGGCATCAGTGCCAATTATATGCCTAAGTTCTCAAAGAACTATTTAACGCAATATGGCAACATTCAGGCATCTGTCAAAGGCTATATCGAAGAAGTAAAAACCAAAGTATTTCCTTCAAAAGCCCATTCGTTCGAGTAGTCGCCTTATGATAATAATAAACGAGATTACAAAACTACGTGAAATCCGTCGTCAATGGCAAGTGGAGAAAGAAGTTATTTCGTTTGTTCCCACGATGGGTAATTTACACGATGGACACTTACGGCTTGTCAAAGAAGCAAAGAAGCAGTCCACCAAAGTCGTTGTCTCTATTTTTGTTAATCCACTGCAATTTGGACCAGACGAAGATCTAGATGCTTACCCAAGAACTCTGGAACAAGACAAACAATCATTGGCAAGCCTTGGGGTTGACGTATTATTCATGCCAAAAGTAGCGGACATATACAGCAGAGGACTTGAACAACAAACATTTGTTGAAGTTCCTAGCTTGTCTTACATGATTTGTGGTGCAAGCAGACCTGGACACTTTCGAGGAGTGGCAACAATCGTTTGTAAACTATTTAATATGGTGCAACCTAACAAAGCTTTTTTTGGAGAAAAGGATTTTCAACAGCTGCAAGTCATTAAAGCAATGGTAACTGATTTATCGATGAACTTGAGCATTTATGGCGTACCAACAGAGCGTGAACATGATGGACTTGCGATGAGCTCTCGTAACGGCTACCTTAACGATGAACAAAGGCAAATTGCGCCGAGTCTTTATAAACAAATCACTAAACTTGCCAACGCAATTACCTCAGGTAGACGAGATTTTAGTGTACTGATTAATGATGCGATGCAAGCGCTCGCAGAAGCCGGATTTAAACCTGACTATATCGAATTAAGAAACGCTGATACATTGCTGCAGGTTGGTCATGAGGATAAACGAATAGTCATCTTAGCTGCAGGTTTCTTGGGTAAAACCCGTTTAATTGATAACCTACAGGTGCAGATTTAGTCTTGATAAAGTAATTTTGCGGCCTCTTTTGCAAAGTAGCTTAGTATGCCGTCAGCACCAGCGCGTTTAAATGCCATAAGCGACTCAATGATGACTGCATCTTTGTTTAGCCAACCATTGGCAAATGCGGCTTGATGCATCGCGTACTCACCACTTACTTGATATGCAAATGTTGGTACTTTATATTCTGATTTGCATCGATACACAACATCAAGATATGGCATGCCTGGTTTAACCATTACCATATCAGCGCCTTCATCCAAGTCCATTGCGATTTCAGTCAATGCTTCGTTAGTATTGGCAGGATCCATTTGGTAACTTTTTTTATCACCACCTTTAATATTACCTGCTGAACCTACCGCGTCTCTAAATGGGCCATAGTAATTGGACGCATATTTAGCAGAGTAAGCCATGATGCATGTATTTACGAAGCCAGCATACTCCAATTGCTCCCTAATGGCACCAATGCGTCCATCCATCATATCCGAAGGGGCAACAATATCGGCACCTGCTAGAGCATGTGAAAGGGCTTGTTTGCATAATACATCAATCGTGTCATCGTTTAGGACATAACCTGCTTCGTCAATCAATCCATCTTGTCCATGGCTGGTAAACGGATCAAGTGCGACATCTGTGATGACACAAACATCATCACCAAACTTATCTTTGATTGCTTTAACCGTAGTTTGAGCCAAACCATCAGGATTAAACGCCTCTGAAGCGCACAAGGTCTTTTTGTCACTTTCAATTACCGGAAAAATAGCAAAATGAGATAACCCTAAAGCATGACACTGGGCAATTTCGTTTAATAATGTATCGATAGAATAGCGATACACGTCTGGCATTGACTCTACTGGCTCTATTTGCTGGACTCCTAGCACAACAAATAAAGGGTAGATTAAATCATCAGTACTCAAAGCATTTTCACTAACAAGGCTTCTAAGAGCTTGCGTGCGTCTTAATCTGCGAGGGCGACTGAAATAAATTTGCGACATTATCATTCCTTAAAAATTCTATTGGTAGTATACCTAAGCTATTACTAAATTTCGCCCATTGAGTTTGGCTTGATAAAGGTTCTCATCTGCAGAAGCTAAAAGTTGCTGTACACCCTTTGGTGACGACAACTTTTGAGATGCAATACCTGCACTGGTAGTAAACATAATTTCACTATCGTTAAACACTAAATTCAATGCTTCTATCTTTTGTCTAAACGCTTCCATCGTCTGATGAAAAACAGATGAATTAACCAACGAAGCCACAACAAACTCTTCTCCCCCAAAGCGACAATATATATATTCACCTTTAGGAAAAAGCTGCTCAATACTCGCGGCAAAAACCTTTAAACAATGATCGCCAGCGATATGTCCATATCGGTCATTTACTTGTTTAAAATGATCAATATCAATTACCCCAACATTCATTGCTAAGCCAGTCGCAATAGAATCAGACGCCATTTTGTTAGCTACTTGTTCAAACGCATAGCGGTTAGGTAGTCCAGTCAAACCATCTACATTTCGTAGCGTTTCAAGCTCTTTACTAGCGTCAGATAATTCTGTTAACGCACTTTCAAGTTGTTGAGTTTGTGATTTGACTTGAGTCTTTAATTTTTCTTGTGCTTCGTTTTGTAGTTGTAAAATCTGATCTCTTGATTTAACAGCCGCTTCTTTATCATTAATTGCACTTTGCTTGGCTCTAATAGTATTGACATAGTTTAATTGATAACCGTAAATCAGCGCTAAACCAATTACCATTGTTTCAATATGAAAACCTAAGACTAAAATATATTCTGACCTAAATGCTAAGCTAATTAAATCTAACCTATCCAGTAGAGAAATCATGCCGCTTATTAGCATAACAAACCAAATAATCGCGCTAAACTGGGCGTTAAACTGGCCCTTTTTAATTAAGGTCAAACAAATCAAAGGCATCAAGATTGTCGCAACAACAATACACAAAAGAATAAGTCGTAAGAGAATAAGTTGATGTACAATCAAGCTTAGTAAAGACAAGCCCCCGAGCAAGTAGGCAATAACATGCATCGTGAAACGTTGCAGTCCGCGCGCATGAGGCAAAATAATCAAAGTAAAGCGTATTAGCGCCGAAAAACCTAATCCTATTGAACTTGCTGCAATAACGCTTTGAAGTCCTGTTGCATTGGGCCAAAAATATTGGAATCCGTATCCTGTTAACGCGGATAAATGCAGTAAAAATGCGATAACATAACCAGCGTACCAAATGTACTGTTTTTGTCCGATACTAGCGAACATTAAAAGCGAGTAACACAATAAGGCAAGTAAATATCCAAATACTAACCCATAAAAAATAGTTAATTCTTCGTTGTATTCAACAAAATCGGCCGATGTCCAAATTGAAAAGCCAATGTTGATGGTCAGTGATGAATTTCCACGGATGTAAATAGTCAGCTCTGATAAGCCACCTTCTATTGGTACAGCAAGATTAGGTACGTCAATTGGGCGGTAGTCAAAGGGTAATAAATCCCCTAGGGAATGTCGTTTATAGGTACGTGTCCCATCTCTAGTTACTCCGATAAGAATAAGATCCAACTCATCAATGAGTGGATTCTCAAAACGTAATATCAGATTCTCTTTTAGCATGGATGATGCTAGGTTTGCTTTTAACCAAACACTGCCATTAGTACTTTTAAAACTTGTCTGACTTGATTTTTTCCACAAGCTATCGGGGACTTGACTGACAAATGCAAAAGTATCTTTTTTGATGTTATTGGTGTTTTGCACGTCATCTATTGTTGAGGGAATTAAATGATGAAGCTCAGTAAGTGTATATGTGCCACCAGAGGACGTGTTTAAGTGATTGACTGCATTAAATAATATAAAACTTGATAGCACCATAACAATGCCGATTAAGATAATACCTGTAAAACGGGCAGAGAATAAAAACCCCATTTTGTGTCTAATTTGAACTGAAAAGAGACTTTGAATCATGGGCAATTAGAATCTATCTAATATAACTTTATTGCGGCCTGACTCTTTTGCCGAATAAAGGAGTTTGTCTACAAAGCTAGTCAGTAAAGTATGCTCATTATCATCTTTAATTACTCGTGAGCAACCGCCAATACTAACCGTCATTTTAATTTCGGTCTTTTCAAATACGATGATACTCTCTTCAACATGCAGCCTTATCCTTTCAAGCAGTTGCGCTAATCCCTCTTCATCGGTATTGGGAAGAATTAAAATAAACTCTTCACCGCCAAAACGGCAAAGAATATCTGAGGGCCGTTTGACAGTTTGTTTTAGAACATCAGCAAATGCTTTTAAACAATGATCACCACATAAATGACCATGGTTGTCATTTATCTTTTTAAAAAAGTCGATATCTAAGATAGCCAAACCTAAAGGCGTTAATTCTCGACGACTTCGTCTTGCTTCGGACAATAATCGTTTATCGAAATAACGTCTATTCATTAAACCTGTCAAGGGGTCAATGGAACTTAAGGCTTCTAATTCACGATTTTTTTCAGCTAATTCCCGTAACGCAATCTCTAGTTCTAATGTTCGCTCTTCAATACTGTATTCCAGCTCTTGCTTGTTTTTTTCTTGCAAGCTTATCAGCTCATCTCTTGCATCTAATGCTTCTTGTTCATTTTGTATTGCTCTATTTTTAGCGTCATTAGCTAAATTTAGTTGTTGACTGAAGTTTACTGCCAGCGCAAACGCCAGTAACACCGCTTCGGTCATCGCCCCTACCATTATGAGGTAGTTTGCATTAACTGGTAGTGTTATCAACCCAAGATTCTCAAATGAAATACTGATACCTGACACAATTAAAATTGCCCAAGCAGCCAAAAAATACATTGATACTATATGGCCCTTCAAGGCTCGTATTATGCCTGAAGATATAATGACAGGCATGCTAATGACAATGAGTATTAATAAGGACGTAATAATAATTTCATATGGAAGCAAAAAGCTACAAACTAGCAAGCAAAGAAATACATACCACACTACTGATAAGGCCCTAGAAACCTTCGGTGCTTTATCCTTCAATTCGAGTAAACGATCAGCAAATGAGACTATAAACATGATAGTTAAGCTGGCAAAAATAGGGATGGCAATCTCTTGTAGCCAAGTATTGTTTGGCCATAAATAATGAAATCCAACACCATGAAGTGCAGCAACTACCATTGCCATTGCTGTCACATAGCCCGTATATATGCCAAATAAAATATTGCTGGTAGTTGCATAGACGAACAAATTACTTAAGGCCATTGCCACCATGAAACCAAAGAACATGCCTAAAAATATCTTATGCAAACTCGAAAACTCGACAAATTGCTCTTTGTCCCAAATCTCTACTGGAACCTTAATAGGCCCTTTGCTATCTGCTTTAATATACACAAGCAAATCGTCTGTTGTGTTAGGCACTTCAAATAAAAAGTGCTCATGTTTGATAGGGCGATCACTAAATACTTTTGTATCTCCAACCTGATGTGCAGCAATGACGTAAAGTGCCTTACTGTTTGGATCTGGCGCTAAAAACCAAATATCTAGATGATCTAAAAGGCCATATTCGATCATTAAATATCGGTTTGTAGTGGTAAGCGCATTTAACTTAAAGGTGAACCAGTAAGGATGCCTCGCAATCCCAAAATTTGTGGTTTGACTCGTCACCCATGTTTGCTCAGGCATCGCCATAATATCGTTAAGTGATTTATTTTGACCATTGTCGATAAAATGTTTAATTTCAAGATCAGATACACGCTTACTGCTTTCTTGCGTTAAATGATAAGGCATCAGTAGCAGCAACCAAACTAAGCCCATTAAGCATATTGCTATCAGAGCAGCCGAGTATTTATTGTTGATAAAATCAAGTTTAATACTGGCCATAGCTAAGTAAAAAATAACCGAGTTGCATTTAAACTTGTTTGCATTTGTACCTTTTCTAGGGAGTGCCCCATTAACGTCGCAAGGGTTTGACCAATATAAGGAATGTTAGCAGGGGTATTTGTGCTTGATTTGGGTTTCATTGTTTTTGGGAACAAATAAGGTGAATCGGTTTCAAGCAAGGTTTTTTCAAGAGGTAGCACATTCTCGACAGCTTGACGCAGAGCACTTCCGCGCTTTGGGTCGCATAGCCAGCCCGTAATACCAATATAACACCCTAATCCCAAGTATCCCTCGAGTTGCTCTTGCGAGCCGGTAAAACAGTGTGTCATCATAAACGGAAGTCCTTTGGCATAAGTCTCCAATAAAGCAATCTGTTCGTCAAAGGCATCCCTTTCATGCAAATAGACGCCACATTGATTCTCAACGGCGATATTTAGTTGTTGCTCGAAGGCATATAGTTGATTTCGAGGACTGGAAAAATTTCGGTTAAAATCCAATCCACATTCGCCTATCGCGCTTTTAGGGTTATCGGCTGCTAGTTGCGCTAACTTAAGCCAAGTATCAGCATTCGTGTCATCGGCATAATGAGGATGCACGCCTATGGTGTGTGACAGGGTTAAAGCATTTAATGCATTAGACTGACATAACGTGATTGCTTGCTGACTCTCTTCAAGCGTAGATGCAATCACTAAGATATGACTGACTTGGTTCTCTAATGACTCCTTGGCCAGCTTTTGTTTATCAAATCTGGGATCTAAAAGATTCACTCCCGCATCTGACCAATGCATGGTTTATCTTACTCTATTTACTTTGGTCGAGCGATTACTGGATGCTTTACTTAAAAAGTACGCCGAAAACGCGCCTTTTCTTATTGTGACACTTTGTCCTTCTTTAATGCGCAAGCGATTCCTAGCTATCTCTTTCCAATATTGCCCATTGCTTAGCACAAATGTACGGTTGTTCCTTGCATCCTCTTGGATTGACGTTACCACCGCTTGTATCGACTCTTGCTCTTGTGTTTCTTTGTTCTGTACCAGATGTTCAGCACCAAAAGATGCTTGGTTATTACTTGATAAATTGCTTGTCGTTGTTGTGCTTATCACAGTAGTGCTTATCAATTCATCTTTACTTTCTTGCAGGACAGACACATCCGCCACTGATGGTTCTTGCAAAGGCATTGGGGATATATCTTGTTCAACCTTTTCTGCTGCTGCGACTGTTTGTGGTGAGTCTGTCTGCGCAGGTAGTATTGGCGAGGTTAAAATTGGCAAGGTTAAAGCGGCATCAAAACATGCAAGTCGCTTTATATCATCAGTCACTTCTTTACACACTAGAATACGAGGGATATCAACAGCCATAGATGTGCTTTTATTGTCATCATCAATATTTGCACTGACACGGGGAATCAATACGGCACATAGTAATACTAAGATTAAAGACTGATACTTCATATAAACTCCTTTTTCATAAGACTACCACTTGATGTGATACGGTTTGTTTACTAATTACTTATTTTCGGCACCCGTGTCAGACGATTCTGTCGTATGCTCAGCAGCCTCTTCTTGCGACTTTTTCTCGTATAATCCACCAATTAACACACCAATTTCGAACAAAATCAACATTGGAACAGCAAGAAGTGTCTGCGAAATAATATCAGGTGGTGTTAATAGCATCCCAATAACGAATGCTCCTACAATTACATACGGGCGTTTTTTACTGAGTTTTTTTGCACTGGTGATGCCTGTCCAACACATTAGTATTACCGCGATGGGAATTTCAAATGCAACACCAAATGCAAAGAATAACTTTAAAACAAAATTAAGATAACTAGAAATATCAGTGCTGACCAAGACGCCTTCAGGCGCGACACTGTTAAAAAACAAAAAAGCTAAAGGAAACACCACATAGTAGGCAAACGCCATCCCAGCATAAAAAAGCAAGGTACTACTAATCAATAAAGGAGCTACTAGCTTTTTTTCTTTTTTATATAATGCAGGTGCAATAAATGCCCAAGCTTGATAAAGCACAAACGGAATGGCAACAAAAAAAGACAATACTAAGGTGAGCTTAAACGGCGCCAAAAAAGGTGAAGCGACATCAGTTGCTATCATGCTTGCGCCTTCAGGTAAGCTGGCAACTAAAGGCATTGCAATATACTTATAAAGATCTTGTGCAAAATATACTAAACAAACAAAGACAATTAACACTGAGGACAAAGCACGCAAGATCCTAGAGCGCAGTTCAATTAGGTGGCTTATTATTCCGCTAGGTTCACTCATTTTTTTCTGATATTGATGTCGTATTGGGCGACGATTGATTTTCGATTAAAGCATCTGGTTTATCGTACTCAGAAACCCAAGTATCGCCATGATTGTCATTAGGCAAAAGTGCTTCATCAGGATCTATATGCCCAATGGAATTTTCATTTGAATCGGGACAATGCGTATTATTTGATTGCTCAGAAGACTCACTGCGTTTTTCGATGGTTTTATCTGCATATGGTCGCTGAACACTTTCAGCCGCTGCTTTTAGCTCATCAACTGAGGCCTGAATATCTTTAGATATGTTCTGCATACCAAGTTCTTCGGCTTTTTTTAGATGGCTATGTAGCTCGTGGGCATCTAATTGAGCGGCCACCTCTTGTTTAAAACCATTCGCGGCTCGCTTTACGCTTTGGATAGTATTCATCATTGAGCGCAACGCACTGGGCAAGCGTTCTGGTCCTAAGACAATGAGTGCAAGGACGCTGACAAATAATATTTCCCAAAAGCCTATATCAAACATGGCTAGTCTTTGTTAGTTGTTTTTTCGTTAACTGATGTCTTTTCAGTCGCTGGTGATTCGGGCTTTTCAAGTGACTCAAAATCCGCGTCTTCACCATTTTTAGTTGAGCTTGGTTCGTCATCTTCTTTCACCGCTTTTTTAAATCCTTTAAGCGCTGCACCTAAATCTGTACCAACGTTTCTCAGTTTAGACGTCCCAAAAAGCAAAACGACCAAAACCAAAACAATTAAAATTTGCCAAACACTAATACCACCCATAAAAACTCCTTATTTTGTATTGGTGTATTGAACAAAAACACCGCAACGTATATCTTAATATTATCATTATACGCATAAAAAGATGAATATCACTGCGTTTCCTTATACTTAAGAAAAAGTATTTATACTTGTACGGACACATTGTGAATGCGCCTATTGCAAAGGCTTAAAACAAATAGCGTCAAAATTGCTCATGTTATAGCGATATCTTTCCTTTTCTTTGGGCAGATTTCACAAGTGTGGGCCAGCGAAAAAGAACCTTTAACAGACCCTCTTATCCAAGCTCCGCCTTACGAGTTCTGCGGACAATTAGGCTGGTTAGATGATACTCACTGCTATATCAGTAATGGGGTCGACTATGGTTTAGAGCATATTAATAGCTGGTTTGAACACGATGCAGGGAAAATGGCCGAAGCTCCCAGTAGCAAAGGGAGAGTTCGTTTTGGTTGGGAACCACGCTCTGGTGATTTTTCTGAACTTGACTTTAGATTTCGTATACGAGCCAAACTACCTGATCTTGAGAATCGCGTCGAGCTACTTTTATCTGATGAAGAAGACGATGCAAATAATGAAGCGGTTAAAGCAGCCCGTCGAGAAGATTTGGGTAATAGCGACCGAACCGTTATCGCACTTCAATTTATACCTACTGAAAACAAAAAGATTTCGTATAGGCTTGGTTTTGGACGAGGCAGCCAACTATATACACGAGCAAGATATAAAGACCGAATATTGCTTGGCGACGATACCGCATTCAATTATTTTACTGAGCTTAATTATTATTCTAGTGATCAACTTGGTACTGAAATAAACGGTTCTGTAGTGCATAACCTCAGTACGAGTTCTGCATATTCATTTAATAATAGTTTTAGATATCGAAGTGTAGATCACCTATGGTTGTGGCGACATGAAGCACAATATTTATTGTTAGGCGATAACAACACTAGCTACTTGCTGTCAGCTTCAATTAATGGACGCTCGGAGCCTTCGTACCGCAAAGAACAAATGCTGCTTAGCTTTCGTTATAAACAAAAAGTATTGCGTGAGTGGCTGTTTGTAGAAGTCGAACCTTTTGTTTTATGGCTCAGAAAAGAAGATTTCAGAGCATCGTTTGGTATTGCACTGCGTGCCGAAATCCACTTCTCTACTTAAATATTATTGTTGCCGAGGATTAGTCTTATGACTAATAGCTAACTGATCCCATTGCTGGTGCAACGATAACAAGGTGGTGTATGAACTCAAATCATGTAAATTGCGGAACATTACCCAATCAAGTAGGCAAAATAAGCTGATGGATAAGTAGTTCCATGAATCAAACACGCCTTGCTGCGCCTTTTGATCTAAATGCGTAAACACAACATCCATTCTTTCGCGCTGGATTCTGAAGAACATTTTGTCAGCACTAGTGTCTATTTCTGAACGAGACAATATAAGAAACTGTACTAAAGATTCATTCGCAGCATCAATGCTGGTCAGTAGATTCTGTTGATCCCATGTCAACGATTGAATATCGTGTTTTTGAGATAAATATTGATAAATCATCCTAGAATCTAAAACGACTTGCTCGCCATCTTTTAGCATAGGAATTTTTAAAGTAGGGTTAAAAGAAGCAATAGCAGCTCTGTCTCGGCTATTAAAGATGTCTATTTGTTCGAAATCATAAGGAATATCCTGCATAAACATACGCAGACGACGAACATAAGGGGACGTTACAGAGCCATAAAGTTGCATAGTGTTCCTTAGCCTTAAATGCTAAAACTGGCACCACAACCACAGGTTGTTGATGCATTAGGGTTATTAACAAAAAATCTAGAGCCTTCTAACCCTTCAGTGTAGTCTACCACACCGCCCACTAAATATTGGAGACTCATAGGATCAATAACAAGTGTCACAGTTTGATTTTCGATAGTCATATCACCTTCATTGACCTTTTCATCAAACGTGAAACCATATTGAAAACCAGAACAGCCACCGCCCGTAACATAGACTCGTAGCTTCAATTCAGGATTTTCTTCTTCTGCAATCAATGTTTTGACTTTATTTGCTGCCGCATCCGAAAATTCTATTGGCAAAGCCGCTTCTGTAGACATTGTTTACTCCATAAATGTGACAATGCAGTTTCTATTCAGTGCATTGTATATCTGGCTTTTCACCAAAATATCAAGGCGCGCAATTATCCAATACCCGAGTTTTTTAGTCAAGTATTCAAATGTTAGTCAACTAAGGCATCATTCCAAGTTACTGACGTACTATAATCACCGCGCTTACGATTAAATTTATAAATTTCTGTATCCATTACAAAACTTTCAGGGACAAAGCCTTCAGGTAAAATAAAGCTAACTTCAATTACTTGAAAATATCTAAACGCATATTTAAATACACTTTGAGTATCCTCGTCTTCCTTGTGTGACATTAAATAACTAAGATCAAGCTGAGAAGGCTCACCGCTTTGCATACCAGTAAGAATCACCTGTAATTCACCTTTGAGAATATCGCGCACGCGCTCTTGCTGTATCAAGACCAGCTCCAAAGTATATTTGTTAGGTGAGTTTGCATTTCTTAACTCTACCGAGTCAACTAAGAACCCTGACTCGGCAAGCTCTGGTGCAACTACTCGTTGATAAAATAATATTTGTTCTTTTAACTCTTGTTCACTTGTTAAAGCCTGCGCCAAAGTCTCTTGCAAGCTTTCGCTCGCCAAACTATTTATTTCATGTTCAACTTTAAGCATATTAAGTTCGGACTTTGTTAATTCATGGCTATGCGTAAGGTTTGCAAGACTCTTTTGCATCGCTCTATTTTCATTTATCAGCGCTTTGTTTTCGTTTTCAGCAAATATCATCCCCAAATAAAACGCAGTTGCAATGACAATGCCCGCAATTGCGTAATACCTGATAAACCCAATATCACTTCTTAATTGTCGCAAGCCCAAAATTTCTCCCAAGCAATTGTTTGATGATGGTATTATACCGAATCAATTGTTAATAATACTGTTAGTAATAACATGCAATCGCCAAAAGAAGCGCACACAACAGATCATAGTCGCACCAAAAGTACATCCAAATGGCGTGGCTATCTCCAAAGGCTACGAGTCTCTTTATCATTCCCGTCAACCTCATTGCAATTATGCCTTGTAGGTCTAACTGGTGGGATCATTTCTGCTTTTGTTATCGTTCTTTTTCGCTTTAGCATTGAATTAATACATATAAGCTTACTCGGCGATGTTGGTAATTATACTTCATTAGCTCCGTATCAACTATTGCTAATGCCAATTCTAGCTATGTTAGTTGTGATTATTATTGCAAAACGAACTGGCTACAAACACTATCGAATGGGGATACCGTTTGTAATTCATCGTTTTAAGCTGTTTTATGGCCACATCCCTTTCAAAACCAGTATTAATCAATTCTTTGGAGGTATTTTAGCCTTAGCTAGTGGTTTTGTAGTAGGAAAAGAAGGTCCCACTGTACATCTTGCCGCAGCGGCAAGTCACTACATTGGTCAGTGGTTCAAACTACCTTTTAATAGTTTGCGTGTCTTAGCCGGTTGCGGCATTGCTGCTGGTATTGCCGCAGCCTTTAATACACCTTTTGCTGCCGTCATTTTTGTGATGGAAGTTGTTATGCGTGAATATAAACTTCACATATTCGTGCCCGTTATGTTGGCGGCAGCGGCAGGTTCAGTTATAACACGCTGGGTATTTGGTGATGTAACTGGCCTCTCATTCTTACAATTTGATGCCATTGAAACACAACAATTACCCATTCTCATATTACTGGGGATATTTTTAGGTGTATTAGGAAGTGTATTTAATCGCCAACTAATGTCCTTAATGAAGATTGCTCGACCATTGAGTATGGGCACGCGATTAATTATTGCTGCATTGATCACAGGTGTCGTGGCCTTTTTCTTGCCTAACACAATCGGTTCAGAATTTTCTAACCTTGAAAGCTTTTTACAAAGCAAACCAGAGTTAACCGCCATTGGCCTTATGTTCGCTATAAAGTTTTTACTTGCCATCACTGCGATTTCGCTTGGTGTGCCCGGCGGAATAGTCGGTGCTGTTATGGTTATTGGGATTTTAGCTGGCGCATTGTTTCTTCAAGTCCTAAATATCATGTTTTTTGAAACTACCGTCACAATGGAAAGCTATGCATTGCTAGGCTTGGCGGGATTATTAACGGCGGTGCTGCATGCCCCTATGGCTGCCCTTTCAGCGGCGATGGAACTTAGCTCAACTCAGCAAGTCATTTTACCTGCTATTATTACTATCGTTAGCGCTTATGTCACTTCAAAACAATTTGGCAAGAATCGTTCAATATTTGTCCAGCAACTTGATTATCAAGGGCTTGAATATACAACTACGTCGATAAGAGATATGTTGCAAGATACTGGCGTATTAGCGCTAATGAAACAAGAGATAACGATATTTGAGCAAGGTCATGATGCGCAAATGTATGCTCACCTTAAAGAATTGCCACATGACATTATCATCAATCATTGTGTGTTAGCTGACAAGACTGCTCGTTGGCAATTAGTAAGTTTAGATCTTAGCTTACAGCTCAATGCATATCCTATAACAATTCAAGATATGCATGCTTTGTCAGATCAAAACACCTTAGCTGAAGTCTATGAATTGTTACACAAAAAAAGGCAAGGAGGTGTAGTGATTTATAGACAAGATACAGCGTTTGAACATATATCGCGTACTACGCTTGGCGAGGTTAACCTGAACCTTAATAAGTTACCTCAAGATATCTGTGGGGTGATAACATGGGATATGTTACATACCTATCTGTTGAGGCAAAAACATTAATTTCATCTGACACAAAGGAGAAAGTACACTCGTGTTATTGTTATGGTTTAAGGCACTTCACATCTTTTTCATGATTGCATGGATGGCTGGTATTTTTTACCTACCAAGGCTATTTGTGTATAACGCTGAATCGAATATTGCTGAAGTAAAAAGTCAATTAAATGTCATGCAAAGGCGCTTGTGGTTTTTTGTTACACCATTTGCCATTTTGACCTTGGTGTTTGGCGTCTTGATCATATATCAATACGGATGGCATTGGTTCACGCATAGTTACTGGTTGCATCTAAAACTAGCACTAGTTGCGTTATTCTATGTCTACCATGTGTATCTATTTATTTTGCTTAGGCGCTTTATCGCTGGAAGCAACACTCATAGCCCCAAATTTTATCGTTTTTTAAATGAAGTACCTGTTTTGGCGCTACTGGCAATTGTTGTCTTAGTCGTTCTAAAGCCGATTTAGTGTTTCGGGGCTTGGACGAAGGTTTCAAATTGATTGGGTAAGTATTGGGCAAGATGACCAGAAATCTCAACATATTTTTTAAGTGTTTGAGTCATGTTTTGGCTAATTAACGCTAATTTATGTGGCATCTGCTCATCGCCTTGAGAAGCCGCTTGTTTGATAGTTAAACTGGCTTGTGCAAAACATGAAAACACATGTAACACATGCTTTAAGTCTTTGCCTAAACCTGGCGCACGCTCTGGCGCGGCATCTTGCATTTTATCCCATGCGCCTTGCCATATCTTTTCACGCGCCCCATGTGCCATTAATAAGCCTTCACACCATTGCTGAATCGCTTGGTTATTTTTACTTAAGGGCGATTGTTTTTCATCATAAACTGCGTAATGCGGCGCATGTATAGTTTCATTGTGCATGCTCTTTAGACAATCCTTGACGTATCCAAAAAGCTTATCGGTGATCTGATCAGCTTGATCAATTCCACTAATCTGATTATGTTGTTTGATAACCCATGGCAACCACACATCAGGTAAGGGTATCTCCGGACAAGCACATGCACCAACAAGGCAACCTTCAACGTAATGTTGTGAATGCAAAAATGAAACAGATTCGTCACCGGCGTATAAGTCGTGTAAAGTCATGTATCTACAAGGGCTTGTAGTAGTAAATTAGACTTAATCATACTCTTTAGAGTAAAGGATTCAAGCAAAGTCTACATTAACAATAATAAAAAAAGATAGGCGAATATAGTTATGAGAACTGGCATAAAAGGACTAATAATAACCGCTGCCTTCATCGGTCCAGGCACTGTTACTACTGCTACCTTAGTTGGTGCTCAAACGGGCTATGCATTCATTTGGCTCTTGGGGTTTGCGGTAATAGCCACCTATATTTTGCAAGAACATGCTTCAAGAGTAGGCAGTGCCGCAAAAATGGGGCTATCAGAAGCAATTATGGTATGTATCAAGCACCCCTTTGCAAAGATTATTATCGGACTTCTTATTGTCTTAGCTATCGGTATTGGAAACGCCGCATATGAGGGCGGTAACATAACAGGCGCTGCACTTGGCTTATCGGCAAGCTTTGGCGGAACGATTACTCATTGGGCTTTGGGTCTTGGGGCAACGGCCTTTATATTATTGGCAAGTGGACACTATAAAATAGTCGAAAAGTGTTTAGTCGCTTTGGTTGTATTAATGAGTATTGTTTTCATTAGTTTGATGCTAATGGTGGGGATTAACGTTAACCTTCTTAGCCAAGGACTCTTATTTGACGGTGAATTTGTTTCTAGCATGTTAAGTAACAACATGGGCTTAGCGCTAGCCATAATTGGCACCACCATTGTGCCTTATAATTTGTTTTTGCATGCAGGCTTAAGTGCAGCTGATGCAAAAAAGAGCAGTGGGTTTGAAGAACCTAATCAACGACGGCATTTAATGCTTACAATCGGGCTAGGAGGTTTAGTTACTCTTGCCATTTTATCGAGCTCAGTGACTACTTTTTTTGTGTCTCAAACACCCGTAGAAACAGCCAATATTGCTAATCAATTACAGCCTATTTTCGGCGATAGCGCGACTTTGTTCTTTGGGATTGGCTTATTTGCTGCTGGTTTAACTAGTGCTATCACCGCGCCGCTTGCAGCTTCATATGCCATTAGTGGATTATTTGGATGGCGTCAAACACTCAGCGACTTGCGTTTTAAATTAGCAGCTTTGCTTGTCGTGATCGCCGGCACTGCAACTGCAAGTCTTGGCATCAAACCTTTAAACCTTATTTTGTTAGCACAAACAGCAAATGCATTGCTATTACCAATATCCGCAGTGTTGTTAGTTTGGGTGTGTAACAATAAAATGCTGATGAAATATCATGTGAATGGATGGGCTAATAACCTTGCGGCATCGATAGTGGTGTTATTAGTCATCGTTTTGGCGTTTTATAAACTGATATAGTTTACCGCATAAGCCATTGGCTAGGATTAAGGGCTTTACCTTTGTGACGAATTTCAAAATAAAGCCCAGAACGACTTTGCCCGCCACTAGTGCCGGCAAGACTGATACTTTGACCAGCTAAAACGGGCTCTCCAACATTCTTTAATAGTGCTTGATTTCGACCATACACCGACATATAACCATCTCCATGGTCAATAATGGTTACTAAGCCAAACCCTTTTAGCCAATCTGCATATAAGATGACTCCATCGGCAACAGCAGTGACAGGAGAACCCGCTCTTGCATCTATAATAATGCCATTCCATCTTACTTGACCTTGACGCCGCTTTCCAAACAAACGCTGCACTCTTCCCGATGCTGGTACTGTCAATTTCCCTTTTAGCCCACTAAGTCCCGCTAATTCAACACTCTCAATTTGTGCAGTCTCTCGGGCCGCTTGTGCAGTAATTTCTGCTCGTTCAATCGCTTCGCTAAGATTCAACTCTTGCTGTTCAAGTTGTTCGACTCTAGCTTGATCCGTTTTTATTTGTTGTTCAATTTTTTGTAATGCAGCAAACCGACTTTGTTGCTGCTGACCAAGTTGCCTAGCTTGAGTTGCTTGCTTATCAATGAGTACCGTTAATTCCGCTTCTTTATTACTCAACTCATTTTTCACATTCGTTAACGCTGTGATTAAGCTTCGAAATGATTCAATTTGTGCCTGTCTTGCTTTATTTAGGTAATAATAATAGGTAACTACTCGTTCAAATTTATTGGCTTCGTTTTGGTTAAAAATCATTTTTGCAAAATCGTAGTCACCTGCCATGTAAGCGCTTTTAACTTGACTAGCAAGTGCCGATTGCTGATCTTCAATAGCCCCTTCTAAACGGACCCTGTCTTTGTTCAGATTTTCTAAGCCCACTCTAGTTTCAGCAAGCTCATTGTCAGTATTGTTTAGCTTGGTAGCTGTTTCGGCAATCTCCAACTCTGCAAGTTTCAATTCTTGTTGCAAGCGTTCAGAATCTGCTAAGTTTTGATCAAGCTGCTGTTTGGTCTGAATGATCAGCGCTTGAATCGTTTCTAACTCTTTGGTTTGGGATTGTGAAAAGGCATCATTAGCGTATAAGACACACCAAGCTATGCACACAAAGGTGAAGCTTAGCAATCCTTGGCTCTTTTGTAGTCTCTTAGTAGTCAATGCATTTCACTTAGTTAGTCTGTCGCTTTTAGGCTTTAGAGCAAACGCAGAATTGATTTTCCAGTCATTTCACTTGGCTGCTCCATTCCCATTAAATATAACATAGTTGGCGCAACATCACTTAACGTACCGTCTGTTCTGGCTTGTGCTTGACGCCCATAATAAATAAAAGGCACCGGTTCACAGGTGTGTGCGGTATGTGCGGCGCCTGTGTTCGGGTCGAGCATTTGCTCAGCGTTACCGTGATCAGCGGTAATAAGACACTCGCCATTGTTGCGCTCCAAAGCATCCACCAGTCGTCCAATGCAATGATCTACCGCTTCACATGCTTTTACTGCTGCATCAAACTTACCAGTATGACCGACCATATCGCCATTTGGGAAATTACAAATAATCACATCATATTCACCTGAATCAATCGACTCAATCAACGCATCGGTTAATTGTTCTGAGTTCATTTCAGGTTGTAAATCATAGGTCGCTACATCTGGTGAAGGAATCAAAATGCGTTTTTCACCATCATACTCATCTTCTTTGCCACCACTAAAGAAAAAGGTAACATGGGCGAACTTCTCTGTTTCACTGATTCTAAGTTGCGTTTTATTGTGTTTTGCCAACCACTCGCCCATCACGTTCACCAAATTCTCAGTGGGATAGGCAACTGGTGCATCAATATTGGACTCAAATTCAGTTAACATCACAAAATTTGTTTTAGGTCTGGCATTTCGCGTAAAACCAGTAAAGGTATCAGTGACAAATGCATGAGACAGCTCGCGCGCTCTATCTGCTCTGAAATTCATAAACAGCACAGTGTCTGAATCTTTTATCCCTGTAAATTCACCTACTACAGTAGCTTTTACAAACTCATCCGTTATGTCATTTTGATATGAGCTTTCAATTGCGTCACCCGCAGTGGCAGCATTCACTTCACCTTTACCTTGGGTGAGCAAGTTGTAAGCAAGTTCTACTCTTTCCCAACGATTGTCCCTATCCATTGCGTAGTAGCGTCCAATAAGTGAGCTTATGCTCGCATTGCCTAACTTGTCACATTCTTGTTGTGCTTGGCTAATATATCTTGCTGCACTTTGTGGTGGAGTATCTCGGCCATCTAAAAACCCATGAAGATGGATGTGCTTAACTCCTCGTTTGTGCGCGAGTTTCATTGCTGCAAACAGATGGCTTTGATGAGAGTGGACGCCTCCGTCTGACAACAAGCCCATAATGTGAACATCACCATCATCTGCAATCGCTTTATCAATGGCCTCTAATAGCGCAGGGTTACTCTGAAACTCACCATCATCGATGGCTTTGGTAATTTTTGTAAAATCTTGGTAAACCACTCGCCCGGCACCTAAATTAACATGTCCAACCTCAGAATTGCCCATTTGCCCATCCGGTAAACCAACATCCAAACCCGAACCTGAAATGAGCGTACTGGCATAATTATGCGAGAGTCTATCTAAATTAGGTGTATTAGCAGCAGCAATGGCATTGTTGGTTGGGTCTTCACGATATCCCCAACCGTCTAAAATAAATAAAGCAAGAGTGTGTTTTTTAGGATTTGCTACTGTGACAGACATTGACCTTCCATTTGCTGATGAAAATTTGAGTAGGTGTGTAATTTACCAGTTATTTCAACAAGCTCAAATAAAAGTGATAGATAATATATGGTTCTTAACGACTATTACTGTTTTTTGTTGTACGTTTCGCTATAATCGCGCATCAAATTTATAAACTATTATCAAACGAGAGCAATACACATGGACCAATTGATAGAATTTGCCGGCGATAACTTTATTCTATCCGGAATTTGGGCAGCACTTATGCTCATGCTGATATATTCATTTATATCACCTTTACTATCCAAGTCTTCGCGTGTCGACAACCATCAAGCAACATTGTTAATGAATAAAGAAGACGCGATTGTCTTAGATATTCGTCCAGCGAAAGATTTCAAAACAGGCCATATCATAGGCTCACGTCAGCTGAAGCCTGAGGAAATTAGAGAAGGTAACTTCAGCAAACTTGAAAAACACAAAGATCACCCCATTATTGTAGTATGCGCCATGGGTAACCTTGCGGCAGGAACCGCTGATAAAATGGTTAAACAAGGCTTTACTAAAGTGAATGTATTAGCGGGTGGAATCAATGCATGGCAAGGTGCAAGCCTCCCCTTAAGCAAATAAAAAATCGAGATTACAATGCAAAAAGTTGAATTATATACAAAAGGTTATTGCCCGTATTGCAAAAGAGCAAAGTCGCTTTTAGCGTCCAAAGGGGTTGAATTTACCGATTTTGAAATAGATAAAAATCCAGAATTGCGTGACCCAATGATTGAGCGCGCTGGCGGCCGCACAACGGTACCTCAAATCTTTGTGGGTGATACGCATGTAGGTGGTTGCGACGACTTGTTTGCACTAGAATCTGCAGGCAAATTAGACACACTTTTACAAGGGTAACTAGTTTACCCCATATATTTATATTAACACTCTTAAAGAAAGTAGAAATAATAGGAAACACTAATGGCTGAAGAAGCACAAGGCGCACAACAAGGCAAAGAAGTACAATTTAATATGCAACGTATTTATACAAAAGACATCTCTTTTGAATCTCCAAATACACCTGCTGTGTTCCAAAATGAATGGAAACCTGAAATTAAATTAGACATTGATACACGTACAACGGAAGTTGAGCCGAATATTTACGAAGTTGTGTTGACCGTCACAGTCACTGCAACTAATGCAGGTGATACCGCGTTTTTATGTGAAGTGCAGCAGGCTGGTATTTTTGCAATTGGTGATGTTCCAGATCAAAATAAAGCGCACATGCTGGGTTCTTATTGCCCTAACTTGCTATTCCCGTATGCGCGTGAAGCAGTTTCTAACTTAGTTAATCGTGGTACATTCCCTGCTTTAAACTTAGCGCCAGTGAACTTTGATGCCATTTTTAACGCATATGTTGAAAAACAAAGAGCAGCCAAAGCAGGCGGCGCGACTGCACCGGTTGATGCACCAAAGCTAGACGCCTAAACAGCAATGGGTACTAGTGAGCATATCACTGTAATAGGCGCAGGGTCTTATGGCACTGCGCTTGCTTTTTGTTTATCTCGCAATGAACACTACACCTATCTGTGGGGCCGAGACAAACAAGCAATTGATCAGATGAACACTACACGCTCTAACGAGCGTTATTTAGATGGTTTTACATTCCCAGAGCATTTAATTCCGACTAGTGATTTGCAAAACAGCATCGACAAAAGTCGCTATGTATTAATTGTAGTACCTAGCCATGCCTTTGCCGATATTGTAAAGCTTATTACGCCTATGCTACAAACGCATCACCAAGTAATTTGGGCTAGCAAAGGCTTAGAGCCGAAAACAGGTAGATTGCTAGAGCAAGTTTTAGCCGATCATTTACCTGAAAACATACCAAGAGCGGTTTTATCGGGGCCGACTTTTGCTAGTGAAATGGCAGCAGGATTGCCCACAGCAATCACATTATCAAGCGATAATACGAAGCTTGCTGAAACGTTTTCCCGCCTATTACACAATCCCAAAAGCTTCAGAGTATATGTAAATAATGATTTAATTGGCGTGCAACTTGGGGGCGCCGTGAAAAATGTTATCGCTATTGGTGCCGGCTTAGCTGATGGCCTTGGTTTTGGCGCAAATGCACGCACCGCTTTAATTACTCGTGGTTTGACGGAAATGCAACGATTAGGTTTAGCACTTGGTGCTCGGCCTGAAACCTTTATGGGGATGGCGTGTTTAGGTGATTTGGTATTGACCTGTACAGACAATCAATCACGTAACCGACGATTCGGCTTAGCCTTAGGCCAAGGTTTAGGAGTACAAGATGCGATTGATAGTATAGGGCAAGTTGTCGAAGGTTTTCGTAACACTGAAGAAGTGCATATTTTAGCGCAACAAAAAGGCATCGAAATGCCCATATGTGAGCAAATTTATAAAGTACTTTACCAAGGTAAAACGGCCAAAGAAGCCGCGATTGATTTACTCAACAGAGAACAAAAAGCTGAGTAAACCCCCTTAATTCTCTGCTTGCGTTTTGTATTTATCAAACCATGCAATGATATTTTCAATCTTCCCAATCATTCGGGAAGGCTTACCAGCAATACCATGTGAAGCCCCTGGTACTTTAACTAAAACAGTATCTACTTTGAGTAACTTCAAGGCTTGATAATATTGTTCAGTTTCAGACATTGGCGTTCGCTTATCGTTAACACCCGTTAGCAGCATAGTAGGAGTTTTCACGTTAGCGACAAGTGACAAAGGTGAGCGTTCCCAATAGTGCTCAAGATGGTCCCAAGGCATACCAGGAAATTGATACGGAATTTGATACAAGCCGCTATCAGCAGTAAGTACTTTTGAAATCCAATTAATCACCGGTTTTGCAACAACTGCTGCATTGAAACGATCAGTCAAGCCAATTGCATAAGCGGTTGCAATGCCGCCGGCTGAACCACCAGTGATAAACAAGTTGTTTTCATCGATAATACCTTTAGCAATTAAGGCATCAATCCCTGACATATGATCGGCAAAATCGTACTTAGAAGAATATTTATTCTGCAGCAACAAAGCAAAGCGTTCCCCGTATCCAGTACTTCCACGATGGTTATTAAAAAATACGATATAGCCCTGTGCGGCCATTCTTAAAACTTCAGCTGAAAAGTGAGGGCCATACGCTAAATGTGGCCCGCCATGGATCTCGATAATTAATGGATATTTTTTTGCCGCGTCATAATCAGGCGGTAATACATACCAGCCATGTATTTGCTCTCCATCGATTGATGAGGTGTAAGTGATCTCCTTTATCGCTCCTAGGTCTTTATGTCCAAAAAGGTCTTCATTTAATTGCGTTAATTGACGCTCTTTACTGCCCTTTTTAACAAATATATCTGCCGGCCTGTCAAAACGACCTTTTGTATAAGCAATTGTATTGTCATTATATGAAAAATCTCCGCTTGTATAAGGTCTACCCAGAGATCCCCCACCTAAGCCCTTTACTACGTTTTTCACATTACCCGATAGACTGACATAGTCGACTTGAGTGACGCCGCGCACCATTTGCTGAAAGTACAAACCCTTGCTTTGTTTCCATTGAAAATTCGACACCGAATTATCAATATCTACACTCAAATTTTTATCATTCTCACCCGTAATATCCATCACATGTAAATAACGATTACGATACGCTAATTTCTTGTCATCTCGTCTTGAATAAGCGATGTATTTACCATTTGGCGATACACTTGGATTTGATGCACCGCCTGGATAATCTGTTATTTGAACAAGATTACCCGCTAAATCCACTGAATAAATATTCGATTGCCCAGGTTCATATTCCCAATTAATACTTCGGTTTGCTGAGAACACAATGCTTTGATTGTCGGGCGTCCAACTCAAGCTTCCGCGATGATGAAAAGCGCCTGATGTTAATTGACGAGCACTGCCACCTTCAGCCGGAACAATAAAAATATGAGTATAAGCTGGATCCAAAATACCTCTACCATCAGCTTGATAGCGCGCTTTTGTAATGTATTGAAAAGGCTCTGCCCAGCTCGCCCCTTTGGGTTTTTCTGGCATTTTCACACTAAATGGCTTTTCCTTTACCGATACACTCATGGTAAACGCTAAGGTGCTGCCATCTGGTGACCATGTTAACGACGAAGGAGATGATGGTACGTTGCTAACAAGTGCCGTTTGCCCCGTGTCCATCCATCGAACATATAGCTGAGGCTTACCGTCTTGATTAGAGATATACGCTAAGCGATCGCCATTTGGTGACCATCGAGGTGAATAATAATTATGCCTTGATGACATAACCGGCCGATGTTGCTTGCCATCAGCAGAGGCAATCCAAAGGCTTGAGCGTGTGCTATCACTCATAATATCGTTTGAGCGCCTTACATAAACTACCTGCGTTCCATCTGGAGAGACTTGTGGATCGCCTGCGACCTCGAGTTGGAAAATATCTTCAGCTTCAAATATCGCGCCACTTGGTGCAGCGCTGGCCATTTGCCATGTGCTAGATAATATAAAAATACAGATAAACAAACTGAAGAATCGTTTCATCGATAACGCACTATACTGATACACCACAACCTCACTTATTTTAATTTGCCTACTTACTACTCTTGATTAAACGATTTAGCTTAATACAAATCTTCACTTACCAATTAAAATTTTTGCGTACGAAAAATCTCAACATCACTTAAGCTGACAATTCCCGGCTGCTGCGCAAAGTTCTCATTCATTAGTCGCTCTGCTATTTTTTCTGCAATATCTTTTGATAATACAATTACTTCTACTTTTACAATTCTGAACTCATCGACTAAGGAAAGGTGTTGAGATTGATGTAAATGAAACGAGCCATTTCCACCACCTTCAAAAATCGTGTAGCCTTTTGCACCTTCTTCTTCTAAGACTGCCAGTATTTCTTTTTCAAACACTTTTTCAGTCATTATCGCAATAAGTGTGGCTTTATGTTTCATGTAGCCTCCGGTAGAAATTTAGTGAAAACAGATAATCGCAAGTTCGGTAAACAGTGGGATTCCAATTGCAATACAGATTGGCGTCCCAATACTTGTTGAAGAACCAATAAATGCAGACGGGTTTGCAGAGGGAATACCTGCTCTTAATGTTGGCGGACCCGAAATATCCGAACTTGATGCTGCTAATATTGACAATAAAACAACACCACCAGGGCTAAAACCCGTTGTGTAATGCGCGATTGCGCCAAATCCAAATGCTATACCACCATGGAGTAATGGTGCGATGGCAGCATATACTGCATACCAATGAGCAACCCGACGAAGCTCACTTAACCTTTGCCATGCTTCAATACCCATTATGATCATCAAGATAGATAAAAAACCACGAAAAACTGGATTATAGAAACTTTCATATACTGGTTCTGGCCGAGTAAGCAACCCTAGCAGTAAACCTAATATTAAGGCGGATAGGGCTGAGCCTTGCAAACTGTCTTTTACTATTTCTTTTATACTAAGGGTTTTGCGTTTGGACCTTGTTTTGCCGTCTTGCGCTGTCAAGGCTTCTTCTTTCTCGGTCGCTAATCGACCAAGAACAATCGCCAATACAAGTGCAGGAATATCCATAAATGGATATAGTGCCGAAACCCATGCCTCATATTCCATTCCCACATCTTCAAGATGCAGCATAGCGGCGGCAAATGTTGATGCAGAAACAGCACCAAAAAGTCCAGCTGTCGCAATTGCATCCACGGGTTTGATGCCTAGGAAGCTTAGACAACACAAGTTTACCTAAGTATACAATAATGACGCCTATCAATACCGTAAATATAGCGGGAAGCAACAGCTCTGCAAGGTTAGCGTTACGGATTTCCATCCCACCACGCAACCCTATTTTCATTAATAAAACAAAGACAATAAATTTGTAGACTTGGTCAGGGATTGTTAAGCGACTACCCATTGCAGCGATAAACATACCGCCTAACAAGAAACCTAAAGTAGGCGTTTGAAAGCCAGAGATAAATAAATCAAAAAAGCTAAATAGTGTATCCATAGACGTGTCATTTTTCTTATTGTTGAGCAACAAAATCTAACGTTGCTAAATATGAGCGCTTAAGCTTTTATTACCAAACAGTATAAGTATAAAAATCAAATATTGCCGAACAATTTATCACTGCACAATTGCTGGTTGAAAAGCTAGCCTAAACATAAAACTGCTAATCAATTACGTCCTCAAGAATGGGAAACACATATACATAGCTGCTGTCCATCTCAATTTCATCTTTTAGTAAAACTGGCGTGTCTTGGATGTCAATGGGAATGAAACACTGACTACAATAGTTTTCTCGATTTTCAATCAAACAAACTAGCTCTAAATTTTCATAATCGGGATAAATAATTGCACACGCGACAAAACATGCATCTTCCTCGACTTTCTCGACTAATTGAGCTTGCAAGTCATTTACCGCTGCCTGTAAATCGCTTGGATTGATATCCTGATTGGCCGTAGGTGCAAAAGCATTCACTTTATTGTCACTGTTTAGGCTAAACGCAAACGGGACTAACGAACCGTTGGCATCCATAGTTGTGCTGGCGTGATCTAAAATAGAGGGAATTAATATCGAGATCTGGGGCTCTAAGGGCATATCATTCATATCAAATCATCGTTACATAGCGCGGACTTTTACGCTCATCCATGTGAGATTGGCTACGCTTTGATGTCAATTGAAGGTTTATCTTTATCATAGCGCCTATCCTTACCAGAGCGTGTGTCTAGCAAAGGTTTTGTTTTGCGTTTACGTCTATCTTCGCCTTCACGCTTATCGTACATTGGCACATTAATCTGCGTGTGTTGCTTTGTAGAATCCGCTTGAGTTTCTGCTCGCTCAAGGCTGACCTGACCCTTTTTCACTGGTTTTGTTCGCGTAGTATTGATGGGTAAAAATGTCGTAGGGATAACCATAACTATACTCCTTTCTTATTCTAATATTGGCAGTGATTTCATGCGAGTTACACTTTGCCAATATCTGTATCGGCTCATTATAAGAATAATTGAGCTTTTTTTAAAGAATACTCAAAAATTCTTAACAATTGCCTATATTGCATTATCAAATCCCAATTGGCGCCATGATTCATATACAAAAACGGCCACCGCATTTGACAAATTCATACTGCGACTGTTTTGTGTCATCGGTATGCGAACCCTGCATTTTGGTGGCAGCGACTCTATGACTGATGCAGGCAAGCCTCTTGTTTCAGGCCCAAATAGCAGCGTGTCGCCTGCCTTATATTTAGCTTCATGATGATAAACCTTACCTTTAGTTGTACATGCATAAATTGTTTGTGGATTTTCACTTTCAATAAATGCCGATAAACTCGCGTGTCGCTTGGTATTCACAAATTCATGATAATCCAAACCAGCCCTGCGTACCTTTTTCTCATCCCAATCAAAACCAAGGGGTTCAATTAAATGCAATTGAAAACCAGTATTTGCGCAAAGGCGGATAATATTTCCCGTATTAGGCGGGATCTCAGGTTCAAAAAGAACAACATTTAGCATCTTAACTTCCTAAATCGATATTTAACTAATTGGAAAAGAAGTCATAAAGCGCGGTTAACGCGATTTGGCGAATATGATCTTTTTCGAAAATAATCTCGTGTTGCGCATCAGGTATTTCAAGCAAACGAGCATGCTTAGAACGTTGGCAGTAATGTTCAATTACATCATTATCGACAATTTGATCATCCTTAGCCTTAAACACTATACAATCAGTCTCGAGTTTATCTAAGTTCTCTTCGACTTTGTCCATTGCCGCCATAGAAGCAAGCAACCAAGTAAAAGAAATTCCACCTAATTGATTAACTGGGTAGTCGCTCATGACTTTACGAAACATCTGGTAACGAGGCTCACAACTTGTTAAATCATTACCAACAAAAGGTAAGCTTTGATAAACACTTTGCCCCCATACATATGTTTCGGGTAACTTGAGGATATTTCTTAGTCCCATGGTGGTTCGTGCAAGCGCTTTGATGATAGGTTTGGGCATAGGTAGCTTTATCCCAAACATCGGAGAAAACAAAGCCGCTTTTGAGAACGTCTGAGGGTAGGTTTGTAAATATAATGCGCCGATTGCGCCGCCCATACTATGGCACATTAGATACTTAGGCAATTCGCTTTGCTTATTTTGCACTAACAATGGTTCAAGTACAGTTTCAATCACAGTATGTAAATCGTCTACGTACTCTTCAAAACTATTTACAAAACCAATATGAGGGTCGCTTAATGCTCGGCTCGAACGCCCCTAGCCTCGATGGTCAATGGCAAAGACTGAATAGCCATTTAACACTAGCTCATGAAACAGCTCTGCATATTTGTCACTCGCTTCGGTACGTCCTTGAATAAAACAAATAGTTGCTTTTGCATCAGGATTAAATGCATAAAAGTGAGCGATTGAGGTACCATCTTTCATCAAACTATGTGATTTTTTCACATCGCTTTGATAGAACTCATTATATTGAGTATTAGGATAGTGTCCGACGTCTTGTTCACTATAAAAAAATATGTCATTGTTCTCTACTAACCAGCCAATCAGCATCAGGCTCAAGCTGGCAAGGCGCTTAAAACCAAAAACTAAACGCATACGTAATCCACCAAGCTCTGATTTTTCAACATCAATGTGTCCATTGTGTAACTCAACAGCAGCCTTAGTAATCGCTAAACCAAGTCCTGTGCCTTGGGATAACTGGGTTTCACCCACGCGTACAAAAGGCTCAAATATACGTTGAAGCGCCTCTTTTGGCAATCCTTCTCCATCATCATCAACTATTACTTCAAGGTATCTACCTTTATCTGACTTTCCGTTTGACACATTTAGCTGACTTTTCTTATTTGAAAACTTCATTGCATTTCGACAGACATTTTCAATTGCACTAACAAAACTCGCTGTGTTAACTACTATTTGAACATCCTCATAAGGACTAACTAAAAAGTCTTTTTGTTTTGCGGTAGCTTCAAATCTCAAATCATCCACGACCGGACTTAATAAAGATTTAAGACTAATGGTCTGTTTAACATCAAGGCTAATAGCATGCTCAGCATTAGCTGCTTTATCGTTATCTATTTTCGCAAGTTGCAAGGCTTGTGAAATTAATCCATCAATGATTTGTACTTCTCGCTCGATGCGTTGACCATGTTTTATTTGGGTATCACCTTTAGGCTCCAATAACGCCAGCGCTAATTGTAAGCGGGTTAATGGCGTTCGTAACTCATGCGACACATTCGCCATTAATGCTCGCTGTTTATGTAAGCTTGAGGACAAACTTGAGGCCATTGCATACATGTCATTATGCAATTGCCCTAATTCATCTTTACGTTTTGCCAAAGACTCATCGATTTGTGCTTGCTCACCTGATGCAAAACGATTCGACAAATCCCTCAGCCGTTTAAGGGGTTTAGAGATATTTACGGCAATTGGAATACAGGCGAGTGTCCCAAGACTGATAAAAACAAAAATAGCGAGCCCAATACTTAAAGTTGGACGTTCTGAAAAAGGTAATAGGCGACCTATAAACATTAAATATTGAGTATCACTGGCATTGACGATAAATGGACCAATGAACTCAAGGGAGTTTGCCCTGATAAGAACCGGACTTTCCAACTCCGCCAGATCAACAAATCGTTGTGGGTGATTCATCAAAGGCCTAGGAAAGTTCATGTGTAATTGACTAGTGTTTTGATCAATTGCAAGCAATTGCCACTTACCTCGTGCAGACATGGTACGTAACACTCGTTGAATAGGCGCACCTCTTTGTAGCATTATTTGAGAACGCTCGATAAGCATATTTGAACGATCAATTTGCATAGGATCTGCGGCATTAACTTGCCATGTATTCATGGTGGCTCGAATCACAAAAAAAGTCACAATAGCCATCGTAAAAATTGCGAGCCAAAACCATAAAAAAATGCGACTAAAAAGTGTATTGCTTAAGGTACTAGTTTTTGTAGAAACGACATTTTACGAACACTCGACTTGCATCAAATAACCTAACGAACGTCTAGTTTTAATGATATCTACTACTCCGACATTTGATAATTTTTTACGCAGGTTGCTAACGTGCATATCAAGGCTGCGGTCAAACGCACTGAGTTTTCGACCTAAAATTTCCTCACTCAACAATTCTTTACTTTGTAAATTACCTGCGTTTTTCATTAAATGGCTTAATATCAAAAATTCAGTCGCAGTCATTTCTACTTTCTGTTGAGCAACTTCAACTTGCTGGTTTGCTTCATTTACCTTTATACCGTGTAGTTCAATTACTTGGACTTGTTGACTCTCGTTTAGTATTTTCAACCTTCTAACAAGCGCTTTTATTCTTGCCACAAGTTCACGTTGGTTGAACGGCTTGGGTAAATAGTCATCAGCGCCCAACTCTAGCCCCAGAATTCGATCAAAGTCATCCCCTTTTGCAGTGAGCATAATGACGGGAATAGTAGAGAATGCCCTCAAACGTTTGAGTGTTTCAAAGCCATCAATCTTTGGCATCATGACATCCAATAGCAATACATGATATTGACTTCGCTTAAGTTGCATTAATCCCTCAATGGGATCATTCTCTACGTCGACTTCAAAGCCTTGTTGCTGAAGATACTCAGATAATAAATTCGTCAGTTCAGTATCATCATCAATAATCAAAAGTTTAGGCATATTCACATCCGTTAAATAGATACCGCTGCATGGTAAAAAGCATTTTGGAAAAATCAAACCATCTTTACAAAAGCTTTACACTGACTTTGCACTACTTTGCGTTGGTTTGGCTATTATAATGACATACAAACTTAACACATAAATCTAGTTTGTATTTGTCTGTTGACCAACTCTAGTGAATATTCACTTTTAGGATGAAATTATGAAAAGATCTTTATCGTTACTACTTTTTACCAGCTTAAGCTTGAGTACCGCTTTTGGTATACATGCGGCACAAACTTCAAATGAACTAAGTGTGCAAGCTGTTCATCATCAAAAAGCATTTGGTTTTAAAGGCTTAGATTTGAGCCGAGCACAAAAACAAGACCTCAAAATGATTATGAAACAGCTTAGACAAGATTTAAGTGTATATGCCTCACAGCGAGATGAGATGCGCATGCAGCATCAAGCACTCATGCAAGAGGCATCATGGAACGAAGACAATGCAGCTGATTTAGCAAAAATGCGTGTTGAGCAAGGCACTGAAGTTTCCTTGTTACGAGCCAAAGCACTCAATGCTGCTTACAACATCCTTACCGATAAACAAAAAGCAGCACTAGTTGAAAAACAAGCAACTAGGAAAGAACGACGAGCAAATAGAGAGCCAAACGAAAAGAGGCAACAGCGAATAGCAAATGCGCTGGCGCTAAGTGAGCAACAACAAACTGAACTAGCGCTTATTCGAGAAGAAGCGAAGCAAGATAGACAGTCACTTAAAATTGAACTGAGCGCCTACGCGGATGCTAAGCGAGAGCTTATTCAGTCACCAACCTTTGATGAAGCTGCATTTTTGCAGTTAGAAACTCAATACCAGCCAGTATTAATTGAAATGTCTGTTGCAAAATTATCGACACGATATCAGTCGGCATCGGTATTAAATGAGCAGCAGCAAAATAAAATGAAGAAAATACGAAATAAAATGAAAGAAAAACGCCGCTCGTCCGGTTCTATATAGGGAATCAAGTAAACAAGCTGAGTAACTTTATTCATTTTCGTCATGGTAATTGAAAAGACTTATCTTGGATTAATTTGTTTCAAAGGTTTCCCTAACCTTTCCCATATGTTGTGTGTTTGCCCGAATAGTTTTATTCGGGCTTTTTTTATTCATCTATATTGAGCTTTTGTAGATCGGCTTCAAACACATCAGGAAACAAGGTCATCGCTTCCTCATCTGGATTAGGAAAAACAGCGACCGTAATATCATCTTCTAACAAACCTGGGGTCCACCTAGCAATCCAATCTTTGAGTAAAATCGACTTTGCCTGACAATGCTGCCATTCACCCGAAACCCAATACTGAGCAAAGGTTTTGCTAGGCCAAATAGGCACATAGTCTTCTTGGTCATCGTTCAACATCATGCAACCATGCTCATCACTTAATATCCATATTTCTTTTGATTGACTAATTTGTTCTAGGAGATATTGATATCGTTTAGCCGGGCTAAGCATCAGTATTTTAGTGTGTTCTGGTGACATTTTTAATCCATATTTGGCGATTGACTAGCGAGACACGCCAGCATTTGCTATTTTGGCAATTAATATCATTTTGTAAAGACTAATTTATGCACCTTGTTACTAAAAATGTACTTTTCACTATATGTTTAATGATGACGGCGTTTTTGTCAGCCTGTGCCAGTCATCATGCCCAAAGTCCCTCGGTATACAAACCAACTGAGTCGGCAATGTTTGACGTCGATAGTGCAATCGAATTAGCCAAACAAAACAATAAACTACTATTACTCGTACTTGGCGCACAGTGGTGTCACGATAGTAGAGGTCTTGCTGCTAATTTTGCGAAACCAGAGATGTCTAGCATTCTTGAGGAACATTATGAGGTCTTGTATGTCGACGTCGGTTATTTTAATGACTTACGTGATATTACAAATCGTTTTGGACAAGCTCACTATTTTGCCACTCCGACTGTAATGGTCATTGAACCACATTCTCAAGCTCTACTTAACCGTAATAGCATGCACATTTGGGGGGCTGCAGATAGTATTGAATATACTAAATATACTCGTTATTTTGAGGAATATGCAAAACTTGATGCAAGCAAATACATTGATGATCAAAACGTGTCACAAGCGCATAAAGAATCAATTGATTTGTTCGCGCGAAAACAAGCTCAACGCTTAATGATTGCTTATCAACAACTCATTCCACAGATGAAACAAGGCAGTAATAGCGAAGAGTTTTATCAAAAATGGACACAAGTCAGAGATTTCAGATTTGCCTTACAAAAAGATATTCAAGCTCTCTACCAACAAGCACATGATAATGAATCAGCGAAACTCGCCTTTCCAGAATATCCGATGTTTGATTGGGAGTAGTTTTGCTTGTGACAAACGCATTTTAAGTCTAGGCTAAAGTCAATAACTAACAAGGACTATATACTGATGATAAAAATCCATCGTTTCACCGCACTTATTATGATTATACTGAGTGTATCTATCAGCCAACTTAGCTATGCTGATAGCCACGCAAATGGAACCAAGGAAAAACAAAAGTCAGTCTTAGTAACGGGAGCAAGTACAGGCATCGGTCGGCATCTTGCTGAAACACTGGCAAGTGCTGGATACCATGTATATGCCGGCGCTAGAAAAGATAGTGACCTTGCGCAACTTAATGCCATCGACAATATCACCTCAGTACGTTTAGATGTCACCAAACAAGATCAAATAGACGCTGTGTTAGCACTTATCCAAGAAAGTGGCACTGGTTTATATGCCTTGGTTAATAATGCGGGTATTGGTGATGGTGGGACGGTTATAGATACCCCAATCGATAATCAATCATTTGTTTATGAAGTAAATGTCGAAGGCGTCTATCGAATAACTCAAGCATTTGCACCGCTAGTAATTGAATCAAAAGGGCGTATCGCTACGACCGGCTCAATCGCGGGCACACTAGCATGGGCTGGTGGCAGTGCTTATAGCGGCAGCAAACATTGGATTGAAGCATTTACTGACTCTCTTGCTGCTGAAATGTCACCCTTAGGTGTTTCGGTCAGTGTTATTCAACCTGGTAATTTCCAATCCTTTATTAGACGAAGTGCTGTATTGCGTAATCATGCTCGAATCGAAGATGCTGGTGGTGAAATAACACCTGAAATGATTGCACAATATAAAGCAACCGAAGAAAGAGAGTTATCCTATAAACTACCAGAGGCTGTGTCTGAAGCTTTCATGCATGCCCTATTTAGTGAAAAACCTTTATTGAGATATATGGTAGTGCCCAACGCTGATGAGCAAGCCATGACAATAAACACTAAAGTACAACAGTTGATTCAGTTAAATCAATGGGGTGAATACAGCTTCACTGAAGAAGAGCTAATTGACATGATAAAAGCAGCGATGAAAGAGTAAAAAACGCAGTCATAATCGTTATGCAAAAACCTTCATCCACAGTCGAATTTACGCGCCGCGGTGGCGCGAGTGAATCCAATCCAAGTAGATTGAGGCGTTGGGTGCTGTCAAAAGCGATGACCTATTTATTTAGTCAAACCCGAACAAATCGACGACATCGTAAAGCTGAAGCAAAACGACAGAAAGCTGGTGAAAAGCACTGTATTGAATATTTTCATCAAGTTGATGATGCATACAGTCATCTGGTCGCACAAGTGTTGCAATCATTAGCTCAGCGATATCAAATAACACTCATTTGTTATCTTGTCGAAGGAAGCTCAGATGATAACACACCAGAACCCGAGCTATTATTTAGATTGTCTCATGACGACGCGAGCAACATAGCCTCAGAATATGGCCTTGAGTTTCCTAAAGTCAAAGAAACTCTACCGCCTGAACTAATAAAACTAGCGACACGTATTTTGGCTGCGCAAGATTCAGATTCTTTTATCAAATGTGCAGCATCCGTCGGGAAGGCAATGTGGACAAGCAACAAGGAAGCTCTTCAAGCACTCGCTTTACAGTATGGTGTCGCTGGTGATGACGCAGCAGCAGACGTCATTAACAAAGGCATGACGCGTAGAGATAGCTTAAAGCATTACTGGGGCGCAATGTTGTATTATGCTAATGAGTGGTACTGGGGCCTTGACCGTTTGTATCATTTAGAGAAAAGACTTGCACGTTTAGGTCTGGATACTGCCGAACACCAAGATCTTTTAATCGACCGACCTTCTTTATATTCTGGCAATTTAAAAGACACCGGTACAATCACCCTAGAAATATATGCATCATTACGCAGTCCATACAGCGCTATATGTTTTGACCGGACTGTCGCACTGGCCAATCATACGGGCGTTAAATTAGTCCTTAAACCGGTTTTGCCAATGGTAATGCGTGGCGTCCCTGCGACTCTTGAGAAAGGCTTATACATTTTTATGGATACCGCCAGAGAGGCCCACGCTGCAGGGGTTGAATATGGTAATTTTTACGATCCGATAGGCGAGCCTGTACGCAAGGCCTACTCACTTTATCCATGGATCAAAGCACAGGGTAAAGAGATAGCATTCTTCTCAAGCTTTTTTAATTGCGTTTTTGCAAAAGGGATTAATACCAATAGTGCGGCAGGCTTAAAAACGGTTGTTGAGCAAGCAGGTCTTGATTGGCAAGAAGCTAAATTACACCTTAATGAACCGGGTTGGGAAAGCATGCTAGAAGAAAACAGATTAATCATGTATCAGCAAGGAATTTGGGGGGTACCCAGTTTTCGCATTTTAGATGAGCATGGCGAACAAATATTTGCTACATGGGGCCAAGACCGACTTTGGCTTATCGAAAGACAAATACAGCAATTATTGAGCGACAGGACCTAAACGATATAACAAAAAAAGCCCTCAATATGAGGGCTTTTTTAATTCTAACACACGCTAGCTTCTGCGTCTAAACACAGATACGGCTAGCAAGCCTAAGCCCATCATTGCAATTGTGCTTGGTGCAGAAACCTTGGCAACGGTAATGTTGTCGATTCCCCAACCATCATTAGTTGTCTTTGAAGTGTCCCCATTATTATCGAACACTAAAGATGCACCTAAAATTGCGACATCTGAAAACAAGCTTACATAAGCAATGTTTCCATTTGATAATGGACGATCCAACGCAATAGATTGCGTAGTATTATCGGTAAAGCGAAGTACTAAATGAGCACGGTTGTCATTAGCATCAACAATTTGGAAGCCTAAGCTATCAAAGCTGCTATCGAAGTTAACGAAATCCCAAGTAACTACTTGACCATCATTACTATCAAGCCAAAAATCACCTGTGCTTTTTGGAATATTACGACCGAATTCACCCGTTGCACTGCTTTCAATCATGAGATTGCCTGGTAATACTTCACCACGATCTTGTGCACTAAGGTGTTGTCATTGTAAATCTGCCAACAGCAGTATTGTAGACACTGTTAGTATCAACATATTTTTCTTGCTGAGACCCAGTGTAAACGCCGTTACCTGCGTCAAATCCGTTAAAGTCTTCAGTTACGTAACTAAATGAACCTGCAACAAAAGCCGCTTCTGCGCTGGCAGCATCTGCAGCACCGTATGCAACATTAACGTTAATAAGCGCAGCTTGCGCACTTGTAATTACAAAACTTGATGCAATCAACGCACCTGCTAATTTCTTAAACATGAGGAAATTTCTCCTTAAATACTACAAATTCCACTTATCTCAACTTTTGAATGCACAAATCGAGCCAACACTGCAAACCACTGTTCTTAATAGTATTTTTAAGACCATGGGCGACGTTAAAAACGGCGGATGTAAAAAAATCTGACACTTAATCTTGCAGAAGCTAATCCATAGTTATCACATGCGATGCAAACCTATCTTTAATAGATAGGCTAACATCACATGTTTGTTAGTAAGGACCGTTTATTTTTAGTAAGGACCGTTTATTTTGAAGGGTTAATAAAGTATTTTTCGCCGGTTTTCTTGGCATTATATTTTGCAATGACCTCAGGCTGCATTGCATCTAAAAGGCTAAGTTCTTCGGTAAATTCAAGAGCAAAGGTAGTATTAATCTCATCTGCGACTTTTTTGTGCATCGCTAGCACTTGCTTAACATCTAGTTTAGCTAAGAAACGCATTAGCAACCATCCACCAATCCCCCAAGTCATGCCGTATGCACGATTTAAAATAGTAGGTGAAAAGTCTAGACCGCCGTATATATAAACTTGTTTATTCTCGGCCGAGCCGTAAGTATTAAAACCTAGCGCCTCTTTACTTCCAACCGCTTCCATCGCACTAAGAATATCACTAACCAACGAACCTCCACCAATTGCATCAAATGCAAGCGTTGCTCCCGTTTCTTCTATTGCCAAATACAACTGTTTTTTAAAGTCCTCATCAGATGAATTAAGCACATGTTTTGCGCCTATAGACTTTAATAATTCAACTTGCTCTGGTTTTCTAACAATATTAACTAAATCAATACCCTCTTCTAGACAAATCTTATTTAACATTAAACCTAAACTCGACGCTGCGGCAGTGTGCACCAATGCGCTATGTCCTTCAAGACGCATGGTTTCCACCATGCTTAAGGCGGTCAAGGGGTTAACAAAAGAAGAAGCGGCTTGACGAGCTGTTGTTCCTTCGTTATGAACAATACATGCCTGTATAGGAACGCAACAATATTGATTATACGTAGCGCCAGACAATACGCCCACCATTTTGCCCATCAACGCTTGAGCCTGCGGGCTATCACCAGCAGCAACAACAACACCTGCTCCTTCATTGCCAATTGGCAACTTTTGATCCAAACGAGGTTTTATCCTAGCAGCCATTCCAGGAAATAGAGGTGCCGTAAGGCTTTGTGTACTAGCATCAAATTTAGCTTGATTCAAATCTGCAGGACCAAACATTGGCCACATGTCAGAAGGATTAATTGGCGCAGCTTCAATTTTTACTATAATTTCGTGGGCCTTAGGATTTGGTACGTCAAGTTGGTCTAATGTAAGCGTTAATTGTCCCTGCGAAGAAATGTGGGTAAAAAGTTGTTTACTTGTATTCATGGTATCACCTCGTTAGTCATTTTATGAATACAATCTAACACGCAAGTCCAAGGTGTAACACTCAAGTCTAGTTTTAAACGACTATCATCAAAATCCATATTGATTTTAGTCGATACATATTACATGTCAGTGCGCGTTAGTCCTCAATCACGCAGCTTTTAGCATATTCGGTAGCATCATTTAGGCTCCAATCTGATTTAGGTTTCTCTTCCATATATTTACACCATAGCTTAGTCCCACTTAGCGCAGAGCAAGCATTAATGGTAAAAATAGCGAACAATATAATAATTACTTTCGATAAATGAGATTTTGATGTGTCTTTCATAATTTTACTTCCTTTATTGAGTTAGTTTATGTTGGACAGTAACAACCTTTTGCGTCGGTATCTATCACACTATTGATGCCTTTGCTTGAGTCTAACTTGCCCCATGCTTTCAATTGCTCGTCAATTTTACCTGAACTACCAAAGCAACCCATTCCCCTTGAATAAGGCCCAAGATAGATAATATTGCCAGCGCTATCTAACGCTAATACTGCTGGAGTGGCAGGAATAAACGTTAATAGCTCTGCGCTATCTGTCGCATCGATGCGAAGGCTAGTAAAGTAATTTTCTTGCGCCCAATTATCCAGCTTTTCGATATGTTTTTGTGCCAAGTACTCGCAAAAACATCCGCCTTGAGTGATATGCAAAAGCGTACCGGCATATGCATCATTATTTTGATTTTGTGTTGCGTTTAAAAAAGGAGAAATTATTTGAAGTAAATCATCTTCAAAACTCAATCCCTGCAATTTAGATGATAAGGATAGCTTAGGGTCAAAGGCTCTACTCAAAGTAGTATTCGAGTAAAAAATGACCCCCGACGCTATTACAAACCATATGCACAATGTAGCCAACCATAACTTTGTATTCACATGTGTCCTACGCTATTTTGAATTGCCTAAGCTGTGTATCTAGTTCATCAGCAAGGCTTGAAAGCTCTTTAACGTCAGCTTTCAAATATTCAACTTGTGTACGTTCATTCTCAAAAAGCACCGTTAAATTCTGAGTTGATTCATTTACCGTGTCTGAAACCTTGGCTTGTTCGGTTGCTGCACCAGCCATATTGGTCACATTATCATTAACGCTTTGAATATTGGTAAACACGCTCACCATATTAGACGTTGCCGTTTCAGAAGACTCGACGGCCCTTTCCACTACATCAACACACTTATCCATATTACGCACCGAGTCATTTGCGCTTTGTGTTAACATGGCAGTAATGTGTTCGATTTCTTCTGCACTTTCTTTTGATTTTATCGCTAAATTTCTAACTTCATCAGCAACAACAGCAAATCCTCTGCCATGCTCACCCGCGCGAGCTGATTCGATAGCGGCGTTTAATGCCAACAGATTTGTTTGTTCTGCAACTGACTTTATTGATTGCATTACCGAGGAAATATTTTCACATTTTGTGCTTAAATCACCAATGGCCTAGGAGGTAGTTTGCAAGGTAGATTTTAATTCTCCAATATTTTCGCTACTACTTTCAATCGCAAGTTTTGTATCTTGAGTATTTTGCTTCGCCCCGTCAGCCATGCTGTTTGCATGTTGTGACAACTCTGCCACATCATGGATGCTTTGGGTAATATTCTGCATTGATTGGGATATTGCACTAACTTGCTGATTTTGATCAATCACAGTGCGGTCTAACTCACTTGAAGAATGACTGACCTTTTCGGCGATGCCTAACAAGGCATTGCCCACTGCACTTGATTGCGCTGCTAAGGATTTGACAGCTCTGAGCATCTTGGATAATGCTAGTAACTCCTGGTCATTAGGAATATTAGACTCTTTCAGATCTAAGGTGCCGTCATCCTTTACTATTTGACTAATATAGGTATTAACTTTTACCGCTATATTATGTGACCTAGCAGCGCCATGTGCCATTACAGATAAAACAGCACATACTAAAATGGCGAAAGCGGCATGAATAAGTAAAATAATAAACGATGGCGTTTGCGCTTCAAACACAACAACTCCTGCGCCCATATGTTGTGAGATAAAGCCTCCAATATGATGAACAGCAATCACCACAGTGCCTGTGACAATCACCTTCCAATCTCTAAAAAATGACAAAAAGGCCAACAAGACAAAGACTTGGAAGTGCATTTCGGTCATACCCATAGTCTGTTGAATGTGCAGCGCAGCCATCAACTGCGTACCAATGGCAATCGCATGATGGCTAATTACTGCACTAGGCTGACTAATCGCTAAAAATATTGGGAGTGAAATAATAAAAAGCCCAGCCACTATTCCCAACAACAAGGTCCCTGTGATATAGCCAATCACAATAGACATCATTAATTGAGCAATCAAAACCCACACAAATAGTTTCGATGATTCAGTGCTTAGATTGACCTGTTTTATTGAAGCTTGCATAACAAAACCTTTTAACATGAAAATATGATTTCTGTGTTAAAAGTATCGGCTTGCGCCTTATATTCTGTATATAAACCCATAGAAAAAACCCCTCACAATAAAAAATGGCGCCTAAACGCTTAATTTTCCTTTTATTATTTTTATCTAACACGCTGTCATGCATGTCCATGGCTAACGGGAATAACACAATATACAAAATGAATTTTTATATATTTTAATTGCATAAATATACATAAATAGCTAATATCTATTTCCACTAAGAGTTAGGTGTAAGTGTTAATTAATATCCGTATTTTATATTATATTTAATATGTTAGTAGCTTGTTAACAAAAATATCATCAGAGCCACGTGTGATATAAAAATTCATTATTGACTCAAAGGTTTTTTATGTGGCTAAAGTATCAACATTAAGTGATGAAATTGTGAAAAATGAAAGACTAAAAACATGTGTAATTGGTGCAAGTGGATACACCGGTGCAGAGCTCATTAAAATAATAATGCGCCACCCTAAACTTGATTTGAAAAGTTGCTACGTATCTGAAAATAGTGTCTATGCTAAACAACAAATTGACCATATCCACTCGCAGTTGCAAGCTATCTGTTCATTGACAGTGTTATCACTATCAAAAACACAATTGAGTAAACTTCAACACAATTACGATCTCATTTTTTTGGCAACGCCACACGAATTTAGTCATGACTCATTGCACCTAATGGCAAACGGCAACGCAAAAGTCGTAGATCTGTCTGGCGCTTTTCGTCTTTCTAATAGTGCTGTCTTTCACGAAAACTATGGGTTTGAACACCAATACACATCACTGCAAAAATCAATGGCTTATGGTCTAGCAGAGCATAATGAAGCCGCTATTAAATCATCACGGCATATTAGTGTGCCGGGCTGTTACCCAACCGCATCAATACTTGCCCTAAAACCACTTGTTCAAGCTAGTCTTTTAGTACCGCAAAGCTTGCCTGTCATTAACGCTGTTTCAGGCGTGAGTGGTGCGGGTAAAAAAGCATCTCAAACGACTAGCTTTTGTGAAGTCAGTCTTCAAGCATATGGCGTATTAAACCATAGGCATATGCCAGAAATAGAAGAGCATGCAAATACACCTGTAATTTTTACGCCTCACCTTGGGCCATTTAAACGAGGGATATTAGCCACAATCACAGCATTCACCTTACCTGGAATAGGCGCCGAAGATATCGAAAAGGTCTATGACAATGCTTATACCGATAAACCACTTGTGCGAATTAAACAAAACATGCCAAAACTTGATGACGTGGTATATACGCCGTTTTGTGATATCGGTTTTGCGTTTGATTCAGCCAAGCAATGCATAGTGATCACAAGTGCCATTGATAATCTTTTGAAAGGTGCATCATCACAAGCCGTACAATGCGCAAATATACAATTTGGTTTTGATGAAACTATGGGACTTTTGTAAATGAATCATGCACCAATTGTAATTAAAGTCGGCGGATCATTTTTTGATGTACTCGACCAACATACATCGCCTCTTACCGGGCCGGCTGCGCTGCTAAAAAGTATCGCCGCTTTGCACGCTATGAATAAGCCGGTGGTTTTAGTTCATGGCGGTGGCGCGCAAGTAATAGCGCAATTAGAACAATTAAACATAAATAGCACAAAACAAGACGGACTGAGGGTCACGCCTGACTCGCACATGCCCATTGTGACAGGTGTACTGGCGGGTCAACTTAATAAAAGACTTGTGGGCGAATGCACAAAGCATGGCATTAACGCCGCAGGTATTAGCCTGGCGGACGGCAATATGGCGATATGCACACAGCACCCACTAAACATAGGTGCTGTCGGCATACCAACAGCAAAAGATGCTGGAATTTTACAGGCGCTTATTGGCGCCAATATAGTGCCCTTGGTTTGCTCTATAGGCAAAGATCAACAAGGACGACTGTATAATGTAAATGCCGATCATGCTGCTATTTGTATTGCTGAATTATTAGATACTCAATTGTACTTTTTTGCAGATGTACCATAGGTGTACTTGATGCTAATCAGCAACTTATCCCAGAGCTATGTATCGACGATATTACACGTCTTATTGATGAGACTATCATCAGCGATGGCATGGCCGTAAAAGTAAACGCCGCCTATAAAGCTGCTTGCGCAATCAACAAAGGGGTCACAATTGCCAGTTGGGATGATGCGTGGCAACTACTGATAGACCAAAACGAGTGTGGCACACAAGTGCTACCTTACTAAGACTCTTAAGCAAAGGATATTTTATGCACCTTGATTTACTAAGCTTTGCTGATTGGCAAGCCAACGATGCCAGACAATTATTGGCATTTGCACTTGCTTTAAAATCAGACCCAAAGAAATTCGGAAAGCCTTTACAAGGGAAATCCATTGTAGCCTTATTTGAAAAACCATCTTTGCGAACCCGAGTCAGTTTTGATATTGGTATTCATAAATTAGGTGGTCATATGGTATATGTTGATAGCCAAGGAGAACCCTTAGTAAAGCGTGAAGATCCTGTAGATGTTGGCGCCAATATCAGTCAATGGGCCGATGGTATTGTCGCTAGAGTGTACTCACATCAAACACTAGTCCAGCTTGCAAAAGGAGCCGATGTACCGGTAATTAATGCCTTGTGTGACTTATATCATCCGTGCCAAGCATTGGCAGACTACATCACAATAAATGAAGCGTTAGGTGATATAAAAGGTAAAACGCTTGCTTATATAGGAGATGGAAACAATGTAACGCATTCATTGTTAATTTTAGGGGCCCTGCTAGGATGCAATCAAATTGTAGTCACGCCAAAAGGGCATGAGATTTCCGCAGACATTGCAAAGTTAGCTGCCCAACTTGCGCATACAAATAACACATCACTTACATTGACACATGATATTTTACAGATTGAGCGATGTGATATCGTTTATACCGATACTTGGCTTTCAATGGGTGACGACACACCACTTAGCCAAATACAAGATACGTTTGCACCTTACAAAGTTGACGAGCAATTAATGCAAGCAGTACAAGCCAAATATGTGATGCATTGCCAACCTGCTCATCGAGACTTAGAAATTAGCGGTACTTTAATGGATTCTGCGCAATCTTTATTAATGCAACAAGCAAATAACCGATTGCATGCACAAAATGCCATCATGTGCCATTTGCTTAGCGATATTGACATTTTTGAGTGAGCAATCATGCATTGCTTAACTACATTATATTTTTTATTAGGAAACAATTATGACTGACATCAACAAAGTCGTTTTGGCATACTCAGGCGGTTTAGACACAAGTGCCATCGTGCCATGGCTAAAAGAAAACTATCACTGTGAAGTAGTCGCATTTGCTGCAGATGTGGGTCAAGGCGCTGAAGAGCTTGATGGACTGGAAGAAAAAGCCATTGCATCTGGCGCAAGTGAATGCCATATAGTCGATTTAAAAAACGAATTTGTGAGTGATTTCATTTACCCAACGATTACCACCGGAGCGGTTTATGAAGACGATTATTTATTAGGTACCTCGATGGCAAGGCCAATTATCGCCAAAGCGCAGGTTGAGGTGGCTAGAAAAGTAGGTGCCGATGCATTAAGCCATGGCTGTACAGGTAAAGGCAATGATCAAGTTCGTTTTGAAGGCGCATTTTCTGCACTCGCGCCTGACCTTCGTGTCATCGCGCCATGGCGTGAGTGGGACATGGTCTCACGAGAAGATCTATTAGATTACCTAGCTAAACGTGATATTAAAACAAGTGCATCGGCCACAAAAATTTATAGTCGTGATGCAAATGCATGGCATATATCTCACGAAGGCGGTGAACTTGAAGATCCTTGGAATGCGCCAAGTAAGCATGTTTGGACAATGACCGTTGACCCAAAAGATGCGCCAGAGTTGGCTGAAAATGTATCTGTTCATTTTGATAAAGGTCGTTTAACACATGTTAACGGTCAATCGCTTAGTCCATATGATGCCTTAGTCAAGTTAAACGAAATTGCCAGTCGCCATGGTGTTGGCCGTATTGATATTGTAGAAAATAGACTTGTTGGTATGAAGTCACGAGGATGCTATGAGACACCTTGGTGGCACTCTAATGATGAAGGCCTATAAAGCGTTAGAATGCTTAGTGCTTGACAAGTCAGCTCTTAAATTTAGGGAACAAATTGGCCTTGAATACGCGCACGTTATGTATGATGGCCGCTATTTTACAGCGCTCAATGATGCATTACTTGCCAGTGCACAAAGCTTTGCACAATTGGTTACCGGTGAAATTGTGATTGAATTATACAAAGGGAACGCTAACGTCATTCAGCGCCAATCTCCCAACAGCCTATATAGTGAAGATTTTGCTACCTTTGGTGAGGATGATGTTTATGACCAATCTCATGCCGAGGGCTTTATTCGTTTATTTAGCTTATCTAGCCGTATTGCATATTTAAATAAACAACAAAATCGTTAAAGGGAACAGAGTTATGGCGTTATGGGGCGGTAGGTTTTCATCCGGTAGTAGTGATATGTTCAAACAAGTCAATGATTCACTCCCCTTTGATCATGTTATGGCAAGTGAAGATATTTTCGGTTCAATTGTGTGGTCAAAAGCTTTGGTTAGAGCCGGTGTTTTGAAAAAAAGTGAACAAATTGATATTGAGGCTTCACTCAATGCTTTACTTGCCAATATAGAAGCAGGAAACATCAATTTTAGCCAATCACAAGAAGAAGATATTCATAGTTTTGTAGAAGCGCACCTGACGGCCGACTTGGGCGATTTAGGTCGCAAATTACATACCGGCAGAAGTAGAAATGATCAAGTCGCCACCGATTTTAGGCTATGGGTCAAACACCATTTGCACGGCTTAAAACAAGACTGTATCAATTTTATTGAAGCATTGCTCAAAGCTGCAAACCTTAATCAAGAAGTCGTTATTCCAGGCTATACACATTTGCAACGTGCTCAACCTGTCTATTTTAGTCATTGGTGCTTAGCATATGTTGAAATGCTAAAAAGAGATATCAGTCGTATTGATGACTTACAAAAACGTCTCAATCAAAGTCCTTTGGGCTGCGGTGCGCTTGCAGGGACAACATTTGAGGTAGATAGAGATGCAATTGCTAAAGACTTAGGATTTGATAGACCTTGTTTAAACTCACTTGATGCAGTGTCTGATAGAGACTTCGTACTGGAGCTATTGTTTGTTGCCAGTACCAGTATGATGCACCTATCACGCATGGCCGAAGACCTTATTTTTTACAACTCAGGCGAAGCGGGGTTCTTGCAGCTTGGCGATGATGTTACCTCAGGTTCTTCGCTTATGCCGCAAAAGAAAAATCCTGACGCACTAGAATTAATGCGTGGAAAATGTGGCCGCGTTTTTGGTCACTTACAGGGACTTTTAGTTACCATGAAAGGCCTTCCACTGGCATACAATAAAGATATGCAGGAAGACAAAGAAGGCGCTATTGATACTGTCAGTCAATGGCATATTTGCTTATGTATTGGTGTGGAAGTACTCAATAGTTTGGCTCTTAATGAAGACGTTTGCAGGACAGCCGCTCAACAAGGATATGCTAATGCCACCGAATTGGCTGATTACTTAGTCGCAAAACATATTCCATTTAGAACTGCCCATGACATTTCAGGACAAGCGGTGGTTAAAGCAATTGAACTTGGTGTTGCTCTTGAAGATATGAAACTTAGTACATTGCAAAGCCTTCATTCAAGTATCAACGATGATGTATATGAGTGGTTGACACTTGATGCTGTCTTAAATAAGCGCAATCAATTAGGAGGAACGAGTAAAGAAAATGTCACCAAAGCGCTGTATCTTGCACTTGAAGAACTAGACACCCTTAAAATTAGCCATAAGGAATAGGCATGACATTATCCCATGAAGACAGCGTAAGGTTATTTAGAAATTCAGCGCCATACATGAACGCACATCGTGGTAAAACCATGGTGATCATGTTTGGTGGAGAAGCTGTCCAGAGGAATAACTTTGAGCGGCTCATACAAGATATCGCTTTACTTCACAGTCTAGGTATCCGAATTATCATTGTACATGGTGCTAGGCCGCAGATTGATGAGCGAATGACGATACGTGATATTCATGGACGGTTTGTTGATGGTGTACGAATTACAAGTAAAGACACGCTTGAATGTGTGAAAGATGCATCAGGCTCTTTACGCAGTCAAATCGAAGCGCTTTTAACACTTGGCTTGCCTAACTCACCTATGCATGGCGCTCGTATAAGGGTATGTTCGGGAAACTTAGTGATTGCTAAACCAATAGGCGTTAGAAACGGCATAGACTATGAACATACCGGCACCGTTCGTCGAATTGACGTAAGTGGCATTCAAAACCAGCTTAACGATGGTTCAATCGTATTATTGTCGCCAATGGGCTACTCCCCAACTGGCGAGGTATTTAACTTATCTCATGAAGATGTTGCTACTCAAGCTGCAATTGCATTACAAGCTGATAAGTTAATTACTTTATCTGAGCATGAAGGCTTATTTACGCTTAAAGACAATCACCATGAGTTACTTCGTACTATTGAATTAGACAAACTACAAATGTTAGTGAGCGAACAATTATTACACGCAGAAGCTACCTGTCTAAGTGCTATGATAGACACTGTTTCGGCAGGCATAGAACGTGCTCATTGCGTTAGCTATCATCACAACGGTGCAATTTTAAAAGAGCTCTTCACCCGAGATGGGCATGGCAGTTTGGTGATGCAGACACATTATGAACAATTACGTAGCGCTACTATTGACGATGTGGGCGGAATATTAAAATTAATTAAGCCCCTAGAAGAAAGTGGCGCATTATTAGCACGCTCACGTGAAAACCTAGAAAACGAGATTGATCAATATACTGTAATAGAACGGGACGGTATGATCATCGCTTGCGCTGCCCTGTTCATCTATGACGATGACGATAGCGCAGAAGTAGCGTGTGTAGCGACGCATCGAGACTACCGAGGCAAAAATAGAGGGGAAAGATTATTAGAAGCCTTAAGCAACAGAGCAAGACTATATCAAATAAGTCGCCTATTTGTTTTAACAACAGTAACTAGTCACTGGTTTTTAGAACAAGGCTTTGTTGAAAAGTCTATCGACTCCCTGCCAAAAGCTAAACAAAAAGGATACAACTTCACGCGCAACTCCAAAGTATTTGTGCTAACACTAGACTAGCGTTATCTTGGACATGTAAACATTTATAAAGCAAGGCACACAGCAAGAGGAGTTAATATCGATATGCATCATTTATTTTCGTTAGAAGGCAAGGTTGCCCTTGTTACTGGGGGCTCTCGCAATTTAGGTAAAACGATTGCTAATGCCTTTATTGCACAAGGTGCCAAGGTGTATATAAGTTCTCGCAAAGTGCATGATTGTGAAGCTACAGCCAAAGAGCTTGGACCTAATTGTTATGCAATTGCTCAAGACATATCAAGCGTTGCAGGGGCCCAAGAGCTTGCACGCGCATTTTCAGCGAAAGAAAACACTTTAGATATTTTAGTGAACAATGCAGGTGCAGCATGGGGAGCAGAGTTTGAAGAATTTCCTGAGTCTGGGTGGGATAAGGTCATGGATTTAAATCTCAAATCCCCCTTCTTTTTGACCCAAGCTCTATACCCTTTGTTAAAAGCGGCAGGGACAAATGGCACTCCTTCAAAAGTTATCAATATAAGTTCAATAGACGGACAGCGCTTAAATCCATGGGAAACCTATAGTTATCATGCATCGAAATCTGGACTCATTTATCTTACAAAACGTTTAGCTGCTCGATTGGTTAAAGACAACATTGTTGTCAGCTCTATTGCTCTACAAGCGCATTTGCATCAGATATGAATACTCAGGCTCGTGATAATGCTCAAGAACTTGGGAAACACATTCCAATGGGCAGAATTGGCTGTGATGATGATCTTGCAGGTACTGCTATTTATCTTGCCAGTAAAGCAGGCGATTATGTGGTTGGAGACACCATCACATTAGATGGAGGCATTGTCCACGCATCACTTGGTCGATAAGCAGTTTGCTAGCAAGTCACACTTAGTCGTGACTTGCTAAAATTCGGATTCCTTACCAACTAACACGTTTATAAGTACGATACTCTGCGTGCCAAAAATGGCTTTCGATGCGCTCTAGAAGCACCTCATCAGACAGTTCCAAAGCAAGTCCTTGTTCCATCGCAACTTTGGCTACTGCAAACGCAATTTTTCGCGATAACTCAGTGATCTGAGTAAGCCTTGGTAACAAATAATCTGACTCTCCATTTGCTAACGGAGAAGCGTCAGCAAGCGCATTACTTGATGCCATCAACATCTCATCACTGATTAGGCGAGCTTTACTTGCAATCACACCTAAACCAATCCCGGGAAATATATAGCTGTTATTGCACTGAGCCACGGGGTATGACTTATCTTTATATGTGACCGCATCAAAGGGCGAGCCTGTTGCAATGACAACATTTCCATCCGTCCATTCAATGACTTGTTCTGGACGTGCTTCTACTTGCCTAGAAGGATTGCTCAGTGGAAATATAATAGGTGTAGTGCAATATTCTGTCATGGTGCGAATGACTTGTTCTGTAAACAAACCTGGTTGACCAGAGACACCTATAAGAATATCTGGCTTAGCATTTGTTACGACATCCATAAGTGATGGATATTCGGTGGAAAACTCCCATTGACTAATATTTGTGCTTGGCTGAGACAAGCGTTGTTGGAAATCCCTTAAATCTGGCATCTCTTGCGTTAATAAACCATAACGGTCAATCATAAATACGCGAGCTCTCGATTCTTCCTCAGTTAAGCCTTCAAACATCATTTGTTGTATCAACATTTCAGCAATTCCACAGCCTGCTGAGCCAGCACCAACAAAAGCAACTTTCATTTGCGAGAGCTTATCGCCTCTTGCCTTACAAGCCGCTAATATGGTACCTAGAGTAACGGCGGCCGTGCCTTGAATATCATCATTAAAACAACACACTTGATCCCTGTAACGATTTAATAGCGGCATCGCATTTGGCTGAGCAAAGTCTTCAAATTGAATCATCGCTTCAGGCCATCTTGCAGAAATCTCCTTAATAAACATGTCTAAAAATTCATCATATTGCTGCTGATCAATTCTAGGATGACGAGAGCCCATATACATAGGGTCGTCCAAGAGACTTTGGTTGTTAGTACCTACATCCAACATTACCGGCAGGGTATATGCAGGACTAATACCGCCACATGCGGTGTACAAGGAAAGCTTTCCTATTGGAATGCCCATGCCACCAATACCTTGGTCACCCAAGCCCAAAATTCTCTCACCATCTGTAACGACAACAACTCGTACTTTACGTTTGGTCGCATTACGCAAGATATCTCGCATCATGTGACGTTCTTCATAGCTAATAAACAACCCACGTGATGAGCGATATATATCTGAGAAACGTTCGCACGCTTCCCCAACGGTGGGTGTGTAGATAATAGGCATCATTTCTTCGATGTGTTTTTGTAGCAATCGATAAAACAAAGTTTCATTGTTATCCTGAATCGCCCGAAGAAAGATATGCTTATTCAGTGGGCTTACAAAACTTGAATATTGTAAGTAGGCGCGTTCGACTTGCTCATCAATAGATTCGTAACGTGGCGGTACCAAACCTAACAGGTTAAAAGATTTGCGCTCTCTTTCAGTAAAAGCGCTTCCTTTATTTAACAAAGGTGTTTCAAGTAATGCAGGGCCAGCATAATGGGTATAGAGGTAGCGCTGATTATCATTGGCAGACATATAAAGCCTTAACAATTAATAGTAAGTTATAGGGTAGTTTAGAATAGATCTTCTAATTCATCTTTTTCTTTTGTTTGTTCTTCTATCGGCAAAGCAAGCGAGTTTTCAAGCGCATAACTTGTTGGCTCAGTCCCTTTAATAAAATATTCAAACATTGACGAGTCATCGGTCTTTCGAGTCAGCAGACCGGTTTTTCGGTCAATTCGCACCCGAACAATATCATCAGGAATATCTTTTATGCCCTCAGGTTCTCCCTCAAGAACATCTTTCATAAAATAAATCCATGCTGGCTGGGCTGCCTTTGCGCCATCTTCACCACCAATCAATGCGTTTCCAATCCAATTAAATCGACTGGTGTTTTTTGCCACTAAATTTTGGTTTCGAGTCGCGCGCCCTAATTGACGGACGTTGTCATCAAAACCTACCCAGGAGGTTGCAACTAAACCAGGAGCAAAGCCACTAAACCAAGTGTCCCTTGAGTCATTGGTTGTGCCCGTTTTACCCCCTATATCAGTTCTTTGCAGAATATTACGGGCTCGCCAACCTGTTCCAATCCAATAGTAATCATTACGACCGTTTGCTCTAACAGCGCTTCTCATCATTTCAGACACCAAAAATGCTGTTTGTTCAGACATTACTCTTGGTGCCGATTTCATAATTTTAGGTGTGTCTGATTCAGATTGAAGCTCTGCACTTAGATCACCATTTTGAAACAAGGCTGCCAACAACGCCTCGCTATCTTCATTTTGTTGGCCTTGTTGCCCATTAGCAACTGTAGTGTCGTTATTGTCGTCTTTTGTGACTATGTTGCCATGAATGTCGTATCCGTCGCAGGGCTGACAAGCGTAAATTGGGTCCGCTTCCCATAATAGTTCGCCGTCATTATTTTCAATACGTTGAATAAAGTAAGGGCGTACTGCAAATCCACCATTAGCAATTACTGCTAACGCATTTGCTACTTGTAATGGTGTGTGGGCACCAGAACCTAACGACATCGTTTCATCTAAGGGAATATCGTCTCTCTCAAAGCCAAGGTTCGACAAATATTCTTTTGCATTAGACAAACCCACTGCACGCAAAAGTCTTACCGATACGACGTTTTTCGACTTACCCAGCGCAGTTCTCATGCGAATTGGGCCATCATATTCTGGTGGTGAATTTTGTGGTCGCCATGCAACACCAGAGCTTGCGTCCCACTGGTTAATTGGCGCATCATTTATAATGCTGGCAATGGTGTAGCCGTTGTCTAATGCTGCAGCATATATAAATGGCTTGATATTAGATCCGACCTGCCGCTTTGCTTGTGTAGCACGGTTAAATTGACTGTTGTAGAAACTATAACCCCCAACAACGGCTTCGACTGCACCGTCAAAGGGGTTTACAGAAACAAAGGCGCTTGATGCTAATGGAAACTGGGACAACTGCCACACATTATCTTGAGGACGCTGGCGGACATAAACTACCATGCCTTCTTGCACTATATCTGATGCCACTTGTGGATCAGGCCCTTGCCTAAAGTCATTAATATAAGTACGCGCCCAATCCAATCCATCCCATGAAATCTCTAAACGCTCACCTGATTGCTTTTGCACCTCAATTGTTTGTTCATGCACCGTTGTAATGGCAACTGGGATTAATGCATCTATTTTTTTGTACTCTTTTAAAGCTTCTGATATCTGCTGCGAGTCTAGAGGGGTCAATGGGCCATGTTTTTGTTCAAGTTTTGTTATTTGTTCTGGTGTAACAGGAAGTGACAACGATGATTCTTGCAACAAGGCTTCCGTAATAGGCGTCCAAAGTCTTGCAAGTTCGCCTCTAAAACCATGTCGCTCATCGTAATCATGCAGGTTTTGTACTACTGCTTTTTGTGCGGCTGCCTGATTCTTAGAATGAGCCGCTGTAAATACATTAAAACCGCTTGTCTCGGCAATCTCTTTCCCGTAGATACTGACCATTTCGTTATACACAATATCCGCCAAATATGGTGCATCAAGATCTACTTCAGACCCATGTCGATTTGCGGTAACAGGCGCTGAAGCAGCCTCATCAAATTGCTGGCGAGTAATATAACCTTCATCAAGCATACGTAACAAGACGATTCGACGGCGCTCTTTTGATAGTTCTGGGTTACTGATTGGATTAAGCACTGAGGGTCTTTGTGGCAATCCAGCAAGTGTAGCCAATTGCGCCAGATTTAATTCTTGTAAAGGTTTACCATAATATACCTGAGCAGCTGCTCCTACTCCGAACGAACGATGACCAAGTTCAACCTTATTTAGGTATAATTCTAGAATTTGATCTTTGCTTAATTCTCTTTCCATCTTCAAAGCGATGAATACTTCTTTGATTTTTCTAGAATATTCTTTTTTTCTTGTTAATCCAAAAAAACCTCTCGCAAGTTGCATGGTTAGTGTACTTGCCCCTTGACCTTTCTCACCAGTTACTAGTAAATTAAGGACTGCGCGACCAACGCCTATTGGATCTACGCCAATATGATCGTAGAATCTACTATCTTCGGTGGCAATTAGTGCCTGCACTAATGTCTCGGGGACGTCGTCGAGCGTAACGGGTATTCTTCTTTTTACACCGTATTGAGAGATTAAAACGCCATCTTGCGTATATATTCTCATAGGTGTTTGAAGCTGAACATCACGAAGAACATCGACACTAGGTAGTTCGTCCTGATAGTATAAGTAAAGGCCAACAATAGAAGTGACGCCTAATATGAGACTAATGAGTCCGACAATTAAAATGGATTTTATAACTTTCACAGAAAATACTAATCTCGAATATTTGAAGAAATTACTTAAATTTTATACGTATGTGTCGTTAACAGATACACACTTAATAACAATCGAAGTACTATATACTGCATATAATACTGTAATCCAACGTAGGCTACCAACATATGAAGTCGCTTTTTTCAAAAAAGCTAAAACCGTCGTCGGTTTAGACATTGGCACTAAGTTTGTAAAAGCTATAAGCTTAGAAGTCGGTGCTGGCAGTACAAAAGTCTTAGGCTACGCGTGCGAACCTATTTCCGGCAACGCGTTTGTTGAGCGTGAAATTAAAGATTTCGACGCAGTGAGCAAAGCTTTGCAAAAAGTTCGCTTGGCACTTAAAAATAACAGCAAAGAATGTGCATTGGCGGTGTCAGGCCCTTCTGCATTTAGCAAAGTTATTTATATGGAACCGGGTCAAACCGATTTTGAAATGGAAAATTCTATCGAATTAGAAGGCGAAAGCCTTATTCCGGTCCCTATTGATACTGTTTATTTTGATTTTGAAGAATTAGATTCAGTTGATACCGGGTCTGGCAAAATTGAAGTCTTGCTAAGTGGTGCGCCCAAATCTATGGTCGACAGTCGCATTACGATTGTTCGCGAAGCAATGTTTGAGCCAAAGCTAGTCGAAATTGAAACAAACGTACTAGGTGAGTGTTTCTTACACTATAACCAACAAGATGAAACAAGCGACCAGCCATTGTGCTGTTTTAATGTTGGTGAATCACTTATGCAATTAACCGTCATCCATGATGGTAAGATAATTTATACCAAAGAACACACTTTTGGGATGAGCAAGCTACATAAAGACTTATCGCTAATTCATGGTATTGATGTACAAGAAGTCGAAAACCAAATCGTGAGTGGCAATGCGCCTGAACAATGGTTTGCTGAATCTGCTACGACCTTTTTTGCCAGCTTGCAGCAACAGATACAGCGTTCCTTACAAATGTTTACATCCAGCACGCACAAGCCAATGCCCAGTAAAATATTCTTTTCCGGTGGCTTGGCGAACATCCCCGACTTTGTAGAACTCATGCGCCGTGACTTAGGTCTGCCTTTAGATATATTTAACCCTTGTGATCAAATGAGCTTAGACTCAAAAGTTAACAAGGAACGGTTTTATAAGGTTGCGCCGCAACTCGCGATAGCCGTCGGTCTTGCAACAAGGGAGCTTAAATAATGGCACATGTCAATCTATTGCCATGGCGTGAGAACCTCAGGCAGCAACAAAAAACTAATTATTTAGCGTCACTATTTGGTGTCGCATTAGTCGCGTTTGGGGTGTTTTGGTTCATTGGTCAATTTGTTGATCAACGAATTGATAACCAAAATAGCCGAAACCAGTATTTAGAAAATCAGATTACGCTGCTCGATGGTCGTATTGCTGAAATAAAAGAAATTACCACGGCCCGAGACGCAATCAGCTTGCGCATGGCCTTGATAAAGCAATTACAGATTAGTCGAAACCTTACTCCTTTGGTATTTGATGAGCTTGCTCGCCTGGTACCGACAGGTGTGTCATTTGAGACAATGACACGTACTGGCGACGAAATTCGCATCGTAGGAATCAGCGAGTCAAACAACAGACTATCTGCATTCATGCGTTCATTGGAAGACTCTGATTTGTTTGTAGACCCTGTTTTATCTCGTATCGTTGCAGATCGCTCGGGTATTAGCGCAGTCAGCAATTACGAACTAAGATTTACAATATCCAATGACTTTGGCCAAACAAGTCCTTCACAAGACAATAGTGGGGAATAGGTAAAAGACATGAAAATAGATTTTGATGTAAATAAATTAAAAGAACTCAATGAGTTAGATTTCGAGCAGGTTGCTATTTGGCCAAAAGAAATTAAAATTGTAGTAGCGCTGATGTGTGCGGTTATTGTTTCTGCTGCAAGTTACTACTTTATTGTGTCTGATAAGCTCCCTAGACTTGAGAGCGTTCAACAAACAGAGTTGCAATTAAGACAGACATTTGAGACAAAGAGTCGTATTGCGATCAATTTAGACGCATACAAAAAGCAATTTGCCGAGATACAGGAAGATTTTTCTTCAATGTTAAAATCGCTTCCAACCAGTAATGAAACACCTGGTTTATTAGATGACATAACATTTGTTGGAACGGATGCAGGACTGTCGTTTAGGCTAATAAATTGGCAGCAAGACATTCCAAAAGAGTTTTACACCGAGCTACCAATACAAATAGAAGTGCAAGGCAGTTATCATGAATTTGGCATGTTTACGTCAAATGTGGCAAACCTGCCTCGAATAGTCACCTTGCATGATTTTACTATTTCAAGACAAAATGATGAGTTACGATTACAGATGCAAGCGAAGACCTATCGTGCAGAGAATACGGAGCAATAGTATGAAAAAAGGTATTTTAATTACAATAATCGCCTTATTAACTACTGGTTGTGGAGCACAGATCGACGACCTAGTCGCTTATACAGAGGAAGTGAAAGGGCGTGCTCAAGAGAATATAGAGTCTTATCCAAGATTTGAGGCACAAGAACGTGTCGTATATGACGCATCTGAACTTCGCAGCCCCTTTAGAATAAATGGTAATGGAATTGATGAAATTGCCGAAACAGAAGTAGCAGACGACGACCTTACGTGCGAACAGCCTGATTTAAGAAGGGCTCGCCAAGCGCTAGAAGGTTATGGTATTGACGCTTTGCAAATGTCTGGCGTATTTTCTACCAATGGCACACGATATGCCTTAGTCAAAGCGTCTGATGGAAGCTTACACAGAGTTACATATGGTAGTTACATGGGATTGTTTCACGGCCGAGTAACTGGAATACAAGATACACAAATCGCAATTACTGAAATGCTACCCGACGGCGCAGGTTGCTGGAAGAGCAAAAATGCAACACTCAATATGTCGTCACCGGTAGGGGAAAATGATAATGTCTAGAAAGTATATATTTAATCGCCGTTTAAATCGCCCAAAACCTATATGGTATGCGGCGCTTATATTCTTAATTGGATTTTTCACATTCAGTGTTGTCGCGCAAGAGACGCCAGAACCAAACGGTGATATGCAAGACGTCCCTGTTGATAATGCGCAAGTGTCACAAGAAGCAGTCAAACCCGTTGCGCTTATTGACCCTGCAGGCGATATTGAAGAAGCGAGTTTTGCTAGAGTATCTGGCTTAGATTTTAACCGCCGTGGTGAAGAAGCGTTGGTGACCGTTAAGTTCGAAGGGCGAGTACCAGAGCTTTCATATATAGAAGCCTTAGGTAAGATTGAAATTACATTTGAACAGACAAAATTAAACGACGACCAATATGTCGAAATTAACGTTCAACAATTTGGTACCTCTGTTACACGCTTAGAAACCTTCCAAGACGATTTAGCGTCACGTTTAGAAATTCGATATGAAGGTAATGTTGAATTATTACGAAACGAATCAATTGGACAAATTGAGTTTGTTATCAGCCCATTGACCGAAGAAGAAGTTGCAGAGAAACAAGGTAAAACTTATACAGGCTCTCCTATTAGCTTAGATTTCCAAGATGTGCCAGTTAGGCAGGTCTTACAAATCATTGCACAAGTAAACGGCTTTAACTTGGTCACCACTGACACAGTTAATGGTAACGTTACGATCAGTTTAAGTGGTGTTCCTTGGGATCAAGCACTTGACATGATCCTTAAAATCAGAGGACTTGATCAACGTCTTGAAGGGAATATTCTGCTCATCGCGCCAAGCGAAGAATTGACCGCAAGAGAAACCCAAGCGCTTCAGGTCGCTCAGCAAGTCCAAACTTTAGCTGAACTGAAATCCGCGAACATCACAATAAATTACGCAAATGCTGCAAATTTAGCCACCATACTTGATTCAACTGAAGAAGGCGGAATTTTATCCGATCGAGGTAGTGTAAGTGTTGATGATAGAACTAATACAATCCTAATACGTGACACACAAGAATCAATTGATAGTGCAAGAGAGATCATTGAGGCCTTGGATATTCCCGTAAGACAAGTACTTATCGAATCTAGAATGGTTACCGTTAGAGATAATGTTGATGAACAACTTGGCGTGCGTTGGGGATTTACGTCTAACTCTAGTGATATTGGTGTATCAGGCTCATTAGAAGGTGCAGATTTGGCCAATGCTGGTTCTGTTCCTGACGACATAACTGACAGATTAAATGTTAACTTGCCCGTTGCTAACGCTGCTGGACGCATTGGCTTTCAAATTGCCAGCTTGGTAGATGGTAACATCCTTGATTTAGAATTAAGTGCGCTTGAATCTGAAAACAAAGGTGAAATTATTGCAAGCCCGCGTATTACCGTAGCAAATCAACAAGAAGCGTATATAGAGCAAGGTACCGAAATTCCGTTTGTTCAATCTACGTCAAGTGGTGCAACTGCGGTTGAATTCAAAAAGGCAGTATTAAGCTTACGTGTAACACCGCAAATTACACCTGATAATCGCATTATTTTAAACTTAGTTGTCACTCAGGATTCTCGTGGTGAGACTGTATCCACGTCTACCGGCCCTGCGGTCGCTATTGATACGCAAGAGATTAGTACACAAGTACTTGTTGAGAATGGTGAAACAATCGTGTTAGGTGGAATCTTCCAGCAAATAAGTACAGATAACGTGAGTAAAGTACCAGTGCTAGGTGACATACCGTATCTAGGTAAAATCTTTAGCACTACTGGGAAACTTGAAGAAAAACGCGAACTACTTATTTTTGTGACGCCAAAAATCATCACACAAGAATAGCTATCGCTTATATTTTCATCAAAAAGGCACTTTTGTGCCTTTTTTTATGCTTAAGCATCGGCTATTTTGCGGGAAAGCTTGCAAACACCATCACTTAATTGAGATAATCACTTTCTCGAATTTATAACGAGGATTTATATAGTTCATAACAACCCTCATTTGTTATGGTTACTACGGGCCTTATCAAACAACTCAATGGCCTCGTTCACTTTTAAATGATGCGAATAAACCAATATGGCAGAAAAACGTAACGTATTTTTAGTAGGTCCAATGGGTGCGGGTAAAAGCACTATTGGGCGACATCTCGCAGACGAATTACATCTAGAATTCTTCGATTCAGACCAAGAAATAGAGAAACGCACTGGCGCTGACATTGCGTGGATTTTTGATCTTGAAGGAGAAGAGGGCTTTAGAAAACGCGAAGAGACCGTTATTCATGATCTTAGTGATAATCAAGGTATTGTTTTAGCCACTGGCGGCGGTTCTATCGTCTCTAAAGCAGTTCGTAATCGCTTATCTGCAAGAGGTATCGTTGTATATCTTCAAACCACTATAGACAAACAAGTGGCGCGTACTCAGCGTGACAAACGTCGTCCATTGTTACAAAACAAAGATCCAGAAGCGGTATTAGTCGCGTTATCTGAAGAACGTAATCCTTTGTATGAAGAAGTGGCCGATTATGTAATTGAAACTGATGACCAAAGCGCACGCGCTGTTGCGAATCAAATCATCAACAAAATAGGTTTGTAACAAAGGAGTATCGGTATGCCAAGTATTCAAGTTGACCTTGGTGAACGAAGCTACCCTATTTCAATTGAAACCGGTAATCTTAATGATACCGGTTTTTTATTGTCTTATATTCGTGGTCAACAAGTTATCATCATTAGTAATGAGACCATCGCGCCTCTTTACATTGATTCGTTAAAATCCTGTTTATCGAATAGCTCTTTAGATGTTTCTAGCATAATTATCAAAGATGGCGAAGCGTATAAAACGCTAGCTAGTTTTGAGACTGTTATGGGCCAATTATTAGAAAACCGCATCTCAAGAGATGCATGCATTATTGCTTTAGGTGGAGGCGTAATTGGTGATTTAAGTGGCTTTGTCGCCGCTTGCTATCAGCGAGGTATAGACTTCATACAAGTGCCCACAAGCTTATTGTCACAAGTAGACTCCTCTGTTGGAGGTAAAACCGCAGTTAATCACCCTTTAGGTAAAAATATGATTGGGGCGTTTTACCAACCTAAAGCGGTTTTGATTGATCCCCAAACGCTTGGTACGTTGCCTAACAATGAGTTTTCAGCTGGCATGGCTGAAGTTATCAAATACGGCGTTATTTATGATCATGCATTTTTTGCTTGGATAGAAAATAATAAAAAGCTCATCATAAACAAAGACCCAAACGCCATAGAATCGATGATAGCACGGTGTTGTGAAATAAAAGCAGAGATTGTAAAACAAGATGAAAAAGAGAATGGAATCCGCGCTCTTTTAAACTTAGGTCATACCTTTGGTCATGCTATCGAAGCGCAAATGGGCTTTGGGAATTGGTTACATGGCGAAGCTGTTGCAGCAGGCACAGTAATTGCTAGCAAGTTATCACATATGCGCAATCAAATGAATTTGTCAGAATTACGGCGAATTGAAGAGTTATTTGACTTCTTTTCATTGCCCATTGCAGGTCCTAGCGATATGAATAGCGCAACTTATATTAATCACATGCAAAGAGACAAAAAAGCAATAAGTGGTAACATGAGATTTATTTTACCTATCGGTATTGGTAAAGCTGAATTAGTCGCTGATGTTACTGAGCAAGAACTTAAAGTACTGCTAGATAAATAGTTAGCTTATAGTGAAGTAAATAGCTGGCTAGAGAGTTAGATGAGTAAATAAACATCAACAAACCAGTTTGTTAAGAGGTCACCGCTTCTAGTGTCAGAGCTTCATGATAGATTATCGCATTTAGTCAATTACTCTTCTCAACTAATATTTGTGAGTGGTGATACCGTTGCCGATCAGCAACGAGTGCTTAGCGACTTTCTAAGCAAACAAAATGAACACACTGAAATATCATTTTTTGATGCTAAACCTAAGATGGCACTAACAGAGTATCGTGGTGCTATCTGCAGGCAGCTCGCTGGACATACCGTTGGGAGTTTTATCAGGCCAGTCCATCAACTCCTTCACGATTTAACACCAAGTTCATCTGAGGCATCATATCTTGTTTGTATCACTCAGGCAGACTTTATGCCCAACGACTTGCTTAAAGAATTATGGGAATGGGCAATGCTCATTCAACAACAAGCATCAGGAATTCATTTAAATGTAATCTTATTTGGTAGTGCCGCATGGACGCAAGAAGCACAAGAGCTATTACCGACACTAAATAGTAACCGCCCTGTCCTTTTGAGCTCCTCCGTTGTTTCTCCCGATGGCTTTGATGTCAATGCACTAGAGTCTTTAATGGCTGAAAAACGTAGTTGGCTATTTGATTCAGATATGCCCCTTGTCACTAATAAATGGTTTATAGGCCTCATTTTAAGTGTATTTTTAGTTGTTTTTATTGGCTTGATGTATTGGCAGTATTCAACACAGATATTGGCTTACCTAAGCGGTGACATTGAGCCTGAACAATCATTAAGTGCCTTTGACATTGACGAACAAAAACTTAATGAGTCAGCAATCGTAAGGGACTCTATTTTAGTAACGAGGCCACAAGATAACGAAATAAAACGGGTTGAAATTGTCGACGCTCAAGACCTTGGTGAAACCGACAATGACTCAAGTAGTATAACAGAGCAAATTTTAGTTAGCTCATGGGAAGATGCGATACAAACTACGCAAACAACAATACCTCAAACTCAAGAACTATCTCCGGTTAACGAGAATGACGTAGTGGTTGAGCCAACACCTGCTTTACCCTTAACTGGAGACTTTAGAGTCCCTGATATTACAAGCGTTGAGCAGCTAAACGAACTTAGACAAAGTGAAATAAGCGAAGATAAAACCCAAAATACGACTATCGAAACATTAGACACCGTTCAAGATAATCTTGTTGATACTATTGACTATCGCTTTGATGAAACTACACTACTTGCATTGCCAACAAACAATGTAGTGTTGCAATTATCCGGGATTCAGAATGAATCGGTACTAAACGAGTATTTAGATGCCAATCAACTGCGCGAACTTACTTGGGTTTATCAAACTCAACGATATGGTGGCCCGTGGTTTGTCGTATTGCACAAAGGTTCATTTCCCGACATCAATAATGCTTTACAAACACTAGAAACGTTGCCTGATTCATTGAAAAGCGCACAACCGTTTGCCAAAAGCGTCGCGCAAATACAACAAGAAATTATTCGCTAATAAGAATAACAACACGCGTTAGGAGTCATCGCTTAAAGTGGATAATCACTCATCACTACATAAGTCGCCGTTAAAGTGGGCGGGTGGAAAACGTAAATTAGTCAATAACATCGTCTCTTTATTACCTGCTAAGTCATCACGTTTGATAGAGCCATTTGTTGGTGGAGGTTCAGTCTTTCTCAATACTAATTATGAACACTACTTATTAGTTGACACCAATAAAGATCTTATTGATTTATTTAATACCGTCACTCATTCTCTAGATAGCTTTCTTGAATTTTCTACTGGGCTTTTTATACCCAAATTAAATGATGAAGCTCAATACTATAAATTGCGTGATCGATTTAATAAACTCTCACTATGGTCTTGAACGTGCTGCTAGTTTTTTATATTTAAACCGTCATGGCTATAATGGATTATGCAGATACAATAGTAAGGGCGGATATAATGTCCCATTTGGGCGATATAAAAAGCCATATTTTCCTGAAAAAGAACTAATTTACTTTAGCGAAAAAGCAAAACACGCAACATTTGTTTTAGGTGACTTTTCGCTTGCTTTTGACCAAGCGCTTCCCGGTGATGTGATATATTGTGACCCGCCCTATTGGCCAATTAATCAATCTTCTAGTTTTACCGCATACTCAGCACAAGGGTTTGGAAATAGCGAGCATGTTCGTCTTGAAGAGCTTGCCCACAATGCGAGCCAAAAAGGCGTCACCACCATTATTTCAAATAATGATATAAAAGCGACTAGAGAACTATACCGAAGAGCCGATAAAAAGGTTAAGTTGACCGTTGCAAGAAATATCAACTGTAAAGGTTCATTAAGAAAGCCCTGTAATGAAGTCATGGCTGTATACAAAGCGAAGTAAGCAATTGATGAAAAAGATGGCCAGTGATAGTGGTACACTAGTGACCTGATGATTCAATATCATACTTAGCTTTGGTTACCAACACCAAATAATTTAACGTTTAGATGTACGTCCAAGATAGGAAGTTCATGAAAATACATGGCCTACTCGCTAAGATTCTAATGCTTGTCATTGTGGTTGCAGTGGTATCTTTAGGTGCATCGTACACTTTCGTAAGCATCCAACAACAACAAACACTTGATAAAAACATCACACAAATTAAACGCGCTAATTATGCCTCGTCAATTGCTATTTTAGAACAACAACTCCAGCAACATACTAAGACTGTTGACGAAATTATTCTATTTGGTGATTTACAAAATAAAACTATTAGTCAGATTGCTGCTTTTTTTGAGCAAGTGTGGCCTGAAATCAAAACAAATTATGGTTTAAGCTCGATTCGCTTAAGTAACGGTAGTAGGCAGCTAGAATACGGGCAACTCCCTCCAACTCGCGCTTTGTCATCAACTGCGAAACCTAGCAATAAACAAACGATGATTATTTGTCATCAATTGTGCGAATTTTTATCAAGTACTGAACTTGATATTGACCAAACAGCATGGACCCTTGAAATCACAATAGACATCGCACCTGCAATCATCTTACTTAGCGATGTTATCGGTAGCGATATCGCCATCATTTCATCCAGCATAGACACAATTGATAACAAATCAGATTTGGGGCAGTTGTCATTTGAGCTGCTGACAAATCCATCCCTTGAAAGCGCCTTGTTTTCACAATCACTTTCTGCAAAAAAGGTCAACGCATTACATGATAAAGGCATTAATCTTCGGGTAAATGAAATTGATTATTTTGTTTGGTTTGAAAACCTTCAAGGTCTCGGCGATAAACTGACGATTTTATTTGTTCGTGATATTTCATTAATGCTAGAACAGCAATCATCACAAAAGCAACAAGTCATTGTCATTTTTGTAACCTTAACATTTGGTATTTTACTATTTTTGATTCTTTTTTCGATTTTGCCCATTACCCGCATAAACCAACTAAAAAGGGCAATTAAACTAATCGGCACCAAAGAATACAACACCGCAAAGTTTAGACTAGGCAAACCATTAGACCTTGTTTTTAAAGACGAACTACATGAATTAGAGGATGAATTTAGACATACCATTAGTCTACTAGAAACCTACGAACAGCAGCTAAATGCCTCACAAAAGAAACTTTTACGTCAAGCTACTATTGACCCTATCACAGGCCTATTTACGCGTAATGTTCTCATAGATGATCTCGATTCTATGAATACAGACGCCAGTACTCATCAAGTCGCCATTTTCTTCTTAGATCTTGACGGCTTCAAACCCGTTAATGATAACTTAGGTCACGAAGCCGGTGACATTATGCTCAAAAAGATTGGTTATCGATTAAAAGGCGTAGTCAACAAATATACGAAAGTGTATAGAATTGGTGGGGATGAGTTTGTCATCTGTTACTCAAACTATGAAAAACTAGATGCACTAGAACACATGGCAAAATCAGTGGTCGAGCTGTTCAATGCGCCATTTAATGTTTGTGATAACAATATTAAAATAAGTGCTAGCATTGGTATTGCTATGCAAGAAGCAATTGATGTCAATTCAGACAAATTATTACGATATGCTGATATCGCTATGTATCAGGCCAAGGAAGATGGCAAAAACCGATATAAATTTTTCGACAAGTCTATGCGAAAAGACGCCAAAACACGATTCGCTATCAAAAATGACTTTGCTAACGCCTTAAATGAAAAACAGTTATACGTTGTTTTTCAACCTATTGTTGCTAGTCAAAACAAAACCATTTGCAAACTTGAAGTCCTATGCCGCTGGAACCACCCAAGCTTAGGATATATTCCTCCCCCAACCTTCATAGATGTTCTTGAAGAAACTGAAAACATGAATACCTTATTTGAATGGATTGTCGAAAATGTGATGAGTGAAATCATTTTCCTAGATAGTCTTGGACTAAAAGATATTGGTGTGTCGATTAATGTAAGCCCATCTCAATTGGTTGATGATACGGCACTTAATATTCTGACTAAGTTCGCACAAATTCATAATGTCAGTCATTCAAGGTTAGAGTTAGAAATTACCGAGACTTCTGTTATCACCAACTTTGAGCAAGCCAAACAGTGGATTGAAAACGCGAGTGAGCTTGGCTTCAAAATCTCTATAGATGATTTCGGCGCTGGTTACTCTTCTTTATCGTATCTAACCGCCTTTCCATATCATACTGTTAAACTAGATCGTTCTTTGTTAAATAACGTTGATCAAGATGCCAGACAACAACGAATAGTGAGCTCATTGACGCAAATGTTACATGGTTTATCTGTGCCAATTGTGGCTGAAGGAGCAGAAACGGAAGCTCAGTTTGCAGAACTACGAAAACTGGGTTGCGATTACATTCAAGGATTCTTAATATCCAAGCCCATTCCCCATAGCGAACTTGCGGTATTTTTGCCTAACTATATAAAAAACTATGTAAAAAAACATAATTGTCTAATAATTGCCTAGCGAGCCATAATTAGAAAATTCACTAGCGCCCAAACGCCTAACACAAATGCAAGCAACATTATCAAACCAACAACGATAAAAGGAATAAATGAGGTATGCTTAGCGTCTTCTTCATATGCTTGCTGAGACTGGACACCAAAGAAACTTGCACTCACACTTTTAAATACGGCAAACCAACGAGAAACAATAGAAGCTTTATTCATATGATTTTACGATTTATGTCGGTTAATGAGCTCTAATAAATCTAAGTAATGAAACTCAACAGCATCAGAACGCTTAAAAACCCATCCGAACCAACTTACTTGCTGATTATTTCTATTGCAGATAACAGGGTGTTCATTAGAGTGGGCACTGTGTGATTTTGAATGTGTGTCTACGACAATGGAGTCGTTAGTAGACACTAATACACTTGCGCAGGGTGCATGAACTTCGCTTAGGGTGACACTGATAACAAACACCATAGCAATGCTCACCGCACTACCAAAAACAAGCATGTTCTTAAAGGTTTTAGAAGAATGGCCTTGTGCGTTTGTCAAAATAATCTCCATATCAGCGGTATTGCGCTAAGCTTACTTATAGTTTACACCAATACAAAAAAAACACCAAAAAGTCAGCCTTATTGGTGTTTTTATGTATTGGTTTAGGGTCACTTTTTCCTAGAAACTAGTAGACCAACTTGCGACAAATTTCAGATCGCCATCTGCGAACCCTTCTTCTTGTGCTTTTGATATTGAAAATACAAAGTCACCTTTTGCGATATCTGCTTGAAAATGAGCATAATCAAGGTCACTGCTTACATCAAATGTATATAAACCCGCAGTTAAACCAAGCTCAAATTCGTTTCCTAAGTCTATGCCGCCGTAACTTGCATTGAAATATATATCACCTGTATCAAACGGCGCTGGGCCTTCAGCTTGGCTGTTTACGGTATAGGCGAAACCTACCCCAAAATTACCAAAACCAGCATTTGCATATATTTCGCCAAAATCAGCATCTTCTAAATCAGTGTACGCATAATAAATATAACCAACATCGTAGGTAAAGGTGTCTGTTTCACCAGTAAGGCCTAAATAGAAGTCTGTCTCCGCTCCATTTCCGTCACCCAATGAACCAACCCAAGTACCAGCGTAAAAACCACCGTCGTTACTATAATCGATGCCGCCTGATACTGATGCTGAATCAGAGCTTTGGCTAACGCCTCTCCATAGATAGTTTGAGGTGATACCTGCATTCGCACTTACCTCGGCTACGGCCACTTGGCTAGCCAATAAACTTGATGATACGGCAGCGCTAATTAAAGCTATTTTTGTTATGTGTTTCATGTGTTCTCCAGACTGAGTCGTATAGTTTAGTGTAAAATGTGCTGTCGTTATTTTTATTATTTTATAGTGCAAGCCCAAGCAAGCCCAATGCCATAAAATTAATATCGTTATTTATCATAAGCTTACATGAATTAAAATCTAGTTAAAACGATTTAACTGATTGATATAGTGCATTTTTACACGCTTACTTTCTCCTTTTGCACCAAAAAGTGGCATTTTTTTGACAAGTGTAATTTCTTACTTTACCGCCATCATTGTCTTGTCTTTGCACAACATGAATGTGAAAAATTCGGTTATTCTTTGAGGTGATTTGCGGTAAACTATCGCGAAAATTCAGCTAAGGGATTCATTTATGCACAAGCCAATAATTGCACCATCAATTTTATCTGCCGATTTTGCCAAATTAGGTCAAGAGGTTGAGGATGTGCTTAATGCAGGCGCGGATATTATCCACTTTGATGTAATGGATAATCATTATGTGCCTAATTTAACGTTTGGTCCGAATATATGTAAAGCGCTGCGCAATTATGGAATCACAGCTGACATTGATGTGCATTTAATGGTTTCACCTGTCGACAGAATGATAGAAGACTTTGCACAGGCTGGTGCTAGTATGATCAGCTTCCACCCTGAAGCAAGCCTCCATGTAGATCGCAGTATAGAACTAATTAAAAGCCATGGATGCAAAGCTGGCCTTGTGCTTAATCCTGCGACCTCATTGAGTGTACTGGATTATGTACTTGAGAAACTTGATTATGTGCTACTAATGTCCGTTAACCCGGGATTTGGTGGCCAAAAATTTATCCCCAATACTGTTGAGAAAACTGCCCACCTAAAGCATATTATTGATGAAATGGGCTTAGACACTAGAATCGAGATCGATGGCGGAATTAACAAAGATACCATCAAGCCTGTTTTTGATGCAGGTGCTGATATGTTTGTGGCTGGTAGCGCTATTTTTAACCAAAATGATTATAAAAGTGCTATTAGTGCACTAATAGAGCAATTGAAATAAGCAATTAATAATAGGACTAAACCGTGATTCATACATCTAAACCCATCGTATTAAGTGGCTGTCAACCTTCTGGGCAATTAACGCTAGGTAATTACTTGGGCGCCTTAAGACAGTGGGTAAACATGCAAGATACGCATGATTGCTTATTTATGATTGTCGATTTGCATGCTATTACAGTAAGACAAGACCCTGCCCTGCTCAATCAGGCTTGTCTAGATGGGCTCGCTTTGTATTTAGCTTGTGGCATAGATCCCAATAAAAGTACTATTTTTATGCAATCTCATGTGCCAGAACACGCACAATTAGGTTGGGTCTTAAATTGCTATACCCAAATGGGCGAGCTCAACCGAATGACTCAATTTAAAGACAAAGCGCAAAAGAACCAAGCGAATGTTAATGTTGGTTTGTACGCTTATCCTGTATTACAAGCTGCTGATATATTGTTATATCAAGCAAATGAAGTGCCCGTTGGCGAGGATCAAAAACAACACCTCGAATTAACGCGAGATATTGCGACTCGATTTAATAATATCTATGGCGATATTTTTACGCTCCCTGACCCACATATTCCAAAAGATGGTGCGCGCGTCATGAGCTTGCAAGACCCTAATAAAAAAATGTCAAAGTCTGACGACAATCCTAATAACGTAATTGGTTTACTTGAAGACACTAAAAAGCTGACTAAAAAAATCAAACGTGCGGTCACTGATTCTGACGAACACGCCAATATATTCTATGACCCAAGCACTAAGCCGGGCGTATCTAACCTACTATCGTTGCTAAGCGCCACATCTGGTAAGTCAATTAGTGACCTTGTCCCTTTATATGACGACAAAATGTATGGACATTTAAAAGGTGATGTAGCAGACGCAGTTGTTAGCCTTCTAGGTCCAATTCAAGCAGAATATCAGCGAATACGGGCAGACCACACTTTTCTTCATCAAGTAATGCAAGAAGGAAGTGCTAAAGCTCGTGAAAAAGCGTCCGATACATTGGCTAAGGTATATGATTCATTAGGATTTATTGCTAGGTAATGTTGTGATTTTAATGATCGATAATTACGACTCATTTACACATAACTTAGCAAGGTATTTTGAAGAGTTGGGACATGATGTTCAGGTTGTAAAAAATGATGAATATTTAGTCGAGGAGCTAGCACAATTTAGTTTTTCGCATTTAGTGCTCTCACCGGGTCCCTGTACGCCTAATGAATCTGGTATATGCATCGAAGCAATCAGCGCATTTGCAGGCAAGAAGCCTATCTTGGGTGTATGCTTAGGACATCAAGCTATCGCTCAGGCATTTGGTGCAAATGTGGGTCAGGCAAAACAAATCAGACATGGCAAAACCTCTGATATTGTGACCAAGTCTGATGAGTCGGTTTTGTTTCGTGGGTGTCCTGAGCAATTTAAGGTAACCCGTTATCATTCTTTGCTGGTTGAACCATCAACATTGAGTAAGGAATTTGTTGTGACTGCTGTGTGCATAGAACATGGGGATACTGAAGTCATGGCAATTGAAAATAGGAAATTGGAGATATATGGCGTTCAGTTTCATCCCGAATCGCTATTGACTGAACATGGACATGCAATATTAAACAATTTTGTTCAACGAGGATAAAAAAGAACTTGAGCACTAATGAAAGAAAAAGTGTTTCGCAGTTAGCGGGCATATACAACAACCGTTTTGAAAAGCTTTTAATCAAGCTTGATGATGCGATTGTGGATGCTGGCCGAAAAACTGAAAAACAACGGCAAATAGAGGACTCAGAGCAGTTCGAAAGCCGGCGCGAATTATTAGTGGTCGAAGAAGTTGCTTATAAGAAAAAAGAAGTTGAAGCGGATGCAAGAAGCGCATTTTTAGCAAAAGTCGAAGCGCAGTTTCATGATTCGTTGATCAAAGATGTGGAAAAGCAAGTCAGAGACACCCCAATGGTGTTTGAAAAGATATTGCGCTTTAACGAATCACTGGGGCGTCTGTTAGATATTTTATATACCGAAGCCTGCTCAATCAGTCGCCTTAGTCGAATGCATTGAACAGTTACCTTGGCTAGAAAAAGGTATCATGGCTTTCGTAAAGCAGCCCCAATATAGGCGTGTTGACTCTGCCGGGCACCCTATCGTGTTAAAAAACCTACGCAACGCATTATCATTTTGCGGCTTAGAGAGCCTTCGTACTATTATCCCTGTGTTGATTGCAAAACACTGTAATCCGCCTCGTTCTGAATATACACCAGATATTGTTAAGCACATGTGGCTATACACACTTGGTACGGCAAATATTGCAAAATGTTTAGCAGACAAAAACAATATACGCCAGCACTTTGCATTTAACCTCGGCTTATTTTCAAATATTGGTCGCACGGTTGTCACTAATGTTTATCTTCGCTCATTTGACCGTAAGATACGCGAAGAAGTGATCAAAGCCCGCAAAGACAATAATGTAACTCAAGCAAAAATATTAGGTAATTTAGAACCATCACAAAAATATATTGCTGCTTTTTGGAAGAAATACGCTAATCAGGTCACAGCAGATATAACAAAAGCACTAAAATGCCGCTGGCTGACCATTGCTGTTGGTTTCGAAGATTATGCGAAAATACAAAAAATTAGTATGGACTATATTGTCGAAAAAGACTTTCACCCTTTTACCAAGCTACTATTTAGCTCTCAAGGATTTATGCAATATAAAATGTTGCAAGCTCATGGTTTAATGGGTAAAAAAGAAGCGATGGTGTATTTGCGAAACTTTGGAATAACATCAGATGATGTCAGTATCGTATCAAAAATTAATTTGACCGCGATTGAGGTCAATATAGCCGGTACCTTGCCAGAGCAGTAAGTGGCACCGGCCACATCTTTATAGTTTTTCTACGGTATAACCCTTACTTTCTAACTGAGTCAACACGCCATCTGGATCAAGGCAAGTGCAAAGCGCCTACAAGAATGAATTCAGTTCCTGCGTCTCCAAACATTTTTTCAATTTCACGCATCCACTTATCATTTCGATCTTTTATTAAAGAGTTGTATAAGGCATCAAAACCTTCAAACCCAGCAAAGCCAACCTCTGCAAGCTTTTCCATATCACCTGAGCGCCAACTAGTGTGCAACGCATCGATGACTTCTGTTCCTCTTGATAATTCTTCAAGCGTGTATTCAATCATACCATTTGGATCTGTGCTTCCAAATGAGCCAATAATAGCCAATTGCTCTTCTGGACTTTCAAACCAAGGCATTAGTTTTACTATCTGATGTTGACTTATCAAAGAAAAACTTATCAACACCTTGTGCAGTAAATCCTTTGGCTTGGTATTCCATGATCGTCAGCGTAAGCATAATGCCTGTTGGATTAAGAGGTAAGAACTGCTCAATGGGCAAGCCTTTGCTTGTCATATATTTTTCAAGCATCGCAAAAGTCGCTGCGTTTAGGCCTGTCTTTAAGGTATTGCCATCTTGATACGTAATGTAAGGTAAGGCTTTCATTTGAAAAGCCGGATCATTCATTATTCCGATGTCGGTCTCAAAATATAATTCATCAGATGCTTTATAAGCTTGATCAAATTGCCCTGGTAATGGGTAATCGCCTTGGGTAAGCAAATGGAATGTGCCACCGACATAGACTACATCATCGCCTTTAGATACCTTAAATACAGGCGCTGCATTCGCGCTTGCAGCAAAAACAAATACAGCAGCTGCCAATGAGCTTGCCAATACACGCTTTATTTTTGTGTTTATACTCAGTTTCTTCATTACTTTCTCCATGTTTTATTAGTGCTAACTGGGCTAAACTATTTAACTTTAGTTAGCCATCCATGCTTATCAGGTGCATGTCCCCATTGAATATCATTAAGTGCTTTACGTAACTTCATCGTTGTCACACCCGGCTCACCTGTACCAACCTTATACTCTTTATCGTTATGGATAAACGTACCCACCGGCGTCAACACAGCGGCGGTACCCGATAATGCTGCTTCTACACCAGGTTTCGCAGAACGCTCCAGCAGTTCGCTTACCGATAAGTCTCGTTCGCTAACTTTCATGCCTAAGTCTTTGGCGATAGTCAACACCGAGCTGCGCGTGACACCATGCAAAAAACTAGTGTCCAATGCTTTTGTTATCACTTCATCACCATCTATCAAAATAAAGTTTGCTGCGCCTGTTTCTTGCACATCACCATTTGGGCAAAACAAAATTTGATCCGCTTGTACGGTTTCTCTAGCGTTCAAAATAGGCCCTAGCGCACTGGCGTAATTACCGCCACTTTTAATCATTCCCATATGTGGTGCACACCTCATACCTGTTTCATCAAGCAAGAGTCGTAGCGGTTTAGCACCACCTGTAAAGTAGTCACCAACGGGAGATAGCAATACATACATCATAGAAGTTAACGAAGGCACTGCTGCTTTTCCAATGGACGCTTCTGTTCCTACATGAGTCGGTCTAATATACATAGACCCTAGTGGTTCAGGGACTTCATCTGCATAACTTTCAACTAAATCAATGATCATGCTTTGCATCTGCAGTGGGTCTATTTTAGGTAAATAGAGCAAGTTACTACTTTGCTCAAAGCGCTTGATATTTTGATCCATTCTAAAAATGTAAATACCGCCATCTTGATGCTTAAATGCTTTTAATCCTTCAAAGCATGTGCTGGAGTAATGAAGTACATGAGCACCAGGATGGATTTGAATACTGTCAGACGAGACTGATTGTGTTTCAGACCATTTTCCATTTTCATGAGTTGCAAGTGCCATTTTTGGCATGAAAACTGTTCCAAACACAGCCATATTGAGTCCCTAATTGATGTTAGCTAACATAAAAGTAGACAAGACTAAGATAATACCTATTATCGCTTGCCTTAAAATAATATGCTTAATATTACCTCATATCTGAGCGATCACAATAAGCACATACCTACCTATCAATGATAAAGTAGACTTATTGCGTGATCGATTCACATTTTCATGTTTTATAGTATAGGTATCACGCATAACGCAAAAAACCTCAGCAGTACTCTTATCTTTTTTGTATTCTTTTTTGCATTTTTTTTGCATAGTTATGCTGACAAGCGCAATCACACATACGCAATGTAAGTCCTAAGTATGCTATATCAGTAAACGACGCAAACACCACCTAAGTCTTATGTCCTTTCTAGCTTAATAAACGTTGGACTACGCCAAATGCTCATTTATCCAATATAATAATCCCTTTGAAAAGCATCAAAATACTTATGCAATTTTTTAGGAAAAACCTTCATAGCTCAGTAAAAACAAGGGCTTGAGGGAAAGTATAGTGAGGACTTTTAGCGAATCATCTGGCATAATACACGAAAAATTTATACTCAGTGGTTGTCAGATTCGATACTGTCGCGCCATCAGCTTATAAATGTAAAAAGTGTAATTCACACATAATCACGTGCAAAGAGGTCATTTTATGCAAGTCACTCGCGAAATGTTTAACGATGTAATGGTACCCAATTATAATCCAGCCGCAATGGTGCCAGTAAGAGGCGAGGGTTCAAGAGTATGGGACCAAAACGATGTTGAGTTTATCGACTTTGCAGGTGGCATTGCCGTTAATGTGTTAGGTCATTGCCATCCAGCATTAACAAAAGCACTAGCTGAACAAGGCAATAAAATATGGCATCTAAGTAATGTGTTTACTAATGAGCCCGCTATTCGCTTAGCGAAAAAGCTAAACGATGCTACTTTTTCAGATAAGGTTTATTTCGCAAATTCGGGTGCTGAAGCCAATGAAGCGGCGTTAAAGTTAGCAAGGCGCTACATGTTAGATACCGTTGGTGAAGGAAAAGATGAAATTATTGCCTTCAAGCAAGGTTTTCATGGTAGAACATTTTTTACCGTGACCGTAGGCGGACAACCGGCTTATTCAGACGGTTTCGGTCCAAAGCCTGACGGCATTATTCATAGTGACTACGGCGATATAGAAATGCTAGCTGATATGATGTCCGACAAAACATGTGCTGTTATGATGGAACCCATGCAAGGTGAAGGCGGGATTATCGTGCCAGATCCAGCGTTTGTGAAAAGCGTCCGTGAATTGTGCGATAAACACAATGCATTATTAATTTTTGATGAAGTCCAATCTGGTATGGGACGCACAGGTAAGTTGTTTGAATATATGAACCTTGACGTTACCCCAGATATTTTAACCACGGCCAAATCCCTAGGCGGCGGTTTTCCAATTGGTGCAATGTTAACAACTGATGCAATTGCGCAAAGTCTAAAACCGGGCACTCATGGTAGCACTTATGGCGGAAACCCGCTGGCGTGCGCAATTGCCGAGGCTGTATTTGACGTAGTAAACCACCAAGAAGTGCTAGATGGCGTTTTAGCAAAAGAAGCATTATTCAGAGAGCATTTAACAAGAATCAATGAAAAATTCCATGTATTTGATGAAATACGTGGCAAAGGGATGTTACTAGGATGCGCGTTAAATGAAAAATATAAAGGTCGAGCCAGAGATTTCATGGTAGCGGCAAATAACGAAGGGCTTATGTGTTTAGTTGCCGGCATGAATGTCGTGCGCTTTGCACCATCGTTAGTCATTCCAGATGAAGATATTATTGAAGGTTTAGCGAGATTTGAGCGCGGTATCGCTGCGTTAGTATCTGAAGAAAAATAGGGACTACTGTATGCTAGTTATTCGCCCTATTGAAGAAGCTGATTATCCTGAGCTTTATCAAATTGCTCAAGATTCAGGCATTGGTTTTACCTCATTGCCTGTGAATGAGGCCTTGCTTAAAAAGAAAATCGATGCGTCGATAAAAGCTTTCGATTCTCAGACGCAAACACCAGGGCAAGAAAGCTATTTGTTTGTGATGGAAGATACCGCAACAGGGAAAGTAGTTGGTACATCAGGCATTGAAGCTACCGTTGGCTTACAGGATGCGTTTTATCATTATCATTTAGGTAAAGTAGTGCATGCCTCTCGTGAATTAGGCGTCCACAATTCAGTTGAGATACTTACCTTTTGCAATGATTACACGGGCGTTAGCGAAATATGCACCCTATTTTTACAAGAACACGCCCGTAGTGGACTTGCTGGACGTTTGTTATCAAAGTTTCGGTTTTTGTTTATGGCTCAACATAAGCAACGCTTTGCTCAGACAGTCATTGCTGAAATGCGCGGGGTGTCTGACGAAAGTGGCAAATCACCTTTTTGGGAATGGTTAGAAACCCATTTCTTTTCGGTAGATTTCCCAACCGCAGACTATCTAACCGGTATAGGAAATAAAGTATTTATTGCTGAACTAATGCCTAAATATCCGATTTATGTCAATTTATTATCGCCAGAAGCACAAGCTTGTATTGGACAGGTGCATGATAAAACTAAGCCTGCGCTTCGTTTACTTGAACAAGAAGGCTTTAAATGCCGCGGGTACGTGGATATTTTTGATGCTGGACCAACAGTCGAAGCAGACTTAGAAAGTATTTCAACCGTTCGTCATAGTGCAAGTGCGACAGTCGAAATCAGCGCAACACCGGCCGGTGATAGTGATACCCAATATTTTATTATAAATGACAAAATTGATGGGTTTAGAGCTTGTGTTGGTGCTTTGCATATTCTAGAAACAGGCATCGTGAGCATTCATCAAGAACTCGCCAGCGCGTTGAATATTGCATCAGGCGATACTATTAGATACGCAAGCAGCGTCCCTAACTAAACCATATTTCTAAGCGCAAACACTCATGGTTTGCCTTAACAAGGAGATTGTAATGTCACATCCTGCACATTTTATTAATAACCATTGGATAGCTGGAAACGGTAATTCAATGGTGTCTATTGATCCCGCGAAAAATCAAGTGATTTGGGAAGCAAATACAGCAAGTGGTTCACAAGTTGACGACGCAGTAAAAGCGGCTAAGCATGCCTTTAATACTTGGTCACTTAGTGATTTCAATGAACGCTTAGCAATTACAAAAAGATTTGCTGAATTATTGGGCGAGCACAAGCAAGCACTCGCTAACATTATTGCCAAAGAAACAGGCAAGCCTGAATGGGAAACAGCCACCGAAGTTGGCGCAATGATTGGCAAAATAGCTATTTCAGAAAAAGCCTATCATGATCGCACAGGTACCGTGGAAAACCCAATGCCCGCAGGCGTTGCCATGTTACGTCATCGTCCACACGGCGTAGTTGCGGTTTTTGGACCGTATAATTTCCCGGGTCATCTACCTAATGGGCATATTGTGCCGGCCTTATTAGCTGGCAATACCATTGTGTTTAAACCAAGTGACCTGACGCCGTTGGTAGCAGAGTTTACTGTAAAGCTTTGGCAAGAAGCGGGTCTACCAGCAGGTGTTTTAAACCTTGTGCAAGGTCAAGTCGATACCGGAAAGGCGCTAGCATCCCATAATGATATCGATGGCTTATTTTTTACCGGTAGTTCTACCACTGGTAAATTACTACACGAGCAATTTGCAGGGCAGCCCGGCAAGATACTGGCGCTTGAAATGGGAGGAAATAACGCACTTATTGTTGGTGATGTGCAAGACACAAACGCAGCGGTACATGACATTCTACAATCTGCCTTTGTTACTTCTGGGCAGCGCTGCACTTGTGCACGAAAACTAATGCTTCCTGCAAGCCCTGAAGGTGACAAAATCTTAGCACAATTAATAAGTGCAACTAGCAAACTTAAGCCTGATTACTACGATGCACAAGAGCAGCCGTTTATGGGCGCAATGATTTCAGCTAAAGCTGCAGCCATGATGATATCTGCACAATCACAATTGCAAACCTTAGGCGCCCAAAGCCTGCTTGAAATGACACATATTGATACCGATACTGGCTTTATCACACTCAGGTATTATAGATGTTACTAGCATTGCTGATGAATTGCCTGACGAAGAACATTTTGGCCCATTGCTTAAAGTAATGCGCTATGATTCGTTAGACCAAGCAATTACTTGGGCAAACAATACCCGCTTTGGATTATCCGCGGGTTTATTAAGCGATGATAAAGCGCAATATGAATACTTTTTACCTCGCATTCGAGCCGGTATTGTTAATTGGAATCGTCCAATAACCGGCGCAAGTAGCGCTGCTCCATTTGGTGGAGTAGGTGATAGTGGTAATCATAGAGCTAGTGCTTACTATGCGGCTGACTATTGTGCTTACCCAGTTGCTTCGGTCGAGCTTGATAAAGTCACACTACCCGGTACGCTTAGTCCCGGCCTAGTAATCGAATAGGAGACGAGTATGCATACTGATGTTAACACCTTGTTTGATGGTTTGTGGAAAGACTATCTTGCTATCACCCCATGTGCAAAAAAGATCCATCAATTATTAGCAGATAAAACCCAATCGATAAAAATAGTAAATGATCATATTGCGTTAAGAACGTTTGATATTGATAAAGTAAATTTAGACAAACTCGCCGCTCATTTTTTACAGTTAGGTTATGAGCATAAAGGCGATTATGATTTTACGGCTAAAAAGTTAAGTGCTAAACACTTTGAACATCCAGATCCTACTGTACCTAAAGTGTTCATAAGTGAATTGAGGGTCCAAGAGCTTAGCAATAAAGCACAAGAGATAATTCATCGCTTAGTCGAGCAAATCGATGCAAAGGCAACTCAAATGGCGGATTTCTTGTATTCTGGCACTCATTGGGAAGCTAGCAGTGAAGATTACAAAACGCTTCTGGCAGAATCAGAGTATGCGGCATGGATGACTGCTTGGGGATATCGCGCTAACCACTTTACAGTTAGCATTAATCATCTAAATAATATGAATGAGCTAGATGATGTGAACACTTTACTAAAGGAATCAGGCTTTACTCTTAATACATCTGGTGGCGAAATAAAAGGCGGCAAAGATGTGTGCTTAGCGCAATCAAGTACAATGGCTGACCAAGCCCCTGTCACCTTTAGTGATAAAACACTTATGATTCCTAGCTGTTTTTATGAATTTGCTCAGCGATACGCGCTGCCAAATGGCGCCTTATATACAGGTTTTGTTGCTGCCTCGGCTGATAAGATATTTGAAAGTACTAACGCCAGCTAAACAATGAAAGCTTCAGGATTTACCTTACAAAAGCAACTTACATGGACCTTTTATGTGATTGCTTTTGTAAGTGTGTTAGAGCTGATAAATCTGCTAACTGGCCGTGTATTACTAAGTTTCTCTATTGTTCCTCGAGACCTTTCACATCTTGCTTTTATTATTACAGCGCCGTTCTTACATGCTAGCATTTCACACTTTCTTTCAAACATAGTGACTTTGGGAATATTCTCCTTGCTGGTCATGCAATTTGGAAAGAAAACCTACCTGCGAGTCAGTCTACTGTTGATTGTATTAGTGGGACTATTAGTGTGGATATTTGCACGTTCTGCCTATCATGTTGGGGCAAGTGGTGTCATTTACGGGTATTTTGGCTTTTTAGTGCTAGCGGGCTTTGTCAGTAAGAAATTAATGCTTGCACTCATCTCACTACTTGTTGCTTTTGTGTATGGCTCGTTAATTTGGGGAGTTTTACCTTCGCAGCCCTATATCTCGTGGGAATCACATCTATTGGGTTTTGTTAGCGGAGTAAGCCTAGCTTGGTTACTCCGCAAAACTTTACGATAATATCTTAACTTGGATCTGCATCATTGTTCGGATTTTCGACGACCTGCGATGCATCAATACTTTGTGCTTTAGGCATTTCAATCTCTATATCGTCAACCCGTTGAAGGCCCCTAGGTAGCTTGTTACCTCTGCGGCCTCGTTCGCCATAATAATGCTCAAGATCACTTGGAGCTAATGTCATTGCGCGTTTACCTGCAATAATCTTGATCGCCGCACCATTTGGGACCACGGCTAAATGTGTTAGAAATTCTTCTCTCGTCTTCGCTTTGGCAGAAGGAATGTTCATCAATTTATTTCCTTTACCTTTTCCTAAGACGGGAAGATCTTTTAAGGCGAACAAAAGCATCCGCCCCTGATTTGAAATCGTCAAACAATAGTCTGTATCAATTGATGATATTCGGCTTGGTTTCATCACCTTGGCACCAGTTGGCAAGGAAACATAAGCCTTACCTGCTTTATTTTTGGTAACCATATCAGTGAATTTTGATACAAAGCCATAGCCTGCATCCGAGCCAATTAAAAAGCTTTGTTCATCCGCGGCCATGACAATGTGCTCGGCACGTTCACCACCCACTATATTGAAACGTCCAGTAAGAGGTTCACCTTGGCTTCTTGCAGATGGTAACGAATGCGCGTCGCAGGCAAAGGTTCGTCCACCTGAATCTAAGAAGATAGCCAATTGGTTACTTCTACCTTTGGCACTAGCTAAATATGTATCACCAGATTTATAACTTAGGCCTTCAACATCAACATCATGCCCCTTCGCGCATCTTGCCCATCCTTTTTCAGATAAGACAACCGTGACTGGCTCTGACGGGATCAGCTCTTTTTCGCTTAACGCTTTAGATTCCTCGCGCGATACCAGCGGACTTCTGCGCTCATCACCATAAGTCTGCGCATCGGCGAGTATTTCTTTTTTGATTAGCGTTTTTAAACGGCGATCTGATGATAATAATAACTGTAGCGAATCTCTTTCTTTTGCTAGCTCGTCTTGTTCGCCTTTTATTTTCATTTCTTCAAGCTTGGCAAGGTGCCTTAGCTTTAAATCTAGAATAGCTTCTGCTTGTGTGTCCGATAAACCAAAACGCTGCATAAGTTCCAGTTTAGGTTTATCGTGATTTCGAATAATTTCAATTACTTCATCGATGTTCAAAAATGCAATCAAAAGACCTTCTAAAATATGCAAACGCGCCAGTATTTTATCAAGTCTGAATTGCAGTCTTCTGGTGACAGTATCTTTTCTAAAAACAAGCCACTGTGACAGTATTGATTTAAGATCTTTAACTTGAGGGCGCCCATCAAGACCAATCATATTGATGTTGACGCGGTAACTCTTTTCTAAATCGGTTGTAGCAAAAAGATGCTGCATTAATTGCAAAGTATCCACTCGGTTAGAGCGAGGAGTTATCACGAGGCGTGTTGGGTTTTCATGATCAGATTCGTCACGTAAATCAGATACCATCGGCAGTTTTTTCGCCTGCATTTGAGTCGCAATCTGCTCCATAATTTTAGCGCCAGACGCCTGATGAGGTAATGCACTGATGACGATTTCGCCGCTATCTTCAGTATAAACCGCCCGCATTCTTATTGAGCCGCGACCAGTTTCATATATTTTTCGAATATCGGCTTTTGGCGTGATAATCTCAGCGTCTGTGGGATAATCAGGTCCTTGAACAATCTCAAGCAATTCACCTAACTCGGTGCGACTATTATCAAGCAACAATGCACAAGCATTCGCAAGCTCGCGCACATTATGTGGAGGAATATCAGTTGCCATACCAACAGCAATGCCGGTAACACCATTTAATAAAATATGAGGAAGCCTAGCAGGCAACACTATAGGCTCATCAAGTGTGCCATCAAAATTAGGTTGCCAATCAGCTGTACCTTGCCCTAACTCCGTCAGTAAAATTTCACTAAATTTAGATAAGCGGGCTTCTGTGTAACGCATTGCGGCAAAGGATTTAGGATCATCAGGTGCACCCCAGTTGCCTTGCCCATCTACTAATGGATACCGATATGAAAATGGCTGTGCCATTAGCACCATTGCTTCATAACATGCAGAGTCGCCATGTGGATGGAATTTACCCAGCACATCCCCAACAGTACGTGCAGACTTTTTGTATTTAGCGTTATTGCTTAGCCCTAAATCAGACATTGCATAAATAATGCGACGTTGAACCGGCTTTAATCCGTCACCGATATGTGGCAACGCCCTGTCCATGATTACGTACATCGAATAATTCAAATAGGCGTCTTCTGTAAATCGCCCGAGCGACATTTGTTCTACGCCATCGCTGGTAATAATGGTGTCATTGTTCATATTGTTTTTATCACCTATTCTAGGGTCTTCTCGCTAACCCGAATATTTCTTATATACTTATGCTGATGTAACTTTTATATTAAGCCCATGGTAGCGTATTTTAACATAAAGCATAATAGAGCCTTGAGCAAACTTGCTAATTTAATCCTTGTATTATTTGCTGTTTGGTGTTTTTTTATACAAAACGCAAGTATCGCGTGTGCGCAAGAAACGCCCTCACCCCTTTTACAAGATGGCAATATCGTACTTAATGATGGATTAGAAACCACTCTTTTTTCGCACAAATTTTATGTTTATCCTCAAGGTGATCGCGTATTAGCCTTTGAAGAGTTTCGACAAAGCCGGAACTATCTTCCATACAACTCGTTTGAACGGCCAAACTTTGGTTTTGTTCCAAATGGTGTCTGGCTTTATACCAACATTATCAACCAATCCACTCTAGAAAGTTGGGTCATGAGTATCCGTTATTCCCAATTATTAGACGCTGATTTATATCTATTAAAAGATGGGCAGGTCATCTCTCAAGTTAGCGATGGTCTGTTAAACAAGCAAGGCCCATACGCCTTACCCAGTTATGATTTACAGTTAATCAAAAATGAGCAATATGAAATCTTTGTCTATCTTCGCTCAACGAGCATGAGTTTAGTCGCGCCAATTCACTTAACGTCCAAACAAGCGCATATTGAAACCAGTATTATTGACTATTCGATTTGGGGCGTTCTGTATGGAGTGCTTGCAATCCTATTGATTTATTCGACCGTTTTTTCTTTTTTAATCGCCAACTCACCAATGCTATATACGTATCTCACGTAGGTATTTTATTTGTTTTTCAATTATTATGGAGCGGGCACACAGGGAGCTTACCAGAATGGATATCGCAATTTTTCTATTATTTACGAGCCGAGTCGATTGTACTTATTGCCAGCTCTTTAAACGCTTTATTCACGCTTTTACTAATACCCCATAACTTATATTACCGAACGCTAAACAGAATTGTAAAAGCAATCATTGTGCTTAATTTGGTATTTTTTGTGATGTTTTTTATTCAGTGGGAAAATACACAAATGCGCCTTATTGTTACCTATTTTCTTGGGTTTGCAGGGCTCATTTTTAATTTGTTCATCTGTACCCAAGCTGTATTAAGCCAGTTTTACCCTGCCAGACCACTAGCGTTGGGATGGCTGGTGGCGCTTTGTGGCTCGACCCTAAGCGCCTTATTTATTTTTGGTGTTTTGCCCCACAACTTGTTTCATCAACATATTTTTCAAACAATGCTTACTTTGCAAGCAGCTTCTTTCCTATTAGCCATTGTCCTGCGAAAACAGTATGACCTAGAAACTACCGTTGAAGTAGCTCAAACGGACGCCGAAAATAATTTTTACCTAATCGAAGAGCAAAATGTTCACTTAGATATTGCCCGCAAAGAAGCTGAAAAAGCCAGTGAAGTAAAATCTCAGTTTCTGGCGAATATGTCTCATGAAATTAGAACCCCCTTAAACTCAATAATCGGCTTTAGTAAAGAACTAGAAAATAGAAAAAACGAAGCAGAGCGGGATGAACACGTTAGGATCATAAACTCTGCAGCCGGCGACTTATTGACGATTGTGAACGACATTCTTGATTTATCCAAAATGGAGGCTGGCAAACTTACACTCAACGCAAGGCAGTTTTCACCTAGAGAGTTACTAGAGGATGTGGTGTCCACCATGTCAAAAACAGCCCATCTTAAACAGCTTGAGTTTATTTATGACGCGGACGACTTACCTGACAATATCATTGGTGATGCATTTAAAGTGAAGCAATTACTTAGCAATCTTATCAGCAATGCGCTGAAATTTACTAATGATGGCTATATTTTATTGCAAGCTAAGTTAATCGAGCATGAGGAATATCACTGTGTCATTAAATTCATTATCACTGATACCGGTATTGGGATTGGTGAATCTGAAATTAAAAATATTTTCAGCGCATTCCATCAGCTTGATGATGAGCTCAATCGCAGTTATCAAGGTACGGGCTTAGGATTAGTTATTTGCCAAGAGTTAGTCAGCTTAATGCATGGCAAACTGAGCGTTAAGTCACAGCCAAAGCAAGGTAGTACCTTTACTGCCAGTATTCCTTTTAATATCGAAAATAGTATTGCTAGGCCTAAGCGTACAATCGATTTTGATATGCAAAATGCAGTTGTTATAGACCAATATACAAAAAGTGCGAACACCACAATTTCCCAACTAGAACAAGCTCAATTTGTAGTGAAACACTGTCGCAGTGTGGAAGAGGCAAAAGCATTGGACTTAAGCCAACGCTTTGTGTTTGCGTCGTTGCCGTTTAGTCAACAACATCAGCGCCTAACAATTATCAATGATTTAGCCCAGATGAATATTGATTCATTGATATTTCTGTACTCGGGTCCGATTCCTGGCTCCAATCTTTTTACGTCGTTACCCAAGCGCCCGTTTTTGATAAGAGCTCCCATCACCTTGCGTAAACTCGAAGACTTAAAAGTGCCTAGCTATGGCATACTTAGTCAAAGCCATCACAAAAATGTAAATGAATTACCTGCGATACGACTGTTAGCGGTCGATGACATGGAGCTTAACTTGCGTTTACTAGGGACTTGGCTTAGCTCTTCGTTAGTAACACTCGATTTAGCTTTTGACGGACCATCGGCTATCGAAAAGTGTCAGGAGTTTGAGTACGACATTATCTTGATGGATATTCAAATGCCAAATATGGATGGTTTAGAGGCAACCAAACATATCAGAAAGACACAACATAACGCTGGAACACCTATCATCGCAGTCACCGCTCATGCTTTAGAATCTGAACGACAGCATTTCTTAGATTCCGGTATGGATGACTTTTTGCCTAAGCCGATAAAAATCGAAAGTCTAATCGCAATTATTAAAACATGGTGCGATGAATATGAAGTATTAGACGAACAGCAGCAGTCTATCGATTGGCAGTTAGCACTTGAGCGCAGTAATGAAAATGACAAACACGCTCAACAATTTATGGATGACTTTGTAAACGGACTATCAGACTTTTCGCAACAAATTGAGAGTGGCTGGCAACAACAGCGCAAAGACCTTGTCCTAGGTAGCGTTCACAAACTGCATGGGGCTTGTTGTTATGCAGGTGTACCCGTTTTGCAATCAGTATGTCAACAGGCCGAAACGCTATTAAAAACTGAACAACTAGAGAAAAACTCAAAAATTATCTCTACCCTGCTACTAGAAATAGATAACGTAATCGAAAAATGGCCTGAACAGAAAAAACGACTACATTAAGCCATTGGTGCTATTGTGCTCGACTAGTGGCTAATAGACTTTCTTGGCAATTTCGAAGTAAATTAACAAAACCTGGTCCATCTCTGTCAATATCATTCACCGATAAATAAACGTCGTAACCAAGCCCTTCACTCAGTTTGCGCATACGATTAGCAAACATTGCGGTAACGCCAGTGATCAAAGAACCATCACGACACTTATATTTTGTATCTTCGATAATATCATCGCCATAGCTAGAACAAGACTGACAGTCACTCATAATCACTTGTGCAACCAATGGACGTTGTTCTAATAATAGATGCGTAATTAAACGAGGTGATATAGAGGATAAAAATGGCTCAGGATCCCGTAATTTAAAGCCCACCATTTCTAAGTCAATATGCTCTAAACCTCGATGAATTCGGGGAACGTCAATACGTTGGATATTTTCCCATGGTATGGTCCAATTGCCTCTGCGATGATGATAAATAATGGCCGATTTGGTGATTGCCAAACTAAATTTTGGCTCTTTAAGTTTATAAAAGCCCATCACAAAAGCAATAATGCTACCACTGACAAATAGCACTCCAAGTAAGAAAAACATGGGTCCAAGCGCACTGATAATAACAAATCCTACAAACGCTAACAAAACACCTACGAGTATCGTTGTCATACCATTACTTGCCGCAGAGCTGCGAATATATATTGTTTCGTCTTGTTCGTTATTGCCAGACATAAAAGTAAACCACCGCCATTATCAAAGCCCATATTAAAATATACCGACTTTGACGGCAAAAAGCACAATCCGTGCGCCACCATTTGCTTAATTTTTTAAAACTGTTTGCCACCATTGTTGACGCCTATGTCGTATTCTACACAAAGTCGCTACTAATACCGGAGTAAAAACTAGTGATAGTATAACCGAAAATCCAACCCCACCGGCAAGTACCACCGCTAGAGGAGGCCAAAAACCACCTTCACTAAAAATTAGCAAAGGGATTAAGCCTCCAACCGTTGTGAAGGTTGTCGATAGTATATGGCGGCTACAACTCATCGTTTCTTCAACAATCGACTGAGTATCTCCAGTCATTGCTTTGGGATTAGCGGCAATTGCAGCAATGACAACAATTGAACCGTTAATGGCAACCCCAATAAGACCCGCACTACCTAACAGAGGATTAAATCCAATCGGTAAACCTGATAACCACAAGCTCATAAAGCCTAAGCCTACCGATAAAATAGCAACCACACCAATGACGACAGCGAACCGAACACTACTAAAACTTAAAATCAACGAGGTGATCATCAACACTAGCAAAACAGGTAAGTAGGTGGCCAATTGACCTAAAGCTGCTTGTTGCTCGTCTGCATCCCCTGCCATTTTAATGCGATAGCCTGGTGGAAGTTCAACATTTTCTTCAACTATTTTTCGTAGTTTTTCACTAGCGGTAATAGCCGCTACGCCAAGGCAACAAATATGCTTGCACTTTGTTTATTCGTTCGCCATCTAAGCGTGTAATACCGCTTATGCTAGGTCGCATTTCTAGTTTTCCTAAGCCAGAGACGCTGAGTATTTGTGCTTGGCTATCGCTACCGGGCGTCGGCATTGCAACAAGTGGCATAGCCTCTAACTGTTTAATACTGCTGCGCTGCTCATCGGACACGCGGACTCTGACATTTAGCTCTTCGGTCCCTTCAAGTATAGAGCCGCCCATTTGCCCCGATAATGAAATCTGCAGTTGTGCAGATATCGCACTTAGTGACAAATTTGATAAATAGGATTCGTTTTCACTAACATCATATATTAGTTCTGGCTCTTCACTGCTAATCGACATCAAAGAGTTAGTCACACCAGGAACTTGAGTCATGGCTTCACGAATTTGCTTACCTAAATCGTCTAAGACCTGTAAATCATTGCCAAAAATATCAATCTCAAGGGGCGCTGCAATAGGCGGCCCTTGACCAAATTTTCTGGCAATCACTTTTGCTTCAGGAAACTTATCTTGTAATTCAAATTGTAGCTGCGTTACCAGTACTTCGGCTTGTTGCACAGAATCAGCGGTGATCACCGCGTTAGCAAAATGTGGTGTATTATCACGACTCATCACTTGATTATAATATACCGCCGGCGTTGAGCGCCCAATCATCCAAGTTACCTGCTTGATGCCTTCTTTGTTAGCGATATACTTATCTGCTTGTAGGGTTAAATGATGCGTATTGTTGATGCTACTGCCTTTTGGCAACATAAAATACAATTCAAACTGGTCACGGTCAGCACTTGGAAAAAAGACATTGTCTAGCTGTTTCGATAGAACAAAACCTGACAAGCAAAACGCGATAATAATTGGCAACACTAGCACTGGGCGCTTAACCGCTTTGCCAATCCACTGACGAAATGCCAATGACACCTCGGGTAATTGAAAACCGCGTTTATACCAAGGAGCTTCAATATCTGCATCTCTGGGTAAATATCTAGCCGCCAATGCAGCAATGATAGTTAGCGATATTGCTAAAGACCCTGCTAAAGCCATAACCACACTAACGGCAATTGGACCAATAAAGTCGCCAATATTACCATTTAGAAGAAATATCGGCATAAAGCCTAAAATAGTAGTGAGCGTAGAAGCCAGTAACGGTGAAAAAAGGTGGCGTACACTCTTTTGCAACACCGCTAACCGACTCATTGACACATCGAGTAAATTTAGGCGAATCTCATCGGTGATCACAATCGCATTATCGATTAGTAACCCTATTGCAATAATAATCCCAAAAATTGACATTTGGTGAATCTGTTGGTCAAAGAAGCTTAGGCTAAATATGGCAAACGACGCACATAAAGGCAGCGCTAGTGCAACTATCCACGAGGCCTTTGCGCCCATAAAAAACAACACAACGAACATTACGACAAGTGAGCCAATCAATAAATTACCACTAAGCTCTGCTAATCGTGCTTCAGTGTAGATGTTTTGCTCAAACACCAAATCAGCGGTAAACGAACTGCCAAACTCTTCATTAAAGGCAAAGACTTTGTCTTTTACTGCTTGGGTCCAAGTATCTACTCTGACCGTGGTTTGCATACGAGCGGCAATGAATATAGTGCGTTCGCCATTGAGCAACGCGATTTCACGCTCGGGCATTTGCTGGTTTCGTTCAACCTTAGCTATATCTTGTACGCGTAAATACTCACCATTGAGCGTTTGAACCGGGATTTGTGCAATGATAGCGGTACTATCTAAAGGTTCAGACACTTGAAGACGAATATCATTGTTTGTTGTCCGTAGCACGCCTGCTGGTAGTTTCGCGTCAGCAGATGCGATCCGATTGCTAACATCCTGCAGACTTAAGCCACTTAAAGCGAGTTGCTGTGGATTAACACTAACCGTAATCTCTTCTGTTGGCTCACCATAAACACGCACCAATTCGGTACCTGACACGTTTCGAATACGATCTGCAATCTCACTTGCCATTCGACCAAGCTGACTAAGCTCAACAGGACCATCAGTACTTGCTGAAATGGCAAATAAAATAGTGAATGCAGTCGCGCCTCGTTTGTCTTCAAATATTGGTGGATTAACCCCTTGAGGGAATCGCTTTGCAGCTTCATCAACAGCAGAACGTAATTTAGAAAATATCTGTTGGTTGTTTTCATTGCTAGTCCAATCTTGAATTTCAATCGAAACCGATGAAAATCCAGCAGTTGATGTAGATTTAACTTCTTTAACTTCAAATAACTCTCGTACTTCATCTTCAATAACATCCGTTACTAGTGCCTCAACACGTTCGGCAGATGCGCCTGGGTAGCTGGTCAGAACGAGTACATTGCGTAAATCAATGCGGGGGTCTTCAAGTCGAGGTAAGGTGTTAACGGCCGATAAACCTGCAACAAGGATGATGATAATACTTAAAGCCAGTAAATGACCTTTTCGGAAAAATGCGGTATACCAAGGTGCTTTTGGCTCACAATCCCGATTTAACGATATGTCGTGTTCTTCTTCGTGTGACATGTTATTTCCTAAAGCTGTTTCAAGCTAAGCATGTCATTCATGCTTTGCGTAATATCTATCACATTAGTCAATTTCTGATTTGGGCTTAAGCGGTGTAATCCCGACATAACTACTTGGTCTGCCTCTTCAATTGCGCCACTAACAAATACTCGCTCACCATCTGAATAAACGACCGAGACCATTCGCGTGCTAACTCGTTGATCCTCATCTACAACATATAGGGTCCACAACCCGCGAACACCACTAGCAAGTGCCGAACTCGGCACCCATGCACCTTCACCAGGCATGTCCATATCAACACTTAATGACACCAAGTCACCACTGACCACCATTTTCTTTTGCATTTGGGTCAGTGATGCCATGTCAATTCCCAACACCGCGTTAATGGTGCGTGTTGCAGCGTTACGTTGCTTAGCAATTGATTTTACGCTGCCCTCAAACATTGTTTGGCCAATGTAAAGCGTAAAGACATCGCCGACTTCAACACCAAAGGCGGTTTGCTCCGGCAAGCCAAACCGAGCTTCAAGGGCGCCATCCCCTAAAATAGTAAACACTGTTTGGCCATTGTTTAGTACCGTACCCTCATCTATATGCTGAACAACAACTTGGCCAGAATAAGGCGCACGTAATACGGATTTGGCCAATTCAACTTCTAAGCTAGCCAGACGAGCTTGCGCTTGCGCTACTTGGGCTTTGCTGACATCTAACTGAGCAACTGCTTCGTCTAATATTTGCTGTGGTTCAAGTTTTTTAGACACTAAATCCTTGACCCGCTGAGCTGATAATTCGGCAAGGGTTTGATTTGCCTGAGCCGTGACTAAATCGCTTTGCAATTCTTGTTGTCTAGCTTCAAGACGTTTGGTATCTAACTTAGCAAGCACATCACCTTGTTGAACAAATGCGCCTTCTTCTACATCAACTTGTGCAAGCACCCCGTTTAAGTCAAAGCCTAGTTCAGAACGCTGAATCGATTCCAATCGCCCAAATAGTACGCGCGGCTTTTTATATGAAGATTGCAGGGTGACTTGGGCTACTTCAACTTTTGATGTTTGAGTTAAATGCATTTTTTCGTCATCTACCACCACCGCAGAATCATTACCTGATGATAGAAGCAAAATGATCAAGGCACTAAAGCTAACCGCTGCGATGATAAGTAGCCGTTTTGGTTTACTTTGTAACGCACTACTAGGCTTAGTTTTAGGCTTGCCTTTAGACTTATTTTTACTTATTGACTTTGTAGACGCCTTCATAAAATTACCAAATAGAAAAGTAGTAGGATATGGATTGCATCCTAGGATAAAAATACTAGACTGTCTAGTCTAGTAATGTTAAATTTTTATCATAAAGTAAAAAATCGTTTATAGTAGTGACATGAATTGTAGTAAAACTAAACCAGTCGGGCGTCCTAAAAGTGAGCAAAAACGCTCGCAGATATTACACAGCGCCGCTGAACTTATCCTTAGCCATGGCTATGAAAAAACCTCTATGGACGCAGTAGCCAAAGATAGCGGTGTTTCAAAGCAAACCGTTTATTCTCACTTCAAGAATAAAGAAGCATTATTTAATGCGGTTATCGAGGGCAAGTGCGAGCAGTATCAATTACACGAATCGGTGTTTGCATCTACCCAAAGTAGCTTAGTAGATATTCTAACAACGGTTGCGTTGCGATTTACTCAGCTTTTAAACGATGAAAACGTGATTGCAATGTATAAAGTCATTATTGGCGAGTCTCAACCAGATTCAAAAATTGCCGCATTGTTTTATCAAGCGGGTCCTGCTCATAGCATAACTTTACTTACTAAAGTGTTTATGGAGCACCCTGAAAGCCAATTAGCAAAAGATAAAGCAAGAGAGATGTCGATAGATTTCTTTAACTTAGTAAAAGGGGATTTTCATATGAAAAGTATGTTACATCTGCCAACTAACCAAAACGACACACAGCAAGCACACGACGCTGAAAAAGTAGCATCAAAAACAATGGTACTTGTTAAAGCAATGTCCTAAGCACTGATAATAATCAGGTTATTTAACAAGCTTAATTTTACCAAAAACTGAAGCGTCAATGTATCCGCGATTCTTATCGCCATTTACTGGCTCTATATGATGCGAGTTCACAAAGTTTTCACGATACTCAGAACCATCATTATCACAATAGGCTAGCATAAATCCAAGTACTTGATCTGGGTTAAGAGTCTGCGATTCCATGGTATCAAAGCGCTCTTGAAAACTATATTGGTAGGTGTCGGGAACGATTTTTATCGCCACTTCCCAAATGCGCTTACCTTCCCTATTCGTAAGCCAGCGGCTATTAATATGATGATTAAACAAAAGCTTATCATCTTCGCCCCTTTCGTTTGGCCCCATGTCCACTGCGTGATTGTCCAGTGCAATGTGATATGCAAAGGCGTTATAATTATTCGTATGGATACCCCCTGATGCGTCAGCATCAATGAACACTTCTAAGGCATCATCATCCCAATAACGCTCAAACATATTGGGGCGTGCATCATAGAGCACGTCATCGGTAATTTCAGCTAATAAATATAGGTGTTGGGCGTCCCACAACAACTTATACCGTCCAGAAAAATCCTCTGGTGTGGGTTGTTCGCCTAAAATCAAATGTGATATTGGATACCAAGGTTCTGCTTCCCAAACGGCGTCAATTTCACCATCAATCTTTATGGGATGTTCAGTATGATTAATTGAGGTCTGTTGTGCGATAGAACAAACAGAACAAACAACTAACAACATTGCTAAGGAGACTTTCATTCCAAGTCCTTGGATATTTGGGGAAACGAATGTCTAAATTTACCGCGTTATCAATTATATACAAGAGAAAAATTAACTATCTAACATTAGGCTAAAAAGACAACTTTATTGTGTCGTAAATAAACCAGTACCCATGTTGCAATTAAGTCGTGTATCTAGAACTTGTTTCCTCACTAAAACTACGCTTTTTTTCTAAAACTTGATATCATAGGTATAAATAGAATTATCTTGATAACACCATGAAAAACTTTGCTGGTGAGCACATTCTAAGCGTCGACCAATTTGATCGCGAATCCGTAGAACATATTTTTAGTATCGCCAACAGTATGCAGCCATATGCCAATCGGCAAAAACGCTCAACCGTGCTCGATGGTGCAATTTTAGGTAATTTGTTTTTTGAACCTAGCACACGAACACGCGTTAGTTTTGGTACTGCATTTAACCTTCTTGGCGGTGAAGTACGTGAAACCGTAGGGATGGGCAATTCAGCGTTAGCAAAGGGTGAATCGTTATATGACACAGCACGTGTATTAAGTGGATATAGCGATATTATTGCAATGCGACATCCCGATGCTGGTTCAGTAAAAGAGTTTTCGCAAGGTAGCCGTGTACCAGTTGTCAATGGCGGCGATGGGCCGAACGAACACCCAACTCAAGCTTTACTCGATTTATACACCATTGCTAAAGAACGTGCTTCATTTGGGCAAAGCATCGATGGCTTGCATATCGCTATGATTGGCGACTTAAAATTTGGGCGAACCGTTCATTCATTAGCGACCATGCTTTGCTTGTTTAAAAACATCAAATTTACCCTTATATCCCCAAAAGATTTATCAATGCCATCGAAGGTGTGTGATGCTATTGTCAATGCTGGTCATGAACTTATCATTAGTAACGTACTTGAAGGGCTTGTCGAGGCCGATATTTGTTATCAAACACGTATCCAAGAAGAACGATTTGAGTCCCAAGATTTAGCTAACCAATACCGCGGAAAATTTAGACTTAATCAACAAATTTACACAAAACACTTTAAATCACAAACGGTCATCATGCATCCTTTACCTCGTGATTCACGGGCCGAAGCAAACGAATTGGACAATGATTTAAACCTTAATCCGAATTTAGCCATATTTAGACAGACCGATAATGGCGTTTTGGTGCGTATGGCACTATTTGCACTAACGCTTGGCGTTGACAACATTATTCAAAACTATGACAAAAAAGTCATTTGGTACACCACAAAGAGCACTAATTAATCATGAATAAATCTGAAACCCTTTTTGAACGCGCACAGCATACCATTCCTGAGTGGCGTTAATTCTCCAGTAAGGGCGTTTAAAGCTGTAGGGGGCACACCTCGCTTTATTGATCGGGCAGATGGCCCATATATGTATGACGTCGATGGTAATCGATATATCGACTACATAAACAGTTGGGGTCCAATGGTATTAGGCCATAACAACCCACAAATCCGAGAAGCAGTTATCAAAGCAGCAGAAAATGGCCTAAGTTATGGTGCCCCCACCGCCGCTGAAATTGAAATGGCTGAACTTGTCAGTAGCATTGTGCCGTCGATGGAGATGGTACGCATGGTGAATTCCGGTACCGAGGCAACGATGAGCGCGATAAGACTTGCTCGTGGCTATACCGGTAAAAATAAATTGCTTAAATTTGAAGGTTGTTACCATGGACATGCTGACTCATTGTTAGTCAAAGCAGGATCAGGCGCTTTGACGCTAGGAGTGCCTAGTTCACCCGGTGTACCCCAGGATGTAGCAAAACACACCATCACATACGAATTCAATAACCTTGCTTCTGTTGAGCAAGCATTTGAAGAGTTTGGTGATGACATCGCATGCATTATTGTTGAACCTGTTGCCGGCAATATGAATTGTATACCGCCTGAACCAGGCTTTTTAGAAGGTTTGCGCCGCTTATGCGACGACAATGGTGCAGTCCTGATTTTTGATGAAGTCATGACTGGGTTTAGGGTTTCGTTAGGTGGTGCACAAGAGCGCTTTGGCGTTACGCCAGACTTGACGTGCTTAGGAAAAGTGATTGGCGGTGGCATGCCCGTAGGTGCCTTTGGCGGCAAGCGAGAAATATTGACGCATATTGCACCAACCGGACCAATATACCAAGCGGGCACCTTGTCGGGAAATCCAATTGCCATGGCAGCAGGATTGTGTGCTTTGAAACAACTAAAAGCACCCGGTTTCTATGACAGTATCTTTGCAAATACAAAGGCCTTAGCTGAAGGTTTTCAAGCGATGGCCGATAAAAACGGTATCCCCTTAACAACGAATGTGGCCGGTAGTATGTTTGGTATTTTCTTTACTGATGAAAAGGTCGTTAATTATCAGCAAGCAATTAGCGTTAACCAAGCTCAGTTTAACCAGTTTTATCACCATATGTTAAGCGAAGGTGTTTACTTAGCGCCAGCATCATTTGAGGCTGGTTTTGTATCAAAAATGCATACCAGTGAAGTAATCGATGCCACATTGCATGCAGCAGATAAAGCATTTTCTAGGATCAGTGTATAGTTAATATATGTCTACCACTCTTTTTGTAGTTATAGCGCTAATCTGTTGTTACGCTGTGTTTATCACAGCGTTGTGGATTATTCAGCGTAAAATTCATCAACAACAAGAAGAACGTGAAGACAAAGACTACCAACAAACCATTCAACGTAATTTAGAAAATATACAACGCACGGGCTTATTTGGCGTTAGTATGACTCGCTTGTCAGGCTCAGATCCCCTTGTTGTTATTGCAAACCAAGCCAAACAGCTGCATCAAACATTTCAAAAATTTGTGCCTAGACAGTTTGTTGAACATTTTGGTCAAGGTGGTGTAGAAGGATTGGCACTTGGTCATGCGGCCGAGGCTGAAGTGGCAGTTATGTTTTGCGATATCAGAGGCTTCACAGGTTTATCTGAGAAAATGTCACCACAACAATTAATGAATTTCTTAAATGCGTATTTTTATCGAATGAATCAACCGATTCATAACAATAACGGATTTATTGATAAATTTATTGGCGACGCAATTATGGCATTATTTGATCACCCCGCAGGTGACGAGACCGAAAAAGCAGAAGATGCTGTCAAAGCAGCATTAGGCCTTCAAAAAGCACTACGCCTTTATAATACCCATCGTGCTAACAGTAAATATGAATCAATTGCCCATGGCGTAGGTTTACATTATGGTCCAGTGATAATGGGAACGGTAGGCTCTGATGATCGCATGGACACTACTGTTATCGGCGATTCAGTCAATATTGCTCAACGTTTAGAAGCACTAACGGATCACTTCCATACTAATATCCTCGCCAGTCGAGCTTTAGCCGATGCAGCGTCACAGCGCTTTAATTTTGCTCACCGCACGCTTGATCACATTGTGTTAAAAGGAAGAAGCACACCGGTAGAGGTAGTCGAGATTTATGACCACTTAGATGAAGAAATCATCGAGCAACGTGACAAAACTAAATACATTATCCAAGATGGAATTGAAGCTAGAAACAAACGTGACTTTAGAAAAGCTATCGATATTTTCACAAAAGCTCGTGCTGACTATCCACAAGACCAAGCCTTTCGATATCACTTACACATGTGTGAAACTCTGCTTTACGCCAATCAATGGGACGGTTTAATTCGTATCCAATAGTTTGGCTTTATTCCTCACTTTTTAAAACCGCATATATTAGTAAAATTGTGTATCCATAGTCAAAGACTGACTATTCTCTAAAAGAATATATATTCTTTTATTTGCTTCATCAAACATTTGGCAGCTAAAATTACACGCTTAACATATGTGTTTTTTGCTCAATTATTTTGATTTAAGAATGATTATTCGGGTTCGCAATGTACAGATTGATTGCGGATAAACTGTATAGAGGGAGCGAAAAAGGCACCGCCTGTTTCTGCATTCGAGTAGTCTAAAAGTTTGTCATAATGGCCATTGTCATCACCATAAACTCGGCTATGTAAGTAGTTCATGAACGCTTGTGGATGGTGGCAGCAGGCTACAAAGTAGAGGCCTTGAGTACTCATATCACCATATGGCATGCTTTGATTTAGCATACTTGGGTATTCGCCACCTGAACCAACTAATTTTGTTCTAAAAGCATGCGAATCAAGACCTGAGCTAACTACATCCATATTATGCTCTTGCGTTTTGCCCATGATTTGCTCTTGGCGTTTGTTCGAAAGTTTGTTCCATTTAGCCATATCGTGACGATAGCGCTGTATAAAAATATAAGAACCGCCGGCAAGCTCAGGCTCATGTTGATCAACTAAACTTATCCCAAACTTTTGACTCCCCCTAGGGTTATCATCGCTAATTAAAAAGCCTGTCCAATCTCGCCCATCTAAATATCGAAATGCTTGTACTTGTTCAACAAGTTCAGTGTATGAACGCAGCGCTTCGATTACTTGAATACCTATCGCTTGACAAATATCCAAGCGATCGGCTCTAATTTGAATGAATAAATCACTTGGCAAGACAGGTGCGCAGCGGTCTTCGCACTGCATATCAGGAAATGGCGCTAAATAAGCAGGACGCTTACTTGGATAGAGTTCATCCCAATAGGCACTGCCAATACTTATCACACCTGAAACCATCGCTTCATAGTGTTCTTCATCGTAGTAATCGAATATATCCAGCAAGCCCGCAAGCTTGCTTCTAATATTAGCAGCGTCATCATCCACTACATTAAATAGCAGATACAAGGCATGCAAATTGGGTTCTGCACAGATTCCCTTTTGGGCTTGACTCATTAATATCCCGCGGCTTGACCGTCTTTACGCGATTCTGATGCGCCAAAGTATACTTGGTTCTTTTCATCATACAAGATCGCTTGATAACCACCAAATGCACCTAGACTATCTTGCATCACATGTCCCTTTTTCATTAATTCTCGTCTAGTCTCTTGGCTAAAGCCGCTTTCAAGGCTAACGTAACCACCATCAGTCATTGCAGTCCCAATCGGCGAACTTGAGCCGGTATGTATGATTCTTGGGGCGTCACCCGCCTCTTGTAAATTCATTCCAAAATCAATCATGTTAACGATAATTTGCGCATGCATTTGAGGTTGCGTTCCACCGCCCATGACACCAAAACTCATCAAAGGTTTGTTATTACGAGTCACAAATGCAGGAATAATTGTATGAAACGGACGCTTGCCTTGTTCATATTGATTAAAGTGACCTTCTTGTAGCGCAAATACTTCACCGCGGTTTTGCATCACAAAGCCCAAATCGGTTGGGATCATTCCTGAGCCCATACCACGATAGTTACTTTGAATAAGTGACACCATGTTACCGTCTTTATCCGCGACCGTTAAATAAATGGTATCCCCATCATTTTTGCCCGCATCAACACGTTTTGCCGCTTGTGTAGGTGAAATCAGTTTTTGACGCTCTTTGGCATATTCCTTTGAAATTAACCAATCTACAGGAATCTGATTAAAGTTGGGATCTGCATAAAATTTCGCTCTATCTTCAAAGGCCAGCTTTTTAGCTTCTACAAAGGTATGTACGTATTCAGCAGAATCATGTCCCATGCTTTCAATATCATATAGCTCTAGAACATTAAGGATTTGCAATGCCGCAATACCTTGTCCGTTCGGCGGTAATTCCCAAACATCATATCCACGGTAATTTGCTGAAACAGGCTCAACCCACTCTGAGTAATGCGCAGCCATATCTTCATAACTTAAGTAGCCGCCCTGCTCCGCCATAAATGCACCAATTGTGCGAGCAATATCGCCTTTGTAAAAAGCATCTCTTCCACCAGTTGCTATTTTTTCATAAGTATTAGCCAATGATGGATTCTTAAAAATTTGACCTTTTTGAGGAGTTTTACCATTAAAGGTGAAGGTTTCGTTAAACCCAGAGTATTGTCCAATTCGTGCTTGATTTCTTTCAAAGTAATAAGCAATGAGTTCAGAAACAGGGAAACCTTTACGTGCATATTGTATAGATGGCGCCAAAATCTCCTGCATTGACATGCTACCAAAACGCTCGTTAAGCATAAACCAACCATCTACCGCGCCTGAGCACTGACACAGGTAAAGGACCAAATTTAGGAATTTCGCTTAAGCCTTTTTCAGCAAACATTTCCATTGTTAATGACTTTGGCGAACGACCTGATGCATTAAGCCCGTACAGTTTCTCACTTTCTGCGTCCCACACAATGGCAAACAAATCACCACCAATGCCACAGCCTGTAGGTTCAACCAAACCAAGCATTGCATTTGCCGCTATTGCTGCATCAATGGCATTACCGCCTTTTTTAAGTACATCAAGTGCAACTTGTGTGGCAAGTGGCTGACTAGTTGCAGCCATACCATGTTGTGCAATGACTTCAGAACGCGTAGCAAATGGCTGACCTGTTATTCGGTCATATGCTTTTGAATGGTGAGCAATAGTTGATAAAAGTGTGAAGAGACTAGCAAAAATAAACAATCGTAGCGCCATGGCAAATCCTTAATTATTATCATCGAGGTATATACGCACAAACAGACAAACAGGCTTAGCATAGCGCTGCTTTATTTACGATAGTATACATTAACGTTCGATTCAGTGAAGCAAAGTGCAGATGCCATTTAAAATGTTTGCTCACCTCTATCACTCTATTACTTCTATGCAAAAAAAACCAGCAAAGATAATTTGCCGGTTTTAAGTTTATATCACGGTTTTATTCTGTCTTATTATTGTTATGTCTTATTGTTAACCGTGTTCCCTTCCAATTTTGCTAAGTGACGCTTAACGAGTAGTCTGTGTGAAATCAGGGTAAGCTTCTAAGCCACACTCGCTAATATCAACACCTTCGTACTCTTCTTCTTCAGATACTCTGATTCCGATAACTGCTTTAATCGCTAGCCATACCACTAAGCTTGTGACGAAGACCCATACAAAGATAGTTAATGCACCCACGATTTGACCCACAAATGTTGAACCTGAAGCCTCGCCAGCTGCATCAATAACCTGTGGGTTAGTCAATGGCACTAATAACAACCCTAGCAAACCAACAGTACCGTGAACTGAAATGGCGCCTACTGGATCATCAATCTTCAGTTTATCTAGCGCTAAAATACTAAATACAACAAGAATACCGCCAGCTGCACCAAATAGGGTTGCAATCAATGGTGTTGGAGTCGAGGGCTCTGCAGTAATAGCAACTAAGCCCGCTAGCGCACCGTTTAAGGCCATTGTTAAATCAGCTTTTCCAAACAAAACACGAGCTAATAAAAGAGCAGCGACTAACCCGCCGGCAGCAGCCATGTTTGTATTTAAGAAAACAACAGCAACACTGTTAGCGCTTTCTACGCTTGCTGTCGCTAGCACTGAACCACCGTTAAAACCAAACCAACCCATCCATAAAATGAACGTACCTAGAGTTGCAAGTGGTAGGTTTGCGCCATGGAATAGCATTTGCTTTACCGTCTTTGGTGTACTTACCTTTACGAGGACCTAACACAAGCACGCCAGCAAGTGCTGCGGCCGCACCAGCCATATGAACGATGCCTGAACCAGCAAAGTCACTAAAGCCTAAATCACCTAAGTTGAATAGTCCAAATACATCCTTTGAACCCCATGTCCAACCGCCTTCCATTGGATAGATGAAACCGGTTAAAACAACTGTAAATAGTAAAAATGACCAAAGCTTCATGCGCTCAGCAACAGCGCCCGACACTATCGACATTGCAGTAGCAACAAAAACTACTTGGAAAAAGAAATCAGCAGATGGGGCATAAGTATCGCCGTGTGCTTCTACGCCATCACCAACGATGCCGTCTAAAAATGGGACCGCTGCATGCAAGCCATCGGCTCCACCATACATTATGGCGTAACCACACACCATATACATAATACAAGCGATTGAATATAAGGCGACATTTTTTGTCAGAATTTCAGTTGTGTTTTTCGCACGGACAAGGCCCGCTTCTAACATAGTAAAACCGGCTGCCATCCACATAACGAATGCACCGCAGATTAAAAAGTAAAAGGTATCTAAGGCATACCCGAGTTCGAATGTTATTTCCATGATGTGTTCTCCAGGATGTGCTTATTACAAGGCTTCGCCATCAACTTCACCAGTACGAATACGTACGGCTTGTTGTAGGTCGTAAACAAATACTTTACCGTCGCCAATTTTGCCCGTTTTAGCTGCGCCTACTATGGCTTCAACCAGACGGTCAACTTGATCTGCTTTTATCGCGATTTCAAGTTTCACTTTTGGTAAAAAATCAACTTGGTATTCTGCTCCGCGATATAGCTCGGTGTGGCCTTTTTGACGACCAAAGCCTTTTACTTCGGTAACTGTCAATCCGTCGATGCCAATCTCTGATATGGCTTCACGAACATCATCTAGCTTGAAGGGCTTAATGATTGCAGTGACTAATTTCATATGTTGCTCCTGCGATTGAGTTAAAATGTGTTGTCAAACACCTAATACAAAAGCAATGCCAACTCTTTTATATATTTATTTTCAATCACTTAGCTACATATAGTGGGGATGTAGGAGACAAACCAAGCACCAAGATGGTGCATGGGGATATTTTTGATTATTTATGGTGCGCGCTTAGTCATCGCGTTGAGGCTTGAGCTCTTTTGCAAAACGTTGCGCATTTTCTTGATAGTGCAAAGCTGACTTTTCTAGCAAAGCTGCTTGCTTTTGGCTGAGTTGTTTAACTACTTTAGCGGGCGAGCCAATTACCAAAGAGTAATCAGGAATCTCCATTGCTTCGGTAACCAAAGCATTCGCGCCTATAATGCAATGATGGCCAATTTTGGCGCCATTTAACACAACGGCATTGATGCCGACCAATGAAAAATCACCTACTTGGCAGCCATGTAACATCACTTTATGCCCAATGGTGACCCCTTTACCGATGAGCATTGGAAAGCCATAGTCTGTGTGCAAAATAGACCCGTCTTGGACATTACTGCCCTCTCCAACTTGTATCAAATCACAGTCACCGCGCAAGACTGCATTAAACCAAACACTGCTATTATTTTGTAACTCAACTTTACCCATTACGTGGGCACCGGGCGCAACATAAACGTTTTCACCTAACTGTACTTTATCTTCACCTAATTGATATATCATGTCTATTCACTCTTAAATGTTTGCTTGGTCATAACCAGACGCTTATTCACTAAATAAGCGTTCCCACCATGTTTTCTTTCTATTTGTATCGTTTGGCAACGCAGGCATATTGTCACATTCAATTGCTTCTTCTAAGCCCTTTTCTATTGCTGGTAAGCTAATCACATCTGGGCACCTGGAAAACTGCGCTCCCCTGTTAAGCGATTAAAATGTGCAATACTAAGGGTATCGGGAAAGCGCCTGACCAATGTTTTTGGCGACTGTAAACGTTGAAACTCAATAAATACTGATAATGCACCGCTAGCGCCAGACATATTAATTGGTTGATTATCATCTGTACCTAACCAAACGCTGGTGACTAAATTTCTATCGAACCCTGTAAACCAACTGTCTCGGTAATCATCTGTCGTCCCCGTTTTACCTGCCATGTTGGTTGCTGGAAATTCAGTCTTTATACGCTTTGCAGTGCCATCAAGAGTCACTTTGTGCAAGGCATAATTTAACAAATAGGTTGCATCTTCGTCGGTACGTTGTTGAAAACTTGGCTCTAACTTCCAAATAAGTTCATCATCATGCGTACTAACTGCGTACAAAGAATACAACGGCCGCATTTCACCATTGTTAGACAAGGTCTGATAGGCCTGATTAACCTCAAAAGGTGACAGTTCAACCGCGCCTAAAGCAACAGAAGGCAAAGCAGTAAATTCCCGATTAACACCGACCCTATTGAGCGTATTTACCACTTCATCAAATCCAACAGCTTGGGCTATATTTACGCTAGGCACATTATATGAATATACTAATGCATCAAGTAAGCTGACTTGGTCTCTAAACGTTTTATCGGCATTCATTGGGTGCCAGCGTTCACCTTTGACATCATCAAAGCTAATCGGTTTGTCTTCTATGATAGTGGCAAGGTTAAATCTAGCCGGCTCCTCAAGCGCTCGTAGATACGAAATGGGTTTAATCAAGGAACCAATGGGCCTATACGCATTTAGCGCGCGATTAAACCCTGCAAATTCTGTATTTTTTCCGCCTACAATCGCTCTTATTCCACCTGAGGCTATATCCGACATCACCAGCGCCCCTTCTAAATCAGGCTTTTTGTAAGCTTCAGCCTTTTCGCTAATTACGTCACGCAATGCTTGTTCAGCTCTGCGCTGAGCGTTGATATCCAGGGTAGTAAATACTTTGACCCCAGACAATCGAGTCTCTTGAGTTTGTACAACTTTGCTAAGCTCGTTTCTAACTTTATCCATAAAAGCAGGATGCTTACCCGATGCTAGGCTTGGATTGTCATGTGTGCTTAATGGGGCGTTAATCGCCTGTTCATATTCAAAACGATTAATCTCGTTTGCTTCAAATAGCAAGCGTAACACTAGATTTCGCCGCTGTGTCACTCGCTCAACAGAACGTTTTGGATCATAGTATGAAGGACCTTTAACCATCCCAACTAGAGTCGCAATTTCTTCAATTTCAAGCTCGTCTAAGGGCTTGTTAAAATAAAAATGACTCGCCAAGCCAAAGCCGTGTATTGCCACTGCCCCATTTTGACCTAAAAAGACTTCATTAATATACGCGTTAAGAATCTCTTCTTTGCTATACCTAAAGTCAATCACTAGGGCCATTGCTGCTTCTCGCAATTTACGAATATAAGAACGTTCGCGGCTTAAGAAGAGGTTTTTAACGAGTTGTTGCGTGAGCGTACTGCCACCTTGTACAGTTCTACCAGCCGTTAAATTGGCCATAAATGCTCTAGCGATTGATAAGGGGGCGACACCATGGTGTTGATAGAAATTTTTGTCTTCAACCGTTATCAACGCGCTTTTTAGTAGCGTTGGAATCTGTGTATCAGGCATCAGCATACGATCTTCCGACAAACCATCCACTAGGCGCGATACCAGCCATGGCTCTAAACTTGTCTTTTTGAGTCTGCGCAGTACATTTTTCTGACCATCAAGTACTTCAATATCGCTAATTCTTTCTTGGTCCCAAGATATTTTAATTACTTGTTCTGGATATATATTGTCTGGATAGTAAAAGGTACGTCGATAAATGAGCAGGTGATTAGCATGCATTGAAAATTCACCGACCTCATCAACTATGGCATTTTGACGATAGCCCAATAGGTCTAATTCATCTTTAATTTCAAGCGCACTGATTTCTTGTTTTGTATTGATCACCAATGGACGTGCATAAATCTGTGCGGGTACTTCCCACTTATTTCCTTCGAAGCGAGGTTTAATTTGAGCATCAATATAAAATAAATATGCGCCAAGTGACGCTAATAACAATACACTAAGCTTAAAAAAATGGTGCTTTATCCAAACAAGAGGTGACAACGCAATACCCATTAGTTTGCGACTCATAGGTACTTGTGCCGTTTTTTTGGATATGCGTTTTGCCCGCGGTTTAGCCCGTGATTTAGATGGAGTACGTTTTTGTTTAGCCGAGCTTGCTGGCGACTTTTTTGAAACCAATGTTATTCCTTATAGTGTTGCTATATTGTCCTGCTAAGGTGTTTTTGTTTTTTTCTTTTGTTTTCTTACCCATAGTCATTGCCACCCGCTTTTATTGCAAATTGACGTTCTACTTTTTTACCTTTCGCTGATACCTTAGTCTAAAAAGCTAGACATGGCTTAGGCCTAGGTTTAGCCTGTTAGTTCAACCAAGCAAACTATGTTGGTATTTCATTATTTCGCCACACAAAAAGGGTAGCGTATGAAAGTAACAATCGAAATAGATCTTTCGCCAAGCGAAGCACGCGAAATATTTGGATTACCAGATTTTAGCGATTTACACACTTCAATTACAGATGACATGCTCGAAAAGTGTAAAAAAGATCCAAGTGCGGCGTTTGAAACATTTATTAAACCTACTATGGAGCAAGGTGTATCAGGTTTTGCCGCGTACCAAAATTTAATGGCTAATTTTTTAAAAGCCGGCAATAAAGGCAAAGATTAACATCATTATAGTGAGCCTTTACTAAATGATTACAAACTATATTTAAGGAAATTGATATGGGCACTGAAGAAAGTAAAGTACTTGAGTATATTGAACAGTATTCAAAAATATTTAATTCTGTCGCTGAAGATATTGTTAAGCGTGCCAGTATTGGAGACCAACAACCTAGCCCAATGCTTGGTGACTTAGAGAAACTTCAAAAACTATTATCTGGCGATACAAAAATTGATCCCAGCAAGCTTTTCAATCAGCAAATACAATATATGCAAAAGCAAAGTGAGCTATGGCAAAAGGCTTCTCAAGCGCTGATGGGTCAAAAGGTAGATGCCTCCCACGACACAAATAAACGTAAAGACAGACGCTTCAGTCACCAAGATTGGGAACAAAACCCTGTCTTCAATTACATTAAAGAGTCTTATCTTATTAATGTTGATATGATTACCAATATGGTCGATGCGGTAGAATTTAGTAGTGAAAAAGAGGCTGAGCAAGCCAAGTTTTTTACGCGCCAATATGTCAATTCTTTATCTCCTACCAATTTTGTTCTAACGAATCCCGAAGTTTGTGAAGAAATATTAAAAACTGAAGGCCAAAGTATCTTAAAAGGCATGCAAGCATATCTAGAGGATTTAGAACAAAGCCCTTTAGAAGCATTCAAAATGCGCCAAAGTGATGCTAAAGCATTTACACTGGGGGAAAATCTTGCCAATACGCTTGGAAAAGTGGTGTATAGAAACGAATTAATTGAAGTGTTGCATTATGATGCTCGCGAAAAAACCTGCCATCAAATACCAGTATTAATTACCCCTCCTTTTATCAACAAATACTACGTTATGGATCTTGATGAAAAAAAATCGATGGTAGGAGGCTTACTTGATAGTGGTTATAACGTATTTATGATTTCTTGGGTCAATCCTGAGTCTGAGTTGGCTGATCAAGACCTGTTCGACTATATGCACAAAGGACCTATTGCCGCGATTGATGTGGTTAAAGAAATTACAGGTAAAGATAAAGTCAATCTAACGGGGTTTTGTGTTGGCGGTACTTTAAGTTCACTGACCACCGCCTATTTAAGAGGCAAAGGTGATAGCAGTGTAAACTCGCTTACTTTATTAACTACCTTGCTTGATTTCAGTCAACCCGGCGAAGTCATTAATTACTTATCTGAAGATATGCTAGGGATGATTGAGCAAAACGCTGAAATCAAAGGGGTATTTGACGGCCGTATTATTGCAATGAGTTTCAGTTTGTTGCGTGAGAATAGTCTGTTTTGGTCATTCTTTGTCGACAACTACTTAAAAGGTAAAGATCCAGCACCTTTTGACATTCTTTATTGGAATAGTGATTCAACCAACATTCCCGCTGCATGCTTCAAGCAATATCTTAGATTGACGTATTGGGAGAATAAGTTACGTGAACCTGGTGCTATTGAGATTGATGGTGTCAGTATTGACCTAGCCAATATTGATGTCCCTACTTATTTCTTATCGACTATTGCAGATCATATTGTCCTTTGGCAAGGCGCTTATGAAGGCACTAAGCTTATTTCTGGCCCATCGCGTTTTGTCTTAGCAGGTTCTGGTCACATTGCCGGTGTGATCAATCCAACTAAAGGTGGCAAGTATCCACATTGGACAAATGATGATGTACCCGCGACCGCCGAACAGTGGATAGTGAATGCTAAAGAACAAGAAGGTTCATGGTGGGTCGACTGGCATAATTGGCTAAAACCTCAATCAGGCAAACGCACTAAGCCACCGGTTCCAGGCGCTTATGAGAACCTACCTGCGCTTGGCGACGCACCGGGTGAATATGTTCTACGGCGCTTAGAATAAACCATTGTCAAAGCGGCTAATGCTTGCTAATGATAAAACATGGATGTTTTTACGACTAAATTAAGTTAGGCTAAAAGGCCTAACGAAGCTGTTCTTTAAGGCGTAGATTTCTTGATAACAATAAAAAAATACCCAAACCGACGTCTGTATGATACTGAAAACAGTAAATACGTGAACTTAAGTTATATTAAAACTCTGATCAATCAACATAGTGAATTTAAAATTGTTGATTCAAAGAGTGGTAATGACCTCACTAAAAGCGTGCTTTTACAGATTATTACGGAATCTGAGGGGGATGAACACCAATCATTGTTAACCGATGTATTACTCAAGCAATTAATCCGTTTTTACGATTCAGACATGGAAGTATATGTACGTCAATATCTTGAGCAAAGCATCGTGCAATTTATGTCACAGCAAGAAAAGATGCAAGGCTTGATGAAAAATGTTGTAGACAACTCTCCTATGGGTATTTTTAGTAAAATCATGGAACAAAATATGAATACATGGTCTTACGACAAAGGTCGAAACAAAAAATAAAACAATTAAAATCAATGCTTTAACTTCTCATTATTGACTAAAATCAAAAAAATGTTGCACCGCAACAAAATTTCTCTTGATCTTATCCTAAAAACGATTATTATTTGAACATATTAGATGTTGCAGCGCAGCAATTAGCGAAAACAATAACGACTCACAACTCGCTACGCGTAAGCCTTCGAACAAAGATTTATATCATATATTGAGGATAAGAATATGTTTGGCAAGTTTTCAGAGCAAATGAAAAAATCGGCACAACCTGTCGCGAGTCTTTTCGAAATGAATGCGAAAACACTTGAACTCGTATCAAAACAACAAACAGCACTTTTTTCTGGTGTTATCTCTGATAGCAAAAAACTAGTTGAAAACCTATCTTCTCAAGAGGAGTTGAAAGGTGTACTTGCAGCGCAATCAGTTTATGCCGAATCTCTTAGAGAGCGAGTAACAAGTGCATCTAAACTGACTTATTCGGAATTAAACGGTATTCGAGCTGAAATGACTGATTTAATAAAAGACAGTTTAGAAAAAGTGAGCAGTGAAACAAAGAGTGCTTTTGATAAAGCTCAAGAGAGTGTTGTAGCGGGTACGCCACTTGTTGTTACACCAGTCAAAGCTAAACCGGCTGCGAAACCGGCAGCAAAGAAAACAGCGAGCAAAAAACCTGCTGCGAAAAAACCTGTTACTAATAAAACAGCAACTAAAAAGCCTGTCGCAAATGCTGAGACCAAAGCAACACCAAAGGCAACGCCAAAAGCTACTGCTAAACCAAGCGCGAAAAAAACGCCGGCCAAAAAAGCAACACCAGCCAAGCCTAGCGCTGAGAAATTAGTTGCTCAAAAAGCGGCACCTAAAGCGCCAGTAAAAAAACAAACGATTAAAACAGAAAGCGACGTTAACGCCGCCAAAAAGACAAGCGCTGCGAAATCCGTAGCAAAACTTTCACCTGCAGACGTAAAAGCTGCTGAGTAATCATTAATTTAAAACCGATACCCTAATGGAGAACATTATGTTTGATAAAGTAAACGACCAATTTAAAGAGTCATTAAAGCCAGTAACTGAGTTAGCAACTCTTAATATGAACACCTTGCAAGAATTAGCGGAAAAGCAGAACGCTTTATTCACTACGCTTTTAACAAACGGTGTATCATTTGCTGAAACTGCAGGCCAACAAAAAGATGTTACTAGCCTTGCTGAAGCACAAAAAGCCTATTTAGAAACACTTCAAGAGACCATTACTGAGTCTGCAAAAGACACTTATACCTTGGTATCTGAAGCACAACAAAAAGCAGGCGCGATGCTCAAAGACATGAGTGAAGAATTGTCTTCTAAAATAACTGAAGCAACTGCCGCTAAATAGTCTGTTAGATGTCAAATGACATCAATTTAATAGAAGACTAATTTGAGTAGTGTTACATTACTTAATCTGACTCCAATCACAAGCAGTAGAGAAATCTCTTAGCAATATGTGGTTGGAGTTTTTTAGTCTATAGAAATCGAATGTTTAACGTAGAAAGTGTAGATAACACAACAGGGGCAAACCATGCATTATCAGACCTATGATTATTTAGCTCGCACGGGCCAAATGATGAATGAAGGACTTAGTATCGTTAACGATATGGTAACTCACCCTTCAAATCCTTGGTCATACACTTGGACAGGACGTCTAGCCAATGCCTCGTTAGAAACCGCAATGCGTCTCACTAGACGATATGACAAGCTAGGCTTTGAAATTGATCAGGTTGAGGCCGCTGACGGCTCTGGTACTTATAAAGTGGAAGAAAAAGTCGTACTTGCCAAACCTTTTTGTGAATTAGTCCATTTTGACCTGATTGGTCATACAGACAAATCTAAAGTGTTATTAGTTGCTCCCCTATCAGGACACCATGCGACCTTGTTAAAAGGAACGGTTGAGGCGCTTATCCCTCGCCATGAAGTATATATTACCGATTGGGCTGACGCACGGGAAGTCCCCTTGGATGCTGGGCCATTTTCATTTGACTGTTATGTATCTTATTTAATAGATTTTATAAACTTTCTAGGTGAAGACACGCACGTAATTGCAATATGTCAGCCCACTGTTCAAGCATTGATTGCAACTGCGGTAATGGCAAAAGATAAAAATCCAAATACACCTAAGTCTTTAACACTCATGGCAGGTCCATTAGATACCACCAAAAATCCGACTAGAGTGAATGAATTTGCACAAACTCGTCCGATGGGATGGTTTAAAAATGTCGCGATTATGGAAGTACCTTCTGGCTATCCAGGCGCTGGCCGCAAAGTCTATCCCGGGTTCATGCAGTTAGGTGGTTTCATTTCAATGAATCAAAAAAATCACATGAAAAAATACGCAGGCTTTTTCCAAAATTTATTGTTTGGCGAACAAGAAGATGCCGATAGATTCAGAGCATTTTATGATGAATACATGGCCGTACTAGACATGCCAGCTGAATTTTACCTAGAAACCATAGAGCGGGTGTTTAAAAATAACGAGATTGCTAATCAAACCATTACCTATCAAGGCGATGCGGTTGATTTTAGTGCTATCGACAATACCGCCCTGTTGACGGTTGAAGGTGCCAACGACGACATCTGTGGTTTAGGACAAACAGAAGCCGCTCAAGATATTTGTGTCAATGTACCTAAAAACATGCGCAAACATCACATACAAGTTGGTGCGGGTCATTACGGCATATTTAGTGGCTCGATGTATCGTAAAAATATTCGGCCCGTTGTTACCGATTTTATTAGTCAATATTTATAATAATTAATTGTACCTGGAACTTAATCTGGGTACAGTTGGACTAAATGAAAACGCCTTAATATCGCCCCCAAGGACGGTCATTTGAATAACGCTAATAGTTTTACGTCACCTATACATAAAAACAATCAACATTCCTTAAAATCAGTCGTTTGCAAGGCTCTCTTGTTTATTAGCTTTGTGATAACACAAACAAGTGTATCTGCCTTTACAAAAAACGATGATGTTGCACAAACTATCGCAAAAAACCAAGCTGGCTTTGCACAGTGTTTACGTGATAAAAAACAAGTTGCGCTTGATAGTGGCGTTAGCAAGGCCATTGCTGATCGTGAATTTCCTCGTATGAATTTTATTCCTCGAGTCATTGAGCTAGACAGGAGCCAACCTGAGTTTATTTCTACTTTCCCCAGTTATTTTTCAAAAAGAGTTAATCAATGGCGAATCGATAGGGGCCGTGAGAAATACGCACAATATAAAGATTTTCTTAAAACGCTGACAAACAAATATGGTGTTCCTGGGCACTATATTATTTCAATTTGGGGCTTAGAGACCAACTATGGTAGCTACAAAGGAAATATGTCCACGCTTGACTCATTGGCAACACTTGCTTGTGATGAAAGACGCAGTAAATTTTTCACTACAGAGCTCATGCTTGCATTGAAATTAATGGAGACCCAAACATTAAGTCGTGAAAACATGCTTGGTTCATGGGCTGGCGCAATGGGGCATACTCAATTTATGCCTACAACCTATACAAATTATGCCATTGACGGCGATGATGATGGTGTCATTGACTTATTTGGAAGTGAAAAAGATGCACTTGCCTCTGCTGCTCATTTTTTATGGAAATTAGGCTGGGAACCAGGACTTCGCTGGGGTCGTGAAGTCATTATTCCACCAGATTTTGACTACAGCTTAGCCAACAGTCCAACTAAAACGCTCATAGAATGGAAATCGCTTGGCATTACAATGCCACAAGGAATTGACTTACCTGACAGTGAAGTAAAAGCTAAACTTCGCGTCCCTGCAGGGCATAGTGGTCCAGCATTTTTAAGCTATCAAAACTTTAATATTATTATGCGATGGAACAATTCTGAGTTTTACGCGATCGCAGTAGGTGAGCTGGCGAATATGATTGCAGGAGGGACAGGCTTAAGTGTTCAGTTACCCGATATTCCTAGTTTTAGCATTGCTGCAATGGCCAATCTACAGCGAAAACTCAATGAACTTGGCTATGATGTTGGAGGCGCTGATGGGATCATGGGTCCTGCTACCCGAGAAGGCATTAGGCGCTATCAATCTGACAATGGACTGGTAGCAGATGGGTTCCCTTCACCTGCGACAATTGATAGCATCATAAGTCATTAGGCTAAAAAGGCCCTTACCTTGGTCTATAATTTTGCAAGTAAGCGCCTTTTCAAACGACATAAACTATGTATTAAGCGTTTAAGATACGCTTAATACATATGTTGACCACCGTTAATTGACAATGTTGAACCTGTAATAAAACTTGATTCGTCATCCACTAAAAATGCAACACTGTTAGCGATATCTTCTGGGCGGCCCAAACGACCAACAGGGATAGTACGAATAATTTTAACAAGTACATCCTCAGGTACAGCTCTTACCATATCAGTATCAACATAGCACTGGGGCTATAGCATTTACCGTAATACCTTTTGCTGCATTTTCTAGTGCAAGTGCCTTAGTGAAGCCATGGATACCTGATTTAGCTGCTGCATAGTTTACTTGGCCATACTGTCCAGCTTGACCATTAACTGAGCCCACGTTAATGATGCGACCAAAGCCTCTTTCACGCATACTCTCGATAACTGCTTTACTAGTATTAAAACACGAAGCCAAATTCGTTTGGATAACTGCATCCCATTTCTCAAAGGACATTCTGTGCATCGTCCCGTCTCGGGTAATACCAGCATTGTTAATTAATATATCTACAGGACCATACTGACTGGCAATATCTGCAATCGCAGTTTGTACGGTTTCAAAATCCGCCACATCAAACTTTGCTGTTGGAATGCCTGTACGGTCAGTAAACGCCTTTGCTGCGTCATCATTACCTGCATAGTTAGCGACAACAGTGTATCCTTTATCTTTAAGCGTTGTGCAAATCGCCTCACCAATACCTCGTGTACCACCTGTTACTAAAGCAACTCTCGACATTTCATTTTTCCTTTATTTATAATTCATACGAATGGATCTTGCATACTAAGAATATGTTATAAAGGTTAAAAGTTTATGACGTAATGAGACTTTAGTAGATTATTTGCACAAATGACGAAAATGAAGCTCAAAAGCTGACCTATATCAACATTGTGACACCCACACTAAAAAAATGTGATACTAAACTCGATAAGATATTTGTTACGAAAAAAGTCAGAATTTATGCAGCAAAAAGGTAAAGCTCAAATTGTTCTGCGCCAGTATGCGATGCGCGCTCAAGGTCATGCATCGACATTCCTGCATTGATCAGTATTTGTCGTGCCGTTGCTTTAGCTTCTGATGTTTGTGTGTCATCACAGTATGTTTGCAATGCTTTTTGGATATAATGATTCATAAACCCCCTAAGACTATAGTCTTATATCGTCTATTTTTTACGCAACTTGATATTGTCAGTTCATAATTTTTTTGATTATTTTTTAAGCGCATGATTTAACAACTAATATTGGAGGTAATGTGCATAATACGTTTAGACTGGTCATTGATTGCCCAGACCAAGTAGGCCTTGTTGCAGCAGTGTCACAGTTTTTGGCGTCTCATCAAGCTAGTATCTTAGAAGCTAGTCATCACACCGATCACCAATTAAAGCGATTTTTCATGCGCCATGAATTTGATGCTGATTCATTCTTGATGACGGTAGACGCATTCAATACACAGTTTGCTGGTATCGCAAAAGAGTTTGAAATGACTCTGGCAATTGACGTATTCAGAACATCGTCAAAAAGTCGCATTATTAGCCAGTAAAGAATCACACTGCTTAAATGATGTTTTACATCGTTGGCATACCGGAGAGTTGGCTTGTGACATTCCCTGTATCATTGCTAATCATCCAGAAATGGAAAAGTTCGCAAAATGGTACAACGTGCCGTTTCACTATATTGATTTTAGTGACAAGAAAAGCGCATTTCATGAGCTTGAGAAACTTCTACTGGATTACGAGGTTGATTTAACGGTTTTAGCTAGATTCATGCAAATCATTCCCTCCTCACTATGCCAAAAAATGGCGGGCCGAATTATTAATATTCACCATAGCTTTTTGCCTTCTTTTGTCGGTGCAAAACCCTATCAACAAGCCTATGACCGCGGGGTAAAGTTAATCGGCGCAACTTGTCACTATGTTACTGACATACTGGACGAAGGGCCAATTATTGAGCAAGAGGTGATGCGGATCTCACATAGTGACAGCAGTGATGATATGGTTAGAAAAGGAAAGCGATGTGAAGTAAGTGCGCTTGCAAATGGCTTACGTTACCACCTAGAGCAACGTGTAATTGTATGTGATAACAAAACCGTTGTCTTTAATTAGGTACACACTACATCGCTTTAGCTTGCTCTTTAACCAAGGCTCCTAACTCCTCTAATGGCATTGGTTTGCCAAAGAAATAACCTTGCCCATATTTAACGCCTTTGTTAACCAACACTTGGCGTTGCTTATCTGTTTCTATCCCTTCAGCAACAGTGGGGACTTTTAATAACGATGCGATACTAACAATTTGCGGGATCACACCTGCTCGGAATGTGCTATTTTCAAGCCCTAAGCAGAAACTTCTATCGATTTTAATGTAGTCAAACGGAATACTCTGCAACTGGCTCAAGTTAGAATAACCTGTACCGAAATCATCAATGGCGATCTCAATACCTAATGCCTTAATTCGTTTGATGACGTCCCTAGCTTCACTGCTTTTAAAAGGTTCATCTTCGGTGACCTCAAAACACAACTGAAAACGTGATTTTAATAGTTGAGCATTTTGGGACAGTTTTGCCCAATTTTCAAAGTTCAGATCATTTGGAAAGATGTTGACATTAACCTTAAACTTATCAGGCAAAGCATTTGACTGTAGTAATTGCCTTAAACTGGCTTTTAAGATAACCGTTGTAAATTCGACCGTTTTCTTCTCGTTTAACATCATTGGGATGAATTCGTCGGGCATCATTTGGCCAAAATTATCCGTAAACCTTGCTAATACTTCACACCCAATTATGTTGCCTGTTTCCAAATCAACAATGGGTTGAAATAAAGGATAATAACTTTTGGTTTTAAGTCCTCTAAGTGCTCTTTGTACATTCGAGTAGTATAACTCGTAAGCCAAGCTGCCAAGCCAATACACCATAATTGAAATAACAACAAATAAGAAGCTGGCTAGAACAAACTGCAAAAACGTAAAATTCGCAAACAAATAATATCGTGTTGCAACGCAATAAGTGACTTGGTCTGAACATAAGGTGTGAGCATTAGCATATCAAGGTGTTTGCTGTGCTTGGTTTTCTAAAAACAACGACTCAGTGCCAAATAAAGGAGCCATTTGATTAGGGTCCTTGTAGACCCATTGCCACTCAAAATCGTCAGTACCACGAGATATTATGTCAATTGGGTCTAATACAACGTGATAGTCTTTCCATTTAACGACAAAGGCCTCGTAAGGCGTTTCAAATAACGCTATATTTTTTTGTAACCAAACTTCATGTGTTGATAAAGCAATTAAATCAGGCTCTCCAAAATCTAGCGGCTCTTGCAATACTCCTAAACTCGTCGTGCAAATTAATTTGTCGTTGTTGTAAAACCCAATCTCTTTAACATAACGATTTCTAAACAAAAACTGATGCATAGTGCGCAATTTACTCTCACTGCATAGCTGTGAATCAATCTCGTTGAGTTGATCTAAATTATCCTTTGTTTCAACTGCCATGTTGATTACTAAGGATAAAAATTGCTTTGCAAAATCTTCTTGAACTTTGTTGGCCGACAACTTAAGTACGAAGACAAACAACACAGTCAGCAAAGACATTACAAGTGCACTAAAGCCACTTGAATATAATGTCTTGGATATTGCTCTTTGCATGCGACAAGCCGTGTTGTTATTCTAAAAATCTAGCATAACGCTTTTAAGTGCCATAGCAATTAATATTTTGAATTACCAAGTGAATAAAGCAATAATGACAAGCTAACTTTATTTACGCTCAACAATAACAATAATATGAGGAAGGATAATGAGAAAACCAATGCTAAGCATCGTTGCTCTTGCAATGATGGCCAATTTGACTGCTTGTGCTGACAAGCCACAAGATTTAAGTCAAAGCGCAGACGAGGCTGTTAGTGACACGCAAGTCACTGAAACGAATATTCTAACGAGTGAGTTTTCAGGGCCATATGGCGGAGTTCCTGCGTTTGATAAAATGGATTTAGCGTTACTAAAAGACGCACTTGAAACCTCCATGGAAAAGTCACTTGCCGAATATCAAGCGATTGCTGACAATCCAGAGCCGCCAACATTTGATAACACTATTGTTGAAATGGAAAGAAACGGTGCTGAACTATCCAGAGTATTTACATACTACGGTATTTGGTCTAGCAATAAATCCAGTGAGGCATTCAGGACGATTCAACGTGAAATGTCACCAAAAATATCGGCTTATCGTTCACAAATAATTCAAAACAAGGCCTTATTTGAACGCGTAAAGGCAGTATATGAAAGTGAAGAAATGGCCAGCCGAACACCAGAAGAACAGCGAATTGCATGGACTCGATATAGCAATTTTGTTCGAAATGGCGCTTTGTTAAATGATGAAGACAAAGCCAGAGTATGCTCAAATCAATCAAACATTGGCAAGTTTATATACAAGCTTTTCAAATAATATCCTCGCCGATGAAGAAAACTACGTGTTGTTTCTAGATGAAAGCCAACTAGACGGTTTACCAGACTCTTTTGTCACAGCTTCTGCCTCAATGGCTGCAAGTAAAGGACAAGAAGGAAAGTATGCAATTACAAACACTCGCTCATCAATGGACCCATTTCTGACCTACTCAACCGACAGAGCACTGCGACAGACGGTCTGGGAAACCTATTATAGCAGAGGCGACAATGGTGATGCCTTTGACAACAATGAAACGATAAAAGAAATTCTTGCACTAAGACATGAGCGCATATCTTTATTAGGATACGACAACTATGCGCAATGGCGACTTGAAGACCGTATGGCCAAAAACCCAGAAAATGCAATGGCATTGATGGAAAAAGTATGGCCTGCTGCTATCGCACGCGTGGAACAAGAAGTCGCGGATATGCAGGCAATTGCTGATCAAGAAGGTGCCAATATTACAATAGCACCTTGGGACTATCGGTTTTATGCTGAGAAAGTGCGCAAGGCCAAATACGACCTTGATTCAGATGAAGTAAAACAATATCTTCAGTTAGACAAATTGCGTGAAGCTATGTTTTATGTTGCTGGACGCTTATTTAACTTTGAATTTACCGCCGTTGAAGAAGGCAAGGTTCCTGTATTTCATCCAGATGTGAAAGTATGGGAAGTGCATGATAAAACAAGCAATAAGTTTATAGGCTTATGGTATTTAGATCCCTTCGCAAGACAAGGTAAACGCTCAGGCGCTTGGGCAACTACTTATCGTTCTTACACAACATTTGATGGTGAAAAAACGGTACTATCTTCAAACAACTCAAATTTCGTGAAAGGAGCAGATGGCGAACCAACACTTATTTCTTGGGATGACGCCGAAACGTATTTTCATGAATTTGGACATGCGTTACACTTTTTGGCCGCTGATGTAGAATATCCAACTTCCCACAGTGGTGTGCGCGACTACACTGAGTTTCAGTCACAATTATTAGAACGATGGTTGCTAACTGATGAGGTGATTAATAATTACTTAGTTCATTATAAAACTAATGAACCAATCCCGACTGAATTAGTGACTAAAATCAAACAAGCTTCAACATTTAATGAAGGTTTTAAAACAACCGAATATATGGCCTCGGCGATCATGGATTTGTTGTATCACACAACTGACCCTTCTGAAATCGACCCTGATACATTTGAACGCGAACAACTTACTCGATTAGGTATGCCTGAAGAAGTTGTGATGCGCCATAGAAGCACACACTTTGGCCATGTTTTCTCAGGTGAAGGTTACGCAGCTGCTTATTATGGCTATATGTGGGCAGAAGTCCTGACGTCAGACGCGGCTGAAGCATTTGCTGATGCTCCAGGGGGTTCTATGACAAAGAGCTTGGTGAAAAGCTAGTCAAATACTTGTTTGCCGTGCGAAATGCGATGGACCCAAGTGAAGCTTATCGACTATTTAGAGGCAGAGATGCGCAAGTCGAAGCCTTAATGAGAGATAGAGGCTTTCCAGTCGAATCGAGCACTTCACAAGACTAATACAAAAATACTCTTAATCATAAAAAGGCTTAGTACTTAACTAGGCCTTTTTTATTAGCTGCTCAATTGTATTTTGTACCAGCTGAGCTTCTGAGCGTGCATTTAAACGCTCCGCTATTAAACACTTGTTGGACTGATGATCGCAGGCGTAAAGCTTATAAAAAACAGTTGTTTTGTCACCAGTACTTATCGTGGCAGTTTGTTTTAATGTAAATTGGTTAAAATCAGTGATGTTCATTGTTTTGGTGACAAAACTAATACCAAAATATATTCGCTGAGACTTTATCGTGCTCTCATCAATGGTGATCAAAAGTGATTTAGCCAAATATGATAGGCCCAGCATGATGCCAGCTACACCAATAAGAGGGAACACGATTGGGAAGATTAGTGGCGCACCGTTCATCCCCACCCCAATACCTGCGGCAGTAAATATACCACCAAAAAGAACTAACATGATCCCTTTTGAAGGGCGCTTGAACGCGGGAAAGTAAATAGTGGTTCGCCCAGCTTCTTTATGTAAGTTAGCGATTGTGGACAACTCGTCACCTGCATTGCGTGTTGTTGCTGTAAACTCTTGGGTGCTGTTGCGCAAATATCGTGATTGCTTGTGAGTCTTAAAAACGGGGATTTCATATATTCTATTTATTTTGTCGTTAACGTTAATTTCGACACGCCATAATATCCAGGATCGTTTTTTCACCATATCACTGGGCGGCAAATTATCATCAACATCAAATCTAAAACTAATTTTAGTTCCCTTAGCACTTGCCTTTAAATGACACACACCATCATTTTCCCACTTTATATCCTCTGAATGCCTTGAATTATCATTACTATTGGTAAACGTTGTTTTTACGCACAACAGTTTCACTTTCACAGTCATATCAGACGAATACGGTATTTTACAATCAATAGAGCCGCCGACATGTCCTCCGACTGAACTAGGAAAAGGGTCTAAATTTAATGGCATAGGCCCAATTTTCTTCCACTGATAGCACTCTTTGCAAGTCATGTATCCAATAGCGATTAATGTAAGCGGAAATAACAACATTAGGTAAACAAATGGTTCTTCATTTGCCTCTTTTAGCAATTCATCTTTTTGGGTAAACAATCCATAACAAATTGCCGTCCAGATCAAAAAAATACAAACGATACGATAGCCTTTAATTTTGAAAACGAAACAATCTGATTATTCGCCCACGCCTTTTTTTGCATCCATGGTTCATTCTTCACGTAATAATCCCTTTACTTCCTTATACGTCGCATCTACTGCGCCGGCATTATCTAATAAAACTTGAAGTCCTGCTTTTCCCTGTTGATTTGCTAATACTGGGTTCTCTAGGTAGCGACTCACTTGTTCAATCAACGCGACTTGATCATCTACAATGTTGAGTGCCTGTTGTTGTGCAAGCAATTCACAAATATTTGGATTATTGAATATGCTAGGTCCCATAATAATAGGCTTTGCATAAAGAGCAGCCTCAAGTGCATTGTGGCCGCCTTTAGGCACAAAACTGCCTCCAATAAATGCTATATCGCAAAAGCTATAACAAGCTTTTAATAAGCCCATTGCATCGATCAATACTATGTCACAGCTTTCTTTTGTCGGTTTTTGTGTTGTGCTGTAACGAAGCACATTATATTCACTGGCGTTTAGTAGCTGGAATACTTCTTCGAAACGATGTGGATGGCGAGGAACAATGATCAATTTAATATCCGGATAGGATGCTCTTAAGCTCGTGTAGGCATCTAGCAGGCGTTTTTCTTCGCCTTCGTGAGTAGACGCCCCAAGCAGTATTTGTTGTTTTTGAAGCCGAAATTGGCGAATGATGCTTTTACCAAGATCTCTATCATGAGCTTGCTCTGCTAAATCAAATTTCATGTTCTTGCTAAGAACAAGTTGTTGCTTGTATATGCCCAATTTCAAAAAATTCTGAAAGGATTCAGTGCTCTGAGCACAGATGACACTAAATTGGCGCAGACTAGGTCGAAAAAGCCAAGTTAATTTTTGGTAGCTTTTTAGAGAAACTGATGTCATGCGCCCATTTACCAAGGCACTGTGTTTGTTATTCGCCCATAGGTAATGCAGCATGTTAGGCCATATTTCAACTTCTGTTACCAACACCAACACAGGGTCGATTTTCTCGTAGAATTTTTTGAAACACCACGGTAAATCAAGAGGCAAATAACTATGCTGAACAGATTCTTTAAAAAGATTGTATGCGTGTACCGCACCGGTTGTAGATGAAGTCGTTAGTGTAATAGGAAGCTCAGTATCATCAATAAGCTTATGAATTAATCCGGACGCCGCATTTAGTTCACCTACAGAGACACAATGTATATGAATTCCCCCTTTCTTGAAGTCACCTTAGTAACACACCAAATCGTTCGCCGAATCGTCTTTGCTTAAGCGCCATTTCGCCGGTTTTCATTTTTTTACGAAAAACAAATACCAACAATGGAAGCAACAGAACTAAGAGCAAGGTGTAACAATATCTAACGCAATAATGAGCAAACGACGGGGACAAATGAGGTGAATTATGTTGCATCAAATACTCAAAAGTTTCGAGCGATCGTTTGAATTAATTCAGATGAGCTAAATGGCTTTATTAAGACATCATTCATACCTGCCTCAAAGCACTTTTGAACGTCACCTTCAAAGCCATGAGCTGTTGCAGCTAAAATTCTAATTCCTTTTATTTGCTCTACGGTATGTTGCCTTATCAATTTTGTTGCCTCAAAACCATCCAGTACAGGCATTTGACAGTCCATGATAACCAAATCAAAGTACTCTTGATTATACATGGCTTCCTCAAGCTTACTGAGCAAGGCTTTGCCATTATCAACCACCTTAACTTGCGCACCTGTTTCTTCGAGCATTTGCGTAAATATCATTTGATTGATTGTATTGTCTTCTGCAATGATGATTCGCCTAGCCGATAAATCCAAAGACACCGCTCGTTGGTTTTGTTCATACCACTTTATTAATACATGCAATTGCCACAAACAGAGCTCTTCAGGAGTGTGGTTTTCACCTTCAGGGTTCAAGGGTAACAAAACACTGTTTTCAAAGCGTGTGTTTTCTTTTGATAACAAATCTGTATTAACAACAAGTGTTTGGTGAGGACTTTTTACACGGCATATTGATGCAATGAATGTCTCAAGGAGACTTTCATCGGCCACAGCACAAATAACTATTAAGCCCCATTGTGTATCACTTTTAATGGCATTGATAAGCTCAGAAATATTTACAATAGGTTTAATTTTAAGTCTATATTCATTTGCAACAGCACTCCATTGTGAAATTGCATCTTCGTCTTTTAGCAATACCAGCGTATTGGGTAGTGTCACTTTTTCTTGTGTTAAAATTGTATCACTTGGCTTATCACTTAAAGGGATTTCGAACGTAAATTCACTCCCTTTACCATAAACACTTTGAACCGAAATATTCCCGCCCATCAACTCCACAAGTTGCTTTGAAATACTCAAGCCCAAACCTGTGCCTTGATGCACACGACTGTATGAAGTGTCGACCTGTTGGAACTCGGTAAAAAGCTTATCAATATCGTGTTTCTTTATACCTATTCCGGTATCTTTGAGCGAAAATAAAAGGGTATTATCTGAAGTTAGATTCACCGATAGTGTAATACTGCCTTTGTTGGTAAATTTGACGGCGTTAGAACATAAGTTATTAATGATTTGAGCGAGCCTTTCTGCATCCTCGTATAGCACTTGCGGAACACTATCGTCAATATCGTAAATAAATTCGCACCCTTTACTTTGGGTTGCTAGCTCATGGATCTGCGTTTTATCTTGTAGCAATTGACGTATATCAAATGTGCGCTTGTGCAGTTGGAAACTACCTGAATCAAATTTGGCAAAATCCAGTACCTGATTGACAAGCGATAATAAACTAGTGGCACTGTGGCTAATCGCTTCAATGTATTGCCCTTGTGAGCTATCGATATCCGTTTTACTGAGCAATTCAGACGCGCCAAGTATGCCGCTAATGGGAGTTCTGAGCTCATGGCTCATATTAGCCAAAAAGCTACTTTTTACTTTTATAGCTTGTTCGGCATCAATTGCCGCTTGCCGCATATATGTGATGTCTTGAAAGGCACCTTTTAACACTGTCGGTTTGCCATCGTAAAAATCAGCATAACCAACGGCTCGTACCCAGATATTTCGCTTACGCTCTGTAATAAAAGGAAGCTCTAAGTCAAAAGGCTCTCCGGTCGTTATACAGCGCTCTACCGCTTCTTCAATTATAGGACGAGCGGAGCTTGCGTAGTACTCAATTGCTTTTTCAACCGTGATGCTTTGATGAGATGGTAAGTCATGTATCTTATATACTTCTTCTGACCAATTGAGCTCATTGGTTTCGATATTTAGCGTATAGAAGCCTAAGTTAGCAATGCGCGCCGTTGTTTCTAACAACTCATTGTTTTCTCGCATTTGCATTTCAAGCTTGCGTCGGTGTGTTACATCTTTAGCGGTAAAGACAAAACCTTGTAACTCGTCATATTCGAACACGGGCTGCAGACTAATATCAGCATTAACTTTTGGGCTTTTTTGATAACTTAGATGTAACTCCCCTGAAAACGATTTCCCGGCGCTAAGTGCATGCTTTAGAGACTTCACATGCTTTTTAGTCGATGTCGGCGCCACTATTTCTTCAATAAACAAGGATATAAGCTTTGCCGGCTTAGTTTGCAAGAGATTCTTGGCAGTATTGTTTACCCAAGTTATTTTATGATTTACATCAAGTAGCATCACGCCATCGTTACTGTCTTGCGCCACTTGCAATAAACGTTTGTTTTCGTCAATTTTTCGCTCAAGACTTGTACGACTTCGCTTTAAAGAGTTGTTCACTTCATTGAGCTTCGCTGCAGGCGACACAGTCGCTAAAACATGCTCAACACCGTTGTAATCTAAAAAGCGAAGTCCAACACTGACATAAATGGTGGAGCCATCTTTGTGCAGACCAAGGCAGTGAATCTCCGCCGGCCATCAAACGTTCGTTTCCTCGTCTTAAAAAATCGACGAAGTGGACATTATGCGTTTCATGGTAGTTAATATTAATTAAGCGATTAAGATGGGCACCTTCAAGTTCAACTGCCGTGTAACCGAATACTTCGTTTACGGCATCGTTAACATAGATGATTTTGCCGCTTTTACTGACTAATAAAAAACAGCTTGTTGAAGCATTGATTAAGGCCTCAAGCATTTGCCCCTTTTTTGAGATTTCAAGACTCAATGTACATTACCTTGTAAGATTGCATTAGCAAAAGCGGTCATACGTTTATCCACCTAACATCGCTAAATGAGATGTTGCACCCGTTTGCTTTTCATGTAAAAAATGACTCGGTTTTTTAGTTGGCATAAGTGACTTAATATAATCTTTTAGTTCGTCATGCATCTTCGGTTCAAGTCCCCAGCGTAAATCTTGACCTGATTCAGAAAACAAACATAAGTGTAAATGGCCCAGTGCAGAGACACGCAGTCTATTACAACTGTCGCAAAAATTGCGTTCATAAGGGCTAATCAAACCTACTTTACCTAACAAATCCGGATGTGAAAACTGTCTTGCAGGTCCGCCAAACTTAGGCTTATTAATTTCAACAAAGCCCTTTTCCAATAGCGCAGATTCAATATGAACATTTGATACATGTTGACTCTCAAATAAGGCATGATTGTCACCCGTTTGCATCAGCTCTATAAATCTAAATACTACTGGTTTATCTGCTATATAGCGTATAACTTGATCTAATATTTGTTCATTATATTGCTTCATTAACACAAGATTCAGCTTTACTTCTATGCCTAGCGAAAGCGCTTGTTCGACACCATTTAGGATACTAACAAGGTCATTTGAACCAGTAATTTGTGAAAACTGTCGCGGATCAAAACTATCAACACTGATATTAATACTATCCAAACCGGCTTGTTTCCAAGTATGGGCATATTTGTCTAGACGGTAACCATTCGTCGTCATAGCGACTTTCATAATTTTGTTGTGTTGCGCAGCGTATGATATCAAGTCCGGTAGATCTTTGCGCAAGCTGGGCTCGCCACCCGTTATTCTGAGCTTTCTTGTTCCTAACTCAGCAAAAACATCAATCACGGCCTGACATTCATCAAGGCTTAAGAATTTTGTGTTGTGTCGTTTTTGGTAGCCATCGGGCAGACAATATTGACACGAAAAATTACAGACATCTGTAATTGATAGCCTTAAGTATTCAAATTGTCGCTGATAGCTGTCAGATAAAACCAAAACATTCCTTTTTTATCGAGCTCAATATAATAATTGCACAAGCTACTTGAGATTAACATTTCACATTAATTTGCCGATACGCTTCAAATAAAGCAATGTTTGTCGGTAAATTAATGTAATGCGCCTGAGCACGGACTCACTAAATCATCTTCTTTTTTTGGTCAAAGATGCCGCATCCTCAGACATTGCGCGCTTTACTTTTCACCAAAATGGGGTTACTAAACACCATCAAACTGGGCCTATTACAGAAAGCTTTGAACATCATCGACTAAGCGAAGAGGTTTTTTACTCGCCCTATGAAATTAATTACAAAGACTATCAATTCACGATTACAATAGCCAGTGAGTATTACGCACATATCGAGTTAAGCAACATTCAATTACAGTTTAAAAAAGAACAAATAAAGGAAAATGCGACGCAAAATCAGTTTGGCATATTATTGTCTGAAATAGAGTTATTTAGTAGTCGGGGTACGACCGCGTTTTTAAATGCTTATTTAAGCAAAAATCAAAGTCCCCAACTAAGGCAGAATCTTCCTTTTTATCGAGAAACCTTGAGACTTTTAGTCAGCATGATTACCTTGGTTGAAGGAAATCAATTATTAGAACACTATACTTTGTCACAAACTTCAAATACACGAAACAGTGCAAATTGTAGTGAGCACATGGATAAACAGGTGCCATCCTCTAATGTCAGTCACTTTTGGAAGTCAAGATTCTATTCTTTTGTACAGAGCCTATTAAGTGAATTGGAATCAAAGCAAAATACTACCCTTGCCCTTGGGAACATTATTGAAGATGTGCTACTTAGGAAGGCGCACAACATAAGCTCGTCAGTAAGCCAAACTGCTACTTTACTAGGTTTACCTGTGAGCACTACACGAAGGCGCTTACAAAAAAACCACAAGGCCTTATTGTTATAACAAAATGCCCGTCTTGGTCTAAGCTATGCGCGCATATTGATATACTCATTCATGGGGAAGTGATGCTTGATTCAATCCATCGCGATATTCGTGAAGTAGTTGCAAGTGCAATCTTAAGTAGATATAAAAAAATATTACGCTTGCCTCTACGCTAATGGGAGTAAGCGAGCCAACGATGTACAAAATGCGAAAAAGTATTTTTTTACAGCATGCATTGTAGAGTACAGATCATATCATTTACGATATCGGTAAGGTTAAATTAGGTATTATGCCTACAGGGAAATAACTAGTTTATTATTATCATTTATGCTTTAGTATTTAGGCAATAGAGCCATAGTTTTGCGCTCAATGGGGGGGATATGAGGTCAAAAAATTTCGTCATTTTACTGATAGTGATAGCAGGCGCCATTGCCTATTTGCTGTTTAATTTGGTGAATCAAGAAGACAACGTGATTGTATCAAGAATTGCTGGTTACTCACAGCAAGGTAATGATGAAAACGCTGCCCCAATTGACATATTTAATAGCAATAAAAAGTCATTTGTACTTGAGCAAGAATTATCGAACAGCAACATCCCTGCATCGATAGAAGAAGTCGAGCAACTTGATCCTGCTGATTTTATTTTATTAGGTTCTGGTCGCGATGGTGATGAGCGTTCAGGCAGGCCAGTTGCAATGATAGAATACAAAGACTTATTAGCTAAATATGGTCTTGGCGATAAGATTTTTGGCACACAAGTTACGCTTGTAGGTATTCAAGCTGATAGCATGCAATTAGAAATTGAAGACTCCTTTCATAATATTGAATTGACTCCTCCAAATTTATTGGATGCCAATAGGCCTCCAACTTACGAATCATATTTAGTCATGTCGCCAAGTGAGATAGGCAATGCACCGAAGATACTTGAACATATTTTACAAATTGTCCCTACAGATTTCATTGGCGGCGGTCAGTTGGTCAATCCGGGCCTAAATCCAGAGCTTTACAAAGACATTGGGTTTATGAAAGATGATGTGCTTACCGCAATTAATAATAGAAGCGTCACTGTGAATATCGAGCTTCAACAAATAAAACGAGAGATACAAACCGCACAAACTCTTGAGTTTAGTGTGTTACGAAAAGGCCGTGAAATAAGCTTGTACTTTGATATGCCCGCACCCCAATAACGCTCATCCTAATAGAAACTATTAATAATAAAAAACCCCAGACTTATCGCTGGGGTTTTTATCAACATGCAACTAAACGTTTAATTTTCACTAAAGGTTAAGTTATCAAACAAAACAACATTATCTTGGGTTCTTGCGTTAAAGTCTGGGAAAACAATCACGTTAGTGATGCCCGTAGTCGCGGCATTACCAATGTAATCAGTAAAATCAAAGGTAAGTACTTCCCATTGATTTACTAAGGTATTTGCCACTTTCTTTTCTTCAAGCGCAGCAGCGCCTACCGAGAACTTTATACCTACATCACTAATTACCGTTTTATAAACTGCAATGCGGACGATTTTATTTGAATTGTCTAATGTGAAATTAGGTACAGATGTTGTTTCTGTTCCCGCAAAAGGTTGACCCGCTAATTCCGCAGTAAAACGTGCAACGGTCGCTGAGCCATTAACCGCATCTGGGTTTGGGTTTGCGATAATTTCAAGTGCGGGGTTTGTACCATTTTCAAACACCAACCAAGTATAATCAGCGCCGGCACCACCGGTTTCAAAATCAATTGTCGCAACATCACCACCAGTTACTGGAGGAGTATCATCGACCACCGCACCATCACGGAAGAACTTCACATTGTCGACTCTAAATACCGTACCATCACTATCTGCTGAAAACGCAGGAAATATCATCACAACATCAATCGCCGATTGATCAAGTGAACCGGATAAGTCAGCAAGATTAAAGGTATAAGTCTGCCATGTATCCAGCGTTGGCGCAGAGTGTGCTTCTTGTGCGCTTGATAAAGGCACTTCAATAAATTGCGCACCATCACCATTACTTTCAATCTTCAAGAACCAATTTTGTGGGCCTCCTGAACTTTGTGTAACCAATTTAAGGTCAAACTGTAAGACGCCAGTATCAGTAAACGCCGAGGCATCAAAAGGCATTCCATTAACTGCACCATCACCGTTTCTAGCAGTATACCCAACGACTGTACCACCTTGTCCATCAGCACGGTCTATTGTGAACTCAGTCACCTGACCTTGCTCAGTATCTGAGTCTGCAACAATAGATGCTTGTGTTACGCCGCAACAAGTCCACGTTGCCCACTGTTCAAGCTCAGCATCATCAAATAAGGTTAACGCTAGGTCAGTTGGTTCACCGCCGGTAACAGGTGGCTCAACAACCGTGGCGCCCTCTTCTAGTATTCTTACATTATCTACTCTAAATACCGTACCATCGCTATCGGCAGAAAACGCTGGAAATATCATAACCAAATCGATACCTGATTGATTTAATGAGCCAGCCAAATCCGACAAATCAAAGGTATACGTTTGCCATGTGTCAAGCACCGGTGCAGCATGTGACTCTTGCGAGCTTGAAAGTGGTAATTCAATAAACTGGCCATAGTTCACCATTACTCTCTAGTTTTAAGAACCAGTTTTGTGGTCCACCTGCACTTTGCGTGACCAATTTAAGGTCAAACTGTAAGACACCTGTATCGGTAAATGCAGACGCGTCAAATGGCATGCCATTTACAGCACCATCTCCATCTCTTGCGGTAAAACCAACAACAGTCCCACCTTGCCCATCAGCACGGTCAATAGTGAATTCAACTACTTGGTCTTTATCTGCGTCATCTGTCACTACGCTTGCTTGTGTAACACCACAACAAGTCCACGTCGCCCATTGTTCTAACTCTGCATTTTCAAATATCGTTAAGGCTACACTAACCGGCGCTTCGGCTACGGTTATCGTAAATGCTTCATTCACAGAATCAGTGCCATCTGAAACACTTAGTTCTACTGGGTAATCGCCAGCTACATCCGGCGTACCAGATAATATACCAGTACTGGTGTCAAATGCGCCCCAAGACGGAAGGGTGATAGAAGAAAATGACAGTGCATCATCATCGACATCGGTTGCAGTGAGTGTGTATGAATACGACATATCAACAGTAGCACTTGTAACACCCGTGCTTGTAATAACTGGCGCTGTATTCACAAATGGAGCCGCTTCTACAACAATTGTAAATGTTTGCGTAACGGTATCGGTTCCGTCAGTGACAGTAAGTGTCACATCAGCATTGCCCACATCCGCTTGAGCAGGGGTTCCAGATAACACACCGGTAGAGGCCTCGAAGCTTAGCCAATCAGGCAAGCCTGTCGCAGCAAATGTAAGGGAATCGCCAGTATCGGCGTCAGTTGCAGTGATGGTATAAGTATAAGCAACATCTTCGGTTGCTGTAGTAATAGCAGTACTTGATATTACAGGTGCACTATTGGCAGGCGGCTCAACAGGAGTCTCCATTTCTACAGGGTCATCACTACTCCCGCCGCATGCAGTAAGCGCAAACATGACACTTGCTGCAAGCGCTAAGGCGCTTTAATTGTATTTTATTATTTGAATTTTTCATCACACTTCTCATCGTTAGCTAAATTAAATTAGCCTGTTCTAAAGGTTCGCGTTCCATTGCTAACCAGAGTTACTTGATACCATATAGGCATGGCAAAAAGCGTTTATGAAATATACACAATTTCATAACACTAAATTTACATTTGCGCGTTCAAGTAGCAATGCAAAGAAGATGAAACGGGTGCTAGAAGGGTTTAGTCGGCGATTTGCTCAGAATTTATGTCCAAATTGATGTAAACTCGCTAAATTCACATAACAAAGGTAAATGAAGTGGCGGTACATTGGTTTCCTGGGCATATGCACAAAGCCCTTAAAGAAATAAAAGAATCACTATCTGAGGCAGATATCCTAATTGAGGTCTTGGATGCCCGTATACCTTATTCAAGTGAAAACCCTGAAATAGCCAAAATTCGGGGTAATAAACCGTGTATTAAAATTCTCAATAAGTCAGATTTAGCCGACCCTGAAATTACCCTACAATGGCAAACGCATCTTGAAACTCAACGAGGGATCAAAACCTTCACGACAACAACACTAGATACAGCTAAAACTAAGCAACTGACAGACTTAATAAAAAAAACATGCGGCCACAAAGAAGGCACTGTAAAGATAATCAAAGCAATGATTATTGGCATTCCTAACGTAGGGAAGTCTACCTTGATTAATATTTTAGCTGGTCGTGTTATCGCCAAAACAGGTAACGAACCTGCGGTGACCAAAAGTCAGCAACGTATTTCAATTGGCAATCAAATTATGTTGTTAGATACGCCCGGCGTACTATGGCCTAAGATTGAGAATCCGCATTCTAGCTATCGCCTTGGTGCATCAGGAGCGGTAAAGGACACCGCATTGGAATATGATGATATTGGCTTTTTTGCTGCTGACTATTTAATCAAGGCCTATCCTGAACTACTTAAAGAACGATTTAAACTAGAAGACATCCCCAATACAGAGATTGAATTTTTGGATCTTGCCGCTGCAAAACGAGGTGCGTTAATGGCTGGTGGGAGAGTTAACTTGCACAAAATTTGTGAAGTGTTAATAAACGAATTGCGCAGTGGTACATTAGGGCGTATCAGCCTTGAAACACCCGACATGCTAAAATCCGAACTTGAAGAAGTTGCCCAAGCCGCAGCTAAGAAACTTGCTGACAAAGCAAAGCGGAAACAAAAATTTAAACAAGGTTCACTCACACCCGACAAGCGAGATCGAAAAGAAAAACGAGAAGAAAAACGCGCTGAACAAAGTCAGCGCATGAAGAAGTCTAAGTAAATTTATTTAATACAAACGTGCGTAATGCAGTAATAAACAATAAAGCCATTATTGTAAAGCCCGACATGCTGCCAGCATTGATGTAGACCTCGTTTAGATAATGATCATCTGCACCTACATCACGGTCAGCGCTTTCAAGCGGCAAAGCATATAATTGGGCTGTATCATCGCTACTAATTGTAGCCACCATGGTGCCATAATCTGCCTCATATAAATCAATCAGTACTTCGTAGTGCCCACTACTAAAACCTGTATCCAATGTCGTGAGCACTTCAAATTCATCATCACTTCTATCATCTGTGATCTCAAAACGATCTGTTGTGAAGTAAAGCTCCCAAGGTCCCCCATTTTTGCTCAAATATAGATCTGCAAATACTAAGGCCTTCGTATTGCTATAATATCCATTAACATCCGCATCAAAAGTGATACTAAAGGTTTGATAATAACCATCGTAATCAATATCTGTAAATAATATACTTTTAGCGTCATAAATGACGAAATCATAATAATTGCTGCTATTAAGTGCTTTAGTATTATTAGCATTACCTTTGCCTTCACCGCCGTTTGCCAATTGGTGCTTTCTTTGTTCTATGATTTGTTCTCGCGTATTTTGCATTATCTGGACTGCTTTGGTTTTACCAAGAGAGTTCAGAGCACTTTGTTGAGCTTGTTGTAGAGTCTGATTAGATTTTGAAACTAATTGTTTGCCATTGTGTTTTACAATTCCTACTTGCACAGATTCTGCTGTTGGTGTGCTTGGCAATTGGATTGCTGACTCAGTAGCGTTTATCGCAAATGAAGCGCTTGGCAGCAATGCTGCCATCGTAACCATAATAAATTGCCTACCTTGTCTTAAAGAAGTTAACCCGATTGAAACATGCTTCGGTGATTTATCTTTTGCATATGGATTATTCATTTTTGTACCTCATCTATTTAATAAGTGTGTTTGGTCGTGGTAAATCAATGTACTTATTAAAACTCATATAAAATGAATAGAAGCTGAACAAAAAATTACTGTGTCAATTATGACCAACTATATTGACGAGAAAAACCAAGCCCTCTTGGTTGACAAGCTGTCATACTCTTTGTCGCTTACTATCTTTTTTATCCCTCAAAATTGGTTGACCAATATTACCGATGAAAAACTGCAACTAAACTACTGCTATTAATAGGACAAGCTTCTAATACTCAATCTCATCTCGTTTTATAAAAATGAGTGCCACGTCTTTTCATCAGGTATTTTTGTTTATTTATCGATATTTTAGGGTGTAAATGACTAATCATTTATATCTTTATTTAAATTGGTAATAACAGAATATCATATTATGCGGAATTAATTATTACCAAAAAGGTTGACCTTTGTTAATTTAATTGTAACTATAAAGTTAATCTATTGTAATAAATGGTGGAAAATTTGGTCAAGAGCACACACAGTAACTTGCCTAAACTTAAATAAAAACATAAAACACATGGGAATATCTATGGAACATAAACTGTCAAAAATCGCATTAGCAATACTCTGTGCTACTGCAGTACAAACTACATCTATTGCTCATGCGCAAGAAGCACAAGCCGCTACAGAAGACGAAGTCGAAGTTGTACAAGTAACTGGTATAAGAGGTTCTTTAATTAGCGCGTTAGCTGAGAAGCGTGAGTCCGATAATCTAGTAGAGGTAATAAAAGCAGAAGACATTGGTAAGTTACCTGACCAAAACTTAGCTGAAGTACTAGAAAACGTTACTGGTATACAAATCACTAGAACGGCAGGTGTCGGTACAGGTGTTCAAATTCGTGGTACCAATGCAAACCGGACAGAAATTAACGGTGTTTCAACCGTAGGATCAGGCGCAGGTAGAAGCGGTATCAACTTTGAAGATGTGTCTGCTGCTATTATTTCTGCAGTAGAAGTAATCAAAGCCCCTTCTGCTAGCACAATTGAAGGTTCAGTGGGTGGTACTATCAACTTAAGAACCATTCGTCCATTGCAATTGTCAGACACCTTAGCTGCGGTGCGTCTGCAAGGCGAAAACAGTAGTTTGTCAACTGACAGCACATTTACACCTAGAGTATCAGGCACCTTTGGTGATAATTGGGAACTAGATGCTGGTCGCTTGGGTATAGTGGTAAGTGCAAGTTATGCTGAGCAAGATGTTACTGCATTTAGGCCTCGCGCTGACCGCGATAACCTTGTTGCTTCAGATAGCGGATTTGCAAGTGCGCAGTCTTTCGATTTTTTACCGATTCAGTTCTTCGTACAAGACTACGATAATTTTGAATACGAAACAGTCAACTTTGCAGGAACTATCGAGTTCGCTCCAAATGATGATCTACGGTTTTTCTTTGATGCCGTTATTAATGATCAAGAACGTTTGCAAGAAAGCTCCCGTATTCAGGCTTCAGGTGTGAGTAATTTACGTGATATTTCTGTACCTGACCAATTTGAAACAGTGAATTTTGGATCCTTAGGTGGCACCAATCTAGGATCTATTCAGGCAGCTCTATCTGGCGTGATACCCGTTGATTTAGCAAATGACGACGATGATCCAAACCTTCGTTTTTCAAGCGATACCAATTCACGTATCACAAAAAGCGAAATCTTTAGGTTTGGTGGAGAGTGGACAGGCGAAGATATGACTGTCACTGCTGAAGTTTCATCATCAAGTTCGGACACGACGACGCCTAGTTTTAATACTACCTTGAACTTTATCAATCCAAATGCACCGCTTGATGCTGGTGGTGCTAACGATAATAGTACACCGTTTATTTATGATTTAAGTGGCGGCGCGTTAACCTTTGGTATTGCCAGTGATGAACCGTTCGGTCCCTCTAGCGCACAATTACTTGACCCTGCTAACGTGGTATTACGTGATGTTAATATTGGCCAAAACGTAGCAGAAAATAGCGAAGACGCTTTACGTATTGACGCCACCTATTTCTTAGAGGGTATGTTTACATCAGTTGATTTTGGTTATCGATATAGCAAAACAACCAGTCTTCGTGACCAAATAAGTTCTAGTGTTGGCTTACGGAGTCTATCTGATAGTCCACGTGGTAGTTTATTTGCAGATTTACTGGTAGCTGGCCCAACAAACTTTAACGAAGCTGATGGCCGTGACCTGTATGTACGTGATTTCTTGCTTATTAATCCAGAGCTAGTTGCTTCTAATCCAGATGCTGTGCTTAATAGACTGCAAGGCGCTATTGATGAAATTGGCGGTACAAGACAAATAAATGAGCCTACTTCAAGTTCTGCTGGTTTCTTTGACATTGAAGAAGAAACAAATGCACTTTATGCGCAAGCAAATTTCGAATATGAAATATTCCGAGGTAACATTGGTGCACGATATATTGATACCGAAGTTAGCTCTTTAGGTAACTCAATTACCCAAGATGCAGACGGTAACCAACTAGTATCACAAGTTGTTACTAAAGGTGACTATGATTTCTTATTACCACGTATTAATGTTGTTGCAGATGTCAGCGATGACGTGCTTATAAGAGCGGGCTTAGGTAAAGATATCAGAAGACCAAACTTCAATGACTTATCTACCTCTGTTACTTTCTCTACGAGTCCAAATCCACCAGTTGCTATTGGTAACCCAGGGCTTGTGCCAGAAGAAGTGCTCTCGTTTGACTTATCGGCTGAATGGTACTTTGCACCTGCAAGTGTCGTGAGCGTCGGTATCTTCTACAAAAAACGTAGTGACTTATTTGTTAATGAAGAGGTGAGTCCATTTGAAGATCCAGTGACTGGGTTCCGTGATGTCACAGCTCCGTGTGAAGGGGGTGGTTTATTCAACCCAATTGCGGATGTAAACGTATTTGGTCCAGACGGTGGTGTGGGCGTTTGTGTTCCTACTTCAACACGTATCAATGATACCGGTGAAACTACTCAGAAAGGTTTGGAAATTGCGGTACAGTACGATCTTTCACAATTTGAAGATGACCTAGGTTGGGCATCAGGTTTTGGTGTATTAGCTAACTACACCAAACAAGATTTCTCTGGTGGTGAGTCTGAAAACAGTGCTACCAGTAGAGCAGATGCAGTATTTGCTTCAACAACGGGAGTAGATGGTATAGATGTTAGAGCAATACAAGGATTGATTGATTTATCAGAGAACGCGTATAACTTTACCCTGTATTATGAAAAATATGGTCTTTCTGCTCGTATGCGTTACACATGGAGAGAAGCGTATCGTTCAACTGACTTTGGTAGTACTTCAAGCTTCCCATGGGGCTTCCCTGTTGTGCAAGAAGATAGAGGTCAGTTAAACGCAAGTGTCTCTTATGATATAAATGAGCAGTTAAATATTGGCGTAGAAGCGATCAATTTAACAGAATCTGAAGTAGAACAATCTTGTGTAAATGAAGGTGCTTTATTCTGCTATCAAGGTTTGACAGACCGTCGCGTGACTGTTGGTGTAAACTATAGGTTCTAAACGTTTTTAATAAAAACAGTGAAACGGAAAAACGCGGTTTATACCGCGTTTTTTATTTTTGCATGCTCCCAATATAGCTTATTGCGCCGACGTTCAATTGGATGATTAATTTTAATTTGCATAGCATCATAAGCCCCTATCCTTCTTAGCCATTTGTCTACGCCGGACTTTTCACTATCACCAAGCGACTGATAGAAATTTACAGGCCGTTGTAGCATCCATTGCGCATAAGTATTGATATAGCGTGTTTCAGTCGTATCTAGTACCGTAAACTCTGTTTTTCCTAAAAATCTAGGCAACCTCTCATTAGGTTTATCTTCAATTCTTTTAGAAACCCTTCTCACTGTTTCCTCAAGCACCGGGAACTGTTGTGTAAACATTATATTGAAAATTTCATCCAGTGACTCAGGCACACACGCTTGGCTATCCCAAGATGCATCCAGTGGTGTTAAATCTTGCATCGCCTCAACCCAACTAGCAACCCTTGGTGATGCAGACTTCATCACTTCACCAGAATATGGATCACGATATAGGTGGGCGTATAAAGGGCCGATTAAACCAAAATCCGCTATGCTTGGTAAGCCTCCAAAAACGAATTTATGCGAAGCTAGGTGTTTATCAAAAACGCTTAAGAATCTTAGGTAGCTTTGCTCAATAGCTCGGTAATTATATTCAGAAACGCCCAATACTGGTTTATATAAGCGGCCAAAATATAAGGCGGGTACAAAGGCCATAAATGGCCTTAAAAACGCTGGTGCTTTAGGGAAAGCTGTTGCACCGAACTCCTTTAGAATGAACCATAGATGTCGCTTTTTATAATGCCATCGGTAATGCATGGCAGGCAGCAACAGCCATTCATCAGCAAACAATTCTAATAGTAAAGCAGCTAACCTTTGCTGCGGTGACGAAGGATATACTGAACTTTTGGTATGCTCTGCCTCAAGCGCATCTATAATTGCCGTTGTGTCTTGTAAGTATTCTCCATCAGGCGTTTTGACAACGGGGATCATACGCATTCCAGTATTGGGGTAGAGCTCCTGTTTAATTACCCTTGCACTTGGTGTGACTTCTGTAAACTCCAGTCCTTTATAACGCAAGTAAGCCCGTGTTTTACCACTAAACAGTGATACTTCTGCTGCAAAATGGGTATATTGTTTGCTCATTTATATTCATTCCAGTTAAAAATTGCGCACGTATTTATTCTGTCAGGGTTTAGCCATAGCAACCATGCATAAATCAATACAATATGATAAGAAGACCCGTTTTATCCAAGAAAATTTCATCAATAGATAAACGTGAGTGTGTCTAGCATTGGTAGAAAAGCTAAGACAAAGCTGTGCACGCAAGTATATTTATAGGAAAGACAAAAAGGTAGCTGCTTTAAAGACAACTACCTTTTATAGCATGGAGTTTAGCGTGTTCTGGTAATTACAATACGAGCTGTTGGGTTATCAAATCTATCACTTTGATCAAGAATTGATGTGGATAATCCTTCCAAGCTTGGATCATCTGCATTTTCTTGGGTTACGACCCCTGCATGTATCCGTACTGCATTAATCAAATCATCGCGCGCTTGTGCAAAACCAGCAGCAGCTCCACCACCGCCTGCCGCACTAGCAGCAGGACTAAGGCATAGTAGAAGCGGTTTCCGTATTGGCTTCAGTACCGGCATCCCAAGCAGGAGCGATAAACGATACTGTTTGGCCAACTTCCATGTTACTTATATCTTGTGCATTGATACCAGCAAATGCATCATTGGTGTCTACCAACATACTAGCAAATGAAATTTGCACATTATCTAAGTCAAGCTCAGGCACCAATACAGACATTACTTGAGTAGTTTGACCTGGGCCGTTTATTCCAGCACTAGATATAGCGTCTAAAAACCAAATACTGTCCTGTGCTTCGCTTATTAGCATGTCTGGTGATCCACCTTCAGCAAGGATCTCTAAGCCAAGACTTGCTGGCATACTAGAAACAAAAGCATTATATCCAGGTTCATGCACAATAATCGCACTAGGTGCCATGGGTTGACCATGAGTTAAATTGACCACTGTTACATTAAATGCACCAAAACCACCGGATGGGCCAAGGCGCACCGTCTTGGCCATCAGCTCCATCGTTACCATCACCTCCAGCTGGACCTTGCTCCCCTTGAGGACCTTGAGGGCCTATCTCGCCATCATCGCCTTCGCATGCAGATAGTAATATTGCTGCCAAAACAATAGACAGCATTTTCAATTTAGTTGAATACATATTATTCTCCTCAATTATGATGCTGGAACAACGATAGTGACCTTTGCTACAGGGTTTAACCATCTATGTACGGTTGAATCAAGATCACTGGCACCTGCATCGTTTGATGTATCGCCTAGCGTGTTTCGGTGAATATGCACAGGACCATCCGTTCCATCAATTACTTCGTTATCGTTTGTTAAGGCTGAACCGTCGGCGGCAAAACCAACCTTTGCAGCAACGCCCGAACCGCCAGTTCCCATTGAAGGTGCAATGGGTTCTGCACCAGCACCTGCTACACCTGGGACACCATATCCACCAAGTGCCAAGCCACCTTCTTCGACAATATCTGTACGCGTGCTATTGAGTTCGTCATTCAGTTCAGTGCCCGCATCATAGGCATTTAAGTAATAGGTATACGTACCTGGTTGTGTTGGTATTTCGATACTGTCTAGACCGACAAACGCGTCATTGGTAGGAATTAACATCGATGCAATCGATAGATAAGGTTTATCCATAGTGTCAAAACTACCATAAGTTAGAGTGGTAGCGGGTGCGACTAGCCCACCAAAAAAGTGCCAAGGTATTTGACCCATTGTCGGTATCTGCTGGCCCTAAAACAGCTTCAAAATTCTGTCCAGCTGAGGCGGCGTTTTGAGCATCTTGAATTACACCAGCTTCAGCTAACCATGCCAAGGCAGTCGAAGCTTGCTGGCCTACTTCAAATACATCTGCAGCATCAGTATGGGCGACTACTAAACGAGGTGTGAAATAGTTCCCTTGAGTTAGGTTGGTAATACTTATCTGTAAGTCCACTGCTTGAGCGCTAGCTATCGATACTGCTGACAAAATGGTCGCACTGGCTAATTTACTAAGTTTCATAAATCCCTCTTCTTATTCAAGTTTTCAATATTCAGCGACATTACTGAATTGATAACTAGCATAAATAGGATTTCTAACTAAAGTCTCACAAGTGAGTCACGATTTACGACTGTTTTTATGACAAGTAAAAAAGAGAGTTATTGATAAAAGCGTTTGCTAAGTGAGATTAAACTTTCAGGTTTGTGGATTCCATATCCTTGCATGCAATCGATGCCAATTTGATTTAATTTTTGTGCGATTGCGTCATTTTCAACAAACTCGGCAATGGTTTTCATTTCTAAAGCGTGAGCGACTTCTTTAATTGATTTAACCATCACGGTATCGACTTCGTCTTCGATTATATTGCGAATAAAAGAGCCATCTATTTTTATATAGTTAACTGGTAAGTGTTTCAAATAACCATAAGAAGAAAAGCCACTACCAAAATCATCTAATGAAAACTTACAACCCTGTGATTGCAGTTTCTTTATCAATGCAGACAAAGAATGCAGATTTAATACGGCTACTGTTTCGGTTATTTCGAAGCAGATATGGTGATGTGCTATGTTAAATTTGGTAAAACAATCGCTTACAAATGAATAAAAGTTTTCGTCTGCCAGCGATTGTCCACTTAAATTAACTGCCCAATGCTCTTTGTCGCTTAATAATTCTGGATGTTTACTAAGGTGCTTAAATGTATTTGTAATTACCCATCTGTCTATTTTTGCCATGAGTTGGTATCGCTCAGCTGCGGGTATAAACGAACCTGGGTACACTTTGTTATGCTTCTCATCATACATTCTTAATAGAACTTCATAGCCAACTGTTGTTCTTTTGTGGTCAACGCAAGTGATTTGCTGACAATGTAGCTCAAATAAGTCGTTCTCAAGCGCGTTATTTATGGAAACAGCCAATACCATTTCGGTTCGTCGCTCTAATACTTGGGTATTCTCATTTGTATGAACGTGGACTCGGTTTCTGCCAGCATCCTTTGCGACATAGCAAGCGCTATCTGCTAGGCTCATGATGTTTTCAATACCATGATGAGAATCGCTTATTTCAAGTAATCCAATACTCAAGCCCAAGCTATAAATTTTGTTATCAAAGGTAAAGCGATAGTTATTTATTACGCTAATCAGATGCTCTGCTATGTCGTAGGCTTGTTTGCATTTACATTGAGGTAGTAATACACCAAATTCGTCTCCCCCTAGTCGCGCTAACATGCCTTTACCTGTTAATTCGCTCATCAGAATCTGTGTGATTTCGCGTAGTAGTATGTCTCCAGCAGAGTGTCCACATGTATCGTTTAGCACCTTAAATTGGTCTAAATCCATATACATGACACTAAACCCTTGTTCATTAAGATCAGCATCACCTAACATTTTATTGATTTCTAATTCAAATGCTCTTCTGTTATATGCACCGGTTAAAGGATCATGGGACGCTAAATAATTTAACTTTTTTTCAGTCGATTTACGTTTGTCTATATCGATAACTGAACCTTCGATACGTTGCTCTTCACATCCGCGTTTTTCAATGATTCTTGCCGATAACGATATCCAGAACGCGCTACCATCTTTTCGCCGCACTTCAACTTCGTTATCAACGATGCTTTGTGTTGTAAGCGTCATTTCAAGTTGCTTACAAACGCTTTGATCCACAAACATGGCCTCGATAACGCCGTTCTTTTTAAGCGGGAAAGATGAAAGGTCGTCATAGCCGAAGATATTAAGGAATGCTGGGTTAACAGCTGTAAAGTGTTTATTCATATCTAAAAAGAAAATGCCTTCAACACTATTTTCAAATAACTCTTGGTACTTTTCTAAATTATCTATCGCAAGGTATTGTGCTTCCATTCGGTTATGCTTTTCGGATCGAATACGGTCACCTAATGCCATCGACATAAAAAGTGTCGTCAACACCGAACCAATCGTGCCAGAGAACTCTGTAAACCAATTAAACGGGATGATCCCAAATCGAATAGATGCAGAAACAACTGCACCAATGATAAATATACTGCCCGCTATGACATATATCTTGGCGCGCTGGCTCCCTTGACACCACAAAATGACAGCCAATATAAAGCTACCAGTCATTACAAACATCCCTGATGCCAGCACCGCTTGGACATGTATAGCATAGGGTACTAGTGGACTAGCTATTAAGACAAGTCCACTTATGCTGATCAAACCAATAAAAATACGTTTAAATGCGTTTTGAGGTGATAAAAATATAAACGAAAATATTAGATGACTAATGGCCGCGAGTGACGCAGCCAATGGTGTTATACGATCAAACCATACAGCACTGCTAGGCCAAAAAAACTGGTAAGCCAATCCAGATTGCGTGGTTGTCAAAAATGCCATACACAATGCAAACGCCGCAAAGCTTAAAAAAACAGGTTCTTTTGTCCTAACAAAAATAAACAAATTATATACTGCTGTTAGAAACATCGCGCTAAACACAAAAACATAGACAATATAAAAAGAGAGGTTATCGTGATAAAAGTTATCTTCGCTAGAGATAGACAAAGGGACAATTAATGTGCCACTGGTTGTTAACTTTGCAAATACAGTTACGCTAGAGTCCTGCTCTATTAATAGTGGAAAAGCGAATGTAGATACTTTAATTGGCCTAGAATCAAATACTTCCTGATCACCTGTTTTAAAGTAATTTAGCTGCTGGGATAATGTTTGGTTGAAAACGTATACTTCTATATGGTCAATTTGCGAAAACTCATATTCAAGAACATACTTAAGGTTTAGCTTGTCTGTGTTCGTAAATGAAAATTTGAACCAATGGGTGTCTGAGGTAAAACCAAGATCTAACATACTGCTAGTGTTTTTCTTCCACTGATTGCTCGGAACAAGCAATATGTCTTCTATACCCAGAGCATCGCTACTATCGTTAAGGAAGAAAATGGTATCGTGAAACTTTTTAGAATTGGCGTTACCTGAAACGAGCAGGGAATTAGTATCAGCATATCCATTATTAGAAATAGAAATCAATAAGACAAACACAAACCCAAGCAGCGCGCTTGCAATAAAGTTTGACTTTCGAATCTTATGTAAATGTGTCAAGAATCTCATTGTCTCAGTTATCTACTTGCGATATACAATGCTTCATCCAAATATAATCAGCTTTCGACTGAGTTTATCGGCTGAATACACTATTGCCTTACATTTATTAATCGGTAATCAAAAGACCGAGTGTTTTAAGGTTTAATTTCAAATGAAAAGTACCCTTATGTTTTTACAGACAAAAAAAAGGCGCTAATCATAAGATTAGCGCCTTTTAAAGTATTTAGAAAAAGTTTAGCTTGCTACTTTTTCTAGAACGTCAACTAACATCCAAGTCTTAGACTTAGACAAAGGACGACATTCAGTGATTGACACTAAATCGCCTTCGTTGCAAACGTTAGCTTCATCGTGTGCGTGTAACTTTGTAGAACGTTTAATAAACTTTCCGTAAATAGGGTGTTTAATAGTACGTTCAACTGAAACAGTAATGGTTTTATCCATTTTGTTACTCACCACGCGACCTTGTACTGTACGAATTTTTTGTTCAGACATCTTATTCTCCAGCCTTTTGAGTCATAATGGTTTTTACACGTGCGATGTTACGACGTACTGTTTTCATTTGGTTAGTATGTTGCAACTGACCTGTAGAATGTTGCATACGCAAATTAAACTGTTCACGAAGTAATTCAGTTAATTCAGTATTCAACTCTTCTACGCTTTTTTCTCTCAGTTCTGCCGCATTCATTACATCACCGTCCGAGTTACAAAGGTTGTTTTAAATGGTAACTTCGCTGCTGCTAAAGCAAATGCTTCGCGAGCTAGTTCCTCTGGCACACCTTCCATCTCATATAAAACACGACCTGGTTGAATTTGGCAAACCCAGTATTCAACGTTACCCTTACCTTTACCTTGACGCACTTCAAGAGGCTTCTCAGTAATTGGTTTATCAGGAAACACACGGATCCAAATTTTACCCTGACGTTTTACATGACGAGTCATGGCACGACGTGCTGCTTCAATTTGGCGAGCGGTCATTCGACCACGACCAATAGCTTTTAGGCCATAGGTGCCGAAGCTTACTTTACCACCGGCAATAGCAAGCCCACGGTTACGACCTTTATGCATTTTACGAAATTTCGTACGCTTTGGTTGTAACATGATTAGCCCTCTCGCTTAGCGTTACGGCCTTTCTTCTTAGGTGCTGGTGCTGGCTGCTCTTGCACAAGTGGCAAGCCGCCTAGTACTTCACCTTTGAAGATCCAAACCTTAACACCAATAATTCCATATTGGGTTAAAGCTTCAGATGTTGCGTAATCAATATCTGCACGGAATGTATGTAGAGGTACACGACCTTCACGATACCATTCTGAACGTGCGATCTCAGCACCACCTAAACGACCACTCACTTCAACTTTAATACCTAAAGCACCTAAACGCATGGCGTTTTGAACAGCGCGCTTCATTGCGCGACGGAACATAACACGACGTTCCAACTGGCTAGAGATTGAATCCCCAACAAGCTGTGCATCTAATTCAGGCTTACGAACTTCGGCAATGTTCACTTGTGCTGGCACACCAGCAAGCTTAGTGATGTGATTACGTAACTTTTCTACGTCTTCACCTTTTTTACCGATTACTACACCAGGACGAGCAGTGTGTACAGTGACACGTATACTCTTAGCTGGGCGTTCGATTACGATTTTAGAAAGTGATGCATTTTTTAGTTCTTTTGTCAGATACTGACGAACTTGATGGTCACTATATAAATTGTCGGCATATTCTGCTGTATTAGCGTACCAGGTTGATGTCCATGGCTTGCTGATACCTAAGGCGTATACCGGTAGGATGAACCTTCTGTCCCATTATCTACTCCTAGTTATCCGCCACAACCACAGTGATGTGACTGCTACGCTTAAAAATACGATCAGCACGGCCTTTAGCACGTGGACTAATACGCTTCATAGTTGGGCCTTCATCAACAAAGATTTTAGATACTGACAATTCATCAATATCTGCCCCTTCATTGTTTTCAGCATTCGCAATAGCTGACTCAAGAACTTTCTTGATTAGCACTGCGCTTTTCTTTGGGCTGTAAGTAAGCACTTCAAGCGCTTTCTCAACGTGTAACCCGCGGATTTGATCTGCTACCAAGCGTGCCTTTTGAGCCGACGTACGAGCATGACGATGTTTAGCAATTGCTTCCATTTTCTACTCCTCTTATCGTTTGGCTTTCTTATCTGCGACATGGCCGCGATAAGTACGCGTTGGAGCAAATTCGCCCAACTTATGGCCAACCATTTCGTCACTGACATAAACAGGAACGTGCTGGCGACCGTTATGGACTGCAATGGTTAAACCAATCATATCTGGAATAATCATAGAACGACGAGACCAAGTCTTAATTGGTTTCTTGTCGCCTTTTTCCACTGCAGCTTCTACCTTCTTCAGCAAGTGCAGGTCAATAAAAGGACCTTTCTTGAGAGAACGTGGCATGGTGAATCCTCGCTTTTACTTGTTACGACGACGTACGATAAGTCTATCGGTACGCTTATTACTTCGAGTCTTCTTACCTTTAGTAGGAACACCCCAAGGGCTTACTGGATGACGACCACCAGATGTACGACCTTCACCACCACCGTGTGGGTGATCAACTGGGTTCATGGCTACACCACGAACAGTTGGGCGAATTCCGCGCCAGCGATTAGCACCGGCTTTACCTAATGAACGAAGCATATGCTCTGAGTTACCTACTTCACCGATAGTAGCACGGCAATCAGATAACACTTTACGTACTTCACCCGAGCGTAAACGTAGAGTCACATAAGTGCCTTCACGCGCTAGGATTTGCGCATATTGACCAGCAGAACGTGCAATTTGAGCACCTTTGCCTGGCTTCATTTCGATCGCATGCACTGTTGAACCTACCGGCATGTTACGCATAGGCATAGCATTACCAGCTTTAATAGGAGCATCAGCACCAGATTGAATTGCATCGCCTGCTTTTGAGCCCTTAGGCGCAAGAATGTAGCGACGCTCACCGTCTGCATAAAGCACAAGTGCAATATTTGCAGAGCGGTTTGGATCATATTCTAAACGTTCAATTTTAGCTGGAATGCCGTCTTTGTTACGTTTAAAGTCAATTATACGATAATGGCTTTTATGTCCACCACCGATATGACGAACTGTGATTCGACCGTTGTTGTTACGACCACCGCTTTTGCTATTTTTTTCAAGCAATGGAGCGTGTGGAGCACCTTTATGAAGGTCAGGATTGATTACCTGTACAACATGACGACGACCAGCAGAAGTAGGTTTAGCTTTTAATAATGGCATATCAAATCCCCTTATTCAGCCGCACCGACGAAGTCGATGTCTTGACCTTCTTTAAGCACAACATATGCTTTTTTCCAGTCGCTGCGTTTGCCGAACGCCATACCATGACGCTTAACTTTTCCTTTTACATTTACTGTACGTACGCCTTTCACTTCTACTTCAAAAAGTTTCTCAACCGCAGCTGCAATCTCAGCTTTGTTCGCGTCTTTTAGTACTTTAAATACAAAAGTGTTATTTGTTTCAGTGGCCATAGTAGACTTTTCTGAAACGTGAGGTGCCAAAAGCACTTTTAATAAACGTTGTTCGTTCATGCTAAAGCCTCCTCAAGTTGTTTAACTGCGTCGGCTGTCATTAATACTTTATCAAAAGCGATAAGGCTAACAGGGTCGATGCCTTGAACATCACGAGCGTCTACTTTGTATAGGTTGCGCGAAGCCAAGAACAAGTTCTCGTCTAGCTCAGCCGTAACAATTAACACGTCTTTTAGTTCAAGTTCGTTTAGCTTTGCTTGTAGTTCTTTGGTTTTTGGCGCTTCAACACCAAACTTCTCAACTACTACTAAACGTTCTTGACGTACCAGTTCCGATAAAATACTTTTTATCGCACCGCGGTACATCTTTTTATTTACTTTTTGATCAAAGTCACGAGGTTTCGCTGCAAATGCGCGACCACCACCAACCCAGATTGGGCTTCGAATAGTACCTGCACGAGCTCGGCCTGTTCCTTTTTGACGCCATGGCTTCTTACCACCACCACGTACTTCAGATCTTGTTTTTTGCGCTTTAGTACCTTGACGAGCACCTGCACCATAAGCTACTACAACTTGGTGAACAAGAGCTTCGTTAAACTCACGACCAAAAGTGGCGTCTGATACTTCAAGAGCGCTTTTTGCGTCTTTCAATGTTAATTCCATCAGTTCACTCCCAGTTACGCTTTAACAGCTGGCTTGACGATAACATCGCTGCCAGTTGCGCTAAAGTACGGTACCTTTGATTAATAAAAGGTTGTTCTCAGCATCAACGCGAACAAGTTCTAAAGATTGAGTAGTGATTCGCTTGTTTCCAAGCTGTCCAGCCATCTTCTTACCTTTAAATACTTTACCTTGGTGATTGGTTTTGACCAATTGAACCTATGTGCTCTGTGTGATAGTGAGTTACCGTGAGTCATACGCTGAGAACTAAAGTTCCAACGCTTAATTACACCAGCAAAACCTTTACCTTTTGACGTGCCTGCGACATCGACTTTTTTAGTGTCGTTGAAGATTTCTACAGTTAATTCACTGCCCACTTCAATATCAGCACCCTCATCGTCAGCAAGACGAAATTCCCACAAACCACGTCCGGCTTCAACGCCAGCTTTAGCAAAATGACCTGCTGAAGCTTTATTAACGCGATTCGCTTTCTTAGTGCCAGCGGTAACTTGTAGTGCACGATAACCATCAGTGTCGTCAGTGCGTAACTGCGTCACTCGGTTAGGGGTCGCTTCGATAACAGTCACAGGAATAGATACGCCATCTTCAGTGAAGATGCGAGTCATACCTACTTTACGACCGATAAGACCAATCGACATTGTTATTACCCTCTTATCTGTTTAGCTCTAGCAGCATTAGCCCAGACTAATCTGAACATCAACGCCCGCGGCTAAGTCCAATCTCATCAAAGCATCAACTGTTTTATCAGTTGGTTCAATGATATCTACTAAACGCTTGTGTGTGCGGATTTCGTACTGGTCACGCGCGTCTTTGTTTACGTGCGGAGAAATCAGCACAGTATAACGTTCTTTGCGTGTAGGTAATGGAATAGGACCACTGACCTGCGCGCCTGTACGCTTAGCTGTTTCAACGATTTCCGCAGTAGACTGATCGATCAATTTATGATCAAACGCTTTCAAACGAATACGAATTCTTTGATTTGGCATCGATTAAGCTCCAATCGAAAGAACAAAAAAATTCACCTTTTCGTCCTATTTTTCTTTTTAATAAAAGGCAGGAGAAAAGATGTGCGTAAACCAATGACTCCTTATTGGAGTCTTGTTCATATATTAATGTTGCTTTAAATCAGCTGGTAAATGTTTAAAGAAGCTTTCGCTTATTGACCTAAACATACACCCATTAATTGGCTGCCGTTACATTCATCATAGGGTTTAAAGCATACTTGCTCAAAACACAAACCGATGTCCATCTCTGACAGTGGGCGCGAATTATACACGTTTGCAATCCAAGCGCAAGTAGTAAAGTCAATCAATCAGGAAAAAGAACCAATTTGTCTCAAATGTCACAAACAAGTGCTAAAGAGGCTACATCATTTGGAAAGTTTTTGTTATGCTCAGTATAGAAAGTGAACAATTTGTTCCCAAACACGGTGTTATTAAAGGCAGATACTGTAGCCAAGTAGTTATAAAGTATAGTAGTTTAGATTTATGTATTTTGTTACCTTGTCGATATATGACTTATAACAACACGTGTAACCGTCTTAAGAAAGGAAAAGTCCAGCGCGATGTTTGATAGTACTCAACAAGCAATGATGTTGCAAAATTTGCAAGCAAAGTTAGGTGAATTTCCTAACCTTTTGGCTGCATACCAGAAAATTGAACCAATCTTGCTTGAAATGTTTCAATCGCAGCGTATGTCGCTATTTCAGAGGCGTGCACAGCACAATGACCTTGTCGCTCGGTTCAAAACAGGTAAAGAAACACGCGAAATAAAAGTAGCGATTAGTCCTCAATCAATAGCAGGCTATGTTGCGATGTCTCAGCAGCCGTTGGTCATCAAAGACCCATATGATGTTGCTGAACTTAAAGGCGTGCACCCTAGGCTAAGGTTTGATCAAAAATTTGACCAAACTAGCCAATTTAAAACTGACTCAATTTTGTGTGTCCCCGTCATCAATGCTGGTGTATTACTCGGTGTCATGCAAATCATAAATAAAAATGGCATGGGCTTTAACGAGCAAGACATGCAATGGGCGATGCAAGTCGCTGAGATGTTAGGTGAAAAATTCAGATATGAACTCGGCGGCACTAGTAGCCCGTTTGATTACCTATTCCATTCAGGCGCAATCAGCGAAGAAGTGCTTGAAACGCTCGATGATCACAGTGATATAACATCGACGGTAAAAGCACTGCAGACTCAACACAACGTTAATGACATTGCAATTGGTGAATCATTATCGGTCCACTACCAAGTGCCTTTTATTGCATTTTTACCAGAAAAGTATCATCTATATAAGAATAACATCACGCTGAACCTATCGTATTTAAAACGTAATTTGGTTGCAGTTGTTGCTGATGCGCATGAAAGTCCAATACTATTAATGGCAGAGCCTAACAATGCGGCTTTGTTAATGGAAGTGGAGAGTGCCTTAGGAATAGATAGCTACGAGATTGCCGTTGGACTCCCGTCACATATTCTAGCCTACCTAGGCGACAAGTCCGCTGGTGGTAACCTTGGAGATATGGACGAAATCCTTGACGAAATCGGTACTTCCGCTATGGAAGAAGATGTTGCTGATGAAGACATGGATGAAGATGCAGCACCGATTGTCCAACTTGTGAATCGCATTTTGCATGATGCTAAAAAATTCAACGCTTCAGATATTCATGTTGACCCTGAAAAAGGCGGGCCTACTCGCGTAAGAATGCGAGTCGATGGTGTAGTTAGAGATATTACGCAAGTGCCTGCATCTCATCACAGTGCACTTGTCTCGCGTATTAAAATAATGTCGAGTCTAAATATCGCCGAAAAACGCGTTCCCCAAGACGGCAAACTTGCATTTAGATTAGATGGCAAACCCGTTGAGGTGCGTGTCGCAACAATACCTACCGTGGCTGGTGAAGGCGTAGTAATGCGTATCCTCGCTTCTGGTGGTGCGATGCCAATAGAAAAAATGAATCTATCTGAACGTAACCTAACCATGCTAGAAGAGATGATTAAGAAACCTCATGGTATTTTGCTAGTAGTAGGTCCAACAGGTTCAGGTAAAACCACAACTTTACATGCGGTGCTAGGGTATTTAAATACGCCAGACCGAAAAATTTGGACTGCAGAGGACCCTGTAGAGATTACGCAAGCGGGTCTACAGCAAGTCCAAGTCAGCTCTAAAATTGGCTTTACATTTGCCAATGCACTACGAGCATTTTTACGTGCTGACCCTGATATCATATTAATTGGTGAGATGAGGGATAAAGAAACAGCACACGCTGGTATCGAAGCTTCATTGACTGGTCACTTGGTATTATCTACCTTACACACAAACTCAGCACCAGAAACTATTACGCGCTTGTTGGATTTAGGGCTAGATCCCGTCAACTTCTCAGATGCTTGTGTCGGGATTCTAGCGCAGCGGCTTATTCGTACTCTTTGCCCGGATTGTAAAGCGACTTATCAGGCTTCAGAAGATGATTTTGCGTTTTTAAAACGTCAATATGGTGATGAACATTTCGATGAACTTGGGATTACCCAACCACCAACCCTCTATAAAGCAAAGGGCTGTGAAAAATGTGGAGATACTGGATATAAAGGCCGAACAGGGGTTCACGAACTTCTTGGAATGACGGCCGACCTGCGTAGTTTAATATACAAAGAAGCATCGGTAAGCGACATGAAAGCGCAGGCTACTGCAGATGGTATGCGCACTCTAGTGCAAGACGGTGTATTAAAAGTGCTCAAAGGTGATACTGATATACAGCAAATTCAAGCACTTAGTGGTCACGATTAATAGAATGGCTACGAAGAGCTTGTTTGCCTAAGCAGTGCTGAAGGCGCAAATCCAAATTCCATTTTAAAGCATTTACTAAAATACGAAGATGAGCTGAAGCCGCAAGCATAAGCAACCGTTGTTACGCTCTTTCCTCTAGACAGTAATTGCTTTGCTTTATTTAGACGATACTTACGTAATAAATCATTAAACCCATACTCGCAACACGTGTTCAACTTACGAGTGAGTGTCCTTGTTGTTGTTGACAATAACTCAGCAGCTTCAACTTTACTGAAGCTCTCATTTTGATAATTTTCACCCAAAATAGAAAGTATTTTATCTAAGTATGGATGTGAGCCCTGAGCCTTTGCTTCAAATAAGCTTTTATCGAAATAGTGTCCTACTAATTTGTTCTCTAGCGCTTCATGTTGCTGTGTGAATGCCTTAAAGAGGTAGTGAATAACCCTATCTAATTCTTTAGGATGAATGGGCTTTTCTAACAGTACATGCACGCCTATTTGCAAGATGGCTAATTGTGCTGTTTTTGTCCCTGGACTAGCCAAAGCGACAAGAGGCATATCTTTGAATGCATGAGTAATTCTATTCCATTGAGTAATACCAATGATATCGCCAAGCCCTAAATCAAGTACAATGCAATCAGGTTTATATCTTTGTGAAATACCGTAAGCTTCCTCTATATTGCTAACAGTAATCATATGATAATCAATTGCAGAGTCAGCTAGTGGAGGCACCGTCTTTTGATGACTGCTGGATATAACGAGCACACTGGCTTGTTTTTGAGAATTTGTATCAAATTTTGTTTCACGTTCATTAACCACTAATTGGTTTCGTTGTATATTCTCATCACAAACACATATTGGGAGCTGCAAACTGATCCTAGTACCATGTTGCAAAGCGCTTTTAACTAGCACCCTTCCTCCGGCATCCCTTATTGTATTTGCAATCACTACTAAATTAATAATATCTTGGGTATCTGTTGCTCTACGCCCAAGAGAACTTAGGGACGAAGGGCTATTAACTAACTCACATTGCTGTGACTGCATGCCGCATCCATTGTCTCTTATTGTCAAAAAAACGGAGCCCTTATCAATTATGTACTCCATCTTAATCATTGTAGATTTAGAATTGTGCTTTATCGCATTTTGCAACAGTTCACGTAATACATTTTGTAAAAACACTTGGGGCAGCTCAACTAATACATTACTAGCACCTTGATATGAAAAATCAATCCGATTTCCTAGTTGTTTATCCTTGATAAAATCCTCGATTGATTTTAATGCTCTATATGGGCTTCCGACAGAATCAAAAAGCATCTGATTGGTGCTATTAGCGTGTGTTTCAACTTTATGTCTTGCAGGATTTGACAATTCGTCTGCCACTTTACGCAAAGTGTGAAGGCTTTCTTTTAAGGGGGTTTGCATAATGGATTGATATTGCTTAGTTCCATAAAGCACATATTGGGAATTGATTATATTTTTAATAACTTTACGAACTTGTAACGCAATATATTGGTCTTGTATGCTTGACCCTTCGTCTTTTGCCAAACGACACTTAGTGATCTGTTCACCTTGCAATAGATTTAATCGCCTCTCAATTGCCATCCCAATCACTAATGCAACACTAAACGAAACGGCAAGTACGAGCCAAAAAACAATACTAACTTCCATATCAATATTCACTACTTCTTAAAAATTGATGACAACGGTCTTTGTGATACACCAAAACTTTAACAAACCTAAGGCACTACACAATTAAATAAAGGAAAAATATTTATAATATTGAGACAAAGATCCCTATGGCGCAATATATTTTAAATTATCAATGTAATTAAAACCATGCTCTAGGTTCATATAGCCAAGCCTGCATTTTTGCATTATGCGCAGCCTGAATATCGTAAACAAAGTCACCAATATAAGCGATTTCGCTGGTGGGAATTTGCCATTGAGACGCAATCGTTAGCAATGCACTTGGGTCAGGTTTTGGTGGCGCATCTTCTCTGGTGACTAACAACTCAATCGGTATTTTATTTTGCGCCAATTTGGCCAAACTCGCTTCTTTGCAATTACGTGTAACAATTGCAAGTGGTATGTTACGTGCAATTGCATCGCATACAAACGCCTTAGCGCCGGGGATCCATGTGGAGGTTTTCGCGTCTTCTAACTCATGGTTAATAACTTGTTGCTGTGCACGTTGCTTTTCAAACTTACACTCTAGCGAATCAACATACGCTAGCATGTCCTGAGACTTTGGACACCCAATCTCCTTTTTAAGCCAAACAAAATCTAAATTCGTTTTGACTAAGGTATCATCTAAATCAAATATAATCCCTGATACCCCGTTAAATTCGAACATCCAAATTTCCTCTTTATCATAAGTCACTCGACTTGATACTGATTTAATACCAAAAAGCTCATGATTTTGATGAGAAACAAACTGTTTATTTATACAGTTAAAGGCGGTATATTACACCCTAAGTTAACCATTTGGAGTCACACATGGCCGTTATTACTCAATATGTAGTGCAACATAAAGGAGTGGATAAGTTGATCACCACCGATAAAAAAGAAGCCGACCAATATGATAAAATGCTCGAAGTTGCAGACAACCTAAGTCAATATATTAGTGCAAAAGGTATAGAGCTTGATGAGAGCCTATCTGAAGAACTATCGATCTTATTGGCTAAAAATAAAGATTCGGTGGCCAAACTTCTCAAAGGTCAAGCGACAGATCTTATTTTAGAAAAAGAAAATGCCGAAGTAATTGAACTGAAAAAGCTTAAACTCGGTTTTATTTCACGTGTATTAGGCAACGCTTACATGAAATATCATCAAATTAAGGGTTATATTCAAAATATTCACCTTGTTGAATATCCACATGGATGCATGCTGCTAGATGGTTGTGCCCGCTCTGATTTATACAGAATCAAACGGTATTTCTCAGAAACGTTACAAAGACCCCTTAGTGATTTGAAAGTGGTATTAGTCACTCATATGCATCCAGACCATGCTGGCTGTGCGCACAAATTGAGATCCATAACAGGCTGTCAAGTTGTCTCTGGTCAGTTTACGCATCAGTGGTACGCTGGACTATCAGGCTCGCTTGCGCACATCATTGATGTCAGTTTAGCTTGGTGGGTTGCTGGTAGAATAGGTCGCAAGCGAGAAAATATATGGTATCCCAGACATTTATCAGCAGACATTATGTTGCAAGATGGTGAATCAATACTAGGGTTTCCTGATTGGCATGTTATTGCAACTCCAGGACACACCGACCGTGACATTAGTGTTGTTAATATAACTGAAAAGCTAATATATGTTGCAGATCTAATTGTCAAAGTGAAAAACGCGCTATGCCCTCCCTTTCCAGTGCATTATCCTAATAAATATAAACACTCAATCAGTCGGATGCATGACTATATAGGCTTTACACTATTAATGGCACATGTACCAAAGCAAATACTAAAAAAGGAGGATATCGATTTGTTACTTAGTAAAGCACCATCGAAACCGCAAACAAGTGCCAATGCTGTCAAAGCTAAATTACTAGGGTTCACCAATACAGCTTTCGGTGAAAAATAAGGCGTTTAAGCCGTTCCACCTACTGTCATCTCATCGATTTTAAGCGTAGGTTGACCCACCCCGACAGGCACAGATTGACCGTCTTTACCGCATACTCCTACACCAGCATCAAGTGCCAAGTCATTGCCTATCATTGATATTCTTTGCATAGACTCAGGTCCATTGCCGATAAGTGTTGCCCCTTTGATAGGTTCACCTATTTTTCCATCTTTAATCAAATATGCTTCTGAGGTTGAAAACACAAATTTTCCAGACGTAATGTCTACTTGGCCGCCACCAAAGTTAGGTGCATAAATACCGTTTTCAACCGATGAAATAATATCTTTAGGCTCATGCTTGCCTGCAAGCATATATGTATTTGTCATTCTTGGCATTGGCAAGTGTGCATAGGATTCCCGTCGTCCGTTTCCAGTTGGTCGTACGCCCATTAGTTTCGCATTTTGTTTATCTTGCATATAAGATTTGAGCACACCGTCTTCAATCAACACATTGTATTGTGAAGGCGTACCTTCATCATCAATAGACAAAGAGCCTCGTCGATTTTCCATTGTCCCATCATCAACAACAGTGACACCTTTTGACGCAACCTGCTGGCCAATCTTCCCACTAAACGTAGAAGACGCTTTACGGTTAAAATCACCCTCTAAACCATGACCGACAGCTTCATGTAACAGAACACCAGGCCATCCTGCCCCAAGCACAACAGGCATAGCACCTGCCGGCGCGGCAATTGCATTTAAGTTAACACTAGCCATATGAATGGCTTGATTAGCTAGTTGCTGAAACCGCATTAATCCACAATCCAACTCCTCTACAAAGAAGTCGTAAGTTCTGCGGCCACCTGCACCGGCACTTCCGCGCTCTCTTTTGCCATCTTGTTCCAGTAAAACAGAACAATTAAGTCGGATTAAAGGGCGTATGTCGGTCGCAAAGGTTCCATCAGTAGCTGCAATAAGAACCTCCTCATATACTCCCGTTAAACTAACGCTAACTTGACTAGCGTGAGGCGCTTTTTGTCTTATGTATAAATCGGTTCTTTTTAGTAAATCTACTTTTTCGGTGTCTGACATTTTAAGTAGTGGATTTAACTGTGTGTACAATTGCTTAGGGCTTTGCTTTGAAAACCCTGTTACTTTGTGTTTTTGTCCAGGTAAAGCTATTGTGCGGGCAGCATTGCATGCAGCTTGTAAGGCATCTAAGGTGATTTCATCAGAATAAGCAAAACCTGTTTTTTCTCCGGAAATGGCACGCACGCCTACGCCTTTTTCTATATTGTAGCTGCCATCTTTAATAATTCCGTCTTCAAGTACCCATGACTCATGCTGTGACAATTGAAAATATAAATCTGCAAAATCATTATTGTGCTCTAACATACCCGATAGAAGGTCTGCGACATTGCTTGTTTGCAAGCCACAATCACTTAACAAATTGTCCACTACTTGTTGTGTCATACTTTGCCTATTAATAGATAATGTTTAATGATGTCAATGCTACTACACTGGCTAACTTTAGGATACAAAGTAAGCTCCATTTAGATCTTTAATCATCACTTTGATTTTCAGGAAGTTCAATGTCTAACAAGTCTTCTTCAGTAGGAGGTATAAAAGGAGACTGCTCGTCATCCTCATTTGATCTTCTAGCTGGTAGCTCTACTTCTGTGCTATCTCGGCCTGTCTCAACAATACTTGGCTCACTTATGGTGCCGGTAATTGAGTAGTTGACGTTTGAAATCACTTTTGCTGATGTAAGTACTTGATCAATCGCTAGCGCCGCTATTGCACTTGGCGGATTTACAGTAAAAAATAGCAATACCGGTAAATTACCTGTCACGTTAGGTGTAAAACTTACATTATAATTTAAAGCCTGATTGGCCAAGTCGGTGTATCCATATATTTCAATATCACCCGCGGCACCATTTATGATTGTATCTCGAGTGTCAGCCTTACCCTGCGTGATTTGTACGGTTCCAGCCATGTTGTCATAAAAGAAACCCTTGGCAAACACATCCCTAAAATCTAGAGATAATTTACGAACCAAAGAGCTAAGGCTTAAAATAGTGAAAATCCTAGAGCCTTTGTCACTCACTTCAGTCAAATAGCCGTCAGTGAGTTGCCAATCGATTTCTCCATCAATATTAGCAAAATCGATATCAACAGGTGAGTCTTGCCATGTCAAAGCAAAGGACATATTTGCTTCAGAGTCTTGAATACCCGTATCAAAACCAAGATTTGACAGATATTGACCAAAATCTTCACTCACCAAATCACCACCAATAAATGTGAAATGGTCATCATTGCGCTTGTACCATTGGCCTGATGCAGATACTCGACCTTGCTCATTTTCTAGCAACACTTGACTAAGTTTAAGACCATCATTATTCGGTTGAAGCTCTAATTCGACTCTGCCAAGATCAAGCCCCCAAATTTCACATGACTTACAAGTAAAGTCTATACTTGGCAAAGTCTGAGGATTGATATCCCACTTTATTTGAGCAAGTTCTTCTTGCTCATCTTTTAGATCTGATTCCAATTTTATATATTCGGCATTAATCAACACGCCCTGACTAAATAGATTATCATGGATGGTAATGTCTGCGCGCGCTTGATCAGCATCAAGCTCAAGTTGCCATTGATCATCAAAACGTTTAGCGATTAGGTCGACATCAGAAAGCGTCTGGTCTTGCCAATGTAACTTCTCAGTATTGACAAACACTCGCTTAGGTAATCCAATTAAAGGCTGCTGCGTTGTTTGTGTCTTGGGCTGCAACGCGCTAACAACATCAATCCACTGTTGAGCAAATAAGTCGTCAAAATCCGCACTAATACTAAATCCAAGTCCTCGACTTTCAAACTCAGTGTCTCCAATAGATAAATGTGCTCGACTGAACTGTTTGTCTTTATGCACAAGCGCACCGTCAAACCTAGCCACATTATCAATTGAAATCTCTACTTTAGAGGTTAGCTCGTTCCCTGATGCACTGATCAAAAGTGGGCGCTTTGCACTTGTATCTTTTGCAAAAGGTACAGGCAAATTGTTTTTAGTACCAACAAGATCACTTTCAAGCAAAGCGGTATAGGATACAGCTGCCTTTTCAGTTTGAATTTGACTAACTAGGCGCCAGTCACTTTCACCTTCAAAGTAGTCGCCAAACTCTTTAGATATCGTTTGACTAAGTTGGTTTAAATCCCAACGACCACGCCAATTTGTATCTATGATGTATTGGGGGCCTGTTTGCTTTCCTTGAAGGTCAACATACACCATTTGAGAGAGCACGCTCGCCTCAAGCCCTTCAATAGAAATATCACCGTTAATGAATGACAAACTTCCCATTGAATCTTCTAGAGATAAAGCAATTGATGGGATATTTATAACATTATTATCAAAATATATGTCGCCCGATGCAACTGTATTTGCAGGTGTGCTCAGTGGAATATCGAGTCTCAATTGAGTAGACAAGTCGCCGTCAATTAAGACGTGCTTGTTTAACACATTGCCTAAGGTTTCTTTTAATGAACTGTCTTGCATTAACCCAGCTATACTAGCACCATTGCTTTGGGCAAATGCTTCAATTGTTAATAAAGCATCAGAACGTAGCTGTGGTATTTGAGCTTCTAGGCCACTTAGCTCTACCCCTTCCAAAATTGCTGTAGGGCTTTTCATGCTGAGCATATTATTTTCAAACTTTAAGGATAGATCTAAGTCGGACAGTGAAGGCCATTTAGGTGAAAATAAAAATTGTGCGTTATCAATCTCAATTAAGCTTTGAAATACACCGCTTCTATCGTCAAATGGGAAGCTATCCACTTGTCCATGCCATAGTATCTTTGCATGATTGACTGTCCCTTCCCCATAAAATGCACGCGTGAGATATTCCTTTGTTGCCTTGCCCATATATCGATTAGGTAAGAGATCTGGGATTAAATTTACGTCAAGTGACTGTGTATTGATAAACAACGACAATAAATTATCACTTGTACGGTAAGCAAGTGATACATCCATTTCAAGACCATCAAGATCTATTATGCCTTGTTCTATCGATACAAAAACATCATCTCTTAAGCTAATATCAATCGGTATATTGAGGACATTAAGCTGTGCTTGACGGTCGAACAAAAAATTAGATACCAAACTTTGTGAAGGCGCAAAGATATTCAACTGCCCTTCTTTGCCCGCCCAAATCGCATCGACACTCAAGTCCTGTAATCCAACAATCCCCTCATCTTCATTCCACGAAATAGATTCTAATGAAGCACGAACAAGAGGCTTTTTATTAACAAGGCTCAGCTCTAATGTGCTTAAGCTACCCTGCATATCAATAAGGGCAAGTTGATCTGATAAAGGAATTGATAATAAGCCCAATAAAGGCAGTATTGGTTTTATTGGTGTCGGTTCTGCTAGCGCTAATTGCACTTTATGGTTTGAATACTGACCTGTAAATGAAGTATTAAACTGCCGTTGGTTATTGCTTAGCTTTACATCGTCCACTAAGAAATGCCATGTGTCTTGTATCAACTCGCCAGCAAATTTCGCACTTAACTGTGTATCAACAATAAAACCGTTATCGCTCAATCTCATGGTCGTAGGAAATAGCTCGCCATCAACCCTGAACAATCGGCCATTACGAATTTGCGCCCATGTTTCAAAACTACTGTTGCTTGTATCCACATAGTCAGAAAGTGCTGAAGAATCACTAAACCAGTGTGATAGCTCTAGATCTTGCGCTAGCGCATAAAATACGCCTTCATAGCCAGATAATTCACTTGTTAAATCTAGTATAAACTTTGCATTGTTTTGTCGCGTGTCGCCTAGGCCAAATCTACCGACACCTTGATGACGATTACCTTTATTCGTCCACGAAAGTTGGTCAATATTAACCGTTTTTGAAAGCTCATCATTGATCACTATCACTTGGCTATCATTGATTGAGAAACTTGATAGGCGCTGTAAAAACACTTTCTCTAAACTGCTTACTAAAGATGAATCACCCTGTGATTCGGTTACCGCTTGTAAATCGAGTTTCACCAAAAGAGATTGAAGAGACACTTGATTACTTTGCAATGTCATAGCAGCAATGCTTGGCCAAAACTCAATACCGATTAATACTTCAGATACATTCATAGACATCGAAGATTGCGTTGATGAAACGACCGTCAAATCTCGTAGCACTAAAATTGGGCCAGAAGGCGCCCAATTAGCAGATAGTTCTCCTATGTCCACCTCAATGTCATATTGAGCAGAAATAAAGTCTTCTAAATGGTGCTTGTGATCATCAAGGTAAGGTAATGAATAGCGAAGTAAACTCACCGACAGGGCAATAAGCACCAGTAGAATCGCTAGAAGCGTCCATATTTTCCTAATGGTATAGCTAAGCGCTGCGTTGAGCTTATTCACATCATGACCACATCAAATTTATCTTGGTGATAAAGTGGTTCGGTTAACACTTTTATTTGTTTACCTACAAATGCTTCGAGCTCTGCAAGAATATGAGACTCTTCTCCAAGTAACGCGTCTGTCACAATCGGTGAGCCATAAATCACGAATTTATCGGCATTATACGCTTTGTTAACTCTTACTACTTCTCGAGTAATCTCAAAACAAGTCGTTTCTACTGTTTTGATACTGCCTCTTCCCTTACAGGCGGGACATTCACCACATAGAAGATGCTCTAATGACTCTCGAGTACGTTTACGAGTCATCTCTATTAACCCTAAGGATGTATAGCCATGAATATTTGATTTTGCTCTATCTTTATTCATCGCGCTTTCTAGTGAATGTTGGACTCTTCGCTTGTGGTCATCAACCGTCATATCAATGAAATCGATCAATATCATACCGCCTAGATTGCGCAAGCGTAATTGTCGTGCAATCGCAGATGTTGCCTCTATATTTGTATTGAAAATGGTTTCTTCTAAGTTTCTATGCCCAACAAATGCACCGGTATTTATATCGATTGTTGTCATTGCTTCTGTCTGGTCTATGATCAAATAGCCACCAGATTTCAAATCAACGCGACGCCCAAGCGCACGTTGAAGTTCATTTTCAACGTCATATAAGTCAAAAATCGGCAACTCGCCTTGATAGTATTCAAGCTTGCTGCTTAATTCAGGGACATATTCGCTAGTAAAAGAGGTTAACTCTTGAAAAGTAAGATTTGAATCAATTCGTATGCGTTCTATTTGCGTGCCGACAAAGTCTCGCAGCACTCGTCTAGCGACAGGTAAATCCTCGTAGAGTACCTGGATCTTATTTGATTTTTTACGGGATTTTATCTTTACCCACAAGCGTTTCAAAAACTCAGCATCCTGCTTTAGCTCATGCTCGTTTACGCCCTCTGCAGCGGTGCGCAAGATAAAGCCACCATCGTCATCGCACATGTCATTGATAATTTCTTTTAATCGAGTTCTCTCTGCTTCTTCTTCAATTTTTTGAGACACCCCAACATGCGTAACAGAAGGCATCAAAACAAGATAGCGAGAGGGCAAGGTGATGTCGGTAGTCAGTCTTGCGCCTTTTGTACCAATAGGATCTTTCACCACTTGCACAACGATAGGTTGGCCATCTTTTACAAGCTCGCGAATATCTTTTATTTCAATCTGTGAAGGGCTCACATCGTCACGTAATTCATCGTAAATTGCGATGTCAGAAGCATGTAAAAAAGCAGCTTTGTCCAAACCGATATCAACAAAAGCAGCCTGCATTCCGGGAAGAACTCTTGATACTTTGCCTTTGTAAATGTTGCCAACTAAGCCCTTTTTGGTATGCCTCTCGATATGGATTTCTTGCAAAATACCATTTTCAATGAGTGCCACCCTGGATTCAGAAGGCGTAACATTAATTAATAGCTCTGCACTCATATCAAAAATACTTCCTCTTGTTTGGGTTCTAAACACTGTTTGATTGCTTGCTTTGTTTCAAATACTGGTAAGCCCACGACCGCAGTAAAAGAACCATTTATCGATTTAACAAATTGCCCACCAATTCCTTGTATAGCATATCCACCCGCTTTATCTAGCGGCTCATTTGTACGCCAGTATGCCAATTTATCATTGTCGCTGATTTCACTCATAGTCACTTGAGTGCTCACTACGCAATAATGCTCTTTCTTTGCTCCTAACACACAAACCCCTGTATGCACCGTGTGTGTATTCCCACTTAACATCGCCATCATGGCGCAAAAATCGTCATAGTCCTCTGGTTTTCCCAAGGCTAGATTATTTACCTCTACAACCGTATCAGAACCAATTACAAGACTATCGCTGATGCTCTGTTGTACCTTATATGCTTTGGAATACGATAAACGTTTTACAAGATCAAGTGTCGATTCGTCGGGTATTGGCGACTCATCGATATCTGCTGAGCGCACTTCAAATTCTTTAACGATGTATTTTAGCAAGGTTTGTCTGCGCTCAGATGCAGAAGCCAATACAATCTGATTCACACTCATTTATTACGAGACCCCTAAATTACGTCTAAACTTTCGTAATAGCCAAAATAACCATGGCCAAAACAAGGCTGATGTAAATGCGGGCCATAGATAGTCGTAACGAAACTCAATACCCGTCAGGGCGTATTGCAACCAATAGACTAATAAATGATAAAAAACACACAGTACCAATACCATAAAAGACTGCTGAATCATCGAATAGTTTCGTAAACGTTGATAATTAGATGCTACAAGGTATATCGGTACTGCAAGTGCGAAGCTGTGTACTCCTAATACCGTGCCGTAGAGTAAATCGAGTAATACGCCTGCAAGCGCGGCAGTGCCTACACCCACTCTAAAAGGCAATGCCATACACCAATATATTAGAATAAGTAACAGCCAATCTGGGCGATAGAAGTCTATATCAGGTGGCATAGGAATAATCTGAAGTATGACGCCAATAAGAATAGTAAACAAAATGAACGTACGATTACTCTTCATCACTGTCGGCCTTAGTTACGTTATCTTGCAAGCTCATATCATTAGGAGCGATTGCATCCTCGGGCGCAAGCTCACTAGGCCATAACAATAATAAGTATTTTAAACGGTCTAACTTAGCAGTAGGTCGCACTCTTATTTGTGCAAATGGCTTACTCTCATCTGTAATAATTTCATCAACCACTGCAACTGGAAACCCTTCTGGAAATACATTTCCTAAACCGGATGAGACCAATAAATCACCTTCTTGAACGTCTGCACTGTGGGGAACATGTTCAAGTGTCAATTCATTAATACTCCCTGTGCCACTGGCAACCAGACTAACGTTATTTCGATTAATGCGAACCGGTATGGCATGCGTTATGTCGGAAATTAGCAAGACTCGACTATTTGTTGTACTAACTTCTACAATTTGTCCCACAATACCCGAATCATCTAATACAGCTTGGTCAAGATATACACCATCTATAGTGCCTTTGTTGATCACAATTTGATGGCTATAGGGGTTATTGTCGACCGCCATTAACTCTGCAATCATTCTATGCATCTCTTGATTAGGAGTTCCATCTAAGAGCTTGCGTAAGTTATTGTTTTCAGTCTCTAGCACTACAAAGCGCTGAAGCTTTTGATTCATCAAGGTCATTTGGCTCGTCAAACGATCATTTTCTTCAAGTAAGGTTTGTCTTGAGCTAAATCTGGCTGCACTCCAATCTAAAATCGCACTAAGGCATATCAGCAACATACTGCAGGGGACTTACGAGCGAGGTGAGATAGGTCCTAAAGACTGAAACTTTCTCTACTTTTAAGTCGACCACCATTGCTAACACCGAGAGTATCAATACGATACATAGGCGCGTAAATAATGATGGGCCGCGAGCAAAAACTTCATTCATATGCAAAAAAAGGCAAGTATTAGCCTGCCTTTACAATCACTTATCTAGTATAAAAAAACAAGTTATCTATTCAAAGCTGAATAGATCGCCACCGTGTAAATCAATCATATCAAAAGCCTTACCGCCTCCTCTTGCTACACAAGTCAAAGGATCATCAGCAATCACAACAGGAATACCTGTCTCTTCCATTAATAGCCTGTCAATATCTTTGAGCAAAGCACCACCGCCCGTCAACACCATACCTCGCTCCGAAATATCAGAGGCTAATTCAGGTGGCGATTGTTCAAGCGCGACCATTACAGCACTTACAATGCCTGACAGTGGCTCTTGTAAGGCTTCTAAAATCTCATTTGAATTTAAAGTAAAGCCTCTTGGTACACCTTCAGCAAGATTTCTTCCACGAACTTCAATTTCTCGAACTTCTTCTCCAGGATAAGCGGCGCCAATTTCGTGCTTAATGCGCTCAGCAGTTGCTTCACCAATCAGTGAACCAAAATTACGTCTTATATAATTAATAATTGCTTCATCAAACTTATCTCCACCAATGCGAACTGAAGACGAATACACAACACCATTTAACGATATAATTGCAACTTCTGTTGTACCACCACCAATATCAACCACCATCGAACCTGTTGCTTCTGAAACAGGTAAACCCGACCCGATTGCCGCAGCCATAGGCTCATCTATTAGGTAAACATCACGAGCTCCAGCACCTAATGCTGACTCTCTAATAGCGCGTCTTTCTACTTGTGTAGAACCGCATGGCACACACACAAGCACACGAGGAGAAGGACGAAGAAAATTATTATCGTGAACTTGTTTAATAAAGTGCTGTAACATTTTCTCGGTGACATAAAAGTCTGCAATAACACCGTCTTTCATAGGGCGTATTGCTTTAATATTACCTGGAGTACGACCTAACATTTGTTTTGCATTATGGCCTACTGCAGCGACACTTTTTGGTCCGCCGGCTCGCTCTTGTCTGATTGCTACAACAGAAGGTTCATTAAGTACAATGCCGTTGTCTTTGACGTAGATTAACGTGTTTGCTGTACCGAGGTCGATTGAGAGGTCATTTGAGAACATGCCTCGAAGCTTTTTAAACATGGAAAGCCTTTAGAATTATTGGGTTTAACTAAATGACAATAGTGTAACCTAAGTGATTGAATTTCCCTAGTTACACTCACTAAAATATGTATTTTTATTACACTAAATGTAGCAATGCATGGCAAATGCTGCAACTTTCGCTTCATGCGTAATGGATAAGCGACAGTGTTTAGTACTTAACTGTCGAATAAAGTTCTATAAAATAATGAATAAACACGGTTTGTTTTTAAGGAAGCAGCTTTTCGATGGCGTCTACTGACACTGTTCGACTCACAAGGTTCGTATCGATAACACAAGCACCTGTGCTGGTAAACTTGTAATAGCGATAGTCTTCATTTTCAAATTCAATAGTGTTACTTGTGCACTGTGCTTGATAAGTGCATTCTCGTAAGCCATCTACATTTGAAAAACTAGCACTTGAACTAATGGTTTGAGAACACGCTTGAGCCGCGCTGTTTGCTGGAAATGAAATTTGCAAAAGTCTTTGTATACCGGCATCCGCCGCCTGTTCAGCGCGGATACCATAAATTTGGCTAATGGTAGTATTAGAGGAAGAAGAAACAATATTCACTAAGGATATGGCTAATAAGCCAACCACAATGATAATAAATAAAGACATCACCAGCATATTACCTCGTTGCCGAGGCATTAAACCACCAAGTTTGTGATCGTAATTAGGGTACATTTGGGATTTGCACCTCATTTAAAAAAGTCACGGCTTCATCTTCTCGTCCAAAAATAAACAGTAATTGTGTTGATGCATTTCGCCTTGCAGATTGGCTAAGCGCTTTAAAAGGATTTTGATCCCCATTTGTTGCAGAGGGGCCCAGTTGATTGACCACATTCTGAGCCATTAACACGCCACCTGTTGTGTAAAGAGTTTGACTAGTATTGATAGTATTTTCGTGGCGAAAAACTTGTCCATTACGCACACAATAACTGATTGCTTGGTCTGCAAAATACATTCTTCTAGACGGTGAGAATGTTGCAAATCCGCCATCAAATGAAAGCTGTGTGACTTGATCACTGTCACCAAATGTTGAGCAGTCTGAATCATCGTCACTACAAGACGTTAACTGTCTTTTGCGCAGCAAGCTTGCATCATAAACCTGTTCCACTTGTGTAGGGTACACAATGACCGAATCGTTAATATTGGGTACAAATAAATTGCCATTTATATCAGATAGTTCAACAACATTCGCATCTGATTGAGAAAGCGAAGCAAGTGGCAGACTTAGATATAGAGCGTTCCATTTGAGCGGCACAAATTCAAGGCAATGCACATTTGCATTTGCGCTGATACGAACTGAATTTGGCACGGCGCGACTAAGTTCTCGATCTAGACGCTCTACTAAGAAGCTTCCCTCTCGCACTAGATTCTCGCGCTCGTTGACATCAATTACCGCTTGCATCGCACCTCGGATAATTTGACTGATACTAATGGATACGATGCCTAATAGAACAATTACGATAATAAGTTCTATTAAGGTAAAGCCACCTTGATAGCTGCTTGAAGACTCTTTAAATACTAATCTTCTCATCAATAATTCGCTCGATAGGCTGCAAACGCAATGATATCGCCGCTTGGGGTCGTAATCTGAATAGAGATGAGTTTCATATCTGCTCGTAGTGACGCATCGTCTACGTTGCCATCAGCATTTGTATCAGCATCATTAATGCCATCTTGATTGGCGTCATAAAAAACTTGGATGTTTGCTTGAAACCCCTTGAAAAGGTCAGTACTTGCACTAGATAACCCAAGGCCACTTGAGTTAGCAATATCTGGCCCTGATAATACCAAGCCATTATAGTCGTCAACATCATCATATGATGATCTATTTTCACCTGATTCGGCGCCCAACAATCCCGCACTCGTGCAAAGTTGCCCACCGCCACAAGCGGTCTGCCCGACAGATTGTAAAGATGCTTCATCGAAGGCTTTAGTGGTAATTTCGCTCAATAAAGATTGTGATAGAGTTAAAGCCCTCACTTGCAAGATAGGATCAATGCTTTGTCTTGCCTGAGGCATGATAACCGAGACAATTGTTACCAGCGCTATTGAAAATAGTACTATCCCAACGACAATCTCTATAAGTGTAAAGCCTTTACTCGCATGCATATATATATCCTTGCGATTCAATACAGACTTTTGCTTGTTGTTCACCAGTAAAAACAAGCTCACAGCCAACTTGACAGTTTGATTGTGATGTAATCGGCTTACCTAAGCTATCAAATTGAATAAAGTTGATCGCATTACCATTGTCGCTCGCGGTAAAACTTACACCTGCTTGAGCAATTTCGTTGGTTTGGCTTTTGAGAAAATCAGCACTATTTAGATCAATACTGATGATGCACGATTGTGCCACTTGCGAGGGTAAATAGCTACTTGTAGTTGGCCCGAAGTCAGGCGTGGTAGATGTGTCCAAGACCATCGTATAGCAAACGTTTGCCCTTGTATCAAACATCGCTTTAAGCTGTATATTGCGCATTGCACTTAGCAAACGACTTTGATAAGTAAACTCTGAATAGCCTGCACTACCTTCAAACCGAGGCGCTACTGCTATGGCAAGAATACCTATAATTAATAAGGTAGTCACAAGCTCAACCAGCGTAAAACCTGATTGAGCCCGATTCAACTTAGTTGCACCTTGCAAGCAAGGTTGACCAAATAAGTACATACCTTAGGAGCTGCATATTTAGCAATCTGTCGACACGACAGTAAACGCTGGTACGTCACCTTCTGCCGTTGCTTCTTCATACTCTAGATAACACGCTACTGTTACCGCATCACCTGCAAATAGCACGCGCACTTTGCTTGAAAGACCATCTGAAGCATTTGATGCATCAATAACCGTTTGAAAATCTGAACTGCTTATATCGACAAAGTTTTGAAGATTGGCAAATGTGCTTAAATCATCAGCGTTTGGGTAACCCCACTGCGTGGCAACCGCAACACCTTGAATTTGAACCGAACCTACTTCATCTTTTTGTTCACCGCCGATAGCCGATTTTGCATATACAAGCTGAGACGCACCCTGCATTGCTCCTTTCACACCCTCTAACGCTGAAACACGGGCATCAGATTGGATATCGATAAATCTTGGCGCAGCCGTGACCGCTAAAATGCCTAAAATCACGATTACGATGATTAATTCGATTAATGTAAAACCTTTTTGTTGTTGCATGATAAATAGCTCCTAACTATTGGTATGTAAATTAATTATTACTAAATACTTGCACTTGCCCGATACGAGCATCATATATAAACCCGTTTCCTTCATTTACAGAAACAGGCTCGCTAGTTTGATTTTTTACTGTTTGCAAAAGGTAGTAGTGACATACGTCATTTCCACCTACACCATTTCCAACATCGACATTTGCAAAATACGTAAATTCATCTGCTAAAGCTGGATTCCAAACGGTGGTAATGCGCGGTGAGCTTTGCATAATCAATGAGAAAATACTGGCACAGTCCTCGGCGCTGATGGCAATATCCTCAGAACTAGCATCATTACTCAAGCTGCCAGTTGGGTATCCTGTATCACCGTCAACACCGACCGTTAGGCCTTCGATGGTGACAAATGATTGGTTTGCACCTTGGTTGAACGTAGGCCTTGCTTCGATTTCCCATTGCGCTCTTACCAAGCCGACACCCGTTGCAAAGCCTCCGGCCACGCCTTCTACCGTCGAGTCTTCAGCTTCTTCTGTTACATTTAAAAAACGTGGAATAGCCGTTGCTGCTAGTAGACCTAGGATTACCACTACAATTACCAATTCAATCAGTGTGAATCCCGACTGCTTGGCTTTAACATTCGCTATCGACATGCTTTACTCCGCGTTAAAAAACTCTACTTGTGCTGTCTTTATATCGTATAAAATTTCATTTTCTTGAAACAAAAATTGACATTTTTCGCCCTGAACCTCGTCAATTAAGGACTTATCTTCATTTGCCTCAAGAAAATTAATCTCAAGTTTTGCTTTTAAGTTATCCACATCAATAAAAAAATGTATCAATGTTTCACATCCAGCTTGCGTTGTGTCTATCTGTGGTGCGCCATTATTAGTCATCTTTACTTGACTCATCATTGGCGTTTTAGCATCACTTTCTATCACTGGCCCTTTTTCAGTTGTATGCTCAACGCCGACATCTTTAGCTTGCATTATCCGAGCATCTGGACGGTAAATAATCATCGAAGGTCTCCCTTCTTGTTGCCATTGCCAATAAATGCTTTCCAAGCCCTTCGTCATGGTTTGGTGTAACATTGATGCACTCACGTGTTGCCAACCTGCTGGCTCATTGAACAAACGCTTAGCCCAAACCGCCATAAGTAACGCGATAATAAGAACTACCATAATCGCGTAAAACAACCTTACCGACACCGATTTCTTCGCTTCAAGCACTAGCTCACTGCGCCCATCATGTCCCACATTGGTGTAAATATTCCTAATGCAAGTACCAACACCATTGCCGCCACAATAGAAATAAGTATCGGTTCAATTTTTGATGTTAAACTAGTTAAGTCATAATCAACTTCTCGTTCGTAGAAATCAGATACCTCTTCAAGCAACTCATCAACACGTCCGGTTTCTTCACCTACACTTATCATTTGCAATACCAAAGGCGTAAAAAGTCCACTGCCATTTGCCACCCTTGTTAAACTGTCTCCTTTTTCAATACTTCGTCGCATCTCTATAATCGCTTTGCTCATGTATGCATTGCTAACAGCATCAGCCACTAGTGATAAAGCTGACGTTAACGGTACACCTGATTTGAGCATCATCGAGAAACTTCTTGAGAATCGCGCCAAAAGACTTCGCTCAATTATTGGCCCAATGATAGGAGCCCTTATTTTCCAATGATCCCACTGAACTCGTCCTGATTGGGTATCTATGTAATTTTTTGTTATGAAAAATAATACCAATATAAAACCAAGTAATACGTACCACTGGTTGATAAAAAAGTCTGACATGCCAAGCAAGAAAAGTGTCATGGTGGGTAATTGTGTATCGAATTTTGAAAACATATCCGCAAAAACCGGAATGACAAAAATGTTCATGATGACAAGCGCCGCTATCAAAGCTATGACCACAAATATTGGATACCTTGTGGCGCTTTTAATCTGTTTTCTTGTTTGCTGCTCTCGCTCAAGATACTTCGCTAACTGCAGAAAAGCTTCATCTAATCGCCCTGTATTTTCACCAACGTGCACAACCGATACAAAAAGCTGAGAAAATATCTTGGGGTGTTGAGCAAGGGCTGAAGAAAAACTGCGTCCTTTTTCAAGGCTGGCAATAATATCGATATAAGATTGACGCAAGCGCAAACTCTTTGTTGAAGAAAGTCCACTAACGGCTCTGATTATTGGTATCCCGGCCTTTGATAATGAATACATCTGGCGTGCAAAAATAATCAAGTCTGACAAACTTACTTGCGGCGTTAGTACCCCAACCTTCTCAACTTTTTGTGATTTATCACTATTGTTATTTTTCACTGCAACAATGTTAATAGGAATGATTGAGCGGCCAATTAAGATCTTGGCAACGGCAGATTCGTCTGATGACTCAAGTTTACCTGACTCAATATCACCACTTGCTTTTCTGCCTTTATACTCAAAAACCGGCATTATTGTGGGTCCTCAAGCGTAAAGCCTGAACCTAAGTCATTTTGCGGTGTTTTATCTGATACTTCTACATCATCTTGTACAGGTGTATGGTTTTGCGTTTCAGCACTAGGTACATTAACTTCTTGTACCATTTCAACCAAGCGCATCACCTCATCAAGGCTAATAACACCCTGTTTCGCATAGTCCAAGGCAGCTTGAGCTAAACTTCTAAAGCCTGGACTTTTGGCCGCAGCAGAAGAAAACTCAGTAATATCACCATTTTTAAGCGCATTCATCATTTCTTCATTAAGTTGTAAAAGCTCAAATACACCAATACGACCCCGATACCCCGTGTAGTTACAACGCTGACAACCTTTACCTTTTTTAAAATTAAAGTTTGCTAACGCTGGTTCTAGTTGAGCTAACCAGATACGGTGCTCTTGAGTAACTTGTTCAGGTTCGCCGCAATTGTCACATACTCGGCGCACCAAGCGCTGTGCGACAATTGCTTTAAGAGAGCTGGCAACCAAATAACCAGGAGCACCCATATCTAGAAGACGAATAGCACTGCTGATTGCGTCGTTAGTATGCAAAGTAGATAATACAAGGTGACCTGTTAGTGCGCCACGAAGACCTATCTCAACGGTCTCATGGTCTCGCATTTCACCCACCATAATGATGTCGGGATCTTGTCTTAAGGTTGTTCTTAATACATGTGAAAATGTTAAGTCAATTTTTGGATTAACCTGAACTTGGTTGATTCTAGGTAATCGATATTCGACCGGGTCTTCAACGGTAATGATCTTACTTTCAGCTTTGTTTAACTCGTTTAAGGCGCCATATAAGGTGGTTGTCTTGCCCGAGCCTGTTGGCCCAGTAACCAAAATCATGCCATGTGGTCGATGCAGCATCCCTCTAAAACGAGCGATAATGTCTGCGGGCATTCCTGTTTCTTCTAAGCCCAAGACACCTTGCGACTGGTCGAGTAAACGCATTACCACAGACTCACCTTGTTGGACGGGCATCGTAGATATCCGCACATCAATCTTATGATTCTTGACTGTAATTTGTGCTCGCCCATCTTGTGGCAATCTTTTTTCAGAGATGTCTAAGCCAGACACTAACTTCAAACGCAAGACAAGAGCTGCAGCAATATTCGCCTCTTGAATAATATTTTCCTGAAGCATGCCATCTACTCGTTGACGAATCCGCAGTTGTTTTTCGTCAGGCTCAATATGAATATCCGATGCTTTAGCAATAACCGCATCTTCAAAAATAGACTGAAGTAGTTTTGCAACAACGTTGTCCTCATCATCAGACATACTTGTGCTAAGTTGGAATTCACTTTCGTCTTGATATTCATCAGCAAGCTCTTGGGCAAACGAGGCTATCTCCTCGGTTTTGCGATAAAAATTTTCATAAGCATCAAATAGCTCATTTTCACTTACAACTGCCACTTCAATTGGTTTGGGCAATTTTGCACTAAGCTCATCCACTGCGTTAATGTCGCCAGGATCACTCATACCAACTAATAAATGATCTCCTTTATCATCCAGTACAAGTGCTCGGTATCGACGTGCTTGGATCTCAGGTAATAAACGCACAGTATTTGGATTAATTTTATATTCGGGAATAACGATTAGTGGTACTTTCAAATGCTCAGATAAAAGCTCAAGAAGCTGATATTCCGTCACCATACCAAGCGAAACAATAGCGGCTCCCAACTTTCGACCCGATTGACGTTGTTCTGCCAAAGCCTGTTTGAGTTGCTCATCGTTAATTAACCCGTTTTGAACAAGTAAGTCTCCTAGTCTCAGTTTAGGTGCAGTAGCCATTACGATTGCCTCGCAAGTAAATAAATACGTTGTTTTACAAAATCGTCAACTGCTTGAGAGAGTTGGTTAAGTACTTTTGCTTGTTCGTATGCCGCTATAGCCTGTTCAGAGTCTTTTAGTTTGTCTTGGCTAATGCCCAAGCCAAGCCACCACTTTGCCTCTTTGGGGTTTCGTTGAACAAGTATTTGATAATCATTTTTCGCCCATTCATACTCGCCTACCTGCTCTGCAAGAGCTGCCCTAAAGCTTAGGAAATCATTGCTCATATTGCTTTTAAATGGCGCCGCTTTTAATGTCAGAAACGCTTCTTGACTGCGTTCACTTTTGAAATAAATCCGCCCTAACATAAGACGCATGCTCAAATCATTAGGTGATATTTGTAGCCCTTCGGTTAATATGCTGTGGGTTTTTTCAAGCTCCCCTTTAGAAAATAAAAGTGACGCTAATTGTTTTCTTGATTTTGGTTCATCCGGCGACAAGCTGATAATACGGCTCAGCAGGTGAATGACTTGTGTCGTATCATTGCGCTGTGATGCTAGGTGCGCCTGCGCTCTGAGCTTTGAAATACTTGTATCGTGTGTGGTACTGGGTGTAACTTTAAAATTTGATTCTTCTATTTGCAGTTCAACAGGCTCTGCTTGCTCAGCAGGCCCTATACTACTTGCCAATTGCTGTATATCTGATGCTAGTGGCAAAACTTGCTCGAATTGCTTTTCAATAGTGTCTTGTTCGGGGCTTTGTGTTGTAGAAGGATTTGGCAACGGTTGCGTCAATGCACGAGGTTTCTGTGTCGCCTCAATTACTGAGTTGCGTTCTTGAGTATCGTCAATTAGGTCAAGTGAAAGGCTTATTTGTGACTCAATTGGCGTCGAATCTGATAAATAAGCCTGCTGAGGAAGGCCTAAAACTTCACTGCTGTTTGCACTATCAGATAAACCTAGTGTTTCATATTGAGTCTTTTCAAGGCTAGCTAAGTAAAGCTTTGATAAAATTATCAGCGCAAACAAACAACTAACACAAATAATAACAAGCGAATAATTGATTCGCTTTTTTTGTGGCGGCACATAATTAGCGTTGCCGGTTTGTACACGACGACTCTCTAAATCTTGAAGCATCTTATTAATTACACTCACTACTGAGCACCCCTTAAAGCGCTAAGTAGATAATCATAGGTAGTGTTAAACTCCACTCCTACAATTAGTGTGCTGATGACGACAATAGAAGTAATCGCTGCAGGTAAGGCCCACGGTAACCATTGCATGCTCATATTAGCTAGTGCTGCTTCGGTATCATCAATTGCAAGTTTCAACTGTTTTTTAGATACCACCTTGTGGTTTTCGCCAAACGCTAACATTAACGATTTATGACACAGGGTATTAATTATTCTAGGGGTTCCCTTGGACGCTTTGCATAAAAGTTTACATACTTGCATTGAAAATACAGGTGTTTGCCTGTCATATCCTGCCACCGTCATTCTATGATTCACATATTGATAAATCTGGTCAGCATCAAGCGCTTTTAATTCATAAGAGAAGGTAATTCTTTGACGCAACTGGCGCAGCTTATCCTGTGCTAACTTGTCATTTAATTCAGGTTGGCCAAATAAAATAACCTGCATAAGCTTGGCTGATTCGGTTTCAAGATTAGTCATCAAGCGCAATGCTTCAATACTTTCATCAGGCAGCGCCTGAGCTTCGTCAATGATTAACACAACGGCTTTGCCTTGCTTTCTAATCTCAATCAACCTTTCTTGTAAGGCTTGCGTAAACTCTTGTTGATCACTGTTGTCAGATAGCTCTACAGCTAACTCACTGGCAACAACATGTCGAAGTTCACTTGGTGACAAATACGGGTTAGGAATATAGGCCGGTACAAAACCCTCGCTCAATTCGTTTAATAGCTTTCTGCAAACCAATGTTTTGCCCGTTCCCACTTCACCGCTAACTTTAATAAAACCTTCGCCTGAGTGTAAGGCCGTTTTAAGTACATTTAACGCTTCATTATGGCTAGGCAAACCAAAAAAGAACTGCGTATTAGGAGTTAATGTAAAAGGAAGCTGGCGAATACCAAAATGATACAAGTACATGATTTACTCCACGTATAACCAATCAGCCATTTGTGAACGGCTCTTTTCAAGCTCGTTTTGCCAAGTATTAGCGCCCACCACAGTTGGTTTAAGCAAAATAATCAGCTCCTTTTTAACTTCTTTTTCGCGTTGATTTTTAAACAAGTTTCCTAACACCGGAATACTGCCCAATAAGGGGGTTTTTGATATTTCAGTTGTCTTTGTTGACTGCATAAGGCCACCAATAACAACAATCTCACCTGATTGCGCCTTAATGATCGTATCTGATTCTCTAATGGTACTTTGCGCAAGTGGTAAGACAATTTGCTCTTGATTTAGGGTGACTACCTTCTCTTGCTCTTCGGTTTCGATAACAGAAGGATGAATATGCAAAAGAATGTTATTGTTTTTGTCAATTTGTGGCGTCACATCTAAAGCGATACCCGAGAAAAACGGAGTCAGTTCAATATTTGGGATCACGGAAGTAGAAGTTGGCGTAATCGTGTTGTTACTTGAAACATCTGTCACAAAGTATTCATCGTCACCTACTTTTATCACCGCTTTTTGATTATTAATCGCAGTAACACGTGGACTTGACAGTACTTGTACATTCCCTTGTGTAGATAGCAAGTTCAGCACGCCACTAAAATCTTGGTTGTTAAATGCAAGGCTCGCTACACCGCCTAAACTTGATGAGATTTGATTACCTAGCACGCCCGCGCTAGTGTTGAAATTGACATTAGTGGAGCCAAGGTTTGATACAATTTGCGTCCAATTGATGCCTTGCTGATATTCATCGCTTAGTTCAACTTCAAGAATCCTCGCTTCAATGATGACCTGCCTAGTCAAGTTCTTTTCTGAGGCATATAAGAACTCACTGATTGTTTTTAATTCGTTTGGCAAAGCCCTAACAGATACTAAACCGGCTTGAGGCGAAATTAGAATTGAGCGTCCTTCGCCATCTCCCAGCATTGAAGACAAGGTCTCTTCTAACTTTTCCCAAAAATTAGTTTCGCTACTGGTACTAATTGTTGTGCCATTCACGCCATTTTGATTATTGCCCTGACCACCAAACTGACCGCCTAATGCACTTTGGCCGTTACCATTGTTTTGACTAAGGCCATTTTGATTATTCGCGCCATTTTGTCCACCGTTTTGGGAAACACCTCCTGAAATAATACTAGTTTGAGTATTTCCATCGCGCTGCATCATTAAATAGTTAACGGTAAACGTTTCTGTTCTCATACCCGCGGGTAAAACTCGATAAATCGTGTCTTGGCGCTGAATATGATAACCATAAATATCTGTTACCAATGAAAATACCTGATCAAGCGTAACTTGCTTCAAATCTAAGGTAATCGTACCTGCAACTTCAGGGTGAATGGCGACAGAGAATGGCGTGTCTTGTACCAAACCAGCAAAAAAACTAGCTGCCGCTACGTTGGTTGCATTAATGTCATATCGCTCAGCTTCAAGAAGACTATCGCTACTACCGACCGATTGATTACTGATTAAAGTATTTGATACAGACGCGGGTAAGTCAGTTAATTCTGAAGACATCGCCTTTGTTGATTGTAATTTTGCAAGTTCTGTTGCTAAATTATTTTCAACATGACTTTGCTTAGTTGAACTACAACTTGATACTGAGATGCTAGCGGCGACCAATAATGCCAGATGTTTTAAGCTTATTAGATTCATTGACTCACCTGCGTTTTAATTTCGACAAAGCCCTTGAGCATAATTGTGTTTCTTGTGCTTGCGTCATTCTTAGCCACAAGCACAATATCTGTGGTGTTGATTTGCATAACAATGCTATCGGCAACACTTTGTCCGACCTTGACTACTTTGCCATTTAGTACTGCATGTTTAATATCATTTCGTTTGAATATAGCGGTTAGCACATACGCTGGCGCTTGTTCTACCTGATTAGGTCCTGCTTGCAAGAACTGTGTAGGCGGACGAGTCGGATCATTACTGGCCAATACTGAAAAACCACTGATGTAGACTGTAATTAATGCACTGGCAAATACAAACAGTAGTGATTTGCTACCTTGAAATTTATGTAGTAAAGATTGTATAAAATTAACCACCGATGAATGCCTCGCTCATACTAAGGGTAAAAATAGAAAGTTTCGTGACGGCAATGGGATGTTCTTGCACTTTGTAGTCAACTTTGTCCCAATAAAGTGTCCATCCAAGTGCTTCTGCCTGCTTTAAAAAGTCTGAGGTCGACATGAAATCACCTTCAAACGTCACTTCAATACCATGCCTGTAAATCGGTGCTGTACCTGTGTTTGTATCTTCAACGTTATTGATCAATATTGCTTCAGGCTTTACTGAACGCATTGAGATAAGTTTTAGATTATCTGCCTCTTCGAACATCTGCTCTAAGAGCATGATCATGGCTTTGGGAGACACTAATTGATTCAATTCTTCGTTAAACGCTTGGTCTAAGGTCTTTAAACGAGCTTCTAATGCTTCAATTTGCTTGTTTAACTTGGCATTAGGGTCTATTAAAGATTCTGCTAATAGTTCATCAATGCTTTGCTGAGTCATTACTAACTGCTTTGTTTTGCGCTCATACTCTTCATTAAGACTCTTTCTCTCGATTAACTGAACTTCAAAAACAAGTAGAAAAAAACAATAATCAGAGTAATCGGCATACCGAAAAATATAAGCTTTTGCTCTCTGTCTTGCAGCTTGTCAAAGGCAAGCGTGAGAGTTGAAAAACGTGATGTCGTGTTTGACTTATTCATTGGTCACCTCTTGAAGAGGCACTTGGGGCGTCGCTGTTTGGCTACTTAATGTAAAATCCAAAGATGTATCGGTACGCTCAATACTCGCAATATCAAACGCTTGCCCTTCAAAAAACGTCGTTGTGCTCAACTTAGCCATCCATTTTGGAAGCGCACTGGGTTCGCTCATGCTACCTTTAACTTGTATTTGACTATCGTTAACAACAAATTCTGTTAGCCAAAGTTCATTTGAGGCATTTAGTGCAAAGGAATTAAATAAAGAAGAAAATGAGCGCGTTTGCAATTGCCCTAAGTTTTTAACATGGTTGAGCAAGTCTGCTCTAACCTTTGCTTTATTAGTAATATGATTAAGCTTTGCTTCAAGTTGAGGATTGCTTGTTCTGTTCATTAATGCAGCCGTAAGTTCGTCAACTTTTCCTTGCTGTGATTTCACTTGCCCATTTATATTGTCTATACGTGTTTGCTTAGAAGTATTGACATAAGCAAGTGCGCTATATAGGGCAAAACACATAATCAAAACGAGTGCATTAAGTAATATCAGGTGTTGACCTGATATTAGTTTGAACTGAGGGATAAACTCTGCATGCAGCAGATTAATTTGCGACTTCATCTGCTACCTCTTGTTGCTGCTTATCTGTTTTTTTATCTTTGGTAGTCAAGGATTGCATGTAAGCGCCGCCCAAACAGCTAAAGCTTGCCATCTTGAAATTAAATCCGTTTGTGCAGTTAATACCTTGGCGTAAACGCTTGACAACTGACTCCCATCGATTGGGAAATTTGTTGGCATAAAAATTCTGTATGCGCGCTATCTAACTTCAGCAAAATATTGCGCACCGGTGCTTGTCTTAACTGACTTTCAAAAAAGTCCATAGAGCGTTGAATTTGCACACACAAAGAGTCTGTAATCCCCATACCAATTTCTTGTTGGGAGTAACTGCCAAGGTTTTCAAACCCTTTTAAACGCCGGCTGAAATATAACTGATTGTTTTTTACAATATTGAGCACAACCACTTCACCATGCTCTTGCACCAATGTAATGACGGCTTGTTCATTTTGGCTAATCAGATTCACGGTACTCAACTCTTCGACGGTGACTGTTTTTAGGTCCAGTTGTGCTTCAAAAATAGTCGTCGTCACCATCGTTACGATTTCTTTTGCAACGGCAATTACAATCACCTTGTCTTGCCCCGATACTTGCACGGGCATTTCAATGTAGTCATAAACAAGCTCTTTTTCACTGCCAATCAGCTCCTTTAGAGGCCATTGGAGGGCACTAAACAACTCGCTGTCATCTACTTTTGGTTTATCTAGTTGATGCAGACCATACCAATGCGTCGAGAAAACAAAGTGGCAAGGTGCTCCTATGAGGTTATTAGTTGCCACATAGTCACTTAGCTCTTTTTGCCACGTACCATGAGAAAAGTTTGCTTCTAGAATCCAATCTATACCCTGATCAGTTTTATTTAGCACGCACAAGAGAACTTGGTCCGCAGTAAAAGCGATACCTACAGAGTAGACGCCATGGGCGCTGCGAAACTTTTGTCGAAGATACTGTTTCCAGTTTAATTGCATACCATGAAACCCAATCAAAACTCATACCGGTGTATCGGCAAGTCGTGTCAAAAACTAAACTACTGATTGAGATGTAGCAAAATGCAGGCCAAAGTGTTGTGGGGCTATACGTGATATGTGGACATGAAAACAAGCCTTTGAATTATCCAAAGGCTTGGCAAAGAACAAACGGTGTAAATTAGGTTAGTTGTATACTGATATGTTTGCTTTTTTGTTACACTTTACTTAGTTGTTACACTTTACTTAGTTGTCACATAAAGTGCATGAATAATGCTAGGGACATAAAAAAGTAAGCATAGCAAAATATTAATTAAGAGGTGTTTACCGACACCATCTTTTAAAAACACAGCGATTGGCGGTAAAAATATAGACAAGATGATGAGTACGATTTTGTTCATGGTGAGTTCCTTTTTGATTATTATTAATGGCGATAAACGCACATCTAAAGTCTCATTTTTTTGGAACTGCTGTCAACTCAAACACGTAAAACTACAAAAAAGCCGCTATCTACAATAGCGGCTTTTGATTGTGCAAATTGGTTTAAGTCTATGACTTTGGCAATATCACAGTATCGATAACGTGAATAACACCATTACTTGCTTTTATGTCAGTAGCAACAACGTTGGCATTATCTACCATGACTTTACCATCAGCAACAGTCACTTTGATATCTTGGCCTTGTAATGATGTTGCAGCATCTACATTAACCACATCAGCAGCCATCACTTTGCCTGCCACAACATGATACGTCAGAACAGCAACTAGTTGGTCTTTATTTTCAGGCTTTAGCAAGGACTCTACAGTACCTTCTGGTAATTTAGCAAACGCTTCGTTTGTTGGTGCAAATACCGTTAATGGGCCTTCACCTTTTAAAGCATCAACTAGACCTGCAGCTTTTACCGCTGCAACAAGAGTAGAAAAGTCAGGATTAGAAGCAGCAACGTCTACGATGTCTTGCTTTGCTTTGTGATTATGTGCATTAGCTGCAAAGGTTAAAAGTAATGCGCTAGCAGCGATGACAAAATACGATTTGATATTAAATGTTTTCATGAGTAGGTCCTTATTAAATTGTTTTATTTGCGCAGCTTACCGCGCTGACACACAATTAATATGAACAAATCGCTACAAAGATCTAAGATGAATTTAGTTTAATATATGACCGAATTTTAATGTTTATTCTGTGTCTTCAAAGACATAAGTGTTTTTACCATTTTGTTTGGCACTAGTTTGATTCATGTCTGCGTGTTGCAGGGCAATCGAAAAATCTTCAGGCGTGGATGCGCTGGCAATACCAAAGCTCAGGGTGTACTGCTCCATTGAAGCTAAAGGTTTTTTATCTGTTTGCAAGCCAAATTGAATAGACTCAATAAAGTTTAGCACTGCTTGCTTATCAAGATCTGGTAATACAAACAAAAACTCCTGCCCACTCCAGCGAGCAATTACATCCTCTTCTTTAGCGAAGCGCTTAAATACTGTCACGATGTTCTTTATTACTTGCTCTCCAACATCATAGCCATGCAAATCATTAATCTTTCTAAAATTGTCGATGTCAGCCAACACTACGGTGATGCGCTTACCGGTGAAGGTTGATTGACACAATCCCTTAGATACATATTCGTATACAAATCGACGATTGTAAGTCTGAGTAAAATCGTCAATGTATGCTTGCTCAAACAATTGCCTAGCACCTAACTCTCGTCTAATTTTTATAGTCGCCACTGCAGTTAAAAAAGGTAATAACGATAAAAAAACATTTAAAACAAACAGACCCACGACAATACTTCTAGAATGTTCAAACCATCCTACTTGTGCATCAAATACTGACAAGACAACAAAACAGCCGATCACGGCTAACGAAAGGACCATTGTTAACCTTTGATTAAGGCCTTAGCGCCAATATAAATAAGCCCATAGCGGGTAACAAGTAAAATTGAAAACCGTATTGATTACCTATTAAGTAAGTCACCAATATTGCATGTAAAACAATTTCACAAAACATAATACTTGCCGCAATTTGATAGCGTTTATATTTAATAAAATAAAAAGTGCTCGCCCATACACCGGTACTGATTATATTAAATAGTCCTAGTAAGGTCATATCTATCGCGAAAAATAGTAATAGAAAGCTCGCATGGAAAAGCGTCCCGATAAACGCAATATTGCTAAATGTTTTGTATTTTGATTTATCCGTAAAGCTGACAGATAGTTCTCTAAAACTATCGTGCAAAAATTGCTTTGGTGTTATTTGCTTAGTCTGATTCATCGGTATGTCCAACTGTATCTAGATCTAGTCTATCTTTATCTTCAAGTGCTTGTTTTGTTGGCGATAAGATGGCCGGATATTTTGATATGAACTCTTTAAAGCGTATCGGCTTATCGTATAAATAACCTTGTGCGAAGTGACACTGAAGCGTTGTCAGTTCATTAGCAATGATGTCAGTTTCTACCCCCTCAGCAATTACTTTAATGTCCAGCCCTTTTGCCATGGTTAACACTGCATTTACGATACTGGCACTATTGGTGTTTTCACACATGTCGCTGACGAAACTTCTATCAATTTTTATATAATCAATGGGAAGTACTTTTAAATAATATAGTGATGTGTACCCAGTGCCAAAATCATCAATGGCAATACTATGCCCATATGACTTGATCATCTTCATGATATCTGCACATTTTGAAATATTATCAACAATCGCCGTTTCGGTTAGTTCAAATAAAATCGCATTAGTAAATTTAATTTTTTCTATGCGCTTCAAGAAGGCTTTTAGCACGTCAGTGTTTTGTAAATGTAAAGACGACAGATTGACGCTAAGATAACCCTTCCATCCATATATTTGCATCGTGTCTACACAATGATTTAAAGACCATTGATCAATTTGATAAATATAAGAGAGTTTTTCGGCAAGCGTAATAAAGTGATCTGGCGGGATAAAACCAAGCTGTTCATCGTCCCACCGCAAAAGAAGTTCTGCGCCAACCACCGTGTTTGTTTGTAAATCGACTATAGGCTGAAAAACTTGGTAAAGACTATTGTTTTTGTGGGCTTCTTTTAGCCTATTGGACATCATGTCCTGATATTGTAAATCTGCCAACATGGTATCATCAAATATTGCATACGAATTTGACTGATTTTCTAAACTGTGTCGCATAGCAATATCCGCATACTGCATTAATTCGGATGCATCATTAGACTGAAGTGGGCATATACTCACGCCCACGTTGCACCGCAGCTTGATATTTATATCCTTTACCGTGAACTCTTTTTCAAATTCCGCAAGAATTTTTTTTACAAACCCGAAACCACTATCAAAAGCATCTTTTGCATTATACAAAAAAGCAAACTCTCCTGAGTCAAATCGTGAAAGCTTTGCATTGGTGCCGCTGTATTTTAATAGCCTTTTGGCTACCTCAATTAATAATTGATCGCCAATCTCATGTCCGTGAAGCTCGTTGACTTTTTTGAGTCCTTGAACATTAATAAATAAAAACATACTTTGCAGCGCATTTTTGCCTTTATTTTTTGTATCATTTTCTAAGACGCTTAAAAACGCAGAGCGATTCATGACACCAGTCAGTGAATCGGTAGATGCAAGGGTTTCTAGCGCTTTTTGCTTATCAAGTAGCTCTGTCACATCTGATAAAACAATGGCAAATAAAATATCACTTTCATCATTATCGTTTAACACAAACGCATTACTGTTTAAATGACGAATACGATTGGGATAGGTATTAACAATGACTTCACCCTGCCAAACTGTATTGGATAATAGTGCGCGTGTAATGTCTTCCCTAGATGATTTGAATACTTGATTTAACCAATAATGGTTGGCTGACGATAGTGACTTGTTAGCTTGATTTATTAATTCAAAACTGATTTCGTTGGCCGATTTTAACTGCCAAGTTTTATCAAACACCAACATCGCATCACTTGCGTTGTCAAACAGACCTTTATATTGTTTGATAGAGTTAGCGTATTTTAATATTTTAGCATTGGTACGTTTTGTAGATGGTTGAGCGATAACATAATAAAGATAAGCGATAATACTTAACAGTAGTAACATGCACCCCAAAATAGAACGGGTAAGGTTTCTTTCTTGCTTTTCTGCTAGCAACTGTAGCCGCATCACTTTTTGATCTAAGTACACTAGTACATCAGTGGACCTTTGCAAAACAACTTGAGTATCGATTTCACCACCTTTTTCATACTCGTCTAAAATAAATTGAATATACGATAAAGACTGGGCGTAATATCCTTGATGAATGTCTGGCTCATTTAAAAATACTTGCCGTGTCGTAAACTGATAATTGAGCTTATCTAAGTTACTTAGATAAGCTTCCGTGCTTGTGTCTAATTGCTTTATAAGATCTGGTGTGCGCGCCTGTGATGATAATAAATAGGCAATACGTTGAGATAACATGCGTTGCTGCCCAGCAATATTGATAAGCTCATTAAATCCACTCATGTTAGTTTTTGATACCATTAACCATATGATGGATATCACAAAGATCAAACACAACATCAGTAAGCCTGATTGTTTTGATGTGGTTGATAGTTGTTGAATAATGTTCAATAGAATTAAGTTGGTTAACGTTACTATTAGTGTTTTATCGACCTACACCTTCGAATCTTGAGACTTATCAAGAAGTACAAATGTCTTTAATGAAAAGGGCCAGCTTGAAGTTAAGTAAGTGAACCAATAGCGTATTTGTATTGATAAAATAACAGACTTAAAAAAATCACTAATTGTATTAAAGGCATAATTTGCAGTATTCTTGGTCCAATGAGTTCTTGATATTCGTTACTAGCAGTCGATATAAGTATAGCCCGAATGAAAACATTCAAAACTAGGAGGCTTTATTAAACATTCATCAGCATTAGCCCCTAGCACGGTTAAAACCTTATCGTCGATTTCTATCCTCGTATTATTATCAATCTTGTTTTTTATTTTTATTGTGGTCTTAAGCTTAGTTGCGGGGCAACAAAACACGCAAAATCACCCAACGGTACAAAATGGCATCATTGATCTTAGACACTTTGCTTTAGACGAATCACAATATGTTAACCTTAATGGAGATTGGCAGTTTTTTTGGCAAGCATTAATGTCACCTGAAGAAGTCTCGCAAGGCCAAAGTGATGCAAAATTTACTGCTTTTCCTAGTATTTGGCGCGGTTTAGTCCATGAAGACGAAATATTAAAAAGCCGAGGGTTTGCAACGTATTCAACGCAAATTATTTTGTCTAAACAGTACGATGATTTAGCAATTAAGATTCCTGCTATTGGTACTGCGTTTAACCTTTATGTAGATGATCAGCTATTAGCAAGTGGCGGTGAGGTTTCAACACAGGCGTCTTCGGCTAAATCACACTATGCACCTGGGATTAAACGCTTTGAACCGCAAAGTGAGCGTATCAGAATCACACTTCAAATTTCGAACCATGAGTTTTATTGGGGAGGATCATGGGCGCCTTTGCAATTAGGATCCCCTGAGAGCCTTCAAAAAACAATCAATCGAGAAATCCTTAAAACCGGCTTTATTGTTGCAGTGTTCTTTACCATTGCATTGTTTAACCTAATTCAGTTTTCGTTGCGGATCCAAAATGTTCTGCCTTTAATTATTGCGGTAACTTGCATAGGATTAGGAGCTCGAGAAATTGAAGCTAATTATTTACTGCACTACGTAAACAGTTTCGATTTAAGTTTTGCAACTAATGTCAGAATTAACTTTCTAACCTTTTATGCAATGTTGCCGTTTCTGGTGGCTTACTTCTATTTGTCGTTTAAACAAGTCTATAAACCAATATTTATCTACCCTATTATCCTGATTGCAACTTGCTTCACTCTTTTAGTAATCGTGACGCCTGTTCGCATATTCAGTGTCAGCATGCCTTATTTTCAAATTTTCACCCTAGCGGTGATAGCCTACCTCTTATACGGTATTATTCGCGCGGTTAAACTTAAAAACCGCAGCGCAAAAACCTTACTTGTCGGTAGCCTGTTTTTATTTTCCCTTACGCTCAATGACATATTGACAAGTCTTCAGGTAATCGAATCAATTCCGCTTGTTAGTTTAGGTTTGGTCGCATTTGTGATGTGTCAAAACTATATTACCTATACCAACTTCATCAATGCTAGCAATGAAAATAAAAAGCTCAACATTACGCTTGAGAAACGCAATCAAGAGCTGCAAGACTTTTCAAGTTCCCTTGAAGAACAGGTCTCTCAGCGTACTGAACAGATGGCTAAACTCAATGCACAACTTGAATTGCTAGCCAATGAAGACCCTTTAACGTCTTTGCCTAATCGCAGAGGTTTAATGGTACACATTGATCAAGCAAAACAGCTCCAAGCTCGCTCAAATAAACCTTTTTGCCTTGTATTAATCGACTATGACCACTTTAAGCGTTTAAACGACAATTTGGGCCATGATGTCGGCGACATTGTGCTTGAGCACGGGGGAAAAGTGATGAAATCTTGCGTACGAGCTCAAGACAAAATAGGCCGGTGGGGTGGCGAAGAATTTCTTTATTTAGCCTTAGACACCAATTTAGATGGCGCAGCGGTGATTGCACAAAAGCTTAGAAAGACAATTGAACAACAATTAACTCAGCACATAAATAATCCAGTTACAATCACCTTAGGGGTAGCTGAGTGCAGACTTGAAGAGTCTATAGAAAGCTGCATCAAACGTGCTGATGAAGCCTTATACGCTGGCAAAGCGCAAGGCCGCAATACCGTTATGCTCAGTACTGGCTAATCAAGCTTTTGTAAGCGATATACAAACGTTTTGTAGGACATCCCTAATAACTTGGCAGCTTCTGTTTTATTGCCATTACTGCGTGTTAGTGCGGCTAGTAAACATGACTTTTCAAATTCATCCCACACTATGCCCTCTGGCGGCAAACAAAAGTCCTTTGTGGAGTCCCCTAACACATTATTGTGAGTCTGCAAATCGTCAATCAACTGAGATTCATCGGCTAACAATACAAGTCTTTCTATCCTATTAGACAGTTCCCTCACATTACCTTAGCCATGAATAATCCAGTATCGCTTGTAAGGCTGTTTTACCTAGCTCTGGCAAGCTTACGTCATAATGTGTGTTAAATTTCTCTAGAAAGAAGCTCACAAGTTTAGGGATATCTTGTGCTCTTTCACGTAAAGGAGGCATATTAATCGGCACTATATTTAAACGGTAATATAAATCTTCTCGAAAGCTTCCCTCAGCAACCATTTGTGGTAAATTTCGATGGGTCGCCGCAATAACTCTTACATCAATGCTTTGCTCTTGAGTCTCTCCTACAGGGGTCACTTTCCCTTCTTGTAAAAATCGAAGTAGCTTTGTTTGTATCGTCAAGCTTAGTTCACCTATTTCATCAAGGAACAAGGTGCCTTTATCTGCACTTTTCAAAAGACCAAGCGTATCTTTAACTGCTCCAGTGTAGGAGCCTTTGCGGGCGCCAAACAGTTCTGCTTCGGCAAGGCTTTCTGGAATAGCCCCACAATTTACTGCAATAAAATGATAGGTATTACGTGGAGACAAACGATGTAATGCTCGTGCAGCAAGCTCCTTACCAGTGCCACTTTCTCCAGTAATCAAAACAGTGGCATTGGTAGCGCTAACCTTTTCGATACGCGAATAGACTTGCTGCATACAGGGCGCTGAACCCACTAAATCAACTAGTTTATCCTGCTCACCAAGTTGACTATTTAACCGTGTGTTTTTCAGTCGTAAAGTCTTTGCTTTGTACGTTTTTTCTAAGCAAAGCATAAGCTCGGCCCTTTGATAAGGCTTAGCCAAATAATCGTCGGCACCAGCCGAGATAGCTTCTACGGCATGTGCAATCGTACCGTACGCTGTGGCAATCGCAAAACCAATATTTGGGTGCTTTGCCCGGGCATAATTTAGCACATCTAAACCACTTAATTTGCCCAACTTCCAATCACAAAACACCAGATCAATCTGCTGAACGTCTATATCTGCTTTTAATACTACAATTGCCTCTTCGGCATTTGCTGCCAAGTGGATACCGAATCCCTCTGTTCGTAAAATTGAAGCGACAATATCTCGTTGTTGCCCATCATCTTCAACGATAAGCACCTGTATATTTTTATTACTCATTAACAGCATCCTTGAGCACTAATGTCGCAACACACCCTTTGTTTTCTTTGCCATCACCTAAGCGGTTCTCCAAAGTGACTTCCCCTTGGTAATATAAGCTACTGATCCGTTTGACAATAAATAAGCCCATACCTGCGCCTTCAGGTTTACTGGTAATATGTGGTTTAAATAAGTCTTGGTATATAGATGCATCAAGCCCAGCGCCATTATCTGTGACTTCTAACACAACCTGCTCATGTCGTGTGCGCAGACTTACCTTAACATCAGGATTGCTATTACCAACCTTAATGGATTCAGCGCTTATTTGCGCTTCTACTGCATTGCAAATTAAAGCATGAAACATCGATCTCACTTCTGCCTCTGAGCACTTTAACATTACTTTTTCGTCATGCTCAAAGGCTACAGTACTGTTACGGGTTACCCGTAACTCAAGCAATACATCAGAAACAATGGGGACAAGGTCTATTCTTTGCTCCCGTAACACGTCAGCTTTGGCTAACTGCAAAAGGCTTCTAATTGTATTATCTACGTGCTTAATCTTATCTTGAATATCTTGTGCAATTTTCTGTTGTTCAATTGCATCAATGTCCTGATTCTGTATTTGCGAAATACCTAAACCGATTGTATTCAAAGGATTACGCAGGGTATGTGCTAGCCCCCTAGCAAGCTCTCCTAATTCAGCCATTTGTTGTTGCTGTTGGAACTGTTTTTCAATGCCTTGTAATTCTCGAAGTCGCTGACTAGTTTGATTAAATTTAGTTATTGTTTCGCGTACTTCTTTTATGCCTTTAGGCACTAGCTGGGATTTAAAATCACCTACTTTAAGAAAAGTAAAGCCCTGATTTAGTTGTGAAAGCGGCTTGCTAATATGACGTGCTAACAAGTAAGCAAATACAATACCGATGACTGAGACAAGCGCAATTAACCAGCTTAATTTATCAAAATACTGGTCGGCACTAGAAGATGCAGGATCAAAACTTATTATCTTTTGAATCTGCTCATTTTCGTCGCTAAGAAAGTCTATTGCATAATTACTATCATTCACGCGAATGGCAATGTTGTCAGTTTCTTTTCCTAATCCAATAAAATCAATCATCTGTATTGACTCATAATCAGGAACGCTCTGTATTGTTACCGTTTTCGTTTTCTCTCCTGTTAGCACTTGTAATTCGGGATCAATATTCACTATCTTGTTCGGCGTATTCTCAATCTTAATATGTATTCGATTTCGAATATTTGGCAAGAATGCTGCCTGAGGTTCAGGTACTAATTGAGCTTTTTCTTGCTGTTTACGCTCGAGCTTGAGTGACAAACTTTCTAAGCGTCGACGAAAATTATCATTAATTCCATCTACCGCTACTTTTGATAGTGTTTTTGTTTTAGCGCTAATCTCTTCATTGACTTGTGATCTGACTTGTTCAATTAAAAGGAACTGAACACCGCTAATCAACACGATGAAACATGTTATTAGTAAAAATAAGTATTTTTTTAGTGACATTTTTTCCCCATATCATCAGCGCTTTAGCATTTTTGCTTTTAACTGCTGTTAATATAATCGCTTATCAATACAAGCTTTTTACATAACGAGTATCAAGTTTCAAGCCAATATTTGCATACCGCTAAACCCATCAATTTATTATGTTTTTATGTCGGTACTGTAGCGTAAATCGTTTGTTAATTCCTCAAATGAGGAATCTTCTTCCTGATATAGGGAAAACCAACTGAGCAAAAACAAAATGATATTCACTCCTTTAGTAATTAATCAGTTGTTTTTATTGATATTTATAGAAGTGGTATGAAGATTGTAATAGAGCCTGTCAAAAGCGCAATTATTAGTGCGTTCATTACTCAATACGACTTAGTTATTACAATTATCATGGAGCAAGTATGAAAATCACCAACACAATCGTCTCAAGTGTACTAACGGCAGGAGTTTTGTTTACCTCTTCTTTTCACATTAGTGCATTAGAAGAAAAGCAAGATGCGATCAAAAAAGAGCTTGAACATCGAATTATCGAGATTCAAAGGAAATCCAACGAACCAACCGTTATTGAAATTGAAAACAACGGAGAAGTCCAAATTGTTGAACTTCTCCCTAGTGATATCGAGGACATAACTGTTTTGCGCAGCAAACTTGAAGAATTAGATGAAACATCAAAAGACTTGGTGATTAACATCATGCAAGATAGCGAATTTATGACTGAGCGCTTATCGATTGAATCTGAACGCTTATCAAAAACACTTGAGAGTCTAAATTTAGAAAACCTTAGAGCGCTTGAAGAACTTGAAGAGCTCAAAGTTTTACAAGAACTAGAAGGTATGGAAGGGCTAGAACAAATCGAAAGGGAAATCGCAATACACATCGAAGGAACTGAAAATGCCAGATTTTTTGACGGCAATAAAAAGGTCGTTATTATCAATGATGGCGAAGAAATGCGCTTCACTGGTGCATTAGCAGGGCACCATAAAAGTATCATCAAGCTCATCGAAAAAGGTAAATTTACACGAGAAGAGCTAGTCGAGATTCAAAAAGCATTGGACGCTAAATTCTAAACACTCAACTTTTATGGCCAACTATGCCTGCCCAAAAGATTTCCCTTTCGCATAGTTGGTCTTTTTATTTCAGCTCAAACAAAAAAGCCCTCTTAATTAGAGGGCTTATACACTTTACATTACTAGGCTATATTTCTATGCGGTCTAGAATGGAATATCGTCATCAAATCCTGAAATATCAGGTTCATTCATTTGTGCTGGTGCTTGCTGCTGAGGTGGTGCAGAAGGTTGGCCTTGGTTAAACCCGCCTTGCTGCTGATTATTTTGATAACCACCTTGTTGACTGCCACCTTGAGCTTGATTGTTCTGATATCCGCCTTGCTGTGAACCACCTTGACGCTCGTTACGACCACCAAGCATTTGCATGTTGTCACAAATCACTTCGGTGGTATAACGGTCGTTGCCGCTTTGGTCTTGCCATTTACGGGTTTGCAGTTTGCCTTCTAGATACACCTGTGAGCCTTTTTTAAGATACTCACCAGCTACCTCTGCTAAACGTCGATACATCGTTACTTTATGCCATTCGGTACGCTCTTGCTGTTGACCTTGTTGATCTTTCCAGCTTTCACTAGTGGCGATGCTTAAATTTGCAACCGCATTGCCATTTGGCATATATCTAACTTCAGGATCATTACCCAAATTACCTACTAAAATGACTTTGTTTACACCTTTTGAGGCCATTGTCTTTCCTTTAAAATCTTATTATTGGTTTCAATATTTATACATTTAAGCGGTCTTTAGCATCTTCTAAATTGAAGGTTTTAGCATCAACCTTTAAGTATACAGCTTTGTCAATCTGATCTGTTACCACTTCAACCACGCCTGCAACAGCCTGAAGTTGTGAGCGAATAAGGCGTAATTGCTGTTCAGTAGCTTCACGCATAGGCAATGGTAAGGTCACTCTTTTTATTCTTTGTGCACCTGCCAAGCCTCTTGTTGTAAAGCTTAACAAAAAGATGACTATTACACACATAATAAACACATATTCTTTCGAAAAATAACTGTTCAAGATACCTGATAGTAAACCACCAAGAAACGCACCAAAAAACTGGTGGCTTGCATAAATCCCCATAGCAGACCCTTTGCTACCCGCAGGCGCAATCGAAGACAACATAGACGGCATTTTAGCTTCCAAAAAATTAAACCCAGCGAAGAATAGAATACCGGCGCCTATTAAATGCCAATAAACAAGACCTTGTTGACTGAGTATTACCAAGCTAATCGCCATCAATAAATAGGCAATTTTAAAACTAATGCCCGCCGGCATGTTATCAGCAAGTTTAATCATCCCAACTAAGCAGATGACAGAGCTCACTAGAATAATTGAGTACGCTTGCCAATGTTGCCCCAAGGCAACATCCATTGAGATTAGCATCACTGGTATTTGGACAAAGAAACACGTAATTAACATATGTATGCTAAGCACTGAAACATTTAAACGCCAAAGGTGGGGGTGTTTGTATAATTGTCTAAGTTGCTTGACTCTAGGTAATGCATCGCCTGAGGCTTGACGATGGTATTGCGATGGCATTGCGATACCAAATTTAACAAGTGGTAAACATAATACGGCCAACAAGGCCGTCATTAGGAAAATACCACTGAGCCCAAAGGAGTTAGCAACTAATGGCCCTATCAGCAAGGCTAGATAAAATGAAAATCCAATTGAAACGCCAATTAAGGCCATAATTTTGGTGCGTTGAGATTCGCGAGTAACGTCTGTGGCTAGCGCCATAATTGCCCCGGCAATAGCGCCAGCACCTTGCATGATCCTACCAATAGTAAGCAAGTACATACTATCTGCCAACCCTGCTATTAAAGAACCTGCGGCAAAAAGTATCAAGCCTAAATAAATAACAGGTTTACGGCCCCAACGATCTGATAATAAACCCATAGGAATCTGAAAAATGGCTTGTGTTAATCCATATCCGCCCACAGCAAGACCTACCCAAAGGGGTGAATAATCTGGGTATTCTAGTGCCGCAACCGCTATAACCGGTATGACCATAAACAAACCAAGCATGCGCAATACATAGATACTTGCTAAGCTAATCCCAGAGCGCCATTCAGAAGAGTTTAGGGAATCCTTACTCATGTTTACCTCAATTAAAAACAGGCGCGTAGTGTAAACCCTCGACACAATTATTAATAGTATGATTTGTTTGTTAGATACCGATTGATGATCTGCACAGGTTTGTGCACGTAAATATTCCTTTACTTAGTGCTAAATCATGTCAGATTATGGCATACTAACCGATTACTTTGACGGGATACATTTAAGCCAAATATGGATAATATAGAAGTCCGCGGCGCTCGCACGCACAATCTTAAAAACATCGATATCACCTTACCAAGAGACAAACTAGTGGTCATCACAGGCCTATCGGGGTCTGGAAAATCATCTTTAGCGTTTGATACCTTATACGCAGAAGGCCAGCGCAGATATGTTGAGAGTTTGTCTGCCTACGCTCGCCAATTTTTGTCAATGATGGAAAAACCAGATGTTGACCATATAGAAGGCTTATCACCCGCTATTTCTATCGAACAAAAATCTACGTCACATAATCCTAGATCAACCGTTGGCACAATTACCGAGATATATGATTATTTAAGGCTGTTATTTGCACGAGTTGGCACACCTACTTGTCCAGAGCATAAAGTACCTTTGGATGCGCAGACCATAAGTCAAATGGTCGATAAAGTACTTACTTTCCCTCAAGGCACCAAACTCATGTTGCTGGCGCCTGTCGTGCAAGAGCGAAAAGGAGAGCATATAAAAACGCTCGAGAGCCTTTCAGCACAAGGGTTTATAAGAGCGCGCATAGATGGTGAAGTTTGCGACCTATCTGACCCTCCAGATTTAGACCTTCGCAAAAAGCACACTATTGAAGTTGTCGTAGACCGCTTTAAAGTCCGTGATGACTTACAACTTCGCTTGTCTGAATCTTTTGAGACCGCTCTGGCCTTATCATCAGGCACAGCGAAAGTCGCATATATGGACGAAGATAGAGACGAAATCGTATTTTCTGCTAATTTTGCTTGTCCACATTGTGGCTATAGTATTACCGAATTAGAACCACGCATATTCTCGTTTAACAACCCTGCTGGCGCATGTCAAACATGTGACGGCCTAGGTACTAGGCAATTCTTCGACCCACATAGAGTTATCGGTAACGAAGAGTTGAGTTTATCTGGCGGCGCCATCAGAGGGTGGGATAAACGTAGCTATTATTATTTTCAAATGTTGATGTCAGTGGCTGATCATTATGGTTTTGATTTAACGATACCTTTTCAAGAGCTGGACGAGAAGGCCAAAAAAATCGTATTACATGGTTCCAATGGTGAATCCGTCAAATTTAGATACATCAACGAACGTGGCGATATCATGGAACGCAAGCACGCGTTTGAGGGAATTATTCCCAATATGGAAAGGCGTTATAAAGAGACAGAATCTAATACGGTGAGAGAAGAGCTTGGGAAGTATCTTAGCCATCAGCCCTGTCAAACCTGTTCTGGCTCGCGCTTACGACTTGAAGCACGTAATGTATTTATACAAGAAACGAACCTGCCTGACATTGCAAATATGTCAATTGCCGGCGCCCATGAATTCTTTACCCAGTTATCACTAACGGGTCAAAAAGCAGCAATCGCGGACAAAATCCTAAAAGAAATAATGGATAGACTCCAATTTTTAGTTAATGTTGGTCTTAACTATCTTTCACTCGAACGCAGTGCAGATACGTTATCTGGTGGAGAAGCGCAACGAATCCGTCTGGCAAGCCAAATTGGTGCTGGTCTAGTAGGAGTGATGTACGTATTGGATGAGCCATCCATTGGTCTTCACCAAAGAGATAATGAACGTTTGTTAAAGACCTTACGACATTTGCGTGATTTGGGTAACACCGTCATTGTTGTTGAACACGATGAAGATGCAATTCGAGAAGCCGATTATATTGTTGATATAGGTCCAGGCGCTGGCGTACATGGCGGCCAAATAATTGCTCAAGGTTCACTAGAGGATATCACTGGATGTGAAGACTCACTGACTGGAAAGTATTTGTCTGGAAAAGAATCAATTGAAGTTCCGAAAAAGCCAAACCCAACCAAAGGCAAACCATGGTTGGAACTAAAAGGCGCTAGTGGGAATAACTTAAAAAATGTCAATTTGCGTATTCCTACGAGTTTAATGACCTGTATAACGGGTGTATCGGGCTCAGGCAAATCCACCCTAATTAATGACACTTTTTACAAAATAGCACAGCGCGAACTTAATCGAGCGACCGTTAATGAGCCTGCGCCCTATGTATCAATGACAGGATTAGATAAGCTCGACAAGGTAGTCGACATTGATCAAAGTCCAATCGGCCGAACCCCTCGCTCAAACCCCGCGACATATGCTGGTATTTTTACACCTATACGCGAGATTTTCTCTGGTACGCAAGAAGCTCGCTCAAGAGGCTATAAACCTGGTAGATTTAGCTTTAATGTAAAAGGGGGACGATGCGAAGCTTGCCAAGGCGATGGTGTCATTAAGGTAGAGATGCACTTCTTACCGGATGTTTACGTGCCATGTGATGTGTGTGCGGGTAAACGTTACAATCGTGAAACATTAGAGATTAGATTCAAAGATAAAAATATCCACGAAGTGTTAGAAATGACGGTTGAAGACGCCAGAGAATTTTTTGATGCTATCCCATCAATATCTCGCAAGCTTCAAACACTAATGGATGTAGGTTTGTCTTATATTAGATTAGGACAGTCTGCTACTACATTATCAGGTGGCGAAGCTCAGCGAGTCAAACTAGCAAAAGAGCTCTCTAAACGAGATACTGGTCAAACACTCTATATCTTAGATGAGCCTACCACCGGCCTACACTTTCACGACATCAAACAACTTTTGCAAGTCTTACACAGGCTTCGTGACCATGGTAATACTGTGGTGGTAATAGAACACAACTTAGATGTTGTAAAAACTGCTGATTGGATCATTGACTTGGGACCTGAAGGGGGCTCTGGCGGTGGTATGATAGTTGCGCAAGGAACGCCAGAACAAGTATCGAAAAATCTTGACTCGCATACAGGTAGCTTCTTGGCCCCGATGATAGGTGTAGAACGATAACAAGGAACAATCATGTTAACTGAACAATTTAAGGTACGCTTTTACGAAACTGACGCCTTACAACATGTGAGCAATACAGTGCTGGTCGCGTGGTTCGAGTCGGCGCGTATGCCAATTTTCAAAATGTTTACGCCAGAGCTGGATTTACAAAATTGGCCATTGATCTTAGCTAATTATAATGTTGATTTTCTCAAGCAGATATTTATGCAAAGCCCTGTCACCATTAAAACCGGTATCAGCAAGGTTGGACGAAGTTCTTTTGTTGTTTACCAAGAGTGTTGGCAAGATGATGAATTAAAAGCTAAAGGCACAACCACCTTGGTGCACTTTGATTATCAAACTCAAGCGTCCAAGCCCATTGGAGAAGAAATTCGAAAAGCGTTTGACGAAATGATGGTGCCTGAGCCTTTATAAAGTAAAGGTCTATTTATTTTTATATTCAGTCATTTCTAGAATAAACTGACAGTAAGGGAAACTTAGATTTACCAAAATTAATGGTAAGGGTTAAGGTTTCCCCGCCTTTAAAATTGTGCGATGCACTAATAGGGCGAATTCTTGCTCCAGATGCGGTTAAGGCCATGAGCTGAGATGCCGCTAATACTCTGTTACCTCCAGATGTATTTTTAATTGTACATACGGCCCATCTCTCGCCTTTTTCATTACTCATCAGTATTGTATACAACACTTCAAAATCGCTTTCTTGTGGCTGTATATCCTGCTCATTCGGGAACAGTAATTCAACGTCATTAGGAATCGTGCGATCAAGAGTAAGAGCGTCTTGATTAGCAAACGCAAATGGTGAAATCAATAAACATAAAACAATCCTTATTAACATAGCTTTCATTCCTTTAAGCAAGCAAATAAGCACTATAACGCATCAGGTAGATAGTGAGAATAGCAGATAGTGAGAATAGTAAATATCTCAATTAACTCTTACCACTGATAATTCTTATGCTATGGACCACTAGTTTGTTTGCGTGGCGCGTTTATCACCCAGCTCAATTTCAATTTTATCCATTAACTTTTTATCTAGCTTATAGAACAGTAGCAGTAATCCGCCCACAATAAAGAAACCAGCAGGGATTAATGTCGCCATTACTCTAATGCCCATAATGGCAGTATCCGTTTGTACTTCGTTTGCTACAAACCCAACTGCCGCTAGTATAAACCCAGAGCAATGCACCACCAAGTGCCGCACCAAATTTCAAAGCAAACATAGATGCAGAAACGGTTAAGCCAGATGCTCGTCTACCTGTTTTCCACTCACCAAACTCTGCACAATCCGTAAACATCGCAAATAACAAAGTAATTTGTATTCCAAATGCCGTTATACCCAAGAAATGAAGCGCAACACTTGTCCAGTAAAACTCTGGCGGTATAAAAAAACTAATGATTAAAAACAATGCATGCATCAAGCTTGCGACAAGAACAGTGGTGTGTTTGTTGAATCTAGAGGTCAAATAAGGCGTACTTAACGCACCGACAACCTGACCAAATAAACCAATCGCCATAAACAAAGCTGGGCGATCAAAAATCAGGAAAATCGGCAAACCTTCATCTTGCATATAATATTTAATATAAAAAATGATGGAGCCGAAACGAGTAACCAAGCCGACCAATAAAACGACACATGCAATCCCTAGGACCACCCATGAGGTATTTTTAAGTAGTAGTGTAAAATCAACCGACACTCTAGTGTTATGCGGTTTAAGCTTTATTCGTTCTTTTGTAGACCAAAACGTAAACCAAAACAAAGCAATCGATAAAACGGCAAAAATAGCCATGGTTAATCTAAAGCCAAGAACATCGTCTCCGCCACCTAAAATGTTTTTCAATGGTGTGGCCAGCGCTGCCACTAATATACCGCCTAAACCAGCGCACACAAAACGATACATGGTCGCCTTATTTCGCTCTTCGGCTACTGGGGATATTACCGCTAGTAAAGCTGAATACGGAACATTCATAGCGGTAAACGCAAGCATGACGCCAATGTAAGTTACATATGCATAAATAAGCTTTCCGGTATTGGAAAAGTCCGGCCCAAAGAAAATTGCAAATCCTAACAAGCCGTAGGGAATCGCTCCCCATAACAAGTAAGGGCGATAGCGTCCCCATCTAGATTCTGTCCGATCAGCTATCGCTCCCATTGCCGGATCGCTAACTGCATCTACAATTTTAGATATTAACATCATCGCGCCAACCGCCGCCGGCGCTATTCCATAAATATCAGTATAATAATAAAGTAAAAAAAGACCGAAAAAACCAAGGTAAAAATTGGAGGCCATGTCTCCAACGCCGTAACCGACTTTTTCTTTAAATGATAAGGGGGCATTATCTGCAGTATTTGACATTATTTATTGATCACTATTAGGTCTTATATTGAAAAGACATTGACTAAAACGAGCTGTTAACATTACGTTAACTTAAACGTTTAAGTAGCATAAAGCAAGTAAAGAAATAACTCTGCATAAAAAAGGCCAATGTAATAGTTTACATTGGCCTAAAAACACGTCTATAGACTAAATCTTTGCTTAATATTTAAACTGGCGCATAATCCGACTGAAATCTTCAGATAAGCTCTCTAGTTCGGTGCTAACCGACGTTAGTTGCTCTGAACTTGACGCGGTGTCTTCGGTTCTTGCATTGATATCATCCACATTATTTGAAATAGACATTGCAACGCTTTGTTGTTGGCCAGTAGACTGCGCTATTTGATCATTCATTTGCGTAATTCTGGCAATTGTCTCAGTAATCGCGCCTAAACTTCCGCCGGCTTTATTTGCCTCTTCGACACTTAAGGAAGCCTGCTCGGTGCCTTTCGCCATTGCGCTTACTGCTGAATTAGCCGCATTTTGCAATGATTCAATCGTCGCTTGAATTTCTTCTGTTGATTGCTGAGTGCGTGACGCAAGCGTTCTTACTTCATCAGCAACAACGGCAAACCCTCTGCCCTGTTCACCTGCTCTTGCAGCTTCAATAGCTGCATTAAGTGCAAGCAAGTTAGTTTGTTCAGCAATGCCTTTAATAACATCAAGCACGACACCTACTTGATTAGAATCTTCCTCTAACTTTTTAATCACTAATGCTGTTTCATCTACGCGTGATGCTAGATTCTGAATACTGCTAACAGTATCGTTAACAACGCGTTGACCTTCATTTGCAGCACTAGATGCCTCACCTGCTGCTTGCGCTGCTTCTGATGCGCTTTTTGCTACCTCATCAACGCTTTGTGTCATATTATCGACCGCATCTTTTGCATCTGCTGCTGACAATTGCTGGGCACTAATTGTTTCCCGTGCACCATTAGATACCTGATGTAAATTATCTGCCAGCATTGCCAATGGTTTGCTAGAGTTGCCAATGTCTGTCACTACGCCTTGTAGTTTTTCAACAAACTGATTAAACCAATAGACCAAATCACCTACTTCGTCGCGATTACGGGTTCTGATTCTTTTAGTCAAATCACCATCTTCTTGCGCCATTTCTTTTAATGAATTAACCACATCGACAACTGATTTACGCAAACTATGAACAATTGGGAACGCCGCTGCAAACAGTATAATGGCAGTAATAATGCCCATTAATATTCCAGTCCAGCTCAAGTTCTTAGCATTATCGTTAGCACTTTGGATAGCGTTTTCGAATACCGCGAGCTGATTGGCGTTAAACTCACTTAGTCTTGACACGGCCTCATCAAAGTCATTGTTCATCGTTTCATTGACGCGACCTATTTTTTCAAAATCAGGTGAATTATTGACAAACGATTCGCTGATTTCAAACGCCATTTCATAATAACCGTCGAACTTGTCTTTTATGGGATTAATCTCGCCGGCAAGCTCGCTATTGAGCGCAACAATAGCGCTTAGGTTTTCGTCAGCTTTTTGCGCTTCAGAAGCTGCTAACTTTAATGATTCCTCATCGCCTGTTGTAACCGCAGAGCTCAAGTTAGAGCGCGTATTTTCCATGCTTACAAGTGCATTTTTTGAAGCCATTAAAGCAGGAAATTGCATTGAACGAGCAGATTCAAGCAAAGCAACGTTATTGCTTGCCGTTAAAACCGTAATAGTCACATAAATGACAAAGCTTGCAACAGCAATGAAGGGTATCAAAAATAATTTTTGCGCGATTGACAACCTTGATAGAAATTTCATAGTCCACCTAAACTCTAAATAATATAAGTTTAAGCCCACTATCATCCTAAAATGCGCTTAAACTAACTCCTGAAAGACTATATCCAACTGATGCGATATCACCTTCCCAGCGGTTTGTAGATAAAGTTCCCGTAACCCAAACCGCGTCGTATAGGTTTTCTATCGGCACGCCTTCAGAAAAGCTTACATAAACTATTTGATTTGATGGGGGTGGAGGCACGTGAATACATGCGCCAAAGAAAGGCACCAGCAAAAACTCCGTAATTGAGTCCATATCTCCTTCTAATGGCACAACAAAACCAGGGATTTTAACGAAGGTATTATTTAACTCCTCAATCACTGGCGCATTAGGAGCGACTTGTGCCATTGACGTGGTATGTTCCATCGTCACAGGCGGCATATTAAAGCCTTTAGGTGCTAAGTCTTCCCAATACAACTCCTTGGCTTCTTGCTCTTGTGCTGAAGCATTCGCAAGCCAAAAAACTAAAATAACTAGCGCAAAGGGTTTACAACTTTTTTGAAAAAACATAGTAGCTTCCTTAAAAAAACAAAAAGCTCGCATCGCGAGCTTTCAAATAGCATTAATATAATTATAACGCTAAGCTATTTAATTAGCACCTTTTTGGTAGCGCTCGGCACTTGATACGATTTCTTTTTTGGCTTCTTCGATGCCAGCCCAACCGTCAATTTTGACCCATTTGCCTTTTTCAAGGTCTTTGTAATGAGTGAAAAAATGCTCTACTTGATTTTTAGTTAGTGCTGGCACATCTTCAATGTCTTTCACATCGCTATAAATTGGTGATAACTTATCTACAGGCACTGCGATTACCTTCGCATCTTGGCCAGACTCATCTGTCATATTCAACACACCTACTGGGCGCACTTTGATTACCGAGCCTGCTAACAATGGATGTGGGGTCATCACCAATACGTCAACCGCATCTCCATCATCAGACAAGGTATTATTCACATAACCGTAATTGAGAGGATACTGCATGCAAGTGCCCATAAAGCGATCCACAAACAATGCGCCCGTATCTTTATCGACTTCGTATTTAATAGGTGATGAATATGCAGGTATCTCAATTACTACATATACTTCATCAGGCAAATTGTCACCCGCAGGTACATTACTTAAACTCATCTTATTTCCTTTCGTTAACTAATTATTAATTCTTTTGGTAGTAACTTAAACAGTTGTTGACTTCATTTTTAGAGCCTATTAACACCGGCACTCGCTGGTGAATTTCCTCTGGCATGACTTCCATTATTCTGCCTTCGCCCGTTGACGCCAATCCACCGGCTTGTTCGATTAGAAATGCCATAGGGTTTGCCTCATACAGCAATCTCAACTTACCCTTTTTCTTAGGATTACGCTTGTCAAAAGGATACATAAATATGCCACCTCGACATAATACTCTATGAATATCACCTACCATCGCGGCCACCCAACGCATGTTGTAGTCTTTTTTAAGTGGCCCTTCACTGCCTGCAATTAGGTCAGCAAAATATTGTTGCATAGGGGGTTCCCAATGACGCTGATTTGATGCGTTAATGGCAAATTCACTAGTATCAGAAGGCAAAGACAGGTTAGCTTGAGTTACCAAAAAGCCTCCGTGAGTTTTGTCTAAGGTGTATAAATGCGTGCCGCGACCTGTTGTCATGGCAAGCATGGTAGAGGGCCCATACAACACATAGCCAGCCGCTACCATTTGCGTGCCCGGTTGCAAAAATGCACTAGGGTCATCTGGCTTCATCCATTGTGGCGCGTGCGCGATTGAAAATATCGTCCCTATTAAACTATTAATTTCGGTATTTGAAGAGCCATCAAGTGGGTCAAAGCTTACTAGGTAATTGCCGTCCTCTGAGCAAGGCACAACACTTTCTTCTTCTTCTGAAGAAATCGCTTTTACGTAGCCTGATTCACGCAGCGTATCTTTAATAATTTGATTGGAAATAACATCTAATTTCTTTTGTGTCTCACCTTGAACATTTTCACTTAGTGTTGAGCCGAGTACTCCTGCTAAATCACCTTGACTGACACGAAATGATATTTCTTTGCAAGCGGCAAGTAGCGTTCTTATTAGTAAAATCAATTCAAGTGGAGCGCCATCTTGTTGCAACTGGGAGTTGAGTCGTTTCATTAAAAGCTTATTCCTTGTGAGATTGTCATAAATAGTAAGACTAAGCGCACACAAGCATACTCGCAAACCTACAGCAAGTTAAATGCCCCTTTAGTCTATCACCACTATATTGTAACTGGGTTGAAGCGGGATTAAAAACAGTTATTTACCTCAAATGTTCTGATACACTCAATTTAATAATGAATTCAAAGTTAAAACAAAATGCATGTACATATTTTAGGTATTTGTGGCACATTTATGGGTGGAATAGCCGCGATTGCGAAAAGCATGGGCCACAAAGTAACGGGTAGCGATGCAAATGTCTATCCGCCAATGAGTACGCAACTCGAAGCATTGGGGATATCGCTCACACAAGGATACGACACATCCCAATTTGAACCTTCTCCTGATATGGTCGTGATTGGCAACGCGATGGCCAGAGGCAACCCTGCGGTAGAATATGTACTAGACCGTAATTTACCGTATACCAGTGGGCCTCAATGGTTGCTTGAGCATCTTCTTAAAGACCGTTGGGTGCTTGCCATCTCGGGAACACATGGTAAAACCACATCATCAAGCATGTTAGCTTGGATTTTAGAATATGCTGGCTTAGAGCCTGGTTTTTTAATTGGCGGTGTACCCGAAAATTTCGGTGTCTCTGCCCGCATCGGCCAATCCCCGTTTTTTGTGATAGAAGCAGACGAATACGACAGCGCGTTTTTCGATAAACGCTCGAAGTTTGTTCATTATCGACCAAAAACACTGGGTATAAATAATCTGGAGTTTGACCATGCTGATATTTTTGAAGACTTAGATGCTATTAAAAAACAGTTTCACCATCTCATCAGAATGGTACCTAGTAAAGGGAAAGTGATTTTCCCCATCAGTGATGACAACATATCCGGTGTTATCGAAAAGGGCCTTTGGAGCGAAAGTAGCACCCTCTCAATAGATGCCAATGCCGATAGTCAATGGCTAGCACAAAAACTTGAGCAAGATGGCAGTCGTTTTGATGTGCTTTATGAAGGCACAAAACAAGCGACGCTAACATGGGAGCTTATTGGCGACCATAATATTAGTAATGCCATGATGGCAATCGCCTGTGCGTATCATGTTGGTGTCAAACCAAATATTGCAGTGCAAGCCTTGTGTGAATTTAAAAGTGTTAAACGACGTATGGAGCTTAAAGGTGATGTGGATGGCATTAAAGTATTTGACGATTTTGCACACCACCCAACTGCTATTGCCACCACTGTAAAAAGTCTGCGCGATAGCGTGGGAGATGCAAAAATAATCGCGATACTTGAACCCCGATCAAACACAATGCGTATGGGAATACACAAAGATGCATTATCTACATCATGGGCATTGGCCGATGAAGTACATCTGTTTCATCCAACTGCATTACAATGGTCTATGCAAGAGATGATTGAAAATAGCACTGTGCCTGTCAAATCATACCAAAGCGTAGATGACATCATCAACACAGTGAGCCAAAGCGCAAGTCGCGGCGATACTATTTTAATTATGAGCAATGGTGGATTTAACGGTATTCATGACAAACTACTACGCGCATTAGCCAAGACAGGAGAGCAAACCACTTGAATGATAAGAACAGACGCAATATCAAGCCGGCAATAACATTGGCGGTGACAGGTGCTTCTGGCGCACCATATGCATTGTCACTGCTAAAACAGCTCGTGTTATCAGGGCAGGACGTTCATCTGCTAATGTCGTCAGCCGCTAGAGTTGTTTTTGCAACCGAAGAGGACTTAAAAGTTCCCGCAAATCCTGAAAGTGCCACCTCATTTTTTACTCAAATGATGAAAGCCAAGGAAGGCCAAATACGGGTTTATGGCAAAGAAGAATGGTTTTCAGTGGTCGCATCAGGCTCATCATCTCCCAATAAGATGGTCATTTGCCCATGTTCGACTGGAACGCTGAGCGCCATCGCCACAGGGGCAAGTGATAATTTAATCGAGCGTGCAGCAGATGTGATCATAAAAGAAAAAAAGCAACTTATCATTGTCCCTCGTGAAATGCCGCTTTCTAGCATCCACCTTGAAAATATGCTGAAATTGTCTAATCTTGGCGTAACGATTATGCCGGCAGCCCCGGGGTTTTATCATAATCCGAAAACAATTACTGACCTAGTTGATTTTGTTGTCGCTAGAATCCTTAATCATCTAGACATTGAACAAAATTTGGTAGAGCCATGGGGTTACACCAAATAAATACAGTAGGAATATGACCATGACCTTATTACGAACCTTAAGTTTTGCCTGCGCACTCGTTGTCAGCTGCACTGATTATGCATATGCATGGGGACAAACTGGTCATCGAGTGACAGGAGAAATTGCGCAACAATACCTTAGTGAAGAGGCAAAGCTTGCAATAGCAAACCTATTAGACAACGAAACACTTGCCGAAATCAGTACCTATGCTGATGAACAACGTTCAAACCCAGCACACTTTTGGCAAAATGTGGCCGGACCATATCACTATGTAACCGTGCCCAAAAACAAGCAATACAAAGATGTGGGTGCACCCGAGGAAGGTGATTCAGTCACCGCCATTGTTCAATTTACCGCGACATTAAAAAACCCTGATGCTAGCCGAGAAGATAAACAGTTAGCCTTGAAAATGCTTGTTCATATTATTGGCGATTTACATCAGCCATTGCATGCAGGAGACGGAACTGACAGAGGTGGTAACGATTTTAGAATTGAATTTTTCAGGGAAGACTCTAATTTACATCGTATCTGGGATTCAGGTCTTATCGACCGCCGAGGCCTATCATATACAGAATGGACTGCGTTTTTGGGTAGCAAAATTACGCCAGAACAAGTTAAAGCGTGGCAAACAACCGACCCGTTAGTTTATATACAAGAAAGCGCACAAATAAGAGATACAATATATCCTAAAGAAGACACTGAATACTTATCATGGCAATACCTTTATGATCATATACCCACTGTGCAAAGGCGATTACAGCAAGGCGGTGTAAGAATAGCAGCACACTTAAATGATATATTTGCTAAACAATAAACCGATTAACTACGTTTGTTAGGCGATAAACACTATCGCCTAAATTAGATGTTGTTTGGTCGAGCTAATTAAATATCTAAGGCTTCTGGCGACAGCACAATTCCTGTGTTATCAGCATAGATATGATCTTCAGGTAAAAATGTCACACCTGCAAAATTGATTGCTAAGTCAAGTTCACCCACCTCTTTACTTTCAGCTGACACGGGGATGCAGTTGACAGCGAATATAGCCATATCAAACTCAACAAGTAAATCTACGTCTCTTACTGCGCCAAAACATATAATCCCTTCCCAATTATTATCAATGGCTAGTTGTATATTTTCTGCATCAATCAGCGCTCTTCGGTGTGAGCCTCCGCCATCAATAAGCAAGACCTTACCTAAACCATTTGACGCAAGAACTTTATCGACTAGGCCCCGGTCTTCAAAGCATTTTACCGTTGTAACTTCACCGCAAAAACTGTCTCCTGCACCATAATTAGTGAAGATTGGTTCAAGAACATCAACGCTTTGAGCAAACATATCGCAAATTTCAGAAGTGTTAACGTGCATAGTCATACCTTAATTTAATTGCAGTAGGCTAACATTAGCAACAAAAGCCGCGCAAAACACTAGTTTTTATAACGCTGTCATAAACTCTTCGTATTTATGAAATAAATCATTCATACACATTACCTACCATTTGGCTAAATACTTCCTTAACTATCGAGCCAAACATATGAAACGTATTACTAGCATCGATGAAAGAATATTTACATGGGTCGCAAGTAGACCACAAAGCCAGTCAACTAGCAGATGCACACACGTGTTTAGGCTTATTTCTAAAACGGGTGATGGCCACTTATATATTTGCCTAGCATTCATTCTTTTTTATTTTGATACCGAGCATGGCGCGTTGTTTTTTGCTGTCGCACTAATGGCATATGCCTTTGAAATTCCAATTTATTTGTTGCTTAAACATATATTTAAACGTAAACGTCCGTGCGACCTCATTTCGCACATGCAGGCCTATATTGTGCCTGCTGACAAATTCAGTTTACCTTCTGGGCATACTGCTGCGGCATTTCTAATGGCAAGTTTAATTGGCCATTTTTACCCGCCTCTTTGCGTTATTGTTTATATTTGGGCAACGCTTATTGGCCTTTCTAGAGTAATACTTCGTGTTCACTTTCCACTTGATGTCTGCATTGGCGCGATACTAGGTATGGCAGTCGCATTTGCAAGCATCAAGATACTGGGATAACAAAATACTGGGATAACAAAATGAGAATTTTATACGGTGTGCAAGGAACAGGAAATGGCCACATAACTCGAGCGCGTCATATGGCTAGGGATTTTGCTAATTTTGATAATGTCCATGTTGATTACTTGTTTTCAGGACGGGACAAGCAAGGTTACTTTGATATGCAATTATTTGAGGAATTTGATACACGACGAGGCCTAACATTTGTTACTGAAAAAGGACAAATAAATAGATGGAAAACGCTTTGTCAAAACAATGTTATTCAAGCCATTAGAGATATTAAAAATCTTAATATCAAGCAATATGACTTGGTCCTTAATGATTTTGAGCCTATAAGCGCTTGGGCAGCAAAAATTCATAATATCCCTTCGCTATCGTTAAGCCATCAAGCGGCATTTTTACACAATGTCCCGACAAAGGAACAAGGTGTCGGTGACAAACTCATTACTCGATACTTTGCGCCAACTCAATATCAGCTTGGTACTCACTGGTATCATTTTGGACATCACATTATTCCGCCTGTAGTGAAACTGCACTCACAAAATGGTCGCTTAGAAAAAGTGCTGGGTTCATTTAACAATCGTCCTGTTTTAATTTATCTTCCTTTTGAAACCTTACAAGATATTATTGAGCAGTTTTCTGTACTTGGCGAAGAATCATTTGTTTGTTTTCACCCAGCAATCAAGTCTTATACTAAGATAAACAATATTCATTTCTATCCTCTATCGCTTAGCAATTTTGCTGATCATTTACATATTTGCGCTGGAGTGGTCTGCAACAGTGGCTTTGAATTAGCAACAGAGTGCTTAAGTTTAGGTAAACCTTTGCTCGTTAAACCTTTACTAAAACAGTATGAACAAATATCAAATGCTTTCACGCTGCAGCAAATGGGACTTTGCCAAGTGATGTCATCACTCAATGCAGAAGATTTAGACGAATGGTTACAGGCTAAAACCAGTATAAAAATAGAGTATCCTGAAGATTGTAATGCCTTTATTAATTGGATTATTGATGGTCGATGGGATACACAAGCGTCAATTTGTCAAACTTTATGGCAAAAAGTAAAATTTCCAAAACATTTAGAAGCAACACTGGCATCGCTTGAGACAGCATAAACCTTAAATTAGATGTTGCTTTTTCTATCGCCACAGGGCAAGGTTAGGCAAATATTGTTGAATAAATAAGAATGCTATGCGCCAGTTTAAAAAAGTCGCTTTTCTCAGCGTCCTTTTGTTGATCGTCACCGCCTGTGGACAGCGCGGTCCCTTGTACTTACCTGAAGAACCTGCACAACCTGCTAAGCCAGACAAACCCTCCGAACAATCATTAAAATTGATGAAAAAGGAGGGATAAAACAAATGGATTATTTTAACTTTAAAAATGGTCAATTATTTGCCGAAGACTTAGCCGTTGCTGATATCGCTAAAATCTATGGTACACCAAGCTATATTTATTCACGCGCAACATTAGAAAGGCACTGGCACGCATTTAACAACGCAGTAAGTACTCACAATCATTTAATTTGTTATGCGGTGAAAGCAAATTCTAACTTGGGCGTATTATCAATATTGGCACAGCTAGGGTCTGGATTTGATATTGTTTCTGGTGGCGAGCTTGCGCGTGTTATTGAAGCTGGCGGAGAGCCAAGTAAAGTCGTGTTTTCTGGAGTAGCAAAAACGCAACAAGAGATCGCGTTTGCCTTAGAAAAAGGAATAAAGTGTTTTAATGTTGAATCAATTCCTGAACTAGACCGCATCAATAGCGTAGCACAAACGCTCAACATCAAGGCCCCCATCTCATTGCGTATTAATCCTGATGTGGACGCTAATACCCACCCTTATATTTCAACTGGTCTTAAGGCGAATAAGTTTGGCATTGCACGCGATGAAGCAATTAGTGCTTATCAATATGCCAATCAATTATCTCACCTTGACATTCAAGGAATGGATTGCCATATAGGGTCTCAATTAACCGATTTATCACCTTTTGTTGATGCTTTAGAGCGTCTGCTTAATTTAATTGATGAATTGGCGGAACTTGATATTCATATATCCCATCTAGATGTTGGTGGTGGCTTGGGCGTTACTTACGACGATGAAACACCGCCACACCCTAATGATTATGCTAAAGCGATGGCAGCTAAAATGAAGGGACGTGATGATCTAATGCTGATTTTAGAGCCTTAGCAGAGCAATTGCGGCCAATGCGGGTATATTGATTACACAAGTAGAGTTCGTCAAACAGGGCGAAGAGAAGAACTTTGCCATCGTTGACGCTGCAATGAATGATCTTCTGCGCCCAGCCTTGTACTCCAGCCTGGCAAAAAATAGAGAACATCATACAAAAAGAAGGCGAAGAAAAGGTTTATGATGTTGTCGGCCCAGTTTGTGAAACGGGTGATTTTTTGGGTAAAGAGCGTAAGTTAGTGCTAACACCGGGTGATTTTTTGGCCGTTCGAAGCGCAGGTGCCTATGGGTTTGTCATGTCAAGTAATTACAATAGCAGATGCCGCTGCGCCGAAATAGTCGTTGACGCTAATCAACATTACTTAGTTCGAGAACGTGAAACACTTTCTGACCTATGGAAAGGTGAGCATGTGATGCCTTCTCAATCAACTGCAAAATCAAATGAGTCATAGCATGCAAGCTCAACACAATCATTCAAATCGGGCGAATAAAAAGGTCTTAGTAAACTTCTCTAAGATGCATGGCTTAGGGAACGATTTTGTTGTAATTGATAACCTTACGCAAAATGTGTTCTTTTCAAAAGAGAGAATTGTCGCACTTGCTGATCGTAATTTTGGTATCGGCTTTGATCAACTCTTGGTGGTTGAACCGCCTTATGATCCCGAGCAAGACTTTCATTATCGAATTTTTAATGCAGATGGAAGTGAAGTAACCCAGTGTGGCAATGGTGCAAGGTGTTTTGCTCGCTTCGTGCGAAGCAAGGGTTTGATCAATCGCAACAAAATAAATGTCAGTACAAAATCAGGCCGGATGATTTTGTACATTGAAAAAGACAACAACATTACTGTAAATATGGGAAAACCTGAATTTGAACCGCAAAAAGTTCCTTTTCAAGCAAATAAGCAAGAAAAAACCTATATTATAAGAGACAAAGAGCAAACCTTTTTTTGTGGTGTGGTATCGATGGGCAATCCGCACTGTGTTGTCGAAGTAGACGATATTGATAATATTGATATCGAAACAATTGGCCCGACATTAGGTAAGCATGAACGCTTCAGTGAAGGCGTTAATGTTGGATTCATGCAAATAGTCAATAAAAATGAAATTAAACTGCGTGTATTCGAGCGTGGCAGCGGCGAAACGCTCGCATGTGGCAGTGGCGCATGTGCCGCCGTCGCTATTGGTCAAGTTCAGGGGAAATTGAATCACGATGTAAAAGTGCATTTACCTTAGTGGTGAATTAAAAATAAAATGGCAAGGTGGCGAAAGCATGCTCAAAATGACAGGCCCCGCAGAACATGTTTATGATGGACAAATATATTTATGAGTGAATCAATTAAAGCACATAACCCAAACGATGCTATGACTAATGATGTAGACAACTTACCGCCTGCAGTCAACGCACAATCAGTGGCTGATTACTTGTTAGCTAATCCAAGCTTTTTAATTGAGAATCCCGACCTACTGACACAAATACAAGTTAACTTAACTGAAAATGGCGTTGTATCCTTAACTCAGATACAAAGCGATCAATTCAGAGACAAAATAAAACAACTAAAGCATCAACTTGATAAGCTATTGGTCAATGCAAGAAAAAATGAGCTCATTTATAAAAGTTATGCACAGTTAAACATTGATATTTCGGTGTGTAATGATGGGAAAGGTCTACAAAAGGCACTCGACAAAAACCTTGTTGAATCTCTAAACCTAGATAGCGCTAGCTTATTATTAATTGAAAAGCGCGCCGATATTCCTCAATTGGTGCTATCAGAAATCGAACATCACGCTATTTTTGATAAAAAGCTTGGTCGTCAACCTTTCTTCTTAGGGCGCTTGAGTAAACTCGAAAAGCAAGCTTTGTTTCCGAAACGTGATGTAGCGTCAGTGCTGTTGATTAAAATCGGTGAATATTCGCCATTGGGGCTTTTGGCCGTATCAAGTCAAGATCCTATGCACTTCACGCCAGACATGGATACCATGTTGTTAGAGTACTTACGTTTGGCATTAAACGCGCATGTAAGTAGGCTTAGTTAGCAAAAATGCTACCGATCCGCGCACTTTTGCCCATGATTGACCGCTACATACAAGAGTGTGAAATCGAAAGGCAATTATCGCCACACACTATCAAAAATTACAAGCGACAACTTGAAACCGTCGCCGGCGATATTGAAATAAAACGTTGGGAAGACCTAGATACTACAAGTGCAAAACGTGTACTACAAAAAGCTCATCGCAGAAAATTATCGTCTCGTTCAATAAACCTGCGCTTAACTGTTTTTAGAAATTTTTGCCGATTTCTAGTTACACAAAAAATACTAAAGCACAATCCATTGAACGCAATCCATTCGGTTAAACAGAATACACCCTTACCAAAACACTTAAATGTAGACGAAATCACAGCATTATTAAACTTCGAAGGTGACGATTTTTTATCGCTCAGAGACAAATGTATATTTGAACTGCTATATGGTAGTGGACTGCGCTTATCAGAACTGACAAACCTCAATTATATAGACATCCTTGACGAAGGCAGTAGCTTAAAGGTGACCGGTAAAGGTAATAAACAACGCATATTACCAATAGGAAGCCAGTCACAACAAGCGATAGCTTGTTATTTACCATTTCGTGAGGATTTATTAAGTTTTGAACAGGAGCCTGCCTTATTTATATCCATTCGTAGGCGACGATTATCAAATAGGCAAGTAGCTACGCGTCTTCAAAAGTGGGCTCAAAGCCAAACGCTATTTCAAAAAATAAGTCCGCACACACTGCGCCATTCTTTTGCGACACACGTATTGGAGTCTAGCAACGATTTACGCGGAGTACAGGAATTGTTAGGACATGCAAACTTATCTACCACACAAGTCTATACGCACTTGAATTTTGAGCACTTAAGCGATGTGTACGATAAAGCACACCCAAGAGCAAAAAAGAAGTGATTCATTACAGAGCATTGGGTCCTATCAAAGCAATGAGTTTTGATTTGGATGACACACTTTATGACAATATGCCTTACATATATGCTGCTGAAAAAGCATTGTCGGAATACATGCATACCCGATATCCTGAGTCACAATCTATTACCAATTATCAATGGCGTGAAATTAGACAGTCGCTCTTGATAAACAAACCTGAATTAAAAGACGACATCGGCCAGTTAAGAGTGTTAACACTTAATAAAGGATTTATTAGTGTTGGCTTTACGGTACGACGCGCTGAGGATGCCGCAAACGATTGCTTTGCCTACTTTTATCAAAAACGAAGCGATTTTAGCTTAGATAAGAATGTTCATACCACCTTGAAGGCTTTGTCACAAAAAATGCCGATAGCCGCAATTACAAATGGTAATGTTGACTTGTCGTCGATTGGCATTGAAGACTATTTTACTAGTGTTATTCACGCTAGCTCCGCTTATAAAATGAAACCCGCACTTGATATGTTTGCGCATACCAGCAAAGTGCTAAAAATCGACCCTCGGCACATTTTGCATGTGGGAGATGATTTAGAAAAAGATATTTTTGGCGCCATTCGCGCCGGATACAAAAGCGCATGGCTGGCTGTGAATCGCAAAATGCATATCGATGATGAGGATGTGAGTGTATTGCCTCACGTCCAGTTGACTAAGCTCGAGGATTTACTACTTCTATAAAATAATTTGTTGCTTTATCTATAATAATACTTTGCTTGATACTCGATTACGGCCTTCATTTTTTGAACGGTACAGTAAGTCATCTACTGCTTTCAAAATAAATTCTAATGGCTTATTTCTCTTACCGTTGATGGTTAAACAACCGATACTAATAGTGACCACCTTTGCAGCGTCAGAAAACTCATGTCTAATACCTAAAGCCTCAACTTTCGCCCTGATAGATTCTGCTAATTGCTGTGCTCCATCAGATTGTGTATTTGGTAGTAGACAGATAAACTCTTCTCCTCCAAAGCGCGCAACTGCATCTGATGGCCTTGCAAGTTGAGACGAGATAGCCTCAGCAATAGCTTGTAGACATTCATCACCTTTCAAATGGCTATAATGGTCGTTGTATTCTTTAAAAAAGTCGACATCTATCATCAAAATTGACAAGTCCTCAAATGCAAGCTTCGCTTTAGCCCATTCGATAGCAAACTTTTCGTCAAACCAACGTCTATTTGCTAGTCCGGTTAAACTGTCTTTTTCTGAGATACCTTTTAGTACTTTGTTCTGATCTTCTGAATACTTGATTCTTTCCATCATATAGTTTATTTCTGTGCTTAATAATGCGAGCTCGTCATCGCCCGAAACCATTATCTGCTCACCCTTAACACCACTATTTTTTCTTATCTGTGATAGCAGATCTTCAAATCGATTAATAATCAGCTTTTGATTTACAATGCGTAAAACAAAAAAGGTCAAAAGGCCTATCAAAATAGTGATGATAAGCAGTGATAATTGCACTTTCAGCTTAGTTTTATCAAGTAAACTATCATCAAATATAACCTGTAAATAGGCTTGTAAACCTGCTTTTTGGTAACTTTCCAACTCGACCAAAGTCAATATGCTATTAGGGTTGTGGCTTGGGTCATACTGGCCATTAAATAACTGAGTGACTAAGGTATCGTCGATAAGATTACCTGGATTGAATAGAGACCAATGGTCTGCTTTACTCACAATGAACAAATCAATTTCTTTGATATTAGGGTACTTGGCTTCTAACTTAGATACATAATCTCCAAAGAGATAATCAGCTAGTTCGTTACTATCCTCTTGCATTAAACGCGTTTTTACATCAATGTCCGCATTAATAATAATATCGCTACCATAGGCACTGTAATACGCATATTTTTTCACTTCTCCGCTAACGGTTGACAATGAAGATCCATGGGTAAAAAACTTATCTTGACCAATAAGTGAATAAAGATTTTTTGAATAGTCTGCACTAAAACCAGACATATCTAGACCAACTTCTGAGGCTGAGGTACTAGCGTAAAGCAAGAGATCTTTATTAATAAGATGTAAATCTGATATTTGATGCTGATCTCGCCAAGAGCGCAAAACGTCATCAGAAATAGCTTCACTTTGACTAATTGAAGAGGCTATTTGCTGGGAAATACTTTTAAGAGAAAGGGCTAATTCTTCATCCCATTGCTGCTCTACCATCTTCTGCAATCGCTCAAACACCACAATATCCTGCATAATACTGTCGGTCAGCGCTTGTTTTTGCGTATCGTTGGCTTTCTCTAAGTAGTCATTTAACACCAATAGAATTACGGTGTATGTGATAATAGCGGTTACTATACCAATCGACGACATTAACAAATTAATTTTTTGTCGAAGTAGCATCGTAGTATCGCCTCCATAATCAACGGTCTGAAAGAATAGCGCAAAACCCACTTAGACAAAAGTATAATTTTTGGGCGCAACTTGTAAGCGTCAGTTTGTATTTCAATTTTACCATTTTGACTTGCCTGCTTAGTCAGTAGCAAAATTGAGTGAAATCGACTACAGTGAAAATATATAATGTTTTTGAATGTTTATAGGGCCTTGCACGGTCTACATGTCTATATGTCATCATTGTAATAATAGGAATTGTGAATGAGCAAAAATCAATACGTCCCACCAAAGGTGTGGACATGGGACAAAGCTTCAGGGGGCAAGTTTGCAAACATTAATCGCCCCATCTCAGGCAGTACGCACGATAAAGAGCTCCCAATCGGTGAACATGCATTACAGTTGCACTCACTAGCCACACCCAATGGGGTAAAAGTGACTATCATGCTTGAAGAGCTATTGGCAATTGGGGTGCAAGAGGCCGAATATGATGCCTTTATTGTCAATATTCAAGAAGGTGATCAGTTTGGAAGTGATTTTGTCGCCATTAATCCTAATTCGAAAATACCTGCATTGTTAGATAGGAACACTTTTCCAGAACCTATCCGGATTTTTGAATCAGGCGCTATTTTAATTTATTTAGCTGAAAAGTTTGGTCACTTTTTACCGCAAGAACCTGCACAGCGAGCCGAAGTAATGAGTTGGCTTATGTGGCAAATGGGAAGCGCTCCGTTTTTAGGTGGTGGTTTTGGCCATTTTTATGCCTATGCACCAGAAAAATTTGAATACCCAATCAATCGTTATGCAATGGAAGTCAAACGCCAATTGGACGTGTTAGATAAACAGCTTGCCAAAACACAATTTGTTGCCGGTGAGGAATATACGATTGCTGATATGGCTATTTGGCCTTGGTATGGCGTGTTAGTCCAGGGTTTACTATATGAAGCTAAGGATTTTCTAGATGTGAGTTCATATAAAAATGTTCTTAGATGGGCGAATCAACTAAGCGAGCGTGAAGGCGTTAAGCGAGGCCGGATTGTTAACCGAGTCTGGGGAGAAGAGAATGAAAAGCTCCCTAATAGGCATAGCGCTGCGGATATAGACGCTGTGTTTGCAAAATAAGTAAGTCACCATCAAGTCTTAAGCTAGAAGCTTAAGACTTGTTCACAATCCATATCATTTTTTGGTAATGCTTGAGCTGATAATAAACCGTAGCTTTGTGAAAACGATGCATCATCAGAATGCCATGTCGCTTGCTCGTTATTTAAAGAAAAACTAAACGTACCATAAAGCTCATTTGGCATGCGTTGAAGAGCCGGAACTTGTTGCTCACTGGGTATATCAGCGCCAATAGTCTCGCCTAATACCTTCATGCTGATAACAAAACCTTCCGCCGACAACAAAATAGTGTTTTGATTGTTTGGATTTGAAACTGACCACCATCCCTCAAAGCGCTTACTGTCTATATTATCAGTCGTGTCTTGTGGATTTTGATAAGCAACACACATAATTAATGGCCCTTCTGTTTGCATTTGTTGCGTGCCATCAAAAAATACAACAACTTGCCCCTGTTCATTGCCATCAATTCTTCCCGATAAGCTTAAACGGTTTCCTAGCCAAAGATTTTGTTGCTCAGCGCTCCCTAAATCTGCACTTTGCGGCACATCCAAATCTCGTATCGCTTGATTTAATTGCTCGGTATCCTCTACTTGCTCAATAAGCCTAGTTAGATCATTTACTAAACCAAGTAAATCAATGGCAGATTGCCCGTTAGACCCGCCATCACGACTTGCGTTTGTGTCAGTAATTAACATCACAATTTCGTTTGCCTGCTGTGCAAGCGTGCTTGATAACCTTTTTTGCAAGGCTTTTTGTTCGTTACTCACACCTGAAAAAGCATCTAATTGGTTAATGATATTAAGTGTTTGAAACAATGAAATGGGATCATTTTGACTCTCAATTTGATTACTTATCGTGGTATTTTGATCATTCAAAAACGCTTTGAAACTTTGATCAGTATTTAAGTTACTTAAGCGCACAGTACTAATATTGCCAAGCACGACTTGCAGGTCACTTAGCTGTAATATAAACCGTTGTATTGCAGCATCCAAAATACTATCACTGTTAAAAACAACATTGCCGCCTTGCTTACTATTTTGCTTAAAAGAATGTTCGAAATTTGTCGCGGTGACGCTTTGTGCAAATAACGCCAAGGCGATTGATTCATATACAACATCTGCTGAACTCAAGGCTAAGCCGTCTTTTCCTAAATCCAAGAACATTTGCTCTAGTAAGACCTCGTCCATGTTAATACTCAAGGTGTCCGCCAGTGCACTGATTCCCACCGAAGCCCTAAATAATTCACTTGAAAGGGCCTGCGTTTGGTCATTTTCACTGGTTAAACCCGCAATATAGTCGGTATTTAATATACGGCTTTGTGGTGTATCGACACCAAAGGTAAAACCTGCTGAAGCTAATACCGACAATACATCGGTCTGAACAGGTAAATAATAATCAATCGTGGATAAGGGCGAAATTTTAGGCATGATGCTATCAAGTTGCGACTGCCACAAGTCAGTATTTCCAGTAGGAGCTACTCCGATAGCACTGAGCTCGTTCATTTGTTGTTTAGCTTGTGCAATACTCGTTTTTGACGTAAAGACCGATTGACTTCCCTCGCCTGTTAACAGCTCAAAGCCATTGGCCGCCTTGATGATAAGCTCACCACTAGGCAAACCCGTTGATAAACAGAACCTAGCTAGTTCAGCTTGGTCTGCCTGACAATAATTAACACCGGTATTAGGGTTGTAAGTGACATAACCTTCACTATCACTATAAGCAAATGCTTCAAAGCCATCGATGGCGTTATTTGGCCTTGTATCAATCCATACTAGCGCGTTAGCTACATAACCATTCATCACTAGTGCGGGTATAGGAGTCTGTTGACTATTTGGCGCTTGCCCACGTTCATCAGACACAAAAGAAGATGTATCCTAGGATTCATCTCCTCCACAGGCTTGCAGTAATAAACAACACATTAAATAACAGAAGGTTTGCGTCTTAAATGACATAGAGAAGTGGCCTTTTTCGAAGCTTGAAAGTTAAATTTCAATTGGTTCAATACAGTTGTAATTACTATCGGCTTATAAGAATAAAGCTATAGGAAGACCGCCCTCTCAATACATCATATTTGGAAATATAAATCATATATTTATATAATTATTTTTATTGATTTACTAGCGCTATAGTTATCATATCGAAGCAAACATTAGCGGATACATAGCCATGAAACTTTACCTTTTTTCAAAAACAGCCAAAGAAATTATTATATCAAGCATTGCTGCACTTCTTTTATTTAGTCTACTTGCCGTTAGCCAAGCAGTAAGCGCTCAAACAAGCGCTAATGACTTATCTTTGGAAGCAAATCAGCAAACTCAGATATCAAAGAGTATTGCCTTGTTAAGTCACTTAGAAGATAACTTACAAGTTAGTCGCGCACATTTGAACACACTTGAAAATCAATATGATTCAGGTGCAATTACTAGTGAGACATTATTTGTCGCAAACGTGAAATATTTCGAGATAGAAGCCGCTTACATAGAAGCGCAGAAGCAGCTTCTTGCGTCAATCTCTGAATTTGAAACATCAAGCAACAATCAATTAATTGCGCAAAATTAGTACGCTCATATCTACGGTTATACATACACCCTCCCTAGTGTATTCCCTTAATCCCCTTGCACATTTGACTCGTGTTGGGGGATTTTTTTGCATAGGGCTCGTTTAGTTGTTAGCAAAGTATGGGGCAATTACATGAAATTCAAACTTAGTAACACCATTTCTCAACAAGCTACTGTATTGTTTGTATTCTGGCATAGCTTGCAATTTTGCTAAGCCATCTTCTTCATCCCACTCCACAAAGGTAATTTGGTTAGGCGCAAGATTATTAGACGCATGGGTCTCTATCGATGGCTCATACATTTTTAAAATAAACCGAGCACCTACTTTTTCAAGTAATGGCGCTACCTTTGTCAAATACGTGCGATAGTCTTCAGGGGATTCTGGATTGAACCACGCAAAAGCAGCTGTATAAGTTTTGTCTTGAGAAAACCGTACGCTTTGCTTAAGGTCTGCTTCATCGTTAAAGAGAGTTAGCTCTTCCCAACCATCAGCGCGCGACTGTTTTAAGGCAGGCCAACTAGGATGACTTTCAAATCCCTTTAGCGCTTTTATAGAGGGCCATTTTGCTAAAATGAATGCTGTTGGCTTATTATCACCCACTAAAGTTCGCTCTATATTGAGTTGACCAATATTGTTAAAACCATATTCCTGGGCTAGTGGTATTGCAGTGCGATAATAGTGTTCACGCTCCTTTTGTTTCTCAGGTATCGATAACGGTACGATGAGTTGCACTACTTCGCCAGGCGCCAGATTTAAGGCGATTTCATTCACTTTTTCAGCGCCTTTTTGATAGGCTACTGCATCATTAGGCAAACACAAAATTGCTATAATAAGTCCAATAAAGCAAAGTAAAAAAGCCCATATTCTTGTCATTGTATTCATCTTTATCTCATTAATTTACTAGTGAGACACAACTTTATAAGAGCAAGGTAGTCAATTCGAGGCTTGATTTTTATTTGTAATGGTGCAAAATCGTTCCAATGGAAGATTGGAATGAATATCAATTAATACTCGCTTTACATCGAGCTAAAACGCTTCGAGGCGCGGCAGCTATGCTCGCAACTACGCACACCACAGTATCACGCCGTTTAGAATTATTGCATCACCGCCGTAAGAGCGCAGTATTTGAAAAGATCATTGGCGCATATCGCATCACTAAGGCAGGCGAGCCTCTTCTTGCACTCGCTCGTCGCATGGAGCAGCTTGTTATCACGGCAGACCGCAGTCAAGTACACTTTGGTGGCGAACAATTTGCAGGCCCTATAACGCTTTCACTTGGTGAACCTATGGCCCAGTTCTTGTTACTAGAGGAACTGGTCGAATTTACTCGCTTGTATCCGGACATCACGCTAACAGTGAATTGTTCAACCACATTCGCCAATTTAGATAAATCTGAAGCAGATGTCGTAATACGACTAGCTAATACCCTACCAGAACACCTTGTCGGACATCGCCTATTTCCGTATAGCTTGTGCTATTATTCTGATCGTGAATATTTAGCCAATACCGCGACAGATGCCCTACGTTGGATTGCACCAGCTAAAACAGAACAATGGGATGATTTAATCGATGGGTCTCCTTTTCCAAATGTACCTATTGGTATCACCTTTGACGATATTGTTACGCGCTTTAGAGCTTTATCATCTGGTCTTGGTTTGGGGCGCGCAGCTTGTTTTATGGCAGATAACGTGGATAACTTAACGCGTTTGGACAATAGTAAACCGCTTCCACAAACCGATATATGGGTCCTTACTCATCCTGATTTGCGACACACTGCTCGAATAAAACTACTAATGCAGTATTTAGTTGATTGTATCCGAGATAAACGTGAACTGATTCAAGGCCTTTCGTAGTCGCATACGTGATATATTTTACACAATAAACAACTAACGAATTTTGGTACTTTATGCAATACAACACAGTCACGTCTTTGTTTAATGACTTAAGCAATGCACAACTATATAAAAGCCTTAAACTACGTAGCGATGTTTTTGTGGTAGAGCAAAATTGCGTTTATCCTGATTTAGATGACAAAGACCGCCTAGCTGAAACTCGACATATATTAGTAATTGATAACACCAGCAACGATACTCCATTAGTTGCTTATGCCCGCTGCTTGGCGCCTGGAGTATCGTTTGATCAAAGCGCAAGTATTGGTCGCGTGGCAGTTAACCAAGCCTATAGAGGAAAAGGCTTGGCAAAACAAATTATGCATAATGCAATTCGTTGTTGTCATCAATACTGGCCCAAATACACCATTACTATTGGCGCTCAAGTTTATCTAATCGATTTTTATCAACAACTAGGCTTTGTTTGTATTGGCGAGCCTTATGACGAAGATGGCATTATGCATATCGACATGAGACTTAGAAATTAGGACGGTAGTCATAATTATCAAGCGTGCCTGATTGATGAAAGTTTTCAAGCTTATCTTTGCGCGTAAAAAGCTTATTTACAATGTTAAATGGCACCATTTCTATAGAGTTATTAAAGTGTTCAACCGCACGATTAAATAAGGTTATCGCGGCTGCCACATTTTCGTTTTTGTCGCTTATTTGTTCCATCAGCTCTTGTACTAATTTCATCGCACCTAACTCAGGGTAGCTTTCTGCCGTTGCTTTGAACGATGAAAATACGGCGTTTGACTGCTCTTCAACTTTGCCAAGCGCTTCAACATCAATGTTGTCGTTATCAAGCAGATTAATAGATTCGCGAAGTGCCGTTACTCGCTGCACAAAGTCACTCTCAAATTCAGTAAACTTGTCGCTCAATTCATTTAATTGAGGAATAAGCTCGTGTTTGAGTTTTTCATAAGTGATGACATCTGACCAAGCGCGTTTCGCACGATTAAGGTTAGCTATTATCTTGTTATAAATAACGATAATGCCAACTAGCATTAGCACAGTAATGGTGATAGTAATCATATAGAATCCTTATTTGTTGTCATTAATGAAGCGGATTAGTTCTTTTGCTCTATCTAAATAAGGCAAGTCGCTTGGAGACTGTAATTGCTCAATATAATCTTCGCTTTGACGCAATGATGGCGTGCGTACTTTAGTCGGAAATACATCTTTTGGTAACTCAAAACAGGCAACAGAATTAGCCATTACATCCATCGATTTGATCAAACTAAACTTATCAACAAATGCCAGAACCGCTTTAGGGTCGAAAAACTTCGCAGTTTTTATCTCGTCGGCGCATCTGACTTTAAAAAGTCGGTTGAATTCGGCGCTTGACGCGTCCCACTTCGAAGAAAAACGGCGGGTGTTTAGTGAGAAATAATTAAAATCGCTGAACTGAACCAACATGGCATATTTATATTTTGTCTGTCGTGTTTTGCGCTGTTTACCATTAGAAAAATGACGCGAAACCACCACATATTTAAACTCAATCAAAGTAAAAGGTGTTGGTGTACCATTATCATCACCTTAGCACACCGCCTAAATAGCGAACACTGATTTCTTGACCTTCATCTCCATCATCAAACATCAAAAAAAGATTACGTAATTCACGCCAATATGCTTTACCATTAAAATCATAATCTCTTACTACACCCGCATTAATCGCGACTGAGCGAATGTATAGCGCATCACCTATTTTTTTAACGTGAGAATAGCGTAGATATAAAAAACCTGCGCAGCAAATCGCAACAATCGCACCGCCAATTCGCATATTCATCCGCAAGTCATAACTAATGTGAGCAGGTCCACCGAAAGACATCGCTACAGCGAGTAAAGACAATACTACTGAGATCCATAAAAAAGTGTTGTTATGCAAAAAGCGATGCTGTTTGGCATAGTCTTTGATAAGCGCTGCGGCTTTGTCGATATCGGCCCTTGTTTTAGACGTTATAGCAAAAGCCTGTAAGTTATCAAGATGCTGTTTGATTAGCTTGTTTTTAGCCATCAGAGGCGCTACCTTGCTGGCTATCCACTAACACGTTTTGTTGCATCGATTCACATGGCATGTTGCAATCTGGCTTGCCGACGATTTTAGCTGGCACCCCAACAACAGTCACACAGCAAGGCACCGAATCAAGTACAACACTGCCTGCACCAATCTTTGAGCCCTCACCCACTTCAATGTTGCCTAATACTTTTGCACCAGAGCCAATCATTACGCCGCGACGTATTTTGGGGTGTCGATCACCTTGTTCATTGCCTGTGCCGCCAAGAGTGACTTCTTGTAAAATAGATACATCATCTTCCACCACGGCCGTTTCACCGATGACTATGCCGGTTGCATGATCTAGCATTACTCCCTTACCAATTTGCGCGGCAGGGTGTATATCAACTGAAAATACTTCGGAATTGCGGCTTTGAATAAACAGGGCAAGTTCCTTGCGTCCTTTATGCCATAAATAATTTGCTAAACGATGTACTTGAAGTGCTTGAAACCCTTTAAAATGTATCAACACCGTTAACAACGATGACACTGCTGGATCGCGCGCGGTAACCGCTTGAATATCATCAATTGCGGCATCTAGCATTACTGGGTTAAGTAAATATGCTTCATCAAACATTTCTCGAACAGATATCGCGGGCATTACCTCATCACTGACTTTATTTGATAAAATAAAGCTCAACGAGGTTTCAAAATTATGGTGATTCAGCACGCAGGCGTGCAAATAACTCGATAGCAATGGCTCTTCATTAGAGACAGCTTGGGCTTCTTGCTTTAAGCGTAACCAAAAATTTTGTGCACATAACTTAGTCATCATTTTTCCTTTAGTAATCAACTTGACAACTTTTAATATTAGCTTGCCATGTAATCACACATTTTTTTAACTACCGATAGACGCTCTGGCGTGTCTTTATATATATAATCAATACTTTGCACAGATTCGTTTTTTTCAACCCTATCAAGAAAGAAAATACCATCTAGATGGTCGACTTCATGCTGTATTAAGCCAGAAAACTCGCCCTGCATTTGCATGGACTTTTTAGTGCCTGTCGCATCAAGATACGTCACTTCGACTTTTTGAAAACGTTCTACCTTCGCTCGCATTTGATAAAAGCTAAAACATTCTTCATCGAACATAAATGCATCTTCAGACAAGGGACGTAAACGAGGATTGATAAAAGCCTCAAAGACACCATTAATTCTAAGGACAACCAGTCTAATCGCGACCCCTACTTGAGGTGCACTTAATGCATTTCCATTTTCATCTGAAATAGCTTTAATGCCGTTGAGAATATCTTGCATCATTTGGATTGTATTGTTCACGGTGCCATTAGAGAAATCGATTTGCTCGACGTCCTTAGAACGTTGCCGCAAAATAGGATGTCCAACTTGCTTAATTTTCATGCTCTTTATCTCTGTACTGTATCCAAGTTTATATAGAATAATGGCTTGCCAGCGGCGGCGCAAATACAGATTGTAAATTATCCAATATTTGGCATAATTTTCGTCTTTAACATTAAGCAAACCATCAAACTATGAATATTAAACATTACAAAAAACCAATGTATATCATCTTACTCGCTTTATCGGTTGCAAGCATAAGCGCATGTGCTCCTGAAGTTGGTAGTGTTAAATGGTGTAATGCAATGGATGAAAAACCCAAGGGTGATTGGAGTGCTAATGAACTTGGTGATTACACTAAACACTGTCTTTTGAAAGACCGTGACGAAAACTGATTGCATTTAAGCGCACTGGATTTTGGTATATATGCTGTATAAATAGACAGCTTTTTTAGTGGTATCCTGATAGAATCCTTTACTAATACTCAGTTTTGGGACTAAACAAAACCTATAAACTGCAAGCAACCACTCTATTTTCGCTTAAAGGTTTTTAAATGGATGTATCAGTACTTCTTGATGAACTAAACGACAAACAACGTGAAGCTGTTGGAGCGCCTAATCAAAACATGTTGGTATTAGCAGGCGCTGGTAGTGGTAAAACACGTGTTTTAGTCCATCGAATTTGTTGGTTGGCGGAAGTAGAAAAACTGTCTCCATTTAGTATTTTAGCCGTTACATTCACCAATAAAGCAGCCAAAGAAATGCGCTCTCGTGTTGAGAGCCTTATGCGTAATTCTATATTTAATATGTGGATTGGCACCTTTCATGGACTGGCGCATCGCTTATTACGCCTGCATTATGAAGAAGCAAACTTACCGCAAAATTTTACTATTTTAGATTCAGACGACCAACACCGCTTAATCAAGCGGCTAATAAAAGCACTTAATCTTGATGAAAAACACTGGCCACCTAAACAAGTTCAGTGGTACATCAATGGTAACAAAGATGAAGGTTTACGAGCAGCGCAAGTCGAAACGCACGATGACCCGAATCAAAAAAAGATGCGCGATATTTACAAAGCTTACGAAGAAACCTGCAACCGGTCGGGTCTTGTTGATTTCGCAGAGCTATTGCTAAGATGCTACGAAACCATCAGAGACAACGAGTCACTAAAAAAGCATTATCAGCAACGATTCAAAGCGATTTTGGTAGACGAATTCCAAGATACCAACAACATACAATATGCTTGGCTAAAGCTCTTATCCACCAAACAAAACAACATGATGATTGTCGGCGATGATGACCAATCTATTTATGGCTGGCGCGGCGCTAATGTTGCCAATATTTCACATTTTCTCAAAGATTTTCCCAACTCGCAAACTATACGACTGGAACAAAACTACCGCTCTACAGGTAATATACTCAAAGCGGCCAACGCGGTCATTGACCATAACAGAGGTCGATTAGGCAAAGATCTATGGACAGATGGGGAAGATGGTAACAAAATCGCCTTATATGCGGGTTTTAATGAAATCGATGAAGCGCGGTTTATCGTTTCGCGCATAAAAGACTTTTTTGATGACGGTGCAAGTTTATCAGACTGCGCAATTTTATATCGTAATAATGCCCAATCTCGAGTGCTCGAAGAAGCACTATTACATCAACGACTACCCTATCGCATATATGGTGGTTTGCGCTTTTTTGAACGTCAAGAAATCAAAGATGCATTAAGCTACCTACGTTTGATAAGCAATCCTATAGATGATGCAGCATTTGAACGAGTAGTGAACACGCCCGCGCGTGGGTTGGGCGACAAAACATTGAGTAATATAAGAGCGTATGCGCGTGAAAACCAGCTATCAATGTGGCAGGCTGGCCGCAACATGCTCAACGAGAAACGCTTGTCAGGGCGTGCAGCAAATGCTTTAGCTAGCTTCTTTGATATTATCGATAACATGACAAAAGATACACATGACATGTCTTTGCATGAACAAGCCGACGCTGTGATTAAGTCTTCAGGCTTATTTGCCATGTATCAAAGTGAAAAAAGTGATAAAGCTCAAGCTAGAATTGAAAACTTGCAAGAGTTAGTCACTGCTGTTAAACAATTTGAAATCCCTGAAGATGCTGAAGAAATGTCACCTTTGGCTGCTTTTCTGGCACATGCAAGCCTGGAGGCAGGCGAAGCTCAAGCAGACGAAGATCAAGATGCCGTGCAGTTAATGACCATCCATACTGCGAAAGGCTTAGAGTTCCCATTAGTGGTATTAGCCGGTGTCGAAGAAGGCATGTTTCCTAGTCAAATGAGCAATGAAGAACCCGATCGTTTAGAAGAAGAGCGCAGGCTTGCATATGTGGGTATGACCCGCGCAAAAAAACAGTTAGTCATTACTTATGCCGAGACACGTCGATTGTACGGCCAAGACAAATATCACACGATATCTCGTTTTGTAAGAGAAATCCCAAGCGACTATATCGAAGAAATACGTTTACGCTCACAAGTAACGCAACCCATACACAACCGATTTAGCAAGCAAGCTACGCACAGCGCTTTTGTCGATAGTGGTTTTGCACTAGGACAAAGGGTTACACACGTAAAGTTTGGTGAAGGCACCGTTCTTAATTACGAAGGTAGTGGCGAGCATGGCAGGGTACAAGTACATTTTGATGATGTGGGCCCAAAATGGCTAATGCTCGCCTATGCTAAATTAGAAAAGTGCTAATACTAATAGGTAGATAGAGCTTGCGAGGTAAACAACAAAAGTACCGAGCATACCAATGGGTCGTGCGATAAACGGCCCCATTTTACTTAAGCCTAAGTAATGCAATAAACGTGAAATTACCAGCGCGGCACCAATAACGTGCAAAGCCCAAGGTTGAGCACCTATTAACTCGAGACATATAAGCATAATTGCCGCTAGTGGCACCGTCTCGATAAAGTTAGCTTGGCTGCGAATAAGACGAATCATTCGTTTATCACCACCGTCGCCAATATCAATCTTGTTTCGAACGCGATATAAACCAACAACCAAGGTCATTGGCACAAATAACAGGCCTAACAGACCAATATACAAAGCTGAAACACCTAAAGTGTTAGTTAAGTCAAAATCCACAATTATCCTTACTTTTATTATTTTTAGACGATTTACAGTTAAGCACAGTCTGTGTGAAATGAATACCGGATTTGTTACAAATTTTACAGCAATTGCTCAGAAACAAACTAAACTTTATTTAACCAAACTTTTTCTCCCCTACGACAGTAAAACTAGCTGTTCACATCGATTCACAAGGAATTTATCATGTTGCTGTTCAAGCGCTGGCTCATCACCATATTTACTCTTTTGGCATTAATTGCGGGACTGGGTTATGTCAAGTTTAACCAAGTGATGGCAGCAATCGCCTTTGGGGAATCTTTTCCTGAGCCTAGCGAAACGGTTGAAGCGGTTAATGTTTCATGGAGTACTTATCAGCCTAAAGTAAGCCTTGTAGGCCAAGTGCGCGCACAACAAGTCGTCGAATTACGAAATGAAATTGAGGGTGTTTTAACGCAAGTAAATTTTCAATCAGGAGACCTTGTAGAGTCAGGTCAGGTGTTAGCACAATTAAATGTTGATGTTGAACAGGCTCAATTAGAAGCCATTGAAGCTGAAATTGCGCTATCGGCTCTTGACGTAAAACGATTTACCGATTTACTTGATGTAAGGGCATCATCAAAGGAACAACTAGATCGCGCTAAAGCGCAATTAGCGATTAACAAAGCAAGAGCAAAAGCTTTAGAAGCAACGATTGCGCGCAAGACCGTTCTAGCTCCGTTCACCGGTAACGTAGGCATTCATGATTGGCAAGTAGGCACTTACTTATCTGCAAACACTCTAATAACCAATATCACGGGCACACTTGATGAAGTATGGGTAGATTTCAATTTACCGCAAGCATATGCAAATATAGCACTAAATACTCCCGTAACGATCGTAACGCTTAATAATGACAATAAAATCCGGGCCGAAATTGTCGCGATTAATCAACAGTTTAATGTGAGCTCTCGTACTTTGCAGGCGCGAGCAACGTTAGTAAATCCAGAATTAGCACTTATACCAGGGGCGGTAGTCTCTGTTTTACTTCCGCAAGGTCAAGCAATCGATGTTGTCCCATTGCCAAATCAAGCGATTAGATATGACGCATTTGGCAGTTACGTCTTTGTTTTATCACCCGATGACAAAGGTGATATTCGAGCAAAGCGTAGACCGGTTAAAGTGCAGACCAAAGAGCAAGAGCTAAGTTACGTGTTGATGGGCTTACAAGAGGGTGAAACGGTTGCCAGTGTTGGCTCTTCAAAACTGATTGACGGTATGTTAGCAAATATTGCTCAATCAAATTCTTCGCCGCAACAGCCATAAGGAATAAGTATGTCTAACAAACACCACTTAGACGCCGCTGAGGCAAATGCAGGGATACTTAATAGACCTTCAATAATGGACATTTTTTCAAAACGTCCTGTGATCGCAATCGTCATTTCTATTGCGATTGTCATTATTGGTATTCGAGCGGCGATTAACATCCCGGTGCTACAATTTCCCAAATTAAGTAGCGCATCTATTCAAATTACAACACCCTATGTGGGCGCTTCTGCTGAAGTAGTGCAAGGCTTCATTACCGAGCCAATCGAGCGCGCAGCATCTGCCGTTCCCGGCGTAGACTATGTTGATTCCAATACCACCCTAGGCCTGTCAACGGTAACGGTTTGGTTGCGATTAAATGAAGATATTGGCAGTGCTTTAGCGGAGTTATCGACACGTATCGATCAAATTCGTTTTGAGCTACCAGAAGCTGCCGAAGATCCAGCTATTCAAGTTGTTAGAGCAGATAGACCGTTTGCCATATTTTATCTGACGGTTAATTTTGATGAAGATCTTGCCGATATGTCGCGTCTTGAGGTTACTGACTATTTGTCGCGTAATGTGTCGCCAGCACTAGCGTCTATACCGGGTGTTCAGCGCATTGGTTTAGAAGGCGCGCGTTCGCCATCTATGCGAATTTGGTTAGACCCAAAAAAAATGGCATCTTTGAATATTGCTGCTGATGATGTTTCAAGAGCACTTCGAGCAAATAACCTAATTGCAACAATCGGTAACGCTGAAAATACCCAACAACGAGTTTCGCTATTAACAGATACTAGCTTAACTACAGTAAGCGAGTTTGAAGACTTAGTAGTAAGGGATGACGGCAGTAGTCAAATTCGTATCAGTGATATTGCTACCGTTGCCTTAGACGAGGAAGAAGGCGTAACCACCTCTCGTTTAGACAAAGAAGTGGTGTTATATATCTCGGTTTGGCCTTTGCCTTGGTGCTAACGAAATCGAAATTGGCGATCGTCTTTATGTCATGATTGACGAGATAAACGCTACCCTACCAAAAGGCCTTAGTATTACTGATGGGTTTGATGGCACGCTGTACATGCGAGATTCTTTGCGCGAAATATTTATTACCTTAGGCGAAACGGTGTTGCTTGTTGGTATTGTTGTATTAGCGATGATGGGTTCGTTTAGAAGTGCATTGGTGCCGCTAGTCACCATTCCCATTTCGATTTTGGGCGCTATTGCCGCTATGTCTTTGGTAGGATTTTCACTGAATCTATTAACAGTATTGGCCATTGTCTTATCTGTGGGCCTTGTTGTTGATGATGCCATTATCGTGGTCGAAAATGTGGCTCGTTACATGCGCTCTGGCATGGGTAAGATGCAAGCAGCATTAGCGAGCTCTCGACAACTATTGTCCCCTATTGTCAGCACAACTATCACGCTAGCTGCTGTTTATGCGCCTATCGGCTTGCTCACCGGATTAACCGGAGCATTGTTTAAGGAGTTTGCGTTTACTTTAGCAATTGCGGTCATTATTTCGTGCGTGGTAGCAGTGACCTTATCGCCTATTATGAGCGCATATGCGAGTCCTGAGGGAGGTAAAGAAGGTAGAATCACACAAAAGGTCAACGGATTTTTTGACCGATTACAAGAACGCTATGGCAAAGTCGTTGAAAAAACGGTCGAACTTCGCCATCAAGTATTATTTTCAGCCATCATATTGTCTTTATTAAGTGTACCTTTTTACTTTGGTTCACTTAAAGAGCTAGCTCCTACCGAAGATCAATCTAGTGTAACGGTTATCATTGAATCAGCCCCTGAAGCGTCAATTGACTATACCTTAAAGCACATGGATGATGTGGTAGATTCGATGAAAGAAATGGATGGTGCTCAATTCATGTGGCAGATTATTAATCCATCAGCAGGATTTTCAGGCATCGAATTTGTCCCTGTAGATGAGCGTGAGCAATCTGTTCAAGACATGTATTGGGAGATATTTGGTAAGCTTTCACAAGTACCTGGTTTAAAAGCGCTTCCAGTTTTAGATTCAGCTTTACCTACCGCAGGAAACTTTGCGGTAGAACTTGTCGTACTTAGCACAGCCCCCTATGATGAAATGAAAGTATATGCGGATAAAATGGTGCAAGCTGCCAATCAAAGCGGCAAGTTCATTTTTGCTGACACCGACTTAAAAATAGACTTACCCCAATATCGCTTTGTGCTGGATAGGCAGCGCATTGCAGATGTCGGTTTGGATTTAGCCGCTGTCAACCAACAACTCTCGACAATGCTATCTGGAAATTTTGTAAATAGATATAATCAAGACGGCCGAGCCTATCGTGTGATTCCAATGCTATCTCCCGACAAGCGACAAAATGCACATGCCATCCTTGATTTACAAATCCGTATTCCTGATGGCTCGCTCATTCCTTTTAGCGCTATAGCAGACATTGAAACTGAAACTGCGCCGCGCTTATTGGCCAAATTTGACCAACGAAATGCATTTAGGATATTTGGCGGCTTGATTCCAGGAACGACCAAGGAACAAGGTCTGCAAGCACTGGAACAAGCAGCACGTGACATTTTACCGCCTCAGTATGATATTGATTATGCTGGGGAGTCTAGACAGATACGTCTAGAAGGAAATACATTGGAAGGTGTACTGTTAGTTGCGATGATTTTTGTTTACTTAGTACTGGCCATTCAATTTAACAGTTTTAAAGATCCACTAGTTGTCTTGTTAGGGTCAGTGCCTTTAGCATTAGCTGGGGGACTGATGTTTGCGTTTTTAGATTTCACAACCATCAATATATATTCCCAAGTTGGATTTATCACCTTAGTTGGCTTGGTTGCCAAAAATGGCATATTGATTGTGGAATTCGCTAATCATATGCAAAGGCAAGGCTTAGATAAACTCGCGGCAATTAAACGAGCAGCTCAAATTCGATTGCGTCCGGTATTAATGACAACCGCTGCGACAGTCTTAGGTCACTTCCCATTAGTGTTAGTCACAGGAGCAGGCGCCGAGGCAAGGAACAGTATCGGGATTATTTTGGTTGCAGGGATGTTAGTGGGGACCTTATTTACCTTACTTGTATTACCAAGCGTTTATATGGCTCTAGCGTCGGATCATAGCGATGACCTAGCACGCGAAGCTAAAGCCAATGAAGCCTTGGTCATGAATCCTGGCGAAGTAAATACTTAGTCAATATCAATGCTAAACAACGGGTGGTGGCTTTTTCATTTTTCGGTAGGCTTTTACCGAATCGTAAGTAAACAATGCAAGTGCTGACCATACACAAATGAAGGTCAGCAAACGAGCTTGTGACAATGGTTCATGGTAAACAGTGGTTGCAATAATAAACATCAAACTTGGCCCAATATATTGAAAGAATCCCAATGTGGAGTAGCGAATTCGTCTTGCAGCAGCAGTAAAGCATAGCAAGGGAGCTACAGTAAGTGCACCAGCACTAAGAATAAGTAAGTTCATTGTTGTCGTATTGACACTTGCGTCAGTGCTTACGGTATCAAAGACAAAGAAATATATCAGTGCCGCTGGCAACATCATCATTGTTTCGATGAATAAGCCTGGCATAGAGTCAACTGCAACCTGCTTTCTAAGCAAACCATAAATACTAAAAGATACTGCAAGTGTTAAAGCAATAATAGGTAAACGGCCATAGTTGATAAGTGTTAATACTACCCCTATAACCACTATCCCTACTGCAACTTTCTGCAATGGCCGAAGAACTTCACCCAAAAAACACGCCCCAAAAAGACATTAATCAGCGGGTTTATATAATAGCCAAGACTGGCCTCTAATAACTGGTCGTGATTTACCGCCCAAATAAATAACAACCAATTCCCAGCCAATAATAAGCCTGCTGCAAAGAGTATTTTTAATACTTTAGGGGAGGCCATTGCTAATTTTACTTTATTAAAATGCCTAAGACCGGCAATCAACACAGCTAACACAATTACCGACCAAATTACGCGATGCATGAGAATTTCAGCAGCGGGGATTGCAGTAAGCTGCTTAAAGTAGATAGGCATTACGCCCCACATTGTATATGCCGCAATGGCAAATAATATACCTGCTTTATTGGGAGATAAGGTAGACATCTAGATGATTTCTTAGCGATGTTAAAGGCGGGCATTGTCGAAGATCATTGGACAAAAAGCAACCGGTTAAATACATTCAAAAGTACACTGTATAGATGCATCAAAAAAACGTACAATATAAAGATAAATAACTAAGATATTAACAAGCACTGTGACCTTTGCCGCAAGCCCCCAAACACCCTCGTCGGACTTATCATTAACAACCTTACAGCAGGTTTTTGGTTATGATAACTTCAGAGCAGGACAATCAGATGTAATTGATAATGTCTTAGCTGGTAAAGATACCTTAGTACTTATGCCAACGGGCGGTGGCAAGTCACTTTGCTATCAAATCCCTGCTATATTGCTCGAGGGCATCACCATTGTTGTATCACCATTAATTTCATTGATGCAAGATCAAGTACAACAGTTGACCAGTCAAGGTGTAAAGGCCGCATATTTAAATTCTAGTTTGTCATCTGAGGTCGCCAGCGACGTCCAAGAAAAACTTGAAAATAATGAGCTTGATATACTTTACGTATCGCCAGAGCGACTTTTGCAACACTACTTTTTAAATAGTATTCGCCGATTGCCAATTAGTCTTATTGCAGTAGATGAGGCCCATTGTGTTAGCCAGTGGGGGCACGATTTTAGACAAGACTATAAAAGACTGGGACATTTAAAGAGCGTATTTCCTAACATTCCAATTCTCGCATTAACAGCCACAGCAGATGACGCCACTCAAACCGATATTGTTGAACAACTAAAACTACTTAACCCTTTTATATTTAAAGGCGGTTTTGATCGACCTAACATTCGCTACAACCTGTTGGCCAAATATAAAGGCGTTGATCAAGTCATTGATTTTATCAAACAGCAAAAGTTCACTAGTGGCATTGTATATTGCAACAGCCGGGCAAAAGTTGATGAACTTGCGCAAAAACTTGGCAGTAGCGGCATCAGTTGCGGTGCGTATCATGCGGGTAAAACAAACGAAGAACGCGAACGCGTGCAATCTTTGTTTTTAGCTGATGACATGCAAGTCGTAGTAGCGACGGTTGCATTTGGTATGGGTATCAACAAATCCAATGTCAGATTTGTAGTACATCATGACGTTCCTCGAAGCATTGAGTCATTTTACCAAGAAACGGGACGAGCGGGCCGCGATGGCATGCCTGCAGAAGCCCTTCTATTGTACGATGATCGTGATGCGGCAAAAATTAAAAAGTGGATTGCCGATGGAGCGATTCCTGAACGCTTTGAAATTGAAATGCATAAGTTTGAAGCGATGCAATCTTTTGCAGAAGCACAAACCTGTAGACGACAAGTGTTGCTTAACTATTTTGGAGACAACAAACATGAAAGCTGTGGTAATTGTGATATCTGCCAATCGCCGCCTAAGATGTTTGATGGCACCGAAGTCGCGCAAAAATTTATCTCATGTGTTCTGCGCATATTAAAATCTAAACATCATGCGCCAGTACAGTATGTTATCGATATTTTACGAGGTAAGTCGCATCGCAAAATTCTTGACGCAAAACATAATGAGTTAAGCACACATGGTATCGGCAAAGATCAACCAGAAAAATATTGGCACAATATAGCGCAGCAGTTGCTCCACAAAGGTTTATTACGTATCGATATGAACTGGGGTGGCAGCTTAATTACGACGCCTTCTGCTTATCAAGTCTTGCGAAGTGAACAAACCATCTCCTTAGCAGTGCCAAAGTTCGCAGTAAGCTCTACGACTAAGAATAAGTATGAGCCTAGCAATATAGACAATAAATTATTTGCCAAACTTAAGCATTTAAGAAAACAGTTAGCCGACGAAAGCGCTACGCCAGCTTATACTGTCTTTAGTGACGCAAGTCTTTCTGATATGACATCAAGAATGCCGGTAACCTCTTCTGAATTTTTAGAGGTTACCGGAGTAGGACACGTTAAGCTTGAAAAATATGGTGAGGCTTTCACCAGCTTAATAGCAGACTATCTTGCTGCAAAGCACTAGCTGCAATAGTTTTCTATGACTTCGCAATTTTTTCAGCGGCCGCCATTTTATCCATTGCACGCTTATATATCGGATCGGATTGAAGTCGCTCAACATATGCAAGCATATTGGGAAACTGATCCATACGTCCCGACTTTTTGACAGCCTCTAGTGGGAAGCTCATTTGTACGTCTGCTAGCGTGATTTGGTCTGACACTAACCACGTTCGGGATGATAGGTGTTGCTCCACAAACGTAAAGTTTCTTTCAATTACTTTACCAAAATAGGCATTCATCACTGCATCCACAAATTTTGAAACCACAAATTTGATGAAAAATGGACTTGCCTTTTCCTTACCCTTGTTTAATACCATCGCGGTGATTAGAGGTGGTAAAAAACTACCTTCACTGTAATGATTCCAAAATTGTACATCAGCGTAGTCTTGATGGCTGCGCTCAGGTAGTAACTGAGTATTACCTGCTTGTTGCACAAGATACTCACAAATTGCACCTGTCTCGGCAATGACTTTATCTTGGTGGGTCAAAATAGGTGCCGTACCTAAGGGATGGATATCTTTTAGCGATTGAGGCGCCAAGTTTGTCGTTGCATCCCTAAAATATACCTTTATTTCATAATCAAGTCCCAGTAATTCAAGCAACCAAACAATGCGCTGAGAGCGTGACTCATTAAGGTGGTGTAAAGTAAACATTGGCAGTCCTTTATAAAAAGTTATAGGTCTTATACCACTAAGCAAGCTATTCGGATTACCCTGACTAGAATTAGTTTATCACTGTTTAGCTAAGGCTAAGCATTTGAAATATATTATTTTATTTATTGAAGTACCCAAGAAAGTTAATTTTATTCTTGCCCCGCTGATGTTTCGCTTTTTTTACCATCAGCAGACATTTGCGCATAATACGCTGATAAATCCGCAATATCTTGATCGCTTAGGCGTTTTGCATGAGGCGTCATTGCTGCATTTATTCGCTGTCCTGAGCGAAACGCTTTTAATTGCAACTCCATATAACCTTGCTTTTGTCCCGCTAGGTTAGGATAAATAGGAATAATTGAAATACCATCTACACCATGACATTGCGCACAAATAGTTGCCTTTGCTTTACCCTGTTTAGCATCTGCTACAATCGAGTTGTCTGCGCAAGCCGATAAGCTCATTAGCGTCAGCGAAAAAAGTAAGGTGGAGCTCAGACTACATCGCGCCTGAATATTTTTTTGTTTATTTTGCATCTTTTATCCGTAGAGTAAGTCTAGATATTAGCTATCTACGTATACGTTACGGTAATTTAATCATCAATACTAGTGACTATTTTTATGCCAATTAGCCATCATTATGCGCACGAGTTGTCGGCGCTTAGTTCCCCTGTTAAGCCTTTTCCTGTCACGCAAGCAAAGCTTGTAATGACAAATGCAAAATTGGCACAAGCGTTAAATGTTAGCGAGTATTTTAGTGACGACACTGCACTATTAAAAAGCCTCTTTATGGATGATGGTGAATTGCAAGCAAATTCAGTTGCACAAAAATATGGAGGCCACCAATTTGGCCAGTGGAATCCCCATTTAGGTGACGGGCGTGGCTTGTTGCTTGGTGAAACTAGGGACTCACAAGGCAAATTATATGACTTGCATCTGAAGGGTGCCGGCCCAACTCCGTATTCAAGACATGCCGATGGTAGAGCGGTATTGCGCTCCACTATACGAGAATATTTAGGCGGTGAAGCACTTTATCATTTGGGAATCCCCAGCTCTCGCTCACTAGCATTGATTAGCTCAAAAGAACCTGTGATGCGAGAGCAAATGGAACTAGGCGCGATGATGATTAGAACCTGCCCTAGCCATATTCGTTTTGGTCATTTTGAATATTTTTTTCACGCCCAACAGTACGACAAGCTCGATGCTTTATTTGAGTTTTGTTTTTCACATCATTTTACGAAAGCCGCTAGCAGCCAAAACCCTTATTTAAGTATGTTTATTGAAGTGACTAAGAAAACCGCCACAATGGTTGCGTTATGGCAAGCATATGGTTTCAACCATGGGGTTATGAATACCGATAATATGTCCATTCATGGCATTACCTTTGATTATGGGCCCTATGCTTTTTTAGATGATTTCATTCCCCAATACATTTGCAATAAATCCGACCATCAAGGTCGTTATGCCTTTAATCAGCAACCTAGTATCGCGTTATGGAATCTTAATGCGCTTGCCCAAGCTTTCACTCACAAACTGTCTATTGCACAACTTAAACAGGGATTGGCTCATTTTGAACCAATGTTCTTAAAAACTTACTCACAAGCCATTAATGCTAGGCTTGGAATAGATCCACCTAAAGCTTCACCTTTAGTGGAACCCAATAAACAAAAAGGCTTAGCAAGTGAGTTGTTGTCAATCATGGCGGATGAATTTGCCGATTTTCATATAAATTTACGGCGTATTAGCGAGGCAATACCCGATATTGCTAATGGTAAGTTTACAGACATTCGTTCTATGTTTAGGCAGCAAGATAAAATTGAACATTGGTTAAAGCAATATCAAACGGCCTTAATGTCCATTGACGTCCAACGTGCACAAGCTAATGCCCTATTACTCAATCCTAAATTCGTTTTGCGTAATCATCATATGCAAAATGCCATCGCGCTTGCCAATGATGGAAATTTTACGGGAGTTGAAGATTTATTACGCGTCATCAACCGTCCTTTTGATGAACATGAGGACTTAGCGCATTTAGCATTGCCGCCATCACAGGCAGAAAAAGGGATTGCGCTGTCGTGCAGTAGCTAAAGTATTATTGGCACTTATGGTAAATATTGGTTTTCCATTGATATTTATTTTAGCTAAGCAATGACAAATGAGGTCCTGTTAGCTAATCTATAGATACTCTCAACATTAAAGTAACTAGCTTACTTTGCAAAGATAAGTGAATGACAATACAACGATTTTTCATTTTTTTGTTATTTAGTTTGGTTTTATTGTGTTCACTAAGCATCAAAGCACAAACAGACGAAATTAAAGCACAAGTAGACACTCAATTTGATGATGTGGTGAACTTGCAAGCTTATAGTGAATTTCACCTTACCAGTGAGGGACTATTGCTGTCAGATGTGCAACAACTGACACAATGGCAAGACTATCAGGACTATACGTACATTCCAAAGGGCCAAGTATTATGGGCTCGGTTCTCCATCAAAAACGACTCATCAGCAAATAAACTCTTAACCCTAATTGCTGGAAGTGTTTTTGTAGATCAAGTCGACACATTTTTACTAGACGAACAAGGGCGAATCGTACAAAGTGGTCGCTCGCAAGTCGCATCCTCTGATTCATTGGATATTAGTCATAAGGGTTTTAAGTTAGATGTCCTTTCGCGCAGTGAATCGACTTACACGGTATATATAAGAATACAAGACGATGGCTACACGATTGTGCCAATCGAAATATGGCAAGCCGATGCATTATCGCAAGCTATTTCAATTCGGCTAATACTATTAGGCGCAATGAGTGGCGGTCTCGCATTGCTAGCGACCTATTTTTTGTTTACGTATATCTTACGAAATGCGCCCGCAAGATTCTGGTTTTGTGTATTGGCAACCGGCGCAATGACTACAATGTTAAGTGCCGAGGGTATATTATCGACAATCATGCGATTGCCTTCATTAAGCGCAGAATTAGCCGCCATCAGTTTGACAATTACACTATTTGCTGCGGTAAAAATCACTCGAAATATTTTTGAACCTATCCCCAAGCTTTGGCTGGGCACTCACTATGTATGTTTATTGCTTCCAATCGCTGGTGTTTTTATTCTTCAAGACTTTTATCAATTGATACTGTTAATAACTCTTTCGTTTGTCTTTTTTGGCAGTAATATCATTGCTACTTTGCTATACAGGCGTGGTATGGATATGCGAAGTGTCAGTATATATCTTTGTGGTTGGGTAATACTCGGCGGTGTGGTTTCCTTAGAAATCATTAATTTCTTTAGTAGCACCGGTCACTTGCATGTTACTGCACCTCTTCCTTTTGCACTAACGTGTATTGGCGTAATGGTCATTGGCGTTGCGATTATCAGCCGAGAACAGTCCGTACAAAGTGCACAACTTCAAGATAAACTAATCCAAGTCAAAGACTTACAAAAATTTGATGATTTATTTGAGCATTCAGCAGAAGGCTTGTTTATTGCTAAACCCAATGGCGACCTGCTGAATGTAAATCCGGCTATTATCGAATTATTTGCTTATCACTCACAAGACGCCTTTTTGAGTGATAACCCTAATATATCTCGTCTTTTTGCAAGAGCTCGAGATGCCGAAATTTTATTAGGTGAATTGAGTATTCAAAAAACGGTGTTAGGAAAAGAGCTCAAGGGTAAGAAACACGATGGTAGTGAATTCTGGTTCTCAATTTCAAGTCAAATGAAACAGATTGGACAAGACACTTTTCAATATGGGTCTTTATTTGATGTTACCCAGCGACGCTTGCAGCAAACCAACCTTCAGTATCTAAACACGCATGATGCACTCACGGGTTTATATAACCGAAGGCATTTTCTTCAAGAAAGTAATAAACGCATTAAACAGCATGGTGAGCATGCCGATAATCAAGATACTTTTGCTTTGATGTTTTTAGATATTGATCAGTTTAAAATAATCAATGACACATGCGGGCATCATGCAGGTGACATGTTTATCAAAGATGTCTCCCTCGCCCTATTTGATGTCATTAAAGAGCAATATGCGTTTGCAAGGCTTAGTGCCGATCAATTTGGTTTGGTAATCAACTTCGAACGGCAAGAGGACCTAAATACACTAGCAAAGGATATTTTAGAAAAAGTACGAGAGTTTACGTTTAAATGGGATCGGCATATATTTTCACAAAGCGTCAGTATTGGTATTGCTGTTTATGAGCATGCAATGGGTGATGCTGAAGAGTTATTAAGCGCCGCCAATACCGCCTGCCAAATTGCCAAAAATAGCGGTCGGGACCAAATCTATTACTTTGAAGACAAAGAAGGTAAACACCTTGAATATAAACACGAACTCTATTGGGTAAATGAAGTTAAAACCGCTATTAAAAATCGTTCTTTTGAGCTTTTTTATCAGCATTACAGACCGCTTAACTCGGTTGATGATGACGACTATTTTGAAATCCTAGTCAGACTTAGAACACCAGATAATGATTTAATTGCGCCAGATTTCTTTATGCCAAGCGCAGATAAAGCCAACATTAGTCACAAAATAGACAAAAACGTCGTTGAACTCGCTTTTTCTTGGTTGCAAGCAAACAAAGAAAAGTTAGCGCACATCGCATTAATCAATATCAATTTATCGGGGCCTTCTTTATCTGATAGCGAGTTTAAGTATTTTCTACTCAATGCCTTCACTAAGTATGACGTGCCTTATGAAAAAATCTGCTTTGAGATCACCGAAACAATGGCCATTATCAGAATGAAAGACGCCGTAGATTTTATTGGCGAATTTAAAAAGCTAGGCTGTAACTTTGCCTTAGATGACTTTGGTAGTGGATTTTCAAGCTATAGTTACTTAAAACACTTACCCGTCGACTTTGTCAAAATTGATGGCAATTTTATTCGCGATATCTTGCACGATACCATTGATTTGGCCATGGTCACTTCAATAAAAGATGTTGCAGAAGCAATGCAGATCAAAACAGTTGCAGAATTCGTAGAAACACAAGAAATAATGGTACAAGTAGGTAAATTAGGCGTAGACTTTGCTCAAGGGTTTTGTATTGCCAAACCCGAGCCTTTACATAGCTATGAGCGATATTCAAAATAAAGATGCATACACATGCCGTTTATCGTAGTCATAAACATTGAATTTTTCCAAAAAGGCCCAACCTTTGCATCAGCAATGCGAAGTTAATAAAGCAGACATGAATGAATATAAAGAGCATTAAGCCACAACGTTATGAATTTATCAGTAAAGCAAAATTACCGACTCGTTTTGGTGATTTTGTTATACATGGCTTCTTAGATTCCGAAACAAACCAAGAACATATTGCTTTGTCGTATGGGACATGGGAAGAAGATGAAACTATTACCATCCGAATTCATTCTGAATGCTTAACGGGTGATGCCTTATTTAGCACTCGTTGCGACTGTGGATTTCAGCTTGAGCGTGCCCTTGAAAATATAATCAACGATGGCAAAGGCGTTTTATTGTATTTGCGCCAAGAAGGCAGAGGTATTGGCTTATTAAATAAAATCCGCGCCTACAACTTACAAGACCAAGGCATGGATACGGTTGAAGCAAACGAGCACCTTGGGTTTGACGCTGACCTGCGCGATTACTCAATATGCCAATTAATGCTTGAGCAACTTGGGGTAAATCACGTTGAGTTAATGACAAATAACCCAAAAAAACTCAAAGCGCTTAAAGACATGGGTGTTGATGTAAAATCACGTAAAGCTATTGATCATGGCGTAACAGACGAAAATAAACACTACTTACGCACCAAAAAGAATAAACTTGGCCACCAATTTAAGGCTGATGACTTAGACTAAAAAAAGGATATCTATGCGCTACTCACCATTGGGTTCATCTAATTTGTCTGTATCACGTGTTTGCCTTGGCAGCATGACTTGGGGTTTGCAAAATACGCAAGCAGAAGCGAATGAGCAAATCGATTATGCAATTGGCCAAGGGGTTAACTTTATTGATACCGCAGAAATGTATCCGGTGCCTCCTAGTGGCGATAAATACGGTGATACTGAGCGTTTCATTGGTAACTATTTAGGTCAAAACCAAGAGAAACGCAAAGATATTATATTGGCTACCAAGATTGCGGGCCATGGCTTTCCTTATGTAAGAAACAATGCCCCTATTACAGGCAAAAACGTATCACTGGCGTTAACCGACTCTTTAGAGCGTCTGCAAACTGACTATATTGACGTGTATCAGTTACATTGGCCAAATCGTGTAACAGCACATTTTAACAAACATTGGCCCAATCAAACAAAACCCAGCTCACTTAATGTTGAACAAGAAAAAGCCAATATGCGTGATATTCTATCTGGTATCAAAAAAGCGCTCGATGAAGGTAAAATAAGGCACTGGGGCTTATCAGATGATACTACTTGGGGTATTCATACTTATCTTAACCTTGCAAATGAGCTTGGTATGCCTGCACCAGTGTCGATCCAAAATGAATTTAGCTTGTTGCATATCAAAGATTGGCCCTTTTTGATTGAGTCTTGTGTGTGGGAAGATATTGCTTACCTTCCTTGGTCACCACTTGCTGGTGGTGTGCTGTCAGGAAAGTACTTAAATGGCCAATTGCCCAAAGGGAGTCGCTGGACCTTTGAACAGCGAAACGGTATTTTCAGAGACCAACCGAGGGTTCATGAAGCGACGCAAGCTTATGTTGATATCGCCAAGAAATATAATGTTACACCATCTCAACTAGCGTTAATTTGGTGCGATCAAGTCGACGGCGTTACATCATCAATTATTGGCGCAACATCAATGCCTCAACTTAAAGAGAATATTGATGCATTTGATATGAGCTTACCAGACGAAGCTCTTGATGAGATAGATAGTGTTCTGCGCGCATACCCTGCGCCTTTTTAGGCGCTATTTGACCAACCTACATGCAAACAAGACTGCAAAGCAAGCAAAAAATACTACCAACCACTGACGGGCGTAATAACGGTTACTACCTTATCATCGTCGAGTAAAAAGTACTCATCAAATTGAGCAGCGGTAGAACAGGCATGATTAGGTAAAATACGAACAAGCTGACCAAGATGGAAGCACTGACGAATAACATCATGATCAATATCGTTTGTGTTATTTGTAGTAGTGTTTGAAGGTCTAAACGCAATAATCCCATGCTCTTGATTTGCTGACTCGATAATAGCTTCATTTGTATTTGTTGGGTCGGTGATTGGCACTGATTGTACGTCACACACGATACCGTAGCCTTGGTCAACATGATGAGAGGCAGTGCCTCTATCGCGAGACATTGCCATCCAACCAGCATCACTTAATACTTTGTTGTCATTGTTCTTATAACCAATAATAGAGCCTAATACACTCACTGCAATATCCTGTTTATTGCACACACCTAAGCCGGCCATCACTAAATCAAACAGCACATATACCCCAGCTCGTACTTCAGTGATACCGCTGAGTTCTTCGTATGCAAATAAAGCTGGAGTTGAACCAATGGAAACCGTGTGACAATCAATATTGTGTGCTTTGAGTTGTTCTACTGCATAAAGAGTCAAACGACACTCTTGTTGTGCCAAATGCCTTTGAGAGGCTTTGTCAAAACAGTTATATGTACCACCAGAATGTGACATTAAGCCCTTAAAATTGAGTGACGTTGAGGCATCGATTTGTTTAGCTAATGAGACCACTGATTCATCTTTTGGATCTATCCCTGCGCGTTGTCTATCAATATCAAGTTCGATTAGAACATCAAACACGACTTGTGCTTGCTGTGCAAAATCTGCCAGAGCCTGGGCGATTTCCTCACTGTCTAAGATAAGCGTTAATTGGCATCCCCGACGCACTAATTGGGCAGCACGTTCAAATTTATTCGGAACTATTCCCACTGCATACAAGATATCAATATGCTTGGCTTCAAAAAATACTTCAGCCTCTTTTAGGGTTGAGACTGTGATGCCCTTAGTATGCCCTTTGTCGATAATTTGCTGGGTAATCTCAAGAGACTTGTGGGTCTTGACGTGAGGTCTTAGCAAACACCCTAGGGATGATACTCTAGTAGCCATTTTGTTGATGTTAGCTTGCATTTTACCTTGATCAATTAACAAACAAGGTGTGGTAAGGTCTTTTATTCTCATATCAATAAGCCGCTAGCCTTCGGCCGCATGACGTTTAGTTAAAATATAAAAATATAAACCATGTTTATCATTATTAGCAGAACTTGAATGAGTAGACGTGAATGTCCACCAAGGTTCCCGGGCTATATCACTCATCACTTGATGAACACTTTGCGAAGTATCTTGAAAACCTCTAATTTCACAAATGCTAGCTTTGCACAAAACCGACTGAATTCGAATTTCACTTGCGACATCATGGACGATAAAAAAATCAGCAATACGCTGCTGCATCAGTTGTGCCCAATCATAGTCTTCTTTTTCACTTTGTAGGTGTTTAAAATCTTCAACCATTGTGCCTGAGGTACTAGCAATCACACTTGCAAAAGGTTCGGGTAGAATAAGCAAAGCTTCGGCTTTAGAAATAGTCTCTTGCACTAGCCCTTGTTGTTCTAGCGTCTCTCTTGCTTGATTATACTTTGATTGCAAATCTGCATATTGCGCAGAATGAAATAGTTGTTCTGCAACCATTCGTTGTTCAAGTGCTTTGTATTGTGCTTGTAATACCTGAATATCTTTTTTAGCCTGTTGCTCAAGTAAGCTGATATCGCTAGCCACAGTTAATTCGCTTTCTGGCTCATTAACGACAATAGCAGGAACATCAGGTGTGACAGGCACAGCGGTGTAGGCGTCTTTAACTAAATCAACCGTAGATTCGTCTTGAGTGAAATAAAGAGCAGAATGCCAGCCCACATAGAAAGAGAGAATAACCGCCACGATGATTGAAATAACGACGGAATATCGCATACATAATCCCTTATATTGATAACTAAAGAAGTAAGTTATGCGATCACATTAGCAATTACAAGTACTTGCTAATGTGATTCCAATTCGTCACATTTATATTGCGCTTAATTGCCTTTTCGTTTTCGCAGATAAATCGCACCTGCCAAAAATAATACGGCCAAGGCTAGGGAGTAAACCGAGACACTGTTTAGGTACATATTTGATGTTGACTCAATAAAGTCAGCTCCACTGCCATTGAGCGTAAAATAGTCTCGCAATTGGTCAAATACATAAAATTGAGGAAGGATACCTGATGTTACCAACAGCATCTCTACCAACAATAATACCCCGATAGGAAATATCGCCGTTAAAAATGGGGCGCGCTTTGCTAATAAAGAAGCCAGCATTAGATACGCTAAAATAGGTAGCATAAATAATATACTGCTAAACACCATCCCATATAATCTTAATAATTGACTACTAAAACTGAATTGCCCCCATGCTGTTAGCATTGGTAAATCTTGCCCATTGTAAATGCTGAAACTAAATAGATAAAAAGCAATACTAAAAAGCAAATATAGTACCGTTGCAACGCCAACGAACACCATAGGAATCACTACCGTCGCGATACATATTTTATATAAAATAGTCTGCCAATCTGCGACCGGCATAGAACGCCAAAAAATAACAGATGAGTCTCTTCTTTCGTCATATAGGCACGATAGACTGTAGTGAATACTTACCAACAGACTTAGACCGATAAATGGCTGAAAGATCGATTGTAGCGCATTCATTTGCGTTGCGTTCACTAGCTGGGCGTCACCGTTTCCTATGGCGATAAAAAACTCTTTTACGCCACCAAATCGTCCAAGACTTACTTCACCGTATAAAAAGGCCAATAAAGCGATAACAAAAATGACTGTTGCAAAAATCACTGGGGTCCAGATGATGGTGCGTTTGAACTCCCAAAGCTCCTTTCTTAAATTAGCATTAACACTATTGATTAGCATATTCATACATTTCCCTCTTTTTTGCCCATCAAGCCAACAAATACATCTTCTAAGCTCGCACTTTTAGTCTTTCCTAACCCAGACAATGATTTATTTGCCGCATCGTCAAATAACATGCTCGTCATACCCATCATAGAATGACTTGAAATTGGATTTTGCTGCATCGCAGTGTCTACCTCGTCATTACTCACTACCACAAGTTGATAGTTTTGTTTAATATCTTCCACACTTGCGTCTAAGACAATTTCCCCTTTCGCAAAAACGCAACATGCGTCAGGATATTTTCTATCTCGTCAACTTGGTGTGTTGTAATTAAGATGCACTTTTCTTGCGTATAAAATTCTTCTAATAAATGCTGATAAAACTCTCTGCGAGTAAGGATATCTAGCCCTAATGTCGGTTCATCTAAAACTAATACTTTTGCATCAATAGCGAGTATCAACGCTAGATGTACTTGCGCCACCATCCCTTTTGAAAGCTCAGAGACTTTTGAGCTTAATCGGATATTGGTTTTTGCGATAAAACTCAAGGCCTTTGATTTATTAAAGTTAGGATGAACACCATCTACATATTCGATGGCTTGCTTGACCTTAAGCCATTTTGGAAGGGTTGCGACGTCAGATATATAAGCAACATCCTCTAGCATCTTTTCTCGCTTTGCACTTACACAGTGCCCAGCTACTGTTATTTCCCCAGTAAAAGACGTAAGACCTAACATTGCTTGTAAGCATGTTGATTTGCCCGCACCATTAGGACCAATTAATCCATAAATCTGTCCACTTTTTATTTCTAAGTCAATGTGCTTGGCAACGACATCTTTGCCATATGCTTTATAGAGCCCTTTGATATTAATAAGTGAGGTCATTATTCTTTCTCCTCAAGTGAAATAAGTAACTCATTTGGCTTTATATCCAAACGCTTCATTTGCTCAACAAATGCTGGCCAATGAATCTCCATAAAATGCTTTCGTTCGCGCGCTAATAATGCTGAGCGCGCACCTAATAAAACAAATAGTCCTTTACCTCTTTGTTTCTCAACAATGTTTTGGTCTTGCAACATTTGATAAGCCTTTGACACAGTAATTGGGTTAATTTGATATTGAGCTGCTACCACCCGAACAGAGGGTAAGGCTTCACCTTCTTTGATATTGAAATCCAAAATACGCTCTACAATTTGTTGGTAGAGTTGAACATATATCGGAGAATCTTGGTCCCAGTCTTTCATCATGATCTTATAAGTAATGACAATTGTTAATTAGTGTTATACATCACCAGCACACCATAACGCAAGTGTTTTTTTACTTAAGCAAATTTCTAAGTACCGATATATAATATTGAATACACTATTATCGCTGTTTGACTGTAAACAAAGGAATCTGATTTGAAACCTCGCTCATTAACTGTATTAAGCTTATTACTACTGACCTTGTCTAGCTTTAGTTGGGCTCAAAGTGAACAAGAAAGTGTTATTGAGCAGCTTGAAGAGGCAGTTGAGGAGAACATAAATACAAACCCTGACTCTAAGTCCCTGTTAGACGACAAGGAAAAAGCAGACAGTCAAGCCAATCACAACCCATTTGCCATTACACAACATCGGTTTAACTACATTTTACCTGTCAGCTATACCACTTCACCTAATGCGATTACCGTAGAAGGTTTAAATAACGCGAATGTCGATCGCTACGAAGCGAAATTTCAAATTAGTGTACAGCTGCCATTGTATCTTCCCGATGAGAGTAACACCGGTGTGTTCTTTGGGTTTACCAGCACATCCTTTTGGCAGGTCTATAACTCCGAAGCATCAAAGCCATTTAGAGAAACAAACTACGAGCCAGAAATATTCTACCAATGGGCACCAAGGTGGGACGTATTTGGGGTCCGTTTCAATGGTGCACAAATTGGCTTTAACCATATGTCTAATGGCCAAGATCAATTTAAATCTAGAAGTTGGAATAGAATAATTGCCACTGCACTTTTTAGCAGTGAAGATGCCGCCTATTACTTAAAAACTTGGTATCGCATTCCTGAAGATAAAAAAATCGACGCCTTGGATCCAACCGGTGATGACAACCCAGATATTTTAGATTTCTACGGCAGAGTTGAGCTGGGTTTTGCCTATAAAGTAGGTAACATCGACTTATTCGCCAAAATCAGAAACAACTTATCATTTAGCGACAACAGAAGTGGAGTAGAACTTAATTTCACCTATCCTATAAATGAACGCTTCGATTATATGTTCCAATACTTTAATGGCTATGGTGATTCGCTTATCGACTACGACCGACATGTACAACGAGTTAGCTTTGGAATAATGCTCAGGTTTTTATAGAAAACGGCGCAAAATCTAAAGACATTGCGCCGTTATGGTTTAATCGAGATACATAATACTTAGATAGATTGGTAAGCGGTTTCACCCCACCCAATTAATTCATTATTTTTAAAAACCAATGGCGTGCATTCATCTTTGGTCGTGACACCATCACCGTCAGTTCGTTGTGTACGGTAAAAAAGTACAACAACTTGGTCATCACCACGCTGATACGATTCACTAAAATCGGCCGTTCCCAACTCATCCTTAATACTTTGCATCGATATCTTTGGGCTTAAATCAGCGATGAATTCTCGATTTTCTCTTTCACGCTTTTCCCAACTACTATAGCTTGAATAGTCGTCGCTATCTCCATCGATTGATATTACGCAACCGCTTAACAAAATAGGTAAAGCGACAACTGATGCTAGTAATATTTTTTTCATGATCGTTCCTTTGTATATTGGTGTTAATGATAATTAGGCTCTTGGAGCTGCTACCCAACAGTATACAAGAACAATACCAATCTATAAGCCCTTGTAATTTATAAGATTCGTAACAAAATGTGATTATGTGTCATAAAAAACATAGTTAAACTCGCTAATTATTAGTCAATAATTACATGGTAAAATGTTTAATATATTCCGACACGCCATTTAAAAACATCTGGATAGCAATCATGATTAATATCATGCCCATCAGGCGTTCAATTGCTCGCAAGCCCTTATCTTGCAACAAGCGATGGAAAAACCCCGACATCAATAAAATAAGCGCACTTAAACCCCAAGCCAGTAGTAAGGCAATGCTCCAATCAAGCATACGGTTAGGCTCTTGATTCGCCAATAAAATTAAAGCTGCCATAGTGGAAGGCCCGGCAATCATAGGCACCGCCAACGGCACGATAAGCGGCTCTTCACCTTCAGGTAAATTCATGATCCCACCTGGTTTTTGGAAAGATCATTTTGATCGCAATTAAAAATAAAATAATGCCGCCAGCAATGCTCACTGTTTCTTGTTCTACTTGTAAGAATTCTAGTAAGGCTTGACCACTAAATAAGAAAACAAACAAGATCACAAGGGCGATACAAAGCTCACGGAAAATGACGAATGTTCTTCTTTTTGGATCTAAAGATTTTAATACCGACATATAAATCGGTAAATTGCCCATAGGATCCATGATTAAAAACAGCATTGTCGCGGCTGCTAAAATATCAAACATAAGTACTCCAAACTGTATTGATGCCGACTAATACTCCGACACTTTAATTACTAAACGGCGCAAGGATAGTCCTTGTGTATGCATAGCACAAGGCATATATTAAAGTTTATGATGTGCTTATATCTTTGGCACTAACTGACGTCTATTAGGGATTTCAAAATGAAAAAATGGTTAGGATTAATCGCAATGACACTAAGCTTAATGGGCTGTGCAGATAATGAAGTGGGTGATGTATCTTTGGGGGTATTTACCACAAAAGATATTAAGCTTGATGCCTTGCAAGACCCTATAATTACCGGGATCACATGTCACATTTCAAGCATTGAAGCGAACCTAGACTTATCAGACCCTTCCGATAGTTCTATTGCGTGTAGGCAGACAGGTGAAATCACCAAACAAATGATTGAACAAATTGATAAATCAGCGTCAGGCGAGGTCGTCTTTAAAAAATCAAAAAGTATCTTTTTTAAAAACATGAAAGTACGTAGGATATTTGATGCTTCCTCGCAAACCATCATGTATGTGTCATATTCAACAAAAGAAACTACGGGAAGCTACAAACATAGTCTATCAACCGTACCCTTATGGGGAACCGATGCTTACATTGAAAGTGTTAATAAGTAAAACAGGCCCTGTTAATAAGGGCCTTAACAAACCGAATTAGAAGGAACCCACTACAGAGAACATCGCATTTATAGGCGCTGCCACTGTTGCTTGATGGGTAGAGTGAGCGTTAGGGAAATACAGCTCGTCAGTGAGGTTTTCGATATTAACCTGCAAACGTAAATCATCTGAAACATCATAAAAAGCACTCGCATCTACTCTGGTGTAACTTGGTAATTTAGCGCTATTACTGTTATTGATAAAACTCTCATCTTGATAAGTCACACCAAGACCGATACCAAATACGTCGCTTACTTGATAGGCACCCCATGCAGAAAATGTATTTTCAGGTAACTCACGAGGGGATAATCCTGTTGGTCCGTTGCGATCAACAATTTCCCCATCTAAGTGACTATAATTAAGCGATATCGACAAGTCTTCGCTAAGCTCACCTAATAGTTGTAATTCAAACCCCGATATTTGTGAATCAATCACGTCCAATGTCGAAGGATCACTGTCTGCTACTTGAGGAGAACTTTGCTCGTTTTCGAATATTGCTGCTGTGAAACTTAATGCCTCTGTAAAATCCCACTTTAAGCCAATCTCTTGGCTTGAGAATGTATTTGGGTCAAGTTGATTGTTGCTACCATTAATATTGGCGTATTGCTCCCCACTTCTTGGCAAAAACGATTCGCTATAGCTGGCGTAAATAGAAATGTTTTCTTGGGGTTTATAGATAATACCCGCGCGAGGCGACACTTCTTGATCTTTACGAGAGCGAGTTTCAAGTACAGCAGGATCAGCATTAAACACTTCAATATCAAAGCTATCAAAACGTGCACCGATCACAATATCAAGGTGCTCTGAAACTTCGATTTCATCTTGAATGAATAATGAGTAGGTGTCTAAATTGACTCGGGTATCGTCATTAAAATCTGTAAATGCAGTTGTAATTGCCTCACCAGTGGCATTAACACCACTAAATGCCCGAAAATTGAGTGGGCGTGACGCAATGAAGCTTTCACGATCATCCATGGTCGAGCTAAACACTGGGTTAAATCTGCTCTGATCAGAGCCGGTTTGAATATACTCCCCACCTACTAGTAAAGTATGACCAAAACTACCGGTTTCAAACTCGTTTACTAACGTTGCAGATAAAATTAGGCTATCACGTACGGTATAGTCGATGTAACCATCTAACTCTACTACATTGCTAGCTTGATCATAAGCAGTCGCATAAAAATTTGCATAAACCTTATCATAATCGCCGTAAAAAGCGCTAAAGTTACCTTTCATGTTATCAGAAAACTGATGGTCTATATTGGCTCTAAATACATGCGCTTCTAATTCATGATAGTTATTATCAGGGTCTGCAAACACAACATCTTCAAGCGCTTCGACGGGTCTGCCATTTGCGTCAGTAGGGATACCCCTATCGATAAAACGCTCATGATTAATATACTCGTAAGACAAATCTAGTAAGGTGTTATCACTAAGTTCAATGCGTGCTGTTGGGTTAAAGCCCAAACGCTCACCATCAAAAAAGTCACGGTGATTTTCAAGTTGCTCATACATTGCATTTATGCGAACAGCTGAGTCATCTCCAGTGGCAAAGTTTGTATCAATCTCGCCGTTGATACCTCCAAACGTATTAAATGCTGCTTTATAAGCTGAAAACTCATCGTTTAGTGTTGCTTTTTTAGAGACACGATTAATGATCCCGCCCGTTCCACCACGTCCAAATAACAAGGCATTGGGGCCACGAAGGATTTCTACTTGCTCAACATTGTATAACGCTCGGTAGTATTGCACATCGTCACGATTACCATCCATGAAAAAATCTGCTGTTGAACGAATACCTCTAAATACGACTGAGTCTCTGTGCCCTTCTCCCTGAGAAGTATTAACACCTGGCGTATAATCTATTAACTCACCAATGCTCGTCACACCACGCAAAGTAATATCCTGTGCGGTGATAATAGAAAGGCTTTGAGGTACATCGATAATAGGTGTAGGCGTTTTTATTGCATTTGACTCGCTGCTAGACAAATACTGGCCTGAAACTGTGATAACTTCGAGCTCTTCGGTACTATCTACAATTGACGTACTTGCGGCGAAAGCTAGGTTTGATGAGATAAGAGCGCAAGTAAGAACGCTAAGCTTGAGTTTCAAAAGGTGATTCTCCGATAAGTATACTTAAGTTGATTGTGTATGTTAATGATAATTATTCCTATTCACACATTATAGTAGAAAGTCACCCAATAACAATCATTAAATCGTATTAATTTGCGCTAACACGATCTATTAGCTACACTTATTTCTGTAATAACAGAAATAAGTGTAGCTAACTATGCAAATAGATAATAAAAAATCTACAAATGGCTCAAATACTGTGCCTTTAAGCCCCGTCATGGAGCAATATATCCTTCATTGGGGAGAAATGGGCACGCGCTGGGGTGTCAATCGAAGTGTTTCTCAAATTCATGCTTTGCTCTACCTTGTGCAAACTCCCTTAAATGCTGAGCAGATATCTTCCACCTTAAATATTGCACGTTCAAATACCAGCAATAGTATTAAAGAACTACTTAGTTGGAATTTAATATCGGTCAAATCTAGATTGGGCGACCGAAGCGATCACTTCATCGTAAAAGGCGACACTTGGGAAATGCTTAAAACCATTGCCCAGCAGCGCAAAAAGCGCGAAATAGACCCCATTATGGCAATGCTGCAAGACTGCGAGACCCAAATGGCAAACGACAGCATAACGCCAGATGTCACAAAACAGCAGATCATCAAAATGCGAGTGTTTTTATCTACGCTGACTAAATGGTATGAACAACTTAATAGGCTTCCCACTTCCAGTTTGCATTCAATTATTAAAATGGGCGCCAAAATAACAAAGTTTCTCCCTAATAAGCATTAATTCATTGAAGGAATGATTTGATATGAAAGATACTGTGACTCCCATTGGTCTTAGGGCAAATCGTAATAACAAGACTAGACAAACAAGTACAAATGTATCTGAAGACATTATTCAATATTACTCTGAAGTCGGCCTAGACTATGAGCCATGGAGCCCTAATTTTAATATGCATTTTGGTTACTTTCGCAAAGGAGTAAACCCATTTCAGCGCGAAGAATTATTAATTGAGATGAATAAGCAGATTCTGAACAGATTATCTATCACCCAAGATGCCGTATCACAAGTATTAGACATGGGGTGCGGAGTAGGTGCCACTGCTCGTTATTGCGCTCAATCATACCCATATAGTTATGTTACAGGCATCACGGTTGTACCATGGCAAATAGATAAGGCACAAACCTTGACGCTAGGTACTGACATCAAGCATAGGATAAGTATTAACTTAATCGACTATCGAGATACTCCTTTTTGTAACGATAGTTTTGATGCTGCTTATGCGATTGAAAGCAGTTGTTATGCAGACAATACCGACAAAGCAAGCTTTATAAATGAGGCTTTTAGAGTGTTAAAACCAGGCGCTAAATTAGTAGTTGCCGATGGTTTTAGAAAAAAGTAAAGAGCAATCCAATTTTCGAAAAAGCCTTCAAACTAGTATGTAAAGGATGGTCTGTAGATACCTTTGCCAATATAAATGATTTTGTTGGCGCAATGAAAAATGCAGGCTTTGAAAACCTTAAAGTAGAAGAAGCATCGTGGCGTGTTTTGCCCAGCGTGTTGCATGTGCCTTGGGTATCTATTAAGTATTTTGTCAGCAGTATCTTATTTAAAAAAGGTAAATTGAGTACTCAAAAACAGCATTTGATTGCGCCTTTGATGGGAATTGTTATTGGTATGCATCGTTTCGACTATGGCTACTATATAATTACGGCACAAAAGCCTAAAACAAGTAAGCGCTAAAGATGGCTATTTTTGCGCGTCATGCAGCGTACATACTATTTGTGTTGACAGCTTGTAGCATTATCGCCTGTCAACCAAATATTGATGCCAATAAAACCGTCGCTATATTACCTGATAATACTTATTTTCAGCCATGGCTTGATGCATCCGAGCAGGTCTTCATCAAACAAAACCCAAGCGCATTAGAAGAACTGGTTAGCTCTATCGAAAGCGCTTTTATTGTTGGAAATGCAAAGGTCCAGGGCAACACTTCTTCGAGTATATCTTTGATTGAAACCCTTAAGCTTGCTGAATTTAATCAATTTCATCCTGCCAAACAAGAGATTTACCTCAAGCAAATCGCGTTGTTAATGATGCACCAAATCAGCCTATCAAGTGATAATTATGTGAACGTAGAGGATAACTTTCAACTAGCGTCAATTAACAAGCCTGTAAACTCTTTAGAAGCTCTGATGAAACAGTATCCTGTGCTAAATAATGGTGAAGTAAAGGTATATTATTTCAATGTGGAACAACAGGTTTTTGCCTACAGTCGCACAATGGGAAAGCAACGCGCCTTTGTTGCTATAAATTTATCATTTGATATACACCAAATGCCCTTGCCTTTTGGCTTTATGACGTCGACCAAGGTTGAGGTGTGGGATTCCGATAGGCTACAAATAGATAGCTTTGTCACACAGCAGGCTATCATGCTGCAGGGATTTAGTATGAAAATTGTCTTTGTCGGCTAAAATTTAGCGAACAAAAGATTACTGAGTATTTACAAAGCTTGCTATACCATATTGGTTGATGGCGGCTAATGCTTTGTCAGATATTCGCTTATTATCTAATACAATAAGCTTTCTTTGATAGACACCTTGCTGCAACATTACGTCTTGGTAGTGAGTTTTAAACAAGTCATAAAAGCTACCGTTATCAAGTGTAATCTCCATCGCTGCTTTGAGGTGTTCGTAAAGCTCAGGTTTTGCTTTATTAATATAGATGAAATCCGCATTTGGATAGACAAAAACAACCTTGTCATCAACATCGATATTGTCATAGGCATAGCGCTCAAGCTCATATGCAATTTCATTAACGCTACGTGAAAAGCAATCGAATTCTTGTTCATTTAACATGGTAAACAAACGTTCATAGATTGGGCTTGTTACAACCTTAAAGCCGTTTTGTTCATATATATAACGATCTGGTAAGGCGGCTCCTAAGCCAATCGAAAAGCCTCTTTGAATAAATTGTTGAGAAGTCCGAATACCGTCAAATTTATTGTTCAATTGATTAATCAAACAAAGCCGAAAACCAAGTAAGCCTCTATCTAAAGGAACATATATCACGAAGTGTTCTGCTTCTCTTTTGCTATCAGCCCCTGCAATCACAATATCGACAGAACCTTCAGCTAATGCGATAAACGCTTGCTCTTGTTCTAGTTCATCTGAGGGAACATAGCTAATCTCACCAAAGTTTCTATCACCGGACTCAGCTAAATTTTGTAAGCTCGCTTGTAAAAATGGTTTTTCATAATTTCGCTCCCAAACCACAACTTGTGAGTCGGCAAACACCTCAAAGGCAATAACACTCAAAAGAAAGCCCAGAAAAAACTTCATTATTGCTTTTATGTCCAAAAATTATGAATACACTTTACACTATAGCCCAAAATGCCTCACAATGTCGTTATATTGAATCACTGCGTACCCGTGAAATTGAATAATTCTCTAATAAGTTATTGCAGTAAACAGATAACAAAATGCTCTCTTGTTGTAGCGTTTATTATCCCATCTGTTTTTGCATTAGAAAACACTACGAGTGTGCAAACACAAGATACACCAGTGAATAATATCGACTCTGCTACACAGGTTGCATTACTTGCAGATAATGCATTTAGGCCTTATAGCTATCTTGAAGATGGTAAACATAAAGGATTGTTAGTCGACATAGTCAAAAAAGTAGATGAACAATTACCACAGTATTCAATCAGTTTAGAGCCCATCAACTGGAACAAAGGAAAAGCACAGGTTCGCGCGGGACAGAGCATTGGTTTGCTAGGTGTCTATTTTCATGGTCATGATTGGCCTTATATGTACCCTTATTCATATCCTATCAATTATGAAACGATTGTAACCGTATGCAATGCCAATTTGGTGAAAGAACCACCCCAAGAATGGCCCAAAGACTACAGTCAATTTAAAATTGGCAATATTGCAGGTTATGATGGGTGGCTGGGCTCAAGAAAAGCCTTGCGCTCTATCAATAACCTTAGTTTTTTTGAATTTCCCAATACAAACTTAGCACTGCTTGGCGTATATAATGAAATTGTCGAATGTACACTTTTTGAAAAAGCGACTTATCAACAAACGCTGATATATTTGCGTGATAAAAAACAAATGGCTGACTTAGACAAATTGTTTATCGCCAATATTTTATCTGTAAACTCGGTGCATATTGGATATTCAGAAAATGGCATTCAAGCAGGCAAGTTTCCTTTTGCCTATGATTTTCAAAAAGCGTTTGATGTTGCTTTTTTTACACTTAACGAAAGTGGCGAGTTAGATGCTATTTTTAAAAAGTATGAAACAAATTACCAATAGCACTATATTACAAACCGGTTTCTACCTGCGCTTTTAGCTTGATATAGCTTTGCATCTGCTACTTTAAGCAATGATCGTATACTTTTGTCATCGTGAGATGAAGACCAAGCAACCCCCATAGAAAAGGTCAACTCCTCATCATGTATAATTTGAGGCTTATGCTGATTATAGCTATCACGTAGCCGCGTGAATAATACTTCGATAAACGCCTCATCTGTGTCGTGCAGCACAATAAGCCATTCCTCTCCACCAAAACGACCGTAACGATCTTGTTTTCGTAGGGTATTCTCGCAAGCTACCACAAATGATTGAAGCGTTTCGTCTCCAATATCATGGCCATATTGATCATTTATGTTTTTAAAGAAATCCAGATCTATCAAGACAAGCACTACTTTCTGTTTAATATTAGCAGCTTGTTTTAACTGAGTTTCAGCATATTGCAAAATAGCTCTTCTATTTGGTGCGCCTGTTAGCTCATCCTTTAGCGCCATCGTTTTGAATTTATTTCGCCTACCAATTTGCCAATAAAGTAAAGCCAATACGAACGCTAACAATAATGAAACAAGGACAGTCACCAATAACCAAATTTTTTGGTTTTGTTCTTGCTCATTTAGTCTTAAGGCATTGAGTTCAACTTCTTTTTGTAAAGCATCATTATTTGCCCGTTGAAGTTCGGTATCAAAAGCAACCTGATACTTCTGTAATTCCTCACGTTGCGTCTGCGCGTTATATTCTTGCTCTACACGATAAGCTTCTTCTTGCTTGTCATATGCTTCTTTGTATTGACCAGTTGCATAAGCTAATTCGGCTTCTAGCCAAAGGTAATAGGCGTCATAATTCAACAAAGAAAGCGGCGACAGAATATCCTTAATAGTCTGAAGTTTTTCCTGAGCCATCGCGAAGTCTTCTGAGCCTATGCTTGTTTCCACTATTCCAAACAACACTTCTATGGAAAACTTCACATTTCCAGAGTCTTCTACTATATCAATAATGGATGAATATAAGTCTAGTGCTTCGTCATGCCGAGACTCGGCACTGGCAATATCGGCTAATAATCTAACTGGATAAACCGAGCCTTGTTCGTCGTCTTGCTGTTTATGTATTATCAGTGCTGAATTGGCTAACTCTTTTGCTTTTTCTAATTTATTGGCCCAGAAATACTCTTGTGCCAAATTATAAGTATCAATAGCCATATCGATTTGATTATTTTTTTGTGTTGAATATTGTAAGCTTAAACTGAAATACTTAATGGCAGCTTCGTGGTCTCGCATTTGCCCATAGCTAGTCCCTAGAGCAGAATAAATGGCACTAGCATTATATTCGTCCCCTACAGACTGAAATAATTCGTAGCTTTTTGTCAACGAGTCAACCGCTGCAGTAGTTTGGCCACTATCTAATTGACTATAGCCAACGTGAACGTAAATACTTGCGAGGTCTTTGCTATTTTCCAGTCGGGCCAATCGTGCTAGGACTGCTTGTTGTCGTTCGACAATGTTTTCCGTTTTACCAAGTAAACCATCGATACTAAGCTGTAACGCCATAAATTGTGTAGTTAAGCCAAAATCGTTAACACTTTGCTCTATTGCGCTTAATTCCTTGATTAGCATTTGTCCCTGATTGGCATCTCCTAATGCCATATGTATGGTGCCTTGCCTAAGCAATGAGCGCATGTATGCCTTAAGCCAATTGCGGCTTTTGCTAATATTCGCTATTGCTTGTAACTGATTTATACGTTCTTGAGGCGAAATGCCATGATCTTCAGAAACATCCGTGATCATTTGGACGGCTTCTTGTTGCGTTTGGGGCACTGGCTCTTGCGCTTCGCTCCCAAAAGCCCACAAGATAAGTATTAGCGCAAGTAAACGTGACAAAAGAACCTCTTAGATAAGAATAAAAAGACCTATAACAAAAAGGCCGAAATAATCTCTTATTTCGGCCTCGTTGCTAGATACATTAACTATTAATGGTCTGTATCTTCATTCGTTTGTCCCTCATTTTGTTTATGGTCAAACGTTGGCGTTAATAATGGACTGTTTCCCTTAACCAAATCCTCTAATCCTCCTTTACCAGATTCAACCAATCCTAGTTCTTGTAAAAGCGCATCGACTACCGGTGCATTTGCTCTGTAGTTTAATGCTGCACCTGTTACTTGCTCTGCAATCGAACCTCCAGCGTTCGATATTGTGCTACCGTTTGCATCAGTAACACTGCCAGTACCATAGCCTTGCAGAATCTTAATACCATCAATGTTTTCTAACGGTTTGACAGCATTTTCGACCACTTGCGGTAAGATTCTTAAAATCGCGAGCGAACGTTGTAATGCAATTTGCTCGTCTTTGAGCGTATTCTCAGCTTCGTGTAATGCTTGCTTACCGGCAGCTTCAACCGATAATACTTTTTCATCGGCTTCTGCTTGCAAGATTTTCGCATCCGCGTTCGCTTTTGCTTCTGTCAAAATTGCTTGTGCGGTATTTTGTGCGGCGTCTCTTTTTGCTTCAGCTTCTACGGTAATACCGACCGCTTCTCGTTCTGCTTCTTTTTTGGCATCAATGACTTCAATTTCTTTAAGTCGGTTAGCGCTAGCGACTTGTCTAGCAGTTGTTACTGCTTCTTCTTTCTCAACTTTGGTTTTTTCCGCTTCGGCTGCTTTTGCTCTTGCAGCAGACTCTTCTTCTGATTTTACCGCAACTGCAATCTGTTTAACCTGCTCTGCCACTTCAACTTCTTGTTGTTGTCTAATACGAGCTTGTTCTAAGGCTTGGCGCTTTGCAATTTCTTGTGTCTCAATTTCTCTTGATTTCTCAATCTCGGCGGCTTCAATGGCTCGATTCTTAGCAATTTCAGCCTCCCGCTCTTCACGTTCTTTATTTTCTCTTTGCTTCGCAATTTCAGCACGTTGCTCTTGACGCTTAAACGCTAAGGTTTGTTCTTGTGTTAATCGTGCTTCTTCTTCATCACGCTTGATATCAAGTGATTGTTTCTCAGCATCTAAATTACGCTGCTCAATCTTAACGCGGTTTTCTTGTTCAATGTCATTTGTTTCTTTGCGTTTTTCTTCGATAATTTTTGCCAATCTGGCTCTACCTTCGGCATCAAACGCATTGTTTTCATTAAAAAACTCTAAATCAGTTTGGTCAAAACCCGTTAAGGATACCGATTCAAGCTCTAAGCCATTTTTCTCAAGATCATTGGCCACACTTTGCTGGACTTTTTGCACAAAATCAGCACGTTGTTCATGCATTTCTGTCATTGTCATTTCAGCAGCAACGGCGCGTAATACATCAACAAACTTAGACTCCATCAGCTTTTTGACTTCTTCAGCACGTGTAGTTCGTGTACCCAATGTTTGGGCGGCCATCGAAATACCATCAGCATTAGGGGCAACGCGCAAGTAAAAATCAGCTTTCACATCAACACGCATTCTATCTTTGGTAATCAATGCATCCTTTTGCGTCTTTTCAACTTCAATGCGCAAAGTATTCATATTTACGGGGATTGTTTCGTGCACGATTGGCAACACGATTGCGCCACCATCTTTAATGACTTTTTCGCCACCAAGTCCGGTTCTGACAAATGCAGTTTCTTTAGTTGCGCGCGTGTATAACTTTGCAAAGACTAAACCTACAACAAGAAAGCCAACAATACCTATACCAATCATCAGCAAAACGAATACGGTACTACTGCTATTTAATTGTTCCATTTTTTTATTCCTTTATTGTCTAAATTAAAAGCTGGTTGCTTGCCAGCCGTTAGGTCCTTTTTGGACGAGTACAACTTGTTGGCCTTGACCAAACTCGTGTTCAGTTTCTAATGGTTCAACCATTACATAATGTTTTTGTTTAAAATCGTCAACAAAGCTCGCTTCAGCGGGTGAGCCCACTTTTGCGGTGCCCGTTGTGATTGTCGCTATACGACCACCAAAGGTATCGCTACCAATCGCTGAGCTTTGGTCCTTTGGCATCAGTTTAGCCAGTGGAATACCAATGCGTCCCGTTAAGACTAAACCTATAAAAAATGCAGCGGGAATACTAATAATTGGGGGGATAAGCCCGCCAAATATGCTGAGTGAAATAAAATTTGCGCTAAACCCAGTAATGCAAAAACAACATAAAAAAAGCAAGATCCAAATCATTAAGGGTAAGCGATTAAGGCTCAACCAACCCAAAAATTGAGTCAATCCGCCTTCGGTTATGCCAGTGCTTACATCGACTTCATAATCAAGTTCGAAAGGTGAAATATTGTCAAATAATGCGGATATACTTAATCCTAGTAGTAATCCTAATCCCTCAAGTATGCCAACAAGTAAAACTATACCGATAGCAACTAAAAATACCGTATTTTGATCTGAGAAAAGAAACTCAAGCATACTCACTCCTTAAGGGCTTTTGATTTTCCAATACGGGTAAGTATAGAGTATTTTGAATGGCGAATAAAAGAAGTCTTTATCTGTGTATATCTTCGATAAAAACCTTTTTTAGTCTTTATTGTGATGTTTAAGGTGTAAATGCGTTTTATGTGTTAGGTCAGTTTTCTTTACCTCAGCTAACGCTTTGTTCAAAACTTCAATTTGTTGCATGAGTGAAGCAGTACTGTCTTTTATCTTTTGACGTGCGCGTTCGTATTGATCTAACTGCTGTGTCTCGGCATTTTGTTTATCGATAAGCAGATTTACTTGCTCTGCAAAATCCAAGGCCTGAGCATTTTGTTTCAAAGAATCAGCATTAATTGCTTTGCTTTTAGTTTGTTCAATATCTTGTTTAATTGCGTGTAGCAGTTGTTGCTGAATGGATATTTTAGCTACAAGTTGCGCTTCACCGGCTCTGATATCGTCTACCTGAGCATGTAAACTTAAAATTTGGTTTTCGAACTCAATAATTTCGTTCACGTTAACAGGCTCATCCATTGAAACAAACTGCCCTTTAAACCACTTAAATAGATTTTCCAGCATGACAAATAATTACCAACAGTGCATGTAGCTTGACACTATACCATCACTTATCTGCATCGTCTGTTGCAAAAGCAGTGTCCGTTAAAGCCAATGGACTATATGGCAAATAACGCGCTGAAAACACAATTTTAGGGTGACAAGTACTAGTGTCCACTACGGGCTTATATTGCATTTTTTTAGCTTTAAACGAAGTAGTAGCTGGATACGTTTCTTCAAATATTTCTTCAATCACAGAGATATCACAAGGAAGATGCCTAATAAGTTCGTTAGCAACCGTTTGTTTTAACAAGCCATTACTTCTTTGTACCCAAACCTGTACCCCTGTATCTCTTATATGAACAATATCTGTTAAGGATTGCTGTATCGTGGTATCCGCGCCTAGAAAATAGCTAATGGCTACAGGCTCACTGATTTGTGATTTAAGCGCACCAAGCACGCTCAAAATAGTCTTATCGTCGTGTTTATTATCTAGAGCATAAGAATGAGTGAGCTCTGTAGGTAAATACCATCCTAAAAAGTGATGGCTATCCACTAAAGATAAAATTTCTAGTCTAGACAATAATGTAAGATTGCGTTGTATTACTTCTGCAAAGTAGTCATGGTTGTTAATGTCTGGATTAGCCATAACATCGTAATAATCCTCAGGCAGATAAAGCCCCAACCAAAACGTCATATTCTTTGTTTTTGCGTAATTAATAATCTTAACTAAGCTTTTGTCGGGTAAATAAAGCTTTTGCTGACCAAATTGAGACCACTGAAACACTATCGAACGGTAACCATCATCATACATCTGGTCAATAAATTGATGCCACTGTTTAATTGAGATGCCATCATCACGGTTTAGGGGTTGATAGAAAATTGTATCAGCACGAGAAGAAGAATTGATAGACACCATAACAATAGTAAGAACAAAACATACAGCCTTATACACAGACGTTCGCCGTCTAATACTCATATGCCACGATTAAAAATACACTACTATCGTCGTTAGTCAGATCACCCGATACTTTGAGTCGCCACTCCAAAGAAATATTAAGGCGATGGATTCTATCAATATCAGTGTCAGGTGTGCTCAAATAACGCCATTGAATACCCAAGCCAAGAGAGCTTTGGTCAAATGTTGAATTGCCATTAATGGTATTTTCAAATTGCCTAATGTCGTATTGCGCTAACGCATAATATTTAAGTACTTGTTTAGAATCAGTATTCAAGCTATCAACATAGCCAATATCAAACCTTCCCAAACCAAGAAATTGACCTGATTCGAGCAACCATAATAAGTCAAAATAGAATTGTCGCTCATACCAAGCATCATCAAAACGCCAGCCTTGACGCCATTCATCTTGGTTAAACATGTCGCCATTTATCCGTAAAAGACCTTCCCAATCTCCCGAGAAGAAACGTTGCGCGCCGAGTGTCGCTCGTATATTTAAATCATCAAAAATTTTATATGTGACACCCAATTCCTTGCTCCAGTCGCTAAGAGGATCATCATCGTTACCATTGCCCGACAATTGAGCATACGCTGACCAATCGCGTGTGCTCGGGTTAAAGAAGTACTCCGCTCTAGCAGTTATATTATTCGTTGGAGCAAGTGCTTGGGAATTATTGTTATTGAAGAAGACTTCGCCAAGAATGCCTCCAGTTCCTTGTGAAGCAAACGCACTAAAGCGCCAATTAAGATCGTTATTACGGTGATACTCGCCTAACTCCCACCGTTTTTCTCTTGCTGATTGGGAATCTATATCGACTAGTTTCGAAATGCTAGTTCTGATGTGCTCAAGAGCGGCGTCGAAATCTTCGTTGGTGGCGGCCAAATATCCTAATTGTTCCCATAGTTCATGTGCATCAGTGAAATCTTGCTCTACTGCGCTTTTCATTAACTCGTAGGCTTTTTCGTTATCGGTATCAAGTAGGCTATATGCCCAAGAAAGTTGAAACGTCATGTTAGTGGGCGCTTTTTGCGACGCAATTTGCCATGCTCTTATTGCTTGCTCGTCTTGCATGGTGTTTTGATAGATCAGTGCTTGCCTTGCCCATTGAGAAGCGTTTAAATCACCATTTTTCAATAGCAAGCGTTGTGATAACTCCTGTGCTTTAACAAAGTCTCGTTTTTTTATCGCGATTTCTGTACCAAGATCTAACCATTCATTCGTATCTTGCTCAGCTAATAGCCAGAACCGTTCAGCTTGCTCCAAATCGTTGAAACCATAACTTATTTGAGCGGCAAGCAAAGCATCTTGCGCTTGCCAGTTTTCGATGCCTAATGATAGTAAGTTGCTCAGACTGTCTTGGCTAAAACCAAGGTCGTGTTGAGCATAGGCGAGCGCTCTAAGATTATTAGGACTAGGATCAGACTCATAGGCCTGTTGCCATAGACTCAATGATTTTGTTTTATCAAGCGCTTGAAGACATAAAGCTTGGGTTTGTAAGTTTTGTGCCGAGGTATCATCAGAGGCTTGCGCGACTAACAAGGCGTCATCGCAATTGCCTTTAATGCGCAGTAACTCTGCCACTTGGTTATGAGCTACATTGGTCGTTAGCAATCTGGCTTGTACGTTTTCAGGTATTGTACGAGACTCGTTTTGGTACAATGATAACAAACGAGAAACAAGTGTTTTATCTAATTCATTTACTGTACGAACAACATATGACTCTAAAAGCGATAGTGCAGATATTTCATTATTTTGCGCTAAATACAAAAAGCTTAGTTTATCCAGTAAAGGTTCTGAGGGCGCCGTTTGATAGAGCAAATTAAAATATTTAGCTGCATTAGATAAGTCATCAACCGCCTCATAAGCAAATGCTAATTCACTAATGAATTCATCTTCCCTATTTAATTGTGTGAGGATAACAATAAGCTTTTGATACGCTTGGTCAGCGATATAACGTTTAATCAATATATCATTTGCATCAGATGGAATTGACGCAGTCAAAAGTAAGGATTCAATTTCTTGCGTTGTTAACAAGCTATCGATGTAACGTAAATGCTGCTCTTTTGCAATTACTTCACCACATGAACGCAATGTTTCTCTTGCTTTGTCACGGTCATTAAAGGTAAGCGCAAGTTCGATCTTTTTGTCACATGGAATATTAAGCTCATCTGAAAGTGAATACGCTAAGGTCTTTATTATTAGTGGCTATAGCGTGTTCAAATTGTTGACTACGCATTTGCGGGCTCAAAGTGTGATGTTGCTCAAGGTAAAGAAAAGCCTTGTCTATCGCCTTTTTATCATTATTAGCAATACTCATCTGCAAGTATTGTTCATATATATCATAGCTTAGCTGACTAGCGGGTTCTTGCTGAGCAAATAATAATGCCTTTTGCATATTACCCGTTTGAATAAGTGAAAATGCATATAGGCGAGACGCCTGTTCATTCTTTTCTTCAACATCAAGGCTTTCATAAATCTCTTCTACAACCTGAGGTAATTCAAGTGTTGCGGCTAGCACAAGTCGTTGCTGCTTAATCTCTTTATTATCGCTTTTTAATGCCGTTAATAAATCATAAGCAGATTGATTTTCACCTCTGTTTATCAGTCGTGAAGCCAATACGCTTGAAATTTCTTGCCTTTGTGCAGGCTGCGCGTCGGCAACAAGCGTTAACAAGCGTTGATCTATTACCAGTGATTCGTCTTGAATTTGCGCTTCAACTAAAGTTGACAGTAAATTTCCACGAGCTTGTTCGGGTAGCGTTTCATAGGTTTTGAATGCTTCGGTAAACTGTTTAGCTTGGACTTGCAGCTCAAACTTAAATACTTTGAAAGGGCTGTGATTTGGCGCAAGCTCAATGGCTTTTTCAAGCTCTTTTGCCGCTTCATCTAGTTGGTTTTGCGCTTGATAGCGGTAGGCCATATCTACATAAGGATAAGATACAAATTTTTCATAATCACTTAATTCTTCTTGAGAAAAGCCAACTGAAGGAAAGCATCCGACAACAATTGCAAGCAAAATGATCACTTTATTCATTCTTTCACTCCGCTTGCAAAGTGTGTACTTAAAAGTGAATTAATGCTTTGTTGACGCTGGTTTTGTAAAGACAATACAGTATCTACAACCTTTTCACTAATTAAGCTATTTTTTACCAAATAATCACCAAGCTTTTCACCACGATTATAGTCGAAACCGATTATAATCTGATTAAACACCGTTTGCTCAATCAAACCAGCTTGTTGCAAAGCATCACCGAATTGCACTTGTGAGCTGTAATACTGATCTAAGACGGATTTTGCATCTTCAGTGCTAATGTCTCCAGCACTTACTCGTTCATCTAATTCAGGGTGTGGATTGCAAGATTCATCACCTAAGTAATGATAACGCATCCCCAAGGTAGCGGCACCTTGTTGACACAGTTGATGCTGAATTTTGCAGGCTAACTGCCTACCTATTGATGAAAGGTAAACAGGGGATAGACTATTTTCGCTTGTAATAATTAAGGTGTCTTGGATTTTGCGCAAGGGTAATATTCGATATTTTAGTGCGATAGATTTTGGTATAGCTGAAATCACATCGCTTGGAATATCAAACGGTTCAATATATTCATAAGTCGTATCAGCTTGAATCGCTAAGGCATTACCCAATTGATCTAAGGTGATTATATTCAAACGCAATAGTGTTTGGCCAATTTTTTCATCACTTAAGCGCTTCTCTAAAGCATGCACTATTTGTTCGTTCGATACTTCAAAACGCTCCATCAAAATGGAACCTAAAGAGACTAATCGAGTTCTTATACTCAAGGTTGGATATTCATGTTCAGTCTTATCCCATGCAACTCTTTTGAAGCCGCCTTTTTGAGTAAGTACTAATTTGATGGCTCTAATATTAGCCAAGAAGTTAATAATATTTCCCCAGAATAAACGAAGAGGACTGAGCAAGGCTTCAATGATGCCATAATATCTGCGAACAAAAATAATGCGTTGAACTACTCTGTTTAGGAAAAAACAGAAATTGGCAATGATGAGTAATTCAGGTAACCAGCCTTCTCTAAATATCGATAAAAAACGATACCCCTCTGGAAAGAATAGGCTGGCGAGATAAATCAGGGCAATCTGTATAATGATTAATGTTGCCAAGAAACTTAAAAAATAGGCAATAACGCCTTTTCTGTCTCGCCATAAAAAGTAGTTTAAGCGCCAATTACCAGACCATCTATGTGACTGAAACCCTTGAAACACAATGCCGACTATCCAACGCGCCTTTTGTTTAACCGCCGCTGATACGGTAGAGGGGAAATATTCCCTTACACACACAACGTTGCCACCTATTTTGCTGCGGCTTGCCGACGTTTCAGCAAATGATGCATATTTGTTATCGCTAACAGAAAATTGTACAAACACCTCTTCCATGCCCCAGGTTTTGAGCCTAAAACCGATGTCATAGTCTTCCGTTAGCGATTGAATATCAAAAGGCAAGCCGTCACCTTCTTCTAATAGTTTTAAAATTGCCCGACGACTAAAACAAGTACCCACCCCCGCGCTTGGTACTTGTCCAGCGAATGCTTCACGAACAACTACATCTTTGCCATGCATCTCTGAAAATTCATCAAGATAATGCCCTGAAGTAAACTTTAGGGGGCTTCTAGCAAAAGGATATACTGGCAATTGGATAAGGTCTTTCCACTGCAATAAATAGTTAAACAAGCGCAATTCCATTGCAGATACGACATCCTCAGCATCGTGCAAAATAAAGCCTGCAAATTTTACTTTGGTTTTCTCTTCAAACTGCAAAATTGAAGCAATTACATTATTTAGACAGTCAGCTTTGCTAGTGGGACTCTGGTCTAGCACAAACCACTTTGTGCACATTGGGAAAGCGTGCGCAGACAGCATCAACATCATCTTGTGTGGCAAGATCATTGGGATAAGTGCCAACAAATATTTGATAATTTTCATAGTCGAACTCGATTGCAGCAAGTTCCGCCATTTTGCCAACAACACCGACCTCTTGCCATGCCGGCACCATTATAGCAAGTGGTTTTTCTTTTTGCTTGAGTAGCGTTTCTTCGTCAAACTTGTCACGTTTTCGATAAACAAAGAGGGCTCGCCAAACACGTCTTCCCCAATAATAGATATCAATAAACACATCATCAATTGCAAAAATTAGCATCAATATCATGAGCGCTAATGCAATATAACGTAAACCGTAAAGATAATTGATGAAGAGATCTAACAGGGTCATTAAAAACACCAAAAGCTGCTAGAGAGCAGCTTTAGAGGGATGAGAAAAAAATGTTGTGTCCTATAAAAACCGCCTAGAGCCCACCAATAAGATGACACCAAGTAGGCTTAAAATCAAAGCAGAACCTTCCGAAACATTGGCTCTTACCAACAAAGGCGCAACGTTGATGGTTGCATTTGCTAATGCTGAAGGGGCTGTGTATCCAAGCCTTTGATTCGCATCTGCATCTAAAAATCCAAAGAAACAGTTATCGCCATTTACCGGGCAACCATTCACGGTTGGGTCAATAAAATCAGCCAACCATGTCTGCTCAAAGTCACCTGTTATGTAAGTCCCAAAATTCCAGTAGGTGTAACCTTGATTATCGAATCCATCAATAAAAGCTGGACCGAAACCGTTGAGTTCAAAAAACAGCTCAGACCCTACATTCTGGTCAACCGACCAACCTGTGTTAACTAAATCGGTATCGAACCAATTCAATACATCATAAAATTCTTGCACTGTCGCCCAACGCCAATCGCCACCAACAAAGTTGTTGTAATCAGCAAGGCTTTGTTGTTGCCCTTGAGCATCACCAAGCGTGTCTACCCACTCTAAACGCAATAAATCTAGTGACAAATCTTTATTTGTCCAATAGTTATTAGCGCTATCAGACGTGTAATTAACGCCTTCAATTAATGATGCATTTGCGCTAGTGCCAACAATCAGAAGGCTTAATATCAAAAATCGCTTAATATACTGCATGCGTTTTGACCCTTTGTTAAAAACTATACCTACATAATTATACATATACTTAATGCCCTCAACAAGTATTTGATCTTTTTTTATACAAATTTATTAGCATAAATAAGGCCAAGTTTTATTAAAACCTATTAATGAGCGATTATTTTATTGCAAACAAGACAAAAAACCCATTCGAAACGCCTGTTATAAGCCATACTAGTATTAGCCGCTTGGGATATCTTTGGGCACAGTAAATGCAAACTGATAGATTGATTAACAACCATAAAACAAGCATTAGTTCGCCAAATAGTAATAAAGCGCCAATAAACAAGCATATTCCTATCGTTCCACTTAAGTAATATTGGTTAAGAACACTATCCTTTGTGGCAAAATGTGAGCGGTAAAACAAGGAGTGTTCTTCAATAAAGCGAGCTACCGAAAGTTGAATAAGACTTGCTTGCAAAATGAATAGCTGTAAGCACATAAAACTAACAAACAGAGAAAAATCAGGACGATTCATGCACACAATATAGCCTGACAGATACACGAGTGAAGCTGTACTTATGGTGATAAATAACCTGCTTTGTCCATGGTTGTTAGATGAGGATTGTAGAAAGTTTAACCAAAATCTTAGATTCGAGGGTGCAATACGAGGCCACTGGAGCTTCGGCAACGAAACAAAGTACAAAATGAAGATAAGCGATAGGAAAAACAATAATACCGCCATCAAGTTTGCTTGCGCAGGCATCACTGCATGGGTAATAAAGGCTAATAGACTTAGGCAAAAAAACGTATTTAGCTTTTGCGCATGATAAATACTCAAAAGTGCACATAAGATTTGAATAAACACAAATAAAAAGCCATGCAATGCCAAGTCCCATTCACTTGGCGAGATTGCCAACAACACACCAATATTGATAATGAGTAAGGGGCTGCTGATAAATAACAAGCCTAGATCCGCCCCCAATTGTTTAAATTGGTGTTGATTGATGCTAGCGAGATACAAAGTATATCGCTGGCCTAAAATCGCCTTACTTAGCATAAAATAGATGCACGTTTGAAAGAGCAACATAGCCCATGCAATTGCAGTACTTTCATTTACTGAGGTAGTTGGGTCCAAAAAGATACCAAATGCTAGCAGGAGTGCAAAAAAAAGCGCCGGAATCGCAATGCCCAAAAACATTACAATCGCTAGTATTAATTGCTCAAATTGTTTTGCCCAATGTTTGATTTCGAATACGTAGATACTTTTTCGAAGTAAAAAATAGTGCATTGTTTACTATTGTACTGACTGAATATTAAAGCCTTTGCTGGCATACAAACTAGGATCGTTTGTCGCTATAATGATGCTACCTTCAAAGGCTTCTATTTCATCAAACAAAGTGCTCTGACTAGCTGCATCTAGCGCAATATTTGGCTCATCAAGCAAGAGTACTTTTGGCTGGCGCATAAAGGCAGAAATTATATTGAGTTTTTTTAGATTCCCAGCAGATAGTGCTCCAATGTGCTTATTGAGGTGGGGCATTAAGCCGAAGCTCTTAGTAAGTTTTTCTGGAAAAGGCTTATCAAAAAGGGATTGATTCAACGCTAACACATCCGTTACTGACATAAATTCTGGCACCCGAATGGCATCTGACGCTAGTGCGAAAGCCCGCTTCGGGTTTGACGAACTGTCATCTTCAAACAAAATTTTACCATCTTGTACGTCAATAAGTTTTGCAAGCAAACACAAAAGTGTAGTTTTCCCACTCCCGTTGCTACCCGTTATGCATTCGCGACGATGCTTAAAATCTATCGAAAAATTATCAAAAACAATATTATGCTTATAACGATGCGTTAATTGTTCAATGGATAACATTCGCAAATAGCCTCTTTTACCTAATCAGTAAACCTTACTGTACTTTGACGCTCGCGATTTACGTGCAATTGAGTTACATCTGGGCGTGAATAATGGCCAACGGGATCAAAATTTTGCCTTTCTTGTCTTACTTTTTTGTGATCAAGTTCAACGACAAAGACACCTTCACTACCCACTTGAGGTTCAAGAATCCATGTGCCATCCGGTGCCGCTACACATGATGCACCACTGGCAAGCACATCTTTGGCATTTGCCATGATTTCATCATACATGGGCGTATCTTTTGGAAAATCTTGCTTGCGCATCAACCCTGATACAGATACCACAAAGCTTCGACCCTCTTTGGCAATAAATCGAGTAATGTCGTGAGTATTATGTTCACCGCCTTAGCCAACTAGCTACATGCAAATCTTCACCTTGTGCATACAATGATGCTCGTGCAAGCGGCATCCAATTTTCCCAACAATTTAAGCTTCCTAGCGTAAAATCTTTAAGCGGAAAAGTACGTAAACCATGACCATCTCCAGGCCCCCATGCAAGGCGTTCTTCATAGGTTGGCATAAGCTTTCGGTGAACATTAACTATCTCTCCTTGGGCATCAATATAAACCAAGGAACAATAGATAGTATGTCCTCCACGATCCCCTGCGCGCTCGGCGATGCCTAACACAAGCCCCGTTGAATAGTGCTTGGCAGCTTCACAAATTGTATTTAAATCGCCTCTTTCAATGCTTACTGCCTGATCAAGATACAAAGAATGCATATCTTTTTGACGAGGAGAGTTAAAAGCAGCGCCACCTGTTAGCTCCAGCCAAAACGGATAACCCGGTAACAGACATTCACCAAAAGTGACTAATTCAGCGCCTTTATTGGCGGCCTCAGCAATAGCATCTATTACTTTTTGCGTAGTTGCTAACCTATCGAGCCACACTGGTGCAATCTGGGCTAGCGCCACTTTTATAGTTGAATTTGTCACTATTAAATTCCTTAAGAGCTTCTATTTTGTTCATAAACTGAGACGATTGCTTTTGAAAATCGTTCAGGACTTTTGGGATCCATATTAAAATATAGCGAAGGTTCGATAAGTTCGACCTCTATAATTTCAAGGCCTCTTCGAGTATCTAGCATATCTACTCTGGCATATAGTGTTTTACTAGGTAAAGCATTAATAGTTTTACTGGCCAAGGTTTTCATCGCTTCGCTTGGTTCTATGGTTTGTAATTGACCACCATGTTCTTCTTGTACTCTAAAATCATCCTGTTTAGGTGCTTTATTAATTGCGTGACTATACGCGCCATCGAAGTAAAATAATGAAAACTCGCCTTTTTGTATAATACTGTCTTCAAACGCTTGCACCATAATAGACTTGTCCCCAAAGGATAGCTTAATGTCATGCTGTTGATTCAAAAACTCAGCTTTGGTCAAACGATAAGTAAAATCGGCATTAGCACTAATGCAAGGCTTGATAATTATTTCGGATGCTTGGAAGTAGTTGAACGCGTTAAGGATAATTGGTTCATCAAATCGGTCTAACCACATGGTAGGAAGTACCGGAATATTATCAGCGGCTAATTGCTTTAAATATGTTTTTGATATGTTCCACTTCATCAAGTCAATCGGATTTTGAAGAAGTGCAGAAGACGAATTGATTTTTTCAAGACACTTCATGAATGCTTTTGGGTATGACTGATAATCCCAGGTACTTCGAACCACTACCATTTCATATTGATCATAATCTACTTTATCATCATGCCATGATAACTCTTCAAGTTGCCACCCCATGCTGTTCATATATGGTTTGCAAAGCATGTCGTATACAAAAAAATCTTCTAGATCGTTTGTGCTTAAAAATACACACTTTTTCATTATCTAACCTACTAATAGTATTAATAGTTTTAGCTTATGGGAATTGCCATGCAAGGTAAACAAATTCTTATGTTGATGGGGTTTTAGTAGATACACAAAATAGTGATTTACTTAGAAATAAAGGTTCCATTGTTATCGTTGGCAACAGCCGTCATTAACGTAGAAAATTTTACTGTCTCGCCAGTTAAATTACGTGATTGAGGTCTAAAACCAATAGCGTGAATACGCGCGATTTTGTCGCCATTAGCATTGGTGTTAAGCTGATTAATTGCTTGTAGACTTGCGTCATAAGAACGCCCATTAAAATCATCACCAAATACATATAACGCTAGAGAGTTTGTTCGCTTACCATAGGTCGCTAGGGCCGCTTCAATTCCTTCAACTGGTGAACTATTCGAATTCCCGTTCCAACTTCTCATCATCTCCAAGACAGCTCTTCTGGTAGCAGGAGTGTCTTTACGCCATTTACCTTGGGTATTGGCAAGTAAAAATTCGCCATTATCTGATATTACTTGAAAACCTTTTACTTGAGGGTGGTTATTCAAAACCTCACGCATATTATTAATGACGCGATTCCACATACTTTTCATGCTACCTGAGGTATCAACAATGAAAATGACATAGTCACTATCTACTGGTATGCCCCCTACTTCGTCATCCCTTTCTTGAGCCGTGCCCACTGAAATTGCTGCACGTTCACGTTGTTCAAGTACAGCTTCTAGGCCAGAAGCTTGATCAGTTAATGCCATCAAGTCACGCTGGGCTCGCGCAATTTCAGCTTCAAGTTGTTGTGCTTTACTTTGATTGCTTGCCCCCTCATTTTTTGCTTGTTGACGTTTGGTTGACTGCATTAAAAGTTGTGATTCAAGCGTATCAATCGTTGTCTGCGCTTTACTCAAAGCTTGAATACTTTGTGTGATATCAGCAAGATCAGCGTCTTGACTAAACTCACCATCATCCCCGTTTCGTGCAAGCAAAATAATCATCACAACTGCGCCAAATGCACAAGAAATAACGTCTAAAAAAGACAAGCTAAAGACTTCTACTGGCGCCCTACTTTTGCGTCTACTCATGGCCATGTCCCTGCAGGACTAATAAAAGTACCGCCAGTACTGTTTGCCCATTGCCAGTAAAAGGCGGCTGCTTGAGGATCACCCTCAAGTGGTAATAAGATTACGTTGACCTTCACCCCTGCAGGTGCACTTTTATTTAAAGTATGAGAAAAGGCCTGTAATCTGCATTCACCGGTGATGGTCGCTTGCTGTCCGAAAATCGGGTCACAATTACGAGTTGAATTAAACCCAGAATTTGCATTTACCAAAGAAGGTAGGCCATCTGTAATAATGTATAAATCCGTCATATTTGGCATAGCTTGCTCGATGGTCTTGAGACCTTGTTGAAGATTAGTACCGTTTTGAGGCACTATTTCAGTCACATCGGCCACTAGCCGTTCCATGCTAGCACTGACACGCGCTGAATTAATGGGATTCATGCCATGCACTGTCGCGCTTTTATTAAACGACACAAGGCTGACTTGCGAATCATCAGGGACACGAGCGAGCATCCACCTTGCAATATTTTGAGTACGTAACCACTTTGGGCCCATTCGTTTAACTTGGTCACTTGACAGCTTTCGTTTGATAACGTCAATTAATACTTCGTCGGTCATCGAAGCACTACTATCAAGCAAAATACCAATCCGCTTACCTGACACGATTAAGCCCAACAGGTATTTTTCTTCTGATACATCTGGTAGCGCTAGTGTGTCATCCGCAACTAAAGGAGCAGCGGCAGCAATAGCATCTTCAAGCTCTGCGATAATAGCTTCTTGTTGAGCTATCGCTTGTTGTAGTCCTTGCTGCTTGATTTGTAATTGCGCAATATTGTTTGCTTGTTCATCCGCAGTTGCTTGTTCATTAGCAATTAAAGACTGCTGCGCAGCAATACTGCTGTTTAAGGCTTGTTGTTGATCCTGTGACGCTGCAAGTTCTTGTTTAAGACGTTCAATTTCATCACTAGGGATATTAGTATTTTCATTAAAATCCACCAAGATCAGAATCAACAAGACAGCACCAAGACCACATGCCATGACGTCTAAAAACGCCAAATTAAACCCTGTGTCTTGGCGTTTTCTTAGCATAATATTGCTTGCTTAACGATCATAATGTTGTGCATTTATGCAGAACTTGCCGAAGAGTCAACATCGTCAGTGTGTAAAGCGCTCAATAGATGCTTTTCACAATTCTTTTGGGTATTTATAACCATCTCATCTTGACGCTGATTGAGTACATGCAAAATGTACATTAGCAAAATAGAAATAACCAACGACACAAGGGTAGAGTTAAACGCGACGCCCAATTTATCTACCATTCCCGAAATATCACCTGATACTGCCTCTTCGGCCTTAGCAAGCGCAGAACCGATGCCTCTTACTGTACCAATAAAGCCAATGCTAGGAATCGCCCAAATAAAGTAGCGAATCATGCTATTACCTGATTCGAGTTGGGCACCTAATATTTCAACACTATCGGTAATTGCATCAGCAGCATGTTGGACATTATTTGTATTTTTGTAGCGCTTTAGACAATTAATCCAAGTCGACATCGAACTGTTTTGTGAATAAGCGCTGCTTTGAAGTTCATTAAGCGCTTTATCAACGTCTAATGCACGCTCTTTGTCATAGTTAACAAGATAGTCCATAGTGAAAAGTGGCTCTTCATGAAAAACAATTCGCTGATATTTGTAGATAATTAAATACGCACAAAATATCCCAATTGTAATACTAGCCTGTTGTTCAAAATCCTTCAGAATCACCCATAAATTAGTGGTTGCCTCACTACCGTTTGCGATCAAAGCTGCTTCAGCAAAAGGTCGCACCGCACCTTCATATAGCAAGTGCACAAGGGCCAATATTGCCAAAAACACAATAAGTGAGACGACCGGCTTGGGATTCATGTTGCTTTGCTCAGACGCAATTTTGCTCATAATAAAACTCTTTTATTGTGTGATGAATTAAATATCACTTGGTAAGGTTGCGGGTGAATCAAGACTGATTTGTGCCACAGTAACACTGGTGCCAACCAAAACCATTAGCACCAAAAGACAGCCCATAAACAAGCGGCGTCTGCTTTTAACTATTTTCATCGTTTTTACTCCCACTTTATTGATCATAACGGGCAATTCTAAAGCCGATTGTATCTTTTCCTTCAATCGCGAAATCTCGAAACGAAACACGTAACTCTCTTAAACGACCACTGGTATAGTTAGAACCCTTAACCACGAAAGCATCTCCACTCATTGCACCGGTATAATCCACAAATGTATTACTTAGGTCAGGGACACTGTTAGTGTATCTGTCATTAACCCATTCACTTACATTACCTGCTAAATCAAATAAACCAGCGCGGTCTGCTGGAAAACTGGCAACATCGGCGATTCCTGCAAAACCATCATCGTAGTCTTGTAAGTATATTGCTTGCTGTTGTTGCCTAGACTCATCCCCAAAGTTGCCCGTGTTTCTGCGGATGTTTTCTTGATTACCCCAAATATAGGTTGTCGATGAAGATCGCATCGCCTTTTTAGCTAGCCATTCCCATTCCGCTTCGGTAGGCAATCGATACCCTGTAGATAGATTATTGAACCCAAGATACCTAGCACCACTAAAGCGGTAAAACGGAGGAAGACCTTCTTGTTCACTTAACCAGTTGCAAAAACGCGCAGCGTCAACCCAACTTACATTAGTCATAGCTTGTTTACTTGTTTCGTTTTGACCCAAGGCCTTTGCAAACTGAGCTCGTGTAATTTCTGTTTCTGATACCCAAAAGCGGCGGTCAAAATCCACTGAAACTTGATGTTCGTTACGCCTTCTTCCTCTTTCATTTGCTGGAGACCCAAGGACAAATGCATCACCTGAAAAGCGCTTCATCTTGATACCTATTTGCTCAACAAATAACGGTACTCCCTCTTGCCGTCTTGCTTCAAACTCGGTAAGCAGTTGCACTTTTATTGGTGTGCGCTGATTAGGCTTTGGGGTCACCACTTGAGTAACTGTACGATATCCTGGAGCGCTAACTTCAACAGTTTGCGCAAGCGAAGGAAAACTATCACTAAATGGCGTGTTGCCCTTACGAACACCATTAATTTTCACAGTTGCTGGTACATTACTAGCAACACTAAGTTGGCCAAACAAGGCTTGAAGAACAATATCAAGGTCCGTGCGGGTTTTTGTGTTAACGTTTACTTCTTGTTTAAAGGTGGTAAACCCAGGCTTTTGATACTCAACACTATGGGACAAATTTGCATCTAACATCACGGGGCCAAGCGAGACTGATTTTCCGTTAATAAGCAACACACCATCACTTGGGTTGGCAGAAATATTTAAGGTACCTTGCTTAGCGGCTAATTGATACTTTCGGATTTGTTCAGGCCTATTTAGCGTAAGCTCTATGCTTTCTTCAATGCTTTGGTAGTCGTTACTAGTTAGTACGATTTCATAAATTCCGCCATCTTTACTCAAAGTAATGGGAGTTTGTCCTATCTGTATGCCATCAATCGACAAACTCGCACCTTGGGGCACTGAATCAATACTGATGCTTCCCTCAAATGAGCTTAGCGTGAAGCGCATATCGATTTGCTGGGCTCTCTTGGTGGTAATTGTTTTTGTTTGACCCAGATAGTAAGGGTTATCCAGCGTAATATCATAAGTCCCGGGGGAAAGTTGGTGCACAAATTCTTTACCAACATGCACAAGCTCACCATCAACTGACCACTGACTTTGTTCTGCAAGCGCTTGGGAAACGTCATTATCTATTATTGCGTTTATAGTTGAAGGACTAGGTTGTAATACAATCTCGATATTTGATGGACTTGACTGGCTAACAATAGCCTTCGCTGGAACAAAAGTATCTGCGGTAACGTTAATAGTGACCTCAGATCCTAAGGTATATACTTTATTATTGGTAATCCATGCTATCCCAGATTCAAGGGAGATCTGTGCATTGGGCAGAGCTTCTTTAGGTCCCACAATGATGTTGTAGCCTTTGACTAAAAATAGCCAGAAAATAAATAGTAATACGACTATCAGAGTCAAACCGCCTGACAGCACATAAACACCAATACCCTTGCGTTGCGCTTTTTTTATTCGTTTATCGATATCTGGTTGAGTAGTGCTAGATGTCAACACTTCGCTATCTTGTTTATCTTGCTCTGTTTCGTTTGGAGATGTCATGATAATTGTGATTCGATATAGTGATTAATTAAATAAGCTCATCACATGCAAGAGATACAGTGATGGGGGTATTGGCAACGACATCAAATGGTAGTCGTTTATTCTTAAATCCGTCTCTTGTGGCCTGTAATACATAACTACCCGGTGTGAGTTGAATGGTTTTTTGCTCGTGTGAACCAACGTGTCCTACCCCAATGACAATTAAATAACTCTCGCCATCTGATTGTACTGTGATATCAACGGGGTCCGAATAATTTTCAAGAGACTGAGCAACTTGTGCGATCATGCCTTGTAAACTCGGTGAATTTAAAGAAGGCGCAAACGCATTTTGCAGCGCATTTTGGGCTGCATTACGAATATTTTCATCAGCTAAACGCTCGGGTCGTGCAGCAAACAAGGCTAAAGACTTTTTTGCATTGACAACCTTACTCGCTTTTTCAGACAAGGCTATTAGCTCAGCATCATTAGGATATTTTTTCAATAAGACATTTACCTGAGATAAAACGCCATCCCAATCGTCGCTTTGTGCTTTTGCTAAAAGGCTTTTCTTACTCCCAGCAAGCGATTGACTTGCCTTCGCTTGATCAAGCTTTGCTTGCAATACGGAAATACCTTGGCTCCTAGAACGAATTTTCTTTGCTTGATTCAACAAAGTTTGCGCATCCGATAACTTACCCTCATCAAATGCTCTATTTGCTTGTTTTAGTGCATCAGTAAACCGATTATTTTGACGTTCAAGCTGCGCTTTGGTTAGACGTGATTCTAACTCTGTGCGTTTTGGGTCAAGGCTGATAATCGCTTTTATAAGCGATATTTGCTTATCTAAGTCTCGCTCTAAATCTGCAACAAATAAGTCCTGTAATAAGACTTCAATCTCAGAGAAAGCCTCGATTCTTGATTTTAAAGACAATGCTTCAGGGTTATTAGGCATCAAAGAGAGTGCTTGGTTAATTTCGATGCTTGCTCTGGCAATATCCTCTTGTTCAAAAAACTGTCTTGCCGCGTTGATATGACTTTCGGTCTGCGTCTCCCACTGATTAATGATTTGATTTGCATCTGCAAATAACTGTTCTAAATTGGTGTTTGCTTGCATAAACATGCCTTGCGCAAAGGCTGTTAACGTTCGGTCTTTGAGTAAGTTAAGTGCACTAATTGATTGCAATTCAAAGTCAGCAAGCACGACTTGGTCAATTTTTGTTTGCACTTCAATCTCATACTGCGTTAATTTTGATTGAAAGGATGACCTAAGCTCAGAGATTTCGTTCTCAGATAAATCTGTTTGCCTAGGATTTATTACTTGTGATTCTGCGTCTGTACTAGGCGTGTTCAATAAGTCGAGAAGTTTAGGCGCAGAAATAAGCAAAGCCAACAGGACAATGATGGCTAGGGCTATGGCGAATACTTTTTTTTGTTTAGCTTGATGCGCTAAGCGGTGCGCTTTAATTTGCGCATCTGCTTGATTGTCAGCTTGTGCTAGTTGATTATCATTATCGGATGACACTGTATTATTCTCTCCTAGATCTACAGTTGAACATCAGGCGTAGCTTCTTCTTCGAAGATTTTTCTCAAGTGAGTTTTCCATTGCAAATACTGCTCTTGCGCAGTGCCTTGTAACTCAACTACTTCATCTTCAAATTCCATTTCAATGGGACCTACGCTTAAATCTAGAGCCTGACCTTGCTCTTCAATAACTGCATTTTGTACTTTCAGACGTGAATTGTTTTTAAATGCTTCATTAATGGCATATACCGAACCTATACCAGCTAACACACCTCCGATTTCCATCGCTGTTCGATCGCTATCTCCTCGTTCTTTTTCTGAGCCTTTGGCAATTAAAATAGCACCCAAAATGGCAGCTCCTATACCTAATGCGGCTTTTGAATTACGCTCTGACCGAGCTTTCTCAGCAGCAATGATCTCAGGAAGTGTCTCATTTTGCCATGTCGTATAGGCATCTTTGGTCTCTGCCTGAAATACATCATAATTATCTTGTAACTTATCCACAAACAATAGCTCTTGCGCTCGAAGGTCTGCGATGCGTTTAAGCATTGGGTCATTGGGGTCTGGCATTTTGCTTAGTGAAAACTTGTAATAGCGTTGCCCCTGGAACGCTCTATTTCAGATTCAATAAAATCATCATAATTTTCTGGCGAATAGTACCTTGCGTAGCGCATCAACGACATATTTTTGATATACGTTTTATCCTCGGTAGACATTTTTTGCAGCAACGATACAACATAATCACTTGCTCTTAAAAATAGAGGCTCATAGGGATTTCTATTGGCATTTCGCTGATCACGTTTAAAGCCAGGAGAAACTTCATGCTCAAATTGTTCAACCCCCAAAATCTCACCTGTGCTATCTAGTACCATAATTTCAATACCAACATCTTTGCTGGTTGACTCAAGGATAGTTCCCAATACAAACAAATCTGACGGAGTGCTAGCATCTGGCACAACACTCACACTACCAAAGACTCTTTCATCGTCCATCGCCGACTTTAAGTCCGCAGCAAATAGCTTTGCTTCAGTTCTTCTTAGTTGTGGCCAAATTCCCTGCTCGTCCAACTCTGCGGTATCAATCAAACCAAAACTATCTTTGGGAAATCCTGGCTCGAAAGTGGGTATAGCGACATCTAAAAACACTTCGGCATTCACTAACTCATTCGGGTTGGCGCTATCTTGAGTGATTTGAGTTGCCTGAGCAGAAGGGCCAACCAAAATAGGCTGGTTACCCACTCGGTTAGATGTGCTATTGCAACCTGCTAGTACTACACAAACAGCCATTAAGGCTAATGAAGATTTACGCAGTAAGTTATCGGTAAGGCTTTTCACAATTACTTCCTTTTGTCGTCCACTTTACAATGGCGGGTGTTAATTACATTTATAGTCGTTATATTGTTGCTTGAGCCCATCAAGCATAGTGGTATCGCTTGTTTTTTGAATCTCGGCATATAAAAGCTTACAGATGATTCTATCATTATCTTTAGGTGCAACCACTTCTCTTTGGCTTGCATTAATTGTTTCGCTTTGCGGGCTTGTTTGCGGATTAGTAATAGGATCATCCGGATTAGTAGGCGAACCATTAGTCGTGTTAGATGTACCTTGGCCATCTTGGGTAGACTGCTGGGCTTCTCCTTGACCTTCTGCTGACCCCGCTGAAGAGCCATTGCCATTGCCACCACCACTGAACGATTCTTGAACGGCACTGACACAAGTACTAAAGCTATTAATAGAGTCTGTTAAAGAACCATCAAGTAATGCGATTCTCTCTTCTTTGGTCAATAATTGGGGATCTACATCTTCAATAGCCACTTGCGAACATTCATAAGCGGTCGTCGGTACAGGCGCTTGTTGGGCATATGCTAAGGGAACAGCCACTACACAAAGGACAAGTCCTAAAGTATTCAATATTTTTGAACGCTGATCGCTTCTATATGTGTTGCTCACCTTTGTTTTATTTAGCCTCATAAGCTGTCACCTTTACCGTCGTACATCTTATTCATAATAAACCTTAGAGTAGCATAATTATAAAAAGGTTCTGTAATTATACATAATTACCATGCGCTTATGGCTAGACAACTGCCTAATCGCGCAAAGAATGCAAATCCTTCCAATTCAAATCATACTTACGTAAATATTTTTGCAAACGACTTGAGTCGTTTGTCATCGATTTTTCTAAACGACTAACGTCATAAAGCGCACGGCCTGCCGATGCCATAGAGCCATGTTCAAGGCATACCGACAACACAAAACTCAACTGGTGTTTTTCAAAATAATCAAGTTTCGCACACCGGCTATGACCAATCGCTTTTTCTACAAGCTTGTCATTTTGCATGGGTGCCTGAGGCATTTTAGTATTTGACAACAGCCGTTTACTAAGCGATTTTCCTAACATCGCGAGATCTTTAACTGACTCTGTGAAACTTGCTAATTGTTCTTCATTTTGCAGCGACGCATTATCCGAACTTATAACTTTTGTGCCATGATTTTGATGAGCACTTGGTTTTATCTCGACACTATTATTACTTGACGAGGCAAACGAAAAGCAATTTAACATTCCCTTATAAACATTATCCTGTATTTTTTGCCCGAAAGTCTGAGCAAGTTCAAAATTTATAAACTGCCTTTCAGCCAACATTAGCATCGCTGTTTTCACAATGTCAGATGCGGTGGTAAGGTGAAAAAACAAGTTTGCAGCCTTAAATTCATCTTGATGTTCTTGACTCCATGACTTTAGGCGCTCGTATATCGCATTGTATGGCTGAGAAGACGAAACTAACATCGCTTGCATCACTACTGTGGTATCAGGCGATATTTTAGTAATGTCTTGTTTAAGCACTAAAGCCAATTTTTCACTTTGGGGATTTTTTGTATCATAAAACAAGAAAAGTTTGTCAAAAACGCAGTCGCTTTGTGCACATAAGCCAACGGAGGGACGCCATTTGTCCCATCTATTTATTCGCTGGCTAGCATAATCTTGTGTGGTGCTGACAAAACTTATAGCAATATTAGTAGATTGACTCATTATTATCTTACTGGATAATTATTATATCTATTAATATATGGGTATTTACATAAAATAGCCCATTGTTTTATCGACAAACTACCAATTATGTTCACAAAGAAACCTAGCGCCGCACACAGCCTCTTGTTTACTCTTGAGTTAAGGGCTAATCTTTGGCTAATTTATTATATTTAACAAAACAAAAGTGATGTCAAAGCAAATGAGTGTTTACTTAGTGGGAGGCGCCGTTAGAGACAAACTGCTTAATAGGGCTGTTTTTGATAGAGACTATGTTGTTGTTGGCGCTTCTCCTCAAACAATGAAGCAAGAGGGTTTCATTCCTGTTGGTAAAGACTTCCCAGTTTACCTTCACCCTAAAACAAAAGAAGAATATGCCTTAGCTAGAACGGAACGTAAAACATCAGCTGGGTATACCGGCTTTAGCGTTGATGCAAGTACCAGTGTGACACTAGAAGAGGATCTTGCTAGGCGTGATTTGACGATAAATGCGATGGCTCAAGACCATAGCGGCAATATTATTGACCCATTTAATGGGCAAAAAGATCTTCATGAGAAAGTACTCAAACATACTACTAATGCCTTTCAAGAAGATCCCGTAAGAGTATTGCGAATTGCGCGATTCAGAGCCAGATATGGTTATGAGTGGAGCATTGATAAGGGTACATGCGACTTAATCACGACCATGAGAGACAATGGTGAATTAGATGCCTTAGTGCCTGAGCGTGTGTGGAAGGAAACGGAAAAAGCATTAGGTGAGCGCGAGCCTCAATTATTTTTTGAAACCTTAGATGAGCTTGGCGTTCTTTTTGATATTTTCCCTGAAATTTTCGTGATGAAAGGGGTAAAGCAGCCGCCGCAACATCATCCAGAAGGTGATGTCTTTATTCATACAATGCTTGCTTTAAAGCGTGCCGCCGAGCTAGGTTTTGATAAACCTACGCGATTTGCAGCGCTTTGCCATGATTTTGGTAAGCCAATTTGTATGGAGCAACGAGGAAACCTGCATGGCCATGAAAAAGCAGGCATTGATATCATTATTACTTTTTGTGAGCGCCTAAAAGTGCCCAATATCTATCGAGATCTGAGCGTTTTGACTAGTGAATATCACCTGCATTGCCACAGGCTATTTGATTTAACTCCTAAAACTATTTTCAAGTTTATAGTAAAAAGCTTCAACGCCATCAAAAAACCTGAGCGTTTTACACAATTTATTCAAGCTTGTCAGTGCGATGCGCAAGGTAGAGGGGAAAAACTTAAACAAAGGCCTTATGTTACAGCTGACTTTGCTTTTGCCATTTTGCGTGATTTAACAGCCTTAGATAACAAAGGGATTATCCAAAGTGCGATAGAAGCAGGTCGTAAGGGTGAAGCACTAGGGGAAGCCTTAAAACAGGCACAAATTAATCAAATTAAAGCAACAAAACTTAGGTTTTCAAAAGAAGAATAGCGCCTTGCTCAGCAGTTAGTATTGGCTTTACAAGCGCTTTACGACAAGTCTCAGGCAGAAATGCTTGATACGCTTGAGCTAAACCTCCAACATGTGCAATTTTTGTTATGCCAGCTTGATTCAAAAAATCATACAAGCATGTTATGTAATCGACACCCTGTTTAATCAATCGCGACGCATAATCGTTGTTGGCTATTGCATGCTCAAATACCATTGGAGCAAGTTGTGCAAACAATGCCGGTTTTGCCTGTGAATATTGACTCACCAAATCGGCGCTTAAACTGCACTTATGATATTCAAACAAGTCAGTTGTAAACTCATCAAATTCATTAAAGCCATCGATGGTTGCTAATAAGTGATGAATAGCTAGTTTTCCCAACCAAGCACCGCTGGCTTCATCCCCCAGTATAAATCCATGGCCACCCAAACGTATGCGCGTATCGCCCATTACTCCTAAAGCTGAAGAGCCGGTTCCAGTAATAATAAGACCACCTTCTGCTTGGCCATGGGCACCTGCTAAGGCAACTTGCAAGTCTTCAAATAGCGTCGTTTGCATGAAACCAAATGCGCATAGTTTATTTTTTTGCGATTCTGAAAGAGAATTTATACCTGCAAGGCCAAAACCTGCTTTTGTCATCAAATAAGCATCTTGGCCTAAATTAGCTTGTTTAAAAAGCGCATCACATGTTTGTCTAATATGTAGCAAAGCGCTTGTAAAATCTGAAGAGACGTTCGCCGCGCCACAATGAGCTGTAGCGAGCAAATTTCCCTGTCTATCCTCAAGCCTTGCACGACACTTTGTACCCCCGCCATCGACACCAAGGTAATATTGCGGATCCGTCACTAAAAATACCCTTCGCGCTTCTTCTTTTCCATAGAGCCTGTTTGGTCTTTATCTAACAAACGCCCTTCACGTTCACTTGTTTTGCTAGTAATCATTTCAGTCACAATACCTTCAAGCGTATCAGCGTTGCTCAATACTGCGCCTGTTTGTGGATAGCAACCTAAAGTACGAAAACGAATCATACGTTCTTGAAGACTACCTTTTTCTTTTTCGCTTAGGTGTGGCAGCATTCGCTCATCATCAAGAGCCAAGATTTGGCCACTTTCCTCATCAACCCAACTCAGGCGCGAAGCGGCAAAGTACAATGGAACGATGTCTATCTGTTCTTTTAGAATATATAACCAAATATCAAGCTCTGTCCAATTAGACAAGGGGAATACTCTTACCGATTGCCCTTTATCTATTTGCGTATTATAAATTGACCATAGCTCTGGGCGTTGACTCTTGGGGTCCCACTGATGATGTTCATTTCTAACTGAAAACACCCTTTCCTTAGCACGTGATTTTTCTTCGTCGCGCCTTGCTCCACCGAGCGCTGCATCAAATTTATGTGCATCGACCGCTTGCTTTAACGCTATGGTTTTCATGTGATCATTATACTTTACGGAACCAGACTCGATTGGGTGCACTCCCATGTCTAGGGCTTCTTGATTAATATGTACAATCAAATCAAATCCAAGCTTTTGCTGAAGATTATCTCTGAACGTTCCCATTTCATGGAACTCCCAAGTTGTATCAATATGCAATAAAGTAAAGGGAATTTTATTTGGTGCAAATGCCTTTCTTGCTAAGTGCAACATCACGGTTGAATCTTTGCCAATGGAGTAAAACATGCATGGGTTATCAAAACTTGCAGCAACTTCTCGCAAGATATGAATGGCCTCTGCCTCAAGTTGCTGTAAGTGAGAGAAATTATGCATATTGACCCTTAATGTGTACTTTATTTATTTGCACATTATACGCAAAAAGTATAACAAGCTTTAATTTGTTTATACCAAAACTTAGCGTTGTTTCGAATATCAAAGATGAAATGGCTTTAAAGGCATAGAAAAGCATGCAGCCTTGCTAAAAGCTTTCAAATGATTTTGAAAAATATGGAGATCATGATTCAGATAGGACGCTTCGTCCTGTACCTAACTAATCAATTGTCGCTTTGCCGTCTAGTTTATAGACCTTGCCACCTTTCATCACCATATCTACATTTTGTAGAAGATTAATGTAACGCAGCACATCGCCTTTTACGGCAATAATATCAGCATACTTGCCTGCTTTAATAGAACCTGACTTGTCACTTACTTTCATTAACACCGCCGGCCAGTATGTCGCTGCTCGGATAGTATCCATAGCCGATATTTCCATCTCATCTACCCAAAATGCCATTTCATTCCAAGTACTTTGGCAATGGAATTTGGTCGGGATGCCGCTATCGGTGCCAATAAGCATAACTACACCAGCATTTCGTAGCTGTTTAAGTTTGTTCTTAAGCGTAGGTTTACGTAAAGGTGTTAATTGCATGTAGTCGAGTTGCCCTACATTTTGTAGTGAAGCTCGAATATCTTTTATGGTGCTATCTTTTAAGCCACGATGCCAGCATTTATTGTCCAAGCGTTCTGGATTGGCTACGGTTAAATCATAGTTCCATAAACCTTCAACCGTCGGTGTCCAATAAAGTGGTCCGCCTGCAACTCGACCTTTTGCGGTGCGTTCAATCAATTGTTCAATTATATCGTCAGGATAAGCAGGCGCAGTAGTTAACCCTGTGTGCTCAAAATTATCGACACCTATTTGTAAGCCTCTTCTAATTTCATCAGGTTTGTGTGAGTGCGCAACCACAATCAATTCCCGTTCATGGGCCTGATCAACAATAGCTTGTGCAACCTCTAAGTCCATCATGTCATGGTCGATTAATTTGATAATGTCCACACCAGCATCAGCTAATCGATTTACCTTTTTCTTTGCATCTTGGACACTTTGTACTCCCCACCTGAAAGCTTCAGTGCCAGGATACGCTTTATGTTGCAAAAAAGGGCCTGATACATAAAGTCTTGGACCCGGTATGTCTCCATTGTCAATTTGGGTTTTAATGTCAATAGACTCTTTTAGAGGGGCGCCTAGATCTCGAGCGCTGGTAACGCCTGCAAGCAGCAATTGCACTGCACTGGCAGGCATAATCTCGGTACCTAATTTATCGATATATGCTTTGTCCCAATAGGTATAGTCCGAATGCCCATTTAACATCAAATGGGCGTGGTTTTCCCAAAGACCTTAGCAAAACATCCATCCCTTCTGTAGAAATAATTTCGTAGCCTTCAGGAACAGCTAAGGTATCAACGCTGCCCACTTTTTCTATCAAACCGTCTTTTATTAATATCACGCTATTTGCGATAGGCTGATGGCCATAACCATCAATTAGACGACCGCCAACCAGCGCTTTGGTGTCGGCAAAAAGTGGAGCAGACAGGACAACACAAATGATGAGTATGAAGACTTTTGATATAGACATAGAATGAGTCACTTTTTTATTTTTTGAATGCTTAGTATGGTAATTATGGTGGCAAAACACAAATTGGCTTGATAGCATAAATTTTCGCCGATTGTTGATTCAAACTTTTTGCAAACTTGGAGTGTTTATGACCTTTTTCAAAAGCATGCTTCTTATAGGCTTATTAGTGCTAGCTGGATGTGCATCCTATACCACACTCTGGTGGAAGTGTTCAGTTAAGCGGGCTAGCTGATGCTGACATAAATGTATTGATGTCTAAGGAGCCTGCTGCAAATTTTCCCGCCAATATCGCAACTGCAAGAATTCAGGCACTATGGATACGTGTCACACACAGCCAGTAGCTTTGGTACAGGTAGATACAGTATTGTTAGTACCCGTGAAGTCGAAAGTGAGCAAGATTTTGAACGATTATTAAATCTACCTGAAGTTGCAGGTCTTGCCCCCTTGAACCGCATATTATTGCCATCAAACCTAGACTCAATTAAAGCGTTACGTGAAGCCTCTGCTCGCTTGCAAGCTGATATCTTACTAATTTATACATTTGATACGACGTTTCACGTAGGAGAGCAAAAATATGCACCACTGAACGTTTTTACTTTAGGCTTTCTTAAAAATAAAGAAGTGTCTGTCATAACTACCGTCTCGGCTGCCTTTTTTGACGTTCGTACTGAGTATTTATATGGCCTAAGTGAAGCAACCGCTAAACAAACAAAGAGCTCAAGTGTTTGGAGTACCTCAAATGCAGTCGATGATATGCGCGTTATTACTGAAAAGCAGGCTTTTCAGAAACTAATTCCTGAAATAGAGAATACTTGGTCAACGATTCTTTCAAAGCATGTTTTGACTGGCCAAGTATCCGGACATTAGCCACAAATACCCCGCCTAGCACCAATTTACAACATGGTTTCTAGGCGTTTCTTGGCCTTTTCAAAATGCGCTTCAAGCTTCGGAATTTGGGCATCACCGTAACCCTCTTTTAGCCTAGTGCGAGCATTTTCAAGGATATTTAACAGTAATTGCGCTGATTGTTTTTGAACTTGTGGGTCGACGCTACCGACTTGACCAATCCAAATAGGGCTCGATTCAGCGTATAAATAACTGTCTTGCGCTGGCCAGCCTGTATTATTTCCTAAAACTCGTGCGGTCACCCATCCTCCAACTGGTAAGCTTAACTTTCCACTATAAGATGTACTTTTGCCCTGATTCGGCAAAATGGTATCAACGACCTTCCCATTTACATATATCTCGATTGACTCAACGGGCAACGCACTGTGCAGATTAAGTGACCAATTAAGCGTTTGTCCGCCTTTAGCAACTGCTTCTCCTGGCCCCTTCTCGTCTAGCAAAAATTCTAGCATCGGTCCGTTGGACACAACACTTTTACCTTGCTTGAGCGCATTTTCAAAACTTGAGCGAGACAAGGGTTTTTCTGGTTTTACATAAACACGCGTCGAGCCAATAGGCATTGTATGATAGTAATTGTTCATGACATCACTACCCGCTGTTGCTGCAAGAGGTACTCCAATATTTAGAATCTGATGCCAAACAGCCGCAGTTCCAATCTCGTCAGTCCATAAACATGCAAGCTCAATCACATCGGTATGTTGAAGTACCGCATCTGCTACTAAGCCAATCGGTATACTTGAAAAGTTATCTGGAACAAGTGGGTTTTGAATAGCAACTGGATGAACATATCCGCCTAGACCACCACTTTTGTGCGCGTGTTCAAGTGGCTCAGCATTGGCCCGATCGTCGTCTTTGTAAATCTCATAAAATGGCCCCCAAATCCAAGGCCAGAATAATTCATCCATGCCAAAAATACCGATGTGCCCTAAAAAATGAGATCGCACTTCTTGACCAAAATAAATAATAGGTGATTGACTACGCTCCCAACCCCATAAGGACTGTTGCAAAAAACGATTGTGCAAATTAGCAAGCAAAGGCACCCCTACATCAACTCCTTCCGCTATCATGTCCGGCACAATATCGGAAGGATCTAGACGATAAGTACCGCCATAGTTCAAATGAAAATGAGTATCTGCTGAATACCATCCTTTAGAAGAGGCGTCCCAAATACGTTCAAGTGCAATCTCACCTGTTATCGTTTGGTCTTTTTTTAAGTTAAATGTTTGTGTAACCGCTTGCGTTTCGAAACCATAAACAGCGGTAACAGTAATCTTTCCTACAGGTGCTAATAATTCAATGTCCCCTGCGCTAGAAGAATAGAAAAACACATTACTATGTTCCATTTCTTTTCTTACTGCACCAATATCAGGGGCGATTGGATGACCTTGTGCATCAACAACCTTGAGTCTTACAGGCATTGGTTTACCATCAACCTTGGTGGTTAAACGTATTCGGCCAATGTTTTGACCCCAATCCCAATTATTAATAAGCAGTTGGCGCGCATCTCCCCCCACCACTGGTATCTGATAAATACGTTTTTGTTCGTTTTCGTCCGCTTCTGCAAAGTATATTGTCTGCCCGTCTGCACTAAATGAAGGACTCAATGGCATACCTTTATTTTTGCTTAACAGAACTGAAGTATGTGGCGATTCAATCGCCAATAGCCTAAGCTCCCAGCCACCGTCATATGGCCAAACATATGCCATATATTTTCCATCAGGCGAAATTGAAAAATCGGCTTGTGCAGTAATGCCATCACTGATTAAGGTTGTTGCGCTTTGAGAGTCGATATCAAAACGTTTAATGCTGTCTTTGGTATTTTGTTTATTGACATACACTATAGTTTTGCCATCAGAACTCATGCTGGGTTTACGAAAAACTTCACGGCGTCCTTGTTGAGTATTTGGTAAAAATAAACGGCTTGTTTGGCTGGCAATTTCATATGTCCAGATATCCATTGGGCCTGAACGAGAAGATGAATATAATATCGACGTATCATCATTTGAAAAACTTGGATCAAGATGTATAGCATCTGTATCTTCAATGACGGTTTCACTAAGTGTATCAAGCGCCACTGTCACCAAACTTATCGCTTTTTTGTTTACTCTGACAAACACTAGCTGATTACTATCATTTGACCAAGCTGGCCTAGCGTCAACTCCTGCTGCTTGAGTAATTCGACGAGCCTGCTTTGTCGCTAAGTCATACACCCAAATCCAACCGCGAGAAGCAAATGCAAGTGATTTGCCATCAGGTGATAAAGCGGGATCTGTTGCTCCTGCATTGAAGATGGGGACTTCAAAGCCCTCTAAATAAACATGATGTCCAAAATTTTCAATTAATGGGTAGGAATTAGTCCACTCTGCATGACTAAAAAACGCAGTGCTTAAAAGGGTTGCGGCTAACCATTTCTTCATGATGATCTACATATTGATAGCAAATTATTGTTTAGTAAGCATAATCCTATCGTCACCACTTAGCAATATTGACACTTTTTTGTATTTATTGAGCTTGCGCGTGGCATACTACTGCTGGCTTACGCCTCAAATTTCTGCCAAGGCCCTGTAATTGCCAAGGTAGCTGTTGGTGAATATAGATTTACAAACAGGGTGTTTCCATCAGGAGAAAAACATGCGCCTGCTGGCTCTGTTTGCCAGCGTACTTTTGCAAAATCGTATATATCGCCATCTGGTGTAACGCCTTTTAAATTATTATTTACGGTATCTGAGTATTGATCTTCACAAACCAATAAATGACCGTTAGGTGCGACGGCTATGTTATCACCATAATTAAACGAGGCTTTGTCTGCGCTTTCAAGAAACAAGCTCAAAATGCCAGGTTTAATATGTTCTTTGTCCGTACCCTCAAACTCTGATGGCCGATAGCGCATTATTTGGCCGAGCTTTTTGGCTCCTCCATTAGTACAGCAAAAATACATTTCTCCATTTTCATAGTAAATTCCTTCGCCTCTAGCAAATAGCGCAGCGCCTTTTTCAAAGCCTCTCACTCTTAAATCATCTTGTTCGGAATCAACATTATCTAAATCGACCCAAGTTACTGTCTTTTCTTGATTTAGCATCAAGGTGCTAGATTCCCAATTACGGGTATCAAATTTAGGTGCACCCAAGACAATAAGTGCTTGAAGTTTGCCCCCTTTTTGCAATTGACCCGCTTGATTAGGGATAAATCGATAAAAAAGACTATCGTGACGATCTTCAGTCAAATACACAATACCTGTTTTAGGGTCTACAACAGCTGCTTCGTGATTAAAACGTCCCATTTGTTTTAATGGAACAGGGTCAACAAGACCTGTTGCTTTTGACGGAACTTCAAACACGTAGCCGTGGTTCTTATTTATCGTATCTGAGGCCGTTGCGACCGTTTCTTCACATGTTAACCAAGACCCCCATGGTGTTGTGCCCCCTGAACAATTTCTGATAGTGCCTAACAAAGACATAAACTGCTTTTCAACTTTACCTGTTTTTAAGTTATAAACCATATGGCTCGTTCCACTAAGGTAATGGATAACCTTGCTTATCGCTATCAAACGCCTTTGATGCCAATGTTTGACTGACTTTTGCATCACTATCGCTTTTCATAGGTGATAATTCATGATTCCTAATTAACGCGACTGTATGTTCGTCAATGGGAATACAACCCATGCCATCGGCTCTGTCGGGCACTTTCAAACCGTCATCCATTAATTCACCAAGCTGTGAAATGACTTTGTAACTGAACCCTTTTGGCAAATCTAACATCCCTTTAGGATCGGGTATCAAAGGACCGTATGCACGATTTCGCCCCATCAATACGTTTAAGCTAGGACTTGCATGCAAATGACTTGCTAAGCCCGCTAATGCTAGTGCAAGTAAACCTTTATTGAACTGTCTTCTGTTTAGCATACGTATTCCTTTAAATAAGATGGTAGCAATGATTAAATTGTGCTTTAATTTTTTTACGATATGTTATAATGTATCAAAATATCAAAGCTTACATCAAACTTCAATCACCAACTGATAAGTGAGTAATGAATGTTAACCCGATTTTTACTATTAATATTACTTTGTTGTAGCAACACTGTTGTTTTCGCACAAAAACATATACATGGTCAAGGTCAACTGCTGATTGCACAAGACGCGAATCAATGGCAGTTTCAATTCATCTTGCCTGCAGGGGATATTTTAGGCTTTGAGCACGCGCCTCAAACCGAACAACAATTTAAGGCGGTAGATGGATTCATCCAAAAGATCAATGAAACCAGCAAAATAATGACACTTCCTTCACAGTGCCAAGTAAGCTCTGCATCCCACTCTCTTGAGAACTTAACAGCGCATAATCAAGACAAACATTCCCATAAGCATTCCCACGATGATAAGCATAATCACATTGATATCAGCATAACTTATTTAGCAACATGTGAAGCTACTCCTGATTCGATTGATGTCACTTTATTGTCATGGGCAAACTCCATTAACACTATTGATGCTCAGTGGATAAGCACGTCACGGCAAGGCGCTACAGCATTAAATCAAAATAATAGAATAATCAGGCTGAACGAATGAATAGCAACACCAATATTTCATTTTATGTAGTTGGCACTTCATTATTGAAGAGGGTGTCATGAAGCGCTTGGTAAACATAAGTGATAAAGCCGCAATTGCTTTGTCGTTTATTTGTGTGCTGCACTGTATAGCTATTCCGCTAATTCTTATCGCAATTCCATCTCTTTCGGGAATATTTGGAATTAATGATGAGCATTTTCATCTTCTACTATTATTTGGTGTTATTCCCATTAGCGTCTTTGCAGTAACCTTCGGCTATATTCATCATCGTAGTAAAAATGTGTTTTTTATAAGTGCGCTAGGCATGTTGGTACTGGCAGTAACTGCGGTGTTTGGCCACGATATCGTATCAGAACAAGGCGAAGTATTGATGACCTTGATAGGCTCGTTATTAATCGCTTATGGTCATATACGCAACTTTCGGCTCCGACAGAAAAAACAACGCGCTAACATCTAGCACCTCGTCTAATTATTTAAGCCCAACGCCAAGTCAGGAAATTTATTATGAGTCATACTACCTCAAATAGTCTGCCAACAAATCCACCTATAAAAAGGCTTCCCGTAACCGTTTTGTCCGGATTTTTGGGAGCGGGTAAAACAACTGTATTAAGCCACGTTTTACAAAATAGAGAAGGTAAAAAAGTGGCCGTCATCGTAAATGATATGAGTGAAATAAATATTGATGCCGATTTAGTCAAAAAAGAAGTATCGCTTAATCATAGTGAAGAAAAACTTGTCGAGATGAGCAACGGGTGCATATGTTGTACCTTGCGAGAAGACTTACTTGTTGAAGTAGGCAGACTAGCTGAAGAAGGTAAATTTGATTACTTACTTATTGAATCTACAGGAATTTCTGAGCCAATGCCAGTCGCTGAAACCTTCACATTTGCGGATGAGAACGGCATATCACTAGGCGACATCGCGCAACTTGATACCATGGTGACTGTGGTAGATGCCGTCAATTTTTTAAAAGACTATGAAGAAGCCAAGTACTTACAAGAAACGGGCGAATCGCTGGGGGATGGGGACGAACGTACCGTTGCTGATTTGTTAATCGACCAGGTTGAGTTTGCGGACATTCTGTTGGTGAGTAAAACAGATCTAGTAGATGAATCTGAGCTTGACCGATTACAAGCGATTTTAAAAACCCTTAATACCAGTGCTCGCATCATTCCGATTAGCAAGGGTATGGTCGATATTAATGCAATCATTGGTACTGAGTTATTTGATTTTGACAAAGCCCAACAAGCGCTAGGATGGCTGCAAGAAATGCGCGGTGAGCATGTACCTGAGACACAAGAATATGGAATCAGCAGCTTTACCTACTCTGCAAGACGCCCATTTTACCCCGAAAAGTTTTATTCGTTTTTGCACGATTCCGAAGGTTACGGAAAGCTTTTGCGTTCAAAAGGCTACTTTTGGCTTGCAACTCGTCCGCAATTTGCTGGGCAATGGAATCAAGCAGGCGGCATTGCTCATTATGGATACGGTGGAATGTTTTGGATGGCTGTACCAAGGGACCAATGGCCAACTGACAAAGAGTATCTCAAGTCTATTGAAAAACAATGGGAGGAGCCTTTTGGCGATATGCGACAAGAGCTGGTTTTTATTGGTCAAGGTCTAGATCAACATGCAATAACGCAAGCCTTAGATAACTGCTTATTAAGCGATAAGGACTTAATGAGTGGGCAAAAAGCATGGTTAGAGTTTAATGACCCATTTCCAGCATGGGAGCAATAAAATGGAATTACAATTTAACGATAGCGCTTCTACTCAAAACTCACATACACTATTTGAGACTGAAAACTCTGTGACGCATCGACATGCTTGTTCATCGTCATCTCCAGAGATTTTAACAAATATCTATAAAGAGCAGTGTAATATCGCGATATGGCAGCGCTCGCTTGACCAGAATTTTATATTAGCACTACAAAATGACATCAAAAACAGGCCTTTACCGAACACAAACATACAAATTTCTTCAACTACTATCCAACAAGATATCGCAAAGATTGCCTATGATCGAGATTATGGCGAAGAATTTCGCAATGAAATAGCACAGACAATCGATATGTTTTGTACGCTGTTTGATGCGCCGAAGGTTGGACTGCGACTATCAACACTAAATACAGCAATGTGCCCGCGTTTTCATGTTGATAAAGTCCCTTGCCGCTTAGTTAGTACCTATGCAGGGGCAGGAACGCAATGGCTCGAACATAACAGCGTTGATCGTTCCAAACTTGGTCATGGTAGTGCAGGTAAAGCCGATGAAGTCTCTGGTCTTTATAAAAAGCCAAGTGATATTAGGCAGCTTGAGTGTGGACATGTTGCTTTACTAAAAGGCGAAACGTGGGAAAACAATGAAGGTGCAGGGCTAGTACATCGCTCACCTGCTCTAAAACCTAAGGATGCACGTATATTAATGACTTTGGATTTTGTGCTCTAAACCGGCATGACTTTCCAACAAATTCAATTGCTCAAATTTTTATCCATTTAAAAGAAGAAAATAGGACTCAGTATGAAATATGACAATTTTAAATTACGCAAAGTCGCGATTGCGATTTCAGCCGCGCTGATGCTAGGTGCTTGTTCTGTGCCCGAGCAGCAAAGCGTTGAACAAAGTCAGCCTGATGCACAAGACACTGTCAGCGAAACACAACAGGATAATCCATTTTTTAACGATTGGGATACGCCATTTGATGCACCCCCTTTTGGTTTAATAGAAACAAAGCACTATGCGCCTGCCTTTGAACAAGCAATGCAACAACATAAAATTGAAATTGACGCTATTGCCACAGGTGATAGTTTGCCTACGTTTGAAAATACGCTAGCACAAATGGAGCGCTCAGGTGGCGCACTAAGCAGAGTCAGCCGCGTATTCTTTAATGTCGCCAATACTGAATCAAACGAAGAGCTGCAAAGCTTACAGCGAGACATATCCCCTAAACTAACTCGCCATAGCAATGAAATTCTAATGAATGAAGGGCTATTTAAACGAATCAAAACGGTATATGACACTCGAAAAGAGTCTGGTTTAAATGCTGAGCAGTTGCGTTTAACCGAGCGTATCTATTTTGATTTTGTGCGCGCTGGCGCGAACCTAAATGAAGCGGATAAAGCGACACTTGCGGATATTAATGAGCGCCTTTCTTCACTAACAACGCAATTTGGCCAAAATGTCTTAAACGATACTCGCGCCTTTACACTTGTGCTAAGCGAAGAAGACTTAGCCGGTTTACCTCAAAGCGTGGTTGATGCTGCCGCAGCGCAAGCAGCAGCAAGAGATCTTGAAAATAAATACGTCATCACTTTAAATCGCTCAAGTGTTCAACCGTTTTTACAATTTTCAGAAAGACGTGATTTACGCCAAAAAGCATTTGAAGGTTGGGCACGACGCGGCGACAACGACAATGAATTTGATAACAAAGGGATTATTGAAGAAATAGTGACCTTAAGAGCCCAGCGCGCTCAATTGTTGGGATATGAACATCATTCAGATTATGTTTTGTCAAACGCAATGGCCAAAACACCGCAAGCAGCGATGGATTTGCTCTTAAGGGTTTGGGACCCTGCAGTTAAAAAAGCAGAACAAGAGAAACAATGGATCTTAGAATTGATGGCTCAAGAGGGCGCAGAACACGAACTCGCACCATGGGATTGGCGTTTTTATGCCGAAAAAGTGCGTAAATCACGTTTTAACTTAGATCAGGGTGAGATTACTCAATATTTTGAGCTTGATAATATGATTGAGGCTCAGTTTCATGTTGCCAACAAGCTTTTTGGCTTAAGTTTTGAAGAACGTAGCGATATTCCTGTATACAACCCTGTTGTTCGAGTATGGGAAGTCTTTGATGCCAAAGGAAGGTCTATAGGCTTGTTCTTTGGAGACTATTATGCCCGCAGCACAAAACGTTCTGGCGCATGGATGAGTGCATTTAGAATGCAACAAAAACTTGAGGGCAGCGTAAAGCCACTTATTTTAAACAACATGAATCTTAATAAGCCTGCTGAAGGTGAACCTACACTAATGAGTTATGGTGACGCCGTCACGCTATTTCATGAATTTGGTCATGCACTTCACGGTTTACTCTCAGATGTAACCTACCCCACACTCTCAGGCACAAATGTCCCAAGAGACTGGGTTGAATTTCCTGCCCAAATATATGAGCACTTTATTGCCCAACCTGAGATCCTAAAGCAGTTCGCACGCCACTATCAAACAAACGAGCCCATGCCTGATGCTTTGCTAGAAAAAATCAAAGCTGCAAGCACATTTAACCAAGGTTTTGCCACAGTGGAATTCACTGCATCTGCGCTTGTTGATATGGCATATCACCAAATGACTGAAGTAGACGGGCTAGATGTAAGAGCATTTGAAGACAAAGTGCTCAGTGAATATGGCAAGCCTGATGAAATCATCATGCGTCATAGAAGTACCCACTTTGGACATATCTTCTCAGGCGGATATTCATCAGCATATTATGCGTATATGTGGTCTGAAATTTTAGATGCCGATGGCTTTGATGCGTTCTTAGAAGCAGAAAACATCTTTGATGAAGAAACATCAAAACGCTTATATGATTTTGTTTTTAGCACTGGCGATACGCTTGATTATTTAGACGCATATGTAGGGTTTAGAGGAAGAGAGCCGTCAACAGATGCTTTGTTAAGAAACAGAGGACTTGATGAGTAGTTAGTGTAAGGCCTGCATTTAGCAGGCCTTTTTTTATATCACTTAATGCTGTCTAAAATCGTCAGGGTTTTGATAGTATGTATCAATCGATACCACTTCAAGAATGTACGCTGATGTGCCCATTGGGTCCTCGAACAATCCCCTTTTTAGCATACCGTTTAATTGATAGGCCTGCGTAATATCTAACTCAGTAAACCCCTCATTTAATTGTGCAAAAATAATTTGATTGGGTGGCGGAGGCGGGAAATGAATACAAGCACCAAAATACGGTACGATAAAAATGTTGCGCACACTTTTATCTTCATAATAATCAATCGGCACAATAAACCCAGCAATTGACACTGCTTGGTTATCAAATTCATTAACAGTATTTACTGAGGTCATCGCAGCGCTATATTGCTCATCAGTAGCCGCTTGTAATGATAAGAGCAAATTATCGGTAAATTCCGTAGGCGTGGTAGCTTGGCGTTGTTGATATTTTTCTAACACGAATTTTTCGTTGTCGGGCAACAATTGTGACCATTGTATCGTTTGGCGCTCAGAGGCTTGAAAACGCTCTTTTAGTTGAGTATTTTTTGAATAATACAAAGCAGAATCAAAGCTTAACCATGTTTTGATCGCGCTGTGATAATGCGTATACGCAAAGCCAATTCCAACGCCTAACAAAATACAAACAACAAATGCAATCACAAGCTTCGAATTGTTATTCATTTATCCAACCATTCATTGTAGACAAAGCAGCGAGCAAAAAAATTAAGTGCTTAGTCTTCATAGAGATAGGCAGCATCTAAACGCATTGTATATGCAGAGTTTCCTAAAGCGGTATCGGTACGATCAATCATCACGGTTCCCTCAAACCAAAATGCGTCTTGAAGTGTGGTTAGCTCAACCCCTTCTTTAGATTCACTGAAGATAATTTGATTAGGAGGAGGCGGTGGAAGGTGCAGACAAGCGCCAAAATACGGCACAATAAAAAACTGTGTAACGCGTTGTTCATCGTTTGTTTCAAGCGGCACAATAAAACCAAGGCAAGCGAATAGCGACATTATCAAACTCTTCAATAACGCGTGTTGATTCAAGCGCTTGGGCAAAGCGCATCGCGTTTTCATCGTTCACAGCCATGCTGCGCAACGACTGCACATTATCGGTATTGCCACCATCTGGGATTTGATTTAAAAAGTCTGGAGGATTAAGTAAAGCGGCTAAATCATCCATGGGCATCAATTGCGTCCATTCAATTTCTTGATAGTCGGTTTTGGTATCGGCTTGTAGTGGCGGAAAAATAATATTAAGCCCAATAAAAAAGACAACTAGGATCGCTTTTTTTGCTTGTTTTATCATAAATACACTCGCCTCCAATCGTTTCTACCCACCATAAAATATGATATAACATTGCTATGGTTAAGACTACAAAAGTTAAAATGTGAACGCATTAAATAATACCGATGACGCGCCCGTTGCGATCAAGATTGAACAGATGCAATTTGCCTATGCAAAAAATACAAAGCCCGTACTATCAATTAAAAATTGGGAGCTAAAACAGGGTGAAAAAGTATTTTTGTCGGGTAACTCAGGAACCGGTAAAACGACTTTTTTAAATTTAATGTGCGGAATCGCGGTGCCAACATCAGGCCGCATTATGTTGTTTGACGAAGAGATAAGTGCCTTATCTAACCGGAAACGAGATACATTTAGAGCCCAAAATATTGGCGTTGTCTTCCAGCGTTTCAACTTAATCCCATATTTAAGCGTTGCGAAGAATATTGAGCTTGCCCATTTTTTTGCACGTAAGTCTGAAAAAAAGATGAGTAAAGACAAACTGCAAAGTACTGCTTTGGCACTTATTAAAAAATTGGCTTTGCCTGATGAAGTGTTACAGCAACAAGTAGGGGCCTTGAGCACAGGCCAACAACAGCGCGTAGCGATAGCTAGAGCATTAATTAATCAACCTAAGTTGTTGTTAGTAGACGAACCTACCTCAGCATTAGATGCATCAGCGCGTGACGCCTTTATGGAAGTATTACTTGATATGTGCCAGCAAGCGCAAGCAAGCTTGGTTTTTGTCAGTCATGATAGTCAGCTTAGTACATACTTTGATCGCAAGGTCGAACTGTCTTCCCTTAATTCATCAAGTGGGAGTGTTTGACATGAATACTTTGTTGTCTTTAGCTTGGCAAAGTCTGCTAAGTCGCAAAAAAACCGTATTGTTAACCTTCACTTCACTTTGCGTCAGCGTCATTGTGTTAACCGGTGTTGAACATATTCGTTTGCAAGCCAAAGAGAGTTTTAACCGCACCATATCAGGCGTTGATTTGATTGTTGGCGCGCCTAGCGGGCAGTTAAATATGCTGCTGTATTCTGTTTTTAGAATGGGTAGCCCGACGAATAATATTAGCTATGAGAGCTTTTCAATGCTCCAAGCAAATGACCAAGTCAAATGGGCTATTCCAATTTCCTTAGGCGATTCTCATCGCGGGTTTCGCGTTATGGGCACGACACAAGCGTACTTTGCCCATTATAAATTTGGTAACAAACAACATTTGTCTTTTAGCGAAGGGACGCAATTTAACGGTATGTTTGAAGCGGTGATAGGTGCAGATGTTGCTAAAAGACTAGGCTATCAAGTCGGAGATCCAATTGTCATTTCACATGGCATTGGGAACACAAGCTTTACTAATCATGATAAAGCCCCATTTGTCATAAGCGGCATTTTAGCTGGTACTGGGACACCCGTTGATAAAACTGTTCATATCAGCCTATCGGGACTTGAAGCGATTCATCTATCGCCGACAGCGCTGCAGGCTATAATTGAATCACCCGATACGGTATCAATTCAGCCTAAAAGTATAACGGCCGTCATGCTAGGGCTTAATAGCAAATTCGCGACATTCGGCATGCAGCGCGCCTTAAACGAATATCAAGACGATAGGCTAATGGCTGTTTTGCCTGGTGTTGCTATGGCGGAGCTATGGACACTGATGTCAACGGTTGAAAACTTGCTTCGCGCGATTGCCATATTAGTATTAGTATCTGCCTTATTTGGCCTAGCGACTATGCTTTTAGCGTCTATGAATGAACGCCAGCGCGAGATAACTATTTTAAGGGTGCTTGGTGCCGGGCCTTTTACAATTTTACTGCTGATACTATTAGAAGCGTTAATATTGATTTGTTTAGCATTAGCTGTGGGTATTGGGGGGCTTAAGCTTCTGCTTATGAGTTTAGAGGGTTGGCTTTCGTCTGAATTTGGCCTGTTTTTAAGCCATACCATTTTATCCCCGGATGTTGCGCTGTTAAGTGGCCTTAGTGATCCTTGCAACAATCATTGTCTCTTTGTTTCAGGAATCGATGCCTACAAAAGCGCGCTTCACAGCAAACTAGGGTAAGTGATTGCGCTTAACCCATTGCCAAGCCTCTTCCATTTGCTCTAGGTTCGCATCTTCGATGTTAATATCTTGGCGTTGAAGATGCAGGCGCAGTTTATCAAAGCGTGAAGCAAATTTTGCGTTCGCTTTTTGAAGTGCAATGTGGGGGCTAACCTTGATATGGCGAGATAGATTTAATACGGCAAACATCAAATCACCGTATTCTTCTTCAATTGCAGCTTGATTATCAATAGTGGCCGAGTGCTCTAAGAGCGCTTCATTTAGCTCGTCTATTTCTTCTTTGATTTTTTCAATAACTGGTCCTAGGGCGTCCCAATCAAAGCCAACAGATGCGACGCGTTTTTGTATTTGTATGGCTTGCATCATAGGAGCGCCATTGTGACCAATACCTTGTATAAGAGCATCGCCTTGGTGCCCAGGCTTCCCTTCTCGCTCTTTTGCTTTAATATCCCTCCACTGATTAAGCGCTTGTGCTTCGCTTAAAGGTGCATCTTGTTGAGATTGATTTGAAAATATATGAGGATGACGACGCGTCAACTTGTCAATTAAACCTTCAGTGATATCGGTAAAATCAAATGCTCCTTGTTCATCTCCCATTTGCGCGTAAAACACGACTTGAAATAGTAAATCACCCACCTCATCTTTTATCGCGGTCATATCCTTTTGAGCTATCGCATCGGCTACTTCATACGCCTCTTCAATCGTGTAGGGCGCAATACTGGCGAAATTTTGCTTTATATCCCAAGGGCATCCGACCTGCGGATCACGTAGTCGTTTCATAATGGCCAATAATGCGGCCAAAGAAGATATTGCTGTATCGTTATTCATGATCATATATAAAAAAGCACAGTGACTCATAACCATAACAAGGTCAATAATTTGATGCCATACAAACTGCAAAGAAACTTTCATAATAACGCCAGAATAACGTTCGTAACGACCGCTTCGTCTCATTTTGTCCGACATATTTGTCAAGATGCATTTGATCACGTAATGTTAAAAAAATGTTGTGATTATTCCTGCGAGTAAATAGCAAAGTCACACAACTCAATAATAATAATTCAGGGTGTTACATGTCTTATAAACCTTCTTACTCACTTTATTGCGCCATTGTAGTTTCGATGGGGGGCTTTGTATTTGGCTTTGACGCGTCGGTTATTTCAGGCGTGATAGGCTTTGTTAGTACTGAATTCAATTTAAGCCCCGTTCAAGCAGGCTTTGTAGTAGCAGCACCGACTCTATCAGGTCTATTTGGCACCATGATAATTGGCCCAGTAAGTGACTTTTTAGGCCGCAAGAAGGTACTTTTGGCTATTGCCTTTTTATATTTGCTATCGGCTTTAGCGTCTGCGTTTGCGACAAATTACGAAATGCTGGTAAGCGCTCGTGCCCTTGGTGGGTTGGCCTTCACTTCGTTGATGATTGCTCCGATGTATATCGGCGAAATATCCCCAGCGGCTTCTCGCGGAAAACGCGTATCAATTAATCAGTTGAATATTGTACTGGGCTTATCTGCTGCATATTTTACCAATTACTTTATTCTGGACTTAAGCACCTCAGGCGCTGCATGGGTAGAATCTATTGGTTTACAAGCTCATACATGGCGATGGATGCTTGGTTTAGAAATATTGCCTGCACTAGTGTTTTTCTTAGCCCTATTTACGATTCCTGACACGCCGCGCTGGTTAACTGCGAATAATCGGGAAGATGAGGCTCTAGCCGTCGTCAATAAGTTATTGCCACCGGATGAAGCCAAGCAAGAGCTTTTAACTATTCAAAACAGTTCTGCGGCCCAGCAAGAGTCATTATGGGCAAGACTTGGTGATATTTTTGGCCCTAAGATGAGATTAGCGCTTATCATCGGTATTATTGTCGCTGTGACCCAACAAATTACGGGTATTAATGCGATCTTCTTTTACGCACCGACGATATTTGAACAAAGTGGTATTGGCACCAACGCTGCATTTATGCAAGCAGTATTGGTTGGTCTTATCAATGTTGTATTTACGGTTGTTGCGATGAGTCTTATTGATAAATGGGGCAGAAAACCCCTTCTTATTGTGGGTTTGTCAGGTATTATTGTAAGTATGGCTTTGTGTACTTATGGTTTCGCAAAGGCCACATATACCATCAGCCCTGCCAGTTTGATTGAAATCCAAAATACACAAGATATTGAAGAACAATTTGATACCTCTCTTTTGATGCCTTTGGTAAATAAGCGCTTTGATGATGATGTTACTTTTAAGCAAGCACTACAAGACACAATAGGCGTAGAGGCCGCAAGAGATAACGAAAGCTTGCTCATTAGCAAGAGTATCAATATGAACGCAATGTTGATTTTGATTGGGATATTGGGCTTTGTTGCCTCCTTCGCCATCTCTTTAGGGCCAGTTATGTGGGTATTATTCTCAGAAATATTCCCCAACCAATTACGAGGCGTCGCGATTTCATTTGTTGGTCTTATCAATGGACTAGTTAGCTTTTGTGTCCAACTTATCTTCCCAATAGAGCTTGCAACTCTTGGCGCCGCTATCACTTTTGGCTTATATGGAGCATTTGCTATTATTGGCCTTGTGCTTGTTGTATGGCTACTTCCTGAAACCAAAGGCAAATCATTGGAAGAGCTTGAAGGTATTTTTGGTAACAAACAATCGACTATGGAAAACTAACGCATTGAGTCCTTAAGCCAGATCTTAGGTGGAAAGTAGATTGCTAAAATGAATCCCAAGCATATTTTATTTATGAAATAGCACCGCGGATATTGAAATAGATAATACTTATCTACTCTTCAAAAAATAAAATGTCCTCCTCGGGTTCTTCGGCTTTTGTCTCCTTTTTAGTAGCCTGATCCGGCGCATCTACCTTGAACTTTTCAATCAGTTTAGAGACTGATTCACTCATAATAATGACATAAGCATTGATAGAGGAATTTTCTTGCGCAATACTCAGTGTTTGTTGATTACTGGTGAGTATTTCTGCGATATTACCTTTAATTTCAGTTAACATTTGTTGCTGTGCTCCAACATCATTTGTAATTTCTTTTGAGCCTTGCGAACTAACCCGTATTGCCGCATGAATTTGTTGGAAGGTGTTTTCAGCTTTATCAACTGATTTTACATTATCTTCAACAAGACTCAGGCCGTGTTTCATTACATCTAGTGTTGCAGAAGACTGCGTTTGTAGTTTTTCGATAATTTCTGCGATTTCGCCTGTAGAAACTTGAGTACGCTTTGCAAGTGTTCTTACTTCATCTGCCACAACAGCAAATCCACGACCTTGTTCTCCAGCTCTAGCTGCTTCGATAGCTGCATTTAGTGCCAATAGGTTTGTTTGATCAGCAATCTCTCTGATGACTTCAATGACCTGAGTAATAGATTGTGAGTGGCTTTCTAATGCTTCTGTTTTTGCAGTTGAATCATTAATGCTTGCCTCTAGTTCTCTAATCATCGTTGCCGCTTGTTTAACCGTTTGCACGCCTTGTTCTGCTAAGTCAGTCGTTTGCTTTGTCGACTCAGCTGACGCATATGCTTGCTTAGCAACATGCTCTGAACTTGTGCCAAGTGCTTCAATTGCTAGTTGAATGTCACTAACGCGTGTGTTTAATATCGTCACTTGCTGATTGAGTTGGTTCACATTTCCTTGACTATCATGAGTAGTTTTATCCAATTGCACTGAAACTTCTATCACTTCCTTCACAATATTATGCACATGATTGATAAAATCATTAATATTTCGTGATAACTCACCTAACTCATCATCACTGTCATATTTAACACGTTTAGTTAAGTCACCATCACCTTCAGCAATTTCTTTAACGCGAGTATTAATGGTATCGATAGGAGTTATAACAAGGCGGTCACTCATGGCGCTTATCACTGCTACCAAGCATAGCGTTAATAACACAAGCTGAATAATGCCATTGATAATTGATTGATAAAAAATCGAGCTTAGTTCAGCGTCATCGAATAGCAAATCAACGGCACCTGTCTTGATTGCTTCACCTTGACCAATGTATTCAATATTTTTTGTCGATTTAATATAAACATCTTGATTATAACGTTCTTCTCGCACCATCAAGTCAGCTGCATCCCAACTTAGCTCAAAAAGGACCTTACCTTCATTGTCATATGCAACAACACCCACTAAACCATTGGTACCAAGTTCTGCACCTGCTATTTTTTTTGCAGCATCTATATCGTAATTCCACATCGCAGAGGCAAGTGTGATCCCGAGTCGCTTAGTCGAACTTTCAGTTTTTATTTGAAGTTCATTTTGCATTTTAGACTTATTTATCGCAATGGTACTGATAGTGAATACAACAATAGTGACGGCAACGACAAGAGTAATGGCAGTTGCAAGTTTCTTTCTCAAATTCATTATTAATACCTAAATAACTTTGGCCGATAAATTAGCATTGCTCATGAATGTAACGGCCTTGGAGAAAATAAATTGAATATAGTTAGGAATGTAATAATGATTTGCTTTGTTTTATTACTTGGCTATACCAAGGTAAACGCCGAAACGATTGAAATTGGAGTTTTAGCGTCTACATCAATCCAAAAAGAAATTTATATTAAGCATGCAAAACAATTTGAAAAAGACCATCCGAAAGTTACTGTTAAATTTATATTTAAGCCTGATGCAGAATATAAGAAATATTTCAATGATTGGCTGATTAATCGCGATGGCCCCGATTTGTTGACTTGGCAAGGTGGACAGCGTCTTTATCAATACATTGACAGAAATCAAGTTCATGACCTAAGCGATGTCTACACAAAGTATGATTTACACAATATGTTTAGTGAAGGCTCTATTGATGTATCGAGTTATAACAATAGTCAGTATGCAATCCCGATTTCTTATTATCACTGGGGCTTTTATTATCGGGAGTCCGTTTTTGCAAAACTTGGTATTGAGCCACCTAAAACATGGCCTGAATTTATTGATGTTTGCCAGCAATTAAAAGCAAACGGTATAACACCAATCACCATCGGGGCGAAATTTAATTGGCCATCTGCAGCTTGGTTTGATTATCTTAATTTGCGTATTAATGGTTTAGATTTTCATCAATCATTGCTTAAGGGCAAACAAAGCTTTTATGACCCACGTGTTAAAAAAGTATTGGTGACGTGGAAAACGCTAATTGATGCTGGCTTTTTTCTTGATTCATTAACCCAATATAATTGGTCTGAAGCAATGCCTTACCTTTATCATAAAAAAGCGGGCATGACTTTAATCGGTAATTTTTTTGCTAGTTCTATGCCACAGGCTCTTTCAAATGACTTTAAGTTTTTTAAATTCCCAATCATAGATCCAACTATCAAGGAGTATGAGGAGGCACCACTAGATTTAATCATTGTCCCTTCATATACAAAAATCACAAACAACATTGAAAAGCTTTTAATCATGTTTGCAAGTGTTGAGTTTCAACAAGATTTAAATGAAACCGCAGTCATGATTTCACCAAATCTTCACACTCGTGAGAATCCAGATTATTTTATACAAACAGGGCAAACACTGCTAAATAACGCCGATGGTGTGTCACAGTTTTTTGATAGAGATACTGAAGCCGATATGGCAGCTGCATCAGTAAAGATTTTTACTGATTTTATGCAAGATGCAAATATTGAAAAGGTAGCTCGCTCGCTAGAAGAAGCTAGATTAGCCCACTTGCAATAATCCTGCAGCTTCGTCAGCTCTTTCACTATTTTATTGGTCAGACTGTTACGATCATTGCTCTTTGTTAATTGGCAATGGGATATATTAAACGGAAATGATTTTTTGCCTTATACTGCACAGTAGTTTCTTTACAATGCAAAAATATAGGATAAATCTTGGAAACGGTTATTGCGCTATTCACTGAACATAAGTTTGCTGCCAGCATAGCGATTGTTCTTTTCTCGCTCAGCATAAAATACTGCCTTATTTCAATAATTCGATGGCAAGCGAAGTCAAAAAATATCGATAGACGTGGCTTAGTTAACCACACAAAAAATCTAATAAACTTATTGCTGTTTTTAGTACTGTTGACGTTTTGGGCAGGTGAACTGCAAAATTTTGCGTTATCTATCGCTGCCTTTGCTGTTGCCATTGTCATTGCTACCCGAGAACTTTTACAATGCGTAATTGGGTTCTTTTATTTGCTGTCTACTCGTCCGTTTCGAGTAGGTGATTGGATACAAGTAAATGACAACGGTGGTGAAGTCTCTGAAACCGATTATATCAAAACAACGTTGTTAGAGGTCGATTTACATACCTATCAGTTCACTGGAAAAACGCTCTTCATTCCTAATAACAAGCTCATTACCAGTCCCATCAAAAATCTTAATTTCTTGAAGCGTTATGTTAATCATAAGTTTGTCATTACTCGCGACTCCAGTGTTAACCCTTTTACTCTTTTGCCCGAACTGCAAGAAAAAGCTCAGCGATATTGCGCCGAATTTAATGATGTAGCGACACGGTATAACCAAACAATTGAAAGACGTTTAGACGTTACAATCGCAGGCCCAGAGCCAGAATTAAGAGTGTTTACCACCGATATTGGTGAAACGGCCTTAGAATTTAGTTTATTTTGTCCTACCGAGAGAGCACTTGAGATAGAACAAAAGTTAACGCAAGACTATTTAACTCTCTGGTTTGAAAAAAGCAGCGCTACGAAACAAGCCGATACATTGCCGATCATTGAACAAGGACAACAATCATGAATAAATATTTAGAGCAATTGTCAAAAACCTTTTTTAATAGCAAGCATGACAATTTAGATAAAGGCGAACAAAGTGTCTTAAATGCAATCGTCAATCAAGAGCCCATCGCAACGAACTTGAACGACTCATTTACAATTCAATTAACGTTTGGTCAACGTGTAGCAGATAAAGTAGCAAAATTCGGAGGTTCTTGGACCTTTATCATCTTGTTTTTATCAGTAATGTTAATTTGGATGATAGTAAATTCTTTAACCTTATTTAAAGCAATTCCTTTTGACCCTTTTCCTTTTATTTTGCTTAACCTTGTATTGTCATCATTAGCTGCGCTGCAAGCGCCGATTATTATGATGTCGCAAAATCGCCAAGCAGATAAAGACCGTATGGCGGCGACATTAAATTATGAAGTCAGCCTAAAAAGTGATTTAGAGATAATGCGCTTGCATCAACGATTAGACGAGCTGACAGAGCTACTTAAAAGTAGCCCCAGCAACAAAGAACCAACTAACTTAGAGTAAATACTCTAGTTCTGGATCTACCGTAAATTTGCCGCTCAGCGCTTCGCGCCCTAATAACATTAAATATGTCATTTCAGAACGGTCCGTTAGCGTCAATTGAATCTGCCAAGTCTGTTTTGCCATAACAATATCAGTCTCGATGACATAACGTTTTTGTTTGGTTGCAGTAGAGCTTTTGACTTTGCGCTGCCCAGCAACCTTACTTGAGCATCTCACTAGTCTGTCGACGTCGTGGATATCTGGATGAATATCAAAGCGTATCCACAGCTGGTCGTCAATATTATATTCTTCAATGTTATCTACGTGCAGGGAAGATGTCGCGGCGCCCGTATCAACGCGCACATGTAAATCCTGAATCCCTAAATTAGGTAAATCACATTTTTCTAAGCTGCCTACCATCAGTTTTTTTGTCATGAATGTGTATCTGCCATACTTGTATCTGGTAACACCAAATTATCTTGCAACATTTCAACGTGCTCTGCTACTTCATCAGGTTTTTTAAAATACGCGATATGATAAACAGCTTCGCCCTCTTGGGCCAAGGGTATATTTTGCTTACCAATCACAATACCGGTTGCTGGGGAATACATCACCCCTAATTGTTCACCAAATGGATTAGAGATAGTTGCAAGAATATCGCCTTTTTCGACATGATCGCCAAGCTTCGCCTTATGCACAACAAAGCCGCTCTCGTTTGCTCGAACCCAACCACTTTGCCTAGCCACAAAAGGTTTAATACTATGTCCTTTTGACTTTGCCTTGTTAAGCATGCCGATATTACGCATCACTTTAATAATACCTTTGATGCCGGCTTGAATCGAAAATTCGTCATAACGAAGAGCTTGCCCAGCCTCATACAACAACACCCTAGCGCCTTCGTCAGCTGCTGCTTGACGCAACGAACCATCGCGTATATCCGCATTTAATAATACTGGTACTCCAAACGCTTCTGCCATTTCAAGTGTTTGAGGGTCGTCAAGATTAGCGCGTATTTGTGGCAAATTAGAGCGATGAATAGCCCCTGTATGCAAATCAATGCCAAAATCACACTTACTCACAATTTCATCTAAGAATAAGCGGGCTATTCTTCCCGCTAATGAGCCTTTTTTACTGCCGGGAAAACATCGGTTAAGATCTCGACGATCGGGTAAATATCGGCTTTGATTCAACACACCGTAAACATTTACCATGGGAATAGCGATCAAAGTACCGCGTAGATTTTTTATGCCTCGGCTTTTAATAAGGCGACTAATAATTTCTATGCCATTTAATTCATCACCATGAATTGCAGCGCTGACAAACAGTGTTGGTCCTTCGCGTTTGCCATGCTGAACATAAACCGGTATACCCATGTGCGTGTCGGTATATAGTGGTGGCATCTCAAGTTGCAGATGTTTTTTTTCACCCGCTTGTATTGTCACACCCCCAATAGTAATGCTATCGCGCTTCATGCTTAGCCCTTACCTTTCGTTTTTGTTTTATTTGGCGTCGCTGTTTTAGCAATGAAGTCAATTATCATACCAGCAACATCCTTACCGGTAGCCGCTTCAATGCCCTCTAAGCCTGGCGATGAATTAACTTCCATCACCATTGGGCCATTTTTGGAACGCAGGATATCAACCCCAGCCATATTCAAACCCATTGTTTTAGCTGCATCTACGGCGGTTTTACGTTCAAGCGGCGATAATCTGACAAGACTTGCAGAGCCCCCTCGGTGCAAATTGGAACGAAACTCTCCTAGCGCTGCTTGACGTTTCATCGCAGCAATGACTTTACCACCTACGACCAAGCATCGAATATCTGCACCACCGGCTTCCTCAATATATTCTTGCACAAGAATTGATGCCTTTAGCCCCATAAACGCTTCAATAATTGATTCGGCGGCTTTAGCAGTTTCAGCCAATACCACACCAATTCCTTGAGTGCCCTCTAGCAATTTGATAACCACAGGTGCACCACCAACATTCTTTATCAAATCATCAATTTTGTCTGGATGATTAGCAAAACCAGTACGCGGAAGACCAATTCCTTTGCGTGACAATAGTTGTAAAGAGCGCAATTTATCGCGAGAACGGCTAATAGCAACAGACTCGTTGATTGAAAACGTTCCCATCATTTCAAATTGGCGAACCACAGATGTACCATAAAATGTTACTGAGGCGCCGATTCTAGGAATAACTGCATCAAATTTAGGCAGGGCCTTACCTTTGTACCTTACGGATGGCCGGCTACTGGTGATATCCATATAACAATGCATAGTATCTACAACACGAATTTCATGCCCTCGTTGCTCTCCTGCCTCGATTAATCGTCGCGTTGAGTAAAGATTTGGGTTACGTGATAGCACTGCAATTTTCATATTAAACCTTAGTATAGTTATTTGCCCGATGATAGTACGGTAACATTTACAAATCTCATAGTTAATTTATGCACATATAAAATTTTAGTTGGATGTAAAATCTCTTCTAAAAACCATTTGAATGAATAAGCATGATGTTCTACAGTCATTGTCCTTGCGAAGGATTGTCACTTGGACAACTATCATAAAAAAGGAACAAACTAATGAAGACATTATTGACAGTCATATTGTTTATTACATTTACACTAGGTTTTGCTGTTCAAGCTGATAATGACAACAACCATTTCCCATCACTTCAAGCACCTGATCTTGCTACAGCCCTTTGCAATATTAAAAACTACAACAAGCAGTTGGCGCAGATCACTAGTAAGGATGAGCTTAGCGCTTTAGATATGGTTAAAATACATGAATTGACCTACACCCTAGAGAACGCTGTCATTCAAATGCAAAAGGACTTAGCCACAATTGCTGTAGACCTCGAAGAAGTGCACCTTGGATCAGAAACAATGGATGGAGAAGCCGTCATTGATAATGCTAAACGTTATCTTACTGCTAGTGATATGATTGTTAGTGCGACTCAATGTAGCTAATTTAAGTGTCCTGGTGATCGTATAACGAATTGTTAAAGGCTCAACACAAATGCGCATATCGCATCTAATTGAGCATCTATTGTTTGCTCTTTTGACAAGGTGAGCGTATTAGTTTCGTTTCGTGGTGCCTCAAGTGTATCCAACTGACTTTTTAATAGCTCACTGGGCATAAAATGTTCCCGTTGTTTCATTCTTGAGCTCAGCGTTTGCTCATCAAGTTCCAAAAAGATCGTAACCAGTGCGCTATCGCCTTCACGTAAAATATCTCTGTATTCTTTTTTCAATGCTGAGCAAGCAATTACTAATGCTTTGTTTTGTTTTTTCGCATCTTTGTAACACGCAGAAATAGTGGAGAGCCACGGCAACCTATCACTGGTGGTTAAAGGGATAGACTGACGCATTTTTTCGATGTTAGTGCTTGAATGCAAATCATCCCCATCAATAAACTCACTATTGATTAAGTTAGCCAACGCTTTACCGACTGTGGATTTGCCAGAGCCACTGACGCCCATCACCAAAAAACGTATTGCCTTATTATTCATAGAGTTGCCCTATACCTACTTTTTGTTCAATGCTGCCTTGTTTGATTAGACTGCTTATTGTTTTAGTTGCTGTTTCAGTTTACAGTCAAATTTACATAAACACATGGTGCAATACACTATTACATGGAGCGTGTTATTTTGCTTGCTGATCATCCACTTTTGTTAGCTATTTTTGCCATTGCTTCATTACTGTTACTCATCATAAAATTTCGTGTCCATGCATTTGTTTCTCTATTTGTTATCAGCACGCTTACTGCTATTTTGGGCGGTATTAGCGTTAATATGTTAGTACCAACTTTGATGTCTGGTTTTGGGTCTACCCTTGCATCGGTGGCGATGTTGGTTGGTTTAGGGGCCATGATTGGCAAGCTATTGGAGGTAACCGGTGGCGCGCAAGTATTGGCCAATAGTCTAATCGCTCGCTTTGGAGAAACTAACGCTCCTATTGCCATTGGCGTGGCTTCTTTACTTTTTGGGTTCCCTATTTTCTTTGATGCAGGCTTAATTGTCATGCTTCCAATTATTTTAAGTGTTGCCGCTCGCTTCAAAGGTTCGTTGTTGTTATATACCATGCCCGCTGCAGGTGCGTTTGCTGTTATGCATGCTCTTGTGCCTCCTCACCTAGGCCCTGTTGTAGCTGGCGATCTTCTTGGTGCTGACATTGGCCTACTTATTATTGTTGGTATTTGTATTGCAATCCCCAGCTGGTATGCAGGAAGCTATCTTTTTTCGCAGTTTTTAGGACATCGGATAAATATCCCCTTACCACGCTTATTTACCGCAACTGATGTTTCTCCCGAAAAACAACCTAAGTTATGGCAGGTTTTGCTTATTTTGCTCTTACCCTTGGTGCTTATTTTTTGTAACACTGGCATTAACACTTACAAAGTAATGACAAATTTTGATGGTAGTCATGCTATTTTTGATATTTTACAAACACTTGGCCAAACTCCTATTGCACTGGGAATAACCCTGATTGTAAGTATGGTTTTGTTTATGAATCGATTAGGTAAACAAGCTATTCATGACTTAAGCGATCAAGCCTTAGGACCTATTTGCGCTATTATTTTGGTCACCGGCGCAGGTGGGATGTTTGGTGGTGTGCTTAGGGCTACGGGCATTGGTGATGCCTTATCAGATTCATTAAGCGACTTGGGTGTGCCGCTTATTGTTGCCGCATTTATTATTTCAGCAAGCCTTCGCGTCGCGCAAGGCTCTGCTACTGTTGCGTTAACAACAACCGCTGCGCTTATTGCGCCTATGGTTAGCGCTCAAAGTACTTTGAGTCAATTCGATCTATGCTTTATTGTCATTGCCATTGCGGGTGGAGCAAGTGTGCTATCTCATTTCAATGATTCAGGCTTTTGGTTAGTCAGTCGTTTATTTGACATGGATGAAAAAACAACCTTAAAAACATGGACGCCGATGGTCACACTAATTGGTTTAATCGCTTTTGGATTAGCGTTTATATTTAGTCTTATGCTGTAACAAAATCAAAGAGGTTTTATGGAGACCGCAAGCAATTTATCATTTAGTTTAAGCAACATATCAATGACTTGGCTTATTGTTACCGCATCAGCTGTTATGTTGTTTTCGTTGCTAGAAGCTTGGTTAGCTACACTTATTGTTTATGGGAAAATTGCTGTTCTAAAACGAATATTTCCTGTTCCGCATAACCTAGTTCGATCGCATGTAGATTACTTAATTATGGCAACCTTATTGAGCGTATCGTACTTTTTGTGCCTATATCTTGATATTGATTTACCCAAATGGCTAATTGCTGTTTTGTGTTTTGGCGTTATCTATAACCCCTTTGGTTTCTTTTTACAGGCGATCAACCCTAGATTAGGCAAAGCTCAGACTGCGCTTGGTCGATTCATGGTATGTGCTAGTTTTGTGCCTACGACCATTGGATTTGGCTACATATTTGTCCAAGTCATTGCGGTTCTAACGTAAATATAAAAAATCCAAGGGAGTAACGAAATGAAACTCGTGTTTAGTGTTTTTATAACGATCATCGTACTTATATTCACGGGCATCAGTGTTTATGTATTTATGAACAAAGTTCCCGATGTCCCTGTTCAACAACTCCTTGAAAGGTGGGCTCCTGCCCCTTCTCAGTTTATCGATATTAACGGTATGCAGGTTCATGTCCGAGACGAAGGTCCCAAAAATGATAAAGCGCCCATTATTCTTATCCATGGCACTAGCGCGTCTTTGCATACTTGGGATGGGTGGACCCAGCAACTAAGTAAAGACCGACGAGTTATTCGGTTTGACTTACCAGGTTTTGGTTTGACGGGTCCTGAACCTAATAATCAATATCAAATAGCGTCTTATGCCACTTTTGTCATTGAGGTGCTTGATTTTTTGGGTATCGATCGCGCTGTAGTAGCAGGCAATTCCCTTGGTGGGTATATTGCCTGGGCGACCGCGATAAAGTTTCCAAAACGAGTGTCACAATTAATATTGGTTGATGCAAGCGGTTATCCTTACGACCCGGAATCCGTACCTTTAGCATTTAAACTATCGCAAAATCCAGTTGCTAAAGTCTTGTTAAAAGACTTTTTACCAAAATCATTGGTTGAACGAAGCGTAAAGAATGTTTATGGCAACCCCAAACTAGTGACTGATAATTTAGTAGAACGTTACTATCAACTCTCGTTAAGACAAGGTAACCGAGAAGCACTGCAAGCAAGATTTGAGCAAACGACACCTAATAACTTAGCTTTGCAAGTACCCACTATCAACGTGCCCACCTTGATTCTATGGGGTGCCAAAGATAAATTAATTCCCCTAAAGTTTGGTGAACGCTTTCACCAAGAAATAAATAATAGTGAATTAGTGGTATTTGACGAATTAGGTCATGTACCACATGAAGAAGACCCTACCGCTACCATTTTTGCCGTTGAGCAATTTTTGCTAAAACAATCTTCAAACTTTTCTATGCCCTGAGTTCAATAAATATTTATCTAACCGTGAGGGTTTTATAAACGCGTTTACGCTTCTAATAGTAATACGGTCAAAATCCCTGTTACGGAGCGAAATATGAAAACAACTGGAAGCAATTTACCTAAACTAAGCGTGTTATTTCTTTTACTAAACATAGCAGCATGTGGAGGCGGTGGAGATGATCCTAGCCCAACACCGACTCCCACACCAACCCCACAACCCACTAATAGCGCACCAACAATCACTGGTACTCCAGCCAATAGCGTTAGAGTTGATGAGCAATACAGTTTCACCCCTCAAGCCAGTGACGTAGATGGTGATACACTAACGTTTACGATTGCTAACCAACCAAGCTGGGCAAGCTTTAGCGCAGGAACAGGTCAATTGTCAGGTACGCCAAAAGAAGAAGATATTGGCAATTCTACAGATATACAAATCAGTGTATCTGATGGCACAGTTAGCACAAGTCTAAGCGATTTCTCAATTGCGGTTGTTGCAAATCCCAGTACACAAGATACTGATGGTGACGGTTTAACTGACGCCATAGAAACTTCCTTAGGAACCAACCCCAATGTAGCAGACACTGATGGAGATGGTTTTTTAGATAAAGAAGAAGTCGACAATTGGGACCAATTTAGTGGAACTCATTTGCGCTTTAATCCACTTGTGGCTGATGTACCGCGTTTACGTATGCAACGTCTAGGGCGACCAGTAATTCAACTGTATGCTACAACGACACAAAGTGGCACCATAAGCAAAGGAATGACCGATGAAAGTGTCAGTGAAATCCAAACTACAACGGATAGAGGACGCGAAAATACCAATGTAATTGAAGAGCAACATGCTGTTAATGTTAATGCTGAGGTGAAGAAATCTGGCCCGATTACAAGTGGAAAAGTAGAAGCTTCGTATGACTATAATCATACAGATACAACCACAGAAACAAACTATTGGAATGAGACAACTGTTGAAACGAACCGCCAAGCTAGCTCTGAGTATTTTGAGACTTTAAGTTCAGAAACAGTTCAAACTAGCGGCGGTGAAATAAAGGTGTTAATGGGTTTGTTAAACGATGGCGATGTCAGCTATACACTTAACAACATGAATATCTCCGCTTTTATGGAAAACCCAGAAAGACCTGGAGACTTAATCGCTGTTGGCACCCTTTTATTCGATGGTGATATGACCTTTACTCCTCCACCTTTAGGTAGTTCGGTTCAGCCATCCGATAATGATTTTACGCCCTTCAATTTTGTTTATCGGGCAGAGAATAACCCCGAGGAAATCAGCAGAATCTTAGAGAATTCTAATCAATTGATTTTCGAAGCAACTAATTTGTCATTGACGGGACAAAGAGCAGATGTCGATCTTAATTTAGCCGCTCAAAATGTTCGTGCTAGGACCGCTGAGATAATTATCGACTTTGGTGATAATCAAGCCATCGAAACACAGAGGCATCGTGTTGCCGTAGATAATGGCACATCTGATAGCCTAAGTTTTGATGAGCTTATGCGCCAACGTCTAAATTTTACTTATGAATTTTCACAAGAATCATTTCCCGGATTTCCAAATAGTAAAACAGGCTTAAGTGCCATCCGTGGTATCACCATGAATAGCAGCACCAATAGCTACTGGTTGGTGGCACATACTTTTACGCCTGCTAATGCGCCATCAGGTGCAACCGAGACAATACTTTACAACATACTTGCTGAAGACTACTCAGATACAGATATTTCGCTGCGAAAAGGCGATACATTGCATATGGTTTATATCACCGATAGTGATCTAGATGGTCTAAGTGACCGGCTAGAGATTCTCAATGGTACTCAACTAGATCAAGCTGATACCGATGATGATGGTTTAGATGATGCAACAGAAATTTATGGGTGGTTGAGCAATTTAGATCAAGCGCCATGTGAACAAGGCGACAGACTCTTTTTAATTAACTCAAACCCTTTACTAGCTGATACTGACGGAGATGGCACAAACGACGGTATTGAGTTTGCCAATTGTACGGATCCGCGTGGTGATTTGATGGTTGAGGCCGGTCAAGATGGATTAGTGAGTATAAATGAATCAATTTCTTTAGAAGCAACACCAGAAAACTTTAGAGACCGTTCTAATCTGTCATACATGTGGGTGCAAACTGGTGGTATTTCAGTCGGTACTTTACCCAACACCGCAAAAATTACCTTTGACGCACCAAATGATGTCACCAACCTACAATTTACCGTAACGGTGAAAGACACCAGCTTAGAAGACTCATCAACAAGCGATTCAGTTTCGGTGTTCGTTGCTAAAGACAAAGAAAATGCCGTATTTGTTGACCCTGACAATGGCCATGACTTTAATAACTCTGGACGGGCACCGCTCGACCCTGTTCGTACATTAGAAAGAAGCCTTGAAATAAGCTTTTCAGGCGCTGATATCTATCTCAATACGCCTGATTCTGGCTTCTATGAACTAACAAATACACTTGTATTACCAAGTTCGGCAAGCATTTATGGTGGATTTGATGAAAACTGGACTCATGAGCCAGAAACAGCCCCAACCCCAATTATGGTAGATAGCCTGTATTGCAATACAAATAGAAAACTTCACTAATACTGTCGTAAGCGGTTTAAGTCTGGAGGCAAAAGCTAGTAACGGTGAAAATGGACATTCTATGGCAATTTTAGCGAACTCTGGCAGTAACTTAATTATAGATAGAGTAGTTGCTAAAGGAGCTGACTTGCCAGTCACTCAAACTGATGCAAACAACAGAGCAGCTTCTAGTTATGGGCTGTTTGCCAATAGTATTGGTCGAGTCGATTTAATCGGTAGTTCTATTTTTGCAGGAACAGGCGCAAACGGCGCAAGTGGTAACAAAGGCAGTAATGGTGACGCAGGTGATGACGGTAGTAATGGTTCTGCCAGTCGCACAGGCGGAAATGGAGGTGCTGGTCATAATGGTCAAAATGGTGGTAAAGGCGGAACAGCGAAAGGCGGCGTGGTTGTTTGTGCTGATGGCGTTGCAGGTACTAAAGGCACTGATAGCGGTTCAATAAAAGGAGGGAGCGCGGGCAATGGTACAAGTGCACAGCTCTCGATAACTCTGCAATGCGAATGGAGTCGTTCTGGCGCTAATGGAGGTTCTGTCAGTACCCGCGCGGCCACAGGTACTCAAGGCAATGGTGCGGATAATTCATCTAGTTTCGAACAGGGCATATTTGTTCCTAGCAATGGTAAGTCTAATGGTGGCCAAGGTAGTGGTGGCGCTGGTGGCGGTGGCGGTGGCAGTGGCGCTGGTATTGACGCAAACTTTGGTGGCGGCGGCGGTGGCGGCGGTGAAGGTGGTGAAGGCGGATACGGCGGAACAATAGGTCGAGGCGCAGCAGGTTCATTCGCTATGGTATTACTTGGTGTCGACTTTGCTAATGTTAGCGATAGTCTATTACAAACCGCAAACGGTGGCATCGGTGGTGCTGGTGGGTTAGGCGGAACAGGTGGTGATGGTGGCAGTGGCGGCACCGGCGGTGACACAGGCGGTCGCAAAGGTGGCAATGGTGGTAGTGGTTCGCCTTAGCGGTAATGGTGGTGCAGGTGGCGGTGGAGCCGGTGGTCCAGTGGCAGGTATTGTATTATTGGGCAACTCGCAGCTTGACATTAGTGATTCAAGTATTAATACCGGGAATGCTGGTAACGGTATCAACCCTAACCGTGGTCAAGGCGGCTGGAACTATGGCATTTTTGCAAGTGACGGAACGATTGGTATAAACTCAAATAATACCTTTCAACTCGGTGCTGCCGGCAACAACGCTGAAGCACCTACTGAAGTCAAGCAGTAGTGAAAGATATAGCCCTAGGAATACTTTGTAGGCCTAGGGTGTATCTATCAGTTGAGCAAAGACAGATAATGTGGGTAAGCGATGAGCAGTGATATGAAACATAAGCAGCATGATATTGATGATACGTTCAGTCAAATAAGCTTTGACGGTTTAACACAGCAAGCCTTAGATGAATTACATAAAATCGCACAGCGATGCATGAACAAAGAGAACCCTAGTCATACCCTACAAGCAACTGCTTTAGTTAACGAAGCATATCTATCTTTGCATTCGGCTAACATTGATACTCAAAATCGGCTTCATTTTTTTGTCCTTGCTGCTAGTCATATGAGACGAATTTTAGTAGACCATGCAAGAGCAAAAGCTGCGAGCAAACGAAAAGCCTTTGCCCTTGCAACCACATCAAATGATGAACTGTTAATTGACGTTGGTAACACTACTTCGCTCGTTCTGCTTGATGAAGTGCTAACACTGTTTTCAAGCTTAGATGAACGTGCAGCAAAAATGTACGAAATGAGACTCTTTGCCGGCTTAAGCAATACAGAATTAGCACAAGTATTTGAAACATCCGTGGCGACAGTAGAGCGAGATATTCGTTTGGCCAAGGCATGGATAAATAAGCAATTTGTTAGTTAACGATCAAAATGCTATGGCATCAAAATCAAGCCTATTTCATTGTGAGATAAAGGATTTAAATATGCATAACGCTTCTGCTATTTCAGATATGGGCCGCCAACGAAGAATGAATGAAGATAGTTATGTCATCAGAGAAGATATTGGTCTTTGGATGATTGCAGATGGCATGGGCGGTCACGAACATGGAAAATTTGCCAGCGAAGTTAGCTGCAAAATTGTATGTGAATATGTGGAACAAGGTAAAAGCGTTAGCTCGGCTATTATTGCCGCTAATCTATACATACAAAAAGTATCTACTCACATGGATATGCGCAAAGGTATGGGCAGTACAGTAGTGATACTACAGAGAATAAAAGAAGCTTATCGGGTTTTTTGGGTAGGCGACAGTCGAGCATATTTGGTGGATAATAATTCTATGACACCACTGACATCAGATCATTCCGTAGTACAAGAAATGATTGATGCTAAATTAATATCTGCTCAAGATGCTATGTCTCATCCCAAACGCCACATCATCACCAAATCAATTGGTTTATGTCCAACATTCGAACCTAAAACTGATAGCGTGAGTGTTAATTTACATCCAGTGCTCAGAGATATTTTTATGTAGTGACGGCGTAAATGATGAACTAGATGACCAAACAATAAACGCGATTCTTACTCAACAACTGAGCAAAAAAGCGCGCTTACAAATCTTAGTTGAACAAGCGAACAATAATGGCGGGCGCGACAATATTACGGCGATGTTAGTTAGCCCATAAGGCCAATATCACAGAAAAAGGAATATGTTATGGATAAAACTCAAAAAGACTGGGATGAGATCAAATCATTGTTCAGTCACGCTATGGATAAACCCGCTAGTGAACGTTTATCATTTATCCAAGCTAGTGATGCACAGCAAAATATCAAAGAAGAAGTAGTGTTGTTGCTTAATAGTGCTGATGTAACTGGTTTATCCTTTGAATCTTTAGTAGCCGAAGCATCTGCTCAAAGCCAGCAAGTAGGCCAAATAGATATGCTAATTGAGCAATATCGGATAGTTAAAAAAATTGGTCAAGGCGGGATGGGTGAGGTATATCTTGCTGAACGTGCTGATGAACAATATCAAAAGCAAGTCGCCTTAAAACTTGTTAGTAATCAGTCATCCTCTGCTCAATTAATTGAGCGCTTTCGGTACGAGCGGCAGATTTTAGCCAAACTAGAGCATCCCAATATAGCTCGCTTATTGGATGGCGGTGAAACGGATAACGGTTGGCCGTTTCTAATCATGGAGTTTGTCGATGGCTTACCGATAAATGAATATTGTGATTTACATTCACTAAATACAAAACAACGAATTGGCTTATTTATGGATGTATGTAAAGCCATTCAATATGCCCATCAAAGTTTAATTGTGCATCGTGATGTAAAGTCTTCAAACATTTTAGTAGATAATAACGGCACCGTTAAGCTATTGGATTTTGGTATTGCCAAAGCAATTGAAGAAAACGCACCGTCACTAACTCAAACCGCTGGTCGGATTCTATCTCCTTTGCATGCAAGCCCTGAGCAAATTCGAGGCGAAACGATTACAGTTGCCACCGATGTCTACTCGCTAGGTGTGCTTTTATATCAGCTATTATCTGGCTTGCATCCGATTGATAGCGACACCACAAATCCAATGCAAATTGAACGTGCAATTTGCGAGGAATATCCAAGCAAGCCAAGTAATCGCTTGAGTAAACTAACAAAAGAACATGGTTTAAACACAATATCTGAATCCAGAGCATCAAAACCAATTGATTTGGTTAAACAGCTTGGCGGGGACTTAGATAACATTGTCATGAAAGCTTTAAACAAAGAACCAGAAAGAAGATATAACACTGTTCAAGACATGTATGACGATTTAAATCGATTTATACAAAATCGCCCTGTGCATGCTAGAGCAAGTTCTGCGCTTTATAAAACACAAAAATTTCTTCAACGGAATAAAGTAACTTCGTTAGTCAGTGCATCGGCACTAGCTTTAGTTCTGTCTGTCTCTGCTTTTTCTTATAATCGGATAATAGAAGAACGTGATCTTGCTCAAGATGCTCAAAAAAGTGCTGAAGCCGTAAGCAGCTTTTTGCAGGATATTTTTAGCAGTGTTGAACCCTCTGTAGCGCTTGGAGATGAGATAAGCGCTATCGATTTACTGGATTCAGGCAAAACCAATATTGCCGATTCGCTGCTTGATGAACCTCACACAGCCATGGTCATGCATCGAGTATTGGCCAGATCATATTACTCTTTAGGTGATGCAACGAGCGCGTCTGAACAATTGCTAGCGGCAGAACAAATGGCGGAAAAACTTGAGCAAGCGGATTATGCTGAGCTTGCTAACATTAAACTGCTACAAGGCATTATTGCACAAGATAATAGTGACTATGAAATCGCGGAGCAGCTAATGGAAGAAGCAAAAACATACGTTGAGCTTGCTTATAATGAACCTCATTTCGCTATTGTTGAAGCGCTCCATATACAAGGATTCTTACAAGATACGCTTGGCAAACACGATGAAGCTATAGCCTTGTACGAACAAGCAATTCAAATGAATGACACTTTGCCGCCTGACGAAATGTTTGACCAGGGCTGGACAGAAGCTCGCTTATCCGATGTATATCGAAAAGAGGGGCGATATCAAGAAGGAATAGATATTTTACAAATAGCCATACCGAAAATGATCGCCAACTATGGTGATTTACATCCGTATTTATCAATTGCTAAACGACAACTTGCGATGCTATTTAAGGACACGAAACGATATGACGAGAGCGAAGTCCTATATTTAGAAGTCATTGAGGAGCATAAAAAGCTCTACGAGCCCCCTTCTCGCGAGCTTTCAATCACTTACAGTGAATATAGTATTCTGTTGCAGAAACTCGATAGATTAGATGACGCCGTTGAAGCTGCGAATAAACATATGGAATTGTTAGACCAGATATACAATGACACACCTAATGCCATGTATGCAGCTTCATTTAATAATCATGGGTACTTCTTAAAATATGCGGGCAAGTACGAACAATCCATTATAAGTTTTCAAAACTCTATAGAACAACAGGATCTTATTGGTTTAGCCAAAGATCATTTTCATCGCTCATTTCCTATGCAAGGAATGGCACTAACCTATATTGAGATGCAGGACTATGAAAAAGCAGAGGATATACTTCGTCAAGTATTACCAATGAGGCTGCAACACATGGATGAATCACACCTGTATGTCACTCAAGTGAAAAGCTCGCTTGGCGATGCTCTTATGAGACAAGGCAAGTTGGACGAAGCCGAGAAATACTTAAACGATGCCTTGGCATTTTTTAAACAGTACCAAGGCGAAGACAGCATTGAAGTTGAAATTGTTAGTGGCTTTTTGAGCGAACTGAGCAAAATGCGTCAACAACAAGATGGAAACTAGTGCTTTATTAGTTATTTATTGAGCATACGCCATAGTTGCTGATTGATAACAAGGGCATTATTGAAACTAAAACGTCCTGTAATGGGCGGCAGTTTTTGTGAAACTTACATCAGGCTTATTTTTATATTCAGTCAATCCACATTATTTTTTTAATGTCGGTGACACAATCTTGTCAGCAAACCAACTAACTCTATATGCACAATTAATAAAGTGAATTATGCAAAAAGACTTTAAAGCACTTATTGCCAACAATCACGGAAGGATACGATATATAGCCGCGCGTTATAGTCGTGGCAGTGAAAAAGAAGACTTATATCAAGAGATTTTGATGCAGCTATGGCGAAGTTACACATCATTTGCTGGTGACTCAGCAATTGAAACATGGGTCTACAAGGTCGCTTTAAACACAGCATATGCTTACGTTCGCAAAATCCAAAAACATACGAACACATTTAACAATGATTCAAGCTCATATGAAGCAAAACAGGAAGTTGAGCAAAGCAGCCATGAAGGGACGCAAGCAGATATCCTAACTTCATTTATGGATACGTTAGAAGATATCGATGGAAATTTGTTAATGATGTATTTAGATGGTCTTAGCTCCGATCAATCAGCAGAGGTATTAGGCATTTCAAGCAATGCAGTGCGATCTAGAATTAAACGAATAAAGCAACAATTTGAGCAACAGTTTATCGAGGTGCAGGCATGAAACTTGATGATTTAAAGCAAAACTGGCGTCAACAAATCGTACATTCCAATGAGCAGACAGATGAAATAGAGGAGTCGTTGAACATGTTAGAGCAAAAAATTGAAACCATGGATAGTAATATTAAAAAGCGCGACAGATTAGAAATTGGTGTTGCTTTATGCCTTATTCCGATTTGGATTTTAGGTTTATTTATTAGCAATAGTACTGTTCAAAGTATCGGCTTTATCGTCGCGATTGTTAGCTGCCTATATATTCCCTATCGTATGCAAAAAGCAAAACAAACTGATGGATATAGTGGTGCAAGCATGCTTTGTTTTTTACAAACCGAGCAACAAAAAGTAAGGCAGCAAAAAGAAATGTTGGAGTCTATTGTTTGGTGGTATTTAGGACCATTAGGACTATGTATTGCGCTAATTTCCTTAGGGGCAAACGTGAATGATGTAGGTCTTCCGATTTTAACAACCGGTAAAGTGTTGTATCTAAGCTTTGTGTTAGTACTTTACACTGGTATCTATTTCATGAATAAAAAAGCAGTGAAAGATAAGTTTGAACCAATGCTAAATGATATCGAGCAAAAGTTAGCGGCATTGGGCAAGGACAGCTAACTGATTAGGACAAAAAACCCGTATTACCTTTATGGCAATACGGGGCAATTTTACGACTTTATTATATAACTACGCTCCCGGTACGCGTGATACGCCCTTGCCCGGACGTCCATTAGTCACATACATACTAACTTCATAATTACCGGAGCGGAACTGACCATTACCCGTAGCGTCTAATGAAATAATGAATCCATTACCTAAGTTTAGAATATCTGGAGAGAACACTTCCATTACATATTCGCCATCTTTGTCTAAAGGTGCGTCTACCAATAATGCATCAAATCCCTCGAAGTTTTGAAAGTTCTGTCTTACAAGGGTTAAAGAACCATCGTCTTCAACAAAATAAAGCGCAAGAGCACCAATAACAAAATCGGCTTGTTGTTGAAGTTTAGTTGGCAGCGTGTCAAACCCAAAAAATTCTGCATTCAAAAATTGGCCAGCTTTTGCTTTAAATCTGTAACTGTCTACTTCACCAGCAACATCAATCCTGCCTTCGACTCTAGCTTCGAGAAGCTCAAGTTTACCTTCTGCATTGTCACCTGATTCAATCGTGTTCGGAGCAAGCACTCTTCTGAGCTTCACTTTTTTATTTCCACCAGTTACATCTTGCTCGTTTAATATCAGTGGACGTTGATTAGCGGCAAGTTTAAGTGCAGAACGCTCAGAGAAAAAGCGCAAGTCTACAGTACTATCAGCAAAGCCTGTACCCACACTAGCACCTGAGGCCATAGTATGATCAAATGACTCCAAAGCAGCGAACGGTCCGTCAAACACAGGGAAGAAATCTCCAGTGCCTAAAGTCACGCCATCACCCGGCGCGCCAAAGCTATCATGATGACGAAGTCCTAAATTGTGTCCAAGTTCATGGGCACCTGTATTAGAGGCTTGATTTACAACCGCTTTAGAAAGCGCAGCTTCAACGTCACCATCAACTATTTCAATTCCAGAAAAACGAGAAAGTTGGAAACCAGAGGGATCTATCTGAAAAAATACGTTCCAAAGATTCGCATCAACGAACGCACTGTCGTTTCTATTTTCATTTCGAATATCAATCGACTGAGCACGACCAAACAAAATACCGCCGAAGAAGTTGATACAAGGGCTGTCATTTTGACATTCAAAATTCAGCGTAGAGTAATCTCCTTCGGTAGGTTCTTCTTGAGTAAATTCAATATCGAAACCCTCATAGCGCTCTGCGATGTTTGCTTGAATTAAATCTCTTTCTTCCTGCGAGTAGTTATAAGAATCGAAGGTTTCTAAAATACCGGAGAACGGTATCGCTTGGAATGTTGGTGAAGACTGGTCAAAATTAAGGAACACGACTTGTGTACTGTTGTCATTCTGTCCTATTCCAAAACCTTTTCCATGTTTATGCTTATCGTTATTTGAGGCCTTGTTTGCATTCTCACGTAAAGCACTTTGACGATTTTTAGCATCTGATAACATTGATAATGTTTGTTCGATAGTAAATTCACGTCTATCTGCGCATGAAGTCACTCCACAGTCATCGGTTATGACTGGTAGGCTAACAATTGAAGGGAGATCTTCAGCTAATATAGAAATTGAATATGTAATTGCGATTGCGGCACTAACGCCTGCAGCTAGTCTTGTTTTGAGTTTTCTCATTTTATTATTTTCCATTTATCTTTGACTAAGAATCTACCATCCATTTTGTAGTGATTAGCCAGTTATTTTTATTATGTAGCTTTTCGGATTGTGTAGTTTTTATTCAAAACTTAAAAAAACATACAGTAAATTTACTATGTTTGAAAGCCATAATTTATGTAAGTGATTTAGCAAGTTGCCACACAGACTATTCTTTGATGATAAAAACAAATAGTTGTGTATCTGTGACTCGGTATTTTATTAAAAGCTGATATTCAAATGTCGATATCAGCCTTAAGCGAATTGCATGTTGGCTTGCTTAAATTACTAGCTAAAATATCGATAAACTGCCTTATAGCAGGACGTAATTGCTTTCTTGATGAATATGTCGCATAAATATCCAAACTAGATGTGTAATAGTTTGGAAGCAGCCTTAATATAGTCGCATCATTAGCCATAAAATCAGGCATAGTAAATATATAGTCATTGTCAAAACTCACGGCCTTTATAAGCCACGGGTTGGTTGATACTAACATTGGTAGGCATGAAATCTCATGTGGCGTTTTATTCTCGTCAAGCGCACTAAGTGTATTGTTTGCGTTAAGCTTTGGACGAAGTAAAGCGATAGGCTTGTGTTTTATTTCTTGTAAATCTTTGAGCTTCTTGTGAGCGCTATCTTTTTTGCAATAAAATCCGGCAGACAGTTTACATAACTTTTTAGCTATTACATCCATATCTCCCGGGTGACCCGCTCTAATAGCAATATCATAGCCTTCATGCACAATATCTACTTGGCGATTAGTTAATTCAACCAATGCTTGGCAATTTGGAAATGCCGATAAGAACTGACTTATGCTTTCATTTAATAGTCCTTGTCCAAAGTTTAAAGGGGCACTAATTCTCAAAGCGCCCGAAGGCTTATCCTTTAATGATTCTATTAAGTTTGAAGCACTTTCTGCTTCATCAATCATTCGTTGTGCATGTTGTTCAATAAGCTTTCCCACTTCGGTAACATGAAGAGACCGTGTAGTGCGGTCAAAAAACCTCACGCCTGCTCGTGACTCCATTTTTGCAATTCTGCGACTGAATGTTGCTACTGGCATATTCATTTGCCTAGCCGCTTTAGCGAAACTACCCGCTCTTGCCGCTTTGACTATGGCATAAGCGTCATCAAGTTGTTTTATTATCATTGTTCCATTTTAGTCAATAAAGTAACTCATATTCACATACTACCCTCATTTTAATTAACAATCTATGATGGCTACGTCTTAAAGCAAACAATCAATTTAAAAGGTGAAATTATGAAAAATTCAATTAAAGTTCTAGGTTTAACTACAGTATTATTTTTAGCTATTGCATTTCAAAATGATACCATCGCAGCGCCTGCTCCATTAGGCGATTCGTACATAAGTGAAGCGCATAACTTAAGCCCAACAAACGATATGCAACTTCGTCAAATTATTGCTCGGTTAAACCATGCGATAGACCTTGGTAACTATAAAGCTTACGGTGCATATTTTGCTGATGAGGGTGTATTTGATACAGCGTTTGGAAAAGCAGTAGGACCGAAGCAAGTTGAAGCAGCATTGGAACAATCTCGCCCATATATTAGCGGAAAGCGTCACGTCGCATCAAATCTAGTGATAAGCGGTGATGATAAAAAAGCAACGGTCACAAGTTATTTAACCGTTTATGAAGCAACCACTTCTTTGGATTATTTGGGTTCTGCAGTCAATGTAGATGTATTGGAAAAACGCGATAATCAATGGGTAATCATAGAGCATAGAACCTATATGGACCCAGCCACAGTCGCTGCGATGCAAAATAAGTAGTGCTAGATTATAGTAATGCGCACCAAAAGTGATGGTGCGCAATATTTAACGCGTAATTAATAGCGAGTTACTTCATATGAAAAAACTTATCCCCGCGCTTTTATTAACCTTAGTCAATACACTGTCATTTAGTTTACTTATCCCCGTTATTCCTTTTATTTTGCGAAATTGGCAATTAGCAGACTGGACATTTGGTCTAATCTTAGGTGTGTTTAGTTTTTGTCAATTTTGGGCTGCCCCTATATTTGGCAGTCTTTCAGATCAGTATGGTCGACGTAACATTTTGTTAGTAACTCAGGCCGGAACTTTTGTATCTTGGATTTTGTTCATGCTGCTATGGCTGGTTGAATCATCTTATACATTACCAGTGCTTTTGTTGCTTGCACTGTTATTACTTGTTCGTGTGGTAGATGGCATAACAGGTGGCAACTCGTCTGTTACAAACGCTTATTTGTCTGATATCACTAGTAAAGAAGAAAAGGCCACCTACTTTGGTTATTTAAGCGCGACCATGGGCTTGGCCATGATCATTGGTCCAGCAATTGGCGCATACACAATGGCGTCTTCCTATAACTATTTAGCTACAGCTGGCGTTGGCGCTCTACTGAGCATAGTCACGCTGATATTTGTCTTTTTTGTTATAAATGATGCGAAGCAAGAAAAGTCAAAAACTTCGCATATTGACTGGTTTAAGCCATTTAAAATAGGAGCATCTTTTGCCGATTTAAAAGGTCAAACTGTGGTACGAAATGTCTTAATAGTTCGCTTGTTTTTAGGCGCCTCTATGGCATCTTATACCTCCGTAATGGTGTTTTATTTGATTGATCAGTTTGCACTCAATCAAATACAAATAGGGAATTTTTTATTCTTCGTCGGAGGCTTTGCTATTTTTAATCAAATTGTATTAATCAAACCCATTGTGGCCCGAGTAGGTGAAGCAAAAGCCCTCGTATTAGGGTTAACACTATTGTTTTTAAGTTTGGTTAATTTTCCATTTGTAGAGAACTATTGGTTGTTATTGGGTGTTTACTATGCCGCTAACTTAGGATTTAGTATCTGTTTTCCTACCATAAAATCTGTTTTAACGACGCAAACTGATAGAAGAAACCAAGGTAGTATTTTAGGGCTAGAAGAAAGCCTAGGTGCTTTAATGATGGCAATAATGCCTGTGGTATCCACGTCGATGTACGTGTTAATTGGCGTTAATAGCTTTTGGATTTGGGGTGGCTTGTCGGGTATTGCTTGTATTTTTCTGTTAACCGCTTGCTCAGGAATATGGAAACCTAAGGCTTTGCGGATATAGCCAAATAATGTAGCTATCAAAAGCAGTCCAAATAAAGAATATACACAAGTTGTAGTTAATATGGTTAGCTTCATTAAAGGCCAAAAACGCTTGCATTAATACCTAAATCAGCAAAAATGATATGGAAATGTAGCACTTGACTAAGGATAAGTTGTAATGAGCAATGACGCTTATAGCTCTTCAACATGATGACTCAAGACCAAGCAAAAGAATTTGTTAAGTCAAAACCTAAACTAGACTTCGAAAACGAGTCATTTTATGACTTTTCACATCGGTATCAGATACTAGGTAAGTTGGTCACACAAACCCTATATTTGCTAAGGAGGCAAATACATTGATGTGACTAAAACGTATTTAAAGGCATTTGAGAATGACGCGATTAGCAATCCTTGGTTGAGTAAAGAAGGCAAAAAACTCGCAAATAAAATTTTTGGCCCATTGTGGGCAAATTACATTCCTCAAACGTGGGATTTAATTTTTACTTTACCGTTTCAAAAACACTACATGCGACGCGCTTACAGGGTGGCGCCAAATAAGCGGCATCTAGGTAATGCAATTGATATACTGCGCGATATGTGCGTTGCTGCCAGTCAAGGCTTACACGCTTGTTCATTTGTTGAAGTAGTTCGCTTGTTGCCACACTTCTCTGCGCATAATTTGTCTTATTTGTTAGCCGTAGCTACCAAAGACATAGGCGCCCAAACAAACTCACCCAGTCAATCCAAACTTACCGAAGTAATCAAGGATATCATTAATGGTGAGGACGACCACGGTGGTATTTCAAAAGACTTAATTAAAGCACTTCTATTAAGTGACGAGGAATCGAATTGGCACTTAGTTGGTCGTTTATTGCTAGCTGCCCAACGTCAAGAAGGCTTGCGTCAAACTATACTTGAGTGCACAGACGAAACAAATATCAATTGTTTACGGTACTTTATAGGGTTAATTTTAGACAATGATTTAACGCGATTTAGCAGTGTAATTCGCGCCATTGATGTTTGGTTTGGTTTCGCTTGGGAAGCACCAAAAAAGAAAACTATCACCAAGATACTTAGCCTTGCGAAAGATTTTTTAGATCATCCAGGCAAACGAAAAGCTGCCTTTTTAAGCAAGGACAACGTAGAGACTTATGTTGCACTTTGGAGTGAAGGCGTCAGCGATGCAGCGGTTGCCAACAAATTTGCTGCTGACATTATTATTGATCGTGATACACCCAAGCATACCAAGTTAGTTGCTCTATTCTTTATACACTCTTCCGATTTACGCGTAACCGAGCTTATTGCTTATATGACGAAACATTGGGGCGAGGATATTGAATTAGATTATTGGTTATTGCAGAACACGCCTACCTTTGCATGGGATTCTACATTTTTAAATAAAGTAAAAAATACTGCAAATAGCTTGCCGAAAAAAGGAAAAAGGTTTGGTGGAGACATATTTGAATGGAAATTTTACGATTTAAATGCGGAGGATTTTTACAGTGAGCTAATAGAACAAGCTTCAAATACAGAACTCCAGAAATTAGCTAAGGATATAGCAGAAATTCCCAGTGCTTCGCGCGAGCAATATATTCAAAAAATATTCCCAAAGCACTTTCGATATAGTTTTTACGCTCATAGCAATTCAAATAAGAGCACAGCCAAACTAGACTTAGAACCGAAACACTGGAAACGTCATGTACTGTATCAAGCTTTAAAAGACCGTAATACAACGGTGATGGCGACAGGTTTGTGCGCTTTAAAGCATCTTCCACTAACTGAAGCTGAGTTTACACTAATTGTAGATTTGCTATCTCGTCAACATAAAGATTTGCGAGGCGAATTAATTACCTTGCTGATGGCTCAAGATATCGACCATTTGCATAATACGACAGAGGTATTGATTGGGTCTGCAAACATTAATCAGCGTCTAGCTGGCTTAGAAGTGCTGACAAAGTTGGATAAAAAGTCAGGTTCACAAGGCTTTATTGAAAAGCAACTTGAGATATACAAAAAGCGTAAAAGCTTTGATAAAAATGAAGAAGTTTTACTGGCATATTTTTCGTCTAACTCAGACGCAAGCGATTATTCATTTAAAAATGGTTTTGGTGTAGTTGATTTTAGTAATATGCGACCGCTGATGCACCCACAAAAAACGATACCCGCTAAAAAAGGTATTTTTGGTCTTATACAAAGTCCACAAAAAGCGTTTTTAAAAAAGCATGTTGATACCGCTAACGTCATACAACAAATTAACGCTTTATTCTCTTTATTTGAAAAACATCGTAATACTGAATATACATCACAAGGCTGGCAAAAAGAGACCCAAACTCAATTAGTAGGCAATGTTTGTGACTACACAGTTAGGGACACAAGAGGGATGTCAGCAACGCAAAAATATGCAACGTTTGCATTAGCTGATGTATGGGAATCGTGGTATCGCCAGTCAAACCTAAATCAATATGAGCTTTTTTACGCTAAAGCATATGTAGATAAGAACAGTCGTCAACATCAAGATTTAGGAAAAATGAGGGACTATATGCTGTCATATTATCCTAATTTGACAGGTATAAAAATTAGCGATAAACATTATTACCAAAGTGACAATTATAAAATCAACCAAATTCTAGATGCATTAATTGCGGCATTCTGTGACTTAACGAGTTTGAGCATTTTTTGTATATCTATACTTGAAGATATGATTGCAAGATGCCCAGCATCTCTAAAATCAAGTACGATTGGTAAGCGCAACTCTTGGCTCGGTAAGGCAATATGGGTCGACATACTTGCCTATTCTGAATTTGGCCGATTTATTGGAGACACGCAAAGCACAAAAGAGCTCACACCAGAATTAGCCATCAAGCTTTATGATTTACGTCAATATGTGTTTGCTCAACAGTTGGGCTTTCCAAACGTCATAAATGATCCCCAAGTATTGTTATCCACTGAAATTAAACTAGAAAAACATAACACCTTGTTTCCGCATGTAGAACTAGCGCTAAGACTTTACGATAGTGGAGAAATACCTGCAGAGAATCTCTTTTTTCAAGCTATGTTTGACGACCAAATGCTAATTGCTTTAGAGGGAAAAAGAGAAGTACGCGGCGTATCTACTAAAGGTCTAAATTTACCCAATAGTCAGGTAGACAGGCTTAAAAAAAGGCTGTTAGATATAGAACTTTCACGCGGTGAAACCAGGACAGAGGCGACCAAATACATAAGGCAGCTAAGTGTATTTGAGGGCTACCGCTATATGTTAGAAGCACTCACTCGATTACGCAAAGAAACGCTCAATAGAGGCTATAGCTATAGCTATGACAGTAAAAAAGTGTCTTTTAGCCGAATTATTGCCAACAGTAAACCGGCTCCCAATGATACATTTGAAGATTTCAGCAAAAGTGTTGAGCAGTCAGGGTTAGACAAAGGACGATTAGTAGAACTTGCTTGTTATGCGGTCGTGTGGGCTGATTGGATTGGGCAACACTTAAAGCTTAACGATTTTACTTCTGCAGTGTGGTGGTTTCATGCACATGCCAGCGATTATAGAAGTGCGCAGAAAGAAACTGAAATTGCGCGTCATTCAGTTATAGAGGGTAATGATTTTCAAAATGGTGCCATTGATATCGTTTGGTTTAATCGAGTATATAGTGCACTTGGAAAGTCTAATTGGAAGCTTTTACATGACGCGGCTAAATATATAACTGATGGCAACGGACACCGACAGGTAAAGCTTTACTCAAGCGTAATGCTTGGCGAAGTCAAGATTACCGAAACAATAAAAAAGGTTATCGATAAACGTGATAAAGACTATCTTCGAGCGTTGGGGCTCATCCCATTAAGCAAAACAGTCCCAGAAAAAGACATGCTCAAGCGATACAATCTTATTCAAACCTTTTTGAAAGAGAGTAAACAATTTGGCGCTCAGCGTCAGGAAAGTGAACGCAATGCCTGTGAAATTGCATTAGATAATTTAGCACGAAATGCAGGTTATGAAGACCGTACTCGCTTTGAATGGGCGATGGAGGGCAAAGCGACGCAAGCGATTATGGATAAGTCGACAGTAGTGTTCGATGACGCAACTATGACCTTGCAAATTGATGAATTTGGTAAAGCGCATATCCTTGTGCAAAAAGGCGATAAAACACAAAAGTCTATTCCAGCTAAGTACAAAAAAGACAAACAAGTAATATCACTAAAAGATGGCAAAACTTATTTGAGTAAACAATACAGTCGCACTCGCTTGGCTTTGGAAAATGCGATGTTGCGTGAAGACGTATTTACAAACGTTGAAATAGACAAAATAATGCAACACCCTATTGTTAAAGCTATGTTTAGTAATATTGTTTTGTTTAATCAAACACAACAAAGTTCGGGCTTTTATAAAGAAGGGTATTTACTGGATGCGTGCGGAACCCATCATGAAATAAGCAATAACGATGAGCTAGTCATTGCGCATTGCGCCCATCTGCAAAAGATTGGCTTGTGGAGCGAATATCAGCAATACATGTTTGAAAACAAAATTAGCCAAGTATTTAAACAAGTGTTCCGAGAATTGTACCTCATTACAGAAAATGAGAAAGAGCGAAGTAATCGCTCTGAACGCTATCAAGGATATCAAATACAGCCGAATAAGACGGTAGCACTTTTACGCAAAAGTGGCTGGACAGTAAGCTATGAAGATGGCCTTCAAAAGGTATTTCATAAACATGGCTTTATGGCGACTATTTACGCTGTTGCAGATTGGTTTTCACCCGCTGATATTGAAGCGCCTGCGGTTGAATATGTATGCTTTCATTCTTTAAAAGACTACAAAAACATTCCACTTCAAAACGTACCCCCAGTGATATTTAGTGAAGTCATGCGTGACCTTGATTTAGTGGTAAGTATTGCGCATGTTGGACAAGTCGACCCGGAGGCTAGTCATAGTTCAATGGAAATGCGCGCTGCTTTAGCTAGAGAATCAGCGCGCTTGTTTAAACTAAAAAATGTGGAAGTAAAAGAAAGGCATATAATCGTAACCGGGCAATTAGCTGAATATAGTATACATTTAGGTAGCGCGCGGGTGCAGCGAAAAGGACTTGATTTGAATATAATTGCGGTACAAAGTCAGCACAGAGGTCGAATATTCTTACCGTTTATAGATGACGACCCTAAGTCAGCAGAGCTCATTAGCAAAATGAAGCTTTTGGCTGAAGATCATAAAATCCAAGATCCGACAGTGTTAGCACAAATTAATAAATAAGCGAGATCATGAATTTAAAAATAAGGCTAAAACGTTTAGGAAAAAAGAAAGTACATCTTGTTGACTTTAAAATTGATAGTAAACCAGATTCTTTGCAAGCCCTTATTGAACGCTGCGTGATTAGCGAAGTGAATCGTTACAATATAGACAGAAAAAATTCAAACAATGAGAATCCGTCAGTTTTAGCTTTTTTAACACCAAGTGAGATTACTGGGCAAGCTGAAAGCGGCAAGGTAAAATTTGCTGATATTAGTAACAACACCATGGCAAATAAAAACAAAGCAATTAAAGATGCCTGCGAAGCGTTTGCCGACGGCTTGTTTGTTGTTTTTATTAATGACGAGGAAGTCAAGGAGCTTTCAACACAAATAAACCTTGATGAGGATAGCGAAATCACTTTTGTTCGTATGACATTTTTAACTGGCACATATTGGTAGGTTTTTCACTTGGCTTTTTTTGGGATACACGTTTGCCTATTAATATTTGTGAAAACGTTGTTATTCCTAAGCTACCCGCTACAGTAATTAGTAGAGCTTAGTTTTTTTAAAGTAAAGGATATACCAATGTTAAAGCAACACAGAATGATCATGGTAGTGATTGCGGTATCGTTGGCTGGACCGCTGACGGCGAATGCTGAAAATATCGGTTTTACCTACATCGAGGGCGGTATCGTCGGCGGCTTTGTCAACGACATTGAGACATCCACAGCAGTGACAGGGGGCGTTCCACTCGAGCTTGAAAGTGATGCTGATGGCGGCGGATTTATTGGTGGAGCGTGGCAGTTCAAAGATCAAATGCACCTGTTTGGCGAGTACGCATCACTTGGCCAAGAACTTGAAGTACGCAGCGGCACCAGCACTATAGCCGGTGAGTACGACATGACGCGTTGGCGTATTGGAGTTGGATACCAATACCCTGTTTCGGATAATTTATCTTACTACGGTCGGTTGAGCTTTGACCAACTTGAGTTCAAGGACGCGCGTGCTGACGGCTTCGATTTAAATGTTGACGCTGAAGACAGTGGCATTGGCGCGCAGATTGGTGTTAATTGGGTAGCAACGCAGACTTTCCATCTGCAGGGTCATGCGCGTTACACAGCGGTTGGTAGTATTGCGTCCAGTGGTTCAGATCCCTTCGAATCCGACATATTGATTGGTGTGAACGGACGCTGGAATTTCCTTTCAAACATCTCACTGAGCACAGGCTACGAGTTCGGTAAAATCACGACGGTTAATGTGGGTGTGCGTTTAGTGTTTTAAGTACCTACAAAGTGACGATAATGTTGATATTGAAAAAGATAGTAGTTCTTAGGTATCGCACTATGACATCTATATTTATTCAACTTAGAAGCGCGTTTGTTTCATGATGCTATTCATAGAAACATTCAAAGAATTCGCGCTTACTTTTTGCAATAAATTCACAGTTTCCAAAGCGCCCTGATCTTTGTTCAAGAGACGCTCTCATATCATTGAACTTGCGTTCAAAGTACGATTCGTCAATCTCTTTATTTGAAAAATTTTGGTTAACTTGCTTACCTTGATATTCGGCACTCACCGTAACGCCTTGATTTTTTATCAATTCACTTGGTTGCACCTCGCTATTGTATAGCGCGTCTGCAAAGTTATACTGCGCGCTCCCTTTGTTATCAGTAAAAAGTGCTTTAGAAGGCCTGTTATTTATGAAAAGCTGTACTGTTTGATTAGTCAATGGGGACATTTTATAAGTAAATTTATCGGTTTCATCGACAATAAAGTCGTCGGCTAATTTGTCTTTGATGGTTTTCCATTCATTACTGTCTTTTGTCCAAATTTCTGCGGTTGCGCCCATCATCCCGAGTGTCATCACATCTAAAAACAAGGCCCCTGGGGTGCCAACAATTGCCCAGAAAGGATTGTCCGTCACAGTCGTACCTTCGGTTTTTAGATTAGTACTTTTTATTTTTTCATAAATCTTAATATCGGTATATTTGTAGATGAATTTTTCATTTAGTTTTATGGAGTCTTTATTGATAGCTAATTCGAAATCTGTTGAATCAAGCACTTCAGGCGTTTGCTCTGACTTTAATAGTTCACCTCGCTCATACCTTACATCCGCTACTTTGGTTGAGGTACAGGCGCTAAGAATCACGCAAAATAATACAACAATAAATTTATAAGCTGACATTCTTATCTTCCTCAAATATTAAAACGTGAAATTATAATCAGTAGCATTGCACAAGCGTGCATAATGAGTAATTGCTCTTGCGAGGCGCCTTGATTTGGTAATATTTAAGTCTAATATGGGTCCCGAGTACTTACTCACATTACTCACTGTAAAGTCATAATAGGAAAGAGGCGACCATTTTCCTATGTTGTCTTGGCAGAAATTGTTTTGCTGGTTACATTCGCGCTCCATTCCAAAATCACCAGAATATCTTTCTTTAAAGCGAACGCGAACAAATGCATCGTTTGATTTGCCTTTGCGAATCACTTCTACGGGAAATAATATACCTTTGAAATTCATGATAGCGCTTCGGTTGTTGCGCATAATTTGCAGCCGACAATCATTACCCTGTACAGTTAGCTTGGTATCTTCATCCCAAGCAACAATATGTTGGGACAGCCAATCAGAAATTTGTTGTTTAGTGGCTTTAGGGAGTTGAGAATTAGCCGGAGTAGTTTCAGCTGATTGTCCAGTCGTTTGACTGGAGAAAGCGAATATTACCAAAGTAAGCACAATGACTGATAATTTCATTTTAAAGTTCTACTGTTTAATCTAAATCAATGTCAGCGCTTATGACTAGGGCAAAAAAAATCACATTTTATTTGTCGCAGTCTTCTTCTTTTAAAAAATGCAAACAACACAGCCTAAAATTAAAGCACAGGTTCGCGTTTAAATTTTCTTGAAGGTAACGCCATATCTTTTACACTTTTAAAATAGCCCAAATATGTTTGCCTTGCAAGACCTCTAAGATCCCATTAATCAATGCATTGGGGCTAATATAATCTTTGACAGACCTCAAGTGGGGTTAACTTAGACGCGTAATTGCTACACACCTTTTTAGCTTCATTTGTTTGCTCACGTTGTTGTAACGTGCCGACTAATACAGTTGACGCCTCGCGATGGAAAGGCACAAGTTGCAAGACACGCTGCGCCCATATTTGCGCCTTATCTAACTCTCCTATTGTTAAATAATGTGCCGCAATATAATTACCGACCTCGGGCTGCCATGGTCCTATGTTTTGAGGCTCAACTTGATATATCGTTTCCATTGCCTCAAACGCATTTATAAAAGAGTGAATACCTTTATCTTGCTGGCCGTTTAAAAAATAAAGCTCACCTATGTTAATCATCGACCGCCAAGCATTGTCATTTAGCCTTATAGCGGTTTGATATTGCACAATCGCCTCATCAATTTTACCTTCTGCTGAATAAACAAAGCCAAGCGACTTTAGTGCTTCTGGGTTGTTTGGGGCCAAACGCACAGCTTTTTCCGCAATGAGTCTTGCTCGTTCTAGCATAAGTTTAGATTCAGGCGTACTGAGTTGACCGGACGCTAATGCCTTAGTAAGCGAGACGCCTGTGACATCAACAGAAAACTCTTTGGATGGCCAACGTACCAATCGTTGTACCATTGCATTGGCAATTCCGGCCCTTGCTCTTGCATTGTTTGGAGCAATTTCTAGCGCGGCTTCATAAAGGGCTAGTGCCGCTTCATTGCTTTGCTCATTGAAGGTCATATATAGGCCATCTGCGCGCCCAAGCATGTCACTTAGTTCTTTGTTTTCTTTGGGATAGAAAACAAAAACAGCCAATGCAAGCCCAATGCAAATCATTACAGATACATATGCATGAGGAACCAATCGAGCATGTTTTCTTTCCCTCTTCGCTGTAATCTTGGCCTTGAATCTGTATCCCTTTTTGGGAATTGTTTCAATATATTTTGGGTTCGTTGCGTTGTCCGACAAGGCATTGCGTAAGCGAGAAACCGTTCTGGCCAACGTATCGTCACCTACAATTAAGTTTTTCCACAATTTTGACAGTAGGCTTTCTTTGGACACCAGTTGTCCATCAGCCTCAAGCAAAATATGTAACAACTCACCCACTTTTGGCTCTAAGCGCGTCATCGTGTTAGCAGATACATGCATAAGTGTGTTGGTATTAGCGTCAAACCGCCAATCACCAAATTGTCGAGTCGTAATTTTATTAGCCTTTGTCGTCATAATTACCTGTTGTCAGGAAATCGTCAGGTTAAAAAGAGCTTATTGCCATGGTTTTTTTGCTCGTATTTATGACAATACCAATGCAATATTAACATCAAATAGGTAATGAATAGAATGACCAAATTCAAGCAAATTATATTTGTGGTATGCGTAATAATATTTGCAAACGCTAACGCAAATGATACATCAAATGTCCTATCGGTCGCGCAAATAAAACGCGACCTTACGCAGCTTTATACCGATCTTCAAGTGTCTCATATTGACCTGTTTGCGAACATAACAAAAGACGAGTATGACGCTCAATTTGCCTCGTTTATACAAAGCATTGATCAACCAAAAACCACATTACAAGCCCATATCTTTTTTCAAAAATTTATTGCGTTGGGAAAAGTCGCTCATGCGAAAATTGGATTTCCCGACGCCGCATATACACTGTACCGTGATAATCGCGGTACTGCATTTCCGATATATGTGCAAATTAATGAATCAAGCTGGCGAGTATCAGAGAATTATTCCAATCAAAAGTTACCAGACAATGCTGAAATAACTCATATTAACGACATACCTGTTGATGCTTGGTTTGATCTTATTTTACAATATATCTCGTCAGACACCTCAGATATCGCCGCCTCATTGCTTGAGTTTCAACTACCACAATATTTATGGTTGGTTGGCATGGACCAAGGCAGGGTCCCCTCGAAGTACGACATTACCGTAACAGACGGCGAAGTGATTAGCACCTACACCATCACTTCGCTCGACAGAGAAACACTTCAAGCAAATATCGACAAGGCCCACATTAAGGAGCAAGTCGAGAAAAACCTTAGAGACTTTAAAATGTTAAGCACTGACATTGCTTATCTCAAACCTGGACCTTTTTATAATGCTGAAAACCCTAGCGATGTCTGGGACAATAGATCTTTTGTTACTTTTATTGACGACGCATTCACTCAAGTGCTAAAAAATAATGCATCTAAATTGCTTATTGATGTTCGTGAAAACCCAGGTGGTACAAACTCTTTCAGCGATCCACTTATAGCTTGGTATGCAGACAAACCCTTTAAGTTTGCATCTGAGTTTATCGTTCGCTCTAGTCTTCACGCAGAAACGTCAAATGCCAAACGACTAGAACAGGCATCAGGCGAGATGAATTCGGCATCTCAGCAGTTAGCGAAAAGCTATGATAAACACCTATATGGCACCACATTTTCGTTTCCGATTGATACGGTTAAGCCAAGAAAAGCTAAGAAATTTATAGGCGAGGTTTATGTATTAATCGATCGCTCTAGCTATTCTAATGCAGTATCGCTCGCTGCAATTACCAAAGACTATGGTTTTGGCACCATTATTGGCGAAGCGACCACAGACTTTGCTACCACGCTCGCATCGATGGAGAGCTTTACATTACAAGAAAGTAAAATTGTAGTGGGATTTCCAAAAGCACGCATCGTAAGACCCTCTGGTGATAAAAAACCAGGCCCTGTTTATCCAGATATCACGCTCGACTCATTTGAGTTAGACCACATAGTGGATGTATTAACACGCTAATTATTCTAATAGACCGCAAACTGCATAATCTTAGTTTGCGTGCGGGTACGAAAGTGCAAATCAACAACAAAAAAGGCTGACCTAGCAAGCCGTGGTAAATCGGTCGCAAGTATCACTTAACCTTTGCTTAACTTTGCGCAGTTCACATGTTAAAAGCAGTCAGGTCTATTCGCATATCACAGAGAAGTAGTCGTCATTGTGGTCTACAGCGAGCTGCGGAAAGTCTTTTATTAGGTTTGTGTAATCGCTTTCACTTTTGAGTTTTAAACTGTAAGAGGCTCTTAAGTGATGGGCGGAGGGACTAATGCCTTTTTGCTGAAAATACTCAGTAAATTCTGTATTTGAAGATACTGTAAAATTAAGTATGCCACCTGCGTTACGTAATGAGGTATAGCCTTTGACGAAAAAATAGAAAGGGTCGAGTTCTTCAGCGTCATTTTGCTCTAATTTGTCCTTTATTTGCTTATAAAGGTCAAACTTGCCTTCTTCAGCTAGGGTATTTAGTAAAAGATAGCTTTTGGGAATACTATTAAAGTCTATGTCATCTATCCAAAGAGGAAATCCGTCAGTTAATACAATTTCGTTTAAGACGGCGAGCTTGTTCGTATTGGGCTTTAGATTAGCTTGCGTTAATTTCTGAATGATCTCGTGATCTGATAGCGTATTCATTCGCTGCAATTCTCCTGTCAAAACCATGCTGAAAATTGCGCGCTGCAGATCATTCATAGCACCAGCTTCTATTATATTCAATTCGGCTTCGGCCAAATTTTTGTCTGTTAATTGCATATTTTTCTTTATCATATTGATGCTGCTTTGGATTGCATCTACATCAGTGTGGGATAAAGAAGTGAATGCCACGTTTTTGACCTTGCAATAGCGATATTCAAAAGAGTTGACAACATCTGAGACAAATCCATCGGGTGCAAATTGTTGCCACTGTGCGTAAGTTAAATCTCTATCTTGCATCCAGTTTTTCTTGGCATTGCACTGTGTTTCTGTTGCTAAAACGAGCTCATAAGCCTCCTTGTCGTACCACAATGGTATAGAAGATTCTGGGGCATCCACTTCGTTCATAACTTGATATGGTATGTTGATATTTTGCTCTTGCAATTTAGCCAACCTTTCGCGAAGACGAAGCCTATTAAAAAATCCTGACAACTCATAAAAAGCTAAAGCAGTGTCATATACATCAAGGATTTCGAGTAACTGATTTACGTCATTCTTTAACTGCGGTGTGTTTAATTCGTAATTGAGTGATGCCACTACGTTTGCTCGCAGATAGTTCTCGTATGGGCTAGTAAACTGAGCAAAACTCGGATATTGGTCAAATAACGCAATGGCGACGTCTATTCGTTTTGATGCAACAGCAGACACAATAATATTGCTTACTGGGCTTATTTGAGTGTTAGTTAACAATTGATTAGGTACGTCACTCAAAGCGTCATTCAGTTTTGCCAAAACAGTATCAACAGATTCATCACTTAATAATGCTTGATTAGCCTGCTCTAAATCAATATGGCGCCATAACGAGTCTTTGTTAGAAGACAAGTCAATCATCTGGTTGATTTGCTCACCCGCTGCTAAACGAGCGTTGTATTCTTCTAATAACATCACCAAACTATCGGCTGTAGGTAATGACTTAAGAATTGGTAAATCTTTATTCAACAATTCAAAATCAAGCGCTTCATTATACCACGTGCGGGCATTCATCCAGCTTAATTGAGCCCAAATCCCATCCGCCACTTCTTGTTTTGAGCTTCCCGCAAAGTAAGCTTGAGTCGCCGCTTTCATAATTTGTCGGTGCATAAGACGAAAACTAGCGTTTCTCTCGAGCAAATCGCATTCATCTTCTGGAATTGACGAAATAGGCATCGGTACTTTCTTAAAAACCGGTAACTTCGACTCTATAGAGGTAAGCGAAGTAAATTGTTTATTTTGATTAAAGTTATTGTTGTTGCCACCTTCACTTATGCTCAGGCTGGATGCTGAGCCGTATGAATTTTGTGCTGAGTAGGTAATAACATAGGCTGCAGCAAGGATGAAAACTAAGGCCAATGAATATAAATCCTTTATTGTTCATATAGTCTTAATTGCATGGAAGATAAAAAAAATATTGATGATAATAGTACCGTGACAGATTAGAGAATTTCAAGCAATGCAGATGTTAGGTTTTGATTGTTATTTTCAACATAGCATAGTCAGTTATGTTTTTGATATTGAACAATATAAAAATCACAAATCAACGTGCTCCAATAGCTAGGCAAGCTATTAAAAAGAATGATTTATGGAAGGGACTAATGCCCACAGTACATAACTATATAGGTAGAGGGTGTCTAATAAGTCGCTTAGGTCGTTCCCTAGGGCAACTGGGACAGCAACGCAGCTGTGTCCACGATTATACCGCTACGCTTCTGTCCGTTAGCAAATTGTTAGCACCTCTAATATAGGCCGTGGCCTGCTAAATAAATACCCCTGCGCATATCTAATGCCCGCTCGTTTAAGGGTTTCGGCTTGGTATATTTCTTCAACACCTTCGCCAAGTGTATGCGCACCTAGCTCATCTAGACGTTTTCTTGTGTCTTGGAGCTCACCTTCTATGGCGCCAACTTGATCTATGCGTCTAATCACTGAAATGCATAACTTTACGATTGCAGGTTTAAGTATCTCCGCCGTTGAAATATCAAAGAAACCGCAACCGGTATCATCCAATAACACTCTAATGCCTATGTCTTGAAGTTTTTTCACTTTATCAACAATATTTTGAACGTCGATTAATGGTAAATGCTCAGTTAACTCAAAACATAACCTTGTATAATAGGGGTGCATATCTGGGTTTTGCAATAGTTGGCTTAATTCTTCACTGGCAAGCACTTCAGGACCTAAGTTTATCGTTAGGAATTTATCGGCAGGAAGTGCGGCTAAGTATCCTAAAGCTTGTTCAATACAAGCCAACTCAAGCTCTTTAGTCAGGCCAAAATGCGAAGCGGAACCGAATAGTTTGTCTGCTCTTTCTACGGTTGATTCTTTAGGCCCTCGAGTTAAGACCTCATATCCAACAATAGAATCGTTTGATAATTCAATAATTTCTTGAGCGTAAATCTGGAGCTGTCTTTTATGGATTAAACTCAGCAACTCGCTTTTAGTGATCTGACCATGTGGAGAAGATTCACTGGTATCTTCCTCACTAATGCCTGACTCCAAAACGGCCTCGTTAGTTAACCACTTGTGCAAGTCTTCAGAACTAAGTGAGTGACGATTGCCTATTTCTTTGAATAAAAGTGCAAAGTTGATCTTTCTGCCACTTCCGGCGCCAAAGTATTGAATTAAGGCCTCGCGAACGTATGCCTGTGCAGTTTGAATAAGCACGGTTTTCTGCTCTTCTATATCAAGAAGTGTACTTTGACTCTTATGCGAGGCTAATACTTGAATAGTGTATTGATCGGTAGATGCCACATCAACGTTTTGATATCGACTAAACATTGCGTGCAACCTAGGGATTAAAGCCAACGCTATTTCTTGCCATGCGTGCTGAACAATAAAATCACCGAGTATACTTTCGAGTAATCGAGGTTGCTCAAGTGTTACCACGAAAATATAGTTTTTACAGTTCATTAGATATTCTCTTTGTGTGCGGATCCTTTATATCGGGCGCGAGTTGTGTCGCTTTAGAGAATCCGTCATGTTTATTGATTATTTTAAGTCTTGGTTCAAACAACACTAGCTTATAGGTTTGACACGACGATTTTCCCTTTGCGGCCGCACACTTTCATAGGCGGGTGCGCCTCGCTTACCTTACTAAGACTTCAAAACTCCATATATGCTGATTAAAAATAAATATGCTCAAAAGCAAAGTAAAACAAATAAGAAATTACTAGTGCCGGAATAGCTGTATAAAAAGTAGCAATAAGAGAAGCTTTAGGCATTTTAGCAATGGCGGGAAACAAGGCATCACCGTCGTTTGATATTGCGTTTGCTAATTGTGCAGATAACGGAATCGCGCCTTGCAAAAATAACCCAGTTGTAAGCAGTTGCGGAGCACTACCAGGAATAAGCCCTATCAATACACCAATTAAGGGCAGAAAAATACCCGCTGACGCAAAAGCTGAACGTAGCTCCCAGCCAGTCCACTGCATCAACATTTCAAACATTAAAAATGAAAGCGTGATCCACGCTGCTATATTACCAACCTCAGAGGAAACTGTGTGTATTACTTCGTGGGCTTTGTTTGGCCCAAAATGTATTTTCAAGAATGAAGACGATGGGCCGAAAGACCAGATAAGTAGTGCTACAGCCGAGCCAACAGCACCTACGTAAAACGCCATGCTGTGCTCATGAGCATGCTCAAGTGATTCATCGTGAGACATATGCTCTAAGCTAAATACAAACCCTACAATGAGTAATAACACCCATACAAGTTGTAGCAAGTTGACGTGATGGCACTTTGTTTTTCGAGATTCAAATTCAAAGGGAGCGAGCATAAACTTCTCGCCATGTTTATGCTCAACCAACAAACCAGAGATGCAGCCAACAATGATACTAAGCGATACGATCAAGACGCTGGTGGAAGGGTCTGAGACCATTAACAGAAAAGCCGCATCTCCCATAGTTGAAATAAGAGCGGCGATTACCGAACCAAAACGCGCTCGGCCTATACTAAATTGAGTTACTACAATTATTGCGCCACTACAGCCAGGCAAGGCACCTAGTAGCGCGGCGATCGGGATCTGGGCATGTTTGTATTTTTCAAGCACAGCCTTGGTATCATAGTTGCCAATATGTTCAAGGCTATAAAAAGTTAGTAAGGTGACACCTATGAAAACCGTAACATCCAAAAATGCATGCGATAGTACTTCCCAAATTGCAATCTGAGCATGACTCTCAAGCAGATAGGCACAGACAAATACGATTAATGTAGTAGTTATTCTGCCTAGGGAATATCCTTGAGGAAACCAGTTGATATGCGAAGAATTAGTATGTGTTGTCATTTTGAGCATCTTTTCAAAACTTTGCTTAACTTATTAAAAGAGTCAAGTCGTAGTGGTAAGGAGTAAGTTCACCATCTAGATAAATGGTGAACTTAAATAACGCTAATTTTTTAAGGCGACTTTAATTGTGCCTTCGGCGCGTGTTCGCATTAGCTCGTATCCTTTGACTGCCTCGTCCAGTGGCAGAATGTCGGTAAAAATTACGCTTGGGTCTAAACGACCACTTTCAACCATTGGTAGTAATATGTTCATATAAGCAGCAACGTTTACCACACCCGTGTGTATAGTTAGGTTACGAAACAAAGCGTCATTATATGGTGCTTCAGCAGGTGCAAATAAATGACCGAAGCCCAGTATGCTGATATTGGCACCTGCTTGTGCCATATCCATACTTTGTTTAATTGATTCAGGCGAGCCTGCAGTATCAATAACAGACAAGGCGCCATATCCTTTGGTTAAGCTTTTAACATAGTCTACTGGGTCAGTGTTTTTGCTGTTTACAACATGAGTAGCTCCATTTTTCAAGCCATGCGCAAGTCGTCCATCGTGTCGTCCAACATGAATTATTTGTGCCGGAGCAAACAAATTTGCTGCCATTACAGCGCTTAAACCAACCGCCCCATCACCAATAATGACGACAGTTTCACCAGCTTGAATATTAGAGTTCATTGCACCATGAAAACCCGTAGCAAAGTTATCTGCTAACGGTAGTACTTTTGCATCATCGGCACCTGAGCTTAGATTTTCTGGCAATTTAAATAAGGTGGTGTTTGCGAAAGGGACGCGGATGTATTCTGATTGACCGCCTTGTATATCGGCGCCGCCGTGCTCAACAAACATAGGTGTACCAAAAAGACCACCTTGTTCACAAGCGGAATTAACGCCCTTTTTGCAATAGTGACATTCTCCATCTACAAACATGGCTGAGGCAACAACGCGGTCACCCACACTCAAGCTTTTTACGTTGTCACCAATTGCTTCAACCACACCTACAAACTCATGACCAAGACGCATCCCTTTCTCAACACCCAATTCAGGGCCATTTTGCGTAAAATCCATGTCTGCGCCACAAATACCTGCTAATGTCATGCGCACAATCGCATCAGTACTATCAATAAGCTCCGGTTTTGGGAGATCCACTACCGCTACTTTGGCTCTGTCTTCATATATTGTTGCTTTCATTTTAATTTCCTCTATTACGTATTTTATATTGATTACTTAAGTTGTATTTAAGAGTACCGCATATTTTAATATGACCAGTCATCTTTAATTTATATTAAAAAAATACTGGTCAACGACCAGCAATATAGTACTTTCTATCAAGCTTCTAGAAAATGCATTACTAAATGCCCATTTCGCTCCATCAAAGACGAGTCTTGATTAACTTTTGCGGTGAGCACAGAACCCTGTAAACAACTCACCACGTAATCAGCAAGATCATCTGCTGACGTATCCGCAACAATAGTGCCTTCTTTTTGGCCGTCTTTAATGCAAGAAGCGATATGAACTTTCCAAGTGTTAATCAGGGTTGATAATTTATTCCTAAATAAGTCCAAATTAGCTACTTCCCCACTAAAATTACCAATTAAGCAGCCGCACTCATGATAACCCACGTTAGCTAAATATTCTTTTAATCGTTCTTTAGCCGGTATATTAGGATTCAATAGTTTTGTCCGACTAAGCGAATTACTCTCCCAATAGACCTCTAAAATTTCAATTCCCAGCGCGTCTTTGCTCTTAAAATGATTGTAAAAAGACCCTTTCGGCACATTTGCTCGTGCGACTATGTCGTTTACACTAGTCCCGTTAAATCCATTTTCATGAAAAATAGCGAGAGCCGCATCTAAGACTTTTTGACGATTATTAGCTTTAGGCATAAGCTTTTTATATTGTTAGTTATTTGAAAGTGAAAACATAATATGACCGTTCGTCTTGAAAATCAAGCCTCAATGTGAAATTTTTTCATTAAGCCAACATGTGTGACCGCTTGAATCGTAAAAAATAACCTTTAATTTCAGTATTGAAGTCGTTCTAAAATAGGACTCTACAGCCCTATTTCAACAATCAAAGAAGCTAGTCAAAGCATCTTCTACCACCTCAGGATCAGCTTTTACTCTAGCAATAAGCAAAGACCCTTCTAGTGAACTAAGAAAACGTAAAGCTTGAAAATTTGCATCGACAAACCCTAGCGCTTTAAATTGTTTTGCAAGCCAAGATTGAAATTCAGTGAAATAAAGATCGACCTTTTTTCTTACTTTGGGACTCACAGACTGTAGCTCGGCTGCTATCATTCCGCAAAGGCAAAATTTGTCACTATGAATATAAGCCTTAAAGTAATCTTTTACCGCAATAAGTCGATCGATTGGATTTTGAATTTCGATATCCATATTACGAAAAGCCAAAGTATGCAACTCTAACGCTCGCTCAACCAAAGCTAAAGCAAGATCGTCTTTACTCTTGAAGTGATAATGAATACTGGCAGCCTTTATACCAATTTCAGCTGCCAGATCTAAATAACTAAAGGCGTTGAAACCTTTCATTTGCGTATAACTTTCCGCTAACTCCAAAATTTTTGTTTTCGTATCTTTCATACTTGCTACTTCTTCATCTCTCTTAATTCACACGCATGAGCATGTTTTAGTGTTTCTCACCATCGACCATTACATTTTGCATGGAATACCAATAACTTACATGCATATAGGTAAAATACTTCAAGTGAGGGTTGTTTGCAAGTTGCCAATTTTTGAATAAAACATCAGTAAAATTGTTCGATTAATAGTGTTTTTTTCTTGACAAGTATTATTTTTCCATATTATTCTATATGCATGTAGGTAGAATTGTTGATTAAGCCATATTCCTTTTTAACTGCGAAATATGAGTTTAACGAACATAAAAGCATGAATTCTTTTATATATTCTACTTCTTTACTTAAACAGCCTACCTATATATAGGTAATTAACAAGGGGCGCTAAAATGAAATTATTCGCAGCCAAATTTTCTTATGTACTGTTCACTGTTCTAGCAATGAGCATTGGTAATCTTGTTCATGCAAAAGAAACCAAAGAAGACGAAGTACATAGCTTCAAGGAATACAACGAAGTGGTTGCTGCCTTGCAGCCTTATATAAAAAGCGCCAAATCTGGTAACGGCAAAGTTATCCGCACCGCGTTTTACGAACATGCGCATATAGTTGGGTCAATCAATGGCACCCTTTATAACTCTGACCTAAGTAGTTTCGAGCAAAGTGTTAGCGCTGGTGGCCCGTCTCCAGATGTCGAACATCGTATCGTGTGGATAGACATTTCTGGTCCTGCAGCGGCAGCAAAAGTTGAATTTATTAACTGGGGTGGCTTTAGGTTTACTGACTTTTTTATTTTATATAAGCATGAAGGCCAGTGGAAAATTAGCGGAAAAGTATACGATTCACACTCCCAGAATTAAAGGGTTTAGACGACCATCAAGTCGAACTAATAGAAATTAGGCACTAGAAAGAGAGAAATAATAATGACTTACCCAATTATCAGTAATGCGAAATCGCTTCAAGAATTTCCCATTAACAAGAAATGGCCTGCAAAAAATCCAGACATTCTTCAACTTTATTCTATGCCTACTCCCAATGGGCAGAAAGTTTCGATAATGCTTGAAGAATTAGGGCTAGAATATGAAGCGCACAAAATTCCTTTGAACGAAGACGGAGTGGGCAATCCTGAATTTTTGTCCTTAAATCCCAACCACAAAATTCCCGCCATTATTGACCCAAATGGTGCAGATGGTAGTGCAATAGGCATATTCGAAAGCGGTGCAATTCTTAACTACCTTGCAGACAAAAGTGGCCAGTTTAACGGCAACTCACTTGCCCAGAAATACGAAGTACAACAATGGTTGATGTTTCAAATGGCTGGCTTTGGTCCAATGGCTGGTCAATTCGGCTTCTTTTTTGCGTTTGCTGGCAAAGATTTTGAGGATAAGCGCCCCTTAAAGCGTTATACCAACGAAGTTAAGCGACAACTATCTGTGCTAGACAGGCGTTTAGAAGGAAGGGAGTGGATTGCAGGAGAATACTCTATCGCAGACATGTCGATTGCGCCTTGGTTTAACAGCATAGAAAGCTTTTTAAAAGCCGGAGAAATCATAGGGCTGCGTGATCTAAAAAATATTTCTAATTACATGGATCGATTTAACGCAAGGCCTGCCGTGCAAAAAGGCAATAACGTCCCAGCGCATAATTGGTCGTAAAAAATGAGCACCTTCCCACTGGAAATAACGTTGCTCTGGGATGGCTCGCTGGATTTTGCCGCGCGTTATTACATTGCCCTATAAAACCAGTAATTAATATTATTAAAATCAAAGGAAAAAATCATGACTCTAGTCACTAAACCAAACACTGCACACGAGCTTCATAGCTTTAACGAATACAAAGCCATTGAAAAAGCGCTCCAGCCTTACATTACCTCGGCAAAAAGTGGTGATGGCAAACACATACGAACCGCGTTTTTTGATCACGCTCACATAGTTGGGTCTGTTGGCGGAGAATTCTACAACATGGATGCAGATGTCTTTGCTGATGTTGTCAGTGAAGGCGGGCCATCACAAAGCGTTGAATATCATATCGCATGGATAGACATTTCTGGCCCAGCAGCTGCAGCAAAAGTGGAATTTATCAATTGGGGTGGGAATCGCTTTACCGACTTCTTTGTTTTATACAAGCAAGATTCTCAGTGGAAAATCAGTGGGAAGGTCTACGACTCACACGCTAACAATTAATTTTTGATACATGGACTTTTTATTTACTAACCGAGGAATAACTAATGACTAATTTTACCATTCACACCCACGAAACTGCTCCACAAGGAAGCAAAGGGGTGCTTTTAGGTGCAGAAAAAGCCTTCGGGTTTGTGCCAAACCTTATGGCGACTCTTGCTGAGTCTCCAGCAGCAGTAGAAGCATACTCAACGTTGATGGGAATTTTCGACAAAAGCGATTTTACGGCAACTGAACGCCAAATCGTACTTATGACGAATAATCGCCTTAATGGCTGTACATACTGCATGGCCGCACATTCTACCATCTCCAAAATGCAAGGGGTTCCGGCAGATATCATTGCAGACTTGCGCGCAGGCACTGAACTTAACGACAACAAGCTAGAGGCGTTAAGAACATTTACCATTAAAATCGTTCAGAGTCGTGGCTATGCCACTGAGGAAGATATTGAAACGTTCGTTGCTGCCGGATATACCAAAGGCAATGTTTTAGAGGTCATTCTTGGAACTTCATTAAAAACGCTTTCAAACTACAGTAATCATGTAGCAAATACACCTGTAGACAACGCGTTTCTAGCAGACAGTTGGTCATCTGACGATATCGATGCAGCATGAGTCTAATAGCAGGGCCTGATTAACCTCAGGCTTAGCTTCCTTATAGATCCTAGCCCATCTAGTTTTAAAATAACTAAACAAATTTCTATATTAGTGAGATAGATTAATCTGACCAAGGCGATGAGACGGAAGTAGCCTTTTCACTGCATTGGGCGTTTGCTTGATAATTGAATACGGGTTGAGCATAGAATATACTAGTTTTTTAAACTTTTGGTAGGCGTAGTATTGTTTCAGCTATACGCCTTACTTACGTCGGGTAAAAACTTACCCGCACCAGTCTTTGTTCTATGTATCTTGGCGCCAACACGATGAACTTAGTTTCTAATTTATCTGTGCATCCATTCAAACCAATTAAAGTACAATTATTTGGTCGTTTTCGCGTTATGGCGGAAAACGGCGATGAAATTGTTATTAATGGCAAACGAGTTCGAGCACTGCTGGCCATATTGTGTTTGCAACCAGGCGAGGCTATTGAGCGAGAACACATTAGCCAGTTACTGTGGCAAGGTAAGTTCAGAGCTCAAGCACGTGCTAGCCTTCGCCAAACCTTACTAGAATTAAAACAACAACTTGCTGCGGTTTGCGACGACCCGTTTTTAGGCACTCGTGAGCAGGTAGCGATTCGTTCTGAGCTAGTAAATTCTGACCTAACAGATTTACACAACGCACTGGCAAGCGGTCATTACGAGTCAGCAGGTGCACAACTGCAGACTATTGGAACAAAACCACTTCTTGAAGAGCTAGATAGCGGACAAGATTTAGGACTCGGGTTTGCTAAGTATCTGGATTCGCAACGAATTCAATATGAAGCACAGCTAGCTCAATTAGTTGAACAAACATTTACCGACGCAAGCGAACACCATCTTGATTATGCCCGTACTTGCTTGCGAGAAGCTATACAAAAACGGGGGCAAGGTGACAAGACACATGAAGCCTTGGTTAGAATTGCGGTATTGCCGTTTGCGGTGAAGTCATCAGACGAATCCTTGCAACTCTTCGCCGATGGTTTATTTGAAGAACTCATCACCACGCTGGCTCAGATTCCTCAGTTACGAGTGGCCGGTCGCGCCTCGGCGCGTCAGTTTGCTTCCAGCGCATCAGCAATTGATACAGCTTCTAAACTTAAAGTGACTAATTTAATAGAAGGCACAGTGCGCCGCCAAGGCACTACCATTATCGTACATGCTGCTACACTCGATGGTACCGACGGTTGTCAAGCCTGGTCTGGTCGTTTTGAGCAACAAAGCGATGATCTATTTTCTCTTCAGCAAACACTAGCAGTCTCGCTTACTAAAGAGCTTGGACTAGCGCTTACACGTCAGATTAAACCACCACCACGTCGACGCAGCACTATAAACAAAGAGGCATATTCTTTATACCTGCAGGGGCGTGCCTTGACCGTAAGAGCGATTGGTGATGGTGTGTTGGCCAAAGCTATTGAACTGCTAGAGGCCGCTCTTGAAATCGACCCAACATTTGCCGCGTGTTGGACTGCATTGGCCGAAGCACATGTTTATACCGCAGTTTATACACCTTGTTTAGACCGATTAGCACAATCACAGAAAATGGCGCAGTGCGCCACGCGTGCTATCGAGTTAGACCCAAAACAAGGGCATGCTCGCGCTATGCTGGGCATTCATCGTTGGACACAAAACGATCCACTTGGAGCACTCGACCTAGCTTTTGAAGCTTATCGTCTAGAACCCAATAATCCAGATGTAGTGCTGCGCCTAGGTTCTTTTTTACTTTATATCGGCCGCACCCGAGAAGCTTTGCCCTATATTCAAGCGGCCGTCGACCAAGATCCGGTTAATGGACGTAACTATGCGATGCTATCAGTGGTTCATCTAAATTTAGGCAATATAGATTCGGCCATAGAAGCTGGGCAGCGAATGGTCGACTTAGGCCTACCTTCCATGTGGCTTGGCGTTGCCACTGCAGCATCAGGAGATCGCAAGCTAGCAATTAATCAATATCGGCAAACCATGAAGCTAATGAATAAGACGATGTTTCCACCGGCTGGTTCTAAACCTCTTAGCGGCCCCGCCCTTTACGCCTTTTGGGAACTTGCTGCACGTGGGGTCTGCAGCGGCAAAGCTACACATCGAAAGCTTTACTGTGTTTTGTTAGACCGTCTACATACTACCCTTCATGACCCATGTGACACAAGTATTGTTCAACCTGCAATTTGGATGGGGTATTCAGACATGGTTTTCAAAACTTTAGGTACTCAAATTACGCCTGCCAATATGTTTTGCATGATGTCACTTTGGGCTGATTTAGAGCCAATTAAGCAGATTCGCTTACATCCCGATTTTCTACCTTTTGCCAAGAGTATTGGATTAGTGGCAGCTTGGGATCGATATGGCTGGCCAGACTTATTGCCATGTCCCATATCAATATAGCGGTTCACTTTGAATCTATAGCGCTACAGATGCGCAATGCATTTAATTTCAATTTGTAGTTCTGGCTGAACGAGCGCAGCTATCTGCACTACAGTTTGGCTAACTTCGGGCATACCGCCATACGCAGATTCTCTTACCCCATATACGGCTTCAACGTTATCCATCAAGGCATTCATATCTGTGACGAAAAAGGTTTCATCAACAATATTTTCCATATTTGCGCCAAATTGCGATAAAACATGTTTCATATTTGAGTAAGCAATGGCGGTTTGTTCAGCAATACTATCCGGTGTTATTCCGTTGTCGTCTATCCCTACTTGCCCTGCCATATAAAGCACGTTTCCGACTTGAGTACCTTGTGCTATAAAATCTTTAAAAGGTCCATTTCGATACGTTTTTTTGTGAAGTGTCATTATTGTATTTTCCTTTGATAGCTGGCTGGCTTTTGTAGTTCAAAAAGATATTAGAGAGTTAGCGGGGTGACAATAGTGCGAGCGTAAAAATGACGCTACTTTGACGCTGGCAATATTGAGGCATAGCTCACTTTCTCGTAACTTAGTGCTTACGTTGAGTGATGTACTTACTAGCAAGGGGCTGAGGGGGCTACACCAGCGTTATAAATAAGAGAACGCTTCGATGACATCCTTTAAAATCGCTATTCTTGTATGCCTACTCACAAGCTTAACGCAAGTCCATGCTGCAAATTGGGACATTATTCATGCTGGTAAACTGTTAGCCGTGCCAGGCGAGCCAGTAACCGAAAAGCAAAGCATCATTTTAAAAGACGGTAAAGTCTACGATATCAAAAATGGTTACATGAATGCTAAAGACTTGGAGCTTGGCAGTAGCGATTCACTTGAAATCCACAATTTAAGAAGTCACTTTGTGATGCCCGGCTTTATTGATGGGCATGTTCATTTAACCTTAGCACTTGCGCCGGGTGCCGCACTAAGTTGGGTGCAAATGTCAGACGCTGATACCGCGATAATGGGTGCAAAACATGCCCGAGATACCTTGATGGCTGGTTTTACCAGCGTTCGCGATATGGGCGCATTCACTGATGATGCGGTCTTTGCGGTAAGAGACGGCATCAATGCTGGTTATATTATTGGCCCTAGAACCTTTGTTGCCGGCAATCCTATTGCCATTAATGGTGGTCATGGCGACTTCACCCACAGCTTTAAAGAGCCAGTGGCTGATGTATTGCGAACAACTGGGGTATGCGACGGAGTTGCTGAGTGTCGCAAAGCGGTGAGGGATCAAATTAGGCGAAAAGCTGATCACATAAAATTAACCGCCACTGCAGGGGTTATGTCTGACAGTAATGCTGGCCTAGAACAGCAGTTCTTTGAGGATGAGTTAACTGCCATCATGGACACAGCAAAGCTTATGGGTCGCAAGGTAGCGGCTCATGCCCATGGTGCAAACGGTATTAACGCTGCACTTAAGGCAGGGGCAAACACCATTGAACACGGTACGTTTTTAAATGATGAGAGCATCCGTTTATTTATTGAAAACGATGCTTATTTGTCGCCCACACTTTCAGCCTTTCAATCCGTAGAACCTGCACTAAAAGATCCCAACAGTTTTTTAACCGACAATCAACGCGTAAAAGCGCAGCAAGCCATGACCGCCGTTAAAACCTTTGTTTCAAAGGCTCATACAGCGGGCGTCAATATTGCGCTGTCTACCGACGCAGGTGTAGGCCGGCATGGTGATAATGCTAAAGAGTTTGAATTACTAGTCAAATACGGCGGCATGACTCCGATGGAAGCGATTATTGCTGGGACGCTCTCAGGCGCCGAAAATATTGGCAAACTCGATGAGTTGGGCAGCCTAGAAGCAGGTAAATGGGGTGATATCGTCGCAGTTAATGGCGATCCCCTTACCGACATCACCATCTTGCAAAACGTCAGCTTTGTGATGAAGGAAGGCGTGGTATACAAACATAAAGCAGACTGAGCCTCTAGCTTGGCGCTGGTTAAAATAGCTAAATATTAAACGGAAGATATTAAACGATGAACAAACCCAGTACTACTGCTGTCGATGCTACACCAATACCAGCAAGCACACGCTACGATATTTTAGATGCCCTACGTGGATTTGCTTTATTCGGCATCTTTTTTGCGAACGTGCAATATTTTGCGGGGTGGCTTTTCGTAGATTCCCAAGCAAAATCAACGATAGATGGCGCGTATATTTATGATGCGTTTATACTGATGGTTATTGATGGTCGCTTTTATACCATTTTCTCCTTTCTATTTGGCTTGGGATTTGCGCTGCAGTTATCGCGCTTACAAGACAAGGTAGCTACCAAAGCAAATAGCTTATATCTTCGTAGACTAAGTATCTTGTTACTTATTAGCTTGATACATATGTGTGTATTCTGGATTGGCGACATTCTTCTTCTTTATGCATTGTTAGGTTTCGTACTGTTTTTTATGCGCAAATGCGCTGACCGCAGTTTGGTAATTATTGCAGCGATTTTGTTTATGGTACCTATCCCAGGATATTACTTATTTTGGAAGCTAGGTATCGATCCATCGTTAGGCCTATACCAAGTAGCAAGCTATTTAGTCGATGGCAGTGATGATATAAGCGGCTTTTTTGCAGGCTTCTACGAAACAGTCCATACCACCAGTGTTATTCGTTATTTTGAATTAAACTTGGAAATCGCTATTGGCAGACTGGGATACTATTTTGATACTTGGCGCATACCAAAGGTATTAGGGATAATGCTTCTGGGTATGTGGGCTGGGCGTCAGCTGATTGCCGGTAAAATACTAGACAACACCGCTTTTTTGAAAAAGATTATTTTATTTGGCCTGATTGTAGGTTTACCTTCAACTGTTGTGTATGCTTATCTGTCGGGGCTTAACTCGTTCCAAGCTCACTCTTTAGATGGCTTTTTATCGGTAATTGTTTATATGCTTGCTGTCTTTCCAATCGCTTTCGTATATATCGCCATTTTTGCGCTATTGTGGCGTAAATACCCGTCGGTATTAGGCGTTTTTGCCGCGTCAGGACGCATGGCCTTGTCTAATTATTTATTGCAAACATTTTTAGGCATTTGCATATTTTATGGTATTGGCTTTGGCTTACAATTAAAGGGAGGGCCTTTGAGTTTAGCCGTCATCGCGATTGTGGTTTTTGTTTTTCAGATTATTGTATCAAACCTGTGGTTTAAACAATTCGCCTATGGGCCTGCAGAATGGATTTGGCGCATGTTGACCTATAAAAAGCCCTTGGCTATTAGAAGGGGGAATAGACATATACTTACCACACTGAGAAGCAAAGAGTACTATTAAATTCTTCTGTAAGCTTGAGTATATTGGCGAACTGCTGAGTGTTACTTATTAAACGGAATAGGTTTGTGCTTATTACTTGCTGAAATGCTAACGATCTTCCATTTATCATTTGTTTTATGCCAGACTTGAGTTCCGCCGCCACTGACAGTCATTGATTCGTCATTTTGTAGAGTAAATGACTGGATAAATTCGTTAACAAGAATGGCTGTATGACTATCGATTACAGATACTTTTAAATTGGTGAACTCTAATGAAGAAATCGTTTTGATAGCACTAAAACCTCCAGTGATAAGAGGTTTTAGATCTTCAATTGAGTTCCAATTAGTGCCATCACTGTTTAAGCCAACAAATTTTTCTGTGTCAATGAGATTAAAGTAATTTTTAGCATCCAAATTTTTAGAAGCGGTTACCAACTGCTCAAATGCTGCTAGCACTTCATGCTCGATTTGCGTTTCAGTATTTGCTCCGTCTTCAGCCATAAGTCTAGTTTGTTGATGCCAACCGGAATCAGTCAACACAAAGACATAAGCTGCTCGGGCATTATTGATACTGTTAACATCCGCTTTATAAGCGCCAACAAGCAAGGTTTTACCATCGATAGCCGCGCTGCAATCAAAATGGTCCTCCGCCTTGCCGTCATTTGGTAAAATAAGGGTTTGATTGGCTAAACCGTCTCTCACGATTAAGCCGATGATCGCAAAGAGGCAAAGTTTGTTAACATAACTAAGTTTCATTGTTCTCTTCCCATTGCCATTAGTTTCATTTTATTCGTATAACGCCCTTTTTTTCAACGCTACCTCAGTTTATTAAAAACGTATTGAATAAACGAGCATGTGATTTCGAGCCATAACTTGATAAAAAGCGGATATTTTCGAACACTTATTTCTTGCTTAATGAGAGAGAACTTAGTCCTGCACAAAAAATGGCTAGCATGCGAAATATTGAGCCGTGCCCGAGTATTGAAGAGCAAAGCGATTAAAGTAGGGAAAAGGCTTAGGCGTGACATTAATAATATGAAGCGGTCCATTAATTGGACCCATTATTCCATCCCTAAAAGCACGTTTATTCAAAGAAAGCTTGATTAGAGCTGATAGGCTAGTTTGGTTTTTTGCTAATAAAAGGAAAACCAAAATGCTTAAAAAAGTTGTAGCCTCTGCTTTACTAGTCGCTATCTGCGCAAGTCAGGTTCAAGCGATTACATCGACTAAAAAGGATAAGTGTGAATATTGGCAAGAATTAGCATATTACCACCATGCTAGTCATCTGATTTTGATTGAAACACAAAGTGAACCAAAAGCCATATTGTTTATGAAAGACTCTGCACAGTATCAGGATTACGAAACGAATAGCGCTGGAAGAATACTACTGGATAAGATCATACAGGGTTTGAAGTCAGAACTATCAGTCTCTGATATGAAATCAGCGGTTAATGACTTGTGCATGACGTTTTCCGAACAGGCGTTACAGGAAGAATGGACAAATCAAGATTACGTTAACTATTAGAAACCGATAAGCTGATTCACTGCGATATGCATAAGATGAATTGTCTCGATTATTTAAAATTAAATCCGTGCTTACTCGCATTATTTTGGTTAACAGTATCAATGACTAGCGCCTTTGGGTTAGTCATGTACGTTGAAGAGTTTCATATCATCGATGAAATGTTTATTCCAAGCGAGATATTAGCGCATGTAGATTTGATGAGTGAGCGGCAAAAAATAGTTCATATTTGGTTGACTGCGACCCTCGATGTTGCATATCCATTTGCATACGGCGCTCTATTTATTGGTCTAACTCTTCGGTCATTTCCAGTGTACGGATACTGGCTAATGCTGCCTAGTATTTTGGTCATTCCGGTTGATTTAGTAGAAGGCGTTATTCAAGTTTTATTGCTTCAAGGACATTCTGATCTTGTGACAATAAAGAGTGTGGTCACTCCAATGAAACTGATTTTATTTGTCACGGGACTGACGGTTGGTATAGTCGCAAGCATACGCCTTTTGACTCGCAGCAAACGATGTAATTCTTGACGTAAGTACTTTACTTCAATCTAAACTTGAAGCTATTAATTTTTTGTTTATATGCTATCTTCGAATTCATTGTTGCATATAAGCAGAGGAGTTACCGTCACAAACCAAGCGACCCAACACAAAGCGCAGTTTAGTTGCCTTGAGTGGGCCTAGTCAAAGGTCAGCAAGAAGTTCAACAAATTCTCGAACGTGGGGAATAAAGTTATTACAGCGCATCGGCTCAGGGCGGCGGCAGGATCTACATTTTTGTGATTAAAGAATTAGAATTGGTTGTAACTATCACCGCTCACGATCGGAATATTGCTACTCAGCAATTAGTTGCTGAGAGAATTTTGCCTAAAAGTGAAGGCTGTTGTATTTTGTATTGGATAATTCTGTAAAAGATGTAGATGAATATCCTTAGCACCAAACAATGTGAGGTGGATATGACTATGATGACAAGTCCTTGGTCTATGAAATAAACGTCGATATTCCTCGCAAGCTACTAGCGCCAGCTGTTGGCGTCAAACCAAACACCTCTCGGGCTGTTCGAGTGGTATGAGCGGCATCAGAAAACCCCGCATCCAATCCTGCATGACTAATTATTTCACCGTCATTAAATACCAGTGATGTGAGCATTACACTAGCCGCCCACTTCTTAAAACGTCGGAATGTTTGCCCGGTTTCGCGTTTGAACATTTTGAGCGCTTGGGTTCTTTCCAATCCCATAAGGTCAGATAACTGTTCTTGACTCATGCGCTCAATCGGGTTCTCAAATAGCTTATCAATCACTGCCAGTACCTTTGGATCTGAGGAGTGATTATTACTGTCTAATGCACTTCGCAGTTTGTTGAGTCTAGCGCTATTTTTACTGAAAAATGCCTCAGGAATATCGGCCCAGTGTTTGCCGAGTAAGGTGAAATCTCGCCGATCTTTGGGGAGTTTTACCCCATCCAAATACAGCACCTCTGCACCACCACTTTGCACAAATACACCATGCATCACATCGGGTTTAATGCAGACTATGCGGCCAGATATTTCGTCATTTTTTCCAACAACTTTCACGTCTTGCCCATTACCAAAAATGACACAGGTAATAAGATTCTCATGCATCGCTAACTCTACTTTCGCCAAGGAAAAAATGTGTGAGCGATAGCGGTACTGATTGGTTTTCATCTATACATTCCTAAACATGCACGTTTATTCAACGACGTTGGAGCAAACCCAGTTAGAGTATACAAAAGCGGAGACACTATGAAACGATTGATTATCACACTTTGCACACTACTTGTTCTGGCGTCTACTTTCACTTGGTTTGTTCTTCCACAAACAATGAGTCAATTTCTACTGACCTTAAACAATGCGTCTGCGGGGTTAACTGCAAAAACAGTTGAAACTTCGTTAGGCGTTATTCATTACCTCGAAGGTGGCATTGACACAGAAGGTAATGAAACGGTGGTATTACTACATGGCATTTTCTCCCGGAAAGAGCACTGGGTTGATTTAGCCCGTGAGCTCACTCCACATTTTCACGTAATCGCTCTTGATTTACCGGGCTTTGGCGACAATTTACAGTTACATACTAGTCAATATAATTTGCACAACCAAGCGCAAAATTTAATAACAGTATTCGACGCTTTAAATATCGAACGCGCCCACATTGCAGCAAACTCAATGGGTGCCCAAGTCGCAGGTTTAGTAGCCACTCAGCAACTGGATAAATTCAGTTCTCTAGCATTCATAGGTAGCCCTCTTGGCGTGAGTGGCTACACAAAAAGTGATATGGACCTCGCTATTGAAAATGGTTTACTACCGCTTGTTGCGCAATCTGAAACGCAATTCATGGAACGAAACGCCTTGGTTGTTTCCAGAAACGCCGAGTATCCCAACGCCCATTCTTAAGAGTTGGATGCAGCAAGAAATCAATACACCACGGAAGAACAAAGCCATTTGGTATGCTGCCAATAACTTTGAAAATACGCCGAAGTTACTCGAATTAGCTCCCGTACTTAACATGTCTGCACTCATTATTTGGTGTGAAGAAGATCGAATTTTTCATGTCAGCGGCGCTGATTCGCTACATTCAGCATTGCCAAAATCGCAGCGAGAAATACTCAGCGGTTGTGGCCATGTACCAATGTTGGACGCACCTGAAATTGTAGCGGATATTTACCATGACTTTTTACTCAAGCAGTCTTAATGAAAAGCCTAGGAGACAACAATTCGTTGATGGCTTTCTATTAGAATGGTTCGTCTTGATCAATGGCTTTTCTAACCGAGTTTGGTCGTTATATTATCAATAAAAAAAGGGAGCGCTTTGTATAAACGAGCAATTTTTCTTCGTTCAATCTAAAGACACTGAAAAATCTTTTACCCATGTTATACCGAAGCCACTCAACAGTTCGTTACCAAGTTCTATGTCAGCAATATAAAGATTGCTGTAAATTAGTTGTTCAGTTATTGCATGTTACAAAAGTTAGCAACAGACCTTATTTATAGTTTAGAAAGATTACGAATAGTCATTTCAAACTCTTTTTTAAACCGCCTTGATAGCTTAAGAACTAAGCCATTTTTCAATGTGATTTTTGCATCACCAGAAGAAAGCTTTTCGATATGTTGAATCCACATTGTATTAACAATCTGAGAGCGATGAGTGCGAACGAAATGATAGTTTTGTGCTTTTTTTCAAAATCTGTCATTGTTATACGCATTGGGTAAACATCCTTTCCTATGTACAAATTTACGTAGTTGCCTGCAGATTCTGCCCATTGCACTTCATTTGTTTTGATTAGAAACTCTTTCCCTAACTTTTTTACTAGCAATATTTCTGGGAGCGATTGTTGTGTATCCGAATTGGTGCCAGAAGACTCATAGATGGGCTTAGTGTCACCCAACCATTGATTTAAAGCATAGCGGTAGACTTCAATGGCAACAACAAAGAATACAAAGCTCCATAGATCTTTTCGAAATTCGTAAAACAATTCAAATATTAGACTTTCTGTACTTGTCGCAAAGTCATATTCGAGAGCTGTGAAGCCATATGCAATCTCTCTCATAGCAACCATTAAACCAACATGTAATAGACAGAACACAACTGCCACAATGAAATATCTCAAACTGGAAACAAGAGGTCGCTGCCATTGCCAAGCGCAATGCTTAGTATAAATAGCTAACAATAGAATGAGTAACAAGGTTGAATAGGCACTTGAAAATTCCCAGACAACAGGTTCCCAAGAGTTGAATGCACTTTTGCTAGTGCGCATATCTTGCATAAGCACGGTCGATGCATTTATGAGTGCATTGATGGTGAAATATATTGACAACAGTACAAGTTCGACTGTTTTTTTATAGGATTGAAACCACAGTCTATTTAACATTACCCTTGTACTCTTGTCCCGTTAACTAACCGTTCGTCACTTTTTACTGTCAAAATACTCGCTAACTCATGATCAAGTAGTCATTTATTGTAAACATAAACAGGTGTTCCTTTAGACTAACAGCCAATGAAATCACAAAATACATTTATTGATGAACGTATACCCGCTGTAGATACATTACGAGTATGCGCGATATTAGTGCTCGTAGTATACCACCATGCGATGATTTACGTACCAGAATGGGACTTTCATTTTAAGATTGAAACCTATTGGACTAGCCTACAACACCTGATGCTCATTACCTCTCCATGGCGGATGGGCCTACTATGGCTAATATCTGGCATCGCTCTAAACTTTATGCTGAAAAAGATGAGTATTCCTTTTGCTATGATAAAAAGAAGCACACAACTGCTTTTTCCGTTGCTGATTGGCGTGCTAATAATTGTTCCTCCCCAATTATATGTAGAAATGGTGCAAGCCAATGCAATGCCATACAGTTATCTTCAATTTAAGTACGCCTTGTTCTTTGAACAAGCGGACACGTTTAAAAACTACACTGCTGGTATCTGGTAAGGCATCGATGTCAATCATTTGTGGTTTCTTCGATCACTTTGGCAATTCAGTTTACTATGTATTGTCATTTCTCCTATACTCGCTAGCAGCTTATGCATAAGAGTATTAACTTCAATAGCCAAAAAAACTTGGTTGCTCGTTTTAATAATTAGTATTTTGTGCGCGCTGATACAAGTCACTTTTTCGGGTGAATTAATCAGAGAGTCTTATGGCTTTATGTGGTTTTTCGTGGGATTTACTTTGGGGCGCTACACTGCGTTTTGGCACAAACTTTCAGAGCATGCAGTTTTACTGCTTTTATTATCTGTCTTAAGTATTTTAGCCATACAAGTAGGCTTCATAAGCGTTTGGAAAAATGACAATCCTCAGCATTGGGTAGCGCTACTTGCTGAATTTTCATATATTTTAAATCGGGCTGTCCTTCCTCTAGCGCTACTTGCAGTGTGCTACAGGTGGTTCAACCATAGTAATGCTAAAATAAGCAAACTTAACACCTTGGTGTTTCCCCTTTATATTATTCATCAAAGCGTTAGCGTTGTAGTGGCTTTTATATTATCCAAGCTACTGCCTGAAATCTCTGCTCTCCTACATGTATTTTTGAGTAGTTCGCTCGTGATTGCTTTGTGTATATGCATTGTGATAGTTGTTAATTACATTGAAATATTGCACCCTGCATTTGGAATCACAACAAAAAAAGCTCTTCAAGGATGCAACGATGTCAACTTGTCTTTATTTCACTTTGCTGCATACCAATTGGATTCGAGATTTTAATTTAGGGCTACGATTTTGGTGCTAGACTTCCTCTAAAGAACAAGAATTCATTCTTATCGTCATTAAGGTTAACATTTTTTAGTAATAAAAAACTGATAGCCAAATTCGCCAAGGTGAGACTTGAACAAATTCACTTCAGTCTGAATATCAATGACGGCTTGTGAGTTTTTCATTGTCGGCGCAAGTTCATACAAGCGCTGCTGAAGGGGCTCATAAAAGCTTTTCCAAGCTTGCTCTGAAACAGTAAATGATTGGATTAATTCATAGCCTGCCTCTTTAATTTGTGACTGACGCGTGTCAACCGTTTGTATATCAGGGTAATCACTCTTCCAATGCTTGATTGATTCGGTGCTAGGCTTATCGGTTAACCAAACTAAATCGCTAAATACAAGTATCCCTCTATCTCTTAGTAGAGGTTTCCATTTTGAAAGCGCTTTCTCAACTCCCATCACGTACGCCGATGCTTCCGCCCAAATAACATCAAATTTCTCAGCGCCAAAATCTAGTTCGGTCATACTGACGCATTTTGTAGATACCATGTGATTCAGGTCATACCGTTTGATTTTTTGCTCCAATTTGTTCAACGCTAACTGTTCATTATCTGTTGCAACAATCTCCGCTTTAGATAGGTTAGCAAGGACTATTGTAGAATTACCATTACCACAACCAACTTCTAAAATCCGTGCAGGACTAATATCGAGTAGATTAAATGCTTTGGTAGTATCTTCTTCACTGTTAGGTCCCCATAACTCAAGTGCTTCAAATACCCTCATAAAGTCTTGCATATATTTGTCATGTTCGTTCATATCTTTTGATAACCATTTAACTCTGAGGGCTTGTTTCTCGTCAAACCCTTGAACTTTTAACCAATCTATATGTGCATCAGGTGCGATTTCAGAAAGCGCTTCATGCCAAGGTTTACTTGTCTTTTCTCCCAGAAGAGAAGACAGCAAAGCTAGTGACTTTTCCTTTTGCTTTATCTCGGCCTCAAGCTCGTCATATCTTAATCGAAGCACAGACTTATCTAACTTACTTTCGAGACAAGATTTACATTCAGCTAACGTAAGCCCTCCATCCCGCAAGTGTTGAATCAAGCGAATTTGTTGTAAATCTCTATCGCTATATATTCGATAGCCATTTTCCAACCTATCCCCATTTATTAAATTGAGCTTTTCGTAATAAAGCAACGCCGTTCTTGATAAGCCAACCAGTGAAGCTAATTCAGAGATACGATACACATATAACTCCATACATTTGACATGCAATAATTAATGTAGACTATAAAGTAATAGACAGGTCAAGGGGTAATTTTAGGTAGATTAAAATCTATGTCGCTACACAGTCAAAGACCGCTTACTGCACAAACCTGATTTGCAATTCAATTTGAATTCAAACAAAAGCGCAAAACCAGCCGTTCGGGACTAAGATTTTAGTGAATGGTGAAATACTAATTTGTGACAGGATGTAGCAGTTTAATGAAAAAATTTCTCCGACGGTTGTGTACGTCTAGGCGTCGTTCAGATTTAAAGGATGGTGAGTTTCTATCTTTACATCAAAGCGGACGTGCAAGTAGGGCTCGTTTTAGCCTTTTCTCTGATTGATTGTTGAAGTAATTTACCAATAGGGATACAGTCAAAGGCTACGTGTAATAGAGCTTTGTCATCCATGGAAAGAATTAGTATCCGAATTACTCTTTTAACCTTAGTTTTACTCATCCTAGGTTGTACATCTAACGTTAATGTAAACAAGGATCAACCTCCATCAACGTTAAATGAGGCTGTTTCAAGACTTCTATCAACTCTTCCTCAAAAAGATTTAAACGTTATAAAAAGTGGGACAGAACAAGATTTGTATAGATACCATCATGGTTTTGGTACAGGCCTAAGGAATTCATGGGGCCTATGGTCAAATTCGAAACTTTCCATATGGTTTAACGATAAAGGTATTCACCACCCTGATGATATGAGCAGTATTATTATTAAGAGCTTATATCGTGAACTTAATGGCCTTCCGTGGGAGGTAGAAAAGCAAGTAGGAATTTATCAAGCATATTGGGATGAAGCTAAAGCGCTTCAAAAGCAAGAGGCATTGCTAGATATCGAAAGACAAATAAGGCGAAAAACAGCCATGTTGAACTGGAGGTGGAAGACAAACTCGGCTCCAGAGGCTCTATTGCCAAAACAGTCTGATAGTAAAGACGTTTGGGGGCTGGAGCCTTACGAAAATGGTTTTATTGCAACCTTGAAAGGCTGGAGAAAAGAGCCCAAAAGCGTTTGGCACGACGGAATATACTTCATCAATGTCAAATCAAAAAAACTAAAGCCAGTGACTGTTCAGGGTTGTCCAGAAATTCATGACGTTATTATTCGCGGAAAGATTGCCCATTGGCTTTGCAAAGATAATGACGACTGGACTCTTATCACAACTAAGCCTTCAACTACTTTCAAACGGCTAACTTTGAAATTGCCAACACAAGCCGAATGGTTGAGATTGGGTAAAAGTAATGATGGTTTACTAATTGTCTCACAAGATTCAATCTTTGAGCTTAAATTAGATAGATTGACTCAAATATACCAAGCCAAATCGAGTAGACGCCAATATCCAATATTCGATAGTGATGGCATTGGTAATCAAAAGGAAGATGATTTTTTCTTTCCAAAAAGAAGTGCCACACCACTCCTTTTTGATGGTGCAGTCTACTTTCAAGTTGAAGATTCAGGAAATGAAACAGACTTGTATCGGATAAAACTAACAGAACAAGAATTAGAAGGCTCCGATGATATTTTTGTTTATGACTATGTTGGGAGATGGTCCGTTCATGTGAGTAACATAGTAGCCGATAACGACGAAAAACTATGGATTGGCACTCCAAGAAACGGAACGTTGGTAAAGCTGACTAAAGGCAGCGAAACAAAGTTTGCGTCACTATTTAACAGTTTAACTCCATTAGAAGAGATAACAACTGACCATCAGACAGATTGGAAAGAGTTATTACCAACAGGGGCGATATTGATTTCTAATGAAAGAATGTATCTAGCATCTTCAAATGGCATTGTCTCAGTGAAGAATGGTGAAATTACACCGATAGTTTACTTTGTATATCCTAATGGAATGGAACGAACCCCTTATACTTCGAGTCCTCAATATGGATATCACATTAAGCCACAACGATTAGGCAAATTTGAAGATGGAAGCTTTGTAATTGGTGATCGATTTGATGGAGTGTACTTACTTTTGAAAAATGGAGAGTCTTTCGAATTTTTCTTACCCTTGATTTCAGAAGAGGCGCATCACATTGAGGATTATGAACAAGTAAATTAAAAACTTGCAGGGTACGCTAAGTCCACTACGGGTAAATATTTGTTGACCAAACTCTCTGAAATCGATTCACTCGAACGACCGCTTTCAGCACTTTTGCTATCATTTAAACATCCGAGTGAACGCTACACTTACACAACCTGTCCTGCGACCCAGCCGCTGGACCACGCCCATTGGAAATTATAGCCACCCAACCAACCGGTAACGTCAACTACTTCACCAATAAAATACAAACCTTTGTTATCTTTTGATTCCATAGTCTTTGATGACAAATAGTCGGTATTAACACCACCAAGTGTTACCTCTGCTGTGCGATAACCTTCTGTCCCATTTGGTTTGACTTGCCAATTAGTAAAGGCCTGAGCGGCTTCTTGCAATGCTTTAGCGTGATATTGCTTAAGCGGTTTATTTTCAAGGCCAAAATAATCAATTGCCGCCTGAATAAAGCGTTTGGGATAATGTTTAGACAAGGCCGTCGACATGTGAATGTCGGCTTGGCGTTTTTGCGTTTCCTGCAAATAATCAAGCAAATCGCCATTGGGAAAAAGGTCAAACTCCACAGCTTGTCCAAGGCTCCCAAAAAGAGCTTATTTGCAACACTGCTGGCCCACTTAAGCCTCGATGTGTGAATAAAATATTTTCATTAAAGCTAGTGTTATTGCAGCTAGCGCTTGCATCAACTGATATGCCACTTAGCTGCGCAATAACCGCCTTGTCTTGTTCGTGAAGGGTAAATGGAACCAAAGCTGCTCGTGTTGGTACCATGGGAATATTGAACTGCTCGGCAATTTGGTAACCAAATGGCGTCGCGCCCAGCTTTGGCATACTTAATCCACCCGTTGCAACAACCAAGGATTCACATTGGTAGTTGCCTTTAGATGTTTTCACAATATAACCAACGCTGTGTTTTTCAACCGTATATATCTCTGTTCGATTACTCACCACTACCTTGGCTTTATCGCACTCACTCATCAGCATATTTACGATGTCTTTAGCACTATCGTCACAAAATAGCTGCCCTAAGGTTTTTTCGTGATGGGGAATTTTATATTCGTTTACCAACGCAATAAAATCCCACTGCGTATAACGACTTAACGCCGATTTACAGAAGTGGGGATTTTGTGACAAAAACTGCTCTGGTGACGCATACATATTGGTGAAATTACATCGCCCGCCACCACTCATTAGGATCTTCCCGCCAAGTCGTTTAGCGTGATCAAGCACTTCAACATTTCGGCCTCTAAAGCCCGCTTGAGCCGCGCAAAACAATCCTGCGGCACCTGCGCCTAATACAAGTACATCTCGTTTTATGGTCGCCGGTGCATTAGAAGCCATATTGAAACTGACTTAAAGCTGAGCAAGCATTGTTTGTGCATCTGATACTTCGAACTTACTCAGGCGCTTCAACATTCAGTGATTTAATTACACCATCATCTACTAACATACTGTAGCGCTGCGATCTAAAACCACCAAAAGTGTCCGTTTCCATGCCTAGGCCCAGTGCTTTGGTAAATGAACCATTACCATCAGCTACCATACTTATGTGCTCTGCATTTTGAGATAACCCCCATGAATGCATAACAAACGCATCATTTACCGAAATACAAACGATACTATCTACGCCTTTTGCCTTTATCTTGTCTGCAAGGGCAACATAGCCTGTAGTAAATGAGCTTGAGAGCAGGTTGGAGTGTAAGCTCCTAGCACAGCAAACATTACTACTTTTTTGCCTTTAAATAGCTCTTCGCTTGTCGGATTTTTCATATCCGACCCATCAATCATACTCAGTGTTGCTGATGGGATACTTGCGCCGACTTCTATCATAATATTTCCTTACCTTAGGGTTATTTATAGCTTATGGTTGAGACATTAAATACACATCAAATCGATGCTTTTTTGATTTAATTGCCATACTTGGACGCAAGTCATGCACATTGTCTATACTTGGTGCACTTGCGGGTCTTTTTACTACGATACGTTTAGGCCGATAGTTTATAGCGGCATCCATTAATTCACGGCTATCTACATCTTCGCCTAGTAACATTTGAAACGCTCGCATCTCTTTTTTTACTAATGCGCTTTTCTTTTTGTGCGGAAACATAGGATCTAAATAGATCACATCAAAACGCGCATCTGTATTTTGTAAATAATCAATCGAGTCCTCGTTAACAAAGTTCATCGAATGATTCAATGTTGGCTCATTTTGGTCCATATTCCCTTTTTCAAAACGCCATAATGCGTCTTCTAACAGCGCTGCTATAAATGGATGACGTTCAAGCATTGTCACTTGCGCACCAACATTTGCCATTATGATGCTATCTACGCCCATACCCGCAGTACAATCTAATACCTTAAGCGTGCTTTTGCCTTTGATGCCAATCGCTTTGGCTATCGCTTCACTGCGCCCGCCACCGTGCTGTTTGCGGTAATTAATGGTATCGGAAAGAAAATCAACACTAATATCAGACCATGATGGTTCACTAGTAACGCGAAGAGACAATCCGTTTTGCGTATATACTAATATCCACCTTGCACTATTAAAAGTATTTTTGACCGCCCCCAAAGGGATAGTGTGTACTTGCAAACCAAGCCTTTGTGCTAACTTTTTCGCTCGTTCTTGAACAGAGATGCTGTCTAAGTCTTCTATAATAATTGCCGCATCTTCACGCATTAGAATACTCATCCTTGTTGGCTAACCACCGGCGAATGAGGGCTTTTGATTGTTCAGGATGGGCGCTCCACATTGTTTCAGCTAAGGCTTTAACTTGAGGAATAAGTGCTGCATCTCGCACTAAATCTGCAATTTTTAAGTCAGCGATACCGGTTTGTTTGGTGCCAAGTAGCTCTCCTGGGCCTCTAATTTCAAGATCTTTTTCGGCAATATAAAAACCATCGTTAGATTCGCGCAATACTCCTAAACGTTTACTTGCCGTTTTTGATAAAGGACTTTGGTACATCAACACGCAATGGCTTTCAACAGAGCCGCGCCCTACTCGACCCCGTAGCTGATGTAATTGAGCCAAGCCTAAGCGCTCTGGATTTTCAATGATCATTAAACTTGCATTAGGCACATCCACACCCACTTCTATCACGGTGGTTGCCACAAGCAAATCAATGCTCCCCGATTTAAATTCACTCATCAACCTTTGTTTTTCTGCCGGCTTTAAGCGACCATGAACCAATCCAATGGCTAATTCAGGAAGCAGTTCAGCAAGTGAGCTTGCTGTATCTTCAGCTGCTTGACACTGTAGCGCTTCAGACTCTTCAATTAACGTGCATACCCAATAAATTTGGCGTTTATCGCTCAGTGCGCTGTTTCGAACACGCTCAATAATATCATTACGTCTGCTGTCAGGTAGCACTACTGTTTTTACAGGCGTGCGCCCTGGTGGCAGTTCATCAATAATAGAGGTATCTAAGTCCGCATAGGCTGTCATCGCCAAAGTACGAGGTATAGGCGTTGCTGTCATAATCAATTGATGTGGGTATTTACCGGCGTGCTCACCCTTTTTGCGCAAAGCCAAGCGCTGGTGCACACCAAACCGATGTTGCTCATCTACAATCACCAAGGCAAGCTGGTGATAATTTACAGCTTCTTGAAATATTGCATGCGTACCCACTAACATATTAATCTGGCCATTTTGCAGCGCTTCAAGTGTTTCGTTTCGTACTTTGCCTTTAGTTTTACCTGCTAACCAACCCACTTTGATATCTAATGGCTCAAACCATTGCCTAAAATTATGTGCGTGTTGTTCTGCTAGCAATTCGGTAGGGGCCATCAACGCTACTTGCATACCTGCTTCAATAACAGGCAAAGCAGCTAATGCAGCAACAAGCGTCTTGCCCGAGCCCACATCTCCTTGCACCAATCTCATCATTGGTTGATGTAAACCAAGGTCATTGTGAATTTCGGTGACCACACGAGATTGTGCTTGGGTGGGTGAAAACGGTAAATTAGACAAAAATTTATCTATCAACAAATGACGGCTATCTACTCTAATACCAGGGTCTTGATTAGACTCACTGCGGACTTTCAACATTCCTAAATGATGCGCAAGCAACTCCTCTAATACCAGCCGAGTTTGAGCAGGATGCTGTCCTTCATCCATCATTTGCAAATCAATATCAGGAGGTGGTCGATGCACCAATTGTAGCGCCTGTTTTAGAGAAAGCTGCTGAGCATATAAACCTTCAGGTAGAAGGTCTGTCAATGCGCCCTTTTCAAGCTGTATCAAAGCCTGTTCGGTCAATTTGCGCAAGGTAAGTTGATTCACGCCATCGGTGGTTGGATAAACGGGTGTTAAGAACGCTTCGACTTCGACCTCAGCCTCAGGATCAATTATTTTATATTCCGGATGCATGATTTCCCATCCAGTGCCGCCAGAGCGAACCTCACCAAATGCTTTTACGGTATTTCCAGTTGAAAAACCATTAAGTTGGGCGGCAGAAAAGTGGAAAAAACGCAAAGTCAGTATATCGCTACCATCACTTACCTTTACAAGTAACATGCGCTTACGACCATATTTTATATCGGCACTCACAACCTTAGCGACGACGCTTGCGTGTATGCCGGTATATAAATCGGCTATTGGGTACACGCGAGTACGATCCTCATAGCGCAAAGGCAAATGAAACATCATATCTTGTAGATTTTGAATACCCAGTTTAGCGAGTTTTTCTGCAACTTTTGCCCCCACGCCCTTTAAGGTGGTGACCGAAGTATCAGCCAATGACAACATGCTGCCTGTGTTCCTGATTGCTTAGTCAATAAAGAGTAACAAAATCAGGGTTTTTCGCCAGCTGTAATCAAGATCAGAAAGACTTTTGTACCGAAAAACTGATAAATGCTGAACGAGGGGCGTCAGTACCGTCTATTTCGGCACTCTCACTGCTCCAACGTACATCTAGCTGAGCATGCTTGAACATGGTAAGTCCCAAGGAATAGTATGCCAGCTCAGTGCCGACAAGGTTTTTTGAGTAGCCAAGGCGCAGTTGTGGAATAAACCAATTATTAAATTGCGCCGTCATACCAATACTGGCCCACTGATACAAATCCCCAATTGGGTCATTCTTATCATTTAAATCAATCGCCCCACTCAAACTCCATACCGTTTTTTGACCAAACCATGCGCTAGCTTCAAGCGTTGCTTGTGCATTAGCAACATACACCTCGTTTGCGGAGATTCGCCCATCAGCAATAATATCTTGCGCAACAAAACAGTTATCAAGCGAGAGACCAACAAGATCTGCGCAATCTGACGCTAAACTACCATAATCGTATTCAGGCTCATTTATATCCTTAACACTAAACCCTAGCGAATACTGTGAAGCTGCCCAAAGCAATCCTAAATCAACACCAAGATTGACCGTCGCATTGGCGTTATTTTCATAATCATCTTGTATCGCATTTTCAATATTTTCACCATCTTCCAGACCCGCTAATGAAATTATGTTTTTTGAAAGGCTGTAACGATTCAAGCGAAATGTGGTACCAGCATATAAAAATGCGTCATCTAATTTATACACCGGTCGACTATATCCTGCAGCCACAGATACTAAACCAGCACCTTTAACGTAGCTGGCCGCTGATGTATTAATTTGAAAGGAATTATTAATAGCAATGATATCAATCTCATCATCTAAGACTGTGCTTCTAAGGCTACCACTGACATGCATATTGAAGCTAAATGTTCCGATTTCAGTACTTCTGTAAAACGCAGGCAATAGCGGAACGCCTGCACTACCAGTCGCTTTCACCATTCCATCAATTGCCGCTTGGCGCAAGAAAGGATCAAAGCGGTCTTTAGCATCAAGTGCATCTTGAGCACTTAAATCATCTTGCTCAAGGATATCAATTAGCTCGTCTAATTCATCAATCAAAGAATCTATTTTACCCACTTCATAACCGCCGGTGATGGGCGCTATGTAGTTCATTCTAAAGCCTTCATAAGTTCTTGAGAAATAAGCGGCTGAAGCAGGATTGTGCGCGGTTGAATAAGGATCGCTTATATAAGCGACACTACCACGGCTTAATGCACTGCCAGTATGCTGAAAAGGGTCATTTGCTAGTGCGTTTTCCAATATCGAAAAACAAAGCAGGGGCGAGAGTACAAGGCTTGCGGAAAGTCGCTTCAAAACATTATCCTATTATCTAAAAAGATGTATAAGATGTTAACGGTAAAGGCGATGATTCCTTTACCTGTGTTTTAAAGCAACTTGATTTATATTACTGGTATTACTGAGCTGGTGCTTTGACTAACTTAGCGGCGCTTAATACCAAATCAGCAGACGGCCTTACTCTGAAATTTGGGTTCACGTAACTAAATACAACCTGGCCTTCGGTGTTAGTAATAAACACTGCTGGCGCTGGCAACACTGCACGATCTGCTTCATCTACAGTCAAGTCAACGTTCATGCGTTCTTTATATAATTTTGATGTGTCGTTAGGCACATAAAAACCTATACCAAAGCCTTTTATCGCTTGTAGTTTATCATCCGAGATAAGTTGAGCAGCAAACTCAGTCTCTAGCTTTTGTTCATTTAGCTTTTCAACAGTTTCAGGCGAAATTGCAATGATCTGGTAACCTTCATCAACCAAATCTTGTTCAATGTCTTTTAGCTCAGCAAGCTGTCTTGAACAATAAGGACACCACCCCCCACGGTAAAATACAATGACTGCTGGCTTTTGCATCAATAACGCTTGTAAGCTTACTGGTGACCCATCAGCCGTTTTAACCGAAGCATTTGGCGCCATCATGCCGTTGAGCAAAGGCGTAACATCTTCAGCATTTTCTCGTATTTGTGTACGATCTACAGCAAAAGCTTGGCTTACAAAAACGCTTGCGATAAGCACTAATATTAATTTTTTCATCAATTTACCTGTTTGAAATATCACACTGAGCATGTGAAATAAGTTAACACTTGAATAAAATATTCATTCCCATCCATCAGACCGGACCAGCGAATATTTTATTTCACGTTTTCTTATTTTTCTCAAAAATATTAATAAACGCTTGTTTATACAAGATCCTAAGAATATTTCAGTGCATCCCACCACTGCTGCGATGCTTCAATTTCACCTTGATCATTGATATGCGGATATTGAAGGCCACGTTTAAGGCATTGTTCATGCAATACTGGAAATCCACCTTCAAATAGCACTTTTTGTATTTCATGCACCGGTAACAAAGCTTGTTTATACATGCCAGCTAGCTCACGTTGTCGCTGAGCTTCATACAAAATAGTAGCTGCGGCAACTGATACATTTAACGATTGAACCATCCCTACCATCGGTATCAAGATTGACTGGTCAGCCAACGCGATTGCTTCATCAGTTGCACCGTCTTTCTCTTGGCCCAAAATGATCGCGGTAGGCTGGGTGTAATCAATTTGTCTAAAATCAACGGCAGTATCATCTAAATTGGTCACTAGCACTTGCATTTTTTGTTCATGTAAATGCCTAACTGCATCACCGACGCACCCATGTGTTTTTGTATCTACCCATATCTGGCTGCCCATAGCGGTGCCTTTTCGAAGCTCAGTGTCACCCTCCCATACCGCATGAATTCTGTTAATGCCCACCGCATCTGCGCTTCTAATAACTGCCGACACATTGTGAGGTTTATGTACCTCTTCGAGCAGTAATGTTAAGTCTGGCTGACGCATCTTAAGCATTTCGGTAATACGTTTATATCGCTCAGGCGACATTTTCTGAGTGAAGCTCATATTATTCTGGTAACACCATAACAGCGTCTATTTCTATTTGCGCACCTTTTGGTAGAGCGCTTACTTCCACCGCAGCTCTTGCTGGATATGGCTGAGTAAAATACCTTGCCATAACTTCATTGACCTTAGCAAATTGCCCTAAGTCAGTTAGGAAGATATTGACCTTGACCAAGTTTGATGTGTTACCACCTGCTGCATTGGCGACCGCCTGTAAGTTCTCAAACACCTGAACAGCTTGTTCTTCAAATTCCTCAGAAACCATCTGCATGGTTTGTGGCAAAAGTGGGATTTGCCCCGAAATATAAACCGTGTTGCCCGCTTTGACAGCTTGACTATAGGTGCCAATGGCCTCTGGGGCATTGTTTGTTTGTATGATAGATTTTGACATCATGCTCTCGCGTAAATAAAAATATAATTACAAAGTGTAGTGGTCTTTGCGTCGAATGATAGGTTTATAGCATGGAATGTCATTGTTTCACAGCCTATACTTTGCCGAGGCTCTAGCGACATAAACGACACATTAAACGATTAGACGAAAACAATCGTACTGATAAGGTCTAAAACAAAGATTGATTATTTATGGTACAAAATACAGTAGCATCATGGCTTGCACTAATGTTGTTTTTAGCAACAGGCGTCGCATTTGGCAATGAGGAGTCAACAAGCCATCAAACTGTGGTAAACACTGCCAGTGCAACGGGTCCCCATATTGAAGTTTTTTTGTATTCTGAGCACGATGCATTTGTACCAGGGTCTACAAGCCATATTGGTGTATTATTAAAACCAGAAACACAATGGCACACCTACTGGTTAAACCTAGGGAGACTCTGGTGAAGCCCCAGTGCTAGATTGGCATGAAACAAAAGGGATTTCATTTGGGGATATTCAATGGCCAATTCCCAAGGCGATACCAGTAGCGCATCTTGTTAATTATGGATACTACAATCCCAACTTGTTAATTGTTCCTGTTGAAGTATCAAACGATGTATTAATTGGTTCAAACCTTTTGGTCAAAGTCGACCTTTCGTGGTTAGTATGCAAAGAGGATTGCATACCTTGGTTGGGCTACACTTCAAATCGAGATACCAGTACGCGCCCAAGCAAATAATAGTCAATATGCCGAATTATTCTCAAATACCCGTACCAAACACCCTAGTGACCTAATTTTAAATGGACAATTCGAAATTACTCAAGAGCACATCGTGGTGGGTTTGCCAAATGCAGGCCAGTCACTTGAGGATTTAGATGTTGATTCACTCAGTATATTTCCGTTTAGGGGTGATGTTATTGACCATGCTGGTCAACAACAATGGTTGCTTAACGATGATATGATTAGCGTTGTCATTCCGCGTTCGTTATATTTTGATGAGTCTGCTTTTACCCAATCGCAAACCAAACAAACCCTTTCGTGGCTAGTGAGCGACTCAAAACGTGCTTTTTATCTGGAAACAACCTTTAGTGATATAAGTGCAAATCCTATCATTGATGAAAATCTGCCTTTACAAGACATCCTACTTTATGCTGGTATGGCATTTCTAGGGGGATTGATCCTAAATTTGATGCCCTGTGTTTTACCAATCTTGTCTATTAAAGCCCTAGCGTTACAACATTCAGATAACGCAAATATGCATAAGTTTTCTTACTTAGCGGGTGTAATGGTCTGTTTTAATTTATTTGCCATAATCATTATCGCCCTACAAGTAAGCGGTCAGCAAATTGGCTGGGGGTTTCATATGCAAGAACCTCTAGTCATTGTATTGTTGGTTTTTCTATTTACATTTATTGCCTTAGTATTGTTTGACACACTGACTGTAGGCACCAGTCTTACTGGGTTTGGCCAAGGGTTTGTCTCTGGCGATTCTGCAAGCTCTCATTTTGCAACCGGCGCCCTTGCCGTCATAGTTGCTTCACCATGTACAGCTCCATTTATGGCGGCCGCCTTGGGTATAGCGTTTATTAGTCCACCAAGTATTACCTTGCTGCTTTTTAATGCTTTGGCGTTAGGGTTTGCACTACCTATCACGTTATTGTTTATGTCCAAACGCGCCCTTAAATGCTTGCCCAAGTCAGGCGCTTGGATGGAAACGTTCAAACGCTTGCTTGGCTTTCCAATGCTAGCAACGGTTGCATGGTTATTATGGGTATATGCAGGTCAATTAGGCGGCGACGCACAATTTTTATTAATAATATGCTTAATTCTATTTTGCATGGCGTTATGGCTTTTGGGTTTGCTCAAAAGTAAGTGGGCTAAAACACTGTGCGTAGTGCTTGTTTTGCTCAGTATTAGTCTACCGATGATTAGCGTAAATACCTTTAAGACGACGCTCAAGAAGCAAAACACCACTGATGATAATTTCGCTATTCAATACACACCCAACGCACTTTTAGAATTGCGTAAAGAGGGCCAAGTTGTGTTAGTCAACATGACCGCAGATTGGTGCATTACCTGCAAAGTAAATGAGCAGCTTGCCTTAAGTGACCAAGATGTAATTGAGTCATTAACGCAAAGCAATGTTCATTACATGGTAGGTGATTGGACTAACAAAAATGACGAAATTTTGAATTATTTAAGCCAATATGAACGCGCTGGCGTACCACTATATGTGGTTTATGCAGGCACAAATTCGCACGAAGTGCTTCCCCAAATACTCAGTCCCAATATGGTTATTGAGGCTATCGAAAAAGCAAAACAGGAGATTAACAATGTCAATTAAACGAATATTTTCAGTCGCATCTGTCGCACTGTGCTCTGCAGTCCTAAGCTTTAGTGTTAACGCTAAAAAGGTAGATGCTCCGGCACCTGATTTTACATTAACTAATAGTATGGGTGAGCAAGTCAGCTTATCTGACTATGCGGGTAAACATGTTGTGCTTGAATGGACCAATCATCAATGCCCATATGTAGTAAAACATTACGATAGTAATAACATGCAAGACTTGCAGCGCAAATTCACCGAGCAAGACGTCGTGTGGTTATCCATAATATCGTCTGCACCTTATGGTAAACAAGGCCATGTAGACGCGGATAAAGCAAATGAGCTCAGCTCATCGCGCAACGCGGCGCCTTCACATGTTTTGTTTGATCCAACAGGCGAAGTCGGTAAAGCTTATGCAGCTAAAACAACACCACATATGTATATAATTAACCCTGAAGGCGAACTTAAATACGCTGGTGCAATTGATAGCATTAAGTCGGCTAATCAAGCAGATATTCCAAAAGCAGACAACTATCTTGACCTTGGCCTAAGCGCACTATTATCAGGCGAAGAAGTTAGCAAAAAAATAACCCCTCCGTACGGTTGTTCAATCAAATACGCAAGCTAATTTACGTTTTGTATTCAAAATAAGCTACGTGCACGAATAGACCTATCACAAGATTTATTCGTGCATATACGGCATAACCTGATCAGTAAATAATCCATCAACACCTGCTTTTTTGAGTACTTCAAATTGTTTACTCGCTGGAAATTGTTTTTTAGCGCTGTCTTCGCGGTGCGTAAAAGGATGAACAAACAAACCTAGTTGCTGTGCATCTTTTAATATTGGCATGACTGTTCTGTTTTTAAGGTTCAATATAACCGGAATCCATGGCCCTATACCATCAGCATATTCAGAGATTTCCTGTAGGCCCAATTGGGTAGTCATGTGCGCATAATCAACGTTTGGATGCTGCCAATTTCTGCCCCCAATTAACTGAAGTAAAGGGACTTTAATACCCAGCTCGTGTTTCAAACGCTTCAAACTTGTAGGATCAAAACTTTGCACGATAATGTTCGCTTCAACGTGATTTAGACGGTGCTTGTTTAGACTTTTTACTAACAAACTGGCTATATCGACACCTTCTGATAGGTGCCATTGTGGCGCTTTTATTTCAGGGTATATGCCAACATTCTTATCAAACATTCGATTCAGCTCATTGATGAGCTCTATGTGCTCATCAAAACTAGCGATTGTGAAATGTGCGTGGCCACTATATCTATTGTCAAAGACTTGCTGGCCCTTAATATTTTGACGTTCATGTACGCGCAATTGCCTCAGCTCATCTAAGCTAAAATCGATAACATAAAAGCGGCCATCTTGGCGTTTCCTACGTGGAAAAACGACTTCTACATTAGTAACGGTATCAAGATATATGTCGTGCAATACTATAAGCTGGCCATCCTTGGTGACGACCAAGTCTTGCTCAATGTAATCCGGGTTTTGCGTATGCGCTAACACGACAGCTTCTTTGGTATGCTCAGGCAAATAACCTGAAGCCGCCCTATGGGCAATAATGTCCATGGCCATCGTTGTTGAGCATAACAATGTAGAAATACTGCCAAGTACAACTAAGGCGATACAATTTCGAATATGACTGCACTTACGATTTGTCTTAACCCATGCTATACGCATTGTTATTGACTGTGTCTTGAGACTTTCTGAAGCTCATCAAGGGTGCGAATCTTACGCATAACCGTGGCAAAATGAATGCGGTTACGAGTGGTAAGCTCAATATCGATAATAAAGCGCCCATCATCCCTATCTTCTGTTTGCATATTGACAATCGACGAGTCACACGCTGCTATAGCAGAGGTTAATGCTGCCAGCGAGCCTCGTTGATTGGTTAACTCGACACGCAAAGCCGCTTTAAAATCACCTTGTGCATCGTCATCCCATTCCATTGGTAACACGCGTTGAGGCTCTTCTCTAGACAACTTACGAATATTTGTACAACCGGTTTGATGGATGACGACACCGCGCCCCGGGCTTAATATTGCTACAACTTCATCATCTGGTATAGGATGACAACAGCGTGAATAATAAACGCTCAATCCTTCAGTACCTCGAATAGCTACATTTGATTTTTTCTCAGGTATTTCAGTGTTATCGCCAACTAGTCGCCTTGCAATCATAGCGCTTAGTTCATTCCCCATGCCAATGCTGGTCAGTAGTGCATCAAAATCGTCATACTTAGTTTCGTCAACGACCCTTGCTTTGGTCTGGTCATCAATTTCATCTAACTTTATGGTACCTAGGGCATGACGTAACAAGCGATTACCCATACTGATAGCATCATGCCGATGTTGCGTCTTAAGATAACTTCGCACATTAGCCCTTGCCCTTGCACTGACCACAAAATTAAGCCAGTTTGCATTGGGTTTAGCTCTAGGTGAGGTGATAATTTCTACGCTATGACCATTTTCAAGCGGCGCGCTTAACGGATAGTTTTTGTGATCAACTCTTGCGCCTACACAAGTATTACCTACACCTGAATGCACTGCATAAGCGAAGTCAACAGCCGTTGCGCCAGTTGGTAATTCGACAATTTTGCCTTTGGGTGTAAATACATAAATTTCGTCAGGGAATAAATCTGATTTGACGCTTTCTATAAATTCAACTGACGTGCTTGCATTTTGCTGTAGTTCAACCAAAGACTGCATCCATTGATTGGCGCGCATTTGCGAAGTATTGTTCTTCTCACCGTCATCTTTATACTGCCAGTGTGCTGCCACGCCTTTATCGGCTAAATGGTCCATATCCTCGGTTCGAATTTGTACCTCAAGTGGAATGCCGTGTGAACCTTTCAAAGACGTATGCAAAGACTGGTAACCGTTTGAACGGGGTATTGCGATGTAATCTTTAAAACGATTTTCAATCGGCTTGTACATCCCGTGTATCGCACCTAGTACCCGATAACAATTGTCGACACTATCTACCACAATCCGGTAGCCATAAATATCCATGACTTCAGAAAAAGAAACTTCTTTATTTTTCATTTTCCGATAGATTGAGTATAGGTGTTTTTCACGGCCAAATACCCTGCCTTGAATATCAAATTGCTCAAGCTTTGCGCTAAGCTCTTTTTCAGTGCGCTCGATAATTTCTTTGCGATTCCCACGCGCTTGAGCAACTGCGCCTTGCAATGCGCGATGGCGAAGTGGATACATCGCTTGGAAACCAAGGTTCTCAAGCTCGTTTTTAATATCGTGAATACCTAATCGATGCGCTAAAGGGGCATAAATTTCGAGGGTTTCTAGCGCTATTCTGCGACGCTTATCAGGTCTTAAGGCGCCTAAGGTTCGCATGTTATGAGTACGGTCAGATAGCTTGATTAAAATGACCCGTATATCTTGAACCATCGCCATAAGCATTTTACGGAAATTTTCAGCTTGAGCTTCTTGCTTTGAACTAAATTTCAATTTATCTAGCTTACTGACACCCTCGACTAACTCTGCAACAGTTTCACCAAATGCTAAACTAAGGTCTTCTTTTGTGTATTCGGTATCCTCAATGACGTCATGTAGCAATGCCGCCATGAGCGTCTCGTGGTCAAGTTTCATATCTGCAAGGATGCCAGCTACCGCCACAGGGTGGGTAATGTAAGGGTCACCACTAGAGCGAGTTTGCCCTTCATGTGCATCGCGCGCAAGCACATAAGAAGCCTTTACATAATCGACTTGTTTTTTCGGCAAGTAACTACTGATTTTCGCTTGCAGACCTTCAAACAAATACACTAAAAAAAATGTCCTTTCTATACTCTAATCATAAATTAAGAATACGTATATTTTTGGGATATGCAAACGCAAAACGCCGATAATAATCGGCGTTTTGTAAAATAGTAGTAATTATCTCGAAACAGAGCTGTTTCGTTAGAAAATACTTAGCCGTTGTTAGCTAAAATGCTGGCTACTGAAGCAAATTCTGCTTCTTCTTGAGCGCGTTGATCTTGCATCTCAGTTTGCTCAACTGTCTCTGCGGTCACAAGGCCTTGTTCAATTTCACGAAGTGCCACTACTGTTGGCTTATCGTTTTCAGCGTCTACAAGCGCGTCTTTGCCTTCGGTTGCAAGCTGACGAGCGCGTTTTGCCGCAACTAAAACTAAATCAAAACGGTTACCAACCTTAGTCAACTGCATCTTCAACGGTTACACGTGCCATATATTGCTCCGGTCTTGTAGTGGCTTATTTTGAAAAAAGTAAGCCAAATTAGGTCGTTAGATAGTGACTAAAGGTAAGCCCTATCACTTGTTCAAAAATTGGTCGCGAAGTATAAAGGATTCCGCGCTAATAATATAGACCACTTAGTGAATATTTGCGGCATAAGCGAAAAATTATTACTTATTTACTTAAAAGCTCATCAAATAATGCTTTATTTCGGATGCTTTGCTTGGATTTGCTCAAGCTCGATGCCTTCACGATCGTAATGAGCTCCTCAAGGGCATGGGTAAATTTGTCATTGATCAGTACATAGTCGAACTCATCATAGTGCGACATTTCTGATTGCGCTTGTTGCATCCGTTTATCGATAACTTCCTGTGAATCACTGCCACGACTCAACAATCTAGCATAAAGCTCGTCTCGTGAAGGCGGCATGACAAAAATAGTGATGACATCAGGATTGACCTGCTTGACTTGGCGTGCGCCTTGCCAATCAATATCTAAAAATACATCAATACCGTTTGCTAGCTTATTTGAAATCGCTTGCTTGGATGTACCGTAATAATTATCAAATACCTTTGCATGCTCATAAAATTCGTCATCTTTTATCATGCTTTCAAATTCATCTGTACTGACGAAATGATAATGCATGCCATCTACCTCACCTTCGCGAGGTTCACGAGTTGTATGTGAAACAGACAATTGCGCTTGATTGAACAAAGTGCCCTCTTGAGCGCGTTGCAAAAGTGCTGTGATCAAGCTCGATTTACCCGCGCCAGATGGCGCAGCGATGATGAATAGATTACCTAATTGCCGATTGGAGGATTCACTCATTATCAGTCCTTGTATCGTGTAAGCGATTAATAAAATTGTTTGCCAACTAACGCGCTAGGGACTACATAAGCTCGCCGGAAATATGCTAACATGCACTGTATTATACACATCTGTAGCTAGTTAGAGACACAGATCGTTAAAAAAACCAAATATCGCCAATTTTTTGCTTGTGTATTGGCTGATTGATTAAAGAAAGGATCCGTAGATGAACGAAAGCCAATATGATCAGATGATTGACGAACTATTTATCAAAATTGAAGAAGCCCTCGATGAGCTTGAAACACCCGATATCGATTTCGAGAGTGCCGAAGGTATCCTTACCCTAATTATGCCTGATCAGTCTAAAATCATCCTAAATAAGCAACCACCTTTACTGCAGCTTTGGGTGGCAACTAAGTTCAATGGGCACCACTTCAACTACACTGATGGCAAATGGATTGATGAACGCTTTGGTGGGGAGTTTTTTGAGTTTTTCGATGACGCAGTGAGCAAACAAGCTGGCGAACAAGTCACCTTAAATATTCAATAAGCACTAAATAGTTTTTATCACTTTGAGTAAAAGGACATTTTATGTCAAATAATCTATTGTCATCTGTAGACATTGCTCCACCAAGCCTACACAAATCAACCATCATCTGGCTTCATGGCCTTGGTGATTCAGGTAACGGTTTTGCTCCCATTGCCCCTGAACTCAGGCTTGCAGACGAGCTAGGCGTTAAATTTGTATTTCCCCATGCACCCGTTCGTCCAGTCACAATTAATAATGGCATGGAAATGCGAGCATGGTATGACATTAAAACATTGGATATGGAAAGCAGAGCTGATATTGAAGGTGTGCTCGAATCAAGTTCTGCGGTTGAAAGATTAATCGATAAAGAAATCGAGGCAGGCATACCCGCCAACAAAATCATGTTAATTGGTTTTTCACAAGGAGGCGTTATTGCACTTCACCTTGGCACTCGTTATCAAAACAAACTTGCCGGTATTGTCGCCTTATCCACATATATGGCCAGCGCTAAAACACTAGGTGATGAAAAAAGTGAAGCAAATCAGAACACGCCTATATTATGCTGTCACGGACAGCAAGACGAAGTCGTACCATTAAGCCTTGGGAAGGCTGCCTTTCAAGCACTTGAAAAAGAAGGTTATGATGTGCAATTCAAACAGTACGTGATGCAACATAATGTATGCATGCCTGAAGTAAACGACATCGCGACCTTTATCACTCAGCACCTACGCTAAATCGACTTAGATAAGGATATTTAATCATGGAAACAAAACCGCTTATTCGCATTGCAACACGAAAAAGCGCCTTGGCTATGTGGCAAGCTTATTATGTCGAAGCGCAGTTGAATAAGCATTTTCCTGAAACAAAGGTCGAGTTAGTGCCAATGTCGACCAAGGGTGATCGAATACTAGATACGCCTTTGGCAAAAATCGGTGGTAAAGGTTTGTTTATCAAAGAGCTTGAAATCGCAATGCAAAATGATTTAGCAGACTTAGCTGTGCATTCCATGAAAGATGTCCCTGTCGCCTTCCCCGATGGTTTTGGCCTGCATTGTATTTGTGAACGAGAAAATCCCTATGATGCATTTGTGTCCAACCAGTATGATTCATTAGATGCATTGCCCGCTAAAGCAGTTGTTGGTACATCAAGTTTAAGAAGACAATCACAAATTAAAGCCGCGCGACCTGACCTAATTATTAAAGACCTTCGCGGAAACGTAAATACACGACTCCAAAAGCTGGATGACGGTCACTATGATGCAATCATATTAGCTTGTGCTGGTCTAATTCGCTTAAATATGCAAGAGCGAATCAAGCAAGAAATCCATTATCAAGACTCGCTACCCGCCGTTGGACAAGGGGCAGTTGGAATTGAGTGCCGAAATGACGACACTGTATTGATAAATATGTTGTCTAGTTTAAATCATGATGAAACCGCGTTGCGTGTAACGTGTGAACGGGCCATGAATGCAGCGCTTGAGGGTGGATGCCAAGTACCAATAGGCAGTTTTGCTTTGTATAAAGACAAACAACTTACTTTGCGAGCCTTAGTTGCCCAACCGGACGGCAGTGAGATATTACACGCCCAACAAAGCACTAGTTGCGCAATTGATGATCTAAATGAAGCAACAAAGCTTGGTCATCAAGTAGCTAATGCTCTATTGGGACAAGGCGCTAAGGCAATTTTAGATGCCTTACCTGAATAATACGACTTTCGGTATGTAAAGATGAGTTTCTTAATCGCTCGTCCCGAACCAAAAGCAAAATTCACATCTGATTATTTTGGCAAACATGGCCTACCCAGTTGCACTTTATCGGTTGTTGATATTCAAATTTGTACAAAAAAAGTCAATGTTGACTCGCTTCTTAGGGATAAGCCTTATGCCATTATCATCACATCGAGTTATGCCGTAGAATGGCTCACCCAGCAAGCGCTTACTACTAGTCTAAAGTCAATAAAATTAATCTGTGTGGGTAAAAAAACCTTTAATGCTTTATATGCCTATTTACAAGATAACAATCACACTTTTGAGCCTCAAAATGTTATCTGCGCAAGGCCTGAAAATTCAGAAGGCGTTTTGGCTCTTGAAGCACTAAATGTGGATATGGAAAATAGATCTGTCCTATTACTGAAAGGTGAAGGTGGGCGCTCCTTGATTTTTGATGCGCTGACCACGCGAGGTGTTTTAGTGAAGGAATTAAACGTTTACAAAAGAGTAGCGCGTGACATAAGCCACCAAAAGGATACATTGGTAAGCCAAGGTATTCAGTGTATTATAGTAACAAGCGTTGAAATTGCGCACGAGATAATAAAGCAATTACCAAATATATGGCTTCAAAACCTTCATTGGATTGTCGCTAGTAATCGAATTCGTGACTATGCTATAGAACAAGGCATAAAAAACTTAAGTGTAAGCGAGGGAGCAAGCCCCCAAGCACTTGCCAACGCCGCCAATAAGCTTGTCTCTAAAGGAGTTGTTAATGTCTGATAAGCCAATCTTGCCTGAAAATGAAAAATTATCTGCTCAATCGGGCGCATCAAGTACAAGTGAAAAAAAGCAAACATCCACCGCCTTATCTGGACACAAAAAAGACACCAATAGTAAACATACACCAAAAGATGCTGCCGTAAGTCCAGCGCCTAACAATAAAGGCAACTCTGGGCCAAAAACAACATTATTATGGGTAATTAGTGCGCTCAATTTTGTCTTTGTTTGCCTTTTGGGTGCTGCTGCATATTGGTATTACATACAAGTAGACGAAGTCGAAACCGAAACTGCGAGCAGCATTACCCGTCTTGAGCAAGGTCAATCACAACTTAAACAAAATGCGCTAGATATACAACAACAAGTCACAAGCACCCTTAGTGCGAGTCAAAACCAGCTAGCTAGTAACGAGCAACTTCAGTCTCAAGTACTCAAAAGCGTCGAAACCTTAAGCGAACAAGTGAATCAAAATGCAACAGGACTTGAAGTTCAAGGCCAACGGGTCGCAGAGTTAAACGGACGTAGGCCTTCAGATTGGTTATTGGCCGAAGCAAACTACCTAGTGAACATGGCTGGACGTAAGTTATATTTAGAAAAAGATTTAAGAACCGCTTTAACGCTTTTACAAGAAGCAGATGCCCGTATTGCTGACCTAAACGACCCATCGCTATTTCCTGTTAGGGCGCTAATTGCAGGTGATATCCAAGCAATTAAACAAGTTAATCCGGTTTCAACTTATTCAATTGCTTTAGCAGTAGGTGCTATGTCGCCGCGTGTTGAAGCACTCCCAATGGACTCATTACAACTACCAGAGCTAGAAACAACCACAGACAACGAGTTAAGCAATGATGTAGCTGATTGGCGTGATAATCTTGCTAAAACATGGCGTTCGATTGTTGGCGATTTCATCACTATCGATACCATTGATGAGCCATTAGAGCCTTATTTAGCTCAGCGTCAGCAGTGGTTAATCGAGCAGCGTTTACAGTTTGCCTTAGCACAAGCACAGACGGCAGTACTTAATGAGCACATTGAGCTTTACAGAGCGTCCATGCAACAAGCAATAACACTTATTGTGGACTTTTACCAATTAGATGATACTAGCGTTGGTCAATTTTTAAGTGCTCTGCAAGAGCTACAAAATGCTGACCTTGAAAGTAAGCTTCCCACGCAATTAAAGTCCGTCATCTCATTACAAGATATCACTAAAGCCCGCATTCAAAGCTTATATAACAACATTCCCAAGCAGCCAGAAGTTGGTTCTTTAGTTCCGCAAAATGAGAACGAAGGTAATGCGCTATGATTAAATTTATTGTCATTATTGTATTAATTCTCTTTGCCCTTGTTTTCGGAGAGTTGTTACTCAGCGTTGAAGGTAAAATTATTATTGCCTTACCGAATACAGTTATCCAACTAAGCATCATTAGCGCAATAATTATTGGCTTATGCTCAATCATGCTGTTTTGGATAGGCGAATGGAGTATAAAAAAACTAATTCGATGGCTACAAGGTTCAAAAAATTGGTTTGGTGCCCTATCTAAGCGTCAACGTGACAAAGCATATTTTGAAGCGACCAAGGCACTTTTACTCGATGACAAGCAAAACGCCTTAACCTTATTGCGCAAAACCCAAGGTGGTGACTTCAAAGGCAGTAACCTTTTGTTAGCAGCCGAGATTGAAAAACAGCTTGGTAACACCCAACAAGCAAAGGCTTTTTTAGTACAAGCAATGGAAACTAAAGAGTCTTTACACGTATCGAGTTTAAAACAATCCGAGATTGCCTTACTAGAAGGTAAAGCAGAAGAAGCAATGGAGCTACTTGCAAGCATTGAAGGCAAGTTACGCAATACCAAAGCATTTGTGTTGTTGAAGCTAAATATACTAGAAGCACTAGATGATTGGTCACAAATTCAAAGATACGCACAAGCCAATAAAAAAGTATTAGGTGATGATTATGAAAAATGGTCAACACAATGTGTTTTTGGTGAATTTTCTGCGATTGCTAGCAAAGAAGGTGCAAATGCCCTTAAACTGCACTGGCAAGCCTTACCTAGAAGCGTACGTAAAGATGTCGCCTGTCAAACTGCATATGCTCAATTATTGATTGATCAAGGCTTGTATTCTGATGCCGAAACTATGCTTGTCAGCTTTGCCACAAAGCAACGCAATCCGTCATTTTGGCCTTTGTTTAAGCAAATAAGAATGCCCAACCCGGCCAAAGCAATTGGGTTTATTCAGTCAGCGATAAAGAAAACACCTGCAGATGCGTTGTTGTACTCTGTTTTGGCAAACCTTGCATATAACAGTGGTGATTACGCGCTTGCCGAAAAAGCCTTAACAAAATCACTTGAGTTAAAAGATAATCGAGATGATCGCTCACTGCTAGCTAAAATCCTTGAGCACGCTAAGGACTATGAAGGGGCTAATCACATCTATCATCAATTACTTGATCAGTAGATACCTAGCTTATAGCTTGACCCTAATGAACAGGCTTATTCATAATAGGAAGTGTAATGCAAAACACGCTTCCTTTTTGCAAATCACTATCTACGCTCAAATGACCTTGATGTTCGCTAACAATATCCCGCGCAATCGCAAGGCCTAAGCCTAATCCACCAGGATTGCTTTGCGTGCTGTAGAATGGGTTAAATATCTCTTGAATATTATCCTGTGCGATACCGCAACCGTTGTCACTTACGTATACTTTTATGGCTTGCCCTTTATAGCTTGAATGAATATGAATCTCACCTAAGGCATGTTTTGTATCAATCGCTTGGCAGGCATTGGCAATTAAGTTACTAAATAACTGAATGATCTTGGCATTATTGAGTAAGGTGTAAGGCACCTTATCTAGCGTCAAGTGCAGCTTAGCGTGTCCTGCAATCTTATCAAGGTTATAGCCACAAGCTGTTTTGATACACTGATTAATGTCACGTGAATCTTTCTCACCCTGCTCATACGAGTGTGCAAATATATTGCTACCAAGCACATTGTTAAGCCTAGACAAGCTTTGATGCATATCGTCTAACAAATGCGTCGCCATATCGTCATCGGTTGTTTGTGTAGCTTGAGTGTACATCTTATTTACTTGTTTTTTAGAATCAGACATTTGACGCATCCATGTCATCTAAGAAACTGGCAAAATGGTACAAATCGACAGGTTTGGTAAAGAACTGAAGGTTGCTTTGCTTACCAGATATATTAATAGTATTGCTTGACGAGTTCTCATATACGAAAGCAATAATATGGGCATTAAAACTGGCAGAAGACTTTATTTGCTCAAGTATAGAATCGTCAAAACGGTTCATTTGCGAGGTGTCTAATATAACTAAGTGAGGCTCATGCTGTGCAATTGACAATCCTGCCTCAATTTCATTTGAAACTACATGTCCCACATAGTCTTCATTGCGCACTATTCTCATTACGTGACGCGTTAGATGCTTGTCGTTTGATAACATCACGCAGTGACGCTCAACCTGCCCCATCATCTCAACGGGGACAGGGATTTTATTGGCCATTAAAAAAGAAATTAAATCAGCCTGTAGCAACTCTGTTATTGCCTCTACCTGTAGTAACTTAAACGCCTTAATTCTTCCTGCATCAATCCAACGAATCACGGTACGTGGTGTAACATCGCACAATTTTGCTACTTCACCACTTGAAAACGACTTCATTTATACCTCACTGCAATTTTAAACCGGACTTAGGTTATCAAAACAGCGGTATGAAGTTATCTACAGCATTAATACATAGGTATTTTCGGATATGCTTATTTTATTTGTACCTTTACTTGACTGGTATCCTCACATTACCTTCCATCAATATTCTTGCACTCCTGCTCATGCTGACTTTTTCTACCTGCCAATTACTGTTAGTTTGATTGGCTTGCGCTCCTACTTTTAAAGTACCAGAAGGGTGTCCAAAGGTGACTTCCTGACGTTGTTTAGCAAGTCCATTACCAGTTGCAAGATTCACCAAGGTTCCGGGAATGGCGGCCGCTGTGCCGATTGCTACGGCCGCTGTTCCCATCATCGCATGATGTAGTTTACCTATCGATAATGCGCGCACACAAAGATCAATTTGCTCTTTAGTTACTGATTTTCCACTTGAGCTGACATAGTCAGATGCTTGCGAGACAAAAGCAATTTTAGGTGTATGTTGGCGTTGTTTAGCTTCTTCTACATCACTAATTAAGCCCATCTTTACCGCTGCGTGAGCACGAATTTTCTCAAGCTTCGCTAAGGCATGTGGGTCACTGTTAATGTCTTCTTGTAGTTCTGTACCCTTATAACCAAGGGCTTGTGCTTGTAGAAATACGGTTGGGATGCCCGCATCAATATAACTAACTTGGAAATCCCCCACATCGGGTACATGTAGAGTATCGATCACGTTTCCTGTGCTTAATACTCCACTGTTTTCGCCATCGGCTGCAGGCTTCAAAAAGTCTACTTTGACTTCTGCAGCTGGAAAGGTAACGCCGTCTAAGTCGAAGTCACCTGTTTCTTGAACCACTGAGTTTACAATAGGCACATGCGCAACAATCGTTTTTTGAATATTTTGCTGCCAAATATAAACTTCAAAAATACCGTTTTGTGGTAGTAAATCCGGATCCACCAAGCCTTTTTCAATCGCAAAGGAACCAACCGCCGCCGTTAAATTGCCACAATTACCACTAAAATCGACAAAGGGCTTATCAATGGCAACCTGCCCAAATAAATAATTTACATGGTGGTCGGCTTTATCACTTTTACTCAAAATAACAATTTTGGAGGTGCTTGATGTAGCGCCCCCCATTCCATCGGTGTGTTTTCCATAGGGATCTGGGCTTCCAATCACACGCAAAAGCAAATCATCTCGCGCCTTCCCTGGTACTTGTGCGTCTTTGGGGAGTTCATCTAAGCTAAAAAAGACGCCTTTACTTGTTCCACCGCGCATATAAGTGGCGGGCACTTTTATTTGTGGTTTATGAATTTTTGTCATAGACAATGCTCCTTTGCACACACCACTAACTTGCGTTAGCTAAAAAGTCTTCAGCAAAACGCTGTAATACGCCGCCGGCATTATAAATAGAGACCTCTTCTGCTGTATCAAGCCTACATGTTACCGGTACAGTAATTTGTTCACCCGAATTACGCGTGATATTGACACTTAATGTCGCACCTATGGCGATATATCACCGCTTACGTCGTAAGTTTCACTACCATCAATTTGTAAGGTATTTCGTGTAGTGCCAGTTATAAACTCAAGCGGCAACACCCCCATACCTATAAGATTGGTTCTATGAATACGTTCGAAACCTTCAGCGACTATAACCTCTACACCAGCCAACCTTACGCCTTTTGCAGCCCAGTCGCGTGAAGAGCCTTGCCCATAGTCGGCCCCAGCAACAATAATTAATGGCTGCTTACGATTCATGTAGGTTTCGATTGCTTCCCACATACGCATAGTTGTGCCCTCAGGCTCTACTCGCGCATATGAGCCTTGTTTCACATTTCCAAGCTCATCTTTTACCATCTCATTTAACAGTTTTGGATTGGCAAACGTCGCGCGTTGGGCGGTTAGGTGATCACCACGATGCGTAGCATAAGAATTAAAATCTTCTTCTGGCAAGCCCATTTTAGCTAAATATTCACCTGCTGCACTACTGGCTAAAATAGCGTTTGAAGGTGATAAATGGTCCGTAGTGATATTATCACCAAGCACTGCTAAAGGCCTTAGACCTGACAGTGAGCGCTTACCTGCAAGTGCGCCTTCCCAATATGGTGGGCGGCGGATATAAGTACTCATTTCACGCCAATCATACAAGGGATCAGTCAAGCTATTGCTAGCTTCTTTTACCGCAAACATCGGTTCATAAACCTTTCTAAACTGCTCTGGTTTAACAGATGATTTGATCACTGCATCAATTTCTTCATCAGTGGGCCAAATATCTTTTAAATAGACTGCCTTGCCACTTTCATCAAAACCAAGCGCGTCTTTTTCAATATCAAAACGAATACTTCCTGCAATTGCATATGCGACAACTAGTGGCGGTGAAGCTAAAAACGCTTGGTCTGCATGCGGATGGATACGTCCATCAAAGTTGCGGTTACCCGATAATACCGCCGTGCTATACAGATCGCGGTCTTTTATTTCTTTTTCAATTTTCGGATCTAACGCTCCACTCATACCGTTACACGAGGTACATGCAAATGCCACAACACCAAAGCCTAAATCCTCAAGTTCAGGTAGCAACTTTGCTTCTTCTAGATAGAGTTTTACCGCTTTTGAGCTAAGGCGCTAAAGAGGTTTTTACCCAAGGTTTACGTGTTAAGCCTTTTTGGTTGGCATTTCGAGCAATTAATCCAGCTGCAATCATATTGCGAGGGTTGCTTGTATTAGTACAACTTGTAATAGCGGCAATAATCACTGCCCCATCAGGCATTTCACCGTCTTTTGACGCGTAATCACCCGTTAGACCGCGTGAGGCTAGATCTGCTGTTGCTAAACGATTATGCGGAGTAGAAGGCCCTGCCATATTTCGACCGACACTAGATAAATCGAAAGTAAGCGTGCGTTCATACTCAGCACCTTGCATTTCATCTCCCCACAGACCGGTATGTTTAGCATAAGCTTCAACTAATCTGATCTGTTCGTCTGAACGACCTGTTAAACGCAAATATTCTATGGTTTGCTCATCAATGTAGAACATCGCGGCTGTCGCGCCATACTCTGGTGTCATATTCGAAATAGTTGCTCGGTCACCTAAGGTAAGATGTTTATTGCCTTCCCCATAAAATTCTAAGTAAGTGGATACAACACGTTGCTCTCGTAAAAACTCAGTTAAGGCCAGTACAATATCCGTCGCAGTGATCCCTGATTGTGGTTTACCGCTGAGTTCTACGCCCACAATATCGGGCAAACGCATATAAGATGCTCTACCTAACATGACGCTTTCAGCCTCTAGACCACCAACGCCAATTGAAATAACACCTAGGGCGTCAACCATTGGTGTATGACTATCAGTTCCTACTAATGTATCGGGGAAAGCAACACCATCTCGTTGTTGAATAACAGGTGACATTCTTTCAAGATTGATCTGATGTAAAATTCCGTTACCTTGTGGAATAACATCTACATTCTCAAATGCAGTTTTACACCAATTGATGAAATGAAAACGATCTTCATTGCGTCTGTCTTCAATCGCTCTGTTTTTCTCAAACGCATCTTTGTCATATCCACCATGCTCAACTGCAAGAGAGTGATCAACAACAAGCTGTGTCGGTACGACCGGATTCACTTTGGCAGGATCACCTCCTTTGAGTGATATCGCGTCGCGTAGGCCAGCTAAATCAACAAGCGCAGTTTGTCCTAATATATCGTGGCAAACGACGCGCGCTGGAAACCAAGGGAAATCCAAATCACGTTTACGATAAATAAACTGACTAAGTGCGGCGTCCAGTTTTTCAGGTTCACACTTACGTACTAAATTTTCTGCTAGCACTTTAGAGGTATAGGGTAGTTTTGCATAGGCCCCTAGCTCTATTTTGTCTACAGCTTCCTGCGTATCATAGAAATCTAAAGTAAACTCTTCAGATGGAAAAGGTTTTCTATAGTTGTAATTCATTATGTACTTTCCTTTTGTGTCTACGCTCTATCTTGAATAGGAGTCACCGGGCGCAATGCTTCACCAGTATAGTCTGCAGATGGTCTGATAATTCTATTGTCTGCTCGCTGCTCCATTACATGGGCAGCCCAACCAGTTAAGCGTGACATTACAAAAATTGGAGTAAATAATTTGGTCGGAATAGCCATGTAGTTATACGCAGAAGCATGGAAAAAATCGGCATTACAAAAAAGCCCTTTTTCTCGTTTCATAACAGCTTCACAACGCACAGAAACATCATATAAAGTACTATCACCAAACTCTTGTGATAACTTTTGCGACCACCCTTTTATAATATCGTTGCGCGGATCTGACTCAGAATAAATCGCATGACCAAAGCCCATAATTTTTTCTTTTCGCTCAAGCATTCCAAGCATTTGCGTTTCAGCATGTTCTGGATCATTGAACTTTTCAATCATATCCATCGCAGCTTCGTTAGCACCACCGTGCAAAGGGCCTCTTAGCGAGCCAATAGCACCCGTAATGCAAGAGTGCATGTCAGATAATGTTGACGCACATACTCTTGCGGTAAATGTGGAGGCGTTGAACTCATGTTCTGCATACAAAATAAGTGAGACATGCATCACTTTCTCATGTAACTCAGACGGCTTTTTGCCATGTAGTAAATGTAAAAAGTGGCCGCCAATCGAATCATCATCTGTTGCAACATCTACACGAACACCATCATGAGAGAAACGATACCAATAACAAATGATGCTTGGGAAACATGCCAACATGCGATCAGTCATTTTGTCTTGTTCAGTAAAATCATTTTCAGTTTCAAGGTTCCCTAACATTGAACAACCTGTACGCAACACATCCATTGGGTGAGCATTTGCAGGAATTCTTTCAAGCACGTCTTTTAGGGCTTGTGGGATATCGCGTAAAGATTTTAAAAGAGTCTTATAGTCTTCCAATTGACTGACAGTAGGCAAAGCGCCTTTCAAAATTAAATATGCTACTTCTTCAAACGTGCAGTTTTCAGCTAAGTCTTTTACATCATAGCCTCGGTAAGTCAATCCAGAACCAGATTGTCCGACTGTTGATAATGCTGTCTTACCCGCTACTTGACCGCGCAAGCCTGCGCCACTTAATACTTTAGCCATTGGAAACTCCTAAATAATACTGATAAATTGGATAATTAAAATTGGTCTTACGTGTTAGCTTTTGTCTTTTTCAAACAAAGCATCTAATTTTTGCTCATAGTCGTGATATCCCAGATAATCATATAAGTCCATCCGGGTCTGCATTGTGTCAACAACCGCTTTTTGGTCACCGTCCTTAAGGATATGTTGATATACGTTTTCAGCTGCTTTGTTCATAGCTCGAAATGCACTCAATGGATACAACACCATATCCGCGCCCCACTCACCTAGCTCTTTTTTGTTCCAAAGCTCCGTCTTACCAAATTCTGTAATATTGGCTAGGATAGGAACAGACAAGGCATTTGAAAATGCTTCGTAGTGCTCTTGAGTTTGGATCGCCTCGGCAAAGATACCATCGGCGCCTGCCTCAACATACGCTTTTGCCCTTTCTATTGCTTTTTCTAAGCCTTCTTGAGCAAAAGCATCTGTTCTTGCCATAATGAAAAAGTCAGGATCAGTTCGAGCATCTACCGCTGATTTAATTCTATCTACCATTTCTTGTGTAGATACGATTTCTTTATTTGGTCGATGACCACAACGTTTTTGCGCCACTTGATCTTCCATATGAACGGCTGCTGCACCTGCTTTTTCCATATCTTTAATGGTTTTAGCAATATTAAAGGCTCCCCCCCATCCTGTATCAATATCAACTAACAGGGGTAAATCACACGCCGCGGTAATACGCTGCACGTCAACGATTACATCGTTCAAAGACGTCATACCTAAATCTGGAAGTCCATATGATGCATTTGCCACACCACCACCTGACAAGTAAATTGCTTTGTGACCAATTTGTTTTGCCATCATTGCGCTATAAGCGTTAATTGTACCTACAATTTGTAATGGCGAGTTTTCAGCCAAAGCTTGTCTAAATTTTTTACCTGCACTCATAACAACTCCTCAAAATTAGTGTTTGGGCTCTAGCCCTGATTTAAAAGTAATTTGGCTTCGATATTTTGCCGAGAGTATGCGATATGTCGACGCATTAGCATTTCAGCTAACTCCGGATCACGATGACTTATAGCGTTGACGATATGCTGATGCTCAGCAAAAGCAGTAGTCACACGAGGGCCAGCCATCCCCAACTGCACGCGGTACATGCGTACTAGGTGGTAAATATTATTCATCAACATGCCTATTAGATATTGATTATGGCTTCCTAGTACAACGCGATAGTGAAAATCAACATCTCCGGCTTCTTGATAATATGATTGTCCATCTTTGACAGATTCAAAGTGAGTGGATAGTAAACTGTTGAGTTTATCTATTTCGTCTTCTGTCATATGCAATGCTGCTAATCTAGCAGCCATGCCTTCTAAAGACTCACGAACTTGATACAATTCAACAAGTCCTTCAAGGCTCAGGGTGACGACTTTTGCGCCAATATTTGCGCGACGCTCAAGCAAATTCGCATTTTCAAGACGGTTAATACATTCTCGGATAACCGCTCGGCTAACTTGGTATTTACTCGACAATTCTGACTCATTTAACTTACTCCCCGCCACAATCTTTCCCTCAACAATATCGCTTCTTAACGCGATGAAGATTCTATCGGCATGAGTAATGGGCTTTTCTATTAGTGGTGACAACATGAGAGGTGACAAAATTCTACCCATTTAATAATTGTCGACAATATAGCGTAAATTTCATCTTTATTCAATCTTAAAGTCATTAACTACACGCATATTGTCGACTATATTTGTATTTTACGGCTATGAGTATGCATTACGCTTGCGTGAGAATTTAGACTATTTTTAGTCAATCAAGACTACAATTTGGTGGTTTTGACGAATTCTTAATTGTCGCTATTACCACATAAAAATTATCTTGTTGTTTTACATAGGTTTTTTATTTTGGCACCTTTTTTGATACTAACTGCTAACATATAAAAAGTACTATGCAACCTTATACACAACAGGAACATACTTATGACATCTCACGTTAGAAAACCACTTTTCACGGCTATCTTTACGATTGCTTCATCTATTTTGCTATTAACTGGATGCATTATTCATGTTGGCGCCGATGATGACTATTCTAGTTCATTCCATTTTGGTGAAAACCGCTCTACCGTCAATAAATCCTTAAGTATTGGTGAGGGTAAAGAGGTCGGCGACCTAAGTACTGTCAATGGCAGGCTAACGCTTAGAGACAATGTTACCGCCAAAGAAATTGAAGGCGTCAATGGTGGGATAACTATTGGTCGTAATGTTAGTCTTGAAGACGTTTCTAGCGTCAATGGCAAAATTGCAGCTAAAGAAGGTCTGCGTGTCAGTAATAACATCAGTTCGGTAAATGGCCGCATTACACTTGAGAAAGATACTGTAATCGATGGTTATATTGAATCGGTAAACGGTGATATTGATTTGTCAGGCGTCAAGGCAAATAGCCTGACAACGGTTAATTCAAATATCACGCTAGCTGATGGTTCGATCATCACTACTGATATTATATATGAAGCTAATAACGGCCGAAATCGTGGTAGCAATCCAGTGTTAAGTATCTCCGCAGATTCACAGGTCAAAGGCCAAATTATTCTTCGCCGCCCCGTAGATTTAGAGCTTTCAGATAGCTCACTACAAGATAAAGTGCTTGTGGAGTATTAAGTTACCCTTCAAGGTAATTCACACTAAAAATAGTGGTTTTATCTTTATTTTGGCGTCCACTAGGACGCCTTTTTTATTTGGTGAAAAAGAAGGCTGAATATTGCTCCCTGCCTATTCAGCGGCCTCTTTGACTAAACCATTTTTAGACATTATTTGTTTAAGCTCCTCTATGCTAGCAGGGTCGTCAATTGTTGATGGCACCACAATTGATTCATTCTGTGCTATTTGGCGCAGTAATTTACGTAGAATCTTACCAGAGCGTGTTTTAGGAAGACGAGGGACAATAAGTGTTTGTTTTAAGCAGGCCACTGCGCCAATTTCTTTACGTATCATCATTGCAAGTTCTTTTTGTAAGTTGTCTTCGCTTATACTTACACCATCTTTTAATAAAGCTAAACCCACTGGAACTTGCCCTTTTAGCGCGTCATGAACACCAATCACGCTGCATTCTGCAACCGCTTCATGAGACGCTAGCACCTCTTCCATCTCGCCGGTTGATAGGCGATGACCTGCGACATTGATAACGTCATCCGTTCGCCCCATCACAAACAAATAACCATCCTCGTCAATATATCCGCCGTCACCCGAACAATAGTACCCAGTAAATTGAGTCAAATATCCACTAGTGAACCTTAGCATGATCACCCCATATTGTCGATAAACAACTTGGTGGTAAAGGCAGTTTTATCGCAATTGCGCCCTGTTGATTAGCAGATACCTTTTCACCATTTGCGTCTAGTATATGAATTTCAAATCCAGGTACAGGTTTTGTTGATGATCCCGGCTTAGTCGGTAGCATTTCAATACCGGTTAAATTCGCGGCGATTGCCCAACCAGTTTCTGTTTGCCACCAATGATCAACAACCGGCTTTTGTGTTTTATGTTGTGTCCATTCAAGCGTTGATGGGTCTAACCTTTCCCCTGCCATAAATATGGTCTGTAGACATGTTAAATCATATTTATTGATTAGTTTACCTTGTGGATCTTCTTTGCGAATCGCTCTAAATGCAGTTGGCGCAGCAAAAACTGCTTTTACATTGTATTGTTCAATGACTCGCCAAAATGCGCCTGCGTCAGGCGTTCTAACTGGTTTACCTTCATAAACAATAGTTGTACAACCATGCAATAAAGGGGCATAAACAATATACGAATGGCCAACTACCCAGCCAACATCCGATGCTGCCCAAAAAACATCACCTGGTTCCATGTTATACACAGCGCTCATCGAATATTTCAATGCCACAGCATGACCGGCGTTATCTCTGACTACCCCTTTAGGCTTACCTGTTGTTCCGGAAGTGTAAAGAACATAAAGAGGATCACTGCCTTTGACACAGGCGCAAGGCGCGGGTTTTGCAGTAGACATAGCTGTTATCCAATCTACGTCATGGGGCTGACTCATTTGGGCAATACATTCAGGGCGTTGAAGCAATATAACAGCATCGGGTTTACTATTGGCCAGCACAATGGCTTGATCTACCATCGGCTTGTATTCAATTATTCGATTTATTTCAATACCACAAGATGCTGTGACGATGGCTTTAGGTCTTGCATCATCTATTCGAACGGCTAGTTCATTTGCCGAAAAACCGCCAAACACAACCGAATGAACGGCCCCTAATCTGGCACATGCAAGCATCGCAACTAAAGACTCAGCAATCATCGGCATGTAAATAATTACGCGATCGCCTTTGACAACGCCTTGCGCTTGCAGAACGCCGGCAAACTTTGCTACCCATTGCTGTAATTCAAGGTATGTATATGATTGCTGCTGCTTGGTTACTGGCGAATCATAAATGATTGCAGTTTGTTCACCTCGGCCTTGTTCGACATGATAATCAAGTGCCATGTAACAGGTATTGAGCTCGGCATCAGGAAACCAACTTTGCAATCCGTTTTCGTCTGTCGATAAAATCGTGACGGGTGTTTTAAACCACGGAAGATCTTCAGCCTTTCTGGCCCAGAAGGCTTGTGGCGTATTAATTGAAGCATTGTATTCATGCTGATAACTAGTCGCTTGGACAAACGCAGAATTCGTTGACATATCGGCCTCGGATGCAATTAATGTTACTAGTTTGTAACAATAAAGCACACACGACACCTCGGGAATTCGACTTAAGCCTTACATCTTAAGGCGTAGATTCATTCTCAGGCTTAGACTCTATCTGATCTGGCACTGCGCGCGACACTGCACGAGGCCTTGCACAAGCGATGAGTAATAGTAGCAGCCAAAGGTAATGCAAAGCGCCACCGCTATCTTCATTATCGGGTGGAGCTGCAACAGGGCTTGTATCGACAATCGTTAATATAGTTGATGCAAGCACTTCTTTATTTGCATCACTAACAATGACGCTAAAGCTAATCGTTTGTTGCGTATCTACTTCGGGGGTAATAAATGTGATCTGAGGACTGCCTTGACCGTCAAAGCTAATGTCAGGGCCTGAAGTTTGTTCCCAGCGAATATTAAGTACATCACCATCAGGGTCATTCACATTTGCGGTAAATGTGAAGGTCGTATTTTCATCTATAACTGCACTATGGGAGGCAATGCTAACGCTAGGTGCACGATTGGTATTGCGAATTTGCACGCTAACGGTGACTGACGAAGTATCACGACCATCAAAGACTTCTAGTAAAAACAATAGATTTTCATTATTTGTAACCTGCGGGGCAATAAAGGTTAGTAAAGGACTGTCGTTACGCCCAAAGCTAATAGGTAAGCCTCCAATTTGAGTCCAATTAAAGACCAAGGAATCACCCTCTATATCACTAGTCAAAGAGGCATCTACTCGTAGCTCTTCGCCCTCAGTCACGACTACTTGTGTCGCCACGTTAATATTAGGAGAAGTATTTGGCAAGGGATCCGTTAGTACACTAACAAACCTAATAGCACCGTTGGCAACTTTGTCACCATCATTGAGCCCACCGTCGCTAATTGTTACGCGAATACAATTATCTGCGATATTTAAGCCCGGTAAATACAATGACGAACTTGCTACTGGACAATTACCATTGCTATCTTTTGATGCACTGGCAAGTTGGTCGTTACTATTTTCAACAAAACTCCCCCAACCATTATTTGGTTCATAAACTCGTAAGGTCATTCCTTCAGCTAACACTGAATTTGCTGCCAAGGGTATAAGAATACTGGCGCTTTTCCCAACTTGCTGGGTATGCCTTAAAGACAAATCATAAATCCCTTGGACGGGGGCATAATGCACATCAGTCGCAAGGCCAGAAGATTCAGCGTTGATGCCACCATATGCTGCAATATCGTTGGTATCGATATTCACCGAAACTAAATCGCCTGGATTTGCTAATTTAGCTATATTGCCAGCGGCAAGTGCGAAGTCGCCTTCAATGACAATAGGTTGCAGGCCGTCACTTGTTTGTATTGTGGTACCTGCTAGGTTGTTATCAAGATAATCTGCAATTCCATCTTTATCGCGATCGGATATGCCTTCAACTGCATCAGAAAGCCCATCAAAGTCACTATCAGTATTCGCACCCAAAAGTGGGGCACGTTGACTTAATGTAAATGCTATTTGTTGTGTGTTCTTAAAGCCCTGGGTCGTGTTTGTTTCAGTTAAGGAAAATTCTGCTAAATAATTACCTAGTGGCAACGCGCTTGTATCAAGGTTTAACACCCTATTGTTAGCTGAAATACCCGCTTGACCGATATCAATAGGGCTTGCGGCACCGCGGCTTACTGAAAACAAAGTCCATTGAGTGTCGTATACGTCTGCTGAGTTAATATCGATGATCTGAGCAATCACACTTGCTTGACCTTGGTCTTGATACAAAGTCGCCACTAATTGGTCGTTTTGACGCAAACTGATATCAACTAAAGGCGCATACTCTTGCGAATCAATGTCTATTTGAGCAATATTGTTTTGATTACTGCTCGCGTTAGATGCGTTATCAAATAACACAACTATCGTTTCGCCATTTACAGCCGTTGCTGCAACCTCAAGCTCCAAGTTACCAGTTTGACCTTGGCTGATTTCAAGTTGCCCACTTCTAGGGCCAAGAATTGGACCGGTCACGTTATACTCTATTGTCACAGGATAAACTGGAGCTAAGCCGCTTAAGGTAACAGGGATATTTAAGCGTGCACCGGCAGTAGCGACACTAGATGCTTGCACAAATATTTGCGGGAGCACGTCAATGAATACTTCGTTAGTTGCGGTATTTCCGGATAAATCAGTTGCAGAAACAACAACACTATTGCGACCAGAAGCGAATACTGTTTGTGTTAGTGTATTTGCTTGTACGATCCCATCAACAATATCATCTGCGGTAATAGCTAAATAAGATTGCACGTCAGTAAAGAAGCCTTGCGCTTCAATCACAATGGGATCAAGTTGTGTAAATGTGGGAGCCGTTGTATCTTCCACGGTGATTGTTTGAACAAGCTGTGCCATATTGCCGGCAAAATCGATTGCAGTCCAAGTGACAATATTTTCACCTAAAGCTAGGGCCCCTGAGTAATCACTGCTTAAGGTACTTGGAAAAAGATTATTGTCGCGCACTCTGGGCTCTTGTAACACTAATGGTGTTTGTAAGCCTGTTGCTTCTATTGTGAAATCACTGATGTTGTCAAGCACCGGTGCTTGGTCATCACCTATGCTGGGGTTTTGGGGCTGGCTATCTTCTTCATCAATAATCCCATCATTGTCATCATCAGGGTCTGCGTTATTACCAATACCATCACCATCTGTATCTTGTGATTCGGCAGCAGATAACGGGAACGCATCAACATCATCTAACACGCCATCGTTATCGTCGTCATCATCTGCATTGTTACCAATACCATCTTGATCAGTATCTACGGTCTCAGAGGCATCAAATGGAAAAGCATCCTGCGCGTCTAAGACGCCATCATTATCATCATCGTCGTCTCTGTTATCGCCCAATGAATCATTATCAAAATCAGCCCACTCGCTAGCATCGAACGGAAAGATATCATCAACATCGTTAAACCCATCGTTGTCATCATCCTGATCAGCATTGTTACCGATACCATCTTGATCAAAATCGGCGCTCTCGCTAGCATCAAATACAAAGGCATCTTCAAAGTCTAAGACGCCATCATTGTCATCATCTGTATCTGCATTATTGCCAATACCGTCTAAATCATTATCTCTAGCTTCAGTTGGGTCCAAAGGGAATAAATCATTTTCGTCCAATACACGGTCACCATCATCATCAGTATCGGTATTGTTGCCCAAACCATCAGAATCTGTATCTGTATCTTCAGTCGGGTCAAAAGGAAAGGCATCGTTGATATCTTCAACGCCATCGTTGTCATCGTCAGTATCGGCATTGTTACCAACACCGTCATTATCGTTATCTAAGGTTTCATTAGGATCGTTTTCAAACGCATCAAAACGGTCCTCAACACCGTCATTATCGTTATCTGGATCAGCATTATTACCAATACCATCACCGTCCGTATCAAACCACTCTCTCACCGAAAAAGGAAACGCATCAACAACATCTAACACACCATCATTATCGTCGTCGGTATCTGCGTTATTACCAATACCGTCGCCATCAAAATCAGTAACTTCGTTTGGATCAAGCGGGAAACTATCAAATTCATCATCCAATCCGTCGTTATCGTCGTCATTATCTTGATTGTTGCCGATGCCATCGTTATCTGAATCAACTGATTCTAAGGGATTAAATGGAAACGCATCTGAGGTATCCACTACACCATCATTATCGTCATCATTATCTGCGTTATCGCCTATACCATCTTGGTCGTTATCTCTGAAGTCACCAGGGTCAAGCGGAAACTCATCATCACCATCGACGATTCCATCGTTATCATCATCATCATCTGAATTGTCACCAATACCGTCTTGATCACTATCGATACTTTCATTTGGGTCTCGAGGAAACGCGTCTTGGAAATCTGGAATACCGTCATTATCATCATCGCGGTCTTCACTGTTACCCACGCCGTCGCCGTCAGTATCAAGGACTTCACTTGGGTCCAATGGAAAAGCATCAATTGTATCAAGTGCGCCGTCGTTGTCATCATCACGATCTTCGTTGTTGCCAATACCATCTGCATCGGTATCAATTGACTCGCTTGCGTCAAAAGGGAAGGCATCCGCTGAATCTAACACACCATCATTATCGTCATCTAAATCGGCAATATTGCCTTGCCCATCTAAGTCAAAGTCTGCATTTTCAGTAGGGTCAAAAGGAAAGGCATCTTGGTTGTCTGGTACGCCATCATTATCATCATCTTGATCAGCAACATTGCCAGTGCCATCGTTATCCGCATCTTCAAATTCAGTAGGATCAAATGGGAAACGATCAATAGTATCAATTACACCATCATTATCATCGTCAGTGTCTTGTTCGTTGGGAATACCATCATTGTCTGCATCTTGGATAGGGATAATTAAGGTATTATCTAACCAATTACCTTCAAACCCGCCAAGTGTGGGCTGAACTAAGACCGTATACTCAAGCTCAAAAATATCAGCTGCATCGGTTACAACTGCAGCATCAATTGCAATGTTATTATTTGAAGATGTAACAGAACAACGAGCAAAATCAGCAAAAATAGAACACGCTTGATTAAGGCTAATAGCATTTGAAAATGTAATGCTTTGAATTGGGGTCGCTTCATTTGGCACTAACCAAACATTATATTCAATAGCGTCTTGCAAGCGAATTTGTAAATTTGTGGTTTGCGTCGCGCCATCCTCAATAATGGCACCAGAGCTACTAGCGCCTGCATCAAATACTTGTTGCGAAGGGGCAGTTGTTAGCGATATAAAAGGATTAAAGCCTGCAACAATAATTTCTTCCGGTGTATCGTATGCATCATTGATATTATCCTCGCTATCTTGAGCAACTAAACCTGTTAAAGCCCAAATTCCGGGAGATGAAGTATTGTCAAAATCACCTGAAAAGCTCACCGTTGCAACGCCGTTTTGCAATACCGCCGCGCCTTGTTGCACTAATGGGATTTGCTCACTTGTGTTTACATTGGATAAAAACAACTGAGGAATGAGTAAAGTAGACCTTTCTGAGAATGTCAGATTGACTGTTGTTTGGGTAATCTGATTTTGTGCAAGTAAGCTTCGCTCACTGATACTTAAAGATAATAATTGCGGCGCATCAGTATCTGGCTCATTATCAGTTTGTTGTGCACTTAAAACGTCCATTCCCAAAAACAACAAAGCATTTGAAACCGCAAGCGCAACAGCAAGCTTTTTGAGCGAGCTTGATAATTGCGTTGAAACATCCTTTTCACGATCTAATTTATCAGTCGATGCGACTATAAATTTGCCATAAATACTCATTAATATAACAGGCCTCAAGGCTAAAAGTGTTTAATACTTATTATAGTTAGGGTGTCGGATTTATAGCGAAAAGCTGAAGCTGTGTATAGAGGACAAAAGTTGCCAAATGTGCACAAAAAATGTGCACAAAACAGTCACCTTATTATTCCCACTCGGCTTAAAGAGAGAGCGAAAACTCACTTTTTTAGATTATAGCTTTCGCGACTTAGGAATGAGTTTATATACCTTAAAAAGCTTTAAATATGGTTGACTTTGGCGCTTGCGTTGCCAACCCTGTTCTAAGCGGTGGAGTTATCCCTAACCTGAAAAAATCTAGATAAATATGTTTTATCAACTTTGAGATGTGTTTGCCTTTTTAAAGCCCAATTTTTTTACTTTAATACCAGTTTCTTCGGACTGCTTAATTGAAGTTAGTGCACACAAACTGTATATGCAAATAAATTCAACACTTAATTTACGCGTAACCCATAAACATTAATGACAAAATCAACGCTTACTGTTTTAAGATTATGTAATAGGGTTTCTTTTTTATCTTGCGAAACCGTCCAATAATAGGGTGTCATCAGTAATAGATTTTCGCGTTGCAGCACTGAATCTAAACTAAGCTGATAAGACACATTGAATGTTTCATGTAATATGAACGGGTCGAGATCCTCAAGCTTGATTGCATGTGTCTGGACCTTGTCATAAACGTGCGCTTTCATTTCTACTAAATGCTGCGGCCCGGGCATGACCCTTATCCAATGACCACTTTGTTTCAATATACGGGCAATTTCGTTTTTATCAGAAGGCGCAAAGACTTGAAGCACCGCGTCCTGTGAATCATTTGCTAAAGGGATGTGATAGGTACTGGCTACTGCACAATTTACGTCATTCAAACGTTTCGCTGCCTTTTGAACGCCAACTTTTGAAATATCAATAGCCGCATAACGAACTTTCTCGGGCATTGCAACATGCTCTTGGATTTGTGAAAGGTAATATCCCTCTCCACAACCAGCATCGAGCAGAGAAAAAGGCTTTTCAGTTGCCTGCTCGCTAAGATATTGATTAATGATGGCTACAATTTTCATTGCTAATTGATTGTAGTGGCCTTGATTTAAAAATTGACGCCTTGCCATCAACATTGCTTTGTTATCACCTGGCTCTTTGCTCTTTTTATGTGTGTTTATGAGCAGGTTCACATATCCATCTTTTGCAACATCAAAACTGTGATTGTTTGCACATTGCCATTGGTTATTAGACAAGCTAAGTGGCTGTTTACAATTAGGACAATCCCAGAAAAATCCAGGTACATTTCCGCTTTGTTCAATCATCTGTTTGTATACTCCAAAACCCAGCATTGATTAATGCTACTAGCAATTGGGTGCTTTGTTTCAATTCAACACAATTGAGCGAATAAGTGAGTTCATGATAAGTACATACAGATTTTGCAAATAGCTTGCGAGCAAATTCACCAAGTGTTTGGTCTACCGTAAACTGATGCCCATCGATGAAAAAATCAAATGTTTGTGTTTGAAATTGCGCATAGATTGGCTTTACACCTATTGTTTTTACAATATATAAGGAGTCTTCACCATACTTTGATACAAAATCCTCAAATGCCTGAGGGCTAGTTTGTTCAATATCCTGTTCAATGCTTAGCTCTTGTCTTGATAAATATTTCAGCAATGCGTCATCTACATCAGACGTGTCTAATAGTGCATGCATTTGTTGTTTCAATCTGTCTAACTCGTTTTGTGAGACTAATTCTGGCGCCATATCGTGTTGTCTCATCAAAGCAATATCTGGGTCAGTATATCGGCTAGATACTGCAACTAAACCTTCACTTTCATCAAGCAATCCGGTTAGGGTTTGTGAATTTGTAGGCGCTCTGAAACCAAAGGAATAGTTTATACATGAACTAAATGTTCTCCCGCGATGAGGATGTTTTGGTGGGATATATAATGCATCACCCTGCGCTAACTCTTCGTCAATAATCGGTATAAAATCTTCAATCTGTTTTAATAACTTATGGGGATATATCGTCTTATCTTTATCTTGAGGCAAGCCTACTTGCCAACGCCTTCGGCCTTTGCCCTGAACAATAAAAACGTCATATTCATCGATATGGGCACCGACACCTGCACCCGGCGTCGAAAAACTTATCATAACATCATCAAAGCGCCAACTAGGTAACATTGCCACATTTGAAGTCAACGCTTGTACTTCAGGTATATATCGGTCAACACCTTGAACTAACAAGCTCCACGCTCCCACGCAATGTTGTTCGAAGTTTTCAAAAGGTCCTTGACTTGCGCTCCATACTCCGTCCTTCAAGCTGACAATTCTACTGTCGACGTAGTCTTCTTGCGCAAGGCCAGCAAGATCATGCTCATCGATTGGATCGGTAAAATTTGGGATAAAGTTTTTAATTAGACACGGTTTTTGTTGCCAAAACTCACGTAGAAATTGCTTGCTAGAAAACGAAGATATGATCATGATTCGGCCGTTATTAAAGGTCACCAATTATTATAACCTGAACTTAGCCTGTCGTTTACCACTAATTCACTGTTATAATTTTGCTAAGCTTTGATTAAACATCATTTTCAATACTATGCACAAATAAGGAATCATTGTGATTTTTATTAATCCTTCATTGTCAATTGACGAATCAGAAGTCCAATTTTCTGCGATACGTGCAATGGGCAATGGCGGCCAAAACGTTAACAAGGTTTCAAGCGCTATTCATCTACGGTTTGATATCAAGGCGTCTTCGCTAAATGAGAAACAACAAGCGCGTCTATTAGGCTTGTCAGACAGTCGCTTAACAAAAGATGGAGTCATCATCATCAAAGCGCAATCATTTCGTACTCAAGAAACAAACAAAGAAGATGCAATAAAACGCCTAAAAGTATTTATTAATGAAGGCCTCAAAGAAGACAAACCTCGTCGAGCAACACGCCCGTCCTTATCATCTAAACGAAAAAGGTTAGATAGTAAAAAGCGAGCTGGTTTTACCAAAAGCTTACGAAAAAAAATCGATTTCTAATCACTTTTCCGAACGGCCAATTTGAAATCCATACCAGCCAGCAGTTGCACAACAAGCAGTCAAAAATACTCCCCAAGGCCAATCTATAAGTAATATTGTCAAGCTATAGCCTTCAATAATACTGTAGTTTGTTAAATTATATGCGCCATAGCTCGCTAAGCCCAATATTGCCCCTTTAACAAAGGCAAGATACCAAGCTTGGTCGCGCGCTGCGAGGCTAGCCAATACAAAAGTGGCAAAGCCATACATAATATAAAAAGCAACCCAAGGCCACGTTATGTATTGTTGACGCAGAATCGGTTTCATCTGTGTTTGATACCAATCAGATGCGATATATCCAAGCCAAAGTGCATCAAGTAATGCAAATGATATAAAAATGAACAACACCGATAAAACGCAAGCTTTTGTTTGGATAGATGATTGATTTAGCACATTTACTCCACTAGTACGCAAAATAGTCGCTTTGTTTGCATAACAGTATAGTAAATATACGCTAAGTGAGTATAATTATTAAACTTTAGTAAAGGAAATGTTATTTGTTTCACTCTGGCTTCACGATGCCCATCACAAAAAAGTACCTAAATATGACCAAGCTTCAAAAATGCTTCTTGGGAATAATATGTGCGCTGCTCTCGGTGAGCCTAAAGGCAGAAATTGCGCCTTCGCAACAGCATTTATTCCCTTATTTACCGTCAGAAAACGCGCTTTGCTACTCCCAATACTGTGATGTTGGTAACCCTGTTGCGACCGTATTTACCGCACAAATGCATGGTGGTCACAATCAAAATTGGACATCAATGCAAGCACAAAACGGGCTTGTATATGTAGGTCATACTCAAGGTGTAAGTCAGTGGGACGGGGAAAACTGGGAAAATATTACCACGCCACATTCTACCCCTGTACGTGCCATTGTAGAGTGGGAAGGTGATATTTACTTTGGTACTACAAATGATTTTTTCCGTTTACGCCAAAAAGACAACCCGAATAATGAAGTCGAGAGCCTAATTCAACAATCTGCTATTAGCGGACTGGATTTTGGTGAAGTGTGGGGCACGGCTGTCAATAAGCATGGGATACTGTTTTCAAGTTCTGAGCATATTTTCTTTTTTGACGGCGAGAAGACCATCATCATGGAAGAAAGTTGGCCTTCGAAGCACGCAGTATTCGGTGTTGATGACTCATTCTATTATAAACCACGACACTCTGAAAATCTTTACCGAGTCCAAACAAGACAGATTGGTGGAGACCTTGTACTTACCAATATCAAGCTTCCCTTTAGTCTCCCACCTAATTCTCGAGTAATGGAGATTATCAAAACTGGTACTAATGATTTCACGATTGTAACTGAGCAAGACGGTGTATTTATCGTTAAGAATCAAATTATCACGCAAGTTCTTAGCCAAAGTGACTTTGCCGAGGGCGCGCAACTGTATGATGCCATATTATCAAAAGACGGCTTTTACTATATCAGTTCAAGTTACCATGGCTTGTTTATCCTAAATGAAAACCTAGAAATCGTTAAACACTACCTTGAACAGCACGGCATCAGTATGAATACTGTTTTTTCGGTCAATGAAGATCTACAAGGTAATATTTGGCTAACGGGCATCCCCAATATTGTCAAGATTAGACCTCCACATATTATTAGCCAGTTCAAGGCGGGTACTGCGTCTACTGAGATCTTAAGCTTAATTAATTCTCCGTTGGGTATTTTTGCCTCGGGTAATGGCGTCACACGCCTAACCAATGATGAAAACTCCTTGCATCCGCCAAAATTTGTTGCATTAAACGACAATATTGAGAGCAGTGTTGATTTGCTGGCAAATGGTGATCATTTGATTAAATCAGGGCGTGCGGGAATTTTTGAACTGAATCTAAGTGAGGATTTAAGCCAAATCACCAGTGAGCGTCTTATCGTAGAAACCGCTCTAGGCAGAACTATTCAATCCACTGAACAAGAAAATTTATTTGTTGCAAGTAGTACAGATAATGCATTTATCTTGCGTTTAGAGGCAGGTTTATGGATATCTGAGCGCCTCACCAACCAAGCTAATCAACTAATAAGCTTAGCCTTAGATAAAAACGATACTCTTTGGTTAGGCTCGGCAATCGGCGAGCTCTTTAGATTCGACAACATAACCACAACAACCAGACCAAACGTAGATGTCTACCGCGATATAGACGGGCTTGCGCCAGGTCCAGTCGAGGTATTCTTAGTGGATGGCGAGGCCGTCTTTAGTAGTGGCGGTCAGTTATTTGAAGTTATCAATGATAGAGTTACACCAAGCGATTTACCGATGTTTACTCAAGATTGGCTTTTATACAGCGTTCAATTTGACAAACTGGTACAAACGCCAGCATTTCAAAATTTACCGAATCGGCTTTGGTATCGCAAAAATTTAAAAAGCGGGTATTTTGAACAAAACGACGATGGCACGTGGAGCGAATACACCGAAATTTTTGATGGTATTAATGATGGTGGTTTCAGTGATCTATTCGTCACCCCAGATAATATTGTATGGTTTGTTAGAGATAAAGCTGAAATATATCGTGTTGATATTGAGTTAGCTAAACAAGTTCCTCCTCAGGCACCGGTGAATATACGACAGTTCACCTCTCAAGATGGTGAGCGATTTTTATTCGACTCTGACGAGTCCATTGTACTGGGTCTAGATCAAAAGAGTATTCGTTTAGGGTATGCTTCAACCGATAGTAGCTCACAATCATCAATCAGTTATCGCACCCGACTGTTGGGTAATGATAGCGATGCTTGGACACCTTGGTCAGCAGAGACCTACCGCGATTTTACGGGCTTATCCCCTTCTAGTTATACGTTTGAAATACAAGCTAGAGACGCATGGGGTCGAATTTCATCAAATTCGGTATCATTTGAAAAGCCTGCTCCATGGTATCTGACAACGATTGCAATTGTCGCTTATTTTCTTGCAGGTGCACTACTAATCTTCGCATTATCTTATGGTCTGCAGCGCTGGCGATTAATATCTTTAGAAGCTACAAATAAAGAGTTAGAAGAAAAGGTGATTGCTCGGACTGCACAAGTTAACGAAAAAGTAGAGCAACTGCGCCAACAACAAATTCTTAAAGATCGCTTTTTTGGTAATATTTCACATGAATTTAGAACCCCGTTGACATTAACAATTGGGCCTTTAGAAACCTTATTAAATGAGCATAAAGAGACACTTGATAATAATGTATTCTTTTTAGCAAACACCGCACTTAATAACGCTACAAAATTACTGGCCTTAGTGGGGCAGATGCTTGACTTAAATCGACTTGAAGCAGGAAAGTTACCATTAAAGGTTGAACAATATGATATTGCCAAGGTGATCAGAGAAACATCCGAACGCTTTATTCAGTGGGCTGAACAGCAAAATCAGTCCATCACGATTGTTAATTGCGATGACAAAGAACTGCTGTATTTTGACATTGAGCAAATTGAAAAATGCGTATCAAACCTTTTATCAAATGCCATTAAATATAGTGGGCATGGCAGCAAAATTATTGTTGAGTTAGAAAAAACTCCTAACTCCCTGAATGTCTTAGTCAGTGATAATGGCGTCGGTGTTAGTCAATCTGCTGAGCACAAGATTTTTGAACGCTTTTATCAAGACAAAACATCTGAAAATAATGCAGCGCCTTGGCACCGGTATTGGTTTGTCATTGGTGAAAGAAATCATGCAACTTCACCAAGGTACGGTTGTCCTAAGAGATACTGGTAATGAAGGTTGCTGCTTTGCACTTGAGTTTTCACTTGGCAGTGATCACTTTACGCAAGAGCAAATGGTTGAGCCGATCGCCCTAGATATCTCAGAGATTGATTTAGCAGAAGATGAGCTGCAAGATATTAATGAACTCGTTGAGGATGAAGCGGATGTAACCACTTTGCTTGTAGTAGATGACAATGCAGAGTTACTTAACTTTATGAGTCTACGTTTGTCTGCAAATTATAAGATACTCCAAGCGTCAGATGGTATCGAAGGCTTGGAAATTGCAAAAGAGTCATTGCCTGACCTTATTATTTCAGACGTCAATATGCCAAACATGTCAGGCTTAGATATGGTGGCAAGTATCAAGGCAGATCCGCAAACAAAAACAATCCCTATTATTTTATTGACTGCTAAAGTAACCAAAAGAGAGGTAGTCGAAGGTTTTAGTGCCGGTGCAGATGATTACATTACTAAGCCTTTCGATACTTCAGAGCTTATTGTTAGAGTGAATGCCTTAATCAACGCCAAAAAAGTGATTAGGGAGTCGTATCAAGATATTCCTGAATCGGCAAATCCTGATCAAACTGATGGTTGTGGTGAAAGCGAATGGTCAATCAAAGTTCATAATGTGATTGAGCAACACCTTGCTTTACCAGGTTTTAATGTGGAACAACTTGCCAATCTCATGCACGTGTCTCGAGATACGTTAATACGTAAATGTAAAAAAGAGTGCAACGAAAAGCCCTTAAAGCTAATCGTTGATGCCAGAATGAATCGAGCAGATGAACTGTTAAAAGCAAACGAAATGAGCATATCCGAAGTTGCTTATGCTTGCGGCTTTGAAAGTCTTGGCTATTTTTCTAAAAGCTATAAGAAAAATAGAGGCAAAAACCCTTCTGAGGCGTTTGTCTAAAACGATCAAAGCACCAATCAGCGTGCTTTGATCTTTCAAACCACATCAAAATCAAGATGTAGTGACGTTAAAAAAATTTAATTAACCGATTTTCTATTCAACATTTATCGCCCATTATCGCGGCCTTGTGTGGATTCGACCACGCTGTCAAAGGCAGTTTTACCTAAAAAATATACTAAAGTATTTTTAATTTTACATCTTGCAGTAAATGTACTAAATGTTGCAAAAAATATCCAAAGCCATAGACACCCTTTATCGGTATTGTTAATGCTCAACGGACAGCGGAGTTTGTCCAAGCAATACTTTAGGAGTCAACCATGAAACATTTAGGATATTGCCTTGCAAGCTTGCTAGTGGTCATAGCATATGCTTCAAGCGCACAAGCTAGTGTGCTTAAGGATTCACATGTAAGTGGCCAAGTAAGCACCACTACCTATCCTCCTATTGATAACTTATCAGAAGAGCTACTAATTAAAGAAAAATTGCTCGTTCAACCTTTATTATTTTTAAATCCTGTTGAGCAAGATGCAAATCCTAACAAAATAGTTAGAGCAGGCATGAATGTTGATGCAGCTGGTAGCAATGCGCCATATATATACGGCGTGATGGTAATGATATTAGTATTGGCTTTACGATGGGACGATAAGTCTATTGTTAAATCAATGAGAAAGCACTAGGAGCGTTGGTTTCCTAAACCAACGAATTTAAAACAGTTTATGTTGTGTAAGTTTGGCCTAACCTTCGTGGTTAGGTCATTTTTTTGCCTTGATAAGCACCTGATTATTATAGAGTTAGTGCGGTTACTGCAACAAATTAACAAACCTTCTGCAACAAATTTACCACTGGTTTTTAATAATGAAGCCCATACTTTTCATGTAATTGTTTGAGCTTGCCTTGCGATTTTAACAACGCGATAGCTACATCAAATTTCTTTTGGAAGTCCCTTGCATAAGGAAATTGTTTAGATGTAAATGCCGCATCAGAATAGCCAATATGCACTGAGTGACGCAATATCTCGTTAACAACTATTATCTTATCAACCTTGATTTGTTCACTTTGCTGTAAAAACTCCTTTGTACTTTCGTAAGTTGCTTTTTCAAAAATAGTGCAATCGACAATACCTTTGTTAACACCCAGCATTGCCAAACGAGTATTAGGAAACTCAAAAAAGTTTACGGTATTGATACTACGGTGCCGAATACCATCATCCAACCAACCATCGTAACCTGCAACTGTGCCAATTTTCATTCCACTATAGCTATCAGGCCACTTTGCCTCACTATTTAAGTCTGCGTCTTTGTTACATATTGTAATAGTCGTTTCATATGAGAATGGATAAGAGTAAGGGTATATCTTTTCCCAGATATGCGCATTGAAATACGTACCAACAAGCCCTAAATACTCACCCTTGCGGAGCTTATGCTTTGCTTTTGGCCATGCCATCGACTTTAGCTCAATATTGTACTGCGGGATAAGCAGGTCTATCTCTTTTATTACGTCGATATAAAAACCTTTTACTTGCCCAGCTTCTTCATAAGAATACGGCCTGTAACTGTTCTCCGTTAGCAAAGTCACCTTAATTGGCGACTCGCTGATCAGAGCCTCTTGCGAAAACAACAATGAAGAGCTTACCAAGCAAGCTAAAGCAAATAACAATTTAGTTTTTATCATAATAGATATTATGCCGATTAAATTCATACTAACTAGCATGTCAGACACTTGAGCATACATCAAGTACTGCCCAATTCGGATCAATACAGAACATTATCGATTACGTTTACCATTAAGTATTAGTAATAATATCCGATGACTTATGAAGAACACGCTATGCAAAAACGGCTAGTGGCTGTTAGCTATCTGCGCGCATAAATATGCTCACCAGGATTAAACAATACCCACGATGTGAGTATATATTTATCATTTGAAGCCGGCACATTTCCCCTATGTGTGTGTGTAAAGCCACTTGGTGCAATCACCATACGTCCTGTTTGCGGTGTGATTTTTTTGTCTTGGTAATAGAACTCCGTTTCCCCGCCTTGTGCAACATCATTCAAGTAGTACATGAATAACAAATTGCGATGTAACGCTTCTGTTGAACCTTGTTGCGGATAATTTTCCGAGTGCCAGTAAGGATAACCTCCCTCGCCGACAATATATTTCTGCGCGTTGATTTCGCCAATTCGAAACAAATAGTTCACAATTTGTGGTAATCGAGGAAGTGCTTGTTCGTTAAAGTTATCAATTGTCAATTTTACTGGCTCACCTGTACTAATGTCAGCCATTGTTAAGCCTATGGGGCCAATTAATGCAAAAGGATAACGGGTAAAATACTCTACTAGATATTTCCCAGTAGTGCTTGCTACTTCAGGGTAAAGCTCAGCAAACTCATCATTGACCGAGATAGACACATCCATAGAGCGCTTTTTGCTCTCGTCTATGCCCCCACCTGTTTCCCTAGCGCGACATTTTGACTCTGCTCAAATGTATCTATTAATGCTTGGCACAATGCCGGTGAGAGCGCATTGTCGATTACGCTAATAAAATCGGTGCTCATAGGTAGTGTTTTGTCCTTCATGTTTACGTCCTGACTCATGCCTTTTGAAATTTATTTGGCTAAAGATTGACCACATCTGCTTTCCCTCATAGTATCTATGTTACTCATAATGCGAAATGTTTGTTAGGAATATTATTTGCACCGACTGATATGTGTGTTTTTAACACTAGCAATTAGCTATTCATCACTTGCTGCCAAAGAGCTACAAAATGCTCAAGCGCTTACAAATGATGATGAGCTAATATTGTATGCGCGTAATTATACTAACCCATTTGTTTACCGCAGCGTACTTAACCTATTATCGTTGTCGCAAGACAAATATGGCTCTTTTACTTTATTGTCTTCTGCAGATATGGAGCAAGGCAGAGCATTTTCAGAGCTACGAAAAGGCAATATCGATATTTTTGTTGGCGCACCAAATCTAGACAGAGAAAATCAAGCCAACATGATATATGTTCCTCTTGATAGAGGCTTGTTAGGATTTCGAATCTGCCTAGTGAATGAGTCTAATAAGGTCTTTGACGGTATTGATAATTCTAGGCAATTTAATGCTCGTAAGCTTACTGTTGGGCTAGGAACGCACTGGCCTGACCGAGAAATTTTTGAATCTAACGGCTTTCAAACAGTGCCTAGCCCTGTGCATGAGAACTTATATAGCATGTTACAGTATGATCGGTTTGACTGTTTAACTAGAAGTATTAATGAAGTACAGCCTGAACTGCTTGTGCATCGTGAAAAAGGGATCTCAGCTGATGAGCAGCTTATTTTCATCTATCCTAACTCAGATTTTATTTTCGTGAATTTTGAAAACAAGCTTTTGTTGGAGCGGCTCAGCTATGGTATGGGAAAAGCCATTGAAGACTATAGCTACTATGATATTTTTGACGAAAACTTTGGGGACGTATTAAGGGAAAATAGAGTATATGAACGCAAACTAATATTTATGCAAAACAATACGATGTCGGCTAAGGCACTTAAATCGATAAATAGCTTTGGGTTGGCCAGTTTTATCACTGCTCCTTCAGTTCCAACTAATCAACAAAGTGATTAAGATTTTTACCAACTGGCTTTTGATTTACTTTCATACAAGCGCCATACAAAACCTAGCCCAACGGTATAGGTAATATCATCCTCGTAAAGCGGACTATCTTCATTAGCGGCTCCTTGATGAAACTGTAATCCGCCTCCTAAGAACCCCCTCATACCTTCGGCTATTTCAAAAGACACACCGATAGAAAGTTCACTTCCCAAGTAACCGCCACTGGCGTCAAATTCACCTCTATTTTGCGTCACAAAAGGAGTATCTACCTTAGTAAAAATAATCATGTAATTTTTCAGATGCAAAATTGGCACTTAGCGAAATGTTCAAGCCTGTATTTTCAAATAATACGCCACGTTGCTGATAGGTAATAGTCGGTGCAAATACAAAGCCTCTATCATCAATACGCTCAAAATCAGTCGAAAAAACGGCTCGGGCTTGAAAGCGAGCATTTAGCCGTCCTTTACCACCATTATCAAATTCATAATCTTTAAGTTTGTAGACAAGCTGCGGCCCCACTTCAAACAAAAAGTCTAATTCTGGCATGCCTTCACGTGCAGTATTATCTTCACTGTCTGCGGAAAATGCCCCTCCAAAGGAAATATCAAGTTGGAAGTCTTTATCTTGCGCAACAACTGCTCTTGCGCCACCACCCCCAAGCCTAAAAACATCTCCCCGATAGATAAAATAAGGAAGCGCTAGGGCAATAAAATTTCGTTCACTAGAAGCAGGATAATTTGCTGTCTCAATTAGCCCTGAGCCTATACCAAACTCCCATAAAGGCTGAGCTTCATTAAGGTCTTCAAAGCCAGTCAAGTCACGTTCTGGTGTATCAGACGTGCTTATTGCATTTGCCTTATTATGAAACACCAAGCAAAGTGCAACAGTACACAATAGGGAAGTTGCGAAAGCATAAGAAGGTAAGCATAGACGCATTATCAAGAGCCATTTTTACAAAGATTAGGATAAGGTATACGTAATTGAGTCTGTTTAAGTTTGATGATTATCATTCACTGCCTATCAACGGACTTTAGATGAGTGGATAGTAAAAATATGCAATACTGTTTATCTGAATTACTAACCAAGCACGATATCATGATAAAAATATACCGTTTACTTAGTGTGATTGCATTTATTGGCACTTCAACCGTCAGCCTCGCTGAACAAACGCGCCCGGCCCCTTTAGTATCAATTCCAACACATGACGCGTTTTTTGAAGCGATTGCCAAACACTGTGGTAAAGCATTTGAAGGCAAAGTGGTGTTTGATAATGACCCAAGCCCAGCATTCGATAACACCTTAACTATGCACGTGCGCCATTGTGATGAGACCCAATTGCAGATCCCTTTTCATGTGGGAGATAATGCTTCGCGTACATGGATTATTACCAAGACTGGCAGTGGCCTGAGCCTCAAACATGACCATCGCAAACCAGATGGCAGTGATGACCCCTTAACTATGTATGGTGGTCACACCCTTGATGCTGGATTCAACAACATCCAATCTTTTCCTGCTGATCAATATTCTAAAGAAGTGTTTGCACAGCTTGGATACGCTGTATCCATTAATAACACGTGGGAGATGTTTATTTACCCCGATACCTTCACTTATCGCTTGGTGCGTCAAGGAAGAGAATTTCGAGTGGAATTTGATTTACGCAATCCTGTAGAGCTTCCTCCAACGCCATGGGGATACTAAAAATAAACCCCAAGAGCCAAAGCTGCTTGGGGTTTACTGGCGTAGCTGTAGATTAATTACAGACTTTTGACATTCATGTTATAAAGCGTGAAGCCATAAATATCAGCTAATTGCTCAATAGTTTTACTTACAGGTGTGCCTGCGCCATGACCGGCATCGGTTTCAATACGAATAAGCGTAGGATTATTGCCTGTTTGATGCTCTTGTAATACGGCTGCAAACTTAAACGAATGAGCTGGTACCACGCGATCATCATGATCAGCCGTGGTCACCATGGTCGCAGGATATTGGACACCCGACATCACATTGTGAACTGGTGAATATCCTTTCAAATATTCAAACATCTCTTTGCTTTGCTCAGATGTTCCATAGTCATATGCCCAACCAGCACCTGCGGTAAATGTATGATATCTAAGCATGTCTAATACACCGACGGCAGGCAATGCAACTTGCGCTAAATCAGGTTGTTGCGTCATGACTGCGCCCACTAGTAAACCGCCATTTGAACCGCCTTGCAAGGCAAGATACTGGCTACTGGTATAGTTATTGTCAATTAGATACTCTGCCGCGGCAATAAAGTCATCAAATACATTCTGCTTTTGTAATTGCGTTCCCGCCTGATGCCAAGCTTTACCATATTCACCACCACCGCGTATATTAGGCACCGCGTATATACCGCCTAGCTCAAGCCAAGAGGCAACACGAGTACTATAGCTTGGCGTAAGACTTATATTAAATCCGCCGTATCCATATAGTAGTGTAGGATTACTGCCATCTAATACCGTGTCTTTTGCATGCGTAATAATCATCGGTACTTTTGTACCATCCTTTGAAGCGTAAAAGACTTGTTTTGATACGTAATTAGTACCATCAAACTTCGCATCAGGTTTATTAAACAAGCTCGATTCACCACTTTCAATATCATACTGATAGATAGATGTAGGGGTAATATAGTTGGTAAATGTGAAATAGGTATTGGTGCTATCTGGTTTACCACCAAAACTGCCTGCTGAACCAATATCGGGTAAATTAATCTCCCTTACTTGCTCGCCCTCTAAGGTGTACTGATAAACTTTTGAAATAGCATCTACCATGTATTCAGCAAATATAAAACCACCGGCAGTACTAGGTGATAGCACATGCTGAGTCTCCGGGATAATGTCGACCCACTTATCTAAACTTGGAGATGAAGCATCCACTTTTACTATTTTAGTATTTGGTGCTTGATAATTTGTGCGCATATACAAGCTACTACCATCACTTGTCAGTAAAGATATATCTCCTTCTAGCTTGTCTTTAATACTCAACCAAGGAGAATCTGTTTGACTCAAATCCTTCAGGTAAGCTCTGTTCCCTGATGTTGAATTAGCTGCTGAAACAATCAAATAACGACTATCATCAGTAACTTGCGCAAAAACATAACGGTGTTTTTCAGCCTCGGAATGACCAAATACTTTTATATCATCAGCTTGGTTGGTTCCTAAAGTATGAAAATATAGTTTGTGTTGATCGGTTTTTTCGCTCAGCTGTGAACCTTGAGGCTTGTCGTAGCTAGAATAATAGATACCTTCGTTCTTATACCAAGACATTGCTGAAAATTTCACGTCAACCAATGGTTCACCTAGTTTCTCTTTGCTTTGGGCATTCATGAAATGCACTTCTCTCCAATCGCTACCTCCTGTAGAGGTTTGATAGGCCACTAGAGAACCATCCTCAGAAAAAGACATGCCAGCTAACGAGACCGTCCCATCTTCACTCAGTTTATTGGGATCAATAAATACTTCAGGCTCACTGTCCCCTTTTTGCCTATATACGACGCTTTGATTTTGTAGTCCGTCATTTTTATAAAAATACGTGTATTCACCCTCTGTAAATGGTGCAGAAACACGTTCGTAATTTACCAAGTCTTTGACTATTGTGGCTATATCATCGCGATAAGGTATGCTACTTAAATAGTTTTGAGTTGTTTTATTTTGCTCGATTACCCAAGCTTCTGTTTGTGCACTGCGATCATCTTCCAACCAACGGTAAGGGTCAGCAACTTCAGTACCAAAGTAAGTATCAACTACCTCACCCTTTTGAGTAACTGGGTAAACTAGCGCTGATTCCTGCTTGGCTTCGTTTTGATCGGCACTTGGCATTGCAGAAGCTTCCTCGTTGTTAGGTGAGCATGCACTCAAAGCGCTTACGGCCGAAACAGCAATGAGCGTTGTTAGCAAGGTCTTTTTCATGTCGTTATCCATTATTATTATAAAGAAAATATGTTGCATTTTATCGATAAAAGCATACTGATAAGCTTAATAAGGTCAAGTCGGCTTTATCGATTCTATACAACGCTATTATTTTGGCTTGGTTTTGATAGGATGAACATATACTTGTAACACCTGCACAAGGAAGCTTCACTTGCCCTGTTCAAGACACGATAGTAATCCATTTAGACTTATTACCACACGAGTAAAAAGCTCAAGCCCTGAAACCCATGTGAAAGTTGAGGAGCTTGAACGTGAGTTTGAAAGCGATAGAGGACGGATTTTAAACAGCGCTGCTGTTCGTCGCTTACAGCAAAAAACGCAAGTTTTTCCTTTAGAAATGAATTCAGCTGTTCGAAGCCGATTGACTCACTCCTTAGAAGTGATGCAAGTGGGCCGTTTTATTACTCGCTCTATTTGTTTTCCAAAAGAAAAAGCTCACGCTCAAACAGCAAGCAAATTGGGTTTTGCAGATTATTCAAGAGCTTTAGAATCTGCCGTTGAAATGTCTTGTTTATTGCACGACATAGGTAACCCACCATTTGGGCATTTTGGTGAACATATAATCAGTAGCTGGTTTACAAAGCATGCGCAAGACATGTTTAGCGAAGCAAACCAAATGAAGCAAAGCTATGATTATGGCCAACAAGCAAATGCCTTATTCACGGATATGTGCCACTTTGAAGGTAACGCTCAAGCCATACGCTTAGTCCACTCCTTGATGGGCTTAAATCTGACTTTGACCCACATAGCTGGCATTTTAAAGTATACCCGCTGTGGCACCCAAGCTAAGCCTCTTGAATCAGATAGCTTTGCTTACTTAGGCAAAAAGGTTGGCTATTATTACAGTGAAACAGATCTAATTGAGCAGCTCCAAAAACATGTCAGCCTAGCACCAAAGCACCGGCATCCCATCGCGTATATTATGGAAGCTGCTGATGATATCTCATATTGTATGGCTGACTTAGAAGATGCCGTAGAAAAAGGCATTTTATCGGTAAATGATTTAGTTGATCATCTTTTGTCACAATATCAAGCCGTCCTTAAAGAGTTTAATATCAATGATAGTCGTAACAGCATGGCCAAGATCTGTGAAAACGCACTTAAATCCTTTAATGACAATACGCTGAAGCAAGCCAATAATTTTTTTATCGCATTTAGGGTTGGCGTAGTACACCCATTGGTAAGTCATGCAGAAAACCGTTTTTTCAAGCATATCGACGAAATCTTAAATGGAAGTTTTGATGGCGCTCTTCTAGAAGATGGCAGCTATCAGCATGCTATTTCGCAAACATTAAAACGCGTTGCACTAGATCAAGTCTTTACTCACAGTGAAGTAGAAACACGTGAACTACAAGGTCATACGATTCTCAATGACCTGCTAAATAAATTTGCTTGTATTCTTAAACTTAACCATAAAGACTTTACACAAGTGCTGCAAGATAAGACTCGTAAGTATCCATTGGCCTCAAGAATGCTAAAGCGCATTGGTAAGAAACATTTAGATTGTTATTTGCTAAGTGTAAATAAACAACAAGACGCCAATGGTGACATCAATCAGAAAGTTAAGGAATATTACTATCGCTGCCGATTAATACAAGACCACATAAGTGGAATGACCGATCACTTTGCGCTACAAGAATATAAAGACTTGAACGCATTGATGAAAGAATAAATAAAAATAGCGGAAATATAACTACGTGTCAGATAACAACAATTTTGATGAGTCTGCGCCATCAAAGGCAAAAAGCACTAATACATTGCAAGCAGGATTAGTGCGCGCGATAGTTGGCCTTGTTTTATTGACCGCGTTACTAATATTAACCGCTGTTTGGAATAACCTCAGTAGTACAGTGCACAACAATATAGACCGAGGTTTGGGCGGTGCACGAAACAATTTAGAAAACCTATTATCTAAGAAAGACGCAGAACTGACCGAACAAGTTAAACTCAACTTAAGTATTTCTCAAACCAATCGAGCACAAGATGTTGCAATTAATGACAATGTTAACTTGATTGCCTCATCACTGGGCTTTGACTCTGTACTTATCATCGATAATTCTTCAAATCAAAACGAATCCACTTCAGCGTTGAATATTCAAATTGCACAGAGCCTCAAACCTTTGGTTCTTAATCAGGATGATGATAAAGCGCTTTATCTATTTGATGACAACTTATTGTATTGGGCACTGCCGGTAAGACTTACGTCATCTTCAGTTTTATGGTTAATTAAAACCGTTGATGATAAATACGTAAGTGAAATATCAAAACAAGCTAGTAATAGAGTAGCGTATGTAGTTTATGACATAAATGAGACCCTATTTGTATCGCACCCGGGTTATGAAAATAAGTACACGGGCGAACAACTCATTGATTGGCAGATTACGTCTAGTTATTTTGGCTTTTTTAATCCAAGCGTGGTCTTAGGTAGGCAAATGCTCTATACCAAAGAGTTAATATTGCCTTCACAGGCCGATATTAAAGTATCTGTATTTATTACGTCTAATGCTCAAGCAATTGCCAGCAACTTTATTGATCTATTAACCACTATTGCTCTTATTGGCCTTGCAACGGTTGTATTGGCAATCATTCTTGGTGTGTATTTATCAAAACGAAACTTAACGCCACTCTATCAACTTATTGAACAGACTAAAAAAATTAGAGATGGCGACTACTTGTTATCGAGCCCAAAAAAACAGTCTTTTTTTGAATTCACACAATTACACAATGCCTTTGATGACATGCGCAAAGCTATCGAATCCAGAGAGAATAAAATTGTCTCTCAATCTCTAAAGGACGAATTAACTGGCACATATAATCGCAAGTATATTATTCAATTTATTGACCAAAAAGTAGCACAGGCTAAACCATTCAATGCCGTGTGCATCAACATAAAGGGCTTTCGAAATATTAATGATGTATTTGGTTATCAACAAGCAGATAAATGCATTCTAGCCTTGGCTAAACATGTCGATAAGCTTTATGGTACGACTGCAAGGCTCAATGGTGGAGAGCTATTATGGATTCCTTCTGACAGACTTTCCCTTAACGACATTAAAGCTATTCAAATATCCCTTGAAAACACGCTTGAACAGGAAATGGGGATGAAACTAAAAACTTCGATGGGGGTGGTAGAATATCCACAACATGCAGGTTCAACACAAGACATATTCAAACGATTAAACATAGCCTGTGACGCCTCTGAACAAGCAAAAAGTGAAGCGCTATATTTTGAGCCCCATCATGAACAAAAGTATCTAAGACGCTTGGATATAATTAATGATTTAAAAGATGCCATAGACACCAAAGACTCATCAAAGCTTAACCTATGGTCTATCAACCCAAAATTAAACTCTTTGATAATAGCGTTAATAGTGTTGAAGCTTTAGCTCGCTACACTCATCCAACTTTAGGGCATATCAAGCCGGACGAATTCATTGCCATCGCACAAAATGCAGGATTTATTAATGAGTTAAGTCAATGGGTTATCATCTGTGTAATTGAGGATATCTTACTAAAAACTGACGATGTTAACGTCGCAATTAATATATCGGCAAGTGACCTATTTGATGATAATTTGCTGCCCTTTTTGCTTTCAGCGTTTACTGAACACGAAGTTGCCCAATCACGCCTTATCCTCGAGCTAACAGAGAGTATAATTGTTGAAGACCCCAATGAAGCCATATCACGTCTGAATGTATTGCGAGACAACGGTTTTAAAGTCGCTATTGACGACTTTGGTACAGGCTATTCTTCTTTACTTTACTTATCTCGCCTACCCGCAGATTACCTAAAAATTGACCGCAATTTTGTATTTGAACTTTTCCAAAATCCTGACAATCAAGCAATATGTCAGTCTGTTATTTTGCTTGCACACAAGTTCAAGCTTGAACTAGTAGCAGAAGGAATAGAAGACGAAAAAAGTCTACAACTATTAGATGATTGGGGGTGTGAATTTGGTCAAGGATACTATTTTGCTAAGCCCATGCCTTTGACTGATTTGCTAGCATGGATGGCACAAAAAAACCCTGCTTGCTAAAACAAACAGGGTTATATTTTTACTTTAGGACTTATTTACCCTCATCTTCACTTTTCAAACGCTCAGACATGCCTAAATCAAACTCAGGCATTGCATCATTGCGCGTTGCATCTTCTGATAAATAGGTATCGAACCATCGCATTGCGCGCAAAGCGTAATCATACTGCGCGGCTGCCATGCGATTGCCATGCCCCTCGCCCGGATAAAATACTAAGCGGACTGGCGTATCGGTGCGCACCTTCATTGCTCGATATAATTCCATTGATTGGCTTGGGTGGACACGCGTATCTTGCTCTCCATGCATAATCAAGGTCGGCGTCGTGCTCTTGCCAGCATGATAAATCGGAGAGCGTTCTATAAGGTTCATCCAATTATCTTCCCAAGGCCATTTTAGTGAATGCACTAAGTGCATTTCTTTAGGAATATCACTGGTGCCAAATTTTGAAATTTGATTTGAGATACCGACAAATGCAACTGATGCTGCAAAATGCTCGGTTTGAGCAGTAGCCCCCCACATCGAGGCATAACCACCATAACTACCGCCTGTAATTCCTACGCGATCTTTATTGACAATACCTGCTTCAACAAGTGCATCAACGCCATCCACTAAGTCGTTAAACTCTTTACCCGCATAATCATCTTGATGCTCTTTGGCAAACGCGACCCCACGGCCTGTCGAGCCTCGGTAGTTTGGATAATATACCGCATAGCCGTCTGCAGCAGCATATTGGCCAGATGTTGAATATCCTGTTAACCAACCGTCGCTATAGTGCGCCTCTGGTCCGCCATGCACAGTTAATATTAATGGCCATCCGCCTTCAGGCGCTTCGCCCTTAGGTGTAATTAATAAGCCTTGTATATTGCGACCGTCACGTGCATCAAAACTAAATGTGCTTTGTGATGCTAGCTCAATATCATTTAACCAAGCGTTGTGATTTGATATTTTGGACGCTTTTCTTCTACTAATCTCAAACACTTCCCGAGGATGTTTAGGGCTATCTGCGATAAATCTTATCTCGCCATCCCCTACATCTGCGCTTCTTACAACAATATCATCAGGGGTGTTATATGTGCGTTTTTCATCACCATCTGTTTCATAAACTACAAGCGCGCTTTCTACGCCTCTATGGGCAACTGCCAAAATATCCTTGCCTAACCAGTCGATGTCCATAATATGTTGCTGAGCATCTTTAGTCAGTTGAGTGAACTCGCTTGAATCTGTCTTGGCAACCATTAATACGCCTGCAGAAGTATCATGAATATCGGTACCTGCTAAAAATGCGATATGTTTGCCATTATCCGAAAACGAAAAGTTACCTAATTTACCTGGAATATCAATTCTTGATACTTCTTGTTTGCTTTTAACATCCACAAATACCAAATCACGCGCCATCAAATCATCATCTACTAAATTTGTAGGTGCGGCAGCTAACACGATTCGCTTTTCGTCTTTTGACAAATCAAAACTAGAAATATGCCCATTTTCAAAAAGCTTACTTGCTTTGTTGTCTTCATTTAAATTGACGTGCCACAGCGCAGCAAGTCGCTGGTCTTCTTCATAAGCGTAGGCCTTAAAGCCCTTTTTACTGAGATCTTCTGCTGTATCCTTTTCACGTGCCACAAAATACAGCGTGTTTTGATCCCCAGAGATAGCATAATCCCCTATCGAAGTCTCAAAACTGAAGACTTTTGTCGCTTCACCTCCCTGAAGATCAATTGAATAAATAGATGTCGTTTTATCATCACCACGGCGACTTTTAAAATAGAGTGTGTTGCCATCGGCACTAAATTGAAGTGACGACACACCATTATGGCCGCCTACAAATTTGACTGGCTGGCTGTTTTCTCGCACAACATATAAATGTGTGTCTGCTCTACCATCTTTAGCACCCGCCAATAAATCTCTTGGTACCGACAAGGTATATGCCGTCACGTTACCATCTGGGGAGACAGTGATATTGCCCGCATTTTGAATCTTTGGCAGATGCTCTATTTCAAAAGTTTCTGCTTGTACACTAAGCCCAGCTAATGCTAGTGATGCAGCAAGTACACTGGCTTTAAAGTTCGCTTTGAACATGATGTTCACTCCGTTTTTTGTATAACATTTTATTTACAAATGTACTACGTACTTGAGTCTAAAAGTGTTCAATATCAAGCTTGTGTAAAGAAAAGTAAAGCTTTGTAAAGCTGTTGAACTTAGCTCCATTGCTAAGCACTCAATCTCCACACAATACGTGTTTTACACCCGTATCTAGGTACGTTTTTTTTGAAATGGAGTAATTATGAGAACCCAAGTTTCCCCTCGACATATTTATCGATTTATCTTATTCATTGGCATGCTTGCTATGATAAGCGCGTGCAGCAGTAGTGACGATGATGAAGCGATTGGCTACGTTAAGTTTTACAACGCAGCGCCCGATTCGCCCAATATCTTTTTAACGTTAGATGAAGACCTAGATGATGACTTTGAGGATGAATTTGAACGTACCTTTTCTTCTATCTCCTATGGTAATGCTAGTGCAAATGTCCAACTTGATGCTCAGTCATACTTTGTAGAGCTGGCTTGGCAAGACGAAGATAGCACTGTGCGCTCAGATTTAGAGTTAGTTTATGAAGACCAAATAAGCGTACAAAATGACACCATACATTGGCTTGTAATGACCGGCTCTATACAATCCCCTGTAGTCAATATTTACCCTATTCCACTTATTGGCGAGGATGAAAGTGATGAGGATAGTGAAAACGATGTCTTTAATTTACGTTTATTAAACCTCCATAGCACACAAACCAGTGTAGATGTCTATTTATCACAAAGCGATGAAACGTTTAACGAAGCTGAGTTATTAGTCACATTGCAAAGTAACAATTTGTCCGACAATTTTAAAGTCGCTGAAGACCAATATAAGGTCTACATAACAAACGCAGGTAGCAATGAAGTATTGTTTAGCTCCGATGAAATAAACTATGCCTTTGGCGGTCAATTTCTATTAGCACTGCGAGAAAATCAAGGCGTAGGAGGCTCACCCTTTGTTGTCGACAACATCGCCAATAGCAGCATTACACAATATGACGCGTTAGAATCATTAGCCAATGTATCGGTATATAACGGATTGGACCAAAATGAACTCTTAGCCGAGTATGAAGCGTCCATTGATGTTGAAATAAACCAAAGTGAAACAGTCGCCAATATCTCTAACCTAGCATATGGTGAATTTAGCGATACCTTTGAATTAGCAAGTGCAGATTATCGTTTTACGATTAGCGCCAGCAATAACTCAACAGAACTGCTAAACAACAGGATCCTTAGCTTGCCTCAGAACACCAACAAGACCCTATTTTTATATTGGACACAAGAGGAAGTGGATGATGACAATGACGGTAATGTTGATGAAAATGACGACGGCATCGTGGATGAAATAAGACCCATTGTTAGCTCGTTGGTGGTTGATAAAAGTGACCGCTCACGCCTATTTGACAAAGAAGTTCAAATGCTCAACCTTGTCAATTCTGACGACTTTTCGCTTGTCACTTTCTATTTCGTAAAATCAGACGAAATCATAGATACCGCTGAGAACTCACGCAATGTGATACAAGGCAACACATCGAGTTTGATTTTAAGAAACAATACTTATGAAGTCTATGTTGTGGCCCAGATTGATAACAACGACATCATATTGGACCAACTGACACTCGTATTAGATGAGCAAAGTGATGATTTATTTTTACTGCTTGAAACGAACGAGACCAGTAGTAGTGGATACCAATTAAAAGCCTTAAGTCAAAACGATAATTAGGCAGGATTAGTTTTGTTTATCCAAGCCAGCACAATGCGTAAGCAAGGCTAGCTTGGATATATAATTTTAGCTATTTTGCGCCCGGCTTGGCAAAAGCGGCCATCCAGTCTTTGACTTCGTTATACCAATAAATAGAATTATTGGGTTTTAGTATCCAGTGATTCTCGTCTGGGAAGTAAATCATTCTAGACTCAATACCTTTGGTTTGTAGTGTTCTAAATAATTCAAACCCTTGACCAACTGGTACTCGATAATCAAGTTGTCCATGAGTGACCAAAGTCGGTGTCGCAAATTTATCGGCGAAGTAGTGCGGCGAGATTGACTGATAAATTTCAGGCTTGTCCCAATAACTACCAAACCGCGTTGAATGAACACTAAAATCTGCAGCCATTTGCGAATACATGTTGTAAACCGCAGCATGAATGAGTAAAGCTTTAAATGGATGTTCTTGTCCCAACAAGATAGAGCTTAAATAACCTCCGTAACTTGCTCCTCCAGCAACCATTCTACTGGTATCGATCCAGTCTTTTTCCATAAACCAATCTGTTGCAGCCATTACGTCAGCCAAGGGTTTCGTTTTCCAGTCAGGGTTAATCGCATCGGCGAATTCTTGCCCAAAACCACTTGAACCATGAAAATTAGGCCATGCTGTTACGTAGCCCGGAGCTGCAAAGGTTTGTGCATTCCAACGAAAATGAAAGCCATTGGTAATCGCATTATGCGGGCCGCCATGAATCAGCAAAAACAGGGGATATTGTTTTGTTTTATCAAACCCTGGCGGATAGTGAACCCACATTTGAATGTCTTTTCCATCGGCGCCTTTATATGTCACCGACTCATATGTACCTAGCTCAACACTTTCTAATACATCATCGTTAAAACTATCAAGACGCGTAATCTCACCGTCTTTTTTGGCAACTTTTACAATACGTGGTGGATATAAAAAGCTTTCATTGCTTGCAAGTAGATAATCATTAGACAAAATACTAGGGGCACCAAAATTGGTTTCACCGGTAATCGCGCGGGTCTTACCACTTTTGGCATCGACATAATATAAGCGTCGGGTCGCTGCATCATCTAAGCTCGTGTAAAAACCTTTACCATCTTTAGCCCATAGGATATTGCTCAAGGACCGGTCGATGTCCAAAGAAATTGTTTCGGTTTTCTTATCTTCTATATCATATAGCTTAATTGCTGCAGTATCGGCATAAAACCCGGCAATATTGCGACTTAAGTAAGCAAGTGTTTTACCATCAGGACTAAAACTAGGCGCAAAATCAGGGGCACGGTTCGATTCAGTGATATTTATTGCCTTATCGCTACCAATTTGTGCAACAAATATGTCCATTTTAGGGTCAACTTGGTTGTCCCAGCCATTTGCAACAAAAGCAATTTTTTGACCGCTAGCATCAATAGCATAACTTGACGCGCCAGCGCCACTTCTAGACAACTGCTTACCTGTTGGCAACGTTATTGCCTCGATATCACCACTATTTGCTGATACGCGGTAAACATGAGATTGACGATTTTCGTCTATCCATCTATCAAATGAAGAATAAGGAAGGGCGTTCCACTGCCAAGCAGACATTTTTTTATTTTTTTGTTCGCTTAAGGCTTCGCTCATCTCTTCCCAATTTTTGTCAGGCCACACAGAGCTAACGAAATATAGGTGCTTACCTACCCAACGAATACCACCGACACCTGTTGGCACAGAAGTTAATCGAGTTGCCTCACCTGGGGTGGTTAAGGGTAATATATAAATTTGACCACGTTGATCTTCGTCTCGTTTACTCACAAAGGCTAATGTAGTCGAGTCAGGCGAGAAAACAGGCTCACTAACGCTTAAGCCTTTTGCAGTGATAGCACGAGCATTGTTGCCTTGGCTATCAAACAACCACAATTGTGTGCTGCCTTTGTCTTCTTCAACCACGTATTCGCTAACACTTGCAACAATAAAATTACCGTCAGGTGAAGCGATGGGCGTCCCAACTCGTTTCATTTCCCACAAGCGTTCGACACTAAGATGGGTATTAGATTCTGCTTCATTTGCATACGCTGAAAACGCAAGTGATGAGCATAGTAAAAGATAAAAACTTAACAGTCGTTTACTCATTCTATTTCCTTATTTGTCATAGTTTTAGCTGCCAACACTCCTACCCTTGCAACAAGAGTCTGAATTAGCAGCGATTTTGTTATGATTAGTTTACGAAAGAAATGGGTAAAAAGCTTTAACGAAGCCTTCTTATATACCGATGTAAAACACAGGAATTACTGTTGTTACATGTGTCATCAGTTAATATGAACTCTTGTATCACAGTAGTGCATGCCAACGTTGTATGGCGCCCTACTCATGAATGAATTTAATCAGTCTTTAATTCTATTCTAGGTATAGCATCCTTTGCCGCGTCTAATTGTGGAGCACAATATAAAATGCGGTTGGACGCAATGCCATCATCGACCAAATATCGCTTTAAATTGGCCTTAGCGCTCGTCTCCTAGAGCCTTAAGCTGTTCTTGTGCTTGTTCATCTAAAGATGTTTCATGTGCAAGCGACAAATCTTGGTAAGTCACAAGCGCACAGGTTTTTATTTGTAAGTCCGTTTTATCTTTCATCAATAAGGATAGTTGCGACAAAAATTCTGCATTTTGCTCGTTTAATACCGCAAGCGATGTGTCAAAAGTCAAAGGCTCAAGACTGACTTTTAACAGATACTCTGTACCTGTGATAGCAACCGATACTACCGATGCATAAGGGACAAATGTCGTCATCAAATAGTCTTGCGCTTGGGACATTGCCGCTTTTTTCAAAATTAGACTAATGAAACTTTCAATACCAAATGAAGGTGAACTCACATCGCCGCGCATAGGGACATCAAGATCGATATTGCCATCAGAATCTTTAAGTAGTCCTAATGCCGCATTTAATGGCATCGCCTTACCTTGTGCAATAGCGCCTTGCTCATAATCATTGGCGCTAGCCATTTCTATTCCCCGTAAAAATAGATTTGTATTGCCCTCTATTTGGTCATTTTCAATATCAAGATTCAACGTTAAATCAAGCTGCCCGGTCTGCATCTCAAAGCCTAAGCCATCTTTTACATATGGAGAGACTGAAGGTAAGTTTAGCTCAGCAATTGTCGCTAGTATTGAGGCATTCACTTTTTCTGCAAATGGGCTAACTTCGCCACTCATATCCACTTTCAAATAATTATTGTCGATAACCAGTAGTTCAAATGGGCTAGCAAAATCAGGGGTGGTATTATCAAATGGACCCGCTTGTAGTTTTTCAATAGTAAGGACATGGTCATACTCTGGTGATACACTTTGATCAAGAATATTAACTTCCCCCGTATCTTGTAGAGCGAAACGTTCAAGCGAAATCGCCATACCTGTTTTATCATCTAGAGGCTCTGGTGATGCATCCATAGCTTGTATTTCACTTGCTTGCTCATCACGGGCTTTTGTTGTTTCACTGTCTTGCGCCGCAGTTAAACTAGTGGTCTTGACTAAGCCCTGTATTGTTTTATCCTTCGTGATCGTCAAATGGCTCTTTAGTCCGCCTATCAGTATTTCAGATATAGCCAAACCTTGATTGGAAAACTGCACATCATTAATAAGTAACTCAGCTAAGCTGATAATTGGCTTATTGTCTGCTAAAGACAAATCTTGGGATAGATTAAGCACATCAAATTTGGCCTGTGGAACGTGTATATGAGATTGCAAAACACTATCGCTATCCATAGCTAGCGATAATGAAGCATCAATTGCAATGCCTTCCCAATTTAGCGCATTATTATGAGTCTGCGCTATGGATACCTGACCACGAGTCAATTGAGTATTAAGACTAGTTGAGAAAGATTGTAATGCACTAGTTTGGTCTAGTTTTACACTAACATCATCGGCTTGAATTTCATGTGTTTGCCCTGTTACTAGCTAAGGGCTGAGCATCTAAAGACAACGAATCAAGCGCTAGCAACACCTTTTGAATAGATACCTCTATGCCATCGGATGTCAGTTCAACTATTGGGCTTGCACTAAATGATACATCACCTGCAAGTTCAATATTCTGCTGAGCCAAAAATGGGCTGATGCTACTAAGGGCAAAACTATCAAGAGACAATTGGCTGCTAATATTTCCCATCATCTCGTTTAACGCTACTTGTACATCCATAGTAAAATCAGCGCCATTTATAAGCGCCTGCATTTGCATCGCAAGTGATTGAGACTGTTGGCTGGCTAGTACATCGTTTAAGCTTAGACGCTGCAATACTACACGCTGCTCAATGCCATCAATGTTTGCATTAACACTTACCTCATTTAACTGCAGTTGAGGCAATACAATTGCAAATGTACTTGGCTGGTTAGAATTATTCTGGGCCTTAGTTTCGTTCGATGGAGCTTGATTAATGTCTACGCCGGCGATAAGCATCACATCACCATGCTTTTGTGCATCTATTTGGACATTTTCAATAATGAACGTCGATATATATACTTGCGAAAAAACCAAACGATGAAGATGAAGGCTTATTTCCCCTTTCTGCAAAGAGAAGACAAGTTGTTGCTGCTGATCATTCAAAGCAATATCAGTTAAGCTCAATGTGCTAGTAAAAGGATTAAATCTGATACTGCTATCTGATGAGAGTGTTAAGCCTAAGTCGGCTAGCGGTTGCTTGGCCACTTTGTTGATGACAATGGGTGAAAAAACCCAAATCAATAAGTAAAGTAATGCCCATAATATTGCGAAGGACCATAAAATTCGTGTTATTAAAGAAGCTTTTCTTCCCTGATTACTTGCTGCTTGACGCATGTTTATTCCGATAATTAATGCTTTAGTGAAATGTTTGTAAATATAGAGCTTCTACTTTATCACGTGCCCATTGCGTACGACGTAAAAATTTTAAACTGGATTTAATAGAAGGGTCTGATTTGAAACAATTTATATTGATTCGTTGGGCTAATCCGTCCCACCCGTAATGTAATTGAAGTTTTTCAACAATTTCTTGGAGTTTTACCCCATGCAAAGGATTATTTGCCTGTTCTTGAGTTTCCTCACCAGACTTTTTAGTGAAATTTGTAGAAGACATAAACATAGCCCATTTTTTACGTCGCTCAATAATACAATAAAAGTGTCCACTGCGGACACTTTATCTGTCCGCGGACACATTCAACACGTAACACAAGACAGAAATACAATTAAAATACAATAACTTAGAGTTTGGCACAGAACTGGCTATGTACAGAGTAATCGTAAATACCAATAAGATGTTCTGATGATTAAAGATACAAGTGCAACTGATACTGCAATCGATATTAAGCCCAATAAAATAAAACTTATTGTCATTGGGATAGTGGCCTTGGCGGTAATATCTTTTGTTGCAAAAACATTGTTTGCATCTGCGTCAGCTAATCGCTCAATCAATCGATCATCGGTTCAGCTTGCTGTGGTTGAGCAAGGAGACCTTGTGCGCGACGTTCTATCTACCGGACAAATTGTTGCTGCAAATGCACCGCAATTATATAGCCCCGAACAAGGCTTTGTTGAGCTTAAAGTGCAAGCTGGTGATCGCGTTACCTTAGGTCAAGTCGTCGCAACTGTTGATAGTCCCGAACTTCAAAACCAAATTAAACAAGAGCGCTCTGAAATGGAGGCCTTAGAGGGAGATTTGGCAAGACAAGAGCTTGACGCAAGAAGACAAACGCTTCAACTGACTAAATTATTGGATTTGGCACATGTAGATCTGCAAGCTGCGCAACGAGAAGACCGCCGCGCACAAGCGTCTATTGTGAATAACCTGATCAGTCAAATCGATCTTGAAAAAGCAATAGATGATTTGGCTATGGGCAGAGTTGAACTATAAACATGCCAAGCAAGAGGTTGCTTTAGCAAAAGACACACTAGCCTTTGAACTTGACAGTGCACGCAGTACTTTATCGCGCCAAGCTTTAGTTGTAGAAGAGTTAGAAAGAAAAATTAGCGAATTAGAAATAAAAGCAAGTGTTGACGGTGTTGTAGGTAACTTACTGACACAAGCACGTGCCTTAGTCGACAAAAACCAAGCACTAATGACCTTAGTTGATTTAAGTGCCTATGAAGCGCAATTAAGAGTATCTGAAAGTTACGCCAATGATTTGAGCTTAGGAATGCCTGTAGAAATAAGCATTGCAGGGCAAACCATACTAGGAAAATTATCCGGTATATCCCCTGAAGTGACCAATCGAGAAGTAACCGCACGAGTGCAATTTGATCAAGAGTCAGTAAGTGGAATCCGCCAAAATCAGCAACTCTCAGCTCGCATTTTGCTCGAGAATAAATCAAACGTACTAAAAGTACGCAGAGGCACCTTTATGCAAGCAGGCGGGTTCGTTGCATACAAACTAGAAGGCGATATTGCCACTCAAGTAGACATTCAATTAGGCGCCTCTAGTATGCGAGAAGTTGAAGTACTAACGGGCTTACAAGCAGGTGATCAAATCATCATTTCTAACTATTCAGAGTTCATAAACGCTGAAAGTATTTTATTAAACTAGTTCAAATCGTTGAACGACGAAAAACGCAATAACAAGGATAAGCACAATGTTATCAATGAAGAATATTAAAAAAGTGTATCAAACCGAGAAAGTACAAACACATGCTTTGCGTGATTTTAACCTTGAAGTTGAAGAAGGCGAATTTATTGCCGTTACTGGCCCTTCGGGCTCAGGAAAAACGACTTTTTTAAATATTGCAGGCATGCTGGAAGAATTTAATGAAGGTGAATACATTCTTGATGGCGTCAACGTTGGTAAACTCAATGACAATCAGCGCGCGGATTTACGCAATCAAAAAATCGGATTTATATTCCAAGGTTTTAATTTAATCCCAGATCTGAACTTATATGAAAATGTTGAAGTGCCTTTGCGGTATGCCAAAATAAAATCTGCCGAAAGAAAACGCCGTATTGAAGATTGCCTTGAAAAGGTAGGATTAGGTTCACGCGCAAAGCATCTACCTCAGCAATTATCGGGCGGGCAGCAGCAACGCGTAGCTATCGCCAGAGCATTAGCCGCACAACCTCGATTTTTGCTTGCTGATGAACCAACCGGTAATTTAGATAGCTTAATGGCACGGCAAGTCATGGAATTACTTGAACAAATTAATCAAGAAGGTGCCACTATTATTATGGTAACGCACGATCCTGAATTAGCTCGCAGAGCGCCTAGAAATATCCAAGTAGTTGATGGTCAACAAGCAGACTTCACCCTTTATCAAAATAATAAGCAAGAAATACTAATGCCCAATAACGATATTCAATCTACACCAACGTTGGAGGCTTAGCATGTTTATACACTATCTTGATTTAGCATGGCGCAGTTTAAAACGTACGCCGACCGTTTCACTATTAATGATCTTAGCCATTGCTGTTGGAATTGGCATCACCATGACCAGCTTATCGGTTTACCACATGATGTCGATGGACCCCATTCCAGAAAAGAGCGATAAACTGTTTGCGGTACAAATCAATACAATGGATGACAATAATGAATGGGGTAGACGCGACGGTTTACCACAACAAATCACTTACAAAGATGCAATGGCGTTTTATCAGTCGGATTTTCCAAAGCGCAAAGTCCCTATGATGCGCACCGGATTTACCGTCAACATGGATAACAGCGCTGTTAAACCATTTTTAGAAAGTACTCGTGTCACCGGCTATGACTTTTTTGATATGTTTAACTTACGCTTTAAATACGGAGGTAGTTGGACAGCGTCACAAGAAACATCAGCAACACCTGTTGCGGTGATTAGTGAATCACTTAATGAACAGCTTTTTGGGGGTGAAAACTCTGTAGGGAAACAAATCTTTTTAGACGAAACGAGTTTCCAAGTCATTGGCGTACTCGAACATTGGGACATTCATACAAAATATTACGATATTACCAATGGCGCTTTTAATCGAACTGAAAATATTTTTATTCCTTTTTCTCTTTTAGCGGCTATGGAGCTTCCTACATGGGGCAATACAAATGGTTGGAAATACGAGGATGTCCGCACCTTTCAAGATAGATTGAACGCCGAGATATTTTGGATTCAATTTTGGGTCGAGCTAAATTCTGCACAAGAACAGTCCGAATATAAAAGCTTTTTGCATGATTATCTTATTGAACAAGATAGTTTGGGCCGGTTTTCAAGAAAAGAACCTAGCTACAGCATTAGAAACGTCAATGATTGGCTTCAATACAACGAAGTAGTGTCAGAAGATAACCGCATATTGGTCGGCTTGAGCTTTTTATTTTTAACAGTATGCCTTGATCAATATTCTTGGTCTTCTATTAGGTAAATTTTTAAAACGAGCACCTGAAGTTGGCGTTAGAAGAGCCCTAGGGGCAAGCAAAAAAGCTATTTTTGCACAACATTTAGTAGAAGTTTCACTGCTGGGTTTTATCGGAGGCTTATTAGGGATTGTCCTTGCACAACTTGGCCTTTGGGGTGTTAGATCCTCATATAGTTACTACAGCGCTTTGGCAACAATGGACTTAAGTATGCTATTTGCTGCTCCAATTATTGCGATAGGTGCTTGCTTTATTGCCGGTATGTATCCCGCTTGGCTTGTGTGCAGAACAACACCTGCTATTTACTTAAAAACGCAATAGGAGCACCTAATAATGTTAGAACTACGACCTATTTTAAGCACCATATTTCGCTCAAAAGCTAGTACGTTTATGCTATTGGCTCAAGTTATTATCACTGTTGCTATTGTGAGTAATGCCTCTTTTATGGTGGCTGAGAAAACACAGTATCTTGACCAAGCCACCGGCTATGCTGAAGATAGTATCTTTCGCTTTACCATATTCACTTATGGCGAAGATTTCGATTACGAGCGTCATTTTGAAGATAACGAAACGATGTTACGTAATATCCCGGGGGTAATTGACGCTGCAATGTTTAGTGAAGTGCCTTTATCAGGCAGTGGCTCCGCTTCATCATTTAGCTTAAGCCCAATAGAAGGTGAAGGCTTATCTGTTCGCGCAGGATATACTATGAGTGACCATCATGGGCTTAACACTCTAGGCTTAAGCGTATCAGAAGGACGCGATTTTACAGCTGACGATGTCATTGTATCTAATGATCCTTCAAAAGTGCCAACGACTGTGATTGTCACGCGCAGTTTCGCCGATGAACTATTTCCGGAAGAATCGGCATTAGGACAAACGATGTATTTTGGACCTTACCCTATGACGATTATAGGGATTGTTGAAAAAGCAATGGGACCGTGGTTGAAAGATCGCGCCGCAGATAATTTCATGTTTATCCCCTTGGTAAGAACAGATAATAATCAGCACTTTATTGTAAGAACTCTGCCATCAGATAGACAATCTATCATGAATCAAATTGAAGATTTAATGCTTGCGGACTATGACAAACGAGTCGTCACGCAATTGGCCGGAATGGATGAAAATAAAGCAGACTATAATGCCGAAGAAGTGCTGATGAAAAGAATGTTAGTCACCATCATCGTTGTGCTTGTATTAGTCACAAACTTAGGCATCTTTGGCATGACTTTGTTTAATATCAATAGAAGAACCAAGCAGATTGGTACAAGGAGAGCTCTAGGAGCAAGAAAAGCAGATATCATGCGTTATTTTTTGCTGGAAAACGGTTTGATTTGCGCTGTTGGCTTAGTTCAAGGTTGTGTACTTGCCATATATTTAGGTAATGTATTGATGGAGGTCTATTCGATTTCGCAATTAGACTTAAGCTATGTCGTGGGTACTGCTGTTTTTGTTTTGCTCGCTAGCTTAGTATCTGTCATAGTGCCAGCCAGCAAGGCGGCAAACATATCACCGAGCATTGCAACACGCAGCGTATAAACAAATAAGGAGGCGTCTTTCAAAATGGATAAGATACTCATCGTAGATGATACTAATGCTGTTCTGCAGGCGCTTTCTCTTTTATTAGAGATTCATGACTATGAAGTGATAACAACGTCATCTCCTGAACAAGCCATACATATCGTCAATCAATTGAGAGTGTCCTTAGTCATTCAAGATATGAATTTTACTGCTGACACTACATCTGGCTTAGAAGGTGAAACATTATTTCATGAGTTAAGAAGGCTCAATCCTAAACTGCCTATTATTTTAATTACCGCGTGGACCGATTTAGAACAAGCAATTGAATTGGTCAAAGCGGGTGCGGCCGATTACATTGCAAAACCATGGGACGATCAGAAACTACTTACCAGTGTATCTAATTTGATTGCTTTGGGTAAATCCCAACTACACAGTGAGAAATTAAGTAGAATTGAAAATCAACAAGCGCCCAGCAAAGACATCGCCGAGTCTGTTGGCTTGATATACGCCAGTGCAAATATGCAAAGAGTCATTGATATGGCAATACAAGTCGCAAAGTCGGATATATCTGTTTTAATAACGGGCGCCAACGGCGCGGGAAAAGAGAAAATAGCTGAACTTATCCAAGCCCAATCCCCCTTAAATGATAAGCCTTTTATCAAAGTAAATTGCGGTGCATTGCCAGCGGATTTGATTGAAGCTGAGCTTTTTGGTGCCAAATCAGGCGCATATACTGGCGCAACAAAGGATAGAATCGGCCGATTTGAAGCTGCTGATGGTGGCACGCTTTTCTTAGATGAAATCGGTAATTTATCGTACTCGGGACAAACGAAATTATTAAGAGTGATACAAACAGGTCAGTTCGAAAAACTAGGCTCTGTGGAAACCCAAACTGTTAACGTCAGAGTCGTGTCTGCCACTAATTCAGATTTACACGAAGCAATAGCGCAAGGGACATTCAGAGAAGACTTATATTATCGATTAAATGTAATTGAATTACAGCTACCGCCATTATCAAAACGCATCGACGATATTATGGTCTTAGTCGCGCATTTTCTTCCTAATAGACAGCTTAGTCTATCTGCCGAACAAGCCTTAATACACTACGCTTGGCCTGGAAATGTAAGAGAGCTTGAAAATGCATGCAAACGTGTGGCGGTATTAAAGCCACAAGGCATAATAGAAGCTGAAGACTTTATGTTACAAACGCTTATGTCAGATAGTAACAAAGAGGCAGAAAAACCAGACACTGTGGAGCCTGATAAAATGATGCTTGAGCTTGCCATGAGAGAACATCAAGGGGTAATTGCTAGAGTGGCGCGTCAATTTGGTATGAGCCGCCAGGCTTTATATCGCAGGTTAAGTAAATTCGACATTGAATACTAGGGACGTTTTATGCGGGTAAATATCGTTGTCAGAGTTTGGCTTATTACACTTAGCTGCACACTGATTGGTTTAGTACCCAGTGTTTATTTTTTACCTTGGAATTTATCTCAAAAGTTAGTACTTGTGCTTGCTGTGGTTTGCGTAGTTATATTCCTGACACACATATCCACTAAACATATCCAAGAAGGACTAAGCGCGCTTGAAGTAGGTCTATTAAATTTAAAAGACTCTGAATTCTCCACTACCTTGGTATATGACAAAGATGATGAATTAGGTAAATTATGTGGTTTATATAATCAAACAGTCAGCCATCTTCGAACGGAAAAACATTGGCTATATCAAAGAGAGTTACTTTTAGACAAAGTTACGCAAGGTTCTCCTGAGGTATTATTTTTAGTCAATGACCGGCAACAGATCGTGTTTAGTAATATTGCTGCTCGTCATTTTTTTAAAAACTTTAAGGTGCTTGAAGGCATGCACGTAGATGATTTATTAAGGGGCGCTGATCCTGGCGCTGCACAAATTATCAAGGACGGGAAAGAGGGACTATTTAGCATCACGCCACAAGAGCAAGAGCCACAAACATGGCATATGTCCAAAGGGCAATTTTTATTGAATAACCAAACTCATCATTTGTTTATTCTTAAACAAATGACTCGTGAATTAAGCCGCCAAGAAGTCGCTGTATGGAAAAAAGTAATACGAGTGATTAGCCATGAGCTTAATAACTCATTGGGCCCTATTTCATCTATGTTGCACAGCGGACGTATCCTAAGCCTAAAGGTAGATGAAAATCGCCTTGCCAGAGTATTTTCAACTATAGATGAGCGGATAAAACACCTAAGTGAGTTCGTTCAGGGTTATGGTAAGTTTGCTAAGATTCCTGAACCTAAAGTCGAACGTGTGGACCTATTGCCCGTATTTAAACAACTTGCGCAGCAATGGCCTTTTACCTATGACAAAGCGCTCAATGTGAGTATATCTGCCGATCCCAGTCAGCTAGAACAACTACTAATAAACTTGCTTAAAAACGCCCACGAATCGGGCTCGTCGCTAGATCAAATATCGGTGCATGTAAACACAAAGGAAAATAATACGGTGTTAAGTGTAAGTGATGCAGGAAAAGGGGTTGCAGCTGCACAATTAAATAGTGTGTTAATCCCTTTTTATTCAACTAAAACAAATGGCAGCGGATTAGGTTTGGCATTATGCCGTGAAATCGTTGATGCGCACCATGGACATATTTCACTCAATAACAAAGAAACAGGCGGACTCACTGTACGAGTGAGCTTCCCAAACTATGCATATAAGCACAATAGTGATGACTCTCCAGCCATAAAGTAACCGCCTTATTACACATAAAAAAACCGCCATATCAAAATATGGCGGTTTCTAAGTATCAGCTAAAGCGTAATTTTACTCTACGCTTGCTGGCGCCAATGTCTCAGTGATAACTGTATCAATAACGTGTATTACGCCATTGGTAGTATAGATATCAGTGGTAATCACATTAGAACCTTGGATTTGTAAAGATACTTGTGCTTGCTTGGCCGTGAACCAAACGTCACCTGCACCTTCACCATTCATGTCACCCGCTTGGGTATCATTAGCGAAGAAATACAAAGGTCTGCCTTGGAAAGCGGCTTGGAATGAACCATCATCACGCTCAATTGTGCTTAGGCACTGGTACGCCACTTACTGTTTCATCAGTGACTAATACTGGCGGCCAATTAGTTGCACATGCGTCATTACAAACAGAACCCGCTGTACCTAGGTCGTTGTCAAATGTGTATAAGGTAAAACCAGGGTTAGCTGAGCCCATACCACCAACTAACATTTCGTTTGCTGCATCATAAGCAACTTCGGCATTTTCATCATCAACAGACTGAGTAAAGTTAACAAGATTTACCGTTACGTCATTTTCAGCAACAGTATCTACGCTGCCGCCATTTGCCGCATAAGCCTGCAGTGCAGTAACTTCACCTACCACAACGTGCTGTAGAAGAACCCCTGATAGTGCATCAACATCCATTAGTAAGCCATCTAATGCTGAATCTTCAATCTTATCAAAAGCTGCATTGGTCGGTGCAAATACTGTAAACGTTGCGTCTTCGTCTGCTAAGGTGTCAACTAAATCTGCGGCTTGTAGAGCAGCAACAAGTGTTGAGAAATCATCATTAGCAAGCGCTGTTTCAGCAATATTCAAAGTAGGCTCGCCGCGCATAGATGGTGGCAAGATAACTTGGTCAATCACATGGATAACGCCATTGTTTGCAACAACATCTGTTGAAGAAACCGCAGAAGCGTTTACATACAAGGTTGAATCAGTGAAGCTCAAGGCTGCATCTTGTTCGTTAGCCATGCCAATTATGTTATCATCAGACTGAGCAACAGTAACTGCTGCATCTTGTAATACTGCAGAACCTGCAATGACATGATATAGCAGAATGTCGCTTAGTGTATCGGTGTCATTTAAAAGCGCATCGATTGTATCTTGCCCAAGTAAGGCAAACGCTTCGTTAGTTGGTGCAAACACAGTAAATTGCGTGCCACTCTCATCAGCAAGCGTTTCGTCAAGACCAGTTGCTTGTAAAGCCGCTACTAATGTACTAAAGCTATCGTTTTGAACAGCAACCTCAACAATGTTTTCGCCCGCTGGTGGTACAACAACATCAGCTACAACGACCATATCAATCACGTGAATAACACCATTTGATGCATAGACATCTGGTGTTGTGACATTAGCGCCGCCAAACGTTAGGCGGTCATTATTAGTGTTAACACTTAATGGAATTTCAGCACCTGACACAGTTGCTACGTCGTTGCCTGCTAAGGTATACGCAGTAAGTGAATCTACAGTTGCGTTAGGCACAACGTGTTGAAGTAAAATAGCTTCAAGCACTTCTGGATTTTCACTCAATGATGTTAATACATCTTCACCTAACATTTCGAATGCAGCATCGGTAGGAGCAAACACAGTAAACTCAGCATCAGGATTGGTGAGGGTGTCAACCAAACCAGCTGAGGTTAAAAGCTCTGCCAATGTCGTGAAGCTTCCTGCAGCAACCGCTGTCTCAACGATGTTTGCAGTTGGTTCGCCACGCTCGGCTGGAATACTAAGCACAGCATCAATTACGTGTATGATACCGTTAGATGCCTGAATATTAGTAAAGGTAACTGACACGCCATTGACTAATAGCTCGTCACCTAACAGCGTTAAAGCAATGTTAGCACCGTTAACTGTTTCTACCGTAGTGCCGGCTGCCGCTATCGCAGCGTCCGCATCAACCTCACCAGCTAAAACATGATAAGTTAAAATACTAGATAAGGTGTCGGTGTCATTTAGCAACGCTTGGATAGTATCTTGACCCAACAAGTCAAAAGCTTCATCTGTTGGTGCAAATACTGTAAAAGTAGCTGAAGTATCAGATAAAGTAGCATCTAAACCAGTTGCTTGTAACGCAGCAACCAAGGTACTAAACCCTGCGTTATTTTGAGCAACATCTACAATTGTGCCTGCAGACTCTGGTACTTCTGGAACAACTGGAACTGGGTCATCGCTATCGCTGCCACACGCTTGCAGCATAAATACTGAAAACGCGACCGCGATTAATTTTGTACTTAATTTCATTTTGTTAACTCCGTCATGGTATTTGGATGTACCACTAGATTTACGCCATGCAAAAAAAATAGTTCAGGCTTTAAAAATGAAAAAAAGTTTAGAAAAGAAATATGTGGCGAAGCGCCTGTAAATAATAGCGTTAGTGATTTTATTACAATTTTTTAACGTTTGAACCAGACAAGACAACAGGGTTTATTTCGTTGCCGATCAGCAACACAATGAAGCACAAAAACAAAGACGCGAACAAAAATTACTGAGTTAATTAACCTTTAGTATCTAACTTAAGATGATTATTAAAAGAATGTTTCAGCAAAACAAACAAACTAATATTGCTTAGTATGATAATAAATAGAGCCGGCAAGCCGCCTAAACTATTCATCATTCTAATACCGTCTAAACTGGCAAAACTAATCATCACCCATGAAATAGTGCCAATGGTTATTCCCCAAATAAATTTTAACTTTGTGCTACTTTGGCTATTGTCATCTTCTAGCGGATCTGACGAACAACAAAGGCGACTCATCGCATCAGTGTTTGAATCTGCCGCAGTAACAAACGAAATAAAGGTAATAAAAATAAGTAAGATAGACATAAGAGCACTAAATGGAAGTTCATCAAACAACATATAAATGAGTGATTCTGGGCCTTTTTCAAGTAACGACAGATGAAACGCGCCTTGTAGTAAATCATCAAAATACAAAGCTGCACCAGAGAGTGTTGACATCCATATGATCGCGCACAATGATGGCAAAATTAAATTAACAAAAATAAACTGCCTAACCGTGTAGCCTCGGGCTATGCGCCCTAAAAATAATGCAGCGATGGGTGCCCACGCGTACCAATTTGCAAAGTAAAAGACTGTCCATTCGCGCGACCAATCATCTTGTGGTGCAGTTAATTCATTGGTACTACGTGCAAGAAAACTTGCTACATACTCTTGCACACCGTCAAGTCCATTGCTCACAATAAATGCACTTGGACCCAGCACAAATACAAACACGCAAAAGAAAAGAAAAATATACGCATTGGCACTTGATAGCCTTGCTATCCCTTTATGTAAACCACTCACTGCAGAAAAAACAAATGAAAATACAATCAAGGCGGCAACGCATGCCATCATAATTTTACCATTGGAGATACCTATCTGCGCTTCGATACCACCGCTTAATACTAAAATTCCGGTACCTAAAGATGAGGCCATTCCTGCCACAAGTGCAAAAAGTGCAATAGCATCTATTACCCCAGCACTTTTCATGGCCACGTTATCGCCAATCGCTGGCGCTAAAATCGAACCAATCGTAAAAGACTTGTTTAGATTGTAATAACAAAGCGCAAAGACCAAAGACGGTACGCAATAAATTGCATAGGGCGAAAACGACCAATGCATAAACATGGTCGCCATCGTAAACGATAGGGTTTCTTGTGAGTTAGCTACTAGATTTAATGATTCAGGAGGCGAATACATATGAAACATAGGTTCAGCTACGGCCCAAAAAAGAATACCCGTTGCTAGGGTTGTGCAGAGCGTGACAGAGAACCAACGCCATTTTGACAATAAAGGTTTAGCTTGCTTCCCCCTATCTTTATTTTTCCCAGTGGGGAGAAAAATACAACTACAAGACTCACAAGCAAAGCAAGTGTTGCGTAACTAAACAGCCAATCGAAATGAACTAAAATCCATGTATTTATTGCTGTCATACTTGACAAAAACGTGTCGATATCGATAAAGCTGAACATTACTGCCACCATTAGTAAGGTAAATGGTGGCCAGAAGACGCCCTTTCTCATCGCAAGTATATTAGAAGTAGCGGTGTTATTCATAGTGATGCTGAAGTGACTCACAAGATGCTAAATTGAGGCAAAGACCTCTTAAAGCTCATTATTATTATCTTGCTATCATGCATCAATAAATATCAAATCGCTAGTGAACTCTCTAAACCTTTAATTAAGGGCCTTATTTACTACCAAAAACATCATTGAGATAAGGCTTTATTAATTTTCTTTATTAGCGCGTTGTGTATTTCTTTTATGTTCTTATCTTCGCTTGCGCTTACTAGTGAAATAGCCTCAGATGCTTTGGCATACAGGCCTAATTTATAATATAGACCTGATAACCTCAAATTTGCCCAGTCCAATGAAGGTAGTCCATGCATATCTATTGTTGTGCTGGCATACATGTGAATATAACGATTCAAATGCTCAATACCATCGTTCATTTGCAGCTCGCTTAAAAGCGCAATTCTACCAATTTGATAATGGCTGTTAAGCAAATTATATTGCTTATTTTCATGCTCTTTTACTCGCTCAGTGCTAAGTTTAGCTTTGTCACTTAACTCACCAATTTCGATTTGGCTACTTGCCACTAAGCTTGATATTGCCGATTGATAATCCTTATTCATTAAATACAGACTCGACAGTTGTGCATATAAACTAAATGAGTTTGGAAATTGCTGTAAGCCTTCTTCTAAGATCTGAGCAGCTTTGTCACCCTCATCAATCGATTGATGATAAGCAGCTAGCGCAGCAGCACCCATTTCTTTATCAATCGCATCGATTGCCTTTGCTTGAACCAGTGCCAATTCAGGATCACCACCGGCAATCGACGGCGCAGCAAGATAAAATTGCATCAGCCCTCGTCGATATTTGGGAATGTCAGGTGCAAGCGTAACTGCTTTTTGTAAACTGTTTAAGGCCTTCTTTGCATAAGAAAAAGCACTGAATATGCTATTTTGTGCTTGTTGACCCATTATATCCGCATGAAGTAAATACATATCTGGATTGTTAGGAAATGATGCTATCGCAGTATCAACCACTTCTTCTGCTTCATCTAAATCTTTTCGAGCAAGGCTATAAATGTATAGAGTATAATGCTCTGGCGTAAATTCTGCTCTGTCCCATTTATCTAAGGTGTAAATAAGACGAGAAAAATCCTCTTTCTTGTATAGATCTTGTAAATTTTCTAGTGAGTCTTGAGTAGCATTGACTCCGCTGACCCACGCCATAGCAAGAAATAAAAAACCAGTCGTCACGTTAGCTCTTTTATAAACGTCCCTTTTTGTAAATAACATCTTCTTTTCCTTTAATAATGACAAGCTCTTGGTTAAGTCAGGTGATTTGTCACAAAGTTCATTTATTAATGATCGCAAGGTCGATGCATGGTTAAGGATTATCTCTTATGCGTTGACTTAAAGATGTTTAGCGCACTATGATAATGGTACTACCAGTGCACAGTGCAGAGTATTTTATGAGCATCATTTTATATGCGATTCCAGGCTTTTTTTCCTCATTGGCTTGGAGCTAATCGCGGAAAAAATCAGAAAAACTCGTTATTATCGAGTTAATGACGCATTGACCAGTTTAAGTATTGGCGTGCTAAGTCGCATGATTGGTGTACTAAAGGCTTTAGTTCCTTTGACTTTTTATGTGCTGATTTATGAGCACTACTCGATATTTAACTTACCAAACACATGGTGGATATGGTGTGCTGCCTTTGTCCTATACGACTTTTTGTATTATTGGAACCACCGCTTTGGTCATGAAGTTAGTTTGTTTTGGGCGGCGCATGTTGTGCATCATTCAAGCGAAGACTACAACTTAACGACAGCACTACGCCAAAGTTCTGGTAGCTTCTTTAATTTTATCTTTTTCCTCCCATTGGCCTTGATTGGTCTTGATCCAGTTGTATTGATATCAGTGGCATCTATTAATCTTGTTTATCAATTTTGGGTACATACACAGCATCTACCCAAATTAGGATGGATGGAATGGTTTTTTGTCACTCCATCGAATCACAGAGTTCACCACGCTCAAAACCAAATTTACCTAGACCGCAATTATGGCGGCGTCTTTATTGTGTGGGACCGTCTATTTGGTAGTTTTCAAGAAGAACTAGAATCAGAAAAGCCGATTTATGGTGTACGTAAAGCGCTCAAAAGCTGGAATCCTTGTTATGCCAATTTACAAGTTTATAAACAGCTTTGCTTCGATAGCCTATATACCAAACGATGGACAGATAAAGTAAAAGTATGGTTAGGTCCCACCGGTTGGCGACCTGAAGATGTCGCAAAATCACACCCCATAGAAAAAGTCGATTTAACGCGGTTTACGGCATATCACACTACAATAAGCACCACTGCAAAAGCGTACTGTATTTTACAATACATCATTAATGCATCAATTGGTGTTTTCTTAATGATGCATACCCATACACTTTTATTGAGCCAGCAAATTATAATCGCCTTATTTGTTGTTATGGCCAGCATCAATACAGCTTGGCTAATGGAGCATAAAACACAGGCTATTTATATAGAGTGGATTAAGAATATACTCTTAGGGGGTAGCCTGATGTATTTTGCGCAATCAAGCGTGCTGGGCACTACACTGCCAATACTAGCCGTTTCTGTGTCGATTTTGCTCTATCTGCAACTGCAAAATAAACAAACGCCTTCAAACGAAAATCAGCCTTTGAGCGAGCGAGATGAGCTCGAAATATAAATAAACTGTTCAATATTTATACATACATAAGACTAATGGCTATATATCATCAAGATAAATAGCGAGCATTGATTATATAGATACATCCGCTTAAGCCTTGATATTAAACGCTTTTTATATCTAAATGCTCACTAGCATCACCTAATGAATCTTCTTTGTTTACATTTTTTAAACATATCTTTTACTTTTTACACCAATGTTTGCTAAATTAAGCTGGTCTGCCCTGTTCTGTATTTAAGATTTCATCAGCTCTTGAGCACATTTTGACCTTGGGTAGCAAGATAAAAATAAAAACACACCTTTGTATTATTATGAGAACACATTATGAGTCGAGAACTGTCGCAAAAATTTACCCCTAAACGATTAGCCGTGCTTGTTGCCCTCTCGTTAGGCTTTATGGCCAACGTTACTAGCGCACAAGAAACCCAAGGAGCACAAGACGCTGAGAGTGATCTCGAAGTCATTATGGTTAGTGCTTCTAAACGAACTACTGGCCTTCAAGAAACGCCTATCGCGATTTCTGTTACTAGTGCAGAAGACATTGAACAAACTAAAGTGTTAGATATAGGCGATTTACAAAGTATCGTTCCAACACTTCGTGTAACGCCATTGCAGCGCTCGACCAATACTAACTTTTCGATTCGTGGTTTTGGTAACGGAACAAACAATACCGGTATCGAGCCTTCTGTAGGCGTATTTATTGACGGCGTGTATCGCTCAAGAGCCGCAGCTCAAATTGGTGATTTACCAAGACTTGAACAGGTTGAGATATTATCTGGTCCACAAAGCACATTATTTGGTAAAAACGCCTCAGCTGGTGTTATCAATGTAAGAACCGCAGCACCTTCATACAGTTTAGAAGGGAAAACTGAAGTAACTGTTGGTAACTATAATCAGCGCATCATCAAAGGTTACATCACCAATGGCATCACTGACGAGTTAGCTTTTAGTATTTCTGGAGGCTTTAATAAGCGTGACGGTTTTACAGAAAGTGTGGTTGGTTTAGACGACTTAAACAATCGTGATCGCTGGAATATTCGTGGTCAGGCATTATATGAGCCAAACGAAGATGTTACAGTACGCTTTATCGCAGACTACAGCGAAATCGATGAAAGATGTTGTACAGTTGCCGATGTGATCAATGGCCCAACAACTGCAGCAGTTAGAGCGCTAGGTGGTGTTGTACTAGAGACTGATGACCCATTTGCATATGAGTCTGCACTAAACAATGATTCGGTTAATACTGTTGATGATGGCGGTGTATCGCTTCAAGTAGATGTTGACTATGACAGCTTTGCGTTTACTTCAATCACTGCATTTCGTAATAACAAATCAGGCTACTTCTCGGATGTTGATTACACATCTTTAGATATCCTGACAGAAGATGGTCGCACAGACATTGACACCTTTACTCAAGAGTTTCGCTTAACATCAAGTGGCGATAACACCTTTGATTGGATGGTAGGTGGTTTCTACTTTGATGAGCAAGTTGATACTGGTGATACTTTATTTTATGGGGCGGGCACACGTCCATTCTTTGATGTGCTTGGTTTTGGCGCCTTATTCCCTAATGTTGAGCCCTTATATGGCCTAGCACCTATGGTACTTTCTTTGCTGCAGGCCCTCAAATTGATACTAATTTCCAACAAGACAATACCGCGTATTCGTTTTTTGTTAGCTTAGATTACGATTTGACCGAACAATTAACCGCTACACTTGGTTTAAGCTACACAAACGATGAAAAAGATGTTGATATCCAGCAAACCAACACCGAAGTGTTATCAGGTATAGATTTCAACAGTACGCCAACTGGTTTAGGTGTGCCACTTTCTTTGATTCCACCTTTAGCACCGTTTATTCCTACATTGCAAAGCGTGCAATTTTTACCTCAACAACTTATTTTCCCAAATGAGATTGAAGATGGTAATAGTAATGACAGTGATACTACCTGGAGTGTCCGTTTAGCCTATGAACTTAACCGAAACGTTAACTTCTTTGCTACTGCTGCAACAGGCTTTAAGGCAACATCTTGGAACTTATCAAGAGACACACGTCCATTCCCTGGCGACCAAGCAGCGCTTGAATCTGCAGGCCTAACACAAAACAACCAAGGCTATGGTACTCGTTTTGCTGGACCTGAAGAGAGTAAAGTGTACGAGCTAGGAATGAAAACACGTTTCAGAGACGGTGCATTCAATGTCACATTGTTCGATCAAACCATTGAAGGTTTCCAATCAAGTACTTTCGTAGGAACAGGTTTTGTATTGGCTAATGCTGGTCAACAATCAACAAAAGGTATTGAGTTTGACTCTGTGTACAGACCAACTGATAACTTAGATTTGACCTTCGCTGGTATTATTTTGGACCCAATTTATGACTCGTTTGAGGGCGCCTCTGGTATTAATGGCCCAATTAGCTTAACCGGTCAGCAACCCTTTGGTATCCATGAGCGCAGCTTTAATCTTGGTGCAACATATAACTACGATTTAGACAACGGCATGTTTGGTTATGTGCGTGTTGATTATCAATACGAAAGCGAAATTGAGTTAGTATCTAACGTTCCACCTGAATTAACGCGTGAAGTTAGCACTGTTAACGCAAGTGCAGGCCTGAACTTTGATAATGGATTTGCGATGCAAATTTGGGTACGTAACCTAAATAACGATGAGTACTTCTTATCGGCATTCCCACCTCCGATTCAAGGTGGAAGCTTTAACGCTTATCCTAACCAACCTCGTTTATTTGGTTTGTCAGTTTCTTACGAATTTGACTAAGCTTATATATAGTAATGTAAAGGCAGCCAGTGGCTGCCTTTTTTATATGCAAAAAAAATTAGCCATTTAAACCTTTGCGGTCTTTATAGCGACTAAGAGTATATGAACCCAATAAAAAAGACTCAGTTTTGCTAGCAGGTATACCTGTAGCAGGGCTTAATTTACAGTCCCAGCCCGACGCTATTGAGCAAATGCTTATCGCGAATGCCGCTGCGGGCGACATAAATGCTTACCAATCAATTTATAACATGCATGTTGGTAAAGTCTACGGATTGTGTTTGAGGTTATGCGCAGACAAAAACTTGGCTGAGGATGCAACACAAGAAGTCTTCATCCAAGTATGGAAAAGTCTACCAAAATATGAAGCCAAAAGTCGGTTTTCAACCTGGCTGCATAGTATTGCTAGCAATGTGACAATTTCGTACATGCGTAAACAAAAATCGTGGTGGCAACGCATGCTCAGCATAGAGGCAAGTGATATCGAGAACACACTGCTAGCACAAGATTTGTCACATACGCAACTTGAGAAATGGATTTTGAGACTACCCGAAAGAGCACGCATGGTATTTGTACTATATGCCATTGAAGGCTACCGTCATGAAGAAATTAGCGAGCTTTTAGATATAGCAGTAGGGACAAGTAAAGCGCAATTATCCCGAGCCAAAAACCTAATTGAAGGGTGGATGAATGAATAACGATAAACGAGCATCTTTAGATGAGCATATCAATACATTTAATCGTGAAAAACAGCCCGATAAAGACCTATGGGTTGGCATAGAGCGACATATTGCCAAAACAGATATGCAGCCGAGAAAGGCGCCGACAGTTCATTTCGCTTTGGCAGCAGGTATCGCTGCGCTGGCGATTATAGGGCTTATTAGCTTTCAAAGCGGGCAAATGAGTAATGGCTATGAATTAGTTAATGCGATGAGTGAACAGCATACGAAAACCAAAAATGCACTGTTGATAAATTTTGAGGGAACGCAAGCCACAACAGAAAACTGGCAACAGCAATTAAACGACCTCGATAACGCTGCGTTAGCAATAAAACAAGCGCTTAAGAACGAACCTAACAATGCTGCTTTGTTGCAGATGCTAAAACAAGTGCATCAGCAACAAATAAGTCTAATCGAACGCGTTCATGCACCTGCATGGCAACGAATATAATAGGACAACAATATGAAATCATATACTAAAACACTCTCATTACTGGGGATTTTTGCCTTACTTATCAGTTACGCTGCAATAGCCAATACATTAGCAGGACCAATTGACAAGACTCTTGATGTTGATAGCCAAAGTATTATTGAAATTAAGCATGTTTCTGGAAAAGTAAAGATTATCGGTTGGAGCGAGTCGAAGGTTCAGGTTACCGGTACCCTTGGGGAGCGAACAGAAGAATTTACGTTTGAAAGAGACGGAAAGAAAGTCGTTATCTTGGTAGAAGTAGAAAAAGACTCCGGTTATTGGAAAACCATGAAACAAGATGGTGATGATTTAACTATATATGTTCCTCAAAACAGTAAAGTAGATTATCACTCGCCCAATGCACAGGCACAAGTCAGCCAAATATATGGAGGCACCACGATTAATATGGTAAACGGTGACCTAAGCGCTAATGATTTGAAAGGCAAGATGCACTTAACTACTGTTAACGGTGATATTGATGCACAAAACCTTGAAGGTGAATTAGTACTTAACTCAGTTAACGGCGATATAGAAGCGACGCAGAACCTTGGTGATACCGTTCGCTTAGGCACAGTCAACGGCGACATAAGCTTGCGTGCTTCAGCCTCGCAAATTAGTGCCGAAACAGTCAATGGCGATCTTAGATTTACCCTCCAAGATGTTTCTGAATTAAACACCAGCACAGTCAATGGCGACGTAAACATGACCATGAATTTACTTGATGGTGCAACGGTGAAAAGTAGTTCTGTAGGTGGAGATATTGATTTAATATTCCAAGAGGATGTCCAAGCGAAGTTTGATATTGAAGCGCATGCTGGCGGCAGTATCAAAAACAACATTACACAGCAAAAAGCATCTAAAGCAGAATATGGCCCTAGAAAGTGGCTTAACTTCTCAACCGGCCAACCAAGCTCTTGGGTAAACGCCTCAACGGTCAATGGCAGCATCACCGTAGATACACAATAATATAACGATTGTTTTCCCTTTAAACAGCGCCTTCATGACTCATCATCAAGGCGCTTTTTTTATGAACTTTAGGTCTTTAATCAAGGTAATAACAAGCATGTGATCAACCAATAAAACTGATAATATCCGTATTAGATTACGGTCAATATTAAGAGAGCTTGTTAGTGAGTAAAATACACGTTTTACATGAAAATAATGAATGGACTGCCCATTTGGTTAAGCGACTTGAAGAGCTTAAGTTACCGTTTGAATTATGGCACCTTGATGAGGGCAGTTTTGATCTAAGTGAAGAACCCCCACAAGGTGTTTTTTATAACCGAATGAGCGCTTCTTCACACACTCGTAATCATCGGTATGCGCCCGAATATGCCGAAGCTATTCTGGCTTGGCTTGAAAGACATGAGCGAAAAGTTGTCAATGGCAGTCGAGCGTTGCGACTAGAAGTCAGTAAAGTCAATCAATATATGGCACTCAATGATGCAGGTATTATCACCCCTAAAACAGTGGTAGCCGTGGGTAAGTCTCGTATTATTGAAGCGGCAGAAAAACTAAATATCGATTCTTTTATTACAAAGCATAATCGTGCGGGCAAAGGCCAAGGAGTTCAATTATTTCATTCACTAGAAGCCTTGGACGAATATCTAAACAGTTCTAATTATGACGCACCCGTTGACGGTATCACCTTAGTCCAGCAGTATATTCGTTCTCCACAGCCATATATCATAAGGCATGAGTTCATCGGTGGTAAGTTCTTTTACGCGGTAAAAGTAGATACCTCTGAGGGATTTGAGCTTTGCCCTGCTGATGCATGTTCGATTGACGACATGTTTTGCCCAAGTGATGGCGCCCAACAAGCAAGCCAAGCTAAATTTGAGATCTTAACAGACTATCAACCAGACTTTATTGGTCATTACGAAGCGTTTTTACAAAAAAATAATATCCAAGTCGCAGGAATTGAAGCAATATTAGATGAAAAAGGGGTAAGCTACGCTTACGATGTAAATACAAATACAAATTATAATTCGGATGCTGAACACATCAGTAATCAATTCGCGATGCTTGCGCTAGCAAAATACCTTGGCCAGTTTATATAGTCCATATAAGCCAGCAATACCTAACAATAGGAGTTAGTTTACATGTCACAAATAAAGGTTTTAAGCCCCCAAGAAATCTGTGCAATACCATTTCAGACCCTGACTTTGAGTATAGAAAACGAAATTGCACACATAGTGCTTAGCCGGCCAGACGCATTAAATAGCATGATAAAAGAGTTTTGGTATGAGCTACCAGAGTGCGTAAATATGGTAGATGATAATTCAGCCGCACGAGTGATTGTAATTAGCTCACAAGGTAAACATTTTTCTGCTGGTATGGATTTATCTGTGTTTACTGATATGGCTAAGAATGTCAAACAAGAAGCCGCAAGACGCTCAGAACAAATGCGAAGAGGGATATTAGAGCTACAAGATGCATTTAACGCCTTAGAGAATGTCCGAATCCCGGTCCTTGTGGCTATTCAAGGCGGTGCGATTGGTGGTGCTGTTGATATGGTATGTGCATGTGATAGCCGTTATTGCACAAAAGATGCGTTTTTCTGCATAAAAGAAACACAACTTGGAATGACTGCAGATGTAGGTACCTTGCAACGTATAGGTCAACTGATGCCACCAGGTTTGGTTCGTGAACTTGCTTTTACAGGACGAAACATGGACAGTCACGAAGCGCTTCAAAGCGGATTTGTTAATCAAGTTTTTGAAGACCAAGCCAGTATGTTAGCTGGTGTGATGAACTTGGCAATGCAAATAGCAGCAAACTCTCCTATTGCAGTAAATGGCACAAAAGAGATGCTTAATTACAGCCGCGATCATAACACTGAAGATAGCTTAAACTATATGGCAACATGGAATGCATCGATGCTGCAAATGACAGATGTACAAGAAGCCATGAGTGCCGGTGCACAAAAGCGCCTGCCCGAATATGAAGCCTTATTACCAAAGCACCATCATATGAAATAAGTTTTTGGTCTTTATAGAAAAGCACCAAATTGTTGTTTTACTCATTCACTCATGCTATGTTGCACTGCACAATAAATAGCAATATCCGCGTTTATTGTGTAGTGAATGGCATCCCCTCTCACGCAATATAATAATAATGACCTTTTCTAAAAGGCATCCCACCTAACGACCGAGTTTGTGCAGTCACATTTATGTGCATTGCTAGTCAATATGCTTCAATGTAAGGAATTAGTATGAGCATACTCGTGTTCGTGAAAGAACAATCTGATGCTGAACGTCGGATTGCGATTCTTCCAGACAACGTAAAACAATATATCCGCTTAGGTGCAAGTATCTTGGTTGAAAGTGGTATTGGACAAGCCATAGGTTTGGATGATGAGGCTTTTAGTGACATTGGCGCGACGGTATTTACCGACAAAGCAGCAGCCCTAAAACAAGCTGATGTTATTCTCAGCGTAAAAGCGTTGCCTTTAGACGAGCTTATTTTAAGCCGCACAAAAACCTGTAGTGTAAGTTTTTTTGACCCCTTTAATCATCCCGAAGTAATTAAGGCTTTGTTAGAAAGTGGTCATTCGAGTTTAAGTATGGAGATGATCCCCAGAAGCACGCGCTGCCAGAAAATGGATGCTTTAAGCTCTCAAGCAAGCTTAGCGGGTTACGTCATGGTATTACAAGCCATGAACAAACTTCCCAAAAGTTTACCCATGATGATGACGCCAGCAGGTACTTTAAAACCGGCAAAAGTGTTTATTATTGGTGCGGGAGTAGCGGGTCTTCAAGCGATTGCGACAGCAAAGCGGATGGGCGCAAGTGTTATTGCTTATGACACTCGACCAGAAGTGGCGCAGCAAGTGCAATCCTTAGGGGCAAAATTCCTTGAAATAGATTTAGGTAATACCGAATCGACAAGTCAAGGGTATGCAAAAGCCTTGACTGAGCAACAACTTCAATCGCAGCAAGATGCGCAAGCAGATTGCATCGCCCAAGCTGATATCGTCATCACCACCGCCCAGTTGTTTGGACGCAAACCTCCTGTTTTAATCAAAAATGATGTCATTAAAAGAATGAAGCCTGGTTCGGTGATTGTCGACATGGCAGCACAAGATGGGGGTAACGTAGAAGCGTCTATATCTGGCCAAATTATTGATTTTGAGGGTGTTTGTATTATTGGCACAGGTGATTGGGCTAGCCAAGTCGCCATAGATGCCAGCCAAATGTACGCTAACAACTTATATGCGCTGATTGAAGACATTTGGGACCACGACACAAAGTCTATCAACATAGACCCTCAACATGAGGTGCTTAGCGCTGCACTTATCACCCATCAACATGCTTTGGTAAATCCTATCTTAAAATCTCAATACAACCAGAAGGACGCATAATGTCTTATATTTATTTAGCAATGATCCTTATGCTTGCCATATTCTTGGGCTTTGAATTGATTCGTAAAGTCCCTGCCACTTTGCATACACCATTGATGTCTGGCGCTAACGCGGTCTCGGGAATCACCTTAATTGGTGCCTTTGTATTTGCTGGCTCTGAGCATAATATTTTGTCGCAGATTCTCGGCTCCATCGCAGTATTTTTAGCCACTATCAATGTTGTCGGCGGGTATCTAGTGACAGATAGAATGCTTGCTATGTTCAAAGCAAAAGGAGACAAAAATGCAAAATGAACTGATTATTAATGCAGTATATGTCTTAAGCGCTACTTTATTTATTTTGGGTTTAAAATTATTGGGACACCCAGCAAGCGCCCGAAAAGGCAACCTTCTATCAGCTTTGGGCATGTTAATTGCGATTTGTGTAACACTCATCGATAAACAAATCATTGCGTATCAATTCATTGCAATCGCCATAGTGTTAGGCGCCATAGTAGGCATTGTTATCGCTAAAAAAGTCCAGCTTACTTCTATGCCTGAGCTAGTGTCCCTGCTAAATGGTGTGGGCGGGTTAGCAAGTTTAGCCGTTGCCCTTGTGATGCTAATGACACAATCACTACCGATTTATGTTGTAGTAATTTTGCTGATGGCTATTGCAATAGGTGGCGTAACCTTTACAGGCAGCTTGGTGGCATGGTCTAAACTTAGTGGCAAACTTAGTAGTTTAATCAAAACTAAAGCGATGGTATTTAAAGGTCAGGCCTTTGTAAATGGCTTTTTACTTGTGGTAATTATCGGCTTAGCTTACGCGATTAGCAATGATGCTAACCATCTATTGCTAGTCTTGTGCTTTGTTGGTTTATGCTTGGTGCTGGGTATCATGTTAGTAATACCAATTGGCGGCGCTGATATGCCAGTTGTCATTTCACTACTTAATAGCTACTCAGGGCTTGCTGCATGCGCGGCAGGTATGGCAATGAATAACAATTTGTTGATTGTAGCCGGCGCGCTTGTGGGCGCAAGTGGCATCATACTAACAAGCATCATGTGCAAAGCCATGAACCGCTCACTAAACAATGTGTTATTTTCCGGCTTCCAAGCTGTTTCAGACCAATCAATTAAGATAGAAGGTGAAGCCAAAGCAATGTCATCAGAAGATGCGTATTATGTCCTAGAAGCTGCACAATCAGTGCTTGTTATTCCAGGATATGGCATGGCAGTAGCACAAGCACAACATGCCATGAAGGAGCTACAAAATCTTTTAGAAGAAAATGGTGCGCAGCTTGTATATGGGATACATCCAGTAGCCGGCAGAATGCCAGTACCATATGAATGTCCTTTTAGCTGAAGCTGATGTTCCTTATGAATTATTACTAGAAATGGATGAAGTTAACCCAAGAATGGAAACTTTCGATGTTGCCATAGTTATTGGGGCAAATGATGTTGTTAATCCAGCCGCGCGGGAAATGCAAGGTAGTCCTATTTATGGCATGCCGATTATTAATGCTGACTTAGCAAAGAATGTATTTGTGTTAAAACGAGGCATGGCATCAGGGTTTGCTGGTATCGATAACCCACTTTTCTTTAAGGAGAATACGCGAATGATTTTTGGCGATGCCAAAGACACAATTAACAGTATTATTCGTCAGTTTTCTGATTAAGATATCTGGGGCCCGAGTGAATACGCTCGGGTCTTTTTTATCACCAATATTGACGATAACCATCCCTATTTTTTGTCAAGCTTGTTACACTAAAGTCCACTTATGACTTATTTAAGATCCCTATGACAAGTCCTTTAGCCCAAACCTTACCGCTGAAATGCGGCGCAATCCTACCAAATAGACTAGGCAAAAGTGCCATGACTGAAGGACTAGCTGACTCATTCGACAGACCAACTGGGCAACTAAACGTACTTTATGATACTTGGTCTCGCGGTGGCACTGGACTGTTAATTACAGGGAACGTAATGGTCGATAAGCGCTACCTCGAAAGAGCAGGTAATATGGTTTTAGAAGATGAATCATCTATCTCGCTGTATCAAGATTTAGCGCGTGCAGCACAAATTAATGGTAATCATTGTTGGGTTCAACTTAACCATCCTGGCAGGCAATGTCCACGGATGGTTAATGCTAAACCTCTTTCACCGTCAAACGTTCAATTATCAATGTTGGGTAATTTTGCGAAGCCAAGAGCGATGAGCGAAACGGATATTGATGAGGTAATCAATCGATTTATCACCAGCGCAGATTTAGTGAAGCAAGCAGGTTTTAAAGGTGTACAAATACACTGCGCACATGGCTACCTACTGAGTCAATTTTTATCTCCTATCACCAATCAACGCACTGACCAATGGGGCGGGAGCATAGAAAATCGAGCTCGCATCATCAGGCATATTGTACAAGGTGTGCGAGCTAAAGTGGGTGATAATTTTCCAATTGGGGTCAAACTCAATTCGGCTGACTTTCAAAAAGGAGGTTTCACGCTTGAAGAATGCTCACAAGTAGCCGCATGGCTTGCTGCAGATTCTATCGACCTTTTAGAAATATCTGGTGGCACATATGAACAACTTAGTCTATTGGGTGTTGAAGCAAAAGATGTCCGAGAAAGCACACGTAAACGCGAAGCGTATTTCATCGAATATGCCAAACAAATAAAAGAAACATGCGATATTCCACTGATGGTGACAGGTGGGTTTAGAAGTCGAGAAGTCATGGAAAATTCGATTAGTAGCAATGAAATAGATATGGTTGGTTTAGCTCGTCCACTTTGTACACAAACAAACTGTTCGTCTTTGCTAATAGAGCAATCTATTGACACAATTGACGATTTCGAACAAAAACTTGTATTAGGAACCGGGCTCCTTGGAAATAATAGTAGTATCAGCCTAATCAAAGCAATCAATGGTTTTGGACAAGTAGGCTTTTATTATTGGCAAATAATTCGACTGTCAAAAGGCCTAGCACCCCAAACATCATTGGGTGTATTTAGCGCTTTTATTAAACATATTATTAATGACGCTAAACTTGCCATTAGACGCAAAAAAGTCCGTCATCGTTAGCAGTATAGATATTATTCAGAGTCTGGCTCAGGATAGAAACACTCTATTGTCATTTCAGATATGGATGGTGTGACGTTAGCCATGATAAACCAATATTTATCGCCTACAGGGCCTGATAGCTCCCTATCATAGAGGCCGCTAGTCTCAACACGCTCAAAAACTAGATCTTCATTAAAAAAAACACCGTTGCGATTATTCAAAAGAGCCTGATAGCTGCGGTCTGCTACCATTTGAAGTTTCATTGGCCCTTTTTCATTTTCTATTTTACAAGCAATATTACCTTGAGGCCCCATCAAAATGCTTTGCGTCCATTGTCGTTGAGGCATCACCATACTGGACGAAGATACTACTAGATTATTCGCATTTTGAGCTACTACGAGACTAGGAGCTAATGGTGTAAAAAGTAAAAAAACAAGCACCACGATGGAGACTGGTCTAGCACTTGTGACTAAAGAAAACATAAAAACACCTTAGCTGAGCTATTATTTATTGTGCCTTTTCAGTAAGGCAATATTACAGATTCATTATGCTATATATACCACATTTATACCCGATAACGCATAAAAAACCCCAGTATAAAGCTGGGGCAATTATTGAAACGATACAACGTTCTGGCTATTTTCATTTACTATTCCCTATTTTATTGTATTTTGGTACATATTCAATTAAGCCATTACTTTTTGCCTTTGCACGCACTGGAAAACAAAATATGCAAAACAACGTACTTAACATTATTGACTATCAACCATCGTTAGCTCATTACTTTGAGAGTATTAATCGCGAATGGATTGAAGAGATGTTTGTGGTGGAGTCTGTCGATGAGAAAGTACTTGGTGACCCCCAGCAATATATTATTGATCGCGGGGGATTTATTTGGTTTGTCGAACATGAAACACATGGGATCATAGGCACTTGCGCGTTAATCAATCAAGGCGATAACTACTTCGAGTTAACCAAAATGGGAGTGAAATCGGGTTTGCGCGGCTTAAAGGTTGGCGAGTCTTTGTTAAAACATGTCATTACGTTTTGTAATAACACACCCGACAATACTATTTATTTACTCACTAATAAGAAATGCCAAGCTGCTATCCATTTGTATGAAAAGTTAGGGTTTGAGCACAGTAACGATATTATGGCACGATTTGGTGCTAACTATGAGCGTTGTGATGTCGCGATGTTACTTATACAACCCTAATGTCAATGCTAATAGAATGGTTGATACCAGCGTCCTTAACATCTATTGACGTCTTTATTCTTATTATCAGTGCCTGTTTGACCTCTTTTATATCTGCATCACTGGGAATTGGAGGCGGCTTATTGCTCCTTTTGATCATGGCCAATATAGTGCCCATTGCAGTGTTAATACCGCTGCATGGTTTAGTGCAACTTGGCTCAAATGCAAATCGTATGGTGATGACTTGTGACGCTATACAATGGTCAATTGTGCGCTATTTTGCACTTGGCTCTATTGTAGGAATTACGCTTGCAGCATTCATTTTAGTGCAATTGCCGCTAGCCGTTATACAACTTGCAATAGCGGTCTTTGTCCTGTTCATGGTGTGGGGTATCAAACCTCAAAAAAGAGATCTACCCAAACCCCTTCGAGTTGTGGCCGGAGCAATCACCAGCTTTTTGTCTATGTTTGTCGGCGCAACAGGTCCTTTGGTAGCGGCTATCATTTATAGTCAACGTGTCGACAAGCATCAAATTGTGGCCAGCTTTTCAACATGTATGACCTTGCAACATGGCTTAAAGATACTTGCATTTGGCTTTTTAGGCTTTGCTTTTTTGCCTTACTTTGCTTTGATAGTCGCTATGATACTAACAGGTGCTATCGGCACATGGGCTGGCCTAAAACTATTAAACAAGATGCAAGCTCAATATTTTACGTGGCTATTTAAAGCAAGCTTGACTATATTGGCCTTACGGACCTTATATTTAGGTTTTGTCTCACTTTAATAAGGGAGCAAAATGGATAAGAGCAATCAAACAGAATTTCGGTTCTTAGCTGAGCCAACAGACGTGAATTTCGGCGGGAAAGTGCACGGGGGCATGGTCATGAAATGGATTGACCAAGCGTCTTATGCGTGTGCTGCGCAATGGAGTAAACACTATTGTGTAACGGTTTCTGCAAATGCAATACGGTTTATAAAACCTATATTGGTTGGCCAGATGGTCAGTGTTGACGCTAGAATAGTACACACCGGCACAACTAGCATGCATATTTATGTGGTAGTTAGGGCAAGTGATCCTAAACAAGAAAAAGTTACGGTAACAAACAGATGCTTTATTACCTTCATGGCGGTGGATGAACAAGGCAAACCCACCAAAGTGCCTCACTACGAAGCGACAAGTGACGAAGACAAAAAGCTTGAAACTGTTGCGATTCATGCAAAAGATTTTGCGAAAAAATTGGACTTAGATTTTGAACAAACCCTTGGCTGGAAATAAATTATTTAGCGTCGTTATCGTTGCTTACCCCGGCATGACCATGTTTGATGCTATTGGTCCAAACGAAGTGCTCGCCAATAGTGAATTTTTTGATGTTAAATGGATTGCCACCACTACTGGCGGCATTCATAACGACCATAAAAGCTTTAAAATGGCAGAAATGCCACACTTTGAAAGTGTAACACAAGCCGATATTGTGATAGTTCCAGGTGGTCCTGGTGACCATAAGCTTATGCAAAATGAGGCGTTTATTGCTTGGCTAATCAAAATAGATCAAACAACTCAGATTACTGCATCGGTGTGCACAGGTTCACTCGTGTTGGCAAAAGCAGGACTTTTAAGAGGGCAAAAGGCGTGTTCTCACTGGGCATGTTTAGCAGAATTGGAGTCGATGGGTGCAAAAGCGGTTAGAAAACGCTATGTCGAAAGTGGTAAATACATCACTGCATCAGGTGTATCAGCTGGTGTTGATATGGCCCTTTATCTTTTAAAGAAACTCGTTTCATCAAGACATTCCCAAGAGATTCGCTTTGCTATTGAATATTTCCCCAATCAATATCACTTTATCAATAGCTATGGCTTACCAAAGATATTACTTAACAAATTAACACGCAGATTCATGAAGGTATTTGCCCCGACACGAAAACGATATTTATAAACACCATATTTAGGGAGTATTCAATAAAGGCTATATCAGTAATTAGTTTATATCTTTCTTAGTTTCGATAGAGCGTTTTGATTAAGTGAAAGCCAAACTTTGTCTTAACTGGCCCATGAATTTTTAGAATTTCCTTGTTAAACACAACGTTGTCAAACGCCTTGACCATTTGGCCTTTTTTGAATTCGCCCAAGTCCCCTCCTTTTTTGCCAGAAGGACACGTGGAATGCTTTTTTGCGAGTGTCGAAAAATCCTGCCCATTTTTGATTTTTTGTAAAACATCTAAGGCTTGCTTTTCCGTTTTTAACAAGATGTGTAGAGCGCATGCAGTAGCCATAATTAGCGTAAACTCCTTATTTCTTTCAAGCGTTCGCCAAGCATTAGCAAAGCCGGCGTAAGCAGCAAAGTTAATATAGTGGCAAATGTTAAACCACCGGCAATTGTAGATGCGAGCGTTGTCCACCACTGCGCTGATGGAGCGCCAATTGAGATATCGCGTCCGGTAATATCGATGGTAAGTGCAAATACCATCGGCAATAAGCCCAAAATCGTTGTGATTGACGTTAACAGCACCGGCCGCACACGTTGCGCGGCAGTTCGTAAAATAGCTTCTTTAGTCGGCATATTTTGCTTTCGTAAGGCATTGTAGGTATCAATCAATACAATATTATTGTTTACTACAATACCCGCTAATGCAATTACCCCAATGCCGCTCATTACCACATTAAACGCTTGGCCGCTCATCAGTAAGCCAATTAAAACGCCTGCTGTTGAAAACACAATAGCACTAAGTACAACAAGCGCCTGATAGAAGCTATTAAATTGCGTGACAAGTATCACCAGCATCAGAAATATCGAGCCTACAAAGGCTTGAGTCAAAAAGGTCGCGGCTTCTTGTGTGTCAGCATCTTGGCCTTTTACTTTAAGCATTACGCCCGGCGGTAGAGGCGAATTACGTAATGCAATTCTCATTTTTTCAACAAGCTCATCGGCTAATACGCCATCAGCAATATTGGATTTTATTGTCATTGAACGTTTACCGTCCGTTCTACTAATTCGGCCAGTTTTAGGTGCTGGCTCAAATCGCACAAAATTAGCGATAGGCACCGCACCATTTGGCGTCGGTATCCGCAATGCAAACAATTGTTGAATATTCCTACTGTCATTATCAAAGCGAAGACGAATTTCTACTTCCTCTTCTGCATCATCAGGCCGGTACTCAGCCAACAAAGCCCCGTTGGTAATTAGCGTGACCGCATTTCCTAGCAAGGTAACATCTACGTTAAATTGGGCAGCACGCTCTCTATCAACGATTAACTTCCATTCCACACTGGGTAAAGCTCGACTGTCTTCAACGTCAATAAAACCCTCTACTTGACTCATCAATTCGAGCATGTGCTCGATTCCCACTGCAAGCTGCTGGCTATCAATTGAAGTCAGTAAAAATTCTACTGGTTTGCCACTAGAGGGCCCCGACTCTTGCTCTCTTATTTGAGCTTTCAAACCCGAGATATCTGCAATCTCCTGGCGAATATCTTGGCTAATTTGTGAGGCTTTAGGCCTTAATTGCCAATCAACTAATTCAAGTTGAATAATGCCGATAACATCTTCAGGCATATCACTTTGTGAGTTAGTGCCACCGCTTAGCGTCTTAGTATAGACAGACGACAAATGATCCAAGCCTAGTAATTTGTCTTCCACTCTTTTGACGAGTGAGTCTCGTTCACTAATTGATAAGTCACCGCGCGCCTGCACTTGCACTTGCAGAAATTCAGGTTCAATACTGGGGAAAAACTCTACTCCCTTACCAAATGAATAATAAGCAAAATAGGCCAGTATCAACGCTAAGGTAGCAAACATAGCCGTTCGAAAAGGAAACGCAATCACCCTTGTAAGAAATGAAAGGTAGCGCCCAACCCACCCTGTAATATCCTTCAAATCGCCGTTCTCTGCAGCCTGAATAGCTCGATTAGTCTTATTTACATCATCGTTCAAGCTGATGAAAGAAGATAAGGTCTGTTGTATCGAATTTGAAAGCTTCCCAAATATTCGATAATACAGTGTGGATGACGTTTTAGCCGATAAGACACCGCCTAATACAGGAATAAAAACCAATGCCATAAATAGCGAAGCGCTTAAGGTAACAATAACCGTTAAGGGCAAAAATTTCATAAACTCGCCTACAAGGCTAAGGCCATATTAGCAGTGGGAAAAATACAGCCAAAGTCGTTGCGGTGGATGCAATAATCGGCCACGCCATGCGTTTAGAAGCAGACGCAAAAGCGGTTTTAGCAGCTTCACCCTCAGATATTTTTCGTTCTGCTAACTCGATAGTGACAATAGCACCATCAACAAGCATGCCTACGACCAGTATTAAACTAAATAGCACAACTATGTTTAGGGTCATCCCGAAAAAGTAAATGACCGTCATGGCCGATAAAAACGAACCAGGAATCGCCAAACCAACCAATATGCTAGACTTTCCACCCAAAACAGCCACGATGACTATCATTACCAAAACAATGGCAGTGATAACATTGTTTTCAAGATCCCCAAGCATCGTTTTAATTTGCTCTGACTTGTCTTGTAAATAGCTCACATTGACAGTATCTGGCCATAATTGCTGGGATTGCTCAACAATATCCATGACCTTGGGCAATTGTTTCAATGATGTTAGCACCTGTTCGTTTAGATACCTCTAAAGATAAAGCGCTTTGCCCTTGAATACGTGCTAGCGAACGTGGGTCTTTGAAAGTCCGTTTTATAGTGGCGACATCGGCAAAAGTAATAACAATATCATCGACTTTTTTAACCGGTAAACTTTGTAAGTCTTGCAGATTCTCAATCACACCCGGGACGGTGAACACCATTCTGCCAGCGCCATCATCCAAAGCTCCCGCTGCCACTAAACGGTTATTTTGTTGAACAAAGTTTAGGACTTCACTAAAGCTTAAGTTATAGGTTTCAAGTGCAACAGGGTCAATCACGACTTCAAGTAATTCTTCTCTATCGCCACCCACCTCGACTTCTAACACGCCACTAATACTTTCAAGTTGGTCTTTTAACCCTTGTGCCATTGCAAGCAGGGTTCTCTCTGGCAAATCGCCTGATAAAATTATAGTTAATACCGGGAACAAAGACACGTTGACTTCTGTTATCCGCGGCTCTTCGCTGCCTTGGTGGAAGTTCAGCTTTAGCCAAGTCTACTTTCTCTGAAACATCAATCATCGCTTGGTCGGCATCAAAACCAGCATCGAACTCCAAGGTCACAGAGCCAAATCCCTGTGAAGACGTTGAGCGCATTTCTTTTAAGCCCTCTATAGACTTAAGCTCTTTTTCAAGGGGTCTGACGAGCAAACGTTCGCTGTCGCTAGGAGCAATCCCTTCATAGCTTACTGATACATAAATAATCGGTATCGCAATATCCGGCTCTGATTCTTTGGGGATACTGATGTAGGATGTAGTGCCTGCAATAAGCAACATCACAAATGTCAGGCAAACCGTCCTTGTTCTGGCAAACGCAGCATCAATCAATGCGTTCATTTAGTTTTGACCCTGCCCATACTCAGATGCAGCAAGTTCTGAGAGTGCTACCTTGACTTTAGCGCCCTCATCGACAAACGCATGCCCATTTATAATTATCCGCGACGAAGCGGGAATGCCTGTAACGAAGCTACCTTGGCTGTCTGACTGTAAAATTTCAACCGGATAAAATCGCACACGATCTTCATGATCGACCACTTTAATGCCTATCTCACCGTCGCTTCTTAAGGAAAACAAAGCGGGAGATACATAATATGCGTCAATCGAATCAACAAATAATGAAATACTTGCGCTTGTACCCACTTTGATAGCGTTATCCATATTTGGCGAGGTAAGTTCAACTAAGAAAGTTCTAGATTGCATATTGGCTTGAGGCGAGATAAAGCGGACCATAGCATCAATTTCTTGACCGCTTGCAAGCTTCACTATTGCCGTATTTCCCAACGCCACTTTCTCAATATCTTGTTGTGATACTTGTGCTTCGATCACAATAGGGTTGATCTCAATGATACGAGCAATGTCGTCACCGACACGCAAAAAATCACCTTGTTCGACCATGACACTTGCGATAATTCCTTCAAATGGCGCGGTAATTTGAGTGTGCTCTATATCCCGCTTGATACTGGCAATGGCTGCCAATGAAGCCTGCACATCCGAGCTCGCCAATTCTAATTCATTCTCGGATTGATATTGTTTAGCCGACAGTTTTTGTAATCTTTCGAGGTTTTTCTGACGAGTATTAAGCAAAGACTCTTGCTGTGCCAGCAGTGCCATTCTATCTTCAAGTGCAATATTCGCAATGAGTTGTTGCGTAGAAGCCAAATCGCCTTCGTTGACGTTTATCGCATCAATTGTGCCTTCGGTTTTAGCGCGAATTACAATTTCACGATTTGCCACAGATTGACCTTGAATACGCAAAGTAATATCCGTAGTTTGCGGCGCTATTTTCGCAACTTCAACCATAAAGCTATTGCTTGAATTTATTCGTGCTTCTTGCCGTTTTGATTGCTTATCATCGTGACTGAATATGCCAGACGCCATCCAGATGACAAGAATGCTAGAAAATACAAGTGCAATTAGGTGTGATTTTTTCATGTCAAAATGTAGTGAACAGTCCGATGTTATAGTGCCGCTGATTTTAAACCGAAGGGCGAAAAAGAGATAGTAGACATTTGATAAATTTAGCAATTATCATTGCTACATTTGCCTTATCCTAACCGGTATTTAAAACAAAGTATGTATTTCAAAACTCATTGGTGTATCTAATTAGATACACTTGATGCTTTGCTAGTGCTGCGCTTGATTTTTATACTTGCTCAGTAGATATTTTTAAATCACCCATGATTGTTCTATGAACGGGACATTTATCCGCAATATCCGTTAACTTGTTTCGTTGTTCTTGAGTAAGGTCACCACTTAAAAGTAGCTGACGCTTAATCTCCTGTTGGCCATTGTCGTGTTTATGGTGCGTTAAGCTAACTTTTATATTATCAAGTGGTATGTTTTTATGATTAGCGTACATTCTCACCGTCATAGACGTACAACTTCCTAATGCAGCTAATAAGTGCTCGTACGGATTTGGACCAAGGTTTTGTCCACCAAATGACTTAGGCTCATCGGCCAACCATACGTGCTCATAACCGGTGACGGTTTGCGTAAACTTATGGTCTTTTTCTTCCACCGTTAACACTTTGTCCAAATCAGGCGCTTGCGTCACAAGCTCTGGTGGTAAATATCGAGATACCCAGCCCGCTATCGCCCTAGCTACATATAAGGAATCAGGTTTTTTCGTCAAAAGGTGATCTGCATCATCAAGACTAATAAAGCTTTTAGGATGTTTTGCCCAGCCATATATTTTTTCAGCTTGCGCAATGGGTACAATTTCGTCAACGGGTGAGTGCATAACTAATAGCGCTTTATTTTTCATTGAAAAGTGCTTGTCAGAATACAAACTAAGGTCATCTAAAAACTGCTTTTTAATCGTAAATTGCCGCAGTCCCAATTTAACATCAGCAGTGCCTTTACTCTGTATTTCATCAATCGATTGGGTAAAATTATTAATAACTCGCTTGGCTGTTGCTGGCGAGCCTATGGTGACAACTGCTTTTACATAATCAAGCCTATCTTGAATTGACAAGACTGCTGCACCGCCCAAACTATGACCAATCATCACACTTGGTGCTTGATGGTGCTCTTCAAGAAATCTAGCCGCTGCCAATAAATCATCAAGATTAGATGAAAAATTTGTGTTGGCAAAATCGCCATCGCTATTGCCCAGCCCAGTAAAATCGAATCTTAATACTGCAAAGCCTAATTCAACAAGATGACCTGATATTCGTGACGCGGCCGCAATGTCTTTGCCACAAGTAAAACAATGAGCAAAAAGTGCATAAGCCTTTGGTGACTCTATAGGCGTTTCTAGCAGTCCGGCAAGCGTTACGCCGTTGCTGTCAAATTCAACTTTTTGTCTCATGCATTACACCTATTTAACTAATTGAGTAAATATTATGGATACAATACCAATATGGCTAGAGTATAAATGTAGCTGTAGTTAGGTAATTTTGCTCAAATATTCTAATGCGTGTTGAGTTTGTTGCTCAGAATATTGGCTACGTTTGCTATGTTGAGGGGCCCAACCTGCTAAAAAACGCTCAAAATCAGCCCACGCAAAAGGATACATAACGGTATATTCTTGTTTGATTGTTTCAATCTGTGTGCGTCTTACCCCATTTTTTGCCAATACACTGTCCAATACTTCAAAATAATAAGCCAACATATCTGGAGCAAGCCGCGATAGGGTTTGCTCAGACAAACAGCTTCCCAAAAAATACACCAGATCTTGGATCCCTGACCCTCTACCAACATATTGAAAATCAACACCAGCCACTTTATCTAATGTAGGTGAAAAACAAAAATTAGCCAGTTTTGCATCGCCATGTAAAAGGGTTAAAAAACGTGAGTTTGACAAAATTCTATCAATGCTTTTCGCGTTTTGCTTTAGTGGGCCATCTTCTAATTTTTTAAATTCTTGAGGCCTTGTTTCTAGATGCCAATAAGTGCCTCTGGGCCAGAGCCTTGGTGTATCTATTGTCATAAACGTAGCATGGAAATTAGCTAACCATGATATCACTAGCTTAATTGACTGGGTGCTCAACGAATCAGACATAGATAGTCTAGAGGGATATCCACAGGCATCTAAGTCTTCCATGATCATAAACGCACGAAATGGTGCGTCAGCTAAAAGCGATTGGCTATCTATTTCACTCAGATATACCTTAGCGAGTCTGCAATTTTTATCGGTATGGTGTGCATAATATTGATAAAACAGTTGCTCATTTTGATATGACGATAGTTTACGGCGATGGGAAATATCTGACTGCCAACCTCGAGGATGTTCAAGTGCTTGTCCAGAATCAATACATACTGCTTTTGTAATCAAGCTGCGCTGCTTGCTGGTATTTGTATATCGCGCTATTTCCCCGTAACCGCTCCACAAAGATTGAATCGACTGAGTCTTTGTAAAATTTTTATCGTCAAATACTTGTTCAAGTGCATGCACTATTTTTAGTTCAAGATCTTGATGCATGGCTATTGCTTCCCATATATGTTTTATCAACTACAATAGGCATATTGATATCGCTAATGTTTTGCTTGGTAAAACAAGCATAAACAAGCCCGACACGTTTTCAAGGATAAATTCATGACCGATACAAATCCATTCCCGAACCTTTTACAAGAACTTGATTTAGGCTTTACTACACTTAAAAATCGTACCTTGATGGGATCAATGCATTTAGGCTTAGAAGAAGAAAAAGGCGGGTTTGACAAGCTGGCTGCTTTTTATGCAGCAAGAGCAAAAGGAGGAGTGGGTCTAATTGTCACAGGCGGGATAAGCCCAAATGTTGCAGGTTGGGTGGCACCTTTTGCAGGCCGTATGAGTAGCAAAAGACATGCACAAAAACATAAGGTGATCACACAAGCGGTACATGAACAAGGCGGTAAGATTTGCATGCAAATTCTGCATTCAGGTCGTTATGGATACCACCCATTAGCGGTCTCTGCATCTGCCGTAAAATCCCCTATCACACCATTTAAACCCAAAGGGTTATCAGCTAGAGGAATACGCAATACCATAAATGATTATGCTAACTGTGCGTCACTTGCTCAATATGCAGGCTATGATGGCGTTGAAATTATGGGTTCTGAAGGCTACTTGATTAATCAGTTCTTTTGTAAGCGCACTAACTTTCGAGATGATGAATTTGGCGGTAGTTTAGAAAACAGAGCTCGTCTAGCAGTAGAAATTGTCAAACAAACGCGCGAAAAAGTGGGGCCTAACTTTATTATTATTTATCGACTTTCAATGCTTGATTTAGTCGAAGGCGGCGCACCTTGGGACGAAGTTGTTTATCTTGCCAAAGAAATAGAATCCGCCGGCGCCACCTTAATTAATACTGGAATAGGTTGGCACGAAGCGCGAGTCCCCACAATAGCAACGTCTGTACCTCGCGCCGCGTTTACTTGGATCACGCATAAAATGAAACAAGAAGTCAGCATTCCGCTTATCACTACTAATCGCATCAATACGCCTGAGGTTGCTGAATCTGTATTAGCGCAAGGACATGCAGATATGGTTTCGATGGCACGACCTTTTTTATCTGATCCCGATTTTGTAGCAAAAGCCATGCGTAACGAATCACAAATGATCAATACTTGCATTGCTTGTAACCAAGCTTGTTTAGATCATGCGTTTGAACAAAAACGGGCAAGTTGCTTGGTCAATCCTCAAGCATGTTATGAAACTGAACTCATCTTTAAAACAGCAAATCAGTCAAAGAAACTAGCAGTCATTGGTGCAGGGCCCGCAGGACTAGCATTTTCAACATATGCTGCTCAACGAGGCCATGAAGTACATTTATTTGACTAAGGCATCTGAAATTGGCGGACAGTTTAATTACGCTAAACAAATTCCCGGAAAAGAAGAGTTTTACGAAACCTTGCGCTATTACCAAAACATGATTGATATAACTGGAGTTGTGCTACACCTCAACACCCAAGTCAGTGCCGATATACTTAAGGACCAAGGCTATGATGAAGTAGTCATGGCAACGGGTATCAAACCAAGGCAATTGAATATTCCAGGCATCGATCATCCTAAAGTAATGAGCTATTTGGAAGTTTTGCGTGATCACAAAGAAGTCGGCGAAAAAGTGGCTGTCATCGGTGCAGGTGGAATTGGGTTTGACGTATCCGAGTATTTAGTTGAACAAGCACAGCTAACTACAAACGTAGATAAGTGGCTTGATCACTGGGGGATAGATAAAGCGTTTAAACAAGCCGGTGCATTGAAGGCGCCTGAGGAAGTCACCCCTACTCGCACTGTATATTTATTGCAGCGCAAAACAAGCAAAGTCGGCAAAGGGCTGGGTAAAACAACAGGTTGGATCCACCGTTCTTCTCTTGCCAATCACAAAGTAAACATGATGAATGGCGTCAGTTACGAAAAAATTGACGATGAAGGTTTGCATATATTAATAGGTGATAAACCCAAAATATTAGACGTTGATCATGTCATTATTTGTGCTGGACAAGAGCCTTTAAGAGAGCTTGAAGATAGTTTAGTAAGCGCGAACATGAAGGTTCATATTATCGGTGGCGCAAGTGTAGCGGCCGAGCTAGATGCCAAGCGCGCTATACGCCAAGGCGCAGAATTAGCGGCCAAAATATAAACTGTATCTAATTGGATACACCAAAAAACAAAGCGCTTAACCATTAATTTCCCGATGACTTAAGCGCTTATATTAATATTTCCGATGAAAACAATCGTTTTTATTCGTAACACTTTTTTAACATCTATGACTATACTTTTTGCACGCTAGCGAATTCAAGGCGAATTAACGAAGTGATCAAGTTCAGGCATATGTGATTCGATTTATCTGAGCTTACCTACTTTGCACTTTCAAATTTGGTTACAACAAGAATGGAAAGAGAGAACATAGCATGAAAAAGCAAACAGTATTTCTTAAAACAGTCATAGCAGGCTTGGTCAGCCTTGCATGTATGTCAAGTGCGGCGATTGCCGAAACAGCCGAAGTTAGTAAACCTAAAGGAGCAATGGGTTCAGGCATTGCCAAAGAAGGCCAAGCTAAATCTAATCAGTTCTGGTGGCCAGACCAACTTGACCTTACTATGTTGCGTGACAAAGATGGTCGTTCAAATCCATACGGCGCTGATTTTGACTACAAAGCCGCCTTTTCCTCTTTAGACCTTGGCGCAGTCAAAGATGATATTAATACTGTGTTAACGGATTCCCAAGACTGGTGGCCTGCAGATTTTGGCAATTATGGACCGTTTTTTATTCGCCTAACATGGCATAGTGCTGGTACTTATAGAACTTTAGATGGCCGTGGTGGTGCTGGTGGCGGCCAAATGCGCTTTGATCCTTTAAATAGTTGGCCTGATAATGGCAACCTTGATAAAGCACGAAGACTGCTTTGGCCCGTTAAACAAAAGTATGGTGAAAATCTTTCATGGTCCGATTTGATGGTGCTTGCGGGAAATGTTGCGCTTGAAAACATGGGCTTTGAAACCTACGGTTTTGCAGGTGGTCGTGCTGATGATTGGGAGCCAGATTTAGTTTATTGGGGTCCAGAAGTTGAAATGTTAGCAAGCGATCGTGAAGACCGCGATGGCAAACTACAACGACCCTTAGGTGCTACTCATATGGGTTTGATTTATGTGAATCCTGAGGGCCCACGCGGTGTGCCTGACCCAGTTGGTTCTGCAAAGAATATCCGAGTCGCATTTAGTCGCATGGCGATGAATGATGAAGAAACCCTTGCCTTAATTGCGGGCGGCCACACCTTTGGCAAGATGCATGGTGCTCACAAACCAAGTGATTGCGTCGGAGCTGAACCTGCGGCTGCTCCAATCGAAGAACAAGGTCTTGGTTGGAAAAACAAGTGCGGTAAAGGTCATTCAGAAGATACCGTTACCAGTGGCTTAGAAGGCGCGTGGACACAAGCACCTACTCAATGGACCTCACTTTATTTAAGTAACTTATTAAACTTTGAGTGGAAGCAAACCCGCAGTCCAGCTGGAGCGATCCAATGGATACCTACCGATGAATCTTTGCATGCAATTGTGCCTGATGCGCATGTTGAAGGTAAATTTAATCCACCGGTGATGACCACTGCGGATTTAGCACTTAAATTTGATCCTGAGTATCGTAAAATCGCTGAACGCTTCTTGGCTGATCCTAAAGAGTATCAACTTGCATTTGCAAAGGCTTGGTATAAGTTAACACACCGAGACATGGGTCCTAGACGAAACTATTTAGGTGATGAGGTTCCCTCAGATATCTTAATCTGGAAAGACCCTATTGACCAAGACACGGCTTCAAACATAGATGCAGACGATGTCGCTGACTTAAAAGCTAAAATACTAGATTCAGGATTGACTATTCAAGAGCTTGTCAGAACAGCTTGGGCGTCTGCCGCAAGCTACCGTGATTCGGATATGCGAGGCGGTGCTAATGGAGCACGTATTGCCTTAGCCCCTCAGAAGGATTGGGCGGTCAATAATCCGCAAGAAGTCGCTAGAGTGATTGCCGTATTAAAAGAGATTCAAGACGATGCAAATGGTGGGTTTTTTAATAGCTCGAATGTATCGCTAGCTGACCTTATTGTACTGGGCGGCGCGGCAGCGATTGAAAAAGCAGCCAAAGACGCAGGTTTTGATGTCACTGTGCCCTTTACGCCTTAGCCGAGCAGATGCCACTCAAGAAAATACAGATGTAAATTCATTTGGTCTACTTGAATTAAGTGCTGATGGATTTAGAAACTATTTTGATAGTGAAAATAGCTATAAATCACCTACCGAAGCGTTAGTTGATAAGGCAGACCAACTTGATTTGAGTGTCCCTGAAATGACTGTGTTAGTGGGTGGACTGCGTGCATTAGACGCAAACTATCAAGGTGGCCAACATGGCGTGTTAACAGACAAGCCTTAGTACGTTAAGCAATGACTTTTTCGTTAACTTATTAGATATGTCTACCGTTTGGAAAAAGTCGGACACAGATGGTGTATACGAAGGGTTTGATAGAGCCACTGGCGAAGCAAAGTGGAGCGCTACATCTGTTGATCTGATCTTTGGTTCAAATTCTGAATTACGAGCCGTAGCAGAAGTATATGCTTTTGATACCTCAAAACAGAAATTTGTTGATGACTTTGTTGCAACTTGGACAAAAGTAATGAATCTTGACCGATAATTAATAAAATCTACTTTAATTAAACCCCGCGCAGCTCATCGCTCCGCGGGGTTTTTTATGTTAGGTCACGAATCCTTGATCTATCTCAATTATTAGGGTGTCTATACCACTAATGTCTGTAGGGCCTGCTATTTATAATCTTATTGATTTTTTATATGGTAATGCTCCTTACGGATTTTCCTTTGGGATATTCACCACCAAACAAAGTTGGGATAAAAAATGAGTGTAAATAGTGTTGTTGTTTTAAGTGCTGTGCGTTCTGCGATTGGCACATTCAGCGGAAGCCTAAAGGGTATAGAACCATGTGAGCTTGCAGGGCAAGTATTGGCAAAAGGTATTGAAAACTCTGGTGTGGCTGCAGATAAATATGAATCAATTGTAGTGGGTAATACGATTCCGACAGAGTCTCGCTTTCCGTATGTTGCCCGAGTAGCATCAATACAAGCAGGCATGTCATTAAATTCTACAGCAATGGCGCTTAACCGCCTTTGTAGTTCCGGTCTTCAAGCGGTTGTAAACTCTGCACAAGGTATTATGCTTGGTGATCACGAGTTGGCCATTGGTGGTGGTGTTGAAAACATGTCTCGCGGTGGTTACTTGTCTCCTGCGATGAGAGCTGGCGCTAGAATGGGTGACAGTGCCATGATTGATATGATGGTTGCCGCCTTAACAGACCCTTTTGGTGTTGGTCATATGGGTATCACCGCAGAAAATCTAGCGAGTAAATGGGACCTAAGTCGCGAACAACAAGATGCCTTTGCTGCTGAATCACACAGACGCGCAGCTGCGGCAATTGAAGCAGGTTACTTTAAAGATCAGATTGCTGCGGTAGAGCTAAAAAGCCGTCGTGGTAGCACCTTTTTTGATGTAGATGAGCACGTGAAGCCTTGGCACAACTGCTGAGTCTTTAGCAGGTATGCGTCCAGCATTTAAAAAGGATGGTAGTGTCACAGCAGGCAATGCTTCAGGTATCAATGACGGTGCTTCGTTCTTAACGCTTGCTAGCGAAAACTATGCAAACTCAAATGGTTTAGCGCCCATTGCACGGATTGTTTCTTATGCCGTAGCAGGTGTACCAAATGACGTTATGGGAGAAGGCCCTATCCCTGCATCAAAAGCGGCTCTAGCTAAAGCAGGTTTATCAATAGCAGATATGGATATTGTCGAATCAAACGAAGCTTTTGCATCACAAGCCTTAACCGTTGCCAAAGGATTAGATTTAGACCCAGCTAAAACTAATCCAAACGGTGGCGCGATTGCACTTGGTCATCCAATTGGCGCATCTGGTGCTGTGATTGCGACCAAAGCCATTCATGAACTACGCCGTGTAGGCGGAAAATATGCCTTAGCTACCATGTGTATTGGCGGTGGACAAGGGATTGCGGTTATATTTGAACGTTTATAAATAATCGTTTCGCGCAACTATAAGCACCCACCTAAACGTCTTTAGGTGGGTTTTTTATATCTCAGGTGGCGGCTGAGCTTGATCATTTAGCATTGCATAATCATAAACAGTAATACTCGCATCAGCTTTTGCTCGGTTAAGTGCAATTTTTAATAATGAAAGTAGACTGTGGGTATCAACCCCAATATTTGCATCGACAGACATTGTGCCTATTTTTAAGTGTTTGTTTGAATATTTTGATATGGCAGTTTGAATATTGTTGAGCAAAGGCGGCATTTGTCCCTTATCCTGGCTCTGAATACACACTACTATTTGTTGGTTATTATACAAACCAATCGAAGACATCCCCCTATACAGCGCCTTATCTGACATTTTTATGATACGACATAGCTCTTCAAGCTTTGATACTTCCTCACCTTCGTCAGGGTCAATAAGTAATAAGTGAAGATAATAGTTCGCAGATGTATTAAGCCTTAACTTGATTAAGGCTTTATCTACAAAGCGCATAACGCTTTTTTGCGAATAATCTTCAATATTTTGCTTAGATATTTTTTCTACTTCAACGCTTAACATAGCGATAATATCGATAAAAACCAAACCCATGCATAAGCTAAATCCAAGAGCAACCGACAACCATAGTGTTTTGGCGAACAGTTCAGTTTCAATTTTGCTTAACCCAGAATAATCTGGCACTTTATCGCCAAATACACTTAACGTGATAATGTAAAAAATAACGCACACTGATAGCCCAATGGCTTGTTTTTTCGGTAAAATCAGGCAGCTGACTACCGGCAATAATGGAAGAAGTACTGTAAAGCGACTGCTAATTCCACCGGCAAAAGTCAATGGAAAGAGAATTACGAAAGTGACGCCAAGCACTAGTATTAACGCATTGCTTCGGCGCGCTGGATTAAAGTAAATAACAAGAAAAATAAAAAGGACTAAAACACTTATCAACATCGCAATGACTGTGAGCTGAATGGCATAGGTGCCAATGAAAAACATTGCACCAGCACCGGCAAACGTCGCAACGAAGGTCATAAATGCCATTCGTCTAACCAAATTGATGATATATACTTCGTTTGCGATCATTGACCTAATTCTCTACTACAACACAAGGGGTATCGGCAGATATCCTTGAATATTGAGCGCAATTAGCTGCGTCAGTCCTTTGTAAATTACTCGTTATTTTCAGTTTCTTGGCTTTGTTGACTGACTCTTGCTTTTCTTACTTCACGCAGCTCTGCATACATTTGTTCAATTATATTACGAATCATAGGCTGAGTTTGTTGTGCAAGTGATTGTCCTAGCATCATTGCTTGTTGCATTATTCGCGGTTGTTTATCGATAAGCGATTGGCCCACAGGTGTTCTATAAAACGCCAATAATTGTTCTATTTCTTCATCTGTAAAATTTTGACGATAAATCTGTTTCATATCATCACGGATACGCTCCCAACTCATCTCTTTTTGCCATACCTTTGTTATTTGTGCTTGGTATTTTTCAAATATTGGGACTTCTTCAGCTGATACACCTAAGTCTTTGCGAGTCTGTAAGATAACTTGTTCCATTTGTAGCCACATACTGTCCATCATCGTGTCCATTTCCATGACACTTAATAACTCATCTAAATTGTCTTGTTCGTTCACGTTTTGTGGTTGAGGTTCAGCCGTTTGTGCAAACACGCTATTACCGATACTAACGCTAAGCATGATGATGCTCAGTATTAGTGAGCAAAACTGTACAACTTTCATATTAACATCCTGTTTTATTCAATGGTGTGAGTGCCTAGTATATGGAAAATGAACACAAATAATATCTTTTCTTTGCATAAGACCATGGTATCAATTTATTTTTTATTATATTTATCATTAGTTTAACTAAGTCGGATGGTTTTTTTAGTATTTTATGCTGCACCGCAACAAAAAAATGCTTGACCAAATTTATAAATCGATTATTATTTGAACATACCGATTGTTGCACCGCAGCATAAAATTACATCCTTTAAGGGGAAATAACATGTTTGATAAAATCAACGAACAACTAGAAGCATCTATGAAGCCTGTAAATGAGTTAACTACTTTGAACATGGCAACACTACAAGATCTTGCTGAAAAGCAAAGTGCTCTTTTCACTACACTTTTAAATAGTGGTGTTTCATTTGCAGAAACCGCTGGCCAGCAAAAAGATGTCACAAGCTTAGCTGAAGCACAAAAAGCATACTTTGAGACATTGCAAGCCAGTGTTACTGACTCAGCTAAAGAAGCTTATACCTTAGTAGCTGAAGCTCAGAAAAAAGCAGGTGTTGTATTAAAAGAAATGAGCGAAGAAGCAGCAAGCAAGTTCACAGTAGCTAGCTAATCAAAACCTTCTTTGATACGAAGCGTCACTTACACCTTAGTTTATTACTAACAGTGTCGGTGGCGTTTTTTCTTTTGTGCAACGCGTTTTTCTTCACCCTTCCCTAAGTTCATGCTACTTTATTTGTTTTAGCAAACTCAAAGAACTAATCATGCCTAAAGCAAGTGAAATCAAGAAAAACGCCGCTATTGAGCACAACGGCAAAACCTACTCTGGTAAAAGACATTAATAAGCTCACGCCAAGTGGTAGAGCGGGAGCAAGCCTTTATCGAATGCGTTTGTATGAAGTTGCAACTCGAGCTAAGGCCGACGAGAGTTTTAAAGCCGATGAAATAATCAATACGGCTGAGTTTTCAAAGAAAAAAGTGAGCTTTTCTTATTCAGATGGTACCGAATATGTGTTTATGGATAACGAAGACTATACCCCCTACTCACTTGACAAAGATGTCATAGAAGACGAACTATTATTCATTACTGAAGATACCGAAGGCTTGCAAGTGCTTATGGTCGACGGAAACCCTGTTGGTATTGAACTTCCGGCATCAGTCGACTTAGTCATTACCGAAACGGACCCATCTATCAAAGGGGCATCGGCTAGCGCTAGAACCAAACCAGCCACGTTAACAACAGGCTTGGTGGTGCAAGTACCCGAATATATTGCAAGCGGCGAGAAAATAAAAATCAATACAACTGACGTAAAATTTACCAGCCGAGCTTAAGGATGCTTGCGATCTAACCAGTCCACCCTAAGGACATCTCGGATCGCAGGCCAAGCCACAAAGTTCCAAAAACTAGTATCGCTTGGATCAAGTTCTATATATCCCATGGTTTCATTGAGCAACTCATCTTTTAAGGTATTTGAACCAAAGCATTCACGATAAAAGTTAAATAACGCTTGATTGCTCTCACGATAATCTCCTTGATAACGCTTGTGCTGGTATGCAATTTCGTTCAAAGGATAAAAGGTTTTGGGTATTTTAAGGCGCTTTGCCGCGCGCACTCGGTGTTTAAACACTTTGTCTATGCGTTGGCTTTGAAAAACGGTACCGGTGCCTGATGGCGCACCGAACACCTTTACTCCCCATGCAAAGGCTGTTAACCAGTTATAAGTGTGATAGATACTTAAATATTCTGCTATTAAGCCAGCTGAAAGCGTTACAGACCAGTTACCTGACCCTCGCTTTAATAGTGCAGTAATAATCTTTTCCATATCCGCTTTTTGAATCGGTGGTGATGGACTAAACACATCACTTTTTGGGGCTTTACGCGCGGCCTTTACTGCATCGTAATCGCGCGTATATCGTTGCCAATAGTCATCCATCGTCGTTTCAGAATGTGACGGCTTAGTGTCGTTCACAAAGGGACCAAACATACGAATCGCTTTCATAAACCCAAAATTTGATTGCAGCTTTTTCCAGTCTTCAAGTTTTGGCGCTTGATCAAGATTATAGAACGTCGGTAAATCCTTTGCCCGAAACGAAAGGGTAATAGGAGCATCGCTTAAATCAGGGCTGTCGGCTGACTCAGGGAGTTTATCAAGGACAGAATCGAAGCCTCTTTTTAGACGCAAAGTAGAAATACCTAGCGCATGTGGCTGCTTATAAGCCTGAGACTGCGGTGGTTTTTCCCGTTTTAGTTGTTTGGCATGCTCACTGAAATGATTAATACCTTTTGAAAGGTCGCGCTCAATATCACCAATTTGTGGTTTATCGCTTTGTGAGCCCCAAAAACTTGCATGTTGGGCCCAATAACGAATCAAGCGTTCTTTAATATTGTGTTTATTTGGCTTGATATGCTTTTTACTTTGTCTATCGTAGCGATACATCGCTTGAATAAATTTCTTATGAGTAGTAACTGCACTGCAACCCCAATAGTTGATACGAGAATGTGAGTTAAATGCAGCTTGCGCCTTCAAATTTCGTTTTAATGTATCCCCAGCTTTTAACTTACGTCTATTAGCAAACCATCTTACTTGCTCATCATCTAAAGTATTACTTAAGGTATTGGGATCATTTGAAAATACACGGTTAACCCATGTTTGGCATCTTTGTTGAATATCGACAAAATCATAATCGTCGCGTGCATCTTTATCATAAGGACTGCGCATAGGGAGGTTTTGGTATTGTTGAATCGATAGTGATTTAGCATACTCACTGGGCTTACTTGACTGCTTATCGTATTTAAACCAATTATCAATACCGCCGCTTAAGCGATTGTCACTGCTGTTAACTAAAACTGGACCGCCACTCCAAGCATGAGAAAAAATCGAGACTTCGAGCACTATTTGCCGCGCCGCGCCGATTGTTTCAATTGCCGAGTGAATATCTGAAATAGATACGACATCCTGAATTTTCGACAGTTTACCTGAATGAATATAGTCAGTAATTTCGTCGATGAATCTTGCTTCTTGACCAGAGTGGATAGGTGGCGGTTTATCTTCATCATGCTCAAGTAAATGCGCATAAAGCTCTAAAAATCCGCCGAAATGACGAGCAAAAGCCGAGCGAGTATAACTTTTTGCAAAAAGCGCTGCGTATTTTGGCGAAAAATAATAATGAAAAAGATTCACACCGGTTTTACCTTTGGTGAACTCACATTCACTTGGTGTAACGCTATATTGGCTTGCGATTTGTGCAAAAAATGCGGCTTTTTTGTTCGCAAAAGTAAGGGCCTTTTGCGCAAAGGTAGCAGCTTGTTTTAATTCATCAGTTTCCATAGCGTTAGCACTGAACAAGGCAATTTGCTTAAGGGTGTTATCATCGGGAATCATCACTTTCCCGCTATGTAAGTCAGCACCGCTAAACGAAAGTGTAATACCTGGAGCAGCTTCACCAAAGCCTTTTGGCACCTTGCGTGACCGTTTACCTTGTTTAAAATCAAAAGCGCGATCTGCAAAGAAAACTAAATGTGCATTTACGGTTGTAGAAGCAGAATTAGGAATCTGGCGACACGATTGTTCAAACAAAATACCGTCTTTTTGGAACAACATTTTTAAACGGTCAATTGCAAGCTGGTCATGATTGGTCGCATTGCGGTGCAAATAACTGACCCGATAGCGGCCATTTTTCTTTTTAGGAAGATTATAATTATAGCCAGAAATGCTAAATACGTGAATATGAGCACTCATGCTATACGCCTTCCGCCAAGCCGCTTAACGACGTCGACATCACTGTAGGCAACTCTTCCAAATGCGCCTTGCCAACGTGTGTCTGCGCCTCTTCCTGCAATAATTGCGGTGTCTCCGGTTTTTAAAGATGCAATCAAATGATAGATTGCGTGATCACGGGGTACAATTTCCGTGTAATCATAAGCAAGTGACAATTGGGCACGTATTAATGCTGGGTCCTCTTGTCGAGGATCATCATCACTTACTACCACATAGTCTGCAATATTCGCGCTGTGTGACATTAAAGCTCGCTTTTGTTCTCCCCAACCCCCTTTTGAACTTAACAAGAACCCAACCTTTGCCGCCCCTTTTGACAAATCTTGTGTTTGCGAAATAACCGTTTCGATACCACCTGGGTTGTGTGCAAAATCGATAACTGCCATCACACCATTTGGCATTAACCACTGCTCATAGCGCCCAGGAGGAGATTGCAAAGCTCTAATTTGTTTTGCAAACATTTTTGCATGGGGCTCAAGGCTTACATCAATATTTTCGTGCAGACCAAGATGCGATGGGGGCATAGAAGACAAAATATGCTGGGCAAGTTTACATGCTAATCCGCAGTTTTCACGCTGGAAGCTTAGTTTAAACGCCATTTCTTGCTCTTTTGGGATTGAGCTTAATTCAACTAAGTTCAATCCTTTTGATTTTGCGGTTTGGGGTAAATGTGACAAGCCAATCGCGTTTTGATAACTAAAAGCATGACCTTCGCGGTTTAGCCGATCAAATAAAATAGATTTTGATGCTGTATAGGCTTGCATAGACCCATGAACACTAAGGTGGTCTTCGGTGATATTAGTAAATGCAATCACATCATACACAATATTATTATGTAAGCCTTTTGCTAGTGCAGCACTATAGGCTTCAATCGCAATCACTCGTACGCCTTGGGTAGCAACAAGCCAATTGATATAGCTAGACAAGCCTTGCTCACCAGATGGCACTTCATCGCGGCTGCGCACACCTTGTGGCGTTTCGATACGTTGACCAATCGCGGCGGCCGGCACACCCATGCCACGAAGTATCGCCGCTAGCATGGTTGTGACTGAAGTTTTACCGTTTGTGCCCGTAACGCCAACCAAAATTGGTTGAATAGGCGGCATGTTAATCGCCGTCCTCTTCGGTTTTCCTTTGCATCATATGGCCATGCTCATCGACTTCAACCTTTGGATCAAGCATCACTAATGGCGTAGACACACGTGTTAACCAAGTTGAGATTAATATATCCCCTTCTTGTTTACGCTGAGTCGCTTCTCGCATTTCTTGATGTAAAGGTAACCACTTCTCATCTGTTATATTCACCGGCTCGGTTGAATAAAGAGCTGGGCGGCCTCTGAACAAAAAGTCTCTTACTGCATCCTCGTAATTTTCACGAATCGGCACTAAGACTCTAGCAATACCTGAGCGTAAAAAATTAGCATGTAGCGGATCAGGGTGGCTAAGCGAAACAAGTTGCGCCCAATGATGGGGTTCATTCCAATAATAAGGGTAAAGCGTAAATGACATGTTTGACCATTCAAAGGCCTGCTCTGCAAACCTTGCTTCGGTTGCCAATGGATCAAGACGTTTGCGATCAATAGGCAGATTCCCCTCAAGCATTGCGCCTTCGCCGCGTTCAACCACCAGCGGCATATCGGTTGCAACTTCACTTGTTGCACGCTCTTGCGCAAGCATTGCCTCACCGCCCATCAGTTGTAAGCACAAACGTTTAAGCTCATCACGTTCAAGCTCACGCAGGCGAGCGGGTGGAGCATCAATCAGGTCATTAACTGATAGACCAGCCATTTTTTCAGCGTATTCAGATTTAGCTTGTGATACCTGAGCTTGGTATGTCTCCATAATGGCATCGTAAATCTTGTGTTTCCATTCAAGCAAGCGCTCTTCGGTAATTTTGCATCGTACTTGAATCAAAAACTGAACAGTCGCATCATGCCTTGCATACAAAGAATAGCCTAAAGTACCGCGTTGACCTCGTGCGTCAGTAAATCTAAATACTGTTGCTTTGTCTCTGTCTTCTAAACCAAGGCCATCCATTTACTTTAACCTGTGTTTGCGAGCCCATGGTGACCCATACTTCAGGGTCTGCTGAATGCTGCTTAAAAGCAGTGACCGATACTTCCGCTATATCGACTTCATAACCATCAGGCACAGACAGGGCGCCTTCTCGCCTTACTTTTTGTGTACCGCCTACCCCTGAATCTGCATCAGAGGCAGTATCTGTTAATGTTTCGTCGGGTTTTGGAGGCGCAGGTGCATTTCTGACACTGTATTGCTCGACATATTTTAGATACGTTGTTGGCGTGATATCGCTAATCTTAAGCTTTGGCTTAGGCGGTATTTGAAGCTTGGGCGATTTATTATTATGAGTGCTTATATGGCGCAGATAAGCACCTTAGTGAAGGGATATAAAACTCATAGAAAAACCTTATTCCCCGATTCACCAATCGCATTTTATAGATTTTATCAACGTAACGATATACACCTGCAATATGTTCAGCGCCAGCAGCGGTATTGTCAAAACGATGGATGTTTGACTGCTCAGTTTTAGAGCGCGTGATCTCGCTACGTGATTCTTTTACTTTTGATTGAGTGCGCTGCACTGCGCTTTCAGTAACTTCTTGTGCAAACTGGCTAGAGCGTTCATTAGACGAGCGTTTGGAGTTTTCATGTGAAAACTGCATGCCCGCTTTGATTTCTACACTTGGGCCATATTTACCAGAAATACTTAGGTTGTTTTCTATTTTATTTCGGCGCTCGAGCTCATCTCGGGTTGCAGTTTGTAATTCAAAACGTTCTGAGGTTTGAAGGTTTTGCTCCATAAACTGCTCAGTTTCTTCTTCTTCAAACAAACTAATTTCTTGCTCGTTAGTTTGTTTGTGCATGCGTTCTCTAAACTCACTAGCAAGTACATTTTCAACATACGCGATTTCACCTAGCTCGTAACGATGCAAATCTTGTTGAACAATTTGTAGCTCACCCACACCAACTGGTCGAAAGAAACTTGGCATCACATCAGCTTCTTTTTTAGGAGGCTTGTTTAGCGCATCCTCAAATAAGCCCTCGTTAAACGCATTATCAACGGTGTTAACGGTTCCTTGCCCACCAATGTTATCAATAATACCTTCGTTTAAAGCAGAATCATTGGTAGTGGTAGATACACCCGGCGCTGAACCAAGGTTGACTGTAGTTGAACCTTCATTTAAGACGCCATCAACCGTGTTGTTAGTAAAAAAACGAGCCATAGATGGGTTCACTACCCGCGTCACTCCGCCAGTATTTAAACTCATACTATTAACCAAAGAGTTATCAACGCTGCCCATGTTTACCGAGCTACTAGCACCGCTACCAAACACCGAGGATGAAGCTTCAGCATTTTTTGCAACCAAAACTGAGCCATCTTTGAGTAAGTTAGACACACTGATTACTTTGTTAATGACGGCTGAATCAACGCCTGAGATCATAAGTGCAGATAAGGATTTATTAGCACCTACTTCTTTTACGACTTTTTTCAATGCTGTTTCATTTTCAGCATTGGTCACTTTTTTAAAGATATCAAAGGCTTCTTCAGATGTGACAGGATCAATTTCAAAGGTGTTGGCGTCTTCTTGGGTATCGATTGCCTCGGGGGTCGCAGTGCGACAAATTTAAATACATCAAATGACATTTTGGAGTCCATTTCAAAAGAGTTACGCATTTAATGCCATACAACATAGAACGGGTTTTGCGGGATGAAACGCATTCCATGGCGTGAATAGAGGTCAACAACCTTGACCATTTGATGAGATTATTATGTGTACAAAAAATAATCAAGTGATATTTGGTGGGTTATAAAAGAGATTCAGTACGAACAATATCTTTTGTAGCTTTTAACCAATTGAATATTTGTAATAGGAATGAAAATGTCCTTCATTTTTTCATCTAAATCATTTACAACTAAATTACTTAGACTAGGTATTGAAACAAATAAATTGTCAGAAAATATAAAGTACTACTCCACCAACGCTAAATTTCTTGTTGAACAATACAACAGGGTTTCTTTTGAGTCTGTTCACAAAAGCTGGATTGACGAAATACCAAGCGAAGGTATGGCGCTAGACGTTGGCGCTGGGTCAGGTCGTGATGCTAGTTTCTTGGCTTCTAAAGGACTAAGTATTGTCGCTGTTGAACCTGCCGATGGCATTCGCGAACTTGCGCAACAATATGTTGTGGGAAAACCAATACATTGGATATCAGATACTTTACCCGAATTATCTAAAGTATTTGCACTACAGACTAAATTTGATTTGATTTTGTTAAGTGCGGTGTGGATGCATATTGCGCAGTCGTCTCGTGAAAAAGCTTTTCGTAAACTAAGCTCGTTACTGAAGCCTAATGGGAAGCTAGTTATTTCATTAAGGCATGGCGTTTGCGATGACGAACGTACTATGCATCCAGTATCTGCAGATGAGTTATCTCGATTCGCTAGGCAATATGGCCTAACCTATAGGTTGCTAACACCTTCTGAACAAAATGATGAATTAAAGCGTGAAGCAGTTAGCTGGGAAACAGTGTTGCTCTCACTCCCAGATGACGGAACTGGCGCGTTCCCATTAATTCGCAATATCGTAGTAAATGACAACAAATCATCAACCTATAAAGTTGCCTTATTGCGATCATTACTTCGTATAGCCGAAGGTCACCCCGGAGCCGTACTCGAACAAACTGACGAACATGTTGTTTTGCCTCTTGGGTTAGTGGCTTTGTACTGGATGAAACTCTACAAACCACTCGTTGATCAATATGATATGAAGCAAATTAGTGACAACAAAAAAGGACTTGGGTTTATAAAAACTAATGGTTGGCAGCAACTTTCTACTCATACATGTAACGATTTTTATATCGGTGCAAGTTATGATAACAATGAGGTTGCGCAGGCGATTTATCGGTCGCTAAAAGATATTGCATCAACAATTAAGAACATGCCAGCAAAGTACACTACTCTGCCAAGCTCTAAAGCGCCAATATTTCACGTTGAAATTAGTAGAACCAGAAAACCAGATAGTCACCTTGTACTTGATTTTCAGTTTTTATCTTCGTTGGGCAAGTTTTTCGTTCCACGACATATCTGGGACTCCTTATCCCGATTTAGTGTATGGATTGAGCCAGCTTTGCTCAATGAATGGTCGTGTTTGATGGCAGGTTATCGTATTAACAAGGAAAAACAGTTTACTAAGTTAGATTATTTGAATGCATTGAATTGGGAAGATCCTCATAGAACAACTTTGCGAATAAGAAAACGCGTAAATGATTTACTATCATCAGAAGATGTTATCTGTTGCTGGTCGGGTATGCGCTTAAAGACCAGTGGCTATGCTGTTGACCATGCTTTTCCCTTTTCTCGTTGGCCTAACAATGATTTATGGAACTTGCTACCAAGTAAAACAAACGTTAACGCTAACAAATCAGACAAATTACCTACCGCATCAAAGTTAATAGAATCAAGAGAATTTATAACTCACTGGTGGAAGCAAGGGTGGCAACATAATCAAACTGAGTTCTTCAGCCAAGCAAATTTAGCATTGCCAACTTTAAGGCACGACAATCGTAACTTTGATGATGTGTTTGAAGCGTTTGCGATACAAAGGGATCGCATTAAAGACTTTCAGCAGTTGGAAGACTGGCAATAAAAAGCGACTAAAAAGTCGCTTAGGGGCAATGGGGTCAAGGTTTGCTTATGAGTGACCGTATGATGAACTTAGAAAGTCTTATTATAATTTTTTAGTTATTTAGTAGGCTTTTGTCCATTGAAGCCGGCCACTTAAAGTATGGTCCAAACCTACTTTTCTTTACGTGTTCACCTCCGATTTTGACTCCAGCCTCCGTTAGAATCAATTCACCATCTTGTTTTGCGATAAAGCCACTTGAGATTAGTGAGTCAATAAATTCATCAGTAGAAAGGCCAAACTTTTTAGCCACTTTACTTGATGATAAAAGCTCCGAATCATTTTTATCGTCCTTTATCACAGCATCAGTTGAAGAAGCTACTTTTTCCATAGAGATTCTTACTTCATCACTAATCCTAATTATTCTTTGCGCTTCTTCAAATGCATCACTATACATCTGGGAATCGTCCATTCTATCAACATAGACTCCCATTTCATTGTTATTTACCTGAGAGAATTCGTAAAGATTTAGACTAGTTATAATGCAACCTTTTTCGTTGATATAACACTTAGCATGCAAATTTTTACAGAAAGAAGTTCGCACAAAATCTAACGTTCTAAGCCAATTAATCTCTTCGGGTTGCAGCTCACTTTTACCATAAATAATTCGAACATCTATTTTTAGACGATTTTTATCTTCTAAAAGCTCTTTTATGCGGTCATTTAACTTAAGAAATGGGCTTATCAGAATAAGCCTTTCAGATGCGTTTTTAATCAACTCTTCAAGAAAATAGTTTGTTGCACTTGTATTTAAGAACTTAGCCATGTTCAATGAATTCCTTATTTTGACTATCTATACTTTTAATGCTTACTTTATCATTTAAAATGAAAATGACTTACATAGCGAGATACCAAAGCACTTGGCGTCAGAGTTCAAATATAGTTTGGGGATATAAATGTTTCTTATCGGGGTCGATTGCACTCAAACTAGAAATAGCTATGTAAAATATTGTTTTAACTTTTTTAAAAGTTGAATTTGTACAATTTAAGACCGTTCAGTTGTGTCTCAGATTTATAAATTCGACATTCTTGTCACAGCCAAAACATGATGTTAATGTTATGCCTAACTCACTGAAAACGCAAATAATTTGCTTTTATTTTGGTGCTATTCCATTTTTTTAAATTCAACCCAATCCAAAGTGAATTGATCAGTGGCACTAGCATCAAATGTCAACAAACCCTAAATTCTCTGAAAAGTTTAACCGCAATGCTTGCCCTGCTTGCAGGAGATCGCGCCAAATGTTGCACTAACAAGTGCCTTGATTATTTGGTTTTGTTTACAAAAAGGGGAAATGGCGCACCTGGCGCGATTCGAACGCGCGACCTTTGGCTTCGGAGGGCACCTCTGCGAAATGTGGTTAAAAGTTGTACCCCTGCGAAAATCGGTTTTAATCGGTGTTTCAATAACTTAAGGAAGAATCTGCATTACACCACTAGAGACCGATTAACACCGATGGTCACTGTCACGTCACAATTTTTTCTCTTAAGGTGGGGCGAAAATAGCCAGTTTTGACCCCTTCGAAACATATCATAATGCGATTTAACTTCAAGCTTTTGTCTTAGAATCATCAGTGCAGATGTATGACACTTCATAATGGATCTGAGAAGTTTGATAGCAGTTTAAAAGTCGCTGTCTTTTAATTATCTGGCAGCTGCGTTGGACAAACTCCGGAGAGTCGGAAACGAAAATCTAAGCTGCTGGTTTGTTCGCATTGCGGAATCTCAGGCTTTTTGAAAATCTAAAAAAATATTATTCAAATTGTGGTCTGGTTTAGAAGAAGCGGAAGTTCTGCTTATTCGACATTTATCAGGTTATTGCAGCAATTGGCTAATTCCAGTATTCTATAATTTCCTCGTATGGCTGAGGTAATTGACTTTGATTTTGGTGAAAAGGGCCAGTTTTCATCTAACGGAGTTTTTATGCCCTCACAAAATCTTAAGTATATCTCCCTCTCATCTACAAAACAGCTACTCAACTTAAGCATCCCAATTACGCTGGGCTTCTTAAGTGCAGCACTTATAGGCGTAACAGATTCAATTATTGTTGCTCCGTTAGGTAAACTCGCTCTCGCTTCAATATCGATAACCAGTTCCTTTATTCTGATTTTTTATGCTGGCCTTTTTGGCTTTGCTTCAATGACTGGCGTATTGCTCGCAAACCAAAAGGAAAGTGACCAAAAAACGATAGTGAACACAGGGTTTTGGATTAGCAGTATTGCAGGAGTAATCGGTACACTAGTAATGTTAATAAGTTTCTATTTATTAGGAGTGCTGGGTCAACCAAAAGCGGTCATAACAGCCGTTGAAAGCTATTGGATGTATATGGCATTTTCTTTATTACCATATACGGTGATTAGTTCAATTCAATCTGGCTTAGAAGCATCAGAGCGCCAATGGACATCGATGTTCTTCTCTTTTCTTGCCGTACTGTTAAATGTGCCACTAACCATCATACTGGTTCACGGGTTTGATGATTTCGGTGGTGCTGGACTAAAAGGGGCTGGAGTGGCCTCTTTTGCTGCTCAAACTCTTGCGTTACTTTGCATCATTGTTTATACCCAAAGCAGTAATACACTATATAAGTTTAAACTCTTATTGAAATTCCGTCTGGATGAAGCAAAGGATTATTTGAAACACGGGTCTGCAGTTAGCTTAGGTTATATCGGTGAGGCTGGCGCATTCTCTTTCGCTGGTATTATGGTAGGTTTCTTTGGAATTGATGCTCTGGCATCTTTCCAAATCGTAAACTCAATTGCTTCGGTTGCTTACATGATCCCACTAGGGCTTTCGATTGCCGTTACTATACTAATTGGGCAATCAAGTAGCGAACACAATATTGAAGGAATAAAGTCATTTGCCATAAATGCAAATATGATAATTATTCTTTGGATGACTATCATAACGTTAACTTTCCTTTTCATTGGCAGTGAAATAGCAGCAATATTCACTTCCGATTCTGGCACGATTGCACTAGCAACTAAACTTTTTTGGGTGTTTGGCTTAGTGCAATTAGGTGATGGGCTGCAAGCTACTTGTCTTGGAGCATTAAGAGGAATTCTCGATACTAAACAACCAGTCCTGATTACGTTGGTGATTTATTGGTTAATTGGATTGCCTTTAGGCTACCTGATTGCAAAATACACTGAGTTAAATTCTGTTGGTATTTGGATCGGCTATGGAGTGGGAATTTATTTGGCAGCTTTTTTATTGTCATGGAGACTAATCTTCAAAACTCGAAGTTTGCAACTTAATTTATAGGTTATTTCTTATCGTTTACGGGTTTCTTTTTTCGCCACTTTAACGGCGGCTATGCGAAATTATGCTGCCGTTTTGTATCTGAACCTGAAGATCCGGAATATTTACAAACCGTACCTAAACATTGCTAAATAGCCATTCCAATTCACAACACTCCGAGCGTCTCCTTTGTCTCACATGCTCAAAATTAAGGAATGGTAGTATATTAATTTGAAAACCCATAGGACAGAGACTTTTTAACAGTCGATCGATTCTGAAATCTCTAGCGCATCGTCGACCTCAATTCCTAAATATCTCACAGTGCTCTCAAGTTTCGAATGACCAAGCAGCAATTGGCATGCTCCCAAATTCTTTGTTTGCTTGTAAATCAATGATGGCTTTGTCCGTCTTAATGGATCCGTTTCGTAGTTAGCCGGATCTAATCCGATTGACTCTACCCACTGTTTGACGATTCTTGCATATGCTCTTGTTGTCAAATGCTCTGAATTGCGATTTCGCGATGGAAAAAGGAAGTCGTATGAGTGCAAGTCGAACTTATAAATATTTAGTGCCCTCTAAATAGTTTTATTATAGTACTTTATTGGTGTTGAAGCTTCCCTGACTATTTTGTTAAGAACTCAAATCAAATTTCAGCAATGTAGTGGCTGTTCCTAACCAAAGTCATAAATAGGAAACAGCTTGTTACACGTCCGCTCTTTCTCTGCTTTTTAGTTGATGGGCGGACTGAAAAAGCTTACGCATAGTGCTAAGCCAAAATCCAGTGCATTTTGGCGTTGGTTCAAATTTCAAAACGTCTACAATCAGATAAACAGTTTAGTTCTGAGCTAATCGTTTTCAGCCGTGTATAAGGCAACAGCACGGGCGACAATTATGGTTAGATACAATTGTCCTATCACTGCTTGCAATGTGCTAATGGATCGAGCAATTGGTGATACAGGTGCAATGTCGCCAAAACCTATGGTCGTAAGTGTCACTAAGCTGTAGTAAGCAAATTCTCCAATTGAGCCATAAATGATGCCGTTTCCTTTATAAGCGCCGGGCGACATGGTTTCGATAAGTCCGTGTATGAACACAAATGACAGTGCGATCAGTAAATAAAAACAAATAGTGCTATTAATCACGTTATTATTAATCCGCTTGGCTTTTATTATTGCTACAAACACTGTTTTAGACACGTAAACGAACAGCAGTGCGCTAATGCTCAGTGCAATTGTTCGTATGATGTCATCGCCACCGGTATAAAGCTGAAAAGCATTCAGTGAAACTACGAGCACGCAAGCAAACGCGCCAATAACGGCGAAGCGTTTTTGGTGAAAAACCGCATAATATGCAGCCAGCAGCACAAAGCTTAACGAAATTTCTAACAATGCGTTTATCTGTCCATCAACTTCAGGGCAGGCGCAACGAATAGGATTAATAGCAAGCACAATAGTAGTGGCATGAATGTATCATTTTTAAGCTTCATGATATCTACGCCAACACATTAGGATGAGAAGTCGACTTTGTACAGCATTTTATAAAGCACAGGCACCATCAATAGGGTTATCACAGTAGCGAACAGTAAACCAAACAGAATGGCAATGGCCATTGGCTCAAACATAGGGCCTCCACCCAACCAAAGCGGGATCATGCCGCCAACCGTAGTCGCAGTAGTTAAGATGATTGGTCTCGCTCTTTGCAAACAAGCGGTCACAATGGCATCTTTTTCAGACAAACCGTTATCATCTATTTCAAGTTTGATCCGGTCTAGCAAAACGATGGCATTGTTAATCACTATGCCGGCTAAAGAAATCAGCCCTAAAAAGGTGAAAAACCCAAATACGGACTGAGTAACTAGCAAGCCGATGGTAACACCAATCAAGCCGAGTGGAATGGTAGCGATAACAATTGCTGAGCGTCTGAGTGAATTAAATTGCAAAATCAGTAGCATGAGAATGGATATACCCGCAAATGGCATGGCGGCGATCACAGAAGCGCCCGCTTTATCTGACTCATCTTTTTCACCGCCTTGGTTGTAAGCGTAGCCAAATGGCCAACTCTGGCTGTATTCATTTAACCAAGGAATAATTTGCGCAGAGACTTCAGTTGCAGTAACCCCTTCAGCGATTTGTACTTGAATATTGACCATTCGTGTGCGGTCTAATCGCATTATTCTACTAAGGCTCCCAAATAAGGTTGATATCAGCTACCTGGCTCAGTGGTACAACGGCTCCAGAACTTTGGCTGAAAATAGTTAAATTTTCTAGCTTGTTGAGATCATTTCTGTCTTTTTCTAGGGTTCTTAGGATTACGGGAATGGTTTCGTCGCCTTCACGATATTCGGTCATTTCCAATCCGGCTAAGCTGGTACTTAGCGATGTTGCTATATCGCTGCTGGAGACACCCGCTCTAAAAGCTCTTGCTTGATCAATCTGTACAATAAACTTTTTCGTTTGTGGACCCCATGCATCTTTAACTGAAGTGACAGCATTTATTTCCCACAGCTTGTTTTTAATTATTGCTACAATCTCAAGTAAAGTTTGATAATCATCTCCAGAGACTTTCAATTCAATTGGATAAGACACTGGAGGACCATTGGCCAGACGTTTTATTTGAATCTTGGCATCTGGCTCATTAGCAAAAAAGTAATCTTCAATTCGACTTTTAACATAACTCAAAGATTCACTATTATTTACATTTAAAATCATACTTGATTCTGATTCGTTGGGATTAATAGGGTTGAACGCTAAAACAAAGCGCGGGCCACCGCTACCAATGTAGGCCGTCCAGTTGGTTAAACCGAGAGACTCTTCATCGTTGGTATCTGCCATTAAATTACGCGCAAAATAGCTCTCCATACGTTCAACTGTGGCAAGGTTCGCTTCTATATCGGTACCAGATGGCAACACTAACTCTAAGGTCAAATGCGAATCTTCAGAGGGAGGAATGAACACTTGTGGTACATAACGCAGTCCATAGATGGACGTAAAGAAACATCCAACAATTATTACAATCACAGCAATAGGGTTACGTAGCGCAGTGAGCAACAAGTCTTTGTATCTTAGGTAAATACCCTGACTAAATTTATCGTTATCACTTTGAACTGTCGGCTTTACTTTGATAAATGGTGTCATCATCGGAATGAAGGTCATCGAAATAATCCAAGACAGTAACAGCGCAATGGTGACTACATAGAAGATTGATCCAGTAAATTCACCAATTTCTGATTCCGCTAGCGCGATAGGCGTAAATGCCGCGGCTGTAGTCAGTGATGAAATCAACAAAGGTGTTTTCATTTCTTTTGCCGCGTTAATGGCCGCAGAAATTGGGTCCTCGCCATTTTCGCGTCTCACGGTAGTGGCTTCGACAACAACAATGGCGTTATCTACTAGCAAGCCTAGCGCAATAATTAAAGCGGCTAACGAGATCTGATCAATACCGATACTAAATTGAGCCATCACCACAAAAGTCGATACCATCACAACAGGGATCAATGAAGCGACCACTAGGCCAGTTCTCAAGCCCAGCGAAACTACCATTACAGCGATAACAATTGATACTGCCTGAATCAAATTTGAAACAAAATCGTTGACGCTTTTGCCAGTAAGCATTGATTGAACGAACATTGGTTCAAGGTTCATGCCCAGCGGTAACGTACTTTCAATTTGTGGAATCAATACTGCGAGGCGTTCACCTAATGTGAGTATGTTACCGCCTTCCTTGAGCGACATGGCAATTGATACGCCAGCTTTACCACTGACCTGCACAAAAGTGGAAACAGGATCTTCGTAGTCTCGATAAACTCGGGCAATGTCACGCAATCGCAACAAATCAGATTTGCCGGGGATCTCGACAATGGTATCTCTGATATTTTCAAGGGAATCAAAGTTGCCGCTAGGCTCTAGTCGAATGCGTTCGCCCTCAACCGTAATATCGCCACCCGAACTTAAAATATTCAGGGCTTGTAAGTTAAGTTGAAGTTGCTCTGGTGTTATCCCTAGTTCGGACAGGCGCGCATTTTGATACTCAATATAAATGACTTCGTCGATTTCACCATATAGCACGACTTTTGCTAGACTCTGCTCTTTCAACAGTGTATCGCGTATGTCGAGCGCCGCATCGCGCAGTTCTTTTGATGAATAATCCGAGCCGGTCAAACTATAGATATGGCCAAAGGTATCGCCGTAGTCATCGTTCACAATAGGGGCTGCTACACCAGCAGGTAAAGACGGGGTTACATCCTCAATTTTTTGACGTAAATCATCAAAGATGGGCTGCATATCCATGTATTCTGAGAAGAAGTTAACCGTAACTACTGAGGTACCGGCTGTAGATGCACTGGTTATTTCGTCCACCTCGGGCATTTCTTGGATTTTTTCCTCAATCGCGTCTGTGACTAAAAGCTCAACGCGTTCAGCCGATGCCCCTTCGAAAAAGGTTGTCACCGTTGCCGTACGAATAATAAAACCGGGGTCTTGTGCTTTTGGGAGCGCAAAGTATGCTGAAATGCCACTTACAACCAATGCAAAAACGGCAATGTAGGTTACGCGATTATTATTAATCGCCCATTCTGTAATACTCATGCTAAATCCTTAGTCTGAGAAGCGAACAATTAGTCCATCTCTGGCATTCGCTAAACCAGCGGCTAGTATTGTCTCACCAACACTGACACCGCTGATGACTTCGATGCCAAAGCTATTTAACTGACCAACAATGACAGCACGTCGAATTAGCTGGCTATTGGTGCTTGTAGGATCCTGATAGACCACATAGACATAAGCGCCATTTTGATCTTTTGAAACAGCTGACGATGGGATGTAAACGATTGAACTGTCAATGTCAGCGTTTTCAAGTATTACTTCGACTTCGGCTGCTAAATTGTTGCGAATACCATTGGGTACTTCATTTAGCGAAAACGTGACAGGAAACGACGCGCTGGCCGAGGTACCAATGCTCACTTCACTGACAACCGCAGAAAAAATTTGCCCCGCCACTGATGAGAATTCAACATTACCTAACATACCGATTTCAAAATTGGCAATGAGGCTTTCTGGTACATCGACAACCACTTCCCATTGTTCACCGCAACTTGCAGTGATCGCAGATTGGCCCGTAGTTATGTTCTCATTAGCTTCAATCAGCACTTCGGCTATCGTACAATCTCTTTCGATGATTAAGCGCGTATAGCCAACATTCAGTTCGGCCAGAAGAACACCTTGAAGTGCTGCATTATAGGAGGCAATAGCAGAATCAGAATCTGCCAATGAAGAATCAAGCTCGTCTTTTGAGGCATTGTCATTAGCATACAGTTGGCGAACGCGTTGATATTCAGCTTCTGCATTGCGCCGCACTGCATTGGCTTGGGTTGCGTCGGCTCTGGCTTGTTCGAGTTCCAAACTGTAGTTATCCGCACTTAGCGTGGCAAGAATTTGTCCGCTCGATACCTGACTACCCACATCGACATTTACTTTGTCAATTGTGCCGTTAACCCGAAAACTCAAGTTCACTTCCTCAGAGGCTTGTGCCGAGCCACTAAACACGCGTTTTCTAGCAGACTCGGATGTTACAACCGTGTAAGTCTTTATCGGGCGAATGGCGGGTTCAGCTGGAACGGGTTGTTCACAGCCAAAGAGTAGTGCCAGAATAATTAAAAAAAATAGTGTGTGCGTTATTTTTGTACTTGTCATAGTTACTTTCCCGTATAATTATCAGAAAATTTCCTGAGGCCATCAAACCATTGGTTTTGTTGCTCGGGCGAGATATAAAAGTCGAAGAATCCGATAGCTCGCTGCAAGCGAATCAGGTCATGCAAGTGGGCGTAGGTTGCGTTAGCTGAAGATAATCGTGACGTTAGCAAGCTACTTTGTGCGTCGATTAAATCTATGTAACTTACTCGACCTCTATCATATTGGTCTTGCACCAATGCTAGCGTTTGTTCTGCAGCCGTAGCTGCATCATTTGCAAACTCTATATTAACTCGGCTAGAGGCAGCAGACAGGACCGCAGAGCGGGTATTGGTCTCTAGCTGGTCGACTGTCAAATCATATTCGTACCTTAATCGCTGCAACCGAATGGATGCACGAGATTGCTCAGCGTTTATTTGGTTACCCTGATATAAAGTCCAAGAAAACTGTAAACCAACACTCCAATCATTGTTGTAGTCAGTGGTAAAGGGGGTTGCGTTGTCATCTACTACACGGTCAACTTGCGCGTTCACGCTGACATCGGGCAAATAGCGTTTGCGATTAGCCGCCAACAATAATCGCTCCTGCGAGGCGATTTCATTTTGTAAACTTACAAGCTCTGGTGAATTGTCTACGGTTTGAGACGTTAAGTAAGCACTTAAGATTTCCACCGTTCTTGGCGACGTGAGGTAGTCAGCGACTCGAGAGTCACCAAACATATTGGGTTCATTTAAGTTAGGTTCACGAGTAACAAGTGGAGCAGCGATCTCACGATGCAAAATTCGGTTAACATTATTTGAGGCTTGTCGAAGCCCAGCTTGTGCCTCAGTTACGGTTTGACGGTTGTTGCCTAGCTCCGTTTCAAAACGCAGTACTTCCGCTCGGTCTGTCGCGCCGATGCTGCGTCTAAATTTGGCGCGTTCCAGATTAGCGATTGTGAGTCTAAGGTTATCGCGTTGAATGGAGAGATCAGTTTTCGCGATAAGCAAATCTAAGTAGGCAAGGGAGGTTTGCTTAATGATATCTAAGCGGGTGGCATCAAAGGTTGCTGATTGCGCCTGTTCCAAGAACTGTTGAGAAGTTAGATTACTGAAACGCTCTTCAGAATAAAGCAATTGGGTTAATCCAAGTCCCAGAGTTGATGTGCGGGTTTGGGTTGTTACTGCCAAGTCACGATCAAGCGCCTGCCAATTTGCATCCGCTGACAGTTGAGGCATTAAATCACTGCGTGCGATCCGTGTATCTTGTCGTGCACTTAATAGATCGGACTCGGCAATCGCAAGTTCAAGATTGCGCTTTAACGACTCATCAACCGCTGCAAATAAGGTAAGCGTTTTACCCTCTAATGAGAATTCATTGATGATATTGGCTTCAATTAATACTTTAAAAGGCAGGGATGCACCTATGTTTCTCGCGGTTTCCATATTGACCGACAATCGGTCAGTGATATTCATGTATACGGGCAGACCTGAAACCTGACCTATCATCTTATCGCGCGCATCAAGCCCGACGCGCCGGGCCAATTTTGGAGGCTCATTAACCAATGATGAACCCATTAAAAACCCCAGTTCCACATAGCTTTCGCCCATCATAGTAAAGCTTGGTATTTGTTTCTGTTTGGCTGTTTCGATGAGTCCTTTCATTTGTTGATCAGATAATTGAAACAAGGGCAAAAAAAATAATGCGTCTACATCATCAGGTAAGTTTGGTAACACATTATTTGACGCAGTAGCATCCACAAAAATAGATTTCGTTTTAAAACCCAAATTCTGGGTGTTTGATTCTACCAATTGAAGTAGGAACGGAAGAGCATCGAATTCCGATTTGTCAGAAACGATACCAATTGTTTTGGCATTAACAGCTTGCTGAAAATTGGAAATTTCAGCATTGAGCCTTATATCGGTCTGCAAGAAGTGAATATTGGAACCGCTACTACTGCCGTTTTCATCAACTGACAGCCCCTGCAACTCAGCGTTGATTATAGTGCTGGCGATACACGCTTTTAGACAGCCTGTGCGCGCCATCGCATCGCTAGCTATCACACCCAAAGCGATAACCAGATCGATGTTCACATCCGCATTAGCTTTGAGAATATGTGCTTTCGCGTTCTGATAGCTCCATTGGCTGTCGAATCGATTCTTTGGCTCAATTTGGAACTGAAGGTCGCGGTCATTATATCCATCAAGTTCACGTTCAAGGTGTGAGATTGTTTCACTACTCCAACGAGATTCACCATCAAAAACAACTGCGACATTGATTGTGTTAGCAGCGCTGAAGCCGCAGAAAAAAACCAGCACAACAATCGAGAAAACTTTTAACATTTGGCTCATTATTTAACCTCGTTGAAGACGCAGTATGTGAATAAAAACGTTTATAATGCTTATCGAGCATCAGACGACCAGTATTGTCATTCAAGGAGTGTACAGCGAAATTGAGAACGGCAAATATGTAAAAAACGCGCATAGGATGAGCATTTTTATGCTTGCAAAACAGCGAAAGTCAATTAGCCAAGTGATGGCATATTGATCAATTTAGCTAACGTTTTACCATGATTTTCAGGGTTTCTTAGATGTTTGAGAAAAGTCTGAATTTTGTGAGTTCGGTGCAAATCACCATGGGTGAGCAACCAAAATTGAATATCCCATTCACTATGTAAAGGCAGCACTTGAATGAGGTCAGGGTCGTCTTCCGCTATTTCCACAATATGAAAGCCAATCCCTTCACCAGCAGAAACAGCTTGCGATAATGTCCGATGGCAGTTGCTCACGAAAATAAACTGTTTTTCATCAACGTGCTTAAGCAGCCATCGGTCAAATGGGACGGGGGATTCTTTGTTAGTATCGCCAACAAATCGGTGTGAATTTAGATCATCCATAGTTTCTGGGATCCCATATTTCGCCGCATAGTTTTTATGTGCATATAGAGTTAAATCTATTTTGCAGAATTTTTGCGCTACCCAATCGGGCATTACATCAGTTTTTCCCGCTCTAATGGCGATATGAGCTTCGCCATAGTCAAGATTCGCGCGCTCTTCTGTCGTAACACATTTAACAACAACGTTGGGATTTTCGATATGAAACGCATTAATCGCAGGTAGTAAAAAAGGTAGAGTAATCTCCATCGACGATATAATTAGCTCACCACTCAAATTGGCGTTTTTACGATTGCTCAAACCGAAAAAGCTTTCGATTTTAGCCTCTGTTTCACTACCTATTTTAAGGATTTACAGGCCAAGTTCGGTAGGACTATAACCTTTCTGGTGACGAACAAAGAGTTTGTCACCAATGGCTGCCTCAAGACCGTCTATATGTCGAAGCACGGTGGCTCGATGAATTTTCAAATATTCGGCGGCTGCGGTAACCGTTCCTAGGCGAGCCAAGTGGTACGCAGTTTTAATTTCTGTCCATTTATCCATTTTTTCTAATTATTACTACTTACTATTTATTGGATTACTACGGAGGCGGTTTACTGAACGATCTTGATCTCTTGGAATCAAAATCGAGAACAGCTATTTTAGAGTATATTAATCCATAGGTGTATAGCGTATACGCGCAGAGGCTGCGCAAATATGTGCTTTCTTAGCTGCTACGGCAGATAATCATTCGAAGAGTACTGATTAAAGCAGATTGTAGTGTGACGTGTTAAAGATATTGTAATTCTGTTTTTTATGATACCTCACGGTCATATTGTGGCCGATAATGTGACGGTAAGAATGCATTGACGCCATCAGAAAGGGTAATCGCTCGCTCTAAATGTATTATTCTGGCAAATTACCCTGAATATGGAATTAAAGTTGAATAGCTCGTTGTACCTGTTGAGCGTTCGAGAATCGAGCTTTCCATTGGCAGTATAAATGCCATTATTATGGCATCATTGCGCACGCAAAAATTCAATGAGACCTTTCTATGACTTGCCAACACAAGCGCTGAACTTAAATTTTACTTAATTTGCAACCCGGTAGTTGTAGACGTGCTGTATGGCGAATCCACAGAGATAATAGGATCTACTTACATGCGACGTGGCTTTGCAGAAAGATACCATTCAGTTAACATAAGACTCGTTGAAAGTGTCAAGATTTCTGAGGATTTAATGATTTAATAAAGACCGGCAGTATAGATTAGGCTATCACGGTTGATGATGGTAAACCAACAATGAAGCAACTAGAAAACGTTAACTATATAGTACTCGAGCATCTCGAATTCTAACATGTCATGCCCCCACATACTTGATTGGTTTAATAAACTCAAAAATCTTTAACTTTTTGAAATTTTACCCTGCGTCTAAGTTAAAGTGCGTAAAAATGCGCAGTAAATGCGCACTATTTCCCATTTACTAAAGCCTGCAAACGCATAAGCTTTATTTGAAGATACGTAAAGTATGTTGGGTCCGCGCACTTGATTATTGCGTTTGCCAAATCAATCCACATGAGAGTGCTGTATTATGCAATCAATTTACAAATTGTTAGGTCCCGTCAGTCGCTTGCTAAAGTTAGTTCTGATAACTACTATTTTTACAATAACTTGGCCAAGCGCCGCGCAACAAGACCCTTATGAATTAATAAACTCAATTGCACAATCTACATTTAAACGAATCGAAAACGAACGTGATGCGTTTAAGGATTCGCCACAACGACTTAATACCATACTAGAAGAAGAATTGATGCCGCATATCAATCATCAGTTTGCCGCATATAAAGTACTAGGTAAGCATTTAAAGTCAGTTCCTAGAGAAAAAGTTAGAGAATTCGTAACTGTGTTTCGGGTCTACTTGGTAAATCGCTATGCGGCAATTTTGTCTAAATACGATGGTCAAGAAACTTTTTTTGAGCCCGTTGTTGTGAATGCCAAACAGAAAGAAGTGGTGATCAATGCGCTAATTAAAGGGCAAGGAGAGCCTGATATTCATTTGGCGTTCAAGATGCGTAAATCTCGCAAAACCGGTGACTGGCAAGTCTACGACATAGTCGCCGAAGGCATTAGTTTAGTCACTAGTAAACGTAATGAATTCGCACCTATTCTTAGGACTCGCGGCATTCAACCAGTCATTGATTCAATGTTATAGGTATAAACGAAAACGGTTTAACTAGGGAGTTCCTATGAGGATATTGACATTTGCGGCAACCAATCACAAACAATCCATTAATGAAAAAATAGTCGCTTATGTTACAAGCATTATTCAGTGTGACTATGATGAAAGTATAGATATCGAGTATGTACAGGTCATTGAGTATGAATTGCCACTATATCGTCAGGATCGAGAAGAAGAGAATGGTATTCCTAGCCTAGCTGTCGAATTTTATAACAAGATTGGCAAGTCAGATGCGGTTATTGCAGCCTTTGCTGAGCACAATGGGCACTACACGGCAGTATACAAGAATCTTTTTGATTGGATGAGCAGAATCAACCAAAAAGTGTATCAAAATAAACCTATGCTAGCGATCGCCGCGTCACTAAGGTCCGAGAGGTGGTAGAGGTGTTTTAAATGCTGTTGCACATACTGCACCGTACTTTGGCATAGATTTACGCGCTGAAGTATCAGTGCCTAATTTTCTTCAACAATATGATTTTAAAACGCAACAAATTAAGGATCCAAGCATTGTACGAAGTTTCAAAGATGGATTGTCTAAACTACTAACGCAGAGAAAATTATGACCTACTCGAGATCAGATAATTTATTATTACGCACCAGCTGCTTATTGTGGGTTGTTTGGGGCCTTGTACATTTAGGAGCGGGCGTCATAACCATATTAAGTGATGCTGGAACAGCCGCCGCAGGTATTGCCGATGCCGTGGATAAGTCTACTCTAATGATGACCTATCCGCCTGCGGTAGACGCGATCTTACATCAGCATGGTTTCAATTTAGCCTGAGGTTGGGTTGGTTACCATTATCGGCGGCGTATTTATCTGGAAACAAAGTACCTCGGCGATTTTCATCTGTGCTTTGGTGGGTGGATTGCTTGATGTTGGCTATTTTGTGTTTATTGATTTGGGTGGATTCAACAACTTTGTACTACAGGCACTGTAATGACAATTATCTCAGCATCCGCAATTATTCTCAGTTTTTACGCTTATTTTAGTAGCCGAAAAGCTAGCTCTTGAAATGAATATGCGATTATCTACTTCATTATTAATCACTTTCTTTGCTCTGCTATGGCTGCCAATCGGGCAGCAATCCTTTCTGGCTCTAAATTGGATGAAGTTGGGTACTTTTATGATGCCTTTGATTCTAATTTACGGTCTTTACTCAACAAAGTTTTCTGAACGGACCTATTTTCACGACATTCATTTTTTAACCGTGTTGCTGTTTTGCGCATATCTAGTTCATCAGTTCGAAGAGCATTGGATAGATATATATGGCCGTATTTACGCGTTACATCCGATACTTAATGACGCGCTTCGCCAACCGTTTAATCTTGCAAATAATGCCGAGCCCATGAGTGAGTATGCGATTTTCATTATCAATACTTCGATGATTTGGTTGTTAGGTTGTTTGGCTATTATTAGAAGTAAAAAGCATACTTTTCCTGCAGTTGCTCTAGCCGGTATTATTTTAGTTAACGCGATTTTGCATACTGTTCAAGCACTCGTCGCCCAGACATACAACAGCGGATTAGCCACCGGCGTGACACTGTTCTTGCCGCTATCACTTTGGTTTTTATGGCAAACATATTTACAGAACAGGGCAAATTGGTTACAAATCCTTACTGGTATCATTTACGGCATACTTGGACACATTGTTCTATTCGCTGGCTTGATAGCAGCTAACATATATAATTTGTTCGATGAAAAATTCTACTTTGTAGGATTAATAGCTTTCGCCCTATTGCCAACGGCTGTTTTTAAGGCTGGTCCTATAAGGCAATAGCATTAAAGCTTATCATCGTTAACTTAATTTGACTGTCTGAGAACACCAAAGCTACCCGCCGCTACTTTAATTTGTACTCCGTAACTAAAGGTAACGGGAATCTGGGCATAACTATAATTGTGAGCGACATAGGTTATTAAATTTTGGCCGATACAAGCAATTGCTATAGGATGATCGGTCGTTAGAGCCCCAGTTCTTGTTGCTAATTGTACGAGTTACTCAAGCGTGTGTATCCAATCATACGTGTGCGCTTCAGTTTCTCCAGATTCCGGCTCATAATCACTAACACTATTTTAGTCAGCACTACTTGCTACGGGATTAGTCAGCGGCCAAGTATTGCATCAAATTTCTTTCTACTGGTCGGGTACCAACCCTGAGGTAGTATACGGACGAAGTAGTGAGAGCACTTCTTCTTGAGAGCAAGCATTGCTCATTTTTATCGCGATGCGCGCGCATAATAGCCTTTTCGCTAGTATTCTGACTTTTTGCAATACTAAAGAGTGTTTTCAGAGCAGCTTTCATGATCGTTTACTACGATTGAGATATTTATGAACAGTCTGTCTATCGACACTCAGCAACTTAGCCAGAGGACGTTCACTGCAACTAATATTTTTGAGACTTTTTGTATTCCCGCACTGTAGGCCACAGAGAAAGCGGTTCGGTATTTCATGTTATTTGCTCCAATCAGCAGTCGCTTCATATCTTGCACACTCAATACATAGGGTAATTTACGCGGCACTGGCACACTGCTCATCTTGCGCATTGCATCAGGGCGATCAAGTGTTTTACAAAATAAGAAATGCAAACCCGAAAGGGTCGAATTGATCGTTGTGGGACTAGCGCCTTGCTGCCCCATAATTATCTGGAATACGCGTAACTCATCGGCCGTAGCATCTTCAGGTGAGCGTTTTAGGTACTCTGCAAGCCTTTTGACGGCTCGAATATAGCCGCTTTGGGTTTTAAGACTGAGCTTTCGTACACGCATATCTTCTATCATTCGTTGGCGAAGAGGGCTAATACGTTTGTTAGATATAGTCATGATCTGACTCCTAAGTAAAGTCAGGGCAAAAGCGCCCTGTACTCAGCCTAGTTGTGGATCATGGAAGGTAAAATTACAGAGGATGGTAAAGCGGCAGTGCTACCGCGGAGCGGTTTAGTCCTTGTTCGCAAACCGGAAGTTGAGAAAACAACATTTATAAGCAAAATGCAGTGGGCATTGACTCTATTGATTACTGTACTCAGTAATTAGCATATTTCACATTTATCTATTATCGTTTACCAACTTTTCAAGCCTGTCTCGGCGACTAACAAATACCGAATAACCATCATCTTCAGGTTTTGCCATAGCCCTCTCTGTCAGACTACCTGTCGCGTTTAAAATTTAACCACTATAGTTAAGTTGAGGGCGCGGAGTGACAATGCGACATTATTCAACTGAAAGGAAAGAGTCGGCGCTAAAGAAGATGCGACCGCCTAATAATATTTCTATTACAAAACTTTCATTAGATATGGGGATCAGTCAAGCAACCCTGTACTATTGGCGTAAACAAGCCAAAGATAAGGGGCAAGTGATGCCCGGTAATGGAAAAAACGCTGAACAATGGTCTTCAGCCAATAAGTTTGCAGCAGTGTTAGAAACGGCTGCGCTCAATGAGGCAGAGTTAGCGCTTTATTGTCGTAAAAAAGGATTGTTTGTTGAACAAATAGTGGCATGGAAAAATGCCTGTCTGGATGCCAACGCAAACGTGTCTGAGCATGAAAAAGTGTTTCAAGCCGCCGCAAAAAAAGATAAGCAGCAAATTAACGCGTTAGAAAAAGAGTTGCGCAGAAAGGAGAAAGCCCTCGCTGAAACCGCCGCTTTGTTGGTCTTAAGAAAAAAAGCCAATGCGATCTGGGGGGAAGCAGAGGACGAATGATCCTCGACGCAGATCGCTTACAAGCCGTAACATTAATTGATGAAGCGGTGTTAAGTGGTGTAGCCAAATATAAGGCTTGCGCAGAGCTTGGCATAACGATTAGAACATATCAGCGCTGGATGGTTGCTGGCGTTATTAAAAGCGATGGAAGACCAGACTCAGTGCGGCCTATACCTAAAAACAAGTTGACGTTAGTTGAGCGCAAGCGGCTAGTAGATACCATGAATAGCGAGGCATATAAAAGCTTGCCAGCGAGCCAAATGGTGCCGGCTTTAGCTGACGAAGGCATTTACCTAGCGTCAGAATCCACATGCTATCGCGTGTTGCATGAAGAGAAGTTGCAACATCGTCGTGGCCGTGGGCAAAGTAACGATAAGAAGGTCGCTACGACGCACAGTGCTAGTGGCCCTAACCAATTGTGGAGTTGGGATATTACGTGGTTGCTAAGGCCCTGCGAAAGGTTTCCACTTTTACCTATATTTAATCCTGGATGTGTTTAGTCGAAAAATTGTGGGTTGGGAAATACATGATGAAGAGTCTGCCTCTCATGCGGCCACCCTTATTCGGCGAACTCATTTACGTGAAGATATTAGAGATAAACCGCTAATATTGCATTCGGATAATGGTAGTCCAATGAAAGGCGCTTCGATGCTAGAGACTTTATATCAGTTGGGCGTTGCAACATCGTTTAGTCGCCCCCGGGTAAGTAACGATAATGCATATTCTGAGTCGATATTCAAAACGTGTAAATACAGGCCTGACTATCCATACAAAGGTTTTTTGAATATAACTGAAGCGCGTGATTGGGTGTTAAAATTAAGCCATTGGTACAACGTTAATCATAGACACAGCGGTTTGAAATTCGTGACACCTCACCAACGTCATGCAGGTTTAGCTAAAGAAGTGTTGGCAAAAAGAAAGGACGTATATCAACAAGCAAAACTCAAAAATCCAGAACGATGGAGCGGCCAAACTCGCAACTGGGAGCTGGTCGACAAGGTACACCTAAATCCTGCTCGCGATAGGATCGAAGTTGAAGGTGTAAAATAGGTCAATCGCGACATCTAGTTTGACAAACACCGATTTTGAACTTTGTAAACAAATTCTAATCGTTTTCGAAAAACTAAATGATCCCATGCCTGAAATCGGTGCGGCCACTCTGGACTCAAGAGGAGAGACTATAGCCGAGAACATTGAATTATTATGGGAAACGGAAAAGCCAATTATCAGTCCATAGGATGAATCTCTAGGTTTTTTAGATAAATCTTAGACGGTACTGGTTACTATTGATGAATCTACAGACAGCTCTTGAGATAAATTATTTCGTTGAACATTTCAATAACAAAGATAAACAGAATTCACTATAGTCACGAGTTGGTCACAACGAATAAAATAAACCTTTGTAACTCAAAAAGGCCAACAATCAAAAACCAAGAAAATGGCGCACCTGGCGCGATTCGAACGCGCGACCTTCGGCTTCGGAGGGCACCCCGGCGAAATGTGGTTAAAAGTTGTACCCCTGCGAAAATCGGTTTTAATTGGTGTTTCAATAACTTAAGGAAGAAGTTCCATTACATCACTAGAAACCGATTAACACCGATGGTCACTGTCACGTCACAATTTTTTCTCTTAGTGAGCGGCGAAAATAGCCAATTTTGACCCCTTCGAAACATATCATAATGCGATTTAACTTCAAGCTTTTGTCTTAGAATCATCAGAATAGACGCATAGAATTCCATATTGACTCCGAGTAGTTTGATAACAGTTTAAAAGAAGCTGTCGTCAGGCTGTGATTCGATTTATTATTGAGTTCGAGGACCGCCTCGAAAGACATATGAACTAATGGCGATTACACAGAGTCTGTTACAGGCTCTGAGCGAACAGTATCATGCTATTACGCAACTAATAAAAATTATCCTTTACCGCTCTTTTAAGAGGCATCAAAAAACCATTTTCTTGATTAACTTCGTTAGAAACCAATGATTTTAATTCCATGTCCATGTTTTTAATTCCTATGTGCGTATCTTTTTTCCATTTTTCATTATTTATATATTCGTCCATATCTTCGTCTTTTACTCTAGCTAAAAAACACTGGGTTGTTAGAGGCTTCTTAAAGTCAGGATAATTAGCTACTATCAATCCAAAATACTCAAGCACGCTCTCTGGGCCAGCGGTGTGTATGGCTATATATTCTGGATAATTATTGGTACTATCGTGGCCTTCTGTATGTAACAAATGGGAGTAATCCGTCGTTCCTATCATAATGGAATTATACTGATTCCTAAGAACATGACCTTTACTAATTCGCAGTCTCTCGAGCATTTCATCTTTCCCTGCTACAGACTGATAATAATAGTTAACGGTTTTATACTTCAAAACTTCATGCCCATCAGAATCTAGTTCCGAATATATCCACACTTTAATATGAGATACTTTGTTTGGGAAAAAACTGTTAAATGAAAGGCGTTTTAATATATACGTGCCTTTAGAGATATTCCCATTAATACTATCCGATGTCTGATAAATCGCCTTTTGAATAGACTTATAAAAATATTCATCAACATCTTGCGCTTCATTCTCTAACAGCAGTCCTTTTTCTTTAAAATAAGACCAAAATAATTCTAGCTTACCTTTTGACAACCCTCGCTTTTTGACGCCTTCAGCTCCGAATTGAGGCGTTATTGAAAAGATACCGTCTTTATCTTTTAAGTCATAAAGCTTTCTTCGTTCGTTCGGTATGTTATTTTTTTTAAAGAATTCATCAGAATATTTGTCATAGATTTCAACCAATAGTCTCTGCGCATGCTTAGCGTTAGAGCTACTAAGACCTTTCACTCGTAAAATCTGTCTAATAGCAGACTCGACGGCAATGCTTTTTTTCTTAAAGAGAAACTTATTATTTTCTGCTATTAATTTTCCCATTGTAAAAATAAAACCTAATAATTCCTAATTAGAAAAAAATATATCAATTTTTTTCTAATTAGAAAGAATTTTAAGCTTTAATTACAAATAGGATAGTAATTTTAGTTAAATTTCCATATTGGTAAAAATTTGAAGTGGTCAGTTTACTTATTGATTTATCAATAACAAGTAGATACATTTCAAGATGCAAGGCTTGTTAAAAATACCTACATAGAGCTTTAAGGATTGTGTTAACAGTCCCAGGAGTTGCAAAAAATGCCATCCTGAAAGCCCTATGAGGAGTTGCTATGTTTGACAAGAAAATCCCACGGGATAGCACTGTAAAAATGATAAAATCATGGAAATTGGCTGGAATAATATTAGTTTTAGGTATTATCTGGCTAACAGCGTCAATATTCGCTGAAGATGTTTGTGAAGGAAAATTGAAAGCACCATTGATAGAATTAAGTTTTATCAAACAATGCTCCCAACTTCTTGAGCTAAAAACTAACAGAGATTGATCCGGCAAGATTAAGTACTGTTAAATTACTAACCGACTTTCGAGTCGGTTTTTTTTCGCTCTAAAAAAAGAAACGGCATAATAAAGGAAAGAAATATTCATGTCTATATCAATTGCTGATGCGTTGCACATATTTTTATTTTGCATATATAAAAAAAATAGTCAAATTTTTTCTAAACAGAAAATTTCAAACACATATGCCCAAAAATAAAAAAATTCCTGCCATTAATTTTCATAATGGTAAATAAAACATCAAGATTATTTTGTGTACACTTAATTACTGCAAATAAAAATTAAAAATTTATTTACTTTTCTCTTTTTGCCTTTAAGTAGGATGAGAAAGAATAAGTAATGGCGGTTCCTTTATTAAAATATGACTAATCTTACATGTTACACTAAATCAAGGCTTAACCTTTTAGTTTCTATAGTTGCAAAATTACCGCTCTAATTATTTCAATACCCGAGTAATGCTGAATGCTCCTGCTAAGTTCTTTCCGATTAAAGAAAAGGGCTTTGTCGTGTGTTGGTGGCTATTGTTTTAACTTTATAACCTTTAAAAAGATGCCTTTTAAAGGCAGAAAGCCACAATTAATCCAAACAAGGGAAACAGTTTAAGTAGTTACGAAAGTTGAGAATCTACCCAAAGATCAAGGCTATAGTTTAAGAAATTGATTTCCTTCGTCATTCTCTTAAACTTATTACTTAATAAGGTGTAGCCCACCATATCATGTAAATTTTCTCGTTTCGCAAAATTATTACGAGCGTCTTATTTCATGCGACGTTGCTATTTGTCTTTTTTTACCGTTTTCGGCTACCGACCTGTTGTGATTGAATTAGCCGAAATTTGCGAAAGGCAAAGTGAATAGCGACTAAATGTACTGTGAAGCCCTACAGACTCTTTGAGACAAGTAACGAAAGGACTCAAACATTTATACTCCTCAATAGACTGATTTGGGATAATCACATAGTCGCATAATGCTTCTGTACTTTTGTAATTCGTGTCAAAAGAGGGCCAAAGCGACTAAAGTTAATTGATCCTTTATTAGCTTTCACAAGTTTTGCAAATGCTTCTTTACTCAAATCTGCTTTTTCATCTCTTTTTGAAACAGTATTGAAACACTTGCCTGTCTTCGAGTCTTTTAGAAGGCGAGTTTTAGCCGTAAAAAAGTACTCTATGTCGGTTTGCTTTATCTTTGGAGAAATCGGAGTCAGAACAATATAAAGATTAGCACACACATGAACGAATTCTGCTTCTCTAATCTTTTTGCACGAGGACGGAAAAAGCGTGATGGATTTATCTCCGCTGTACCTTTTTATAAGGTCTTTAGGTCCTTGATCATTATCTACCAGCAAAATCACTGGGCTGGTTGGTTTCTCTTTTGAATATTTTTTACGACGAGAAATGTATTTTTCTGCGAAAGCTTTGAGATAATCACAACCGCCAAATAACTCTAATAAAAATCTTGTTCTTTCTCTATAATTCATAAACTGAACCAATAATTGGTATGGGGTTGCCTTAGCTAGGGTTGGAAACCGGGTTGCTAGTGCTTGAATCGCAGATTTTAAGTAAGTGTTATCCGTTTTACCCTCAGTCAAAATCATGGTTTTATCATTGGCTATAAATAAGCGATAGAAAAAGAAGTCACTCAGTGTCCGTTCGCGGTTGTTTAACAGGTGACGTTTTGATTTCTTATCACCGTTTTTCTGTTCACTTTTTAGTGCAATTTGTGGGTTTAAAGTTGGCTTTTGTCGTAGGCGGTTGTATCTGTCCACCTGATCGATAAAGTTCAGCTGACCTTCAAGTTCACTCATGTTTCCTGCGACTTTCTCCCCATCAACGATTTTTGTAAAACCATCCGTTGTGAACAAGGCATGGCACTGGGCTCGTACTATGCGCCAATACTCTTTCTTAACACCTACTTTCTTGTTCACAACTAATCCGGTGACGTCTTGGCGAGAGTCACGATAAAGAATTCGTGTTTTTTGAGAGTTAATCTTAAATCCAGCTCTTTTAATTTCTGATTTAAGAATTTTACTTGGAATGTAATCGCCATCTTTTTCTTTCATTATCTGACGGGGAAATGTAGCACGTCTCGTAGAGAAAGTTAGGTCGTCTGCATAGCGTGTATAATTGCATGAATACTTGGTTGCGAGAGATGCAAGCCTAATGTCCAAATGATGTGTAATCAAGTTGGCTATAACAGGTGAACAAGGACTGCCTTGCGGTAATTCATTGTTCAAGATTGCAATCTGGGCTATCAATGTTGCAGTACTTGGATGCAAAGTAAAGTGACTGTTTTTAATAAAAAAGCCCCTGACACGACCAAAATTGATACTAGGAAAATAATCCTGTAGATCTATGTTGAGGACATGTTTTTTGCCGAGGTGCATGACGGCATTTGTCAGGATCGACCTTTTTCTTTCAAATCCATGAGACAGTGCTGGTTGCTTTGATAGTGCGCTATTGCACTTTACTTTGAGAATATCAGCATGTTTAGCTTTCGGTTTGAGCGTTTCCGCGTTTGGAAAATAAACAGCGTTTATTTCGTCTAGGCAATCAAGAAGGAAATCCGCAAGTGCGCGCTGAATACTCTTCAACTTTTCATCAGGAGCGTTGATAGTGCGTTCACCACCGGATTTTTTGGGTATCTTGAACTCGTGATAACAGTGCTCGGGTCGCTTTTTGTAAAGCGTGTATGTGAGAAGTGAGGGGTGAATACCCAATAGTCTGGCGAGTTGAGGTTTCGTTTTAACTGCTTTTAATCTGTCTAACCGTGACATACATTTATTATTCCTTGACGAATTGGCTTATGGGCACTCCTAGGCAAGGACATCAGGTACTTTAAGACGTCACAAGGAAATCTAATGGCAATTCCAATTAACATTTTTGTCACTGATCGCGAAGCGCGATCCAATATCTGCCCATAAGCCAAACAATAAGATAACGGCAATAAATTCACTTTGCAACGTTTCGTTATCTTAGAATTCAATCAATACTTTTATAAGAACCCCATACTTTAAAACACATACTACAGCTCTATATTTGACTACCGACCAGCTCTCTAATCGTAGCTAGTGTTGTTTCTTTTACCAGCTCGCCATCTTCAAACACTACTTCTAGTAATCCTTCTCTTTCTTCGGCTTCACTAATATCATCAAATAATGTCAGCTCACCATCTACCATATCGACTTTAAGTAAACCCTTCGCAGATTTCTTTTTTGTGTCTGTTTTCGGATCTTTAAATATCGCTACTCGCTCCCCGTTTTTGACAACACTAGTGGCTTTTACTGCAGAGCCGTGGGTATCGCGCGTGACATACTGGTAACTATAAGAGCCGATACCTAGTACCACTTTTGAAGCGAAACCCTTATCCATTAGACGCTTAAGTATTTGTCGCTGGCGCCCAAGCGTAATGGCATCGCCATAGATAGCACCAATGTGCTCATCAAGCAGCTTAAAACCCTTGTCAGTCATAGTGCCACCAAAGATATCCCACAAGCATTCGATGAGGCCTTTCACTTCACAAGTTTCGAGCTCCCTGCCCTCTTCGCCCTCGCGCGTTGAAATGATAGTGTCGCCCCATTTGATGGCTTCAAAGCCATTTTGACGCGCACGTTTTATTGTCGCTTCTTGACTGCGCTGCATTTGACTGTAATCACCGTGAGGAGACAATAAATAGCCTGTTAAAATAGTGACTGGGTCGCCAGAGTCGGGGCGGATCACTAGCGTACCATCGCGTGCCATAATTTCGTCTTTTAGCTGAGGTAAATACTCGGTGACTAAGGTCCAAAAATCCCACGTATCAGATACCACGCTTAAAATGCCTGTGGGTGATTGCTCTTGCATTAAATAGCGGAAGAACTCGATTTCACCTTCCATTATCCATGAGCAAGTTACTGAGTGTTCGGTGGCATCAACAGAGCAACCTACGAGTTCATTGTCTACATTTGCGCCATAATACTTTTCGGCAAATAATACAGCAGGTATGGTATCGGTGCCCACTAGGCCAGATGCCAAGTGACCAAATCCACTCATGGCCGCCGCTTGTTTACCAAACATGCCTCTGAAACTAAAGTCATGACCTTGAAATGGCACAGCATCCATTGGTAGACCTGTTTTTTGAGCGAACTCTTTAAACACTTTCATGTAAGCAATAGAGGTGGTGGCGCTTGTTTGAATAGGCCAGTTCTCGCAACTTAAAACGGTTTCTATCATATTAGTTAACCACTGAAAGCCCTCCTTTGTATTGACCACCGTGATGGGTGGTACTAAATACGGAACCAAGGTTCCCTCGGGCAAGGCCTTTATTTTAAGAGGTAAATACCCTAAATCATGCAAGTCTTCTAAGTACTTTACGTTAACAGGGTAGCCAAGCATGGCGCTCATAATGCGTTTATGATTTGCGACTGCGCTAGCTTTATCCGCTTTAAAAAACGCCGCCCACTCCTCTTGTAAATAGCTTTTTATAAAATACTGTAAGCCCACAAAAGCCACTTTGTCGTTGTTCTTGATATTACTTAACTTGCCGCTTCTAGAAGTAAAGTTTGCATATACTTCACTAACATCTGGGTGATAAGCGCGGCTGTGAAATTCTTTGTATACGTCCTTTTGCATGCTTGCTGCTGTAATCGTCATAATATTCTCCTTACATATCTACAATGTGTAATTGGGTGTTGCTGCTCGTGTCGAATTCGTCTTTCGCGCGAAACGAGTCGGTGGTGTAAATGGTGTCGATAAGGCCGTCAAATACCGCTATGCCTTTTGAAAATATGCCATGGGTGACAAACAAAGATATCTTGGCAGCCCCTTTCGCTTTGAGTACTTTGGCAAGCTCAATAAAGGTTCTACCACCATCACAAATGTCATCAACAATGAGCAGGTTTTTACCTTCAACATCTCCACTGACTTCGGTTTTGATGATGTCGCCTGTTTTTAGGTTTCTGAGTTTTTGCGCATTGATAAGCGCTGGCTCTCCATTGAAGTGCTCTGCTATCTTCAAGGTCTTTTTACTGGCACCGGCGTCAGGTGAAACCAAGCCAAGCTCGCCGCTTTCTAATAACTGGGTCAACGCTTTAGAATGCTTAAGGATGTCTAACTGCGGTAAGTTCACCACGTTATTGATGAGTGCTGGCGATACTTCACTATGCGCATCCCATATCGTGACCTTGTCAAACTTCAAGTTGTTGATAAAGCGAGCCATCACTGCCGCGCCTAAAGCCTCACCTTCAACGCATACTCGGTCTTGACGAGCGTATGGAAAATACGGGATGACTAGTTCCAGGGCGACATTTTTATCAATCATTCGTTTAATGGCGTCGCTTGCCATCATGAGCGTCATTAACATTGATGAACTGTTAAGCCGAGCATGCACAACGACCTTTGTTGCGCCTATGAAGTCTTTTGGGTTGAAGCGGATATGCTCTTCGCCACCGGCAAAGGTGAAATTATCAAAAGTAGCCTTTTGTATATCACCGCTTGATGTGTGTGTAATGACGTTCATGATGTTGACCTTTCGTTACTAGATTTATATTGTGTCCCTAAGACACAAATAGAATATTATAGCAAAGATTTATGGTCAAGCATTATTTGTGTCACACAGACATAAAGTTTGTGATATCATTTTGCAATGAAGAAAAACCAAGGCAAATCGCCGCTATTTTTCTCAATCTATATAGAGGGAAGTCATGAGCAATAAGTACGACATAAACGACTACAAAAACCCACTTTTTACGGTTGATAACGTATTGTTCACGGTGTTTGAAGGCGCTCTAAAAGTGCTATTAGTTAAGCGAGCAGGTGACCCCTACAAAGGCGATTGGGGGCTACCGGGCGGATTTGTTGATATCGACAATGATGCCGATACCAATGCCACCGCGCTTCGTAAACTAAAAGAGAAAACCAGTGTTATACCGCCTTACCTTGAGCAGTTGCAAACCTTCTCAAATGGCCATCGAGACCCTCGAGGTTTTAGTGTAACCTTAGTCTATTTTGCACTCGTAGCACCCCAAGAAGTATCCTCGCATATAGACACGATAGATGACGTTAAGTGGTTTGATATATCCGACTTGGATACTATAAACATTGCGTTTGACCATCGTTTCATCATCGCACAAGCCAATGAACGTTTGCGACAAAAAACGCTTTACTCCATGCTGCCGGTGTACTGTTTACCTGAGCAATTTACCATTGGCGAGCTTAAGCAAGTAATTGAAATCATTATCGGCAAAACTATTCAACGCAAAAGCCTAATTCGTCGTGTTGAATCAGCAAATATGTTTGAAGCGCTCACGCAAAAAGTCAAATCGGGCGGTCGTTTAGCTCAACAGTATCGGCTGAAAAAAGATGCAGATATCATCAACTTTGAACGTAATTTGGCAGTTTAATAAAAGGAGTAACTATGATTTTATATATCGATATGGATGACGTACTTTGTGATTATCAAGGTGCATACCAGCAAGCTAAACGAGACACGCCAAACATTGGTTATCCGCAATCGCAATATGGCTTCTTCGCCAACTTAGCACCCATCAAGGATGCCATTGATAGTGTTAAGCGACTAATTGCATCACCTAAATACGATGTCTATATTCTTACCGCCCCGTCACCTCGCAATCCGCTTTCTTATACTGAGAAGCGTGTCTGGATTGAGAAGCATTTTGGTTATGAGCTAACCGAAAAGCTAATTCTTAGTCCAAATAAAGGGCTTCTGAAGGGCGATGTGTTGATTGACGATATCATCGCTGGGAAAGGTCAAGAGAGTTTTGAAGGCCGCTTAGTACATTTCGGCAGCAGCAATTTTCCAAACTGGGCGAGTGTGATGGATGATTTATTGGTTGACGGATACTAACACTAACAAAACTCTTGATAGCGAAATGTGCGCGCATTAACAAGTTGGTAACTAAGCATCAAAAAGGACCGTCATTGTGACGAATATAAAGCTAACAAGTCGAGTGGCGCTTCTTTTTATAGGTTTAGAACCCACCTCGTTTGATTTCCAGTAGAGATAAGAATGAGTACAAAAATGGATACATAGGTCAGTATCATTTGTCGACAAGGACTGCATCGATATATGTGTCCCGTAAATGACACAATCGGCCATGTTTCAACTTAAAGCAAATTTGGCAGTTGAGATTAAAGCCCCAGTTCAGACTCAATTTTGAAGCAAGTGAAATAAATGTGATTTACATCTCATTAATAGCGTAGCGAATACATTAAGACTCAAATAGAATTGAGTACAGTGCTAAATCATAGTGCGAATACAACATAAGGCTTTTTAATTTAAATTAAAGGACCTTTATAAAATGCAAATACAATCAGTTACGAGCGGAAAATACCGCTGCCACCCCTCAGCAAGTGCACCATTTCATTTATTGATGCAACTTTTCCCGCCGAGTCACGATGTCAATCTTCATTTAGTTAAGATGCTATCAAAGCAAATGCCACTAAAATATTTTGAAGACAATACTGGCAACTACCAATTTTTCAGTGGATGGACGCCCATAGTATTTGAAGAAAAAACGGGACGGCTTAATGAGTTTAAAGTCAAACAAACCCCTTGGGATGTCGAATTTCAAGCCTGGTTATATGCTTTTTCTGTAGTCAGATTTCTATCGCCGAAAAACGAGCAAATACTAAACGTTGCAAGGCTCCTTGATAGGATACCCTCAAAAATCGCAAGCAAACTATTTCATGACAATAAAAAGCCCAGCACGCTAATCGCGCAAATACAAAAACTTACCGGGGAGTCTCGCTCAGTCGTTAGAACAGCACTTAAGCGTGGAGAGTTTTCTTTATGAAAAATATGACCAGATACCCTCTTAAAAAAAACGGCGTCAAGAACAGTTCCCGCGACAAACATATTCAGAAGAATGAACTACTACTGTGTTGTTCTCCAGATTCACTGACGCGTTATGATCTTACCGTCTTAATTCGTGCGTGTTTGCAAGAGCGTTCGATTGAACATTGTTTATTGCTATCTACTTTGTATACGGGCAGAAGTATAGAAGATTTAGTCGAGAGTTCGATTGCTGACACCACGCTCAAATTTGATAATTTCATGATGCTACATTGCACTATCAACTTTCCAGATTGGGATCAAAAATTGGGTTTTGATGCCGACTCATATACTCAATCCTATGTCCCTTTTATTATTTTACCGAAGTTCTTAGCGATCGCGCTAACTACGGCAAAGAAGAACACTTCAGAGTATTGCGAGAAAGCAGCAATAGTATTAACTGAACTTAATCAAAAACAAAAAACACGCTTATCCCTTGCAAGAATCCGAAAAGTAATCAAACAACACGGCCCAAAATCAAATTTAAGTCGCGCTGAAATAAATTGGATCCGGAACAAAAGCCTCGGTGAAAATGCTGGCTCATCATACTTATGTGCGTCAGCAAGTGATCTTGTTAAAAAACATTATAATTTTATAAATTATCTTCAAAAAGTCGCGACTGAAAAAACGTACTGTATTGACGGCTATGTTGACTTACTCGACCGAGAAAATTGTAAAATCGGCAGTAATTTCTGTGTTGTTAATCGGTTAATTTCTGACTTTTTCCTGAGCTTAAAAGAAAAAATACGAGCAATTAAATGCGACAGCGGAGAAAACATCTGGAAGCTACATAATTTATATACCTATTATACAGTGCTTGTAATGCAGTTGAGCACCGGACATCGTCCAACTCGAGCACCTTTCAAAACACTACATTCTTTCGATCTGTTAAATAATACGGTATACATTGAAGATAAAAACAATCGCGGAGAAGATTGCGGCCGCGTTATACCTCTGACCAAAATTGCGCAGACGCAACTCGAGCATTATTTAACTTATCTTGAAAAGCTGAAACAAAAAATAAAGTTCACTTACCCTGAACACGAGACTATTGTAAAACAGGCACACAGCGGCATGGTTCCGCTTTTTTACTTACGCAAAAACGAAAAGCTTTACACATACTCTTCAGGGATCGCTCGTCAAGTCACTGGCGAAACTACTTTTGCAAAAAATAATTGGTACCGCCATTGGCTTCGGTCAATCTTTGCATCAAGAGATCAACAGCCACATCTTATTGATAATTTTATGGGTCATGAAGACTTACTAGTCGAGTCCACTTCAATGGTGAGTACTATGTCGATAAATGACTTACGCCAGTTAACAACGCAAATTGATATAGAGCTCAACAAACTTGAAGTAACCGCTTGCGAGATTCAAGAATGACTATTGAGAGCGTTAAACGAAATAGATCAGTGTTAAACAGACAAGTATTCGAGCGCAAACGCACTTTCTCACAAATGCTTAAATTGATTAATGATGATTTAAACAATGTTCGGAACAAACCAACGATCAAGCACCTAATTGTGCAGCTGACAGTCATTGCGGCATATTACGGAGGTTTGTCAGATAAACATTATTTGCTTGAGATGCTAAATCAAACCTTGAGCGGAACGTTAAGAATAAAAAATAATACAATTGCCCCCTACGTTGAATTTAATCGACAAAAAAAAGATGGTAACGAAGGTTTTAGGCGATGGTTTGTTGAACCCAGAACCCTTGCCGCAATCAATCACCTTGCGATGCAAAAAATACCTCACCCGCTACGTCACGTGAATACCAAACACCTCAGTGAATATATCGTTAATTATTTTCGGAAGAAAATCCCGCATTTTGATTTAACAACATTAGCTAAGGTTTTAGATGCGGCAGCTACGTGCGCAAGTGAAGACCCGGAAATAGGCTTGCCTATTTATTTGTCGGGCATCGCGAACGGGAAAACAAGCACCACGAGCGTATGCTCCCAGAGTTGGTCGCTACTTTGCGAACGCGCAAGCGATTACAAGCAACCTAGTACAGAAGACACAATTCAAGAGAAAGCTCGATTACCTTTTGTGAAAAAATCTGTAAGGCTAACCATTAGTGACTTTCTTGACAAATTAAGAAAGGCATTAGCTTTCGAGGACGACACGGGTAAAAAGACCTCACTGCATATCACCCAAGAGAAACTAACCGAACTAACTACCAACACCCTCAACCCGGAGCAGGTGATCTTACTCGATTTCATAATATATAAATTCGATGTTGAAAAATGCAAACGCTCCTCTCTTCAAACTTACCTTTCAAGAGTCGGTGAAAGCTGGTTAACTTCACTTGCGGGACGAACATTAGAAGACATACATTCATCTGAATCTACTGAAATTTACAAACGCATCATTGATTCTAGAGCGACTAAACAGGCCAAAAGTGATACAGCGATAGTATTAAAAATGTTATTTGATTTTGCCTATTTGTATTTTGGATTAGAAAAACCAGAATACATCCAAGTAGCTACAACAAATCAAACTAACATCCGCAACTTCTTTGTAAACGAACATCATTTCACTCGTTTTCTTAACAAACTTGTCAAGACAGACTCTTCAGAAAATCAAGAAAAAGAAGTAATGTTTTTTATCGCCATTTTACTAGCCCGTTGCGGCTTAAGACCCGGCGAAATAGCGAAACTTGAAATGCAAGATATTGAAAGCTCGCCTGAACTCAATATTTTTATCAGAAAAAATTCTCACGGTGATCTCAAAAGCTCTTCTGGCAAACGTAAAATACCGACCAAACTTATGTTACCGCCCGCAGAGTTTGCAAGTTTTGCGGATTTTGTTGGCCGCCGTAAAATTGAAACCCAAGATCGAAGAAAAGCACTAGTATTTAGCAAGTTGCCTAACTCTGACAAAAAATTTTCTACGTCAGATATTTATAGTCTACTAACACCAATACTATCTGGTACGTGTAAAACTCGAGTAAATCCATACCAGTTGCGTCATAAAGCTCATTCAACCTTATTTCTATTGCTTACTTCGCAACGATCGGAAACCCTTGATCTAACGCCATATGACAAACAGCAAATTAAGAGAATTAAACAGTATTTTGCCGTGGACTCCTCTGTGCATCAACTATATCAAATTGCTGCATTTGCGGGTCATTTAGAGCCAGCTACTACATTACGGAACTATCTACACTTTACTGATCTGGTTTTGTATGAGCATTTAACTAAGCCCCAGTTTGAAAGGTCGTTACAATGGTGGGCTTCAATTTCTGGATTTGATTACAATTTCGTAGTTGAGCAATGTCGCTCAAAAAATCTACACCTATTTGATTTACAGTCTCACCTTTTGAATTCGCTCCAACAATTAGGGCTCATGGAATTGGATAAACCTATATCTTTTCTTATGCCAAAGCCTGTTGAGCCGCCAAAACGGATTTATACGACAAAGGATTGTTTAACAACACTCAGGTGTATTGACCGAGGCGATACATTGTCTGAAATAAAACACAGGTATGAGATTCCTATCAATGTAAGTGCGCGTTGGCATGAACGGGCATCCTCGCTCGCTCGTCTTAAAACGCAGCGCAACAGCCTTAGATTATTTCCTAACCAAACTGGCAATAAACAGCGAATTACTCCTATATCACCTTGCTCCTCTGTAGAGATTGAAAGAGCTGAAGAAACAATAGTAGCCGCTCGTGAAGTCTACAAAACTGAAAGACAAAAGTTGTTCTGGTGCATCAATTATTATCTCAACGCCGCTAATAACAACCACAGCTATATTGTGTTTACAAATACGAACGACTTTCAGAGATTTATAATGACAGCCCTTGAGTTCACCACAGTAAAGGACTGGCACCTGCAAATTGACCAATACAGAGGGCAATTAGCAACAGGTTTCACGAAATGGAGAATTCCTGAGCATAAACTCAGTATACAAAAAAGTGGTAAGTACGTGAGTTCTACAAAGTTGTTAAATGGAAGAGGCCATTTGTATTTCAACCATCCTAGACGTGAGGGCTGCAATGGAGATCGTAAACCTCTTGCATCGAATGCGTTTAAATATGTTTGTCATGTTCTGGCGATTATGTGCGCTGAGTTCGAAATTGTTTAACGATGAAATAGGACTCATTAGTTTTGAATTATACACAAATGCAATACCTAATGAGCCGATTAAACGATTTTCAGACCTTTTGGGAAGCCACTATAAACAAGCCATCATCCGCTGTAGATGTGAATTACGTATATTAAAAATTGACTAAATAGACCGTTATTGTTGTTAAATGTTTTAAAAGTACTACGCCTTAGTTGTCGACGTCGCAACGTCATTGTTAAAGGCTTTTTCGTAAGATACAACTTGCCCTGTTAACTTTGCGTTTTCCACAACAAGTGTCGCGTTTTGTTCCGCTAACTCTGTAACTTCTTTATGAAGACTTTTTAACTCGCTTTCTAAACGGCTAATAGATTCGTCAGCGCTATTTTCGCATTCTTTGTAAAAACCTATCTGTTCTTCATATTTATATATGTGGTCATCAAGTCGGCTGTCGAACAAGCGCTGGCAGCGAAGAAAAGAGTCAATAACAATGTTTTCTATTTCTTTCTTCTGACGAGATAAGAGGTTCTCTGTCGCGTCAATAACTTCGCTTGGTAGCTCATCGAAGCTAATTGTATTCGGGTTCGAATCGCAGCCAATTGTGGATTGACTCATCTTATACTTTTCCCATATTTGCCTAATTCTCACTAGGCCGCCTTTGTAGCCAAGCTGAGCCCTTATTGCGCCGGGATTTGGAGTTTTGCCTTTTTCTAACAAAGCAATACCCGCGTCGACTATGTCTTTTTCTTTCACGTCTGGATGTCGTGCCATGATTGGTACCTATAATTTGTTTAATTTAAATAATTTGTTTAATTGCTTTATGCAGCTTTAAATGGATTGTGTTGAGTATCGGCACTAGTGCGATCATAAAGTTTCAGCAATTTAGCTACCGGTGTTTTTGCTTTGTATCCAGACTTAGCGCCGGGCGAAGCGCAAGTCCATATATGCCTTAGTTGGTTTGCATAACCCTTATGTTTAGTTTCAAGATTGGCTAAGGCTTGAGAGCATATTTCAAGAGTTAAATTGTCGTGATCAATGGCATAACCGAGTGCAGTTCGTGTGCCGTCTGGCGTTAGCGTGAGCGTCTTCCCAATGTCATGAAATAATGCGCTAACGACGCCGATATCTTTATCAATTTGAGACAGATTACTGTTTAAAAAGAAGCGCAGTGCAACGTCAAAAGTGTGAAACAACAAACCGCCCTTTTGCTTATGGTGATGATTAAGACTTGCAGGGCATTGTATAAACCTCATACCTATATCAGGTTGAGAAAATACGTCGTCAATAAATGCTCGCAAATACGGAGTACGAATTTGATTTAACATGCTAATAAAAGAAGTTAGCATTTCTGGATAAGGACACAACGCCCTTGGTAACTGATACAAACTACTAATAGAGTTTGTAGCCAAACCGCTTTTTTGAATCATTTTCACTCTAAAATAGGGATGCTTTCCAAGCATATCGATAGCTATTTCAACATCCACTAAGGAATTAGGTTTTAGATCTTCTACAATGCAGGATTGGTCACGACAAAACGTTTTAATTGTGCTTGTGGCATCAGATATAGTTATTTTCTTTACATGCTCACCGCTAGAATCAAAGCCATCTGCCACTCCCACTAAAAAGTAAGTGCCCTTAAAACGCTGAAAATTAGCTACGCTCTCTAAGTGTGGTTGAATACTATTATCATTTTGAAAATTCATAAGTTACTCCCCCATTACTTTTGAAAACATTTTGTCAGCTTCCGAACCATCACGACGCGTCAAATTCGGCACATAGCGCGAGTAAACTCTAAAGAGCATCTCGGTATTAGAATGACCTAGTTGACTAGCTATCCACTCAGGGTTTTCACCTGAGGCCAACCAAAGTGTTGCTGTTGTATGACGGAGTTGGTAAGGATTTCGTTTTTCCAAACCAATTAGCTTAAGCAACGGATACCAAACGCGCTTAGTCACGTTGTCGTGCCGTAAAGGCTTACCCACTTGATTAACGAAAACATACTTAAAATCACCAGTACGTAATTTCATTGCGAGAAAAGCTTGGTAGACTGGCTCACTCATTTGAATAGTTCGCTGACTAAAATCGGTTTTTGTGTATGATTCTTCGCCAGCAACAATTGTTTCGCGGATCAAAATGCAGCGATTTGTAAAATCAACATACTTCCACTGTAGTCCATCAATTTCACCTGTCCGCATGCCCGTAAATACACGAATGACAAAATACTCGTAAAAGTCCTCGCGAACGTTGTCTAGCAATAACGAAATTTCGTCTGTTGTGAATGGTTTAATATCACTCTTAGGGACTTTTAATGGCTTTATGCCGCGATAACCTGAAGTAAAGCCATATCTGTCACCTGCTTCAAGCATTACCGCACGAAGTATCTTCATGTGTTTATTTACATGTGCAGGAGCCAATGGTTTGCCATTCTTCTTTTTCACATCACAAATCAGCGTCCTAAATGCCAAAATTTGCTGCTTTGTAATCTCGTTCACGGGTATGTCACCAAAAAACGGGATAATGCGATTTTCAACAATATTGGTGACAGCATTGGTGTAAGTTTTACGCCACTGTACTTGGCTCTCTTTGAACCAGAGTCGAATAAACTCCGTCATTGTCGGCATGACGCCATATTGACTGTCTATTACATTAGCGGTAGCGTTTAATTTCTTCAAAATACGGCTATTAGGAAACATTGCCTCATAATCAAACTGGCCAAGTAAGATTTCCGCTTCAATTCTGTCGAGCACTTTTTGCAATTTTTTACGGTTAGCTGGCGTGTCTTTTAACTCTGTTTGCTCACGACAGCGGATATTGCGATAACGAAAATCCAAATATAGCTTTCCGCTTTCTTTACGTACATTAATGCTAGCCATGAGCAACACCTCCTCTGCTCATTGGGATAGCCATGGTGCTTTTAGAGAACTTAACCATGTCTTTTTGGATTGCATCCCAAACATAAAGGATTTTGCGACCACCAAATGGGCGGATGTAATGCACGCCCTCTATAAGAACTGAATCTTTTAGACGTTCACGAATGGTGCGGGTGTCGTATTTTATTTTTTGTGATAATTCTGAGGTTGTTAAATAAGTTTGATTCATACATAATCTCCTACTACTTAAAAGAGTGTTTTTGTAACTTCAGAGACACAATATAACACTTTAAAGAAACAGTCAAGCTTTTTGTTTCTCTAAAGATACATTATGGTGCTTAAAAGTGATTAAATGTAATCTTTCGGCGTTACTAGGTGCAAAGCGATTAAAAATAGCAGATGTGGTTCGAGATACTGGAATTAATAGAAGTACGGTCAACCGCATCTATCATGAGACTACTACTAGGATTGACTACGAAACTCTTGAAGCGTTATGTCGGTATTTAGACTGTTCGGTTGGGGATTTATTAGAAATAGCAGACGACTAAGCCCTAACGATTATAGATGAGAAATGTTTTCTCGAATTCAACAGGCTTCTTATTACCAAAAAAGGAATCAAAATGGCATTATATTGTGGAGACAGGAATTCTGAGGCTGCTTTACTTGCTATCGAGAGTTTTAAACAAAAGTGTCTTTTAGAAGGTACCTCAATCTTTTCTGAACAAAACGTTTGGACGCCTGAACATGTCTCAGAACTTGTCGTTAGCTTTGTCGAAAATTTAGATACGTTGGATGGGACTTTCATTGAGAAGCTACAAAACCAATTATCTACTACTAGCGTTGAGTCAAAGATACTAGCCAGTGAGATGATGTGGTTGATGCTCGTTTGTCCTAGCAATATTGGACAAGAACGCTCCATCGAAAAAATTGGTGAAATATATGCACTAACTGGATTACCGTTTAATGAGGTGATCAACTCTCCGGAAAAGCAGATATATTTTAAAAACCATGTTTTGGGAGGTATAGGTAGTGCAGGTACAGCTTATATAACCATGATGTGGAGAGAGCTCGTTTATCTAATTCGGTTTGCAAGCCAATTTCTAAAAGAGACTGTAACACGTAGACAAGAGTTGTTATCTAGCAATGGATTATTTGCTGAATGGCTTGAACAAATAGAAGAGAACGAGCAAAGACAGTTTCGCCATATGTTGCTTTATCTTTTGTTTCCAGAACAAAACGAAAGAATCTTTAGTAAAAAAGATAGAGAGAAAATAATTCAGAATCTTGGAAATATTGAACGAACTACTGTAAAAAGCTTATCTGCATGGCAAATTGACCAAGAGCTATATAAGCTGCGAGAAAAACTATCCTCTCAATACAATACCTCTGAAATTGATTTTTACACGACTGAAGAAGTCTTAAATTGGAAAAAAAGTTCAGTAAAAGAGAATAAGCAAATATATGACCAAAGTAGAAAAATGAGCAGTACTGATCAAAATAGTCTCAACCAAATCTATTATGGTGCTCCTGAGTACTGGTAAAACTTATCATACGATAAACAAAGCGGTTGAAATACTTGATCCAGACTATTACAAAGAGTTTTACTTGGACAGAAAAGCAATAAAGTCAAAGTATGAAGCTTTGATGAGAAGTGGCTCCATAGGCTTTGTTACATTCCATCAGAGCTTTGGATACGAAGACTTTATAGAAGGGATAAAAGCTACAACCGACGACAATGGTCAAATCAAATACTCAATTCAAGATGGTATTTTTAAGACAATGTGTAGCTCGGATAATGGCACATTTTTAATTCCTGGAGACAAAGTGGGCAGTTATCAGATTAACTCTGTATCTCCGGAAATAATCGAAATAATAAAACCTGAAGCACAAAAAATTCTGCCAATGCCAAGGATTATTGTTGACGAATTACTTTATCTGGTTGAACAGGGTAAAATAACCACTCAAGATATCCGACAAAGACGTGTCTTCGAGGTTATTCCTAACAGCTATTTGGAAAAATACTTGGTGAATGGATACCCCGTACCTCTAGCTGAGTGTGTCGAAAAAATCCTCACAAAGCGTGAGGAGAATGGTGGTTTACAAGAGAAAAAAGTCTTAATAATCGACGAAATTAATCGAGGAAACATAGCCAATATTTTTGGTGAGCTCATCACGCTGATTGAGCCCACTAAAAGGCGTAGCTCTGAGGAGGAATTACAAGCTGTTCTTCCTTACTCTAAAAAAATATTTTCAGTACCTTCAAACCTTTTTGTCATCGGAACAATGAATACTGCCGATAAATCTCTAGCCCAAGTGGACATTGCATTAAGGCGACGCTTTAAATTTATTGAAATGACAGCTGACTATAAACTTTTAGCCAAAATTGACCTTATTGAGGGAATCAACGTCTCTAGAATGCTAGAAGTTATTAATAATAGAATAGAATTACTTATCGATAAAGAGCACATTATTGGTCATAGCTTCTTTTTACCGTTAATAAACAATCCTAGTATTTCATTGCTTTCCGAAATCTTTGATACTCAAATCTTGCCGTTACTAGAAGAATATTTCTTCGAAGATTGGTACCGAGTCGGTCTTGTATTGGGAGACAATCTAAAAAAACATAAGTATCTACAATTTATAACTTTAAAACATCAACAGAATGAATTAATTGAATTATTCGGTGATGATTGGGAAGAACAAGAGTTGCAAACTTATGTTCGAAATAATCAAGCACTAACTAACCCTGATGCTTACATAGGTATCTATCATCAACCCGATTAAAACAGTTATCGTTCGAGAACACGCCACACTGATTAAAGGTGGTAGTCTTGCATGTATTGATAATCATTCAATACCTGCAAGTGCATTTGATTGGTTAATGTCCAACGGGGTTGGAAGGTCGCCAAAACGGATAGAACTTGTCAAAGTTAAGCGCTTAAAAAGTGAATTTGCGTTACAGGTACTTAATTATGTTGGTGTGTTGGAAACACCATGCGGTTGTCGTTTAGAAATTCTCCCTAAAATTACTCTTTCAAATCACGATGAAGTTGCACTAGCTAGACGTACACTTCTCAAGATGCTGTTGACAGTTCAGAATATTAATTGCGTTGAATTTCACCAAAGTTCGTTATCAACAATTAAGCAATCACTATTCGAAGCATTAATATCTATATTTTTAAAAGAAACGACGTCACTAGTAAAAAAAGGTTTGAGGAGCGATTATTTGCGAACTCAAATTCAATCTCCTTTTTTAAAAGGTAAGCTTTTAAGTACCAGACAAATAAACCAAAGACCTGGGAAAGGCAATCTATTTCATATTTGTCGAGATATTTATTCTCTTGAAAGATCTGAAAATAAACTTATCAAATCTGCACTACTGCAAGCTTTTATTTGGAGTAAGAACTCTGAAAATATAAGACTAATCCGTGAGCTGCTTGGGTGGTTTGAAGAGATCAAGGGTTCAGACAATCACGAGTTAGATTTTAGAAAATGGTCTGCAGATAGAACTATCGCCCACTATAGAACAATTAAACCGTGGTGTGAGTTAATTTTGAGAAAAAATAATCCGCTTGCACTTAGCGGCAAGTCTAAAGGCATTTCATTTTTGTTCCCAATGGAAGTACTGTTCGAAAAATATGTTGCCAAAAAACTAAAAACGCAATTAAACCCCGAATTTCAAGTTGGTAAGCAAGTCCAATCTAAGTCACTTGTGATACATAACGATGAACACTGGTTCAAATTAAGGCCTGATATCTTAGTAAAAAATAATACAGAGAATGTCGCTGTTATGGATACAAAATGGAAGGTTATTGATGAGAATATTGGTGGCAAGACTAAGAAATATAATCTAAGTCAATCTGATATGTATCAAATGTTCGCTTATGGTGAAAAATATTTAAACAGTAAAGGTAAGCTTTACTTGATTTACCCCTACTCAGAAAACTTTTCAAAACCGCTACAAAAATTTTATTTCAAGCCTGAATTATCTTTGACCGCAATCCCCTATAACCTCTTGTCTGACGAATGCTATATCGATATTTAAATCAAAATATTCGCAAATCAATCTGGATATTCTGACCAAGTCATATACTATGAAAAAATCTTCTATTTTTCAGGGACGTGCGAACAATGGATTTTAATGAACACAAATTTCCACAAGCTTTTATCAACTGGTCAGGGGCTAAGCAAGGTGGAGTGCGAAATCCTTTCAAAAAGCTATCTGGTCGGCCAGCAGGTTCAAGGATACAAACGTCGTTATCCATTCGATTAAGAAATTGGGCTCAGCAATTACTCCTTGATTACAACAGTGATACGCCTACGGCAGTTTTATTAGTAGGTGGCCCGGGCAACGGAAAGACGGATGCTGTAGAAGGATGCATAGAAGACTTTGACGAAATACTAAATGCTAATGGGGAATTGAGCCGCAAGTTCGCAGACAGATATAACGTACAAGAGAATAGTTTGCCACCTAGAAAGGTTCAAGTAGATTTTTCTGAACTATTAAACGTCCCGACTGAATTTGTAACTTCCATATCTTTGATTCAGGACGCAACGGAAAAAGATCCTAGCCAACCACTTCTTAAACCTGAGCAACTGTTAATTAATGAATTAATTGAAATCATTGAAGGAAGATATAACGGGATTTACATATGTTGTGTGAATCGAGGAATTTTAGCAAATGCATCATCTTTAGCCCATTCCTCAAATAATCAAAGGCTAGTATCTCTTCTAAATAATCTAGTTAAAGCATCAAGTGGTGGACCAAAAGCTCCAAACTGTTGGCCGCTTGAAAATGAAAAAATAGCCATTTGGCCGATGGATGCAGAATCTCTAGTATCTAGTATTTCTGAAAACACACCAACAGTAATGCATCAGATTTTAGAAAAGGCACTAGATGAATCCAAATGGGTGGAGAAGTGCAAAAATTCGAAAGTATGTCCTTACTGCCAGAACTTGGACTTACTAAAAAATAAGAACGCGACAGATAACCTGATATCTCTGTTGAAGTATTTTGAACTGAGCTCTGGTAAACGATGGACTTTTAGAGATTTATATTCATTAGTATCTTTTCTTCTGATTGGTGATCAAGAAGAACGTATAATTGATAAAAAACTATATTCCCCATGCGATTGGACCGCGAAACAGATAGAGTTATTGGGAAGTAGCACAGATAGTCTCGCAAAGGCTCGTGCACCATTAGCGTTAGTCAGTCGTTTATACATGCATCGTTTATTTTCATTGTGGCCAAGATTTACGAAGGGGGCACATAAAAAAGCAAAAGAAACTGTATTAAACAAAAATTTATATGATTCGGGAGCAAAATCAGCAATGCAGTTTTTTAGGGCTCTTGCTGCTATGCCAAAAGATACATCTAGTACAATAAAGAAGATTTTGATTGAGAGTTTTGCGGAAGATTTAGACCCCGGTCTAGTCAGTGGTAGCGTCGCTTTTTATGAAAAAACTAACAAAGAACTAATTACTGCAAACGTAATAGATGAAAGGTTTTCTATGTCTATAAAAGACGGCTTAGATACTGTTAGAAATCGTTTAACTCAAAGTGAGAAAGAGCTCCTTGGAATTTTAGAAAAAATAGATTTATTTTTAATTGAGTACAAACATAGCCCATTGATCACTAAACAAATACGAATTCTACAAGGTACTGTAAGGCAATATGCTTGTAGACTGGTAAAAAGGAGTTTAGGGGTAAGGTTAGGTATATGTAAGAATATTGAGGAATTCAAAGAGTATTCCAGTTTTCATAAAATTCCAAAAATTAGTAAAGACGCTACTTCTCAAATTAGAAACTTAATAAATACTGATGGCTACTTCTCAGTACCTTTATCTACAACTTTTGGTCAGCCAATAGCCCATAGAGACCGAAATATTTCCTTGCTAGTTTCCGAAATTAAACCTAAATATTTGGCTCGGGTTAATAATGAAAAAAGACCTATTGAACATCTCCCATTTGTTTTAATCCATAAGCATCACTACATACCTTTAACATTCAGTCTTTATAAATCCCTAAAGGATATCAAGAATGGGCTAAATGAAGCGTCTTTGCCCGAAGAAGTCTTTGCAATGCTAGATGAAGTTAAATCTGTTATGGCAGGCGCTATAGTGAGAGACGAAGATTATCTGGACCAAAATGTAGACTTAAAAATTGGCAATCAATTGATTGAAATTGAAACAGATGAAGAGCTTGCATTTGGAGAAATGAAATGAGTAGTTTTGACTCTTTTTTGAATGATCCTTGGAAACCAGAAAATACACATACCCTTTATTCAAATAGTCTTTTACAAATTAAACCTGCACCAGAGTTTGTGACGGGTGAAATCCTACTAGCATCTCTCTACAGGAACGTCGGATTTTATGGTTCGCTCTCTGAAAAAAAGGTTCCTATAAACGGTAGAGGATTAGAAAAAAAATTAGATACTAATGGAATAACGAAGAAGAAAATGCAAAACGACAGTGTTGATTCTGAGTTATGGAAAAAAATCGTTACCAAATCGATAACCAGTCCCAAACAAGTCAATCAATCGAAAAAACAGTTTTTACAACTCAGTCCTCTTATACCTGAAAATACCATATATTCTATGGCGGCGAGGCTAGCGGGAAACCCTTGGAATCCCGGTAAATTGATAGCGAGAATGCTATGTTACTCTTCAAGCTCAAAAGAAGAGGCTCTAACAATTTGGAAAGAACTTTTTGCTGCATTGAGTATAGATGAAAAAGATGATGATGTATGGGCGCGATTACTACAAAAGGAATTTGAAGAGTGGAGGCCGAGTGAACTTAAGGATGCGTGGAAAGAGCCAAGCTCACTTCCGCTTTCTGAAAATGAACAGTTTTACAATATAGGGCTAAATAATCCCTCACAAACCTTCTTTAAGGATTTGAAATCAATATTAGAGTTAAAAACTAGACTGACCCGAAGACAATGGATTTCTATGCTTGAATCGTTGCTAAGAATAGGCAGCTCATCTCATGTCATGTGGTTGTGTACACTAAATAAAAAACTAACTAATGTTTTTGAGTCTTCTTTGAGTTCTAATAAAATTTGGACAAGGGAAATGCTTGTTGAAGAGCTTTCCTCAAAAGATACTTTTTGGTCTCTTGGTCAAGCTACTTCTAAAACAATTCAAGAGTTAGTTAGGTATTACATCATAGGTAAGTGTTCAATAAATCTTTTGTTTTGGACTTTACAAGATAAGCACCATTTCGATTTTTCGCAATTCAAACTGAAGTCTGTAGACGACATCTTGGACTTGACTCGTCAATTGAAGTCTTTTGCCGACTCACATAGTTTTGATCAAGTAGGTTATAGAGAAAATCTTAGTACTATTTTAGAAGTAGATCCTAAAATTTCATCTGGCAAAAAGGGAACCTCAAAAAACCTGTTGGAGTTTTTAAGCCATGTCAATAGACAACGCCAAACATCTGAGGCAGGCCTTGAAAGCTATGACCAAGGATTTTTTAATAGGAAAAAAGGAAATTATAACTCAGCCCCTTGGGTGACAGGTTTAGGACCTGCTGCAATACTAACAATGGTGCATTGCACCGTTAGCAAAACACAGGGCCCACAAACAATTTCAGATCTAGCAGTACAGTTACGCAAATACGGATTAGATGTTAACTTCCAACAATCAAATAATGATAGCTTGCAGAAAACTCTACGAAGTTTGGGTCTTGTAATTGATAGTCCCGATGCTGAAGGCGGTATGATAATTAATAGTCCGTTCGTATTATAGATACTTCAAGGAATAAAATGGAAAAGTTCTACACAATTATCAAGGACATTGTAAAAGCTGATACGTCGGCCTTACTTACTTCTGAAACTGATCCGATTAGGGCTATCTTCTCTGGCTTACCGGCCTCAATGCTTGAGCAACTGTTTCATGAAATGGTAAAAGAAAATGATAATTTTTTAATTGAAAGAGACGGCTTGCAAAAATTGATACCAGTCTTGCTCGTAGATACTACAACGACTGAAGACCCAGATACTATTCGTTCGGGAAAATGCAGTCATAATCATTTAGTTACAATTAGAAACTCTGAAAACGCATCCTTTCTCGGTTTAGTTAATCAATCAAGTGGTACTAATAAGTCATCTGAAACATCCGTACAAAATATTGGTATTTTGAAAAATAATTTTGATGCATTAGATGATTGGATGTCTGAAAAGATCGTAAATCAACTGATCATCGAAACTACAAAAAAATTTAGGCCAAAATATGATAAAGAAATTGATGAACTTGTTTCTACGTACCTGACAGAAGCGTGGGAAGCTGAGACCGATTTTGCTGGCCATAATATTTTGTGGAATGCACTCAAAACTCTATTTGAGCTATCTGAAATATCAGATTCTCTCGAAATATTATTTGCTAATTTAGGTATTCCAGAAGTTACCAATGCATTAGACGACAACGCAATTTCTGCTATTAAGTTACCTAAAAGGATTGCAAGTTTTTACGTCATCAATGGTTTTACAAGTGGAACAAATCAACTAATCGAAGAGTTAGCTGATAGCGACAAATATCTAGAAAGTTCTATATTGGAGTTCGTAAAATCGCTAAAACTCTCATGTTTGACACCTGATGATTTTGCAAGAAGTCCTATTGCTGAATATTCAAAGGCTCTTGAATTAGGAGCCACAGAATGGGGAAATGAATTAACCTCAGAAATTTGGATGAAAATATTGGATGGCTCAAATGACGCTGAACAATACTCATCTATTGAAGTTAGATGCACAAACGGTTTGTTTACACCTGTATCTAGTAGCCATCCCATAGTGGTTAATGAACCACCTCGACTTTCGATTAGACAAAAAGACTATGCTAAAGATATATCAATTGAGGTATTTAAAGCTTCAGGCAATAAAATACCTGTTGATATTGAATCTTTTTCATTAGGAAATACAGCATTGGACTGGGAGGACGAACTGGACCAACCGGAGCACAACCGTTTTGTCAAATATCAGTTTGATTCAACAGAAATTGCAAAACCTGTTGTTCTAAAAATTATAGACTTACGTTGTTATGAGCCCAAATTAGCAATTAACTGCCGATCTGCAAATCGTATAACTCCATTCAAAATAAAAAAACAAAAGAAAAAATCTTTAACTAAAGACCTTACGTTTGAATGTGAGATTGAAGTCAATGGCACCGGTGCTCACACTGTAGATATATATTTCGATCCGACTATCAAGCTGCCAAAGACCATAAAGAGTAGCGTGGATAGTGAATCCGAACCAATAGAAAAAAACATAAATCTCAATAACCCTTCACACGCAGTTTCTTTGTTGGATATAGAGCAAGATTTGTCATACGAACTTGTCGCTTACAATGAAGAAAATGAGCTTATAACCTTTATATTTAATCTAAGTGTAGGCGATTTCACGCCTAAAGGCGTCCCCAACGAGTTCAGAAAACTTGTTTTACAAAGTATTGAAGGAAACTCTCAATCAAAAGTTGAAGCAAGACCCTCAATGCTGACTATGCTCGAACAGTGGATTGTAGAGAGTAGTGACTCCTTCTATCCTTTAATTATTGGACTAGGGTTAAAAAATCAATGGGCGAAACCTCAGTGGGAGAATCAACCAACGCTTTCTGATTTAAAGGTATTTTTGGATCCTAGACCAAAATTTGAGTTTTTGGAAAAAGCTATGCCTCAAGAGTATAAGAAAGCTCGAGAAAAAATAAATGACATACTTAAAAAGAAGTTCAATAGTGGTGACTCGATAGATTCAATTAATCTGGCGATTTTGTATTTAGAGAACGAATTTAAGACTGCTATCGATGATTATATTGAGTCATATGTTAATTGGATATCTGCCGATGATACTGAACTTGCGGTATGGACTGATATAATCACAGTTCATTCGGAAGAAGGAGACAATGGATGTCTTTACACAATACCTGATGCGATCTTGCTATCTCCAATGCATCCAATAAAACTAGCTTGGCAATGTAACGCACAACTTTTGCTTGAAGAAGCAATCAACAATGAAGTTAAGACACCTGCGGCAGGAACTATTGACCCCTCTAGTTTTCCTAGCTGCTTAATCCTCCCTTGTTTAAATGCCAATTCAAAGATGGAGTATATTGGTTTTGCTTCAGTAAGAACATCTTCTGACTATTGGAGTGTTCTCTGGAACACGAATGCCATATCTAAAATCGGTAATCCTGAGCTTAACAATATTTTTAACTTTGAATTTGGGTTGTCGATTGACGGTATGGCTCAAGGATTTAGTGTCCAACAAGTCAAGCGCTCTTTAGATGACGTCAAGCAATTAGCCTCAGCAAAATCGTTGTTATCTATATCTTTAACCACTGATATACCAGGAGCTAGCTCATGTAATTCTGGAATTGAAGAATGGTGCGAGCAAAATATGGGTATCGACAATGATGAATGGACAGACGGGGGGGCTATGTCTTTAAATGTTTTTGATACCCGACCTTTGAGTACTCAGCCTGAGCCAGCAATACTTGCATCGCTTACTGCTAAAAGCGGAACAAATGTTCGTTGGTATAGCAGAGAGAAAAAGGAAATAAATGAAAAAAGAGATCTATCAATAATTGACCACCTGAAAACTATGAATAACCGATTTGAACAACATGCAATCAAATCTCCTGTAGATCCAACCGGTTTATTTAGAGTGAATATAAAAAGGAGTTTTAAAAATAATCATAACTTTATTGCTGAATCAAAAGTTGGCGAATTCCATGGTACAGAATGCGAATTTACACTCCGTAAGAACCTATTAGTAGCTCTTGAATTCCTTGAAACAAACTGCTCTATAAAATACGAATTATTTGATAGTCAAGTTTTTGCACCTAATTTGGGGACTCTCAAAGATACACTTGAAAACACAGATTTTTTGGCGGTTTCATCCTCAACAATAGACGCATCTTGCTTCCACATACCAGAGTTTTCTTCGTTCCTTTGGGACTATGAACTTCCCAAGTACTCTTCTAAGGTTGGATTATCGAGCGGTTATTATTTGCTCGCAAAAGAGTCCGAAAATATGCACCTAGTCTTGAAAAATGCACTCGAAGAATTCAAGGGTAGTACGACGACGAATAATGAAGAAAGTATAGGACTTTTAAGGGAAATTTCATTAAGAGGTATGCCGACCTTAAAGAAATTGACTGGCGGTGGTACAGCAAGCTTTGGTGAAATAGGTATGCTCGTAGCACTCAGATTGTTGCAAACTGAATTTCAGCATCCAATTAGTTATTCTGGGATACTGCCAGTAAATACCGAACAAAATCTAATTAATTTAATAATCCCCGCAGATATTTTTCAATCTAGGTTCGACCATATAAGAGAATGCATTAAAGATAAAAGTCTAGAACGTCCTGATCTATTCAGCCTTAGTATCAAATATAACAGTCAGAATAGCGCGGTCTCTCTAAAAATTTGTTGTATCGAAATCAAGGCTCGTCATAACAAAATGACTAATGATGAGCATACAAAGGCTTTGAAGCAGGCTGAAACATTTATAAGTTTTCTACAAGCGATGAAATCTAAATCATCAAAAAGCGCATTAGAAGGTGTAGGTTGGAGAGAAATGATTTCGAGTTGGGTTGACTATGGTTTTCGAATATACGGAGAATTACCAAGCATTAAACAAAACGCAAATAACTGGTCGTCAATGCATCAAAATACAATATCACAGATATTAAATTCCAGTCTTGAAATAGAAATAGATTCTGTGGGGCGACTCATATCTATAGAAAAGGTGACTCATGGTCATATTATCAATTCGAACAATTCTCCATTCAATAACGCTATTGTTTTGAGTCATGAAGATGCCGGAAAACTGTTGACAGAACAGCAATACGAGATAATTAGCGAAGTTAAATCTAAAGTAAATGATTGGGGACTTTTTGCTGATTGCGGCAAAACAACAAGTCCAAATGGAAAATCAATATCAGTTAAAGTCCCACCTCACGAGCAGCAAGACCCAGCTCAATCAAACGCACGAGATAGCGATACTAAAACTAGTGAAAATGAAAATGCAGCAGGTCAAAATTTAGGTCCGAGCAATGAGCTCGATTTTAGCTTAGGTATCAGGTTTAAAGTGGGTGAGGCGTTAAACAGGTTAGGCGATAATGAAATTTTTTACTATCCAGGTAATACTGAGCTCAACAATATCAACATTGGTGTGGTGGGAGATTTAGGCACAGGGAAAACCCAAATGCTTAAGTCACTAGTGTACCAATTTGTAAAACAACCAGAAAATAATCGTGGCGTCAGCCCCAGAGTCCTCATACTTGATTATAAAAGAGATTTTAGCGACGTTTCCGATGAAAACTGTAAGTTCATTGAAAAAGCCAAGGTAAAAGTTGTGAAACCTAAGGATATCCCGTTGAATATGTTCAACACTTCTGATTGTCTTTCAGGCACTCCTTGGTTGGACCGATTTTCCTTCTTTAGAGATATACTTGGCAAAATATTCAGTTCAAAAGGGGCGGTACAGGACGCTAATCTGAAAGCTGCAGTCAAAGCTTGCTACCAAAAATCTCAAGATAGAGATCCCAATATATATGAAGTATTCGACGAATACCAAGCTATTCTTGATGGTAAAGTCGATTCGATTTATGGGATTCTAAGCGATATTGTCGACTATGAGATTTTTGAAAGGAACCCTGACAAAATTGTGCCATTTGAAAAGTTCTTCGATGGAGTCGTCGCAATAGACTTAAATGAGTTTACGGATGAAAAGCTAAAAAACCTAGTTATCGTAATATTCTTAAATTTCTATTATGAATATATGATGAAAATTAAGAAAAAACCATTTTTAGGTACCAAGCCTCAAACAAGATTTATTGATTCTTATTTACTCGTAGATGAAGCTCACAATATTATGCAGTACGAGTTCCCAGTACTTACAAAGCTTTTACTCCAAGGCCGTCAATTTGGGGTAGGAGTGATACTAGCGTCTCAATACTTCTCGCATTTTAAAACATCCAAGGAAAATTATGTAGAACCAATACCCACTTGGTTTGTCCATAAAGTACCAGGAGTTAAAACTAACGATATGGATAGAATTGGGCTTCCGACAATGGGTAATCAAGCAATTAATAAAATTGCATCACTTGGAGTATTTGAATCTCTTTGTAAAACACTAGATTGCGAAGGTGAGTTTATAAAAGGAATCCCTTTTTTCAAATTAGATTAGCTCTCAAAGAATCTAAAATAGTACCTATGGCTTTTAAAAAAAACTCAGGTATACTACTGAGCTTTTGTACAGTCATTATAAGCTTTTATAGAAACGGAAGTTATTTTAAGAATGAATACTGGTGGTAAATATATAGATTTATTTTCCGGTTGCGGTGGATTCTCTCTTGGTCTTGGCAAGGCTGGGTGGAGAGGTATTCTTGCGGTCGAGAGAGACCCGATGGCATTTGATACTTTTAAAAATAATCTTATTGATGGCAAATATGGACATTTTGATTGGCCAGATTGGCTACCAATCAAGAACACTACTATTCAAGATCTTTTAGAAAATCATAGAGAGCATTTAGATTCCCTGCGTGGCTCAGTGGATCTAATAGCAGGAGGCCCACCTTGTCAGGGTTTTTCTTTAGCAGGCCGACGAAATTCTAAAGACCCGAGAAACAAACTCTCCAACGAGTACATTAAGGTCGTTGACATTATCCGTCCTAAATTTCTTATTTTAGAAAACGTCAAAGGTTTTAACTCAAAATTTAAAGGCGCAGATGGCGTCCGAGAATTGAAGCCCTACTCAATTATTGTTAAAGAAAAAATTCAAAAATTAGGCTATCAAGTATTTACTGACTCAATATGCAGCGAGAATTTTGGAGTACCTCAAAAAAGAACTCGTTTTATTATGATAGGTGTTAGAAAAGACCTAGTTCATGATAATTTAGAGCCCTTCACCATATTAGAAGGCTTAAGACTAAGTTTCCTAAAATCGAAAAAGTTACCTCAACGCTGTATTTCGGTAAAGGAAGCTATTTCCGATCTAGAGGTCTCTAACAAAGAACTCATTTATCATTCTGGTGCAAAGGAAAGTGGGTTTAAAAAAATTGATTATAAAGTCCCTTCAAAACTTACATCATATCAATCTCTTATGAGAAGAGGGTTGAATGGAGTAGCTCCAAACAGTTTGAGGATAGCAAGACACAGGCCAGAAACTATTGAGAAATTCAAGCTGATTCAAGAGCTATGTATTCCAGGATTAGGGTTAAGTGACAAGCATAAGAGACAAATTGGAACGAAAAAACAAGTAATCAGCGTGCTTGACCCAAACAAGCCATCAAGAACACTTACAACGCTACCTGATGACCTGCTTCATTATTCTGAGCCTCGTATCCTTACTGTTAGAGAAAATGCTCGTATACAGTCATTCCCTGACGATTATGTTTTTTGTGGAAAGTATACAACTGGTGGTAGCAGGCGTACCCAAGAATGCCCTCGATACACTCAGGTTGGCAACGCCGTTCCGCCTCTACTTAGTGAGGTTCTTGGAACTCTGATCAATAATATAATTAATTCACAAATAAGGTAGTGGTACAAGTTACTTATTTGTATTGGTTCAGCCTTAATCGCACTTTACTTCACTTCTTACCCAGTATAATAATTCAGCAACTCTTGGGTTGTTTTCAGTCAGTATTTGACTATTAATTTCGACATTCATACGAAACTTTAAATTATTAAAAACATCCTCTAAGTTTGTTGACACCGTAGAATAAAATAACAACGTATGTAGGAGTAGCTTTACAAGACTATCCCTAAACATCATTAAATCCTACAACGTCTCTTGTTCCGAGATACCTTGACGTCCCCTGAGATTTTCTCTGGTCCAAGCCTAGCCAGTCATTTTTTTCATTGCCATATGGTGATATTCTAAAAGAGTTATAAAACAAAAATACCGAGCCGTAGTTGTTCGGCTTTACTCCTACATTTTTTGTAAAATATGTCTTTGAAAGGGTGTCCAAATAATGTATTTCTACTTTAATGTTTTTTAGTAGCCTGTATGGATTCCTCGCCTTATAAGAATAAATAACTTGTCCTTGATAAAACAATTTTGTATCTATAAATTTTCCACTTTCATCAATGCGTGAATAAATATATATAGTTTTAAACGATAATTTGTCTAACGTACTGTTATTTATTTTAGTGTTTATCTTGTCGGCTAGTTTCGCATCTTTAAAGACTCCGTTCGACTTTAAAACAATTTCAAAGTTTGAATCAAGCTCAGGAGAGAATTTTTCTAAATCTGCTACTAACTTCTTAAATTTTTGTTCATTCCAAATACTGCGCAAATTGAAAATTTTAAGCACCGTACCGTGCTTAAACTCATCAACACCTGCTAACAAACAAAATTCTTTTTCGTCTAAAATTTCGATAGTTAAAGGTATGCTTGATATTTGATCTGCTTGACCTTTGTTTTCGAACTGGCTCCAATCTATATCAAGTTTTAAATAATCCCCTCCAACAGCCTTGGTAAACAAACTTAAGTCTTTGCCCAGACGATCGCAGCTAAACCGGCCAACACCTTTATTTCCGGCATATGCTTTGTCTTTTAAGTGTTTTTTCTCAGAATAGGCAATATTCAACCACTTTTCTTTCAAATCATCCAAGCTCATCCCTGAGCCGGTATCTTTGATCGTTATCTCAGGCTGCTCGAAAGACTCGTTAAAAAGAGCATATGGGTCTATATTGTCGTTTGGAGTATTTTTGAATTCCAATACCACGAAACTGGATCCGGCGTCTTTTGAATTTTTAACTAATTCAATAATGGCGACATTATCGTTGTAGATTAATCCTCGTCCGACTATATCCTTGACACCGGCATTGGCTACAAAATTAGCAGAAAGACTGTTTCTGAAGGTCATTTGGGGTTCACCGAATAATTTCTTAGCAACTGCAAGGTCTTTAAACTCCAGTCACGATACTATGCCATCAATGACTTTAAAATCTGGATTAGATTAAAGCAAACGAAATCAAAAGCATACTCCAAAGTTCGTAAATTGTCTGCAAGATAATTTGACGATGCTATTGGTTGTTGTGCTTGTAGTTGTGATTCATACTGTTTTAAACGTTAAATTTGGTTTTGCATTGTATTGCTTTGGGATGGTATTGATATAACAACATATGAGCCATTTCATACAGTTTTATATGAACCGAAAATAATTAACATGAGACTGGTCACAACGCGGTCACATTAAGTCAATGAGGCTGACATTACTAAAAAAGGCCAACACTCAAAAAACCAAAAAGTGGCGCACCCGGCGCGATTCGAACGCGCGACCTACGGCTTCGGAGGCCGTTACTCTATCCAGCTGAGCTACGGGTGCGTAGCGGTTTTACTCTGTTTTAGTGCAAAACATTGCGTTTTGCGCTTATGACCTTTGGCTCCTGTGACTTAAACTTGTTCTGAGTGCAGGCTTCGGAGGCCAACACTCTATCCAGCTGAGCTACAGGTGCTATGATTTTTCGCGCTGAATGTTAACACAAAACAGTGGAGGTGAGCTATGACCTTTACCAGCTTTAATTAATTAAGTGCTGGTCATGTCGTTACAAAGGCAAGAGCTCATTTCGTTGGATTGAATCGCACTATTTTTTAATCAATTTTATGTCGATAGGCTAATTTCATTCGACAAATTACATAGTGTTTGGCGCCTTTTCAATATCTATGACACCGGTTTTTACAAACTTACACAAAGAGTCATGCAAGGCAGTCCCTCTATCAGTCAGGTTTAGGATCTAGGCTTCTTTAATAATATTAGGCCCCAATCTTTGTTCTTTTGTAAGTTATTGTCAGCACTGTGTAAAGATTCCGTAAAACCCATCGGCTCAGCTTGCCCCCACAAAAATAACCTTGCTAATCTCTCGCCATCGACAAATTTAAAGGGTTATTACAATGAAAGAAACGAATCCAAGTAAAGTGAGGGCGTTCAATAAATTGATAGTGTCTTTAAGGGTACGATTATTGTTTACTACCTTGACCATTATGTTTTTGTCAGCTTGCGGCGGCGACAGCGATTCTTCAACTACAATTCCAACACAACCGATTTCTTCACCGATTACTCCCCCAGAAACGCTTGGAAAATTTGCGACGAAGCAAACAACTTCTCGCTTTTTAACCATGGCAACATTTGGCCCAAAGCCCCAAGATGTTGAAACGTATACCGGTACCGATGCATCAGATTGGTTTATTGAACAGTTTGATGCACCTATCTCAACATTTTTACCCGACGTGCAAGCGTATGCAGAAGCTGGGACGCCTCAGCAAGGCATGTTAGCAGATGCCTTCGACCAAGGCGCCACTACATGGGTCTTTTGGCGAAATGCGGTACATGGCGAGGATCAACTTCGCCAGCGCATGGCTTTTGCGCTTTCTCAAATAACCGTTGTCTCAAATGGAAGCAGCGGGTTGTTGGGTATTTTTCCACAAACACTCGGGTATTTTCAGGATATTTTGGCAGAGCATGCTTTGGGGAATTATCGTGATCTACTTGAAGCAGTAACCTATTCACCGGCTATGGCAGAGTATTTAACCTATCTTGGAAACGAGAAGGGTAATCCCAACACAGGTCAGGTGCCTGACGAAAATTATGCTCGAGAGATTTTACAATTATTTACCATCGGCTTAGTTGAGCTTAATCCTGACGGAAGCCCTGTACTTGATGCTGATGGCGTAGCTATCGAAATATATGACAATACAGATATTACTGGCTTGGCGAGAGTGTTTACTGGACTACATAATCCCTCACTCGACTTAGAGACGAATCTTGTACGTCGTCTTCCTCAGATAAGACAAGCTGTTACGCAGCCCTTGCAGTTAAATGGGCTAACTCATTCAAATAATGAAAAGACCTTTTTAGGCCTGACTATTGAAGCCAATACCCCCGGTGATGTGTCAATTTCTATGGCATTGGATCATATTATGGACCATCCAAATGTTGGGCCTTTTATTGGGCGTCAGTTAATTCAACGCTTTGTTACCAGCAATCCAAGTCCAGCATATATTGAACGAGTTGCTGGTGCTTTTGACAGTGGTAGTTTTATTTTACCTAATGGTGTTGAGGTAGGTCAGAGCCGCAAAGGTGACCTTAAAGCGACTATCGCGGCTATTTTATTTGACCCTGAAACTGAACTAGAAACGGCACTCGGTGATAACACATTTGGCAAGTTGCGAGAACCGGTGTTACGCCTTAGTCATTTTATGCGGGCTTTTAATACTGACATGAGCACGCCAGAATATGTTGCTCAGTTATACGACACGTCTTCTTTGGGTGCTCTAGGGCAGCATCCTTATCGCTCACCGTCAGTATTTAATTTTTATCGCCCCGGATACTTAGCCCCGGGCACTTTATCGGCGCAAGAAGGACTTGTTGCGCCTGAATTACAAATACTCAATGCATCGAGCATACCTGGTTATATCAATCTTCTTTCGTTTGGTACGTTTAGACAGCAAAGTGCTAATCCAGATCAAATGCGAACTGTGTTTACTCGATTTGGTGTTCCCTTTAACCAGAGCCAATCGCGACAAACCTTTATTGCTGATTATCAAGACGCATTGCCGCTGGCTGATAACTCTGAATTGCTTATTGATTACCTAAATGAATTACTCGTTTACGGCACGATTAGTGAAAGTACACGACAAGAATTAATTGCGACCTTAGATACCTATCCACGCAATGGCACTTTGGATGATGACACGCGAGAGCGAATAGTTGGTTACGCCGTGCTCATGGTGATGTCTACACCTGATTATCTAATTCAACGTTAAGGACACTTACTATGAAATTATCCCGACGTGACTTTTTGCGCTATTCGATTTCGGCATCGCTTGCGAGCACTACTTTACTGGGCTTGCCCGGCGCACTCACCGCTCATGCAGCTCAAAGTACTGATTATAAAGCGCTGGTATGCGTGTTTTTATTTGGCGGTATTGACGGCCACGACTTGCTTATTCCTTACGATATTGAGTCGTATAATGGCTTTGCAAACATCAGGCAATCGCTGTTGAATCGATATGATGGTGCTCGCTCAAGAGAAAATCTTTTGCCACTTCGACCCGACAATGCAACAAATTTTGGCAGCCGAGAATTTGCGCTTCCGCCTGAATTAACACGGTTGAAATCAATCTTTGACCAAGGCAGAGCAGCCTTCGTAGGGAATGTTGGCCCCTTAATCGAGCCCGTGAGTCGCCAAACATTTGCTAGTGGTGCAGCACATTTACCTCCGCGCTTATTCTCGCACAACGATCAACAGTCAATATGGCAGTCGAGTGCCCCAGAAGGCGCACAATTTGGCTGGGGCGGTCTATTTGCTGATGCGATCTTAGCTGCAGGTGCCAATAACGGCATAAGCCAATTTACCACCCTTGCGACCGCTGGCGTGGGACCTTTTCTAACTGGTAATGTGGTATCGCCATACCAAGTATCGCCAAACGGCTCGGCAGGTATTACAGCCTTAGATGGAGCAAGTGTGGGTGGCACTAACGGCGAGTTTGCTGACTTTATTGCATCTGCTCGCGATAAATTTAGAGCACAAGGGTTTCGTCCATCTAATATTCTAGCTCAAGATGTTGCTAATAAGCTAAAAACGAGTATTGATGCCAATTCAGTATTTGATGCCGCCCGCTTATCGGCACCCGCGTTAACAACTGAATTTCCATCATCATCACTTGGTAGTCAGCTCAAAGCTGTTGCCGAAACGATGTCTATTCGAAGTAGCCTTTCTGCTAACCGTCAGATCTTTTTTGTTGGCACTGGCGGCTTCGATACTCATTCTAATCAAGCAAGTGACCTTCCTGCTTTGTTGTCACAACTTGACGCTGCCCTGGGCGCATTTGACGCTGCTATGTTAGAGCTTGGTTTGTCGGAAAATGTCACTACATTTACCGCCTCTGATTTTGGTCGTACGTTGACCGTTAATGGTGACGGTACTGATCATGGCTGGGGTAATAATCAAATTGTAATGGGAGGGGCTGTGCGCGGACGTAACATATTCGGTGATATACCACCTGCACTTTTAGGGCACGACTTAGATGCCGGAAATGGTCGGTTTATACCTACCTTAGCGGTCGAGCAATTCGCTTCGCCAATGGGACAATGGTGGGGATTGTCAGATACAGAAATCAGGGAAGCCCTGCCTTAGTTTAGGTAATTTCAATCATGTGAACCTAGGTCTTTTTACCTAACGCTAGCCGCCAAATAAGCAATTAGATAAATTGAGGGCATCCATGTGATGCCCAAACTTACATGATGCCAATTAGATTAAAGTGTATATTGGCAGCCCATCGCTTTTATTCTTCAAAGTGATATGTCAGGCCTAGCCATAACACATCGTCTTCAAAATCATCAAAGTGATAACGCTCAATTTCTAAGTTAGCTTCAAATCTGTCATTCAATTTGTATGATGCACCTAGTCCATAATATAAGTCGTTACCTTTGTCACCTTTAGCAGGCTTTCAAGCTGACGCTGACCAAACACATCAAACGACTGGTACTCGCCTTCCCAGTGAAATAGTCCGCCACGAACATAGGTATACCAATCTTCTGCGACATAAAAACTATATACAAGTCCTACTGTAATCCCCTGTACTTTTTCAGGCCTTACGCTTCGGGCGACATCAAAAAAGCGATCTGGGTCGGTCGTAAAAGTCGAAAACGCAATCGATGCATCGTTAAGCTTTGTATAACCAAACTCAACCACTAAGTCTTTGGTCAAAGTGGCGCCTAATACACCCTTATACGACGCGCTACGGTCACCTACTTCGATATCAAAAGGTTCAAATCCAATGGCCCTTGCAGCGTTAGCAACATCAATATCAGTGACACCGCTTAAGTTCTTGCCACCATAAAAACCTGCATAAAAATACTCAAACACACATTCGCCATCGTTTTTCACGTCTGCACATTTCGATTTATTAAATCCTGCTTTTATCTCATCTGTAAGCTTTGTACTTGCATTGGCATGATGATCAGCTGATGCAGATGTGCTTAGCATGGCTAATCCTAAGCATATAGCTGGCCCGATTAACTTCACGTTTTTGACAGTAAATACCTTCATACTATCTTTCCTTATTTTTATTATTAATTAGGCTGACTAACCCTTGTTTAGAATTTGCAACGCTATGCCATGGTCGTCTAAACACAAGGCATAACATACACAGCAACATCCATAGAATGCTCAAGGTACCGCCACCGGTAGATTCGTTTTCGATTCTAACCAGTTTGCCTTGAACATTAATACGCACAGTTGCAACGGCGATAAGCCCTTGTTCATCGGTAATGGTATATGTCAATGTTGCTTGAGGCCCTACGCCCGGATTCGGCGTGAACTGTATCCGCCCATCAGCCAATATCACTACCGTGCCATCGCTTGAGTTGACCGCCGTTACTTGTATATCGGTGCCTCCAGCTGTTAAGTCAGGGTCACTATCATTTGCTAACACGTTTATAGTGACACTATTGCCAAAGGTAACGCTGGCTGAATCATCAACTGCAATTGGTGGCATATCACCAATTACAATCACAAATATCGTAGCAACGTCAGTCCCACCGTTTCCATCGCTGATGCCATAAGAAATTTGATCAGCACCTGTGAAGCCTATAGCAGGTTGATACAACACTTGATTACCCACAATTGAAACCGTACCGAAGAAAGAATTAACCGACGTAATGGTCAATAAATCTCCGTCAGGATCACTGTCGTTAGCAATCGCGTCAATTGTCACTGGCACTTCTTGGCGTGTTTGTGCAATGTCGTCCTCTGCAACAGGTAATTCATTAGGCTGAGCAAAAACAACTCCCACAAAACCAGGGTCGATAATATTCTTATTGGCAATACCATCAGCATCGTTTGCTTCGCCATCGACCATTTCAAGCTGTACACACCAATGACCTGGATTTAATCCTGGCTGTCCAATAGTCGCCACCTGGTGGTGGACAGAATCCCGGCTCGCCTGGTGTAGACCATAAACGATTACCGCCGGTTTCTTCAAAAAACTCCCAGCCATCTGCTTCAGTGTACTTACGATAAACTGCGTTTTCTGGTACTGGTCGCTGCTGTGGCAAGACTATTTTATAGCTTTGGCCTCTTAATGGCAGACCATAAGCGATGAAGTCAAAAATTCCACCGATATTGGTTGCAATTGGGTCGGCTGGTATTTCTTGTCCTAGTCCCACTTCGCTATCTAGTATTCTGGCGCCGCCGCTGGCTTTACCTAATACAAAGTTACCTAAACGTAAACAAACACCTGGGTCACCTTCAACTAAGAATGCATCTAATGAGTCAGCTTCCTCTGGTAAAACATTGCACTCAGGGATTGCATCTAAATAATCAGGTACTCCGTCACCGTCACTATCATTTAGGCCTTCTTCGTTATCTGGTATGCCATCGCCGTCTGAGTCCTCATCACCTAACACAGGCAGCATATCAGTCACTCTGATAAACAATACGGTGTTATCGGTAAACGTAGGGTCATCAATATCGATAATCTCGACATTAATCTGATACACCCCTACCGGTATGTTCGATGGGTCAAATGTGAAAGTGTTATCTTGAGTATCTACATCAATCAATACACCTTCTTCGTTTGTCCAAATGAAACTGTATTCATTATTTGGATCTGGATGCGTAATCAGACTATCAACTGTTACAAGGCCTGCTGTGTTAAGCACAAAGTTTGTTTGAATGCCATTTTGACTAGGAATAACATCAATCTGTGGATTCACGTTGTCTTCTCTAATTTCAATAATGTGCTCAAACTTATTACCAATGTTAACCGTGTCCGACAAAGTAATAATGACGGTTTCAATTCCCTCATCAATGTTGTCAACAAAGCCTTCAAAGTCGATAAACGTTTCTGTCACATTGTTAAAGACCACCTCTCCAGATATCAGGTTATGGTCACCTCCATCAGCTGTTCCACTAACTTCAAACGGCACTACTAACGGATACACTGGTGCTTGGCCGTTTAAGTGAACCGACACACGCATATTTCGACCTTCAAGCACTGACTGGTCTTTTTGAATCGAGATAAGCGGGTTCACTCTTACAAGCTGACTGGCGATGGTGCGTCGCCCTTCACTATCTTCTGCTACGTAAAACACAGTATTCACGCCTGTACTCATATAAAATCAAACCATCGATTACAGATACCGGCAGTGGATTACCGAAGCGATCAACGGCTGTAGCCACCCCTAAATCGACTTTAGTAAATAAGGCTGTTGCATCAATAAAGATATCATCTGGCACGTTGATAACTGGGAATAAGCTTCCCTCGCCACGGGCAATACTAATTAAGACTCTAGCTGGTGATGTCTCCCCGTCTGGGTCAGTAATGATGTAATCAATAACAGCAACACCTACAAACCCTACTGGCGGCGTATAAACAAGTTGGTTGTTGACTATCTCTACATCACCAATAGTAACTTGTGCAGAAATAACTCTTAAGTCATCACCGTCCGCATCAACATCATTCTCTAATACATTGATTGTTGCACTTGTCGCTTGATCATCTAGCTCTACAAAATCATCAAACGCCACTGGCGGATCGTTTACCGGAATAACGGTAATGGTCACTGTTGCGATATTTGAATCTTCCTCACCGTCATTAGCAAGATACGTAAAGCTTGTGACTCCGGTAAAATCATTTGGTGGAATATAGGTGAAGTTTGGTGCATTACCAAGCAACTGGCCATTAGGTGCACTCACGATGCTAAAGGTAAGTGGGTCAAGCTGCGCATCACTTGCGCTGATTTGCACTTGCACACTGGTATCTTCGAGCGTAGTGAAGTCTGCATCTAAAGCTATAGGTGGCGTATTGGTGATTGTGACCGTAATGGTGATGGTTGAGCACACTTGAACACCAAACTCATCTTCTACACATACAATGGCAATCGCCACACCTTCAAATCCAAATGGCGGCTCAAAAGTCACCGTGCCATCAGGATTAATAGTGATAGTACCTACTGAAACACTGGCATCAACAATAGTAATGTCTGTCGAATCAACATCCGTCACTAAATCAAGAATATTGATATCAGTTGCTTGATTGCCCTCTACATCAATATCAAGATCATCAATAACCGGCGCATCATTCACTCCCACAACATCTACAGTAATGGTAGCGGTTACTGTACCGCCGTTACCATCATCAATGGTGTAAGTTATAAGGGCAGGCCCCTCGTAATTAGCAGGTGGCGTGTAACTAATAGTGCCATCTGAATTAATCACAACCGTGCCAGTATCAACGCTAATCGCACTAATCGTTAAGGTATCATTATCAGGGTCGCTCGCAAGCGGCAGCACATCAATCGTTAGCACTGTATCTTCGTCTATCACTCTAAATAAATCTGGAGCAACAGGAGGATCGTTTACCGGAACAACGGTCACTGTCACAAAACTGCTTGCTACTTCGCCGCTTTCATCTTGAATGACATATTCAATGATGGCTTCGCCCGTAAAGTTTTCATTTGGTGTGAATATGACATCGCCATTAGCGTCAATGGTCACTGTTCCGTTATCTGAACGTGCTTCAATAACGGTTAGTATCTCATTTTCAGCATCGGTATCATTTGCAAGAACATCCACCACGACAGGCGTATCTTCTGGCGTAGTTGCCGTGTCTGGATTTGCTATTGGAGCATCCACAACAGCCTGAACGTTGATGTTAATGGTGACCGCAACTGTACCGCCGTTGCCATCATCCACAAAGTAAGTGATAGTCACAGGGCCGTTAAAGTCAGGCTCAGGTGTGTATGTGATTGTGCCATCAGGGTTAATGACTATTGTACCTGAAGACACCACAACGTCCGTAATTGTTAAGGTATCACCATCTGCATCTGTTGCATTGATAAGTGGGTCAATAACAAGTGGGGTGTCTTCTTGCGTTTGTAATGTTTGATCACTAGCAAGTGGCGGATCATTTACTGGTGTAACTTCAACGCTAGCGGTACCTGTTACTGTCTCACCTGTGCCATCGCTTAAGGTATAGTTAATTGTTGCCGTACCATTAAAATCTGGGTTTGGCGTAAACTCTACCTCACCATCGGCATTGATAGTCACGGTTCCATCAGGTGAAGTTGCGCCTGTAATGGTCAATGGGTCGCCGTCAGGGTCCGTATCATTGGCTAACACATCAATTGTAACAGGCGTGTCTTCAGGCGTTGTAGCTGTATCAGGATTAGCTACTGGTGGATCGGTTAAAGCTGCCACGTTTATCTCAACTGTCACGGTAATAGTACCGCCATTGCCATCATCAACGGTATAGGTAATAACGACAGGACCATTGTAGTTAGGGTCTGGTGTATAAGTAATTGTTCCATCTGGGTTTTGAGTCACCGTGCCATTTGATACAACAATATCAGTCACGGTCAAGGTATCACCGTCTACATCTACCCCATTAGCTAAAGGATCAAACGTAACAGGGCTGTCTTCTTGTCCTTCGAGTATTTGGTCAGGCACAACAGGTGGGTCGTTAACTGGTGTTACGTCGATGGTAACTGTCCCGGTGTCAACTTCACCCGTTGCATCAATGAGTGTGTAAGTAATAACAGCGATACCGGTAAAGTCTGGCGCGGGCGTAAAATCAACCGTGCCATCTGGGTTAAGTACAACGGTGCCATCATTTGACGAAGCATTTGTCACTGATATTGCATCACCATCGCCGTCAAAGTCATTTGCGATGACATCGATATTAACTGGGGTATCTTCTGGTGTTGTTGCTGAATCAGGCACTGCGGTAGGCGCATCACTTTGTGGAGCGACATTAATAGTAATGGTTACTGGCACCACACCACCATTTCCATCATCAACATTATAAGTAATGGTGACAGGTCCGTTAAAGTCTGGGTCTGGCGTAAACTCTAAAGTACCATCAGGATTAACCGTAACTGAGCCACTACTGCTCACAATATCTGTAACTGTTAAGGTATCACCATCAGCATCCGTTGCATTTAACAAAGGGTCAATGGTAATTGGTGTGTCTTCATCAGTTGCTAATGTCTGATCATTTACAACAGGATCATCATTAACCGGCGCAACCGTTACTTCCACTGTGGCGGTGCTTGTACCGCCATTACCATCACTTACGGTATAGGTAATGGTTGTTGTACCATTGAAGTCATCGTTAGGCGTAAAGACCACATCGCCATCGCTATTGATGGTTACTGTTCCATCGGGCGAGCTGGCGGTGGTAACCGTTAAAGTATCGCCATCAGCGTCGGTGTCATTTGCTAAAACGTCTACAATGACAGGCGTATCTTCATCGGTAGTCGCAGTATCATTATTAGCGACAGGATCATCATTTACAGCAGTCACATTGATAGTCACTGTGACTGTGGTCATGCCACCATTGCCATCATCAATGGTATAACTTATCGTCACCACTCCAGTAAAGTCAGGTTCTGGCTCATAGTTAAGTGTACCATCAGGATTAACCGTAACCGTGCCAGAAGACGCTGTTACTCCCGTTACCGTTAATGTGTCATTTTCAGCATCGGTAGCACCTGCAAGCGGATCAATCGTGATTGGCGAATCTTCTGCTGTAGAAAGCGTTTGATTTGGTGCCTGCGGTGGATCGTTTACCGGGGCAACGTTCACTGTCACCGTTGCGGTTGATGTGCCGCCATTACCATCACTGATCGTATAAGTAATGGTGGTGCTTCCGCTGAAGTCTTCACTTGGGGTAAATACAATCTCACCGTCTGCATTAATGACAACGGTACCATTGGGCGAACTTGCAGAATCAATGGTCAATGTATCGCCATCAATATCCGTATCATTGGCAAGGACATCTATAATGACAGCCTCGTCTTCATTGGTAGTCGCGGTATCTGGGTTTGCTACCGGATCATCATTTACACCCGTTACGCTTATCGTTATAACACCAGAAGATGTGCCGCCTGCACCATCAGTAATCGTATATGCGATGGTCTCGTTACCCACAAAATCTTGTGCTGGTCGGTAGTTAATCATGTTCAAGCTGGCATTAAATGTGACACTACCTCCTTGGCTTGGAGTGCCAACAGTGGTGATGCTAAGAGTTTGCCCAGTATCATCGTCGGTATCGTTTGATAGCGGCATGATCATGGTAAAACCTGCATCTTCTTGAATCACCGGATTATCATTTACTGCAACTGGTGGACGGTTATTAAGAATCACTTCAACATCGTCACTACTAATGGTTTGAGCAATATCCAATTCATTATTAAATTGTAAGTTACTAACGACAGTAAAGGTCTGTGTCGCTTGTGTAGGTACAATACTGGTGGTATCGATTATCAGCTCAATAACAAAGCTTGCCGCGTTAACATCGTCATCAGTGGTAAAGACATTTGCTAAATCAACAAACAAAGCACTCTTGTTAGTCCCACTTGAGAACTCAACACTTGGTGTTACATTGACGTATGTATCAGTTGCCGAAGCATTAACACTGCCAGGGTTGCTACCGGCAGATATATTGTTATCAAAAATACGTTTTATACGCGCCGTTGCATCAATATTTTCAAAACCAGAAGGCAAATCAAACACCATTCGTGCATCGCGCGTTAAGCCAACAGGGAAATCTGCTGTAAATTCAAGGGTTAAGAACTCTCCTTGCACGAAATTATTAGCTGTTGTAGACGTATCAGACGTCGCACTAAGTATAGTTGCTACAGCATACTCAGGAGCTGATGTAACCGCTACATTAATCAGTGTAGGCGTTGCACCATCTGATAAATCTGCATTTGCATCTGAATCAACCGGCGTAAAGTTATCACCTGTTACTTGTTGTTGAGAGCTAAGCAATGTATTGACGCTAAGACTGTCAACCGTCACATAGAAACTAGTGGTTACCGTCTCACCCGGTGCAATAGAACCAATGTTTGCGCCATAATTACCAGCTCCAGCATCTGTCACAACGCCTCGGCTAGTTGCGCCACTGTTAGCAACAGCCGTTGTATTAGTCGGTATCGCTTGTCCTGCACTTACATTTGATGCAGTAGCAGAGCCAAGGTTTGTGATGGTGGTCACGTAATCAACCGTATCGCCCGGGTCGACTAAACCATCGCCATCTATATCATTCACCAAGATATAACTTTGTGATACAGCAATGTTCGGCGCTGCTGTTACACCGCTGTCAACCGCGGTAATTGAGACCGCTTGCGCCCCATCATCAGGATTTCCGTTACCGTCTGCTAATAATGTATCAATTTGATCACTTTCGATACTTGCTTGCATAGAAAAGACTTCAGTACCGACATTGCCATCTTCATTTACCAACGGAGAATCAATGTCTACAAGCACGGTGATTGTGATAATTTCACCCGCATCAAGGTTTGCAATTGCGATGTCGATATCACTACCGCTGACACTGATTGTATCATTTGCATCAGCAGGGCCACTAATTAAAGCGGTATTGTCAGAGCTTGTTAACCCTGTTGGTATTAGGTCGCTTAGCGCAAGGTTAGTCAGTGCTAAATTACCGACATTTTCAAGTGTATAAGTGACACGCAACTGGTCGCCTGCGCTAATAGCTTGATTGCTATCTGCATCAACAATTTGACTGATATTTTGTAAAATCGTCAACGCTGGGCTAAGTTCGCTAATAGTGCCGGTTCTTATTTGGTTGGCTTGATCACCATTGCTATCAATGCCATCGGAATCAGTTGGCTCAAGAATCGTACCATCTGAATCTACTTGACCTTGAGCAATAATCACGGTGCCATCTGGCGTGCCTGAATCAACAGTAAATTCAAAGGTGATTGTTACCGTATCGTTTGGCAACATTTCACCCACATCGACATTGATACCACTTGTATCATTTAATGCTCCGGTCGTGCTACTTAGACTTGTAGCGACATAAGTGGTGTTACTAGGAATATCTTCAGTAAACACAACACCCGAAACTCGTGGGCCGTTGTTTGTCAATACAACGGATTTACCCAAGGTATCGCCTGGGTCTGCGACGCCATTTCCATTTACATCATTAGTAATGCTTAGGGTCTGTACCGCATCAATAAAACTTGCATCATCAGAGCGCACTGTTGTTGTATTGGCAAAACTGTAAGCCCTGTCATTTGTTTGCACGCCAGCTTGTGATGAGAAAACACCGTTTTCAATCATAAATATAAAATCAAGATCGATACCTGAGTCATTATCAAGTTGTGCATCAAACACAAAGGTCTTGATACCATCACTTGCTAAGAGCACGTCCATATCTACATTTAGGCGAGTTGGGTCACTTTCATCTATCGTCCCAGGACCTACTAAGGTGCCAGCTTGATAAGTAAAGCCTGAAGGAATCACGATATCAAACACCGTACCTTGTGCATCGGTCGCAAAGTCAGTGGCGCTGATTTCAACGCTAAAGCTTACTATATCACCCAATGTAACAACGCTTTGACTTGGCGTTATGCGCGCACTCACATCAGGCTCAACAATGTCAATGGAAAGAGTACTTGGACCAACGTTCGTGCCAGCACCAGTTGCGCTAGCTGAGTTTTGTAATACAGTGCCTTCGATATTTGCGGGTACATCTAGTACTAGTGCTTCGATTGTGACCGTTAAAAAGTCATTACTTGGGTCGTTGTCTGCGCTGTTGGTAATCGTACCAAAATCAATTTCAATACTATTACTCGAATCAACGCCTAGTCCAGTACCAGTAAAGGTCAGTGTAGCGGGAGCTTCAACGGTAGCCTCAATAAAGCTCAAACCATCTGGCAATATGTTGGTGATGCTAGTATTGGGCTCTTGTCCTTCATTAACATCTAAGCGAATATCAATAAGCACCGTGTCACCAATGGTAAAATCATTATCGGCATGCACTGCACTCAACGAGGACTGAATAGCTAAATTATCGGCTAAGGTTACCGTGCTTGAAGCGCTTTCATTATAGTTGTTTAGATCACTGTCGTTATCATCATCACTATTAGCAGTAGCACCGCTTCGACTATCGGTATCAGCGTTACTATTATAACTGGCGCTACTATTATTCGACAATTGCGCGCCTGCAGCAGCTGTATTGCTAACAACTACCGTGTATTCAATAACAAGGCTACTGTTAGCGGGCATATCCATTGTGCCATTAAGGGCTAATGTGTCGTCACTTACGTTGGTCGTTTGTATAACAAAATCACTATCGCCAATTGCTGTGTTGGTGTTAAAACGTACGACTTCATTTGCAGGGTTGGTGACCGTAATATTGGTAATGGTAGTGCCACTGCCTGTGCCATCTGGAGCACCAAGTAACTGTGCATCTAGCACATCTTGAAGACTCACATTGTAGGCCGTAGCTTGACCTGAAGTATTTCTTATCGTCGTTTGATACTTGATCACATCACCAGCATCAGACCCAGTCGCGCCTTCTACAATAACTTGGTTAATCTCAAGGTTTGCTTCAATAACACTGATTTGATCTGAAGCGATTGGTTGATTTGCACTACGAGAAGCAAACTCAAGTGCAACAGATGGACGCAATACCGTGCTGTTTTGATTACCGGCGATGTTATCGACAATCACATCAAATTCAATCGACACCTCAACCGGTTGGGATTCTGAATTAGCAATATCACCAAAATCTAACACAATAGGACTTGTACCGTTACCAGGATTAGTGTTTGGAGTAAGGCTTGAACTAAAACCAGACACCGGCTCAGTAATACGGATAGTCTCGTTTTGATACAGCAGTCCGCTTGGTAAGCTTAGTGTTAATACAAAATCGTCAGTTGAACCGGTTGGTAGCGACACATCAGTCGTGATAGTGAGCGTTTCGCCCACTTGTAGTCGCTCATCACTTAACACCATATCAATAGTGGGCGACTCAGCGGTAACGGTTGCCGTCTTAGCAAAGTACAAATCATTGACTGACTGACCCGAATCATTGGGTAATCGGCTGCCGGTTCGCTCGCCAGTATCTGAGCTAGGCGCCCCTGGCGCAGAGTTACCGGTACCGTTACTTCCCGGTAGGCTTGTTGCGGTAAAAATAGCACGCCCTGTTGCTTGTTGTTCAAATTGAATATCAGGGTCAACCGCTGCCTCAACACGCACTGTAATGCGTTCGTTTTTGTCTAAATACGCCTGAGCGGCACCTAAACAGCTAGTATCTAAAGTGTATACTTGACCTAACAATGAAATACAGCCTGAAATATCTGTATTACCGCGTGAAAGAATGGCTGACACTACACCAATAGGTGTCAAATCATCTGGTATTTGCTGCTCAAGAGTAAAGTCCCATGCACGCGTATTATAAGTACCGTTAAGGTTGCGTATGGTTGTATCATAAAAAACCGTCGCTCCGCCATTTACGGTCGATGCTCTGACTCTGTAGTCTAAGCGTAGGCGCGGCTCAGCGATTCTAGATACCGCTGAAGTTCTTCTAAATTGTGTTCTATTAGCAGAATTTGCATAAACTAAGTTTGCATTCACCGTTTTACTATTATTACGATTAACGTTGCGTAAGTTTTGTACCAACATATCAAAGGTGATGATGATTTTCTCGTCATTCATATCATCATCATTATTGGTGATATCACCTAGAGCAAACCTGAACTTGTTGCCGATAATGGTAGGGGTAATCGCGGTGTTAGAACCTGATAAGGCACCTAAGTCGACAGTCGTGATACCAGTATCAAACTCTCCCCTTATCTGCGCGCTGCCAGTTTGATATTGATAACCTGTAGGTAACTGAACCTCAAATACATAACCTGCACTTGAGCTTGCGCCCGTTAGGCCCTCTGGGAATGATGTTTCAAACTGATAAGTGACAAGCTCACCGATTGCAAAAATATCTTGTGTTGACGTTCCCGTCCACGCCTCGGATGTACTGATAACTTGTAAATTACCAATACTGGGCGCTTCGGTACTGATTAAAGCTGACTCTTCAGTGCTTGCTGTTCGCTCGACGCTTGGTGTTCCACTTTGGCTAGACCCAGTTGCAGTATTATCAAGATTAAAGCTTGAACCTGCTCGTACACCGTCTTTGACCGTTGCTTGATAAACAAAGGTAATACTATCGCCATTGTTTAAGGTTGTCCCAGCCCCTGCATAATTGACGTTAGGACTAGCAAAACCATAAGTAAAACCAGCAGGCGTAGTTAGTTGGCTGACCGTTGTTAAATCGAATAAATCACCATTTACAATGGAGCTTAAATCTACGTCATAAGCAGGCGCAGTACCAATATTTTCAATCGTGATACTAATATCAATCACGTCTCCAGCTTCAAATCCACTTGTTGCACCATCTGCGCGGGTGGTAGTGGTGGTAACGCTTAAGTCATGCTCTGCAAAATTACTCGACACTTGCGCTGCAGTATTCACACCATCACTACCTGTAAAAGCGCCAGTGGTACCAAGGTTCTTCGTTTGCGTTGCTGCTTTACCATCATTAACAACTTCATCAGCAACAATAACATCAAAGGTAATGCTAAAACTGTCATCGCTTGTGACGTTATTTGACGTAGTAACTAACGTGCCATTTAACACAAGTGATACACTTTGCCCCGTTGCAACTGCTCCGCTAATTGCTTCGCCAATAGAGGCTGGCACGGTGCCGGTGTAGCCTGTAGCATCTGATGAAGCGCTACTTGTTACAAATTCTAATCCCGCTGGCAGACTCAAGTTAACGGTAAAATCATCAACTTCACTTTCAGGCATGGTAATCGTTGTGCGGTAAGTAATGGTATCTCCCACAACGATGTTTCCACTTGAGCCACCGGGATTAACGGCGTCAATTGCAGTGGAAATTGCGAAATCATCTATATTAAGTTCGATTTCAGATTCAATCGCTGGGAAAGGAGCAACGGCAGGTGCACCGGCCCAAGTAGTTTGTGCTAATGACGTTAATGTTTGCTCGGGAGTTACATCATCGGCAATGAGTCGATTGAAAACAAGCACTACTTTTTGGCCAGCAGCAAGCGGCCCATCAATGTTGAAATCACCACTAGCAAAACTACCACTAGTTGAAGGGCTTGCATTTGCAATGCTACCGTCACTATTTTGAATTTCTATGCTATCTAGTAAGGCAGGGTCTAAGCCAAGTGCAGCTGGCACATCGACCTTTATATCAAATGCATCAGCACCGCCGACATTTTCCAAGGTAAGCGTATACTCAACCTCATCGTTACCATCGATAACCGTAGGTAGAACTTGTGTGATTTCGCCTTCAAGAATTGGCGCGCGAGCATCGAATGAAACGGGACTTAATAAAGTTGTTGCAGTAGCTTGGGAGTTATTGGTTTTTAACTCTAATATATTGGTCAGCGTGAGAGGATCTGAAAATGGTTCCGTGCTGATATTTGTTTCTACTTCAAACTCGATAATCTCGCCTGATACCCCAGATAAATCAGAAAATTGCAACACGATAGAATTGGTAGCGGCATCGCGAGTAAAACTGGTAGGCGCTTGTGCCAAGGTATTGCTGGCGCTAAAACGAACATCATTACCAAATGTCGCATCGATATTATTGACATTTAGCACGGCCAACGGAAGATAATCGGTGACCGTAAAAGTATCAATATCACCTGATGGCACGTTGACTCTAAGCACAAAGGTAATTGCTTCACCTGGATCAAACTCAGTTTGTCCGCCAGCAATTGATTTATTAATGCTAACTTGCTGTATTGTTGCGCTTGCGCTTGAATCTTCAAGACATGCACTTGCGCCGCCTGTTAAACCGTACGTAAGCTCAGTACTTACGCCTAATCCATCATTTGCGAGCACATTATCGCCGTTGCCAAATACTTGCTCAACCAAAACAGAGTACTGTACGGTAACTGATTTAGCCGCAGCAACAGCAGCATTGCCGGTATACAAACTTGTCAAATCGAAGGTAAGGACTTCTTGCGCACCGTTGCTGCTTTGTGTAGGTGTTACCGTAAAATTAGTTCCACCAATATTGACATTCACACTGCCATTGAACATTAAACCGTCATCAAGTGTGTCTTCAATCACCAAGGCATTAGGTGTTGCAAAATCACTTATTGCGATGGTATTGGTTACGGTTAAAGTATCACCAGGATTAATAATACTGACTGATAAGCTTTGTAACGTACTGATATGCTTGACGGTCAAAGTGCTTTGGCGATTAGCGGTTGCTAGCGGCGTGCCAGCTGGGAATTCTGCGCTACCTTGACTGCTGCTAATTACTGGTTCGACCGCGCACGAGCTAGCATCTAATACATCACCAATTAACACAGGCAGGCTCACTTGCAAATCGCTCGTTGAATTAGAACCCACGATTTGGTCGCAAAGCACATCAAGCGTCCCTCCACTTGTTGTGGTAGATGGCTCAGCACCTACGATACAATTTACACCACCTGATACAACAGGGCTGCTCGTTGCAGTGTATGCGGCATTTAGTGTTTGTTGAATATTTGCTTGGTCAATCGTACTGCCATTTGCAACGTCAAACGTATGCGTAAAATTTAACGCAGAGCCAGCTACCAACTCACCCTCGGGTGCGCCGCCAGCAAAGGTATATTCAAACAACGTTGGTGTAATGCTTTGAGTAACTGGCGTGCCCTCTACAGGACCGTTGATGCCTGTTGGAGAATCACCAAATTGAAACACCTTGGTCAATGAAACATCTAGTGGTGTTCCAATGACCGCTGCACTATCAATTGTTGCACATATATTCGTGCTTAATTGAGGGCCATTTTCAACAACTGAACCAACTAGCAAGCGCACAATTGAAAACGATTGCCCGGCTTGTCCTGTGATAGTCGTTTGGGTAATTGGGTCTTCAAGCTCAAAGGGAGCAACGAGTGGGAAGGTGCCAACATTCGTTACGCTAATAGGCTGCCCAAAAGCGCTAGCTGAATCAATTTGGATATCTTCATCCGCGACAATACGTATATATGGGCCAAAGCCAGAGGCACCGGAATTGGTAGCATTAGCATCAAAACATACTTGTTGACCGGCAAGCCCTTCAGATGGCAAGCCGTTGCTAATTGAAGGGGTAGTCGCCATAGTCGACATTGACACAAATATAGCACTTAAGGCCAACAAGTTAATGGATGCTCGTTTCAACATATTAATCCCTAGTAGTGGTCAATTATGGACAGATATCTATAAACAAAACGCTATCCTATAATTTCCCTATCAAGTCGTTTTTCTTATTTATAAGATAATACTACATGCTTTGTAACGTCTGACCAGTAGAAACGCGCTAAAAGAGTGAAAAAGTAACCCTTTGGCTACTTTTATAGTGAAGAATTTTTAGCAACTGCCGTTATTTAACACCAAGCATTTACATTTTTTGTAAATTAAGCATGCTAAAAGCAACTTCGCTATGGTCGATTATTTGATACACAAAGTAATAAATGTAAAGCTTTTGCGGCACTTGTCAGCGTTAAAAATGCATAAAAGACTTAAGTAGCAGTTGTTTAGCTACAGTATGTGGTTATAATCACGTAATTATTAAGCACCTTATAGATGCAGGAGAACGTTGTGAAGGTAAAAGCATTATTTGCAGGTCTATTAGCGAGTATCGCAATAGCGGCCGTTAGTATCGCTCAAGAGTCACCAAGTGAACTTGAAAAACGTATTATGCCAGTAGGCAAAGTAAACATTGCAGGCGCCGCGCCAGCAGCAAACGCAGCGGCAGCAGGGCCTCGTTCGGGTAAAGATATTTATACCGCCGCGTGTACAGCATGTCACGCAGTTGGTGTACTGGGTGCACCAAAAACACAGGTTGCCGCTGATTGGCAACCGCGTTTAGACGAAAAAGGTTTTGACACCGTTTGGAAAAACGCTGTTGACGGCATCAATGCAATGCCTCCAATGGGGACATGCGGCGACTGTAGCGAAGATGACATCAAAGCTGCAATAGAATACATGATTGAGGGTATCTAAAGTTCCATTCCCTTAGTCGAAACTTTGGGAATGTGAGCATTCATGATAAATGATACGAGCGTTGGTAGCTTAACAGAGTCTGAATTGAGGGCATTGGTCCCTCAGTTACAGAGTTTAACTGAGAAATATAAGCGCTCGGAACTTATCCAAAAAGCCCTATATGAAATTAGTGAACTGTCCAGTTCATTAGAAAATTACGACAAAATATATCACGAGATCCACGAGATTGTCGGTGGCTTTATGAAAGCCGATAACTTCTTTGTGGCATTTCATGAACAAGGCGATGAGCGCATTGATTTTGCCTATTTTGTTGACGAACAAGACGAAGAAACTCTTCGCACCATACCTTTTGAAAAAGTAAAAGACGGCATCACTGCTCATATACTGCGTTCTGGTGAGAATCTCGTCATGACCAAAGAAAACTTCAGCGAGCTTGCGAATAAATTTAAATTTACTGTATTAGGCACACCGCCTGTAGATCTTATCGGCGTACCAATCATCTCTGATTCAGGTGTTATTGGCGCAATGGTTGTGCAAAGTTATGACGAATCAGTGCGATATGACAGCGATGATTTAGAAATTCTTGTATTTATTTCACAACATATCGTCACCTTGCGCGAACGAGTCATGCAGCGAGAATTAACTGAAACGCTTATTCGTGACCGCACGCGCCAATTAGTCGAAACTAACGCCTCACTTGAAAGTGAAATTGCCGAGCGTGAACGTATCGCATCTTTACAAAAATCACTATATGAAATATCAGAACTATCTACGGTGGTAGACGAAAATATCGTCGATTTTTATCAAAAAATACATAGCAATCTTCAATCATTAATCAACGCGTCAAATTGTTATATCGCCTTAGTTGATGATGAAAATGAGAATTTAACTTTCCCCTATTTTGTTGGCCGAGATTCAGACTATAACAGCACAAGAAAAATGACACGTGGATTGACTGAGCATGTGATTAGAAGTAATGAAGCAACGCTGGTAGATAGCCAATCGGTAATAGATTTGGTCGAATCAGGTGACATTGAGCATAAGTTTGTTGTACGCATGATAGAGAGTAAAAACTCTTGGATGGGTTCTCCTCTTACCGTGGATGAAACCGTAAAAGGTGTTATTGCAGTGCAAACATATGGTGAATCGGATGACTACAAGGAAGAAGACCTAGATGTTTTGCGATTTGTATCACAACATATCTCTGTTGCGATTCAACGAAGAGAAGCCGCAGATGCTTTGATTAAATATAATAAACGACTTACCGAAAAGGTCGAAGAGCGCACAGCTGAGTTAAATAAATCCAATCAATCCCTTAAAAGTCAAATAGAACAACGTAAAGAAATAGAATTAAAACTAATTCATGATGCCCATCATGATGCTCTCACAAATTTACCTAACCGAGCCATGTTTAACCAGCGTCTTGAACTAGCGATTGCGAGTAAGCAGCGTTATCCAGAACATAATTTTGCTTTGTTGTTTATCGATTTAGATAGGTTTAAAACAATTAACGATACTCTGGGCCATCACGCAGGTGATGAATTTTTAATTGAAGTGTCAAAACGACTTAGTGCATGCAAGCGAAGTCATGATTTACTTGCAAGGCTAGGTGGCGATGAATTTGTTATTTTAGTCGATAACTTTAAGCTGCTCACAGATGTAGAGGCGGTAGCGCAGCGCATTGTTGAAACGATTGGCATGCCATTTGTGATTGATGGAAAAGAAGTATTTTCAGGTGCAAGTGTGGGTGTTGCACAAATCACGCCTGACTATCGATTAGCCGATGATGCTTTACGTGATGCAGATTCTGCAATGTATCAAGCAAAAAGTTTGGGTCGTAACCGTTATGTAATCTTTAATATCAGTATGCGTAACCAACTGATGCAAGAAATCGATCAAGAACACGAATTTAGACGTGCATTTAAAGCCAATCAATTTACTTACTCAACTCAAGCGATTAAAAATATCGAAAATGATGAGGTACTTTTCCATGAATGCACCGTAAGTTGGCCTGAATCTTCTTTTTGTAACAACGCGGATGCCTTTTGGTCTTTAGCCGACAAATGCAGCCTAAGCTATTCCTTAAACCAACGCTTGCTAAGTCGCACTATCCGGCTATTACAAACATGGCAACTAGATACTGACATGCGAAAACAAAAAGTGGGGCTTACATTATCAGTAGAGTACTTATTGCATAAGCCCTCTTTAGAAGATCTTATCCAGCAATTAGAGAATTTAGGCGATAGTTGTGATCAATTAATTTTTGAACTCTCAGAAAGAAGCTTGGCTAAATTTAGTCAATATCTTCCCTCTATATTAGATAAAATCCGGCAGTACGGCGTAACACTTATCCTCCGAAACTTTGCAAAAGAGTCAGCTGCTATCAATCATTTATTTAAGTACGACTTTGATTACGTCAAACTTAATCCAAACTTAGTGAATGCATTTGGAATGTCTGACAAATATTATCGATTGCTAAAAGCAATCGTGATGGTTGCTAACGAAAACGGCATTGGCGTCATTGCAGACGGCGTGAATGATGAGCTATGTTTGCACGAAATTGCGGAAGTCGGCTGTCACTTTGCTCAGGGCGACAGCATGTCTGCAGTTCAAAAGCTCAATTGATTGCTTATTATTACCCTAAGATGTCCTTTAAATTTGCAATACCTTTAGCGGCTTTTTGTTGGCGTTCTTCAGCAGTTGCTGGTTTTTTCTGAAACTCCCACTCGATATCATCTGCAGGTAGTTCATACAAAAACCTCGACGGTGTCGGCTCTATAAGCTCCCCCATCATTCTTCGTTCTCTGGCAATAGTAAAATATAATTGCTGTTGGGCACGGGTAATACCCACATATGCTAACCTGCGTTCTTCACTTATATTATCTTCATCTATACTGCTTTGATGAGGTAACAATCCTTCTTCGGCGCCTACCATAAAAACAATCGGAAATTCGAGGCCCTTTGAGGCGTGCAAGGTCATCAGTTGTACTTGATCTGCGTCTTGGTCGTCTTCAGAGCGCTCCATCATGTCTCTAAGCGTTAAGCGCTGAACAACCTCAGCCAAGGTCATTGGTGGATTTAACTCATCTCCTTGCAACAAATCTTGAACCCAAGTAAATAATGTTGAGACATTATTCATTGCCATTTCAGCTGCCTTTGGATTATTGGCCTGTGCATACAAATACTCTTCATATTCTAGTGCTTTAATAAAATCTCTTAGTACAGCTTTTGTATCCCCTCTGCATGCGTTATCTGAGGTACTCACGATTGCCTTGGTAAATGCCTCTACTGACAAGCCGGCTTTTTCTCCCAATACTTGCCTCATACCAGGATGGCACATAGCTTCAAAAAGACCCATTTGATGGGTATTGGCAAACTCTCCGATTGTTGCCAAAGTCACTCTGCCAATTCCTCGCGGCGGTGTGTTAATAATCCGCAGTAAGGCATTGTCATCATCTTGGTTAGTAAGCACCCTTAAGTAGGCCATTGTATCTTTAACTTCTGCACGACCAAAAAAAGACATCCCACCACTTATTTTGTATGGAATTCTATTTTTCATTAGCGCTTTTTCAAAAGTCCGTGATTGATGGTTTCCACGGTACAAAATGGCGTATTCTTTATAAGCGGTGTCATTCATGAAACGATGCGCCAATAATTCTGCAATGACTTTATCCGCTTCATTATCTTCATTTTTTGCCACCAGTACTTTAAGCTTTTCACCTTGACCTAGTTCGCTAAACAAACGTTTATCAAATAAATGTTCGTTGTTCTGTATGAGAATATTAGCACTGTGCAATATGCGCTGACATGAACGATAGTTCTGCTCTAGTTTGACAAGGCGTAAGGAAGGATAGTCTTGCTTTAATAAGCTAAGGTTTTTAGGTTGTGCGCCTCGCCAGTAATAAATTGACTGGTCGTCATCTCCAACCACAGTAAATCGAGCTCGTTCGCCAACTATTAGCTTCACCAGCTCATATTGGCTGGTATTCGTATCTTGATATTCGTCTACCAAAAGATACTGAATCGCCGTTTGCCAGCGCTGTCTGATATCCTTATGGTGCTTTAGTAATAGGGTTGGTAATAAAATCAAATCATCAAAATCAAGCGCATTATACGCCTTCATGTGGCGCGTGTATTCTTGGTAAAAAAGCGCATGCTCTTCATTAATTTGACTTTTGAGTGCTTGTTCGGGCATTAGCAACTCATTTTTCCAATTTGAAATACTGCGAGCAAGCCCATTAAGCGCGTCTTTGTCACCATCATACACATCACCCGTTAAATCATTTAATAGTGCATAAGTATCTTTGTCGTCAAACAAAGAAAAACCCGCTTTATAACCCAAAGTAGTGACATGCTTTTTGATGATATTTAGGCCTAGTGTATGAAAGGTAGATACCTTTAAGCCTCTTGATGCTTTTTTACCTAATGTTTGAGAGACACGCTCTTTCATTTCTCGAGCCGCTTTATTGGTAAACGTGACCGCAGCAATACTCGACGGCTTATACCGACACTCGTTGACTAAGTATGCAATCTTGTTCGTAATAACACGTGTTTTGCCACTGCCAGCGCCCGCTAGCACTAAGCATGGCCCACTTATGTATTCAACGGCTGCTTGCTGAGCCTGATTTAACTTCATGTTTATATCGATATTTTCTTGATGGAAACAAATTATAACAAATCAATACGAGATCTGACTGATTTCTTTGCAAACTAACGCTACAATAAAAGTATAAACTTAACGAGGCAAAGCGAATGATTGATCCTAAAAAAATAGAAGAGATTGCTAAAAACATCTCTAATGCAATACCCTTGGCGTCAAAACGATGGCTGATGAAGCGGAAGTTAAAGTGAAGCAAGTATTGCAATCGCAGCTTAATAAACTCGATTTCGTCAGCCGTGAAGAATTTGATGTACAAAGCAATGTGCTGATTCGTACGAGAGAAAAACTAGAAGCACTAGAAGCAAAACTTGCGGCCTTAGAAGCATCTCTAGAGAAAGATGCGCAATAAGAAATAGTGAATTAAGATGCTCTGTTCAATAGAGCATCTTATTGATTTGGCTATTTAAGTCTAAACACACCAATAATTACGCAAACAGCCCCACCAACCAAGCCAGCCCAGGCTTCTATTGGTGTTTCTCCGCTAACTGCCCGAGAAAGCTGAGCGCTTGCAGCATCATATTGATCGTATCCCCACACAATAAGTGCAATGCCGATAGCAATCATCACTAAACTGATTATTTTTTTATTCATTATTATTCCTCTGTATTACTATTTTGCAGTTTTCTTAAATGCTTGCGCCAGATACGCATTAAATGCTGGTGCTGCCGCTTTTTTATCCTGAGCAATTATTTGTACTTCTTCCATAGCATTTAATTTCTCCATTAGCGCCTTTGCCCCTAGTGCATGTTCAAGTAAGTCTATATTAAATAACTTTTTAGCGACACCCGATGCTAAATCCGCCGAATACAAAAAGAATATATCAGCACCACTTATTTTATCGCCCGCCAGATATGGTGAGAACGATGCAACACGAGCGATAGACTGCATACCATTAAGCAAAGCGCGCTTGACTTCTTTTTTAGTTACCTCGTGAACCGGCACTCCCCAAAAAGCTTCTGTATGACAACGTCTTGCCGGCAATTCGACGTATAACTCTATCATTTTCATTAACTCTCTTATTCGAGCCCTTTCAAATGCGTTGCCAAAAATAAGTGGCGATTGAGGTGCAATCTCGTCAAGGTATTCAAACACAACGTTGGTCTCAATAATGACGCCCTGCGGTGTTGCTAAAGCTGGCACTTTACCGGTTGGGCAAATACCTAAATATTCTGGCGTTTGATTGGGGTAAGTGATAACCGCTTCGTATTCTACTCCTTTTAAGGCCATAGCAAGCTTAATCATATTGTAGTAATTACTAACGTCGAATCCATATAATTTTAACATTGGTATCTCTTCTTATTTTATTTGGCTTTTATTTGGCAATGACACTTTTTACTATAAACTGCGTGAAACTAACAAGGCTACATTAATATTGTGATAGTTAAGTATTCACGCTATTACTGAGTAAAAATAGACTGAGTGAAAATACGCAGCCGCGCTATTTTCGTTTCTTTACTTAATAATTTTACCTATCTGTCGTTAGCTTATCTATAGACTAAAGTCGCAAAATTATACGCTTTGACATATGCTATAGAAATCTAAGATAACAAGCGCCCTTATCTATTTTTGAAAGGCGCCCTTAAATGTATGCTCAAAAAAGTAAGGTACTCCGCTAAAACATTATGAATTCATTGATATCAATTTTTGTTTTATTTACGCTAATCGTATCGATTCACTTCGCCGCAAACGCTGAGCAAAAAACCGTACTAACGATATATACAGAAGAATTCCCACCTTATAACTTTGAAGCAAACAATGAACTACGGGGTATTAATTTAGAAATCACGCAAGCCGTTTGTGCATTAGCAAATATTGATTGTAAATTTGAGTTATATCCATGGAATCGCTCGATGCGAATGGCCTTAAACAACAAAATGAGTGGCTTAGTATCAACCGCCCGCACTAGTGAGCGTGAATACAAGTTTCAATGGGTCGGTCCATTTTCTTCAAGTACAAGCTGCTTGTTCAAACTCAGTGATCGCGACGATATTGTGATTGACGACATCACATCAGCAAACCAATATATCTTGGGCGGCTCTAGTGATAATGCGTATAGCGATTTTAGAGACAGTCTTGGGTTTGAAGAGGGCAAAAATTTAAGCTTGTTTAAAGGTAAATATGGCAATCTTAAACCTTTTGCTGCCGGACGAGTTGATCTTGTGATTATGTCTTCGTTCAGTATCTCTCGTCAGCTTGAATTAGCGGGTATCAAACTAGTTGACGTTACGCCTGTTGCGCAAATCGACAAGCGCTTTTTAAATGGGAACTATTTAGCACTTAACAATGCAGTACCTCAAGACATCGTTGAACGACTCCAAAAAGCCATGGATACATTAAATGAAGGGCCGATTCCCGAACAAGCCAAAGCACGTTATATTGAAACAATCGAGGCATCTGGTAATCAAGTACAAGATAAGGATTTGTGGCAAGCCTGTGTCAAAAGGCAAATTGTTCAATAACAAGAGCTTTCCAACAAGAGCTTCGTCAAAAAAAGCGTATCGCCCACTTTCACTATAATTTAGTAATTTAGACCACTTTGTTCAAACTAGGCTAGATCATTAAAATCGTAAGCCTATGAAAACAATAACTTTTATATTTGGCATTTGCTTTGCAACGTCTTCTAAGTATGTATCTACATCATTAATCGTAATGCACTATATTGCGATACACTAGGAGAAAACAATGGAAGCAATTTTAGGTTTCTTTATATTTTTAATCGTTGCAGTTGTCTGGCTAATACCCCTGATTGTAATTTTATCTTCAGATCGAACCTCTGGCGGCGAAAAAGCAGCATGGATTCTGGCGGTTATTTTTGTATCGTGGTTTGCGTGGGTTTTTTATCTCTTATTAGCTCCGCTAAAAAGCGAGAAGAAGGCATATTATCGCTAAGTATCGTCAGGTACGCTCAAATTTAAGAGCGTACCTGACGCAAATATCTATCTGTGTTTAGATGATAAGGTTAAGCAGTAATTATAGCGTTTTTCTTTCAATAAAAACGCCTCATGAGTACTAGGACTCCACGAGTCGTCACCTCCTACACCCATATGCGCATGGTCGATATAGACGTAAATACTATTGCCTTTTTTCAAGTCCCGAGTGTGTTTAGCTTTTGCAAGTGCCGTTTGACAATAATGGCTTGAGGCAAATAAAAACGCTCCTTGAGCTTGAAGAGATCCTATTTCAAGAAATTCACAATCACTACGAATGCCATTATCGCTTGGAAAAATATAAGGCGTGTGCAGGGCATCAATCGAGGCCGTATATGCTCCAAATCTGGCGGCGGCTTTTCGGTCAGGATAATTCTCAAAAGGTCCTAATCCACGCCAACTCGCTTCCACTTCATTGTCATTGCCAATACTGGTTAACAAACCAATTCTTGGCATTGGAGGAAGCTCTTGATGAAGGTCAACGGCTACGTTAAGCGTTATCTTACCATGTGAGTCTATCTCATAAATCCATCGGGTTTGCGCTTGTATTACCTGTTTATATTGATAGCTAAACCTTACATCAACGCAAACACCCTGTTTAGTAGTGGTGGCAATACAACTATCACAATGTCTAGTCCAGCTCCCAATGCCTGCGCGAGTCCATCTTGCTTCCCAAGGCATTTGGGTCAACATTGTCAACTTCACTAATACCAATATCGTTATCCAGTGGTGCCCGATAAAAATTGTCCTCAAGCGGGCTAGAAATGACATCATCACCCTGAGTTTGCCACTGAGCGATAAGGCCGGTTTCGCGACTAAATACGATTAAGCTATCGGGGCATACAATCTCAATTAAATTTTCATCTTGTTTGATGTGTAAATGTTCATTCGAATTATCAGCCGCTATAGCGCTTTTTAGACCCATTGGATTAATCAAAGCAAACTGCTCAGTTGCGCAAACATGACCTGCACTTGCAAATGGCTCGTCGCGAATAAGCATGACATCAATATTAAGATGATAAGACAATCCGGCGACAAAACTGTGGTCCAAGTCAATATCAACGCTTTTCTTACCCTGTGCATTAATCAAAATGGTAAATTCACCCTGCTCAACAAGCCGCCCGCTCTCAAGCAATGACCATTGAAGTTTTTCATTATTGGTCGCTTTAAATACATGCTCATTGCTAAGGGTTAATTGATAGGATGAAGTCGTTGACTGTTTTAACGAAAACTGAAAATACTGCTGGCAATATTTTGCTTCATGCAAACTTGGATGTGGGCTTCTATCTGGGAAAACCAAGCCATTTATACAAAACTGCCTATCATTTTGTTCGTCACCAAAATCACCGCCATACGCCCAATATTGATTGCCATGCTCATCTGTTTTAGATAAGCCTTGATCAACCCAGTCCCATATAAACCCGCCTTGAAGGCGAGGATACGCTTTAAACGCATCCCAATAATCTTTGAAACTGCCAAGGCTGTTACCCATAGCGTGGGCATACTCGCACAATATTAAAGGCCGAGTTTCGTTCGGCAAAGCAATCCATTTTTTAATTGAAAATTTGGGTACTGCTTCATCTTCAATATCACTGTCGACTCGCGCATACATGGGACAAATAATATCTGTGGCACTTGTGTTGGCGCCGCCCCCTTCATATTGCACAGGACGCGAAGGGTCAAAGCTTTTAGACCATGCATACATGGCGTCATGACTAGGACCATAGCCTGATTCATTACCCAAAGACCATATAATAATGCTGGGGTGATTCTTATCACGTTCTACCATTTGTGTGTAACGAGACATAAATGCGCCAAGCCAATGAGGGTCATTCGCCAAGCGACCCATCGGAAACATACCATGTGTTTCTATATTAGCTTCATCAACCACGTATAATCCATATTCATCGCATAACTCGTACCATCGCGGATGATTAGGATAATGCGCCGTTCTTACCGCATTGAAGTTATTTTGTTTCATCAGTTTGATGTCTTCAAGCATATCGGCTTCAGATACCGTATGCCCGTTTTTGGGGTGATGCTCGTGGCGATTCACTCCACGAATCAACAATGCTTTGCCGTTGAGGCACAATTGACCCTTAATTATTTCTATTTTTCTAAAACCAACGCGATAGCTTTCAGCTTGTACTAAGTGGCCATGCTCATCATGCAAACTAACAACACAGGTATATAGTGTAGGCGTTTCGGCCGTCCATTTATCGGGCGAATTGACATCTAAGGTATGAAAAACACGGTCTTCCCAACCGCCTTTTTCATCTATTCGCCTATTATTAGGTGATTGAATTGTTTTTGCTGTAATTGCGTTGGCTTTGTTATCAAAAAGTTGAGCATGCACGGTATAAGAGCTAGGCGCAGTAATTTTAGTTTGAATGTGCAAATGCGCATCTTGATAACATGCATCTAAGTCAGGCGTAATAAATACATCTTCAATGCAAGATTGTGGTTTAGATAACAGGTAAACATCACGGAAAATACCACTTAACCACCACATATCCTGATCTTCTAAATAGCTACCATCACTCCACCTAAAAACAATGACAACAATGTCGTTTTTACCTGCATGTAAAAAGTGCTGCAAGCAAAACTCGCTGGGTAAACGGCTATCTTGTGAATAACCAACCCATTGACCATTGCACCATAAGTGAAAAGCACTATTAACCCCCTCAAAAACAATACTTGTGGTAGCTTCTAGCTGCTGATGGCTAATATCAAATGAAGTTCGATAACATCCTGTTGGGTTGTCCTTGGGAACATAGGGAGGATTGACATCAAAAGGGTATTTAACATTACAATAAATAGGGTTATCAGTAGTGCTAAACTGCCAGTTAGACGGCACGGGCATGGACGACCATCTAGCTTGTTCATCAGATGATAACTCCAATGACAAGATTGCATCATCAATATTTTCTGGCCTATCAAATAAGATAAATTGCCAATTACCATTAAGTAGACGGCGTGACGGTCGAGTAAATGACAAGGCATCATCTGCGCTTGTATATGCATGCAAAGGGCTATGGGCCTTGGTTTGATTGGCTTGTACTGAATGGGGGTTTTCCCAATCGCGCCTTGCGATAATCTCAGATAGTGTAGTCATGGATACTCGCTCACAAATAATTAGCTAAAAAATACATGACATTAAGTAATTACGCTACTAATTAAGTTTATAACTAAACGATTTCTTATACGCTACGCAACAAAGTACTCATAGGCAATCGTTAGCGTAACCACCATTCCCACCCAGTTATTATGAAGAAATGCGCGAAAGCAACTAGCTTCAAGTCTTCCTTTACATAGCATGAATTGGTAGATAAATAGTATGGTCACCACTAACAAACCAATATAAGAAAGCTGAGAAAACTGGTTAAAAGCGAATACCCAAGCAAGTAATCCTACCGTGGCAACTTGCAAAACGGTGATGGCAAGTAGATCCCATTTACCAAACAAAATAGCCGTTGATTTAACACCGATTTTTAGGTCATCTTGTCTGTCGACCATCGCATATTGGGTATCATATGCAACCGTCCAACAAAGATTCGCAAGGTATAAAACCCACATCCACATAGGCAGTGACTCGGTAATTGCCATAAACGCCATGGGAATAGACCAAGCAAACGCTGCCCCCAAAACCACTTGAGGCAAATGAGTATAACGCTTCATAAAGGGGTAAGCACTTGCTAACGTAACTGCAACAATAGATAAAACAATAGTCTGCCAATTGAGACTTAGTACTAATAAAAAAGCAAACATTACCAACACTAAAAATAATTGAATCGCTTCAGATGAGCTGACAGCACCTGTTGCCAAGGGACGTTGTGCCGTGCGTTTAACTTGTCCATCGACTTTACGATCAGCAAAGTCATTGATGACACAACCTGCGCTGCGCATCAGTACTACCCCCATTACGAACACAATCGATATGTGCAAGGAGGGAAGCCCCTTAGCGGCCATTAATAATCCCCAAAGTGTTGGCCATAACAGTAGATATATACCAATAGGCTTATCGGCTCGCATGAGCAAAAAATAGTGATGTTTGTTAGCAAAATTAAGCATGTTGTTCTCTTAATAAGCCGGGCTGTCAGGTAAAAAAGCTTCAGCCACAATCAATTCATGCTCATTGATAGAGAATTTCGAACGCCTAGCCCAATATGCTTCTTTTTCACAGAACATTTGTTGAGTTATAGGGTGATATTGAAGCTTCCCGATTTCAAAGTCACTGCGAACAAAAGTGGGATCGTTGAAAATACGTTGTCCCAGGGGCTGACTCCCCAGATTAGCCCACTCACTCTGGCAAAGCGCATCTGGCAAAATACTTCTAGCAAACACCCAATTTTGATGCCCTGTAGATGAGGTTTGTTGATTCGTTACTATTTCAGGAATGGCTTGTAACAATACCTCACGTATTTGCCATTTCTCATTGCCATGTGGTTTGAGCATTGATAATTCATCATTTTGTGGTTTGAGTATCTGTTGCCCCAAGACGTTTACACGAAAATCAGACGACACAGCCTGTAATCGCTCAGTCAGTGAACCGGTATTAAGTAGCCAATCTTTAGTATGTTCAGGGATTTGATCGTGTTTATCATCGCCGATTGGTTTAAACCAATTTACAGGCATTGAAAAGGGGAATTGTTTTTGCTCAATCAACACTGCAGTTTTTCAGATAATTACCGATATAAATAGTCTAACACACATGTGAATACCATTGGTTAACTTAATATGCGGATTAAATCGTTCTTTTTTTCATTAACCTTTTATTTTACTATCGCCGTAGTAGCGGTACTTGCGACTCCTGCAAATCAAGCGGTAGCGCAAGAGGATACTGTCACCTTACCTTCTATCGCGTATATTGCCCTAGAACCTGATATTGTGACCAATTACGCTGGCGATAACTCAAATCGTTTAGGATACTTACGTCTCACTATTGAAATGATGATTGAGCAACCCCAATACATTAGCAAAATCGAGCATCACATGCCCTTATTAAGGGCAACAGCCATAGAGGTAATTGGTTCGCAAAACGAACAAAGTGTGCGCTCGTTGACGGGGCGAGAGGAAATGCGCAGACAAATTTTGACCCGCTTTAGAGATATTATGGTCCGCGAAGTAGGGGAAGAAGTGATTAAAGACATCATATTTACCAAATACTTACGCCAAGGCGGCTAAGGTACAATTGATTTCAGTAAATAGGCTTTTTCTTACTTCCAAAATGCAAGGCTAAAGCTAATACACAGCCGCTTATTAAACCAAATAAGTGGCCCTCGTTAGCCATTGCTTGCGGTAACACATCAGCATAGCCAATTACAATCCACAGCAATAAGAAAATAATAATACCTTTAGGCAGTTCAAGTCCCCACTCTGGTCGTAACCAAGCTAAAAACCAAATTAGACCAAATATCGCATATACAACGCCCGATAAACCAAAAAAATTGGGGCCTGAGAACCATAATTGAGCAAAGTTGGTGACCACGTTGGCAAAGCAAAACAGAATTAGCAACGCAGAAAACCCAAACTTACGCTCTAATTTACCCCCTAAGGCCCACCAAATAACAACATTAAATAGTAGATGACTAAGTGATGCATGCATGATGCTTGGACCTAGGATTCGATAATATTGGTGAGATATCGATAATTCCCAAACATACTGCATATTTAAAGCTAAAAATATACGATTAGGGTCGCCCAAGACCATCAATATATAAATAGATATGCATAACACTGCAATGAAAGTCGTGAATTTTTGATGATACCAAGTACTGACCCCGATAATTGAAAAACCGGAAAAAATAGAACTTACGGCAGAAGTGGGTGATGCTTGTTCCCAAGCTGCTTGCTGAAACTTAGAGGCTAAGGGGTTCTTAAGGTACTCTTCAATTAGAACTAGGGCTTTTTGACTTTGCGACTCATCTAACAAGCAAACGTGAAAAGTACCGTCAACGTTCTCGAGTACGGCGCCTACGTCTTGTTGCATCAAATAGGCGCACAAATTAGATGCTGGTATTTCATGTTTAAACGAAACGACTGGAATCGACAATTAATGCCTCCAACAAATTGGCATCAATAAGATGCTATTTGCTACCAATGCTAAAATCATATTGCGCTCGCCACGCTTCAAAGCCACCATCCATGCTGTACACCTCATCAAAGCCTTGATGAAGTAAATACTGAGCAGCTTGTTGACTACTTATACCGTGATAGCAAACAACCACTACTGGCGTATCGAAATCGTTTTCATTCATAAATTGAGTAATAGACCCATTACTTAAATGAAAAGACGACTCGATGTGACCCGCCTCAAATGATTGATCATCGCGAATATCAACAATCTTCACTTCACCTTTATCAAGCCTGTCTTTGGTTTGCTCAACTGAAATGTGCTCAAATTGTTCCATGATGTTTTTCTCCTTATGCTGTCCAATCAAGTATCACTTTGCCAGACTTTCCTGAGCCCATTATCTCAAAGCCTTTTTGGAAATCATCAACTGGCATTGTATGAGTAATTATCGGTGATAAATCAAGACCACTTTGGAGCAAACTCACCATTTTATACCATGTTTCAAACATTTCGCGCCCGTATATACCTTTAATCGTGAGCCCTTTGAAAATCACTTGGTTCCAATCGATTGCGACGCCTTGTGGCGGTATACCTAACATCGCAATTTTGCCGCCGTGATTCATCTTATCCAGCATATCGCCAAATGCTTGCGGTACACCCGACATTTCAAGACCGACGTCAAAACCTTCTGTCATCCCAAGGTCATCCATTACCGTTGAAAGTGATTCTTGCGCAACATTCACCGCTCGCGTCGCGCCCATCTTGCGTGCAAGCGATAAGCGATATTCATTGATATCGGTAATAACAACGTGTCTGGCGCCTACATGCTTAGCAACGGCTGCAGCCATAATACCAATTGGACCTGCGCCAGTGATTAGTACATCTTCGCCGACCAAATCAAACGATAAAGCGGTATGCACGGCATTACCAAAAGGGTCAAAAATTGAGGCAAGCTCATCACTAATATTATCTGGAATTTTAAACGCATTAAAAGCAGGTATTACTAAATATTCAGCAAAAGCACCTTGCCGATTAACACCAACACCCACAGTGTTTCTGCAAAGGTGAATGCGTCCAGCTCGGCAGTTTCTGCAGTGACCACATGTGATATGCCCTTCGCCCGATACCCTATCGTTAAGTGAAAAGCCTTTTACTTCCGAGCCTATTTCAACGACTTCTCCTACGTACTCATGTCCAACAATCATCGGCACTGGTATAGTATTTTGAGACCATTCATCCCAATTAAAGATATGCATGTCAGTGCCACATATTGCTGTCTTGCGTATTTTTATTTTCAGATCATTAGGACCAATTTTTGGTATTGGGTTATCGACTAACCAAATACCGGGTTTACTGTGTGTTTTTGCTAGTGACTTCATCTTAAATCACCCCAAGCTCTTTACCCACTTCAATAAACGCGTCAACCGCGATATCAATTTGCTCAATTGAATGAGCCGCTGACATTTGCGTACGTATACGAGCTTCTCCTTTAGGAACTACGGGGAATGAGAATCCAATCACATAGATATTCTTCGCCAGTAATTTTTCGGCCATTGCACTGGCTAACTTAGCATCGCCTAACATGACGGGAATAATAGGATGATCTTTACCAGATAAAACAAACCCTGCATCTTCCATACGTTGCCTAAAATGCTTTGCATTACGCGTAAGAGCGCTACGCAAGTCGGCTCCATGTTTCATCATATCAAAAACTTTTAATGACGCCGCGACAATAGGCGGTGCAACAGAGTTTGAAAACAGATAAGGGCGAGAACGTTGACGTAACCACTCCACAAGCTCTTTTTTGCCTGAGGTGAAACCACCAGAAGCTCCACCAAGCGCCTTACCCAAGGTGCCTGTTATGATATCTACTCGACCCATAACATCACAGTATTCATGGCTACCTTTACCCGTTTCACCAACAAAACCCGTTGCATGACAATCATCCACCATTACCATTGCGTCATACTTGTCTGCTAAATCACATACTCCTTTAAGGTTAGCAATGACACCATCCATAGAGAATACGCCATCGGTTGCAATCAACTTAAACCTTGCACCGTCTTCGGTGGCTTTAATGAGCTGTTCTTCTAAGGCTTGCATATCGTTACTTTGATATCGATACCTCATCGCTTTGGACAGTCGAACCCCATCGATAATACTAGCGTGATTCAAAGAATCAGAAATGATCGCGTCTTCTTTACCTAGGATAGTTTCAAACAAGCCACCATTTGCATCGAAACACGAAGGATACAAAATAGTATCTTCCATTCCTAAAAACTCACTGATGCTAGTCTCTAATTGTTTATGAATGTCTTGAGTGCCGCATATAAACCGCACACTTGCCACACCAAACCCATGCGAGTCTAATCCAGATTTAGCTGCGTCAATCAAAGCATCATGATTGGCTAAGCCCAAGTAATTATTTGCGCAGAAATTCAGTACCTGTTGGCCCCCTTGGATTCCGATATCTGAAAATTGAGACGATGTAATCACTCGTTCATTTTTGTATAAACCTTGATCCTTTGTGTCTTGAATTTGTTGTTGGAGATGCTTAATGAAGCCTTGTGACATGACCTATCCTCTGTGCGCAAAAATATTTCGACATGCGATAAATTGTTAAACCTAGGTAATTATAACTGCTTTAAGCAATATTGGTTAGTATAAAGCCATGATTAATAACAAGGTGGATGTGATAAGCAATGTACATAAATAAACACGCCAACTTTACACAAATTTGGGAGACCGCAATTAATAAGTGCTAAATCAATCTTAAGACTCAGTCAGTTGTTCCAAAAGAGCATCAATTTTTGATGTTACCTGTGCAACGCTTATTTGCTCCATCAAATCTGCGCCTTTATTTCTTGTTCCCCAAGGTAGGCTTTGCCATGGTTTCCCATGTTGCGTCAATACCGAAGTATCATAAACAGAGGCAACATAGTCTTGGCTAAAATAAGGCCCCGTGCGTCGAGGGTTACTATGCGCATAAATTCCAACAACAGGGGTGCTTTGTGCACTTGCCATATGGGCAGGGCCCGTGTCTGGCGCCACGACCAACTGAGCATGTTTAAGAATGCACATCAACCGCATCAACGACGTTTTGGCAACTAAGTTATGTTGGATATTTTTAGTATGCAACAAGATATGTTGCGCAATTTGCTTATCTAGTTCACTAGGTCCACCACACAGCACAACCTCAAACCCTTTTTGCTTAAGATAATCTGCAATAGCAGCATAACGTTCGGGTAACCAGTTTCTCTCTGCATTAGATGCCGCAGGACTAATTACTGCGAATGGTTTTTGAAAGGATTGCCTACACCATGTTTCATCTTCATCTAGACAGGGTATTGATAACAAAGGCGTATCAGGTTTACTGACGCCAATAGCCTCTGCAAAGGCCATAAAACCGTCTAAGACATGCGGGTGCTTTTGTGGTGCGATAGATTCATTAATGAATAAGCTATGAAATTCTTTTGCACGCTTACGGTCAAAACCGATGATACGTTTTGCTCTAATAGCTGTTGATAACAAGCTTGCTCTAAATGCAACTTGCATTAAAAACAATGCATCAAATACACGTTTGTTTAATTGGGCTTTAAGTCCTTTTCTAGAGTTGGCGGTATCTTGTTTGTCGTAAACTATAAACTCAATATCATCGAGATGTTTCAACAGCTGATATTCTACTTTGCCAATTACCCATGTGATTTTGATATGTGGCTTTTGACGCTGTATTTCATTCACCATTGCTACCGCATGACAAACATCGCCAATTGCTGATAATCGCAAAATACAAAGTGATTGAATATCCGACACTGATTAACTTTCCTTAGTTAGTTTGGTGATTCACATAAGCTAAGATACTGTTTTGTGATTGTTTCAATTGAAACGTGCTGCAAAATAGCAATATTTGTTAGCTCCGGTGGTTCAATTAAGGCTTGATTTATCGCCTTGCCTAAGGCTTTTGCATCGCCAACATCTACAAGATATTTGGCTAACTCTCCAGTCATAATTTCTTCTGGCCCATGTGGGCACCGAGTCGAAACCACCGGCGTATCAACTATTAGTGACTCAAGTAGTACCATTGATAAGCCTTCAAAATCAGAACTCAGCACCACTAAATTGGCGGCTTTCATCCAAGCATAGGGATTATGACTGAAACTATAGGTGTTATTACTCTATCAGATATCTGATATTGCTTAGCCAGTTTATTTAACTTTTTTTGATTCGTACTTAAACATACAAGACGGATATCTTGCTCTACATCTTTCATTGCTTTGAACAAAATATCATGTCGCTTGGCTTTAGCAGCTCTACCAACATGGAGTATAAAAGGCTTATTAACCAAGACTTCATCATCCAATAAACTCATTTTCTTTATGTCATCAATCGGAAAAGGATTATAGATATGTCTAATTGAACGAGCCTTAAACAAACCAGACGCTTGAAGCTCTTGAGTGACACCTTTTGAAACACCGATAAGATCTTTATCATTAAGCATTTTTAATATGTGTTTCATATAAAAATACTTCAACGGTCCCATCTTTAACTCGCGTTTTAACTCTTGTACAAAAGAGTTATGAATCACATAGTAGACCTTGTTCAAATTACACGCAGAAACAACTTTATAACTCTCGTGTAAATTAACAAGTATCAAATCAAACGCTTGGTCACCTTGATGCTCGTGCATACTGGCTTTGAGCATTGACGCTAGTCTTTGTCGATTAAACCAAGACCTAAGACTGCCTTTATGTTCACTCAAGGGAAATACTAAATTGATGCCCTTAGGTACTTCATATTGAGTCAATGTTTTAAGTGAAAAAAGCGTCACGCGGTGACCTCTTTTAAGCATGTGACTTGCCAAGTTAAGCATCACTTTTTCGGCTCCACCACCGGCTAGTGAATCCAGCACTATGGCTATGTTTTTCAACATCCAACTATATCCTTATATCACAGTTTGTAAGGCATGCTTCAAGACAAAATTGGCAAGATAATGTTCTGATTGGTATGCTTATGCGAGTATATACCAACCAAGCGACCTAAGCTAACCACGTGAAACTAAGTTCATTAGCCAATAAGCAAACCTTGATTATCACAGACAAGGGTAAAAAATTATCCCTTACCAGTGAATTGTTTGAACCCAAATATTTAATCGACGAAAATTTGGTCAGCGCAACCGCAAGTGGCAGAGGGCAAGTGTTTATCTTTAAATGGCAAGGGCAAAACCTTGTATTGCGCCATTACCGCCGTGGGGGGCTTGTAGCAAAATTTAACGCCGACCGGTTTTTATTTACGGGTATTACTCATACTCGTGCCTATCAAGAGCTCAGTATCCTTGAAAAACTACAAATACATGGTGTGAATGTACCCAACCCAATCGCAGCAAAAATTCAACGTAATTTGGGGCTTTGTAATTTGGGGCTTTGTAATTTGGGGTTTTATAGCGCCGATATCATTACCGAGCTGGTTGCAAACACTCAAGAACTTGACCAAAGGCTTAAAAGTAGCCAAGTCCCCAGTACATACTGGCAAGTCATTGGTGAACAAATTGCCAAAATGCACAACGCACAAGTTTGTCATTATGACCTCAATGTTAAAAATATCCTGTTACTAAACAATGAAGACAAGGCCTACTTAATTGACTTTGATAAGTGCTTTGAGAGAAAAGGAAGCCGATGGAAATCGCAAAACATCGCGCGTTTACACCGGTCGATTCAAAAACAAATTAAAAAGGCTGCCATATCAGGAGAAAATTATCATGTTAGCCAAGAAAACTGGGACACCTTGATTCACGGATACAATGAGGCTCTCAAACAAGATTGAGCGACTAATAACGATGCCTGTCATATAGATGTCGTGTCGAAAGTGCTTATGTCGGGTTAATGTCGTTTATAAATATGTAGATTTTCATAAACTACACGCCGGTTCAATTCAGGAGTTAATTCGTTATGAATGCTAATCACGATAATACAAACATGACATCGGTCCGCTCAGACAAAGTCGATTATAGAGAACTATCTATTGACGGAAACTGGGTTCATCTAGTCGATGGCGATTTGCAAATTGACATCTATGTGTCTAACTTTTTCTGGCGTCAGGCGGTGTTTATCAACGGTAAAAAAGTATCACAAAAAACCGCCTATGCGACTCATAAATTTACCCATGCTAGTCAGTCTTACACATTGAAATTCAGTTATTCTAGTTGGTCAGAGGGCGAGTGCCGCTTATTAAAAAATGGACAACTGGTAGACTCTAACGCCTATACACTTTATGAAGAAGAATCAAAACATGATTTTCAAAAGCTTGTGGTTATTCATTCAATATTTGCATTAGGTTTAGGTTTGTCCATCTTTATTTTGATTGGTTTGCTTTCAAAAATGTTGTTTAACTAGCTAGAAGCAATTATGAACATTAATAAAACCTTGATTAAAGAATTGCGAATCAAAAAGGCTTGGACACAAGAACAGTTGGCAGAAATTATCGGCCTTAGTACAAGGACAGTGCAAAGAATCGAGAGTACTGGTATCACTTCTATGGATACTGTTTGTGCTTTAAGTGCGGTGTTTGAAGTAACGAAAGAAAGCTTACTCATCAAAGAAACTACAGTAGCGAATAAAAGAATCAATGGTACATTTTTTATGCTACTGCTTTTTGTCTTTGGGATAATCTTAGGTGCTGTGTCATCATTAATTATTTTCAAAATGTTTTTTCTGTAGCTCGCAAGCACTAAGCTTACTATGCACAACTAAAATGCGTATTGCGCCCTAAGGTAGACAAGGGCATCTACTTCATCATCGATGTTGGCAAACTGGCGATTTGCTATGGAACCTCCCGCTTTCACAAGCCAGTTACCTATCGGTTTTTGATAAAATCCTGACAGCTCAATTACGTCTTCTGTTACGTCCTCAGTAAGCACGGGTGAGGGAAGTGTACCGTCTTCATTAAGCTGTGCACTGCGCAAATATAGCTCAGCGACATCGCCATTTTCAAAGCGAATATTCGCACCTACAGTGATTTGTTTTGCATCACTATCAAAAGTGCTTCCCAAAGTACGCCCATACAAACGATATCCACTTCGGTAAATACCGTTTTCATAATAACAGTTAAACAGTGCTTTATTGTCACCACAAGCAATATTTGTATCGCTTGTTTCAATAAATATTTTGGCATTTTTATAGTAGGTAGATATGCCAAACAGATTTGCATTGTCGGTTATTTTATAACCGTCGACTGAGTCCTCTCCCACGCGCTGCAAATATGCCGTAAATGGCCTACCCAGCATATGATACGTATAACTGATGTCTATACCCGCGATATGGTTGCCTAGCTTTGTCAATTGCGCGTCTGTGCATTCCCCGCTGGGTCTTGCACACACATTTTGAAAGGTAATAAGATCAATAAACTCTTCTAAACCACCGGCTTGTCCTTCTCCGGCCCACATTGCTGACCACGATAAACCAAATTCAAACCCTTTAAATGGCCGAGCGTTAAATCGATTCATGAAAATACGCGTATCGGGCACAGCACGTTGAGATTCCATTTGACCCATTTGTGTAGTCAAGTACCAAGGCCCCAGCCATGAGAGTAAAGGTGATTCAGAGCGAGTATTTGTGGAACGCGATAATGCGATGGCTTTAACTGGCCGCGTATTGTTACTCATAATAAGGCTTGAAGACTGCGCTGGTCCCCACCATTGATCTAGCGAGCCAATACGTAAATTCCAATCACCAAATTGATAAGCTATAAATGAGTTATCAAAATTTGATTCGCCACCGCTTGAGTGATTTACAGTGACTTGTCCTGACCAACGACCAGAATAAAACTCACTAGATAGTGATAATTTAAAGGTATCTTCGACGCCATCGTCCAAACTACGGAACCTTACATCGTCGCTTGCCCCCTGTAAGCTAACAAAACGCCTAGAACGTTGTTGTTTATTAAGACTTAAATAATGATTGAGTCGAAGGTAGGCCTGTTTTGGCCTAAATGCACTAATCTGACTTGGGTCTAGCTTTTCAAGTTCTTTTGCTACGCCCAACCAAGGAACGGGAAATGTAGTTACTGCTGTGTCCAAATATCCCCATTCGGCGAGCGTCAATAAGTCATAATGTAATTGCTTATCTTGTGTCCCTACGTATACAGAGCTTCGCGTTGGAGAAGAAAATAAAAGCACACATATGGTGCTTAAAATGATGAAATACTTCACTGTACATCCTATATCAGTTAAAAGTGATAAATAAAAAACTCATAATATAATATATTGGTCTAGGATAGCATTGTTTATTGCAAAAACATTGTTATTATCCCTGCCCAGTCGGTTAAACGTATATTTACACTTAGTAAAACTACTGATACACAGGAAAGCATTATATGGCGCAACATAGAGCGATTTACCCGGGCACATTTGATCCTATTACAAATGGCCATGCAGACTTAATACAACGAGCTGCTGATATGTTTGATGAGGTCATTGTGGCAATTGCGTCAAACCCATCAAAACAGCCATTGTTTAGTCTAGAGGAACGAGTGACATTAATCACCCAAGTGTGTGCGAATTTGCCCAACGTCACTGTGACAGGGTTTACCGGTTTACTTGCTGAATTTGCCAGACAAAACAATGCCGATATATTGATTAGAGGACTACGTGCAGTTAGCGATTTTGAATATGAATTTCAATTAGCCAATATGAATCGTCGTCTGAATCCTGACTTAGAAAGTGTTTTTTTAACGCCGTCTGAAGAAAACTCATTTATCTCATCCACGCTTGTCAAAGAAGTCGCATTACACAAAGGTGATGTGTCACAGTTTTGCCATCCGATTGTCTTGGAAGCCTTGAAATCAAAATTAAACTAAGTTGTTGGTGTGCTCAAGGCGCCTACTTTTGGCATTGAGGGCAAAAAAAGGTATTTCGCTGCCCTATTACAACCGAACGAATTGTAGTCGTACAGATATCACAACTTTGTCCTGCTCGACCATATACATTAAGTTGTTGCGCAAAATAACCTGGCTTGCCATCAGCTTGTGCAAAGTCTCGCAAAGTCGTTCCGCCTTGGGTAATTGCATTTGCTAGTACTGATTTGATTTGCTGGGTGAGTGCTTGGTATCGTTTTTGGCTTACTCTACCTGCTTGTCGTCTTGGATCTATACCGGTATTAAATAAGCTCTCATTAGCATAAATATTGCCAACACCCACCACCACTGCATTGTCCATGATAAAGTTTTTAACGGGGGATTTTCTACCACGGCTCATTTGATATAAACGTTTATTATCAAAGTCATCGGTAAGCGGTTCTGGTCCTAAATTACTTAGCATAGGTAAAGCTTGACTGTTGCTGCTATCTTGCCACAAACAGCTACCAAAACGTCTTGGATCGTTTAACACTAACTTTTTGCCTGAATCCAATAATATCTCTATATGGTCATGCTTTTTACGCTCAGTCGCTGTGTCAATAACTCGCATGTTTCCAGACATCCCAAGGTGGAGGATGATGTCACCTGCATGAGTATGAATAAAGAGATATTTTGCTCGCCTGCTGACATCGTTTATTACCAAGCCGTGGGTTTTAAATACATCCTTTGGTACCGGCCAACGCATTTTTACTTGATGAACAAGTACTTTATCGATGGTTTGGCCAATTAGAAATGGCGATATTCCCAAGCGCGTGACTTCAACTTCTGGTAATTCTGGCATAAAAGTATGTATCCGTTATCTATTGCTTAACATTGACGATAGGTTCGACAAGCTCAGAAATAGCTGGCGACACTAAGACATAAACTTGCCCATCAATAATCAAAAATAGCTGCTGTTCCACAATTTTCATTCCCACTAACTGTGGTTCTGACTTACCTGCTAAAGCCAATAGAATTAGAAGATCTGGATCGGAGAAAACAAGTGGATCAAAGTCAATTTCAGCAAGTCTAACATAAGCTTGTTGCCATGCTTTTACAATACTGGCTAACTGCTGTGCTGATGGCATTACCTCTGGTTGGATTCCTTGAGGGTCGATTCTCCAAGTTTGTGCAAGCTTTTCAATTTCTACCTGATTGATTTGCATACTTAAGATAAACTCGCCTTCGGCAACGATTAAACGAGGACCGTCCTCTTGAGGTCTGAATTTGTCTATGTTGAAAATAAGAATGAGTATCAGCACAGAAAAAATCAATACATTATTCCAGACGCGCTGTGACATGCGGATCATAAATATTGACTCATTTAGTAGCATTCATGTGGTTGTTATTAGGAAGTATAAAGCGTAAAAACGACAAAACCCAGCAAAAGCTGGGTCATGTGGAGACAAATCAAACGCATTCACTTTACGTGAATGATAGTTTACTTGATTTTTGCTTCCTTAAATACAACATGCTTACGCACTTTAGGATCAAACTTTTTGATCTCCATTTTGCTAAGGCATATTTCTTTTGTTTTTGTCTGTGGTGTAGTAAAAACCAGTACCAGCAGTAGAAACTAATTTAATTTTTTCGCGCATAGTAATAGTCCTTAAATTTTCTCGCCACGAGCACGGATGTCAGTTAATACTGAATCAATACCCTTTTTATCAATAATACGCATACCCTTAGTAGATAGACGTAATTTTACGAAACGATTCTCGCTCTCAACCCAAAAACGGTGAGTGTGAAGATTTGGTAAAAAGCGACGGCGTGTCGCGTTTCTGGCGTGCGAACGGTTGTTTCCTACCGCTGGGCGCTTACCAGTTACAATACATACTTTTGACATTTTTGTCTCCAGAACAAATGTTTATCTGCTCGATTCGTTCTACTGACGCTTTACAAAAAAAGCGACATTGCCGACATCGAACTCTGTTAATTAAGAGGGCGCATTTTATACAGTAATTGAGTGAAAAACACAAACATTTTCTGCATAAACATCAAACTATTTTTGCTCGCCAAAATGCAGTTTTAGCTGTTTCCTATTGTTTGTAGCAAAATAGACTTTATGAAGATACTGTTTTATAAGGCTTTTACGTACATTTTTTCGGTTACTAAGCGCATCAATTGTGCTACCTCCCGAAACATCGATATCGACTGGGTAAGGCCGTAATCCAAAAACATGTAAATCCATTTCCCACCAGTGCTGAAAGTCAATGTCGACAGGTCGCTTTAGGACCTTACTTGCGCTTAGCATTTTTTGCGCGCCCTGCTTAGAAATAACATACGCCCCAGTTCGTGAGGGAATTTTGTTATATCGAATGAGGTGTTTATCAATACACATTGTTGACCAAATTGATTTACGCTTTTGTGGATATTCAAGTAGCTTTATACAATCCCATGGCTGCTGGATTGCAGCAAGGTAGTCAGGTAATGCACTTAGATCTTCATTCAATATAAAATCATCTTCTAGTATTACCGCATAATCATGACCCTGTTCTAATAGTAAGGTCCAACATTTACGGTGGCTTAAGTAGCATCCTATTTCACCTACATTTAAAATCTTGTAGTATGCTTCAAAATCTTTACCTAGCATCGATGAGAGCGCCTCAGACGAGAGATCTTTGCCAACAACTGCACTTACGCGCTCAAATAAGATATTAAAGCGTGCTAGCTCTTTTGTAGACTTTTGGAGCCTTTCAAAAGATTCATCCATATTGATCAGATAGATTGTTGGCGCATTCAAACCGTTTGGACTCTTATAATAAACCACGTTGCGCAAATGATACCGCATTTGAATGACCAATCACAAAATGATCAAGCACTGATACATCAACTAAAGCCAGCGCATCTTTTATTCTGGTAGTAATATGGATATCTGCTTGCGACGGCTCTGCAACACCAGAAGGGTGGTTGTGTGCTAAAATAACCGCAGCGGCATTATCATCCATTGCCTGCTTTACTAGTTCGCGAGGATAAACCGCTGCACTGTTGATTGTGCCAAAAAACATCTCTCGATAAGCAATGAGTTGATGCTGGCTATTGAGCAATAGCATGGCAAATATTTCTTTTGGCTGACAAGACAATCTTGCACGCAGGTAATTTGATGCATGATCAGCGTTGGTAAAACATGCTTTTTGTTTCAATTGTTCTTCAAGTGCTCTGGTAAACAACTCTGCATAAGCCTGCATTGATGCATAACGACGAGTGCCAAAACCTTCACGCTGCGTTAAGTGCTTTTTTGACGCGTACAATAGGGCTTGAAGGCTTTCAAAATCGTTGATCGCATTGCTAGCGAGTTCATAAGCGCTTTTGCCTTTGATCCCCGTATTTAACACAATCGATAACAGCTCGGTGTCTGACAAATGACTAGCACCTTCGTGCAACAGTTTTTCGCGAGGTCGGTCATTTTCTGGCAGCTGTTTTATTTTCATGTTTCCATTCCCTTGTAATCAATGTTTTAATAAATAGCATCTAGCAAAGACTGTGGTCTTTTACTTCAACACATATTCGAAACCATTAACGATGACAACACAACTTGAACAAAAGAACGTTTTATTAGCGGTGAGTGGCGGTATAGCAGCGTACAAAACACCCGACTTAGTTCGTAAACTAACAGCGTGTGGTGCAAACGTTCGCGTTGTGCTTACGCAATCAGCAACACATTTTGTTAGTGCACTGTCGCTTCAAGCAGTATCGGGTAATAAAGTCAGCGTTAGTTTGCTAGATGAAGATGCAGAGGCAGGTATGGGTCATATTGAGCTTGCGCGCTGGGCTGACTATTTCCTAGTTGCACCTGCAACAGCCAATACTATTGCCAAACTAGCCTTGGGGTTAGCAGATGACTTACTTAGCACGCTTGCACTTGCAACAAACGCAATGCTTTTTGTTGCACCTGCGATGAATCAGCAGATGTGGGCGTCAAAAGCAACCTTGCGCAATGTAGCAAGCCTACAAGAGTACGGCTATCACATTTTAGGCCCCGCAGCAGGCGAGCAAGCATGCGGCGATATTGGATATGGTCGTATGCTAGAGCCTGAAGAAATCGTCAGTGAGATGAGTGAATTATCAAGCACTGATAAAATATTTTCAGGTATTAAGATTATGATAACCGCAGGGCCTACACGTGAAGCGATAGACCCCGTTAGATATATTTCAAATCACAGTTCAGGCAAGATGGGCTTTGCTATTGCAAAAGCAGCCGCGGATATGGGAGCAACTGTCAATTTAATAACAGGCCCAGTACAATTACCAAGCCCAAGAGGGGTTACGCGTACCGATATCATTAGTGCTGATGACATGTATAAACAGGTACATAGCAATATTGATTCACAGGATATATTCATTGCTTGCGCGGCAGTTGCTGATTATAAGCTTGAAAAAATCAGTGACCAAAAAATGAAAAAACAGTCATGCGATGAAAGTCTTAATTTATCACTGACACAAAACCCAGACATTCTAAAAAGTGTAGCCAATCTTCCTAAAAGCCCTTTCACTGTTGGCTTTGCGGCAGAAACGCAAAACGTCGAACAATACGCAAAATCTAAATTAATCAATAAAAAATTGAACATGATCGCGGCAAATGATGTATCAAAATCAGATTTGGGCTTTAATTCTGATCAAAACGCGCTTATAGTCATAAGCCAAAGACAGACAAAGTCGCTACCACAAGATAGTAAACACTCACTAGCTATCAAGTTATTGAAATTGGTGCATGAAGAATTCAAGTCTTCATAATAGTGTTTGCGATACACTGAACAATAAGAAGTAAAAAATGCCTGCAACTAAAAAATCAAATCGCAAAGCGCAAATATTACAAGCGCTTGCTGGAATGCTCGAATCACATCATGGACAAAGAATCACCACAGCAAAGCTCGCAGAGACCGTAGGCGTTTCTGAAGCGGCTTTGTATCGTCATTTTCCTAGCAAAGCACGCATGTTTGAAGGCTTGATAGAATTTATCGAGGATACGTTATTTTCGCGCATCAATAAGATCATGAGTGAAGAAAAGGATGCGGCTAATAGGTGTCAACTCATCCTGCATTTAATTCTTGGTTTTGCAGAAAAAAACCCTAGTATCACACGAATCTTGAATGGCGATGCACTTATGGGCGAACAAGAACGTCTTAGAGAGCGCATTGCACAGCTATTTGATAGACTGGAAACGCAAATAAAACAAATATTAAGAGAACGTAAGTTGCGTGAAGGTAAAACTGCAGTGGTAGACGAAGGCTTATTAGCCAATATGTTAATTTGTTTCGTGGATGGAAAAATAAATCAATATGTTCGTAGCCAATTTGAACGCAGACCTACTGCCCAATTTGCTGAGCACTGGGGCCATATTAAACAGCACTATTTACACTAAATAGAAAGGTAACAACACAACACCGCCGTTTCAGGCAACAGCGGCGTTAAAGTGCTATTAAAAACGAAAAGCACCCAATAGTGTTGCTGTTTGTAAGGTTCCATCTTCTAAATCAGCGCCTAATCCAAACTTAATAGACGAGCGAGGTGAAAACCAGTATTCGGAGCCAAGCTCACCAATGGTAGATGAGCCAAATCTGCCTTCGTCTTGGTTAATTAAGTCAACAAAAACGCTCCAATTTGCTTGAAAGTAATAGTCACTTGTCAATTCAATTGAAAAATCATCATCACCTAGCACATTTGCAGACAATGCTATATCCCAGCCGGGAGAAAATTGACGCTTTGTACCAGCAAAGCTTGTGTATCGTACATAAACATTAAGATTTGTTTGCGAATCACTAATATCAAAACGATCGTCGTCAATCGAGACATGAAAGTAATCTACACCCGCTCCTACTTCCCAATTAGGCGCTACAAATTGGCCAAATTCTGCATTCAATCGATGTTGAACTTGATCCGCGCCTAGAAATAAATCCTCATTGGCATACTCATACCTGCCTCTTACTACCCAGTCATTTCCAATAAATTTTTGCCCATTTACGCCGTATAACTGGAAGTCGTCTATTGCAAAAAGTGTTACGCCAATATCATCGACTTTTTGCAAATATGGACTGATAGACCATGGCTGCGCATCAATGAAAACCGGATCTAAGTAATGTGTATACGATAGGCCCAAAAAATTATCACTACTGCTTCTTAAATCTGTAAACCCTATTGATATTTCATTATTAATAGTATTTGTTTGAGCAAATGATTGTGCGGCAAAAAAGCCAGTTGAAACGGCTAAAACGATAGCGGATTTATATTGCATTGAACGGTCCTTGTTAGCATAAATTTGTTTACTTATGACACGCTAAAATTAATAAGTTCATAAAGAATAAACATTTAACTTTATTTTGTAGGCAATAAAAACGCGGGCTAAAAAGGCCCGCGTTTTTGCTAGATGTATGTATTAACGTAAATTAGCGACCAAATGTTTGACCAAAGAAACTATCTTCATACCAAACTGGACGATTTTTATCATTGGCAAGGGTTAAGCCAATTTCAAAATTTACTCTTGTAAAAGTGTCTGCTGCAGACCAAACAAAATCCTGCGTCATATCATCCGAAGGTTTATGATAATTGGTTGCCAAAAAATTATTTAATACTTCACTACCGTCAATTCCCGGTGTTTTTGACTCTATTCCAGTCACTAAAAAGACAGCAGGTATACCTTGTTTAACAAAGGCATAATGGTCAGAACGTGTAAATAGGTTTAATTCGGGCCATGGATCATCTGTTAAGGTAATGTCAGCATTAGCAACCGCTGCTTTGACCTTTTCTCCCATCGTACTATGAGAAGCCCCAAAAGCTATTACATCCGCAAACTCATAGGTAAGTAAAGGCATATCTAAATTAACATTCGCGACGAGGCTTTCAACAGGAACCGTAGGTTGGCGTGCGAAATAATCGGCACCCAATAAACCACGCTCTTCTCCGGTGACGGCCAAAAATATAATTGAACGCTTTGGCGCCTCAGGTAATTGTGAGAACAAGCGAGCGGTTTCCATCAAAACAGACGTACCCGTTGCATTATCCATTGCTCCGTTATTAATTTTGTCTTTTTCTACTGACTTTGAAATACCAAGGTGGTCAGAATGCGCAGTATAAACCACGTACTCATCCTTAAGGGTAGGATCGCTACCTTCTAGCATGCCAGCAATATTTGGACTAGTAACATCTTTGTGAGTTGTTTCGTAGCTTAAGTCCGCACTGTAAGCTAAATCAAATCCACTAGGTATCTCATTGTTTTCTAGCATTGCGTAAACTTCATCTAAACTTTTTAAAGCTCCTTTGAAAAAATGTTGAGCAGCTTCGATACTTAAAAACGCACTACCTTTTATCTCAGCCCTAGCATTGCTAAGGCACACCATCTTTACCAATCCATGTCATTCTAGGCACTCGGATAAAGTTGATAGAACGAGCATAAGGTCTTCTTGCTTCACTAGCAGGCGTTTGAATGGTGATATAACCTACTGCACCGCGCTGCGCCGCATAATTTCTTTTTTGAGTACCAGAAGCAACATGAGCACCAACCTCTGAACTAAAAGCGCTAGGTCTGCCTGCAAGCACCACAACTATTTTGCCCTCAACATCAAGACCCTCGTAGTCATTATGGTCTAACTGAGGTGCAACAATTCCATATCCAGCAAAAACTAAGGGAGCGTTTACTGATGTAACAGGAGATGCTAAATCAGGACCCGTAATAAAGTGTTTAGGATATTCCAACTCAAGCGATGTTTCGCCTTGTTTAAGGACCAATTTTGGCGATTCTTGAACTAACAAACCTTGCCTAAAAGTCACTCGCTGCTCAAATGAACCATTTTCTCCCGCCGGCTTCAAACCGTATTTTTGGAATTCAGTTGTGATATACAATGATGCTATTTCATGCCCTCGAGAACCGGTATCTCGGCCTTCTAATAAGTCATGAGCAAGAAAATTCATATGTCCTTTGATATTTTCAACGTTTGGGGTAATTGATTTGGCAGTCAGGGCAGCGTCGCTATCTGAACTATTTTGTGTCAAAGCGCATCCTGAAATCGTTAGGCCAGCAGCCACAATAAGTGCACCTAACTTAAATGTAGAGTGTAATTTCACGTTAATATTCCGAAGTGTTTAATGTCAGACAAGTCAACTACTAGGCGAGCTTGTATGGCGTTGTGTGAGTAAAAATCTAATTCCTAAGCAAAAATTGTAACAAAAAATACTCAATATTTTTAGTGGCAATTGTTAATAGATGTTTCAAGCTTGTTAAATGTAGGGTATTGGGTTAGCTTTAGTGTTACACCGAAATTGTTTGGATTTATGTTGATGCCTCGTAAGCCGCTTTACGACATAAAGAGCGTGTTTGATGCTGCAATACCCGTAATCTTGCAAAGCGGTTATCGCGGGTGCTCTATGGACAAATTAATTGCACTTACCGATTTTAATCGAAGAGCCTTTTATCTGGAATTTAAGAGCAAACAAGGTTTTATTCATGCGCTGCTCGCTTATTATATCGACACACAGCTACTCCCGCTTCAAGACGATTTAGTTAGTCATGACGCGCAACATTCCCATATCGATAAAATTATTCAATATTTTGAACGGTATCAGCAACATATCAACACTAACGGGTGTTTGTTAGTGCGTTTAATTTTAGAATTGGGAAAAGAAGATGAGCAGGTTCAAAGCATAGCTCGACGTTATTATGATGGCTTACAACTTAGTTTTATCGCTAGCCTTGAAAAAGCATCTAACGCCGACCAAGTTAAGCATATCAATATTGAGTCTTTGGCATTAAAACTGAGCTGCCTTGCACAAGGTATTGCGGTTGCTAGCAATCTACAACAAGGAGAATCAGACACCCTATTAGTCATTCGCGACTTGTTTGCGTAGTGTAATTTACATGGGGAAGAATCTGTATAGAAAAGTGTAAAAAAGCCGATAAAACTAACACCGGCATTGAATAAATGCCCATAATACAAAACTAAATCTTTAATTTGAAAACGACTATGAGTATTTATCCGAATATATGACCAATCGAGTACCTACCAAAGATAATAGTGCATGGAATATGTGCATTGCGTTGGGCCTTGCTAGTTTTTTTGCCAACACTTTTATCTTTGTCGATATGTTCGGTGACATCAGCATCTACGCGGGTAGCTTTTTTGTTGTTTTATCATTATTAATTTTACCCGCAAAAAAAACACTCTTCGTTTTTGTTGCTAGCATCCTACCCTTTGTCCTTTTTGACCGGGGGATTCTGCATATTACGATTTCTACCTTTGAATTTATCTGCATCATTGTTCTACTGCGATGCAAATTAAGCTTACTTAATACAAGCAGCATCACATGGCTGTTGCTTATTTTCCCCGCATTAAGTTTTGGTATTTATTTGTATGTGTCCTTTCACGTATTAACCGCAGTATTTATTACTTTGATCATTTGCCTGAACGGATACTTTTTTGCAAATGCTGCTGTATTAAGCTATTCCTTTATTCCGTTTAAAAGTAAATGGCGCCACTATAAACCCTCTCCACCAAAATTTTCGGACGTTGTTTTTGAAATAAACCTTATCAGTGTCATGTTACCTATAATCTTTGTAACTTTAGTGTTTACTTGGCGTTCGGTTGGCCAAAATGAAGAGGCACTTAGCAAAGAATTATCATTTGCAAATGCTCAAATCAGCTTTAGTGTTGCCAATGTACTTAAAGAAAAACAAGAAATGCTCATTGAAACAGCAGCGATGTTGTCAAATGATGTATATAAAGGCCAAGAAGACATTATTTTAAATAGCATTGCTAATTCTAATACGAGTGTTGAGAGTATGACGGTAGCAGATGCTGATGGCACTGTTTTATTTGCTGCACCAGAGCAATATGCTCAAATCATTCAACAAGCAACTAACCTTAGCATTGCAAGTAGAGACTATTTTCAACAAACTCGCATCAATAAAGCGCCTGTTGTTTCTGATGCCTTGCAAGGTCGAGGGCTTGGTAGTTTAAAAATTGTCGCATTGACTGCCCCTATTATCCAAAACGATGCCTTTACCGGCCTGGCGCAAGCAGCCGTTATATTGCAAAATTTTGTGGATTTAAGCGTAGTGAACACGATTGAATCAAACGATATGCTAGTGGTCATTACCGATACTTCAGACTCCATCATATATCGCTCTGCCATATTAGGTTTTGATGAAAAAGACCTATTTCGTTACTCCTGGTCTTCACATCCCATAGTTAGGGACACGCAGACTTTGTTAATTAACAATGAACAATACATCTATTTACAACAAACCAATAATCAGGGTTGGCATATCTATACCCTAGCGCCAGTCAATAAAGTATTTACCAGTATCGAAGGATATATTTTGTTTGTGGCACTTACTATCATCGGTAGCATCGCACTCATTACGCTGATGGCAAATCGCTTAGCATTTAAGATCACCCGTCCTTTGGTGAATCTAGAGAAGTTTATTGCCAATGAAAAAAATCAAGATGATGTCATTGCAGAGGCACAAATAAGCAAAGAAATGATGACGGTTACTAATCGATTTATTGATTCTCATCTAATATCAAAAAGTTTCCAACAGCGCTTGGGTGAAGAAGTTGAGCAAAAAACAAGGGAACTAAATCTACTTAATAAGAAACTAGTCAAGCTTTCTCAAATAGATAAGCTATCGGGCTTATACAACAGAGGCGCATTTGACTCCTTATCGAAAACCGCGCACAGCTTTTGTGTTAATAAGCGCCAAGCGTATTCAATTTGTATGGTAGATATTGATAATTTCAAACAAATTAACGACACATATGGCCACCAAATTGGCGACCAATGCATTAAAGAAATCTCGACTATATTAAACAGAGCCTTTAAACGACAAGGCGATATCGCTGCTCGATATGGCGGTGAAGAATTTATAATATTTACTTCACGAGATGAAGTCCAAAAAAACCAGAATTATATTCACAAAATACATCAGGCAATATCTGAACATGTTGTTTATGCTGATGACAGGCGCTTATCCTTTACCATTAGTATCGGTGTCTGTAGTGTTGAAGTAGACTTTTCTAACTCCCTAAACACAGTTATTAAACTTGCCGACGAAGCGCTTTACAAAAGTAAGGAAGAAGGCCGTAATCGAATAAGCGTCATCAATCTATAAGGCTTAAAAGCCAAACCGCCGATAAACATTGTATCGCTTTTGATTGTCATTTATGCTTTTTATCTGAGCAATAAATAGTCAATAAAAGGACATGTCGATGCAATGGGAACGCGTTTATAACGTGTTAAGGCAGCAAATAGTGAACATTCAGCAAAGCCGATTTGCGCTTAGCCTTGTCCATTTTGTTGTATTGCTAGGATTGACGCCTTATTTTTTCAACCTCTCTTTATATAGTATTGGAAGCGACCAATACTTACCCTCGCAGTATACGCTAGACCCGATTCGGTTTGAGTTTATCAATCAAAATCTTGTTGAAAAATATGACGAAAACGGTCTTATTAAACAAACAGATCCCGTCCTGTTAGATACAAACGCTATTCCCTTAACGAGCCAATATGCAATTGATATGTGCCAAGAACTTGTACTAAGTGACCACTACCATGCAGTACAAATTAGAAGCCAACAAGATTTCAAATCCAAATGTCTCACCTTCTTAAATGCTTATAATCAATACAAAATACGTCTTAATCGACAGCGCTATCTTTCTCAAACGTTATCATCCGTCGAAACAGAAAAAGCGCTCGATACCTTCTCAATTGAAGCGTTTAACTGGCTCAATGGTGAAGCAAACTCACTTCAATTTGAAACGCCTCAAGTGACGGCCTTTGCGCCTGAGTACTATAATTGGTTGTTAGCAAACTTAAGTATTGAAAATGCCAATCAGAAAGATTTGACCATAAGCAACCCATATTCAGCTTTTCAGCTAATGCAATTCCCATCTTGGATTTTGGGTTTAATATTGATTATTCCGGCCATATTAATCTGTTTAATCAAAAGAATGTGGCTGCTGGCAATGATATTGTTTGCCATTCCTTTTTATAATTACATCACCTATATTCTGTCAATAGTCGGCAACGCTGAGCGTGAGTTTAAAGTCATTTCCATTGCCTTTGTGCAATTAAGTTTTATCTGGCTTATTTGCACCTGCAAAGCCAGAAGCAAAGCGTTTTTAGCCTTTTTAGTCCTTGCTATTTTAAGTATCTATTTCCCACTATATGCAGCAAATTGGTTTGAACAAATAAGTAAAGAACACCTATATTATTCGTCCAATCAACCATTTATGATGCTTGCAATTTTTGTCCTCTTATTTTGTATTGGTCGTTTATTTGTCAAAGGTGCGAAACAAAATTTTGCACTACTTAAAGACCTCGGATGGCTAAGTAACGTCAAGCTTGCGCTTCGTTCTTTATTTTTATGGTTACCTATGGCCGTTTTATGTTTGCCATTTTTCTACTTTAGTTATTACAAAATACCCCAAGCTCTTAGTGATAATTTACATAGTAACAATATCCTGTTGTACAATTATGAAAGTAACGAAGTGATGTTGGATAATTCACTTCAATCCTCAGCATATCATTTTGATAAAACACGCTTGTTTTGGTTTGTGTATACCGAAAGGTTAAAACAAGATCTAGCGCAGTCAGGGAAAACACTGCAAGAAATTGATCTTGCAAGATCAGTTGAACAATATTTTGAGACCGTTTTCCCAAAAGACCTACAATTTAGAGTGAAAAAATCAAGAAGCCGTTTCTTTGTTGGTGCAGTTGTTAACGAGGTTAATAAACAAACGCACAAATCGTTACAACGTTCTTACCGTGCATTACGAACGCAAATCAAAAACAAACTTTTACAAATCGCCAACCAGCAACAAGGCACCTTTGAAACCTTTACCGGAGAAGCCGTAGACAAAGGGACAAATGATATCAATGCCTTTTACCTTAGTGGCAGAGCCGCTATCACACAACAAGAATTGAGTATGCAACAGTCCTTACATTCATTGTTTACCAGCTTATCTGTCTATCATTTTTTCATGACGATTTTATTTGTGTATGTGTGCATTAAAAGTTATTTGTATGTTTTCTCACGTGTAAGTTTTCATCCAAATACAGGCATTGAAGTTACCTTATCAAATGAGCAACAACCAGATTCGGACTCGCATTTAAGTGGAACAATTACAGCATTAGGTAGTGACTTTGAATTGAAAGCTAGCACATATACTAGGTATTACATTTCAAGACGCTTTCAATGCCGAGGAGCCGCACCTAACTTAAGATTTGTTCAAATGATAAGTGCGCCAATTGGCAGGATCCTGCATGGCGTGTATGGTATGAATAGAATTGATGTATATCCTGATTCTGAGACAATATCGTGCAGTTCAACACAGGGCATTCAATATTTTGAATGGTCGTTAGGCAAGAATGAAAAAGTACTGTTTGATTTAAAATCCTTTGTTGGTATGACGGATACTGTAAGTCTTTCGACATTGGTTAGCCCTAAAATATCCTCTTTGCTTTTAGGCAAGATTTTTTACACTCAAGCAACCGGACCAGGAAAGTTATTACTTGTAGCAAAAGGCAGCGCGCAAATATCAGTTGGAGAAAACGAAATACAAAGCATGCCTCCTGAACGCGTAATTGCTATGGGACAACAAACTAGGATGCAGGTAGAAAGCCAGTTAGATATGCTCAATATTTATTTTAGCAACGCCTATATCAAACCTGTGGAAGGTCAAATGCTAATAGATGTTGACACGCAAGGCGGCACTAAATCAGGTTCCGCAGCATTTATTCGACACTTTTTGTTACCTGGATAAGGCTACTTTTATTCTAGCGTCATTATTTAGATTTATGCGCAAGGGCCGCGGCATTTTGCTCCCAATTTTGCCCATCAAAATCCACAATTTTAACTGTAGATGGCAATGTATCAAGGGCCGCAATATTAATACTAATACCGTCTGGGTTTGATCTAGGAGTATAAAACGGCTTCACGCCACAGACTTTACAAAACGTATGCTGAGCGATTTTCTTATTAAAAGTATAGACACTAAGCGCCTCTTGTCCTTTTATTAAAGTAAATACACGCAAAGGAACAATCATTTGAACTAAACCAGATTTAGCGCAAATACTACAATTGCAACGTTCACATTCTATTGTATCTGGCAAATCCACTTCAAATGCTACAGCGCCGCAATGGCAACTTCCTTTGTATATCATGTTAGGCCTTCTTATTCGTTAACTTGTTACTAGGCTTGGTTTTTATCAATGGCCAAAATAATTGCTCTTTCCAATTGGCTTTACGCATCCCTTCTACTCCATAGCTTTTAGGGTATTGCCTAGTTATTTTAGCCGTTTGAAAGACAATATCCCATATAAACAACATGTTGCCATAGTTGCCTTTGTAGTGCGTCGCAGGATCATCACCTCTAAGTCCGTGATGACCACTATGAGTAGAGGGCGTTGAAATGATGCGTTCAATACACCACATCAGCGGATGCAAGCGCTTGTTCTTATAAAGAGGAGCATCCCACTTCCATTCAGAATGCGCCCCCATGATAATCGTTAACTTAGCCACTAAATAAAACGCGTATACCCAGCCTAAACCAAGGTAGATAAGAATGCCTGATAGCCATAAAGAAGGCATCAATAAGTAATAGAAAAAGTTATTGCGATAGACAATTCGAATGCTCATGTATTTTGCATTATGGTGCGCTCGATGCAATTTGTATAAGGGGATGTAACTGTGACTTAAGCGATGCCACCAATATTGCATCATGTCATCAAAAATAAGTAATAACAAAAGTTGTAATGCAATCGAAGAATCAGATAGCGCACCAGCGTATTGAGGCACTACCCAAGCAGCAATCGCTGCGGCGCTAAATAGTACAAAAGGCTGGGTAAATATAAACAGCAACAGCGTGCCAATAAGTTCAACCTTACCGTCATCTTGTACTTCATCCGTTTTGTTAAAAAGCTGACTATGCCTTGCCTCGATAAGTGCAAAGATAACAAATATTGTGAAAATGGCGATTTGATAATGCAATAGAGTCTCCTAAGAAATCTTACATTAGCATAAGATGGTATTTAAGATATAGTATCAAGATGCTATGGCGCTTTAGCATTAAAGTTTCTTTGGCGCTAAACATGATAGAGAAGCGTTCGATATGAATCTCAAGCTTTATTAATTGAATACCTTTCTATTCATAGAGTACACTTCAACAAACAAAAAATAACAACAGAGACATATGGATGAGCAATAAGCGTATTTTTATCACAGGAGGTGCAAGCGGCTTAGGAAAAGCAATCGCTCTGCATTATGCAGCTCAGGGCTACAAGGTAGCGATCGGTGATATAAACCGTGACGCCCTTGAGGATACCCAAAAAGAGTTATTAATTTACACTGCAGATGTGATTACGCTTGCATGCGACACCACAGATATCGACAGTCTTGAAAGTGCTCGTTCGCAGATCGAAGACAAATGGCAAGGCCTGGATATTCTAGTAAATAACGCGGGCGTTGCCGGTACATTTGGTGCGACCGAATTTGTGAATCTTGATGATTGGAAAAACGTCCTTGATATTAACTTAATGGGCGTTGTCAGGGGTTGTAAAGCCTTCATTCCTTTATTTAAAAAGCAATCCAGTGGAGCAATTGTGAACATTGCTTCGATGGCCGGTTTACTTGCACCACCGAATGCAGGTGCTTACAACGCATCAAAAGCAGCGGTTATTGCCCTATCTGAAACCGTTCGGTACGAAATGTTACCATTTAACGTAAACGTACATGTTGTTTGTCCTGCTTTTTTTAAAACAAATTTGACTGACTCTTTAAAATCGCCAGCAAAAACAAAAGCATTTATCGATAAGGAGATGGAACGCTCGTCTTTATCTGCCCTTGATGTTGCCTCATTGATTGCCAGACAAGTTGAAGATAATCAATTTATGATGCTCACCCACAAAAAAGAAAAACGCCTATGGCAATTCAAACGCTTTTTACCGCTTATGTATGATAGCTTTGCCATTAAAACGTTTAAAAAGTTACTTAAAAAAACAGGATAAATAAACGCAAAGAAAGGATGCGCTATGACAAATCAAAAAAGCACAATTGAACACGATTGGTTCACCGCTACCATGGCGATTATTCAAGCATGCATTTTGTATTTTTTATATGTCACTGTAGATGAAAATAAAGCATTTGCACAATACCCTGAGTATCTAAATTCAGTTGCCGGTGTCGCTATTGCTTTTCCACTTATTTTACTTTTCATTCGACGAGGCGCGCCGCAAACAAAAGCCCTACTAATTGCACTATTTGCATCTATTGTGATTGCACTTTGTGGTGTGTATGCCGGACTACAATCTAAGCCCATTGATAAATTATCAACTGGTATGATTACGGCTGTTTTTGTCCTATGTAGTTTAATTATTGCGTTTAAAGTCGTGATATATGCTCAACAATACTTGTCGCGCCTACCTTTTACGTTTGCTAATCTATATCAAAGTTCTTGGCGGACATTTATTGTTGGTATCGAAGCATGGATTTTCACATGGCTGCTATTTGGCGTTTTATTTTTGGGCGCAGCACTTTTTAAAATCATTGGTATATCAATATTTGTTGATTTACTTGATGAAGCCTACATCACTATTCCTATCTTCACCCTAAGCTTTTCTTTTGCAATTAATTACTTCCAAACAAGCGAAAAAGTTGCCGATACTATTGCCATGGTACTGCAAACAATTATCAAATTTATTTTGCCATTAATTGCAGTTATTTTGATTGGCTTTGCGATAAGCATCGCATTTACTGGTGTTGGAACACTGTGGGAAGATGGTCCAGGCTCTGTATTGATATTATGGCTTCAAGCCTTAGCGTTGTTTTTTGTTAATACTGTCTATATGGGTACCCAACAAGCCCCTCCCTACTCTCGTTGGCTACATAAATTAGTGCTAACAGGCATTGCATTTTTACCCATCTATTGTGTTTTGGCGACTTATGGCTTGTGGCTTCGCATTGATCAATACGGGCTAACCCCCTCACGGGGCTTTGGAATGTTGGTAAACTTGCTTATTACTACGTTTAGCCTTAGCTACTTTATAGCAATTGTCAAAGCTCGAGATGAATGGTATCTAATCAAGAATAAAATAAATGTCGCCGTGGGTATCGCTGTTGTAATAGTTTGCATTTTGTTAAATACACCTATATTGAGTATGCAGAAGTGGTCAACAGCCAGTCAAATGGCACGATTAGACCTCACCACAACACTTGAAGCTCAGGATATGCGCTTTTTTCAACGCGAATTAGGCGCTAGCGGATATAAAGCCTTGCTAGATATAAAAGAAGATATGCTAGCCATCGACATAAGCTACGAAAAAAGGCTTAACGATGTCTTTGTCAATTGGCGCTTTGACAATGATTTTAATAATAACGATGCCGATAATACTAGGGTTACGCCAAACTATGCTACCTTACCTAAAAATGTTGACGTTCCTCAAAGCATTTTAGATGCAATATTTGATGATGATTATAAGGGCGCATCGGTTGTATTTATTCAAACTAACTTAAATGACGACGAGCAAGAAGAGTGGGTCAGCCTCGTTAATTTGTCCTATATGGTTAGAAGCGATATATGGGCCTTAAGCGAAGAATCATGGATTAATGTGGGCGCTTCTTTTACCGGCAATGGAAATAGCATTCAAATGGAACAATTTTTTGTTGACCCCGAATCGCTTGAATTAAGTATTGAAAATCCAGACTTCAAGCACCTTCGAATAGGTAATGAAGCCCTATTTGTTGCACCTAAAACGCGCAAAGATCAAGAGTGAGTACATCATGGGTGATTCGGCAAATCTAGTATTTGCATGGCGTAGTGTAATGATGGCAACGATCTGTTTGCCTATCCTCATTTGTATAGTATTGCTTTTGCTAAAAAAAGTAGAACGTAAAGCCTCATTCGCACTAGCAGCTGCATTACTTTCCAGTGTTATTGCAATTAGCCCACAAATTATCGGTTTTGCCGGCTTTTATGATGTTTGGCCCGATTTAACATTCTTCCCTCTTTACAACGATTTATGGCTTGGCCCATTAATATATATACATGCTCATCTTCTGATACGTCAGTCCGAACTTGGCTGGCGAAAATTCCTGTTACTTCCTTAGTGTTATTCAAACTTCATATTATACCTGGGCATATCTGAGTTTAGGCGACTATCAAAATAAATGGGCATATTCGAAGGCTTTTCATTCACCTTATATCGTGCCAATTGAAAGCCTATTAGCAATTACCTTTTTAGGTGTGGCGATATACAAAATTTGGGTGTTGTATCATCAATATAAAGAGTTTATTCATGCTACTGAATCTACTGCGTCTGAATTTGAGCCCATTTGGCTTAAGCGAATCATGTTCATATTAGTTGTTACTGGTGTGTTATTCGCGTGTATCGAGATTATCGGATCATTTTCAGGTTTAAGTTATGTGGCTGCTTTCCCAATACAAGTACTTATTATGATAGGTATAGGGTGGTTAAGTATAGAAGCGGTAGGGCGAATCAATCAGGCTTATCCTAAGCTTCCCAGTGATGAAATAGCACTTAGCTATCAGCGACCACCAAACAAAAAAGATATAAACACTCAAACAGACAAGTCCCAAGACTGGATAGCACTTTCACAAAAGATTGACCAGCAAGTAAATGAAAACAAATGGTACTTAGCGCCCAGGTTTTCATTGCGCCAACTTGCTGCGAATATTGGCAGCAACGAGGTGTATGTGTCTAAAGCAATTAATCAAGAAATGAAGGTTAATTTTAACGATTATATTAATCAAAAAAGAATTTCTCACGCACAACATTTAATCCAAAATTCAACATTACCAATACTCTCTATCGCCTTAGAAAGCGGTTTTAACTCTAAAGCAACGTTTAATCGAGTATTTAAAGAACGCTCGTCAGTCACACCAAGTCAATATAAGCAAAACATCAACAATAAGGGTAATTTCTAGTAAGTAGTGATTAGCAGCATATCTTGTAGAAAAGTCTCAAATCATTAAAAAAAGGTCTCAATATATGTTATGAGGCGCAATGATATTGACCATAGCGATACTTCATCACGTCTTACTACTTGTTTGCCGGTATATAAAAACTAAGGTGAACACCATTGGAGAAATTTCATGTCATCACGATTATCTGTACCCAATCTTATTTTTTGTATCGCACTTTGTATATTCATTCACATAGACGCTTTAGCAACAAATAAAGAAGCTCACATTTCATATGCCGACTACCAATTAAGTGCCGACCAAATCAATTCTGATATCGAATTATTAAAAAAGACGTATAAACGCATTCATCCCGGCTATACTCGATACACAAAACTTTCTGAACTAGAAGCTAGTTGGGATGCGATTAGTCAAGACGCAATTGAAGCTGATGGTATGCAAGTAGGGAATTTTTACCTGCGTATACAACAGACGCTTACCATGATTAAATGCGATCATACCAAAGCAAACCTACCCAAAAAACTACAGCAAGAACGAAATACTCAGCCAATTTATTTGCCTTTTAAATGGCAATGGATTGAAAAGCGCGCATTTGTCGTGGGGCCAGACAAGTCTAATCAACTAGCAATGTTTGATGAAATTATTAGTATTGATGGCAAAAACATACAAGCGATTGTTGAAGAGCTTGCCCCTTTGATTCCTGTTGATGGCTATACTAATTGGTCAAGAAATGCAGGCATTGCTGATTCCTTAGAATTCATGGGAGGTGCTGTTGACCATTTCGGCTCGCTTAAATGGGTTAATCATCCTACTGTCAAAGTGACCATCAAAAAACAAAGTGGAGAAACCAGAACACTTACGCTTGATAGAATTAATTATAAAGATTTTCGCTCCCTTGCAAGTATACAAAGTAATGCAAGAAGCTTTAAAAATGGCGTAACTTTTGAACGCATCGGCGATACCATCGCGTATTTGCGTATTGACACATTCGTTAACTACAGAGACACCGTAGATCCCCGTACTATTTATGAGCCCATCTTTAAGGCAATTAAGGCCGAAAAACGTGAGGTATTGATACTCGATTTACGTAACAATGGAGGAGGCTCAACAGATGCAAGTATGGGCTTATTTGCTAACCTAATATCAACAAAGACTGCTATGAAAACAAATATGCGTGTCAATACCTTATCATTTGAAGATATTCGACCTCACCTTTGGACATGGGATAAACGGGCTTTAGATCCTAATCGTATTGCGTTTAGCAAAAACGATGATGGTTCGTTTTCGCTACGTTCTTGGTTTACCGATGATTTAGATATCGTCAAGCCCACTAAGCATGCTTTTACTGGCAAACTTATCGCACTTACTAGTAATAGTAATAGTTCAGGTAGCACTAATTTGTTATCTGTTTTAGCTTCGCAAAACCGTGTGACCTTAATAGGTGAAAAAACTGGCGGAAGTGCCGAAGGTGTAACGGCAGGTTTATTGTTTACATTGACGTTACCCGAATCTCAAATCACTACTCGAGTACCTTTCTTTTTTCAAGCCAATAACGTTACTTCGTTTGAAAAAGGATTTGGCCTGAGCCCTGATATCGACGTTCCAATGACAGCGGACGCTTTTGTATCACAACGAGATCCCGCCTTAGAAGTAGCAAAAGCATTTGCAGCAAAACAATAATTACTAATGAAACATAAGGCCCTATCATGTCGCCTTATGTTTTGCTTATGCACCGCTAATTAACTAGCGAACTCGACACTCACCGGGCAGTGATCAGAACCATAAATGTCATTATGGATGTCTGCTTGAGTAATATTTGACGTCAATTTTTGTGAAACCAAGAAATAGTCGATGCGCCATCCAACGTTCCGTTCACGTGCTCCAGCACGATAGCTCCACCACGAATATTTTACTGTTTCAGGGTGCAATAGCCTAAATGAATCAACAAAGCCTGCAGCAACAAGATTGTCAATACCATCAATTTCGCGTTGTGTGTAACCTGCGCTTTTATTGTAATTAGGCTTAGGACGAGCTAAATCAATGTCTTTGTGAGCAACGTTTAAATCACCGCATACCACCACCGGCTTTACTTTTTCTAAATCATTCAAATAACTTAAAAAATCCGCATCCCATTGTTGGCGATAATCTAAACGTTTTAAATCATTGCCTGAATTAGGTGTATACACGGTGACCAGATAGAAAGAATCAAATTCCGCACATAGCACTCTGCCTTCTTGATCATGCTCGCTTATGTTGATGTCTTTAGTTACTTTTAAAGGGGGTACGCGTGTAATAATGCTAGTGCCAGAATATCCCTTTTTGACCGCTGAGTTTGCAAAAATTTCGTAGCCTTCAACAGGGGCCAATGCTTCTAACACTTGATCATCTTGTGCTTTGGTTTCCTGTAAGCATAAAACATCACAATCTAAGGCTTTAAATGATTCTAAAAAGTCTTTTTTCATTACTGCACGAACGCCATTAACGTTCCATGAGACAAGTTTCATTTCATGCTTTCCTTTAAAAATAACGATAAGATTATCGAAAACAACTTAACTATAGTGCAGGGTATTTTGTATTTAATCACGCTTGATTGCAAAAAATTATGCCTGTAATCTTTGATAATAAAACTCATAGGTTGACCTTTTTATTTGACTCATTACGTATCAGTAACATTAGGGTAAATGAGGTTGTCATGCGCATACATGTATTTGGATTGATTGTCATCGTTCTTCTTTTGATAGGATCATGCAGCTCGTCCACACAAAGCCCTCGTTCAAACAAAGCCCATCATACAGAGAAAGGCTTTACAAACCTCTATATTGAAGAACCCGAAAAGAGCTTTTTTGATTTTTTAAATATGCGTTTTTTAGGTGATGATCAATGGGCGGATCATATTGCATTGGCTAATACAGTGCCGTTTCAATATGTTGAACTATCTGCGCTAAAAATGCCAAACGACAGACAATTAACTTGGTTAGGTCATTCAAGCTTTCTTATTCAACATAAAGGTGTTTCGGTATTAACCGACCCAATATTTAGCAATAGAGCTTCACCCTTGTCGTTTGCCGGCCCAAAACGATATGTTCAACATCCAATGGATTATAATAATCTACCTGATATCGATCTTGTCATAATCAGTCACAATCACTATGACCATTTAGACGAGCCAACGATTGCTCGCTTGGCAGATATGGCAAACAAACAAGCGCGCCCAATGAAGTTTGCGGTTCCCTTGGGATTGGGTGATATTTTAATAGATAACAATGTATTGCCCAAAGATATTATTGAGCTTGATTGGTGGGATAAACACTTACTTGAGAAGACCCCAGCAGCTTTATCAGTTGAGGCACTGCCCAGTCAACATTGGTCGGCACGAGGCCTGTATGATCGACATGAGACCTTGTGGGCAAGTTGGGCGATTAACATCGAAGGTTTTAGCATCTGGTTTGCCGGCGATACTGGCTATAACGATATTCAATTTAAAGAAATTGGAGAGCACCTACAAACAATAGACTTGGCACTTATACCTATTGGCGCATACGAGCCACGCTGGTTTATGCAATATTACCATGTTAACCCCAAAGAAGCGGTTAAAATGCATCAAGATTTAAACAGCCAGTTCTCTGTTGGTATGCATTGGGGCACGTTCCCAATGACGGCAGAAGCCCCAATTGCACCCGTAGAAGAATTAAATATACAATTAAAACAAGCAGAAATCTCGCCTGAAAACTTTGTCGTTATGCCAATAGGTGCCACCACTAATTTGTAATTACCCATTAATGAGGCTGTCAACATGAGCTCGCCAATAAAGGAGAATGAAATCATATTAGCTCTCCCCCTTTAAATACAAATATTAGGCCTCATATCCAGCACTAACTATGAAAGGAGCGCATTATGAGCCAATCAGCCCCTCTTTACCGCGTGCAATTTATAAGCAGCGGTGAGCGATATGAAGTATATGTAAAAGAGTTGATGACAAGCAGTATCTTTGGTTTTATTGAAATTGCTGATTTTGTATGGGATACCCATACAAGCGTAGTAGTTGATCCTAGCCATGAAAAACTAAAAGATGAGTTTGGCGACGTTAAACGTACATTTGTCCCAATGCATAATGTATTGCGGATAGATCAGGTTGAAAAACATGGCAGTGCTAAAATCACCCAATTATCGAACAAATCTGATAAAGTAACGCCCATACACAGCCCAATTTATACGCCAAAAAAATAACATCCTGCTCTGGATACGCATATTGGGTTGCCGCGTTGCAGGGCTAACTGGAGAACCAATATGCGTTTGATTAGCATTTTATGTGCATTGAGCATCATGCTTATACTACCGGCCCACGCAACAAAGCATGAAGATACTGCATCTGCTCACCTTGATCATTTACTCGACAAAATTTGGCAATATGAACTCACTCAATTCCCCGGATTAGCTCGCTCAAAAGGGATAGACCCGCTCACATTAGACAGCCAATTTACCGACATCAGTATGTCGGCGATGACAGCAAGACACGCAAAGTTTAGCGAATTTAAAACGCAACTGGCAAACATCGATAAAACACAATTAAGTGAACAAGAGCGCATTAACTTAATTATGCAGCACTATCGAATTGATAATTATATTTCAAATTTTGAATTTAAAGAGTATCGGGTTCCGATTACATCAGAGTATGGATTTCATAGTAGTATTGGCAGAACACTCAGTGGCACTCAGATTACAAATTTAGCTAGCCTTGAGCGCTACAAACGGATGTTACGTGAAGTGCCCAAACAAATCGCGCAAAACATACAATACATGCAAGAAGGCATTAAGACACAACATACTCAACCACAAGTAGTCCTTAAAGGGTATGAAGATACGATTAGTGCATATATAGAAAATGACGTTTCACTGCATCCTTTTTTTGCGCCTGTTGTCAATGCACCAGATGGCGTAATTAGCTCAGAAGATAAAATGCTATTGCTAGATTTGGTAGATACCGTGAATGCGTCATATCAATCATTTTACGATTTTTTCGTTAATGATTACGTACCTAACGCAAAAACTGATATTGCCGCTACAACATGGCCCAACGGCGAAGCGTTCTATAACAATCGAGCTAAGCATTACACAACAACCGATATGACACCAAAGGAAATTTATGATGTCGGTTTGAAAGAAGTTGCACGTATAAGAGCTCAAATGCAGCAGATCGTTGATGAACTAGAGTTTGAAGGGGATATCAATGAATTCATAGACTTTTTACGAACAGATGAACAGTTTTATGCAAAAACGCCTGAAGACTTAATCATGTACGCATCATATGTAGCCAAACAAATGGATGCACAGCTACCTAAACTATTTTACAAAATGCCGCGAACACCATATGGTGTGGCTCCAGTGCCCGATAGTATCGCTCCAAAATATACAACTGGCCGTTACATATCGCCTAGTAGTGATGATCAGTCAGGATACTATTGGGTCAACACCTATGCGCTAGACAAACGTCCTTTATACGCAATACCAGCATTAACACTGCATGAAGCAGTACCAGGGCATCACTTTCAAATATCACTTGCTGCCGAAATGGAAGACTTACCTGAAGTTAGACGGTCAACCTATATCTCAGCCTTTGGCGAGGGGTGGGGCTTATATTCGGAGTATTTAGGATTAGAAGTCGGTATTTATGATGACCCTTATGATAATTTTGGTCGACTTAGTTATGAAATGTGGCGGGCGTGCCGTTTGGTAGTAGATACAGGCATGCATGTATTTGGCTGGAGTAGAGAAAAAGCCCTTAACTATATGCTTGAAAATACCGCCTTGTCTGAACACAATGTCCGTACCGAAATTGATCGATATATTTCTTGGCCTGCTCAAGCCTTGGCCTACAAACTTGGTGAAATAAAAATTAAACAATTGCGCCAAAAAGCCCAAGAAACATTAGGCGAAGATTTCGATTTACGGGCTTTTCATGATGAGTTGCTGGTAAATGGTTCTGTGCCTTTATTTGTGCTTGAACAAAAAATGCTTGAATATATCGCACAACAAGCCAGTAAATAACGAGCAACGAGCCCTTTTGTTTAAGGGACGACTTAGTTATTATGTCGTGCAAATTTAGCAGGTGTATGACGGCCATTACAAAAAACACTGTTATCACCTTAGTTAGTCTGTGTGCGAGCATCTAGCTTGCATTTAATTTTTAGTTTTAAACAAGGAAGTCAGTATGAAAAAACTCCTTTTATCTGCCGTTGCAGTCGTCGCCATTATTGGCATTGCGGGTCCCAAAGTAGCAGGGGTTCAATATGCCAATACCATTCAATCATCAATCGATGCGATTAACCAAGCATCTGGATATCAAGCTACGATAGTTAATATCGATTCTGGTTGGTTTAGTACACAAGCCACAATTAATATTGGCTTAGTGATTCCGGGAATGGATGAGCTTTATGCACAAGACACTTTAGATTTGTCTGTAAATATTGATGTCAATGGTAGTCATGGCCCTTTGATTTTCAAAGATGGCTTTGCATTCGCTTTAGCTCGTACAAATATCAGCACACAAGCGACAGAATTACCTGAAGGTTTGGTATTTGAAAACGGTGCGCCAATTTACGAATTTAATGGTTTAACAAGCATTTTTGGTACAACCGACTATACTGACGCGATTGCGGCAATCAACTATACGGATGCAGATTCTGGTGCTTCTATCTCTTTTTCCGGTATGCAAGGTGAAGGCAGTATTTCTAGCTCAGGTATACAATATGCAGCAATGTCAAAAAATACGACCTTTGATTTAGATGGCATGATTGGCTTTACAATGGACAACTTAAGCATTGACCTTGTATCGGATGCTTCATTATCTACCATGATGTCTCAGGGCCTTTATAACTCTACATCCAATTTCATCATTGAGAAAATGAACTATCAAAATCAAATGGATGGTAGTGAAACCAACATCGGGCAAACAAAACTTGCGGCAGTATCGACCTTTGATGAAACAGCTGGTTTAGGCAATATCGAGATGGCTACGACGCTAGTTAGCGTAGAAACCAACGAACTATCACTTGCTGATTTATTGGTAACAATTGAGCTGAATAATCTATCAGCGGCGTTTTTTAAAGAGTATCAAGCTTTCTCATCTGAAATTTTAGAAATCGCCCCTGATCAAATGGAAGCGCATACGCAAGCGTTTTTAAAAGACCATTTACTACCACAACTACAAACTAATCCTGAGTATAATATCAGCGAAATGAGTGGTCTGATAAATGGTAGTAAATTTGAAGGTAAGGTGATGACAAAACTTGAAAACGTCACACAAATGCCTATGAGTTTAGAAGACCCTTCTTTTTGGATCCGTCACGGTAATGTTGATAGCCAAATGAGCTTTGAAAAAGGCGCTGCTGAGTTTATTGCCACCATGGTTTTAGAATCACAACTGTCGGCTAATCCTCAGTTTGCAAGCATGTCAGCTGAAGAACAAGAAGAGTTAGTAAGGCAGCAAGTCGAAGGCACATTAATGGGTCTTGCGCAACAAGGCATGATCACCCAAAATGGCGAAAACTATGAGTTTGCATTTACTTTACAAGACTCACAAGCGTTGCTTAATGGCAATCCAATTCCTTTATAAGCGATGATATATAAAAAGTAAAAAAGGCGCTTAAATAGCGCCTTTTTTTATGGTTCTGGGTAGAGGGTTTCCCACCATAGTGGTTCACCTTTTAACTTATAATCCATGTAAGCCAAAATTGTGTCCCACCAATGTAACCGAGCTTCACGAGTGTTAATCGTATGGTCTTCACCAATAAACTCAACAAACTCGACATCCTTCCCTAAAATCTTAAGCGCCGTATACATTTGATGGCTTTGACTCACAGGTACATTAGTATCGGAATCACCGTGCAGTAGCAATAAGGGAGTCACTACATCATCAGCTTGGAACAAAGGACTTTGCTCGGTATAAAACTGCGTTGCATTCCAAGGAAATTTATCTGTTGTTGCCACACCTGAATATAAATAGCCCCACCAGCCATGGCCCCAATACTCAGCAAGATTGCTAATACCGGCATGCGATACTGACGCTGCAAACAAATCTGTCTTGGTGGCTAAATACATTGTCATAAAGCCACCATAAGAAGCCCCCATGTTGGCAACTTTACTAGAATCAACAAATTGATGTGCTTCTAAAAATGCTTTTGTACTAGCAATAATGTCATCAGCGGTCTGTAGCCCCCACGCATTCACATGCTTTGCAGAAAAATCTTGTCCGTAGCCAATAGTACCTGCTGGTTGCATAACATAAACAACATAGCCTTTTGCAGCCCATAAACTAAATGGCCACCTTCCGGTAAAGGCGCGTGTAACAGGCAAGGTACCACCATAATAATATACTATCGCAGGGTACTTTTTGGCACTATCAAAATTGGGGGGTAAATAAATACGTCCATCAATAATCTCGTTATGTTTGTTAGTAAAATCCCAGTCTTGTATTTCACTTAACTGGACATTTTCATATTGAGTTTGCGCGGTATCTACTAATAGCTTAGGACTTTTTCTACCCTGCTTTAAATAGACTTTTTGGGGACTAACTGCCGTGGTGCCACTAAACACGATACTTGGATTCTTTTGCTCAGATACAGCAAAACCATCAACAACTTCAATACGTGTATTAAGTCTTTCAAATCTCCCCTTTTTGTTATCAAAGACAAAAAGTTGCACGCGATCTTGGTCAATTGCAGATACTAATAACTGACCTTTGTTTAAAGAGGTAAGGCTACTAATTGATGGCGTAAACTGACGTGATAACGGAGCAATTTCACTAGTCTTGCGATTAAATAAATAGAGCTGTCCATCATAGTCATTTGCAAACTGACTCTCTTTATTTATACGACCAACACCGTCGTTAAAGTTAGGCCCTGAAACAATGTAAATGCCATTTTGTGTATATAGTGCAGCACCAATCCCTCCATCTGTATCAGTAATAAGTGTCTGCTCACCACTGCGAATGTCAATCTCAATTAACTGGGTAGTAAAATGAGGGGCTTGTGCGTAGTTTGATATTGTACGAGTAACTAAAATACGTGAATACTCATTGTCTATATCCATCAATTGTGATGAAACATCATCTTGAGTAATTTGACCAACTAATCCGGTATTTACATCAAGCTGATACACTTGAGTATTGTTGCGCCAATACGACCATCTGTCTTCTAAAGCAAAGTAACGTTTGGCTTTACCATCATGCGGTTCATTACTTTTAAGCCACGTAAAAATAACGGTATTATTATTTAACCATCTGAAATTACTGGCGCCTGAGATGTCTTTTGCAATAGTCTTTAGTGCAAGAGTATCGCGGTTTAGCTGATATATTTTAGAACCTGACGTGTATAAAACATTGTTGTCATCTGGACTCCAGGTAATATTAGAAGGGTTATTACCTTGCCATCTATAAACAACTTTTTGATTATCCGTACTTAATAGTTCAGTCACTGATATGGGAGTATCACCTGTTGCTTGAGTATAGTGGCGCTTAGTCCATACCATATGCTCGCCATCAGGCGATAAGCTCAAGCCGCTTAGAGTTTGGCTATCGTATAGTTGCTTTGCACTAAGCCTATGTAGCGACTTTTCTGCCTCAAATGATACAGTCGCATTGTCATCGTTTGATTCAAAAGACCACTTAAGGTCTGCCCAGCTTGTAATCTCTTGTGCCAATACAATTAATTGATGATCGCCATTGACCAATGACAGTTTGAAAGTCGCATCTGTACCCTTTATTGTTTCGCCATTGATAAACAACATAGGTGATTCTACGCCTTCAAGCGTTAGGCTTCCTTTTGTAAAGCGGTCGGTACTTAACACCAAGGTCATAGCATGCAACCCTGCTTTAGCTTCTCCTTCAAGCTCACTAAGTAATTGCCATTGGCGAGCCTGATCAAACAATACCAGCTCACGGCTTGTATCATGGGAATCCATAAGGTAAGCGACTAAATTATGCTTAGCTTGCTCACTGAAATCGCTTTGCGAAAGCCCTAAAGATGTATTTGTCGGAATATCTTCAAGTACCAATATGGCTGATTTATCAATCACTGCTGCATGAGCAATAATAGATACGTTTAATAATATACATATACTGAAAAATTGATAAAGCTTTTGCTTCATTGGGCTCCCTCTTACTTTAGTCGTGATAGCTATGCGTTGATTTGCCTGTATATACAAACCGCTAATATCTTGTTATTTAGTCTACCTTAAAAATAAATAAAAAAACGAATTCTCGTATCTGAGTATTCAGTGTCGATCATTTTTTGCTTTTTTAACAATGCCTTATCAGATTTACACTATAAATCCGCATTCTTAACTTGCGCCTTTTAACTAAATATTTATACTGTATAAACATACAGTATAAATAAAGCATAATTTGCCTTTTGGCACACACGTTTTGTTTAATGAAACAGGACAAACAGCATGAATCCTATTTTACATGAGCTACATAATAAACAATGGGTATGGAATGCCGCGCACTCTAAAAATACGCAAACAAAACCTAAATTAATCACCGGTTTTGACAGCTTAGATAAGGTGCTACAAGGCGGATTTCCTTCATCAGGAATGATTCACCTAAATAGTGTCTTAGGCTGCGGTGAGCTTCGTCTAATGTTGAAAATTTTTGAACAGCAGCATCAGGCATTAAACGCGCAAAACAGCGCTCATACCGATCATCGACTGTTTGTTTTTATTAACCCTCCTTATGCATTAAATGCTGAATTCTTACTTGCACATGGAATTAAGCTAGATCAACTTATTGTGCTATATCCTAAATCAATTGATGATGCTTTATGGAGTGCTGAACAATGCGCTAAAAGTGGTGCATGTCATTCGATATATATGTGGCATAAGCACTTAAAACATCTACACGTTCGAAAGTTACAACATGCTTGTGTACAAGGAGCTTGTTATGGTGTGTGGTATCAACTAGACCAGCAACATACCTTAAGTAACTTACCGTTAAGTCTATCGTTGAACGTTCAACGGCAAGATGACCAATTAACAATAACAGTCAATAAGCAACAAGTGGGTTGGGCTCAAAAAGCAGTCAAAGTGCCTTTGCCTTTTGTTAGTCGTACTCGTTTAGGTAAAACTGATTTGCCTCTACAAAGTAATAATATTGTTCATTTGCATGCTAGTAGGTAATTCATGCAATTTGATACTCGTTCTTTATGGATTTACCTCCACTTCCCTCAATTACAGCTTGATTTACTCAATGCTGATCATAGTGGTAAGCAAGTATTGCCAATTGCCATTGTCGATACTCAACAAAATCGCTTATGCCAAGTTAATCAGCTAGCAATAAACCAAGGTATCAAAAAAGGAATGGGCTTAGCCAGTGCTAGCCTAAGTTGCAGCGAACTGTCTTTGCACGAATATCAAAGCGAAATAGAAGAAAATGCAATTAAACGAATAGCGAACGATTTATATTTATTAACTTCAGATATTGTATTAAACCCGCCTAATGCAATTATTCTACGCGCACAAAACATGCTAGTACTGTATGAAGGTCTTGAAAATTACTGGCAAGTTCTCGCACAGTCTTTACGTAACCATCAAATAAATTATGTCGCTAGCTGCGCATACTCAATACAAGCCGCTAAAGTATTAGCCCTGAGTAAAAAACAACTTATCAGCAATGATAAGCACCTTATTAATGAATCACTAAACATGTGTTCATTATCGCTAACGGATATTGATGATAAAGATTTGAATAAGCTATCACGCATAGGGCTGAAACGATATGCCGACCTATTAACAATACCCGACGCTGAAATAGCCAACCGAGTATCACGTGGTAGCATGAGAGTCATTAATGAACTTAAAGGTAAAGCCGCTGCTTGTGTCGAATTTTACCATCCTAAAGCAGAGTATCATGACTATCTAGAGCTACTTTATGATATCGCAACTACCGACAAAATTATTCCCGTACTCGTTAAATGCTTGGATAAGCTTGAGTCTTTCTTATCCGTTCGCAACGCTTTGTGTTTAAGGATAAATATTGACTTTCATCAACGAGAACACGATAAACTTATTCTGAAGTTTGCTAGCATCAGGCCTATTTATCAGCGCCAAGCGTGGCTTGATATTATCGAGCTGCAATTAGCATCTACCCAATTTGCATCTGCAGTTTATGGTATTAGTTTACACTGCCAAGAGTATGAGATAGCGCAAATTGCAAATGAAGATATGTTTGCACAAAAGTCGACACATGTAGAAGCACTGACTTTATTGTCTAGATTACAAAGTAAGTTAGGTGAACGCAGTGTTAAACGCTTATCATACGTTGCTGACTTTAGACCTGAACGCTGCACTGAATATATTAATATTTTGTCTAATACCGCTACTAATAAGGCAGATACAAACAGTATTTTTGCCGATCGTCCCGGATTATTAATAAATCCTCCCCAAAAGCTAGCCAGTAAAATTACCTTATTAAAAGGGCCTGAACGCATACAAACCGGTTGGTGGGATGAGCACATGATCAATCGCGATTACTATATTGGGCAAAATCCGGAAGGGCAACAGTTGTGGATCTACAAAACACCTGAACAAGAATGGTTTGTGCATGGCTATTTCATCTGATACTGCTTTATTGGGTTATGCAGAATTAATCTGCCAATCAAATTTTTCATTCTTAAAAGGGGCATCTCACCCAGAAGAGCTTGTCAGACAAGCTTATTTTTTAGGTTACAAAGCAATCGCGATCACTGACGAATGCTCAATGGCAGGCGTTGTCAGGGCCTATACCGAAATCAAACAACATCACTTGCCGATTAAACTTATTGTCGGTACACAATTTGTGTATCAAGGTCACACCCTGGTTTTATTATGCCCGACTAAAGCCGCTTATCAAGAATGTTGCCGCGTCATTACCAATGCACGAAGACGTGCAAATAAAGGACAATACAGCTTGAATGAATGGGACTTAAAAACCATTAAACACTGTTTTTGTTTATGGCAACCAAGTCGCGTACAACAAGACGATCATAACTTTGCTTTATGGTTACAAAAACACTTTAAAGACAGATTATTCTTAGTGATCAAAAGATGGCTTAAAGCGAATGAACAAGATGATATTTACTATTGCCAGAAATTAGCCCACGATTTTGACATTAGTATTGTCGCAAGTTCATGTGCTTTGATGCATGACACGTCGCGAGGTGAATTGCAGCAATGTCTGCATGCCATCGCTTCGCATTGTAGCGTGAGTGAACTAGGTAGAGACACTCTACACAATACTGAAGCATGCTTGCGACCTATTAAAAAACTACGTCGCTTATATGATGTCCATTGGCTTAATAATGCTTACCTTTTATCTACCGCATGTACATTTTGCATGAGCGAATTAGCGTATGAATATCCTAGCGAAGTTGTTGCGCCTAATATGACACCCGCAGAATATTTACGAGAACTAGTTGAGCAAGGCATAAAAAAGCGTTTTGCCGAGGGTGTACCTAAGGATATCAGGCAAACTATCGAAAAAGAGCTGGTATTGATACATGAACAAGCTTATGAGCATTTCTTTTTAACCATTCATGATATTGTCAAGTTTGCACAAAGTCGCAATATCTTATACCAAGGGCGGGGCTCTGCGGCCAACTCTGTAGTATGTTATTGCTTAGAAATCACGTCTGTTGATCCTAGGCAAGTCGACGTATTATTTGAACGCTTTATTTCCAAAGAGCGAAACGAACCACCTGATATTGATGTAGATTTTGAGCATGAACGCCGAGAAGAAATCATCCAATATATTTATCGTAGATATGGCCGTGAAAGAACTGCATTAGCCGCCACTGTTGTATGTTATCGTTTTAAAAGTGCACTACGCGAAATAGGCAAAAGCTTAGGCATCAATGTGACCGATATTGAATTTTTCATCAAAAATATTAATCGCCGCGATCGAGCATTAACATGGCAGTCACAACTAGGTGATTTAGGTATTGACCCAGCATCTTCCTTAGGTAATAAGTTTGTCCATTTAGTTGAGCAGCTCATTGGATTCCCACGTCATCTTTCTCAGCATGTAGGTGGTTTCGTAATTTCTGCTGGCCCACTGTATGAACTTGTACCAATCGAAAACGCGGCAATGGAGGAACGCACGGTTATACAGTGGGACAAAGACGACTTAGAGAGCCTACAACTTCTAAAAGTAGATGTTCTAGCACTTGGTATGTTAACAGCTATTCGTAAAAGCTTTGATTTACTAAAAGAACATTATCAACAAAACTGTTCTATTGCATTTATTACCCGTCTAGGCGATGACCCACAGGTTTTTCAACAAATTAGCAAGGCAGATACCGTCGGAGTATTTCAAATTGAATCTCGCGCGCAAATGTCAATGCTGCCAAGATTGAAACCTGCTTGCTACTATGACTTAGTGTTACAGATTGCCATAGTTAGACCTGATCCAATATTAGGAGAAATGGTACATCCTTTTTTACGACGCCGCGAAGGTAAAGAAGACTATGATTATCCGTCTGATGAAATCAAAAATGTCCTTGAGCGCACACTAGGCGTACCAATATTTCAAGAACAAGTGATCAAGTTAGCAATGGTAGCTGCGGGATTTACTGGTGGCGAAGCTGACCAACTAAGAAGAGCAATGGCGAGTTGGAAGAAAAATGGACATTTACATAAGTTTAGGAAACAACTAGTCGATGGAATGACAGCTAGAGGCTATACCCAAGAGTATGCATTTACACTATTTGAGCAAATCTGCGGCTTTAGTGGCTACGGTTTCCCAGAATCACACTCTGCTTCTTTTGCTGTGCTTGCTTATGTCTCAGCTTGGTTAAAGTATTATTACCCAAGTATTTTTTATATTGGCTTACTAAACAGTCTACCTATGGGGTTTTATACGCCATCTCAAATTATTCAAGATGCAAAACGTCACAACGTAGATGTACTGCCTTGTTGTGTCCTTTTATCTGATTATGATCACAAGCTCGTAAATGTAAGTAAGCACAAACATACTCTTAACATGGAGTATGGTATAAGATTAGGCTTTAGAATAATCAAAGGATTAAAAGCAAGCTCATGTGAAAAAATTATCTCTATTCGAAATCAGTCTGGACTCAAAGAGCTTAGTGATTTACGTCGTGCAGATATTCCTAATAGTTGTTTGGAAGCCTTGGCTAGTGCGAATGCATTTGCGTGTTTTGGCAAAAATCGATACAAGACCCGATGGCAACTGATGGACGATAGTGATAGTTTGCCTTTGCTAAAAAACCAACGACAACAGCCTTATATACAAAATGCTGTTCAAGCATCACAGCAAACATATATTAAACAGCCAAATCTATTTGATGATTTAGTCGAAGATTATGCCAGTACAGGTTTAAGTATTAAACACCATCCAGTTGAGTTGCTTTATCACGCAAAGCTTTTACCTAAATTTGTGATGGCAAACCAATTACACACTATTGCACACCAGTCTTTGGTCTCGGTTGTTGGAGTTGTAGCATGTAAGCAAAGTCCAGGTACCGCTGCTGGTGTTACCTTTATTACTTTAGAAGATCATACTGGCAATAGTAACATCGTCATTTGGCAAGCAAGTGCGCGGGCTCAAAAAAATGCTTACTTACACGCTAAAATATTACATGTCAGAGGCATCCTTGAACGAGGTGATGGAGATGTAGTGCATATTATTGCAGGTAAAATGACGGACTTAAGCCATTTGCTAGATACACTTCAAACAAAGTCTCGAGAGTTTCATTAAAACACCTTGTTCAATCACTAATGTATTAGAAGTTGTAATATACTAAAAAGTTGCAGAAAGACCTTGAATCTTAGTTATCTTCTTTTGTGACACAACAGGAGTCGAGATAGTAATAAAACGTCCGTCATCACTTAGCATTAGACTCCCACTCACATCTTTAAAAGGTAAGATGTATTCAATCGTGTCTAAATTTAAAAGATTTACTTTAACTAAACGTAGTTGAGCATCAACTTCATCTTTGTGAATATAATACAGATGTCCGTCAGACGTTATGTCCCACAAATACTTAGATTCTTCAGTAAGCGTCGCTTGTAACACGGGTTCTTTCGTATCTTGCTGAATGAATAATTGAAAGCCCTTATCAATAAACACTTTCATTTTAGTTTCTTGCAATACACTATCAACATTCCTTGATAAAGTTTCAACCTTTACCGCTTGCATACCCAAGTATTCTAATCGTGTTCTTCCGGTCCGAATATTATATCGGTAGATACCATCCTCGGTATTTAGGCTATTAGCAAAGTAGTATAGAAATTCTTGACTTGATACATGAAATGCACTGACCTTAGCATGTTGTAAATCTAGGTACTTGAATTCTTGCGTCAGCAAATTCAGTAAAAATGGTCTCTGATTATCAAGCCCCACTACTAACTTTCCACTTTCACTTAACGTGATGTTTTGAATGTCTTGCTCTTTACCAAATATATACATCAGTGAATCTTGCGAACCATCAATACTGTAAAGCTGTTGCCTGCCATTCAGATTTTGTAAGTAAATAGATTTGTGTAGGTTTATCTTTTTATAAAATTCAATTCCATCTAAGGCTCTTGTATGGGCCTTCAATGATGTAACATCCTTGCTATGCAATGGATTCGATAAACTTGTAAATGAACGACTGTTAGCCCCGGTACCAACGTAAAAACAATCGCTGCCACAACGACTTATAATTTTACTAAATTCACCCTTAGTTTGCCTCCATGCTTTGACCTTACGACCATCACGCTGATATGAGAAAAGCTTGCCATTTTTGCTTGTAAACGTAAAAACGCCAGCATTTTTATCCCAGATACCTGACACTATCGCAGAATCTATCTCAAGGGGCTCATTTGGTCGTAAGGTGTCGTATAACTTATATGTACCTTCATTTGTTACTAAAACACTACCACTATTTGGTTTAGGGGAAGGCCATATCGACACTATCGAAGCCGATTCTAAGAAATCTATATTTACCTTAGTAGCCGTTTTGGTACTCAAGGTAAATTCTGATAAATTATTGTTTTCAGACAAAAGATACAGAATCTTTTGTGCCCCGTCGAAGCCTACAATTTTATGGTTCTTAGGTATGATATCTAAGTAGTGAGTGACATCAAAAATAGTATTTTGATCAGCTTTATTTAAATCGTTAAGTGATACAACCGAAACATTCGACGATTGTGCTCCTTGAAATAAAACGGCTTTATGTGAATTGCTGATGAATGGGGTAGACAGCATGGCAGACGGAAAAACAAACTCTTGATAACTACTATCATCGTTACCTTCTGATGAAAAAACTACCGAGTCGATGCTTTTATCGGCGTTATCGCTCACAATACTTGGTAATGTTGCTTGTGGAGACCAAAAACTGTATATACCCAATTCATTAATCAAAGGGATTTTGTAGCCGTCAAACACGAGTACTTCTTGCTTGTTTACTCTACTTTGTCGTTCGCTTAAAAGTGACTGCTCAACACTATTTTGAAGTGGTGTCTGGTTATTAAGAACAAGTAGTGCAAAGAAAAATAAGACTAAAACAGGTATACCTACCGCAGGGTATTTTTTCCATTTGCTATAAATGGCTTTAAAACGTTCTTGTGTATTTAGCGTAGAATCCTTTACAGAATTTTCCTTTTTACCATCACTATTTGATGTTGTTTCTGTATTTATTTGTGTTGATTCGGCATTAGCTCGTGTCGGGCTATCGGTTTGTTTCTGTGTTGTAGTACTTTTGTCGTTTCTAGGTTTACGCTCATTACCTTTGATGCTCTTATTAGTCAATGGAGATGAAGCATTTGTCGTTCTTTGCTTTCTTGTTGATTTGCTCTTAGACTCACTTACTAACACGTCTTTTAAAAACAAATAACCTTGCTTTGGAACTGTTTTAATATAGCTGGGCGCTTTGGCATTGTCGCCTAATAAGTCCCGAGCTTGTTTAACTAGCGCCCGTAAGTTCTCCTGAGTTCCAGATTGGCCTTGCCATATTGTTTCAATAAGCTTTGTTTTGTTCACTACCTTATTTGGCACAAGTGTAAGTAGCACAAATAACAGGCACAATTCATCAGACAGGACTGTACGTTGTTTTTTATATAAAAGAGTTTTGCTATTAACGTTTAGCGTGTAATCATCAAAACTTATTTGTTTATCAGAATATTTTTGTAAAGAAGCCAATTCATTAACACTTATGGAAAAAGGACAATGAGAATACATCTTTTGCTATGGATTGTCTAAACTAGTCAGGGTCTAAACTAGTCAGGCAGGTTTTTGTACAATCCAAAAACCAAAAAACCCGCAGCGAGTGCTACGGGTTAGTATGGGAAGTCTGGCGATGTGCTACTCTCGCATGGGGAATCCCCACACTACCATCGCCGCTAATACGTTTCACTACTGAGTTCGAGATGGAGTCAGGTGGGACCGTATCGCTATTGTCGCCAGACAAAAAGGTCAATTCAAAAAAGCTAATAAACATTCAATATTCAACCAGAGTCGCTACTCTTTCTCACACATTAGTCTACTTGTCACACACCACACACTAAATGCATTAGGTGTTGTATGGTTAAGCCTTACGGGCAATTAGTACAGGTTAGCTTAACGCCTTACAACGCTTCCACACCCTGCCTATCAACGTCGTCGTCTCCAACAACCCTTCAAAGAGATTAAATCTCTAGGGATGACTCATCTTTGGGCCGGCTTCCCGCTTAGATGCTTTCAGCGGTTATCCGTTCCGAACGTAGCTACCGGGCAATGCCTTTGGCAAAACAACCCGAACACCAGCGGTTCGTCCACTCCGGTCCTCTCGTACTAGGAGCAGCTCCCATCAATCATCCAACGCCCACACCAGATAGGGACCGAACTGTCTCACGACGTTCTAAACCCAGCTCGCGTACCACTTTAAATGGCGAACAGCCATACCCTTGGGACCGACTTCAGCCCCAGGATGTGATGAGCCGACATCGAGGTGCCAAACACCGCCGTCGATATGAACTCTTGGGCGGTATCAGCCTGTTATCCCCGGAGTACCTTTTATCCGTTGAGCGATGGCCCTTCCATACAGAACCACCGGATCACTATGACCTACTTTCGTACCTGCTCGACGTGTCTGTCTCGCAGTTAAGCTGGCTTATGCCATTGCACTAACCTCCTGATGTCCGACTAGGATTAGCCAACCTTCGTGCTCCTCCGTTACACTTTGGGAGGAGACCGCCCCAGTCAAACTACCCACCAGACACTGTCCACAATCCCGATAAGGGACCAATGTTAGAACATCAAACATACAAGGGTGGTATTTCAAGGGCAGCTCCACACCATCTAGCGACGATGCTTCATAGCCTCCCACCTATCCTACACATGTAGGGTCAATGTTCAGTGCCAAGCTGTAGTAAAGGTTCACGGGGTCTTTCCGTCTAGGTGCGGGTACACTGCATCTTCACAGCAATTTCAATTTCACTGAGTCTCGGGTGGAGACAGCGTGGCCATGGTTACACCATTCGTGCAGGTCGGAACTTACCCGACAAGGAATTTCGCTACCTTAGGACCGTTATAGTTACGGCCGCCGTTTACCGGGGCTTCGATCAAGAGCTTCGCTTACGCTAACCCCATCAATTAACCTTCCGGCACCGGGCAGGTGTCACACCGTATACGTCATCTTTCGATTTAGCACAGTGCTGTGTTTTTAATAAACAGTCCCAGCCACCTGGTCACTGCGACCCCCAGCCGCTTATGGAGCAAGTCCAATCACAGACAGGGGCGTACCTTCTCCCGAAGTTACGGTACAATTTTGCCGAGTTCCTTCACCCGAGTTCTCTCAAGCGCCTTAGTATTCTCTACCTGACCACCTGTGTTGGTTTGGGGTACGGTTCATATAGCAATACGCTTAGAAGATTTTCCTGGAAGCCGGGCATCAACTGCTTCACTCCCGTAGGAGCTCGTCTCGTGTCTCAGGTTTAATGTTCGACCGGATTTACCTAATCAAACGCCCTACGCACTTTCACATGGACTACCAACGCCATGCCAGCCTAGCCTTCTCCGTCTCTCCATCACTCACTATATAAGTACAGAAATATTAATCTGTTTCCCATCGACTACGCGTTTCCGCCTCGCCTTAGGGGCCGACTTACCCTGCCCTGATTAGCATGGGACAGGAAACCTTGGTCTTCCGGCGTGGGGGTTTTTCACCCCCATTATCGTTACTCATGTCAGCATTCGCACTTGTGATATGTCCAGCAAACCTCTCAGTTCACCTTCATCCACTTACACAACGCTCCCCTACCCATTATCCTAAGATAATGCCGCAGCTTCGGTATATTGCTTAGCCCCGTTACATCTTCCGCGCAGGCCGACTCGACTAGTGAGCTATTACGCTTTCTTTAAAGGGTGGCTGCTTCTAAGCCAACCTCCTAGCTGTCTTAGCCTTCCCACATCGTTTCCCACTTAGCAATATTTTGGGACCTTAGCTGGCGGTCTGGGTTGTTTCCCTCTCCACGACGGACGTTAGCACCCGCCGTGTGTCTCCCGGATAGCACTCATCGGTATTCGGAGTTTGCAAAGGGTTGGTAAGTCGGGATGACCCCCTAGCCTTAACAGTGCTCTACCCCCAATGGTGTTCGTCCGAGGCTCTACCTAAATAGATTTCGGGGAGAACCAGCTATCTCCCGGTTTGATTGGCCTTTCACCCCCAGCCACAAGTCATCCGCTAACTTTTCAACGTTAGTCGGTTCGGTCCTCCAGTTGATGTTACTCAACCTTCAACCTGCCCATGGCTAGATCACCGGGTTTCGGGTCTATACCTAGCAACTAAACGCGCAGTTAACACTCGCTTTCGCTACGGCTCCCCTAATCGGTTAACCTTGCTACTAAATATAAGTCGCTGACCCATTATACAAAAGGTACGCAGTCACAGAACAAGTCTGCTCCCACTGCTTGTACGTATACGGTTTCAGGTTCTATTTCACTCCCCTCACAGGGGTTCTTTTCGCCTTTCCCTCACGGTACTGGTTCACTATCGGTCAGTTAGGAGTATTTAGCCTTGGAGGATGGTCCCCCCATCTTCAGTCAAGATAACACGTGTCCCGACCTACTTAATATGACCAACATGACACTTCGTGTACGGGACTATCACCCTGTATCGTTGAGCTTCCCAACTCATTCCACTACATCATGCTGATTCGGCTGTTTCCCGTTCGCTCGCCGCTACTAGGGAAATCTCAATTGATTTCTCTTCCTACAGGTACTTAGATGTTTCAGTTCCCTGCGTTTGCTTCTATACCCTATGTATTCAGATATAGATAACCCCTAAGGGCTGGGTTCCCCCATTCGGACATCGTTGGGTATAACGCGTTTTGTCAGCTTCCCAACGCTTTTCGCAGACTTACACGTCCTTCATCGCCTCTAACTGCCTAGGCATCCACCGTATACGCTTAGTCACTTAACCATACAACCCTAATACATC
>NZ_CM146340.1:3345000-3677168 GCF_055693685.1 Glaciecola sp. HA4-3
GCGAGCGCGCATTCTACACACATATAATTTGGGGTCAATAGCTTTTTGATGATTTTTGTCATTTATAAGCTATTTAATGATAAAATTAGCCCAAGTGGCTAAAATACACCCTAAATCACCCGTTTTGTTTAAAATACCTGTAACTAAACACGGTATTTTACGCGTTTGTTATAACGGCAATAATTTAGTTTTCATTACACCTTTATTTTACAAACGGTTCTTACATGCCAGACATAGCTGTTTTACTCATATTTGTTCCGACATTTTTCTTTATTTCGATTACACCCGGCATGTGTATGAGTCTTGCAATGACATTAGGTATGCGATTTGGTATCGGCAAAACACTATATATGATGTTGGGCGAGGTGATAGGCGTTGCAATTGTTTCGACACTATCGGTAATAGGTGTAGCGAAAGTGTTGTTGGCATATCCGTTAATATTTATGGGCCTTAAATGGTTGGGCGCTGCGTACTTGTGTTATCTTGGGTTTAAAACATTTAAAACCCCCGTAGAAATAAATAGCCACGCATCTATCAATGATGTCAGCGCAACAGGTTTATTTTCACAGGGTTTTATAACGGCTATTGCCAACCCAAAAGGATGGGCATTTATGATAGCAATATTGCCGCCATTTATTGACACACAAAAACCACTTACACTACAAATGATTGTGTTGATTGGCATTATTATGATGAGTGAATTCTTAAGTATGTTGATTTACGCTAGCGGTGGTAAGACACTATCAAAACTTTTAAATAATAGTCCTCACGCACAATGGGTAAACTGGATAGCAGGTGGCCTACTGGTCATTGTTGGTATTTGGTTGGCATTGGCATAGCTTGTACTTCTTCGATACACTGATAAAAAACCGAGTAAATTACCACCATGACTATTGTTAACTTTAAAGGCAACTTTCCAGTATTTGATAATTCCGTTTACATCGAAGAAAGCTGTTTTGTGTCTGGCGATGTAAAAATTGGGGCCGACAGTAGCCTATGGCCGCTAGTTGCAGTGCGTGGGGATGTAAACAAAATTAGGATTGGCGAACGTAGCAACGTACAAGATGGCAGCGTTATCCATGTCAGCAGAGCAAGTACCATTAATCCAGATGGTTATCCAACTATCATTGGAGACGATGTTACTGTTGGTCATAAATGCATGTTGCACGGTTGCATCATTGGTAATCGAGTATTGGTGGGTATGGGCGCAATAGTGTTAGACGGCGCCGTTGTTGAAGATGAAGTACTCATTGCAGCAGGTTCATTGGTACCACCTAAAAAAGTACTTGAAAGTGGTTATTTATATGTGGGTAATCCAGTGGTTAAAAAGCGCCCTATTAATGAAAAAGAACGTCGCTTTTTTAAAGATACCGCGGCCAATTATGTTGCACTGAAAAATGAGTATATGACAAGTAAATAAGTATTCAACCTTGCGCTTTTAGCCTTTCTAACACTGATGCTGTGTCAGGACGCTCTGAAAACCATAAATAAAAGCTCTGTGCCGCTTGTTGCACCAGCATACCTAAACCATCTAGGGCTTGTTGGCATCCCTTTGCCTGAGCATGTTTAACGAAAGGTGTACTATCATTGCTATAGACCATGTCATAAACACTTGTTTGTGAGGTGTATACGCTATCATCAATACTGGGAACCTGTCCTTGTAAACTCAAAGAGGTCGCATTAATGATAATGTCAAACTTTTGCTGGTCGGGATCTTGATAAGTAAACCCTTTCCCTACACTGTATTGATTAATCAAATTAACTAACGCTTGTGCTTTGCTTTGGTTTCGATTGCTTACGTGTAAGGCATTTACACCAGCATCAATAAGAGCAGGAACCGCACCTTGAGCAGCACCTCCAGCGCCAATTAATAATACAGATGCCCCTTCAAGGGATAGACCATTTGCCTTAAGATCATTGACCAGACCAATACCATCAGTGTTATCTCCAATGAATGTGTCTTCACCACTTTGATTAGACTGACGAATAATCGTGTTCACCGCTCCTGCAATGCTTGCTTGAATGGATAGCTTATCGACCCAAGCAAATGCATCATGCTTAAATGGCATTGTCACGTTTGCGCCGATTGTCCCTTTTTGAGCAAAAAATTCATTTGCAGAAGTAACAAATCCATCAACAGGCGCTAAACGCTTTTGATAGATCAAATCAAGGCCAAATTGTGCAGCAAACATATGATGAATAATAGGAGATTTGCTTTGTGCTATCGGATTACCAAAAACACAAGCCATTGTAGTGTTTGACAATGTTTTCGCCTTGTTGAGAGAGTGTGGTGAGCATCATACCTAATTTTTAGACATAAAAAAGCCTTGCATCAACATGCAAGGCTTCAGTACTTAAACGCTTTATCTTAGAAAGTGTAACCGACAGACAATGTATATACCCATGGATTTATATCGATATTATCAACACGACCCAAGTCTGCGCCATTAACACTAAATGTAGCGTCAGTTTCGATATTAATATAACGAGCCGATGCATTTAGATAAATACCATCTGAAATTTCATAATCAGCGCCAATTTGTGCTGAAAAACCAAATGATGCGTCTAACTCAAGATCAGATATCTGTGCACCACCGGCATTTGCAGCAACTAAGTCAACTGCACCAGCGTCAAAACTCTCATCAAAGAAAATTGTATAGTTTAAACCAGCGCCTACATATGGACGAAACTTTGAAGAAGCATCATTAAAAAAGTAATTGACGGTAACCGTTGGTGGCAAGTGCTTGGTGTCACCTAGCTTGACGCCACCTAAAATCTCAATATCGTGAGAAAATGGAGTAGCTGCCAACACTTCAACGTTAACATTATCAGTTATAAAATACGCGAAATTAAGACCTAACTGCGTATTATCGTCAACATCAACTGGACCAAGCAACACGTTGCCATCAGCAGGGCCTATAGGAAGACTAAAATCTGCGCCGCCTACCTGAATATTTGAACTGCCAGCATCTGGTGCGACAGTAGTAAAACCGCCTCGAATTAGAATATCGCCTGCTTCATGAGCGCTTGCGAAGGTGCATGTCATTGAGGTTAAAACGGCTAATGCCAAAGCTGATTTTTTCATATTGTACTCACTATAATTGGTTAATTAATAAATCTGCCAAGAATAATAAGATACGTAAAAAATAATATATTGATCTAGATTAATGTTTGCTAAGCACTTGATTTACAGTAGTTTAATTCGTTGATCTAAATCAAATAATTTCGAATAATTAAGATGGTTCTGTTTAAATCATCGAAAAAAATTTGTAATTAGTGATCTAGCTTTAACCAATCAATGGGTTTTAAGTATTGCATAATTGCACCTTCTGGCGTCTCACTAGAAGGTTGGTAGTTATACTCCCATCTTGTGAGTGGCGGCATAGACATCAAAATAGACTCTGTGCGTCCACCTGTTTGTAGACCAAATAAGGTTCCGCGGTCATAAACTAGATTAAATTCAACATAACGTCCGCGTCGATATAATTGAAAGTGACGCTCTCGCTCGGTAAAAGACATCTCTTTTCTTTTCTCAACAATCGGCACATATGCATTAAGATAGCCATTACCGACAGCTTTCATGAAATCAAAAGACTTTTCAAAGCCCCATTGATTTAAATCGTCAAAAAACAAGCCTCCCACACCTCGAGTTTCGTTTCGGTGTTTCAGATAGAAATATCGATCGCACCATTGCTTGTACTCATTGTAAATATTTTGGCCGAAAGGCTCACACAAATCATGAGCAACTTGATGCCAATGCTTTGCATCTTCAACAAAAACGTATGTTGGTGTTAAATCAAATCCTCCTCCAAACCACCAAATTGGATCTTCACCTTCTTTTAAAGCGACAAAAAATCGAACGTTTGCATGTGAAGTTGGCACATAAGGGTTATGTGGATGTATCACCAAAGAAACGCCCATCGCTTGAAAGCTACGTCCCGCTAACTCAGGTCTTGCTGCTGTTGCAGAAGCAGGCATTTGTGTACCAAATACATGAGAAAAGTTTACGCCTCCTTGCTCTATTACTAAACCATCTCTCATAACTCGAGACCTTCCGCCTCCCCCTCGTCGCGCTCCCAAGTATCTTCTTTAAAATCTCCACCACCATCTGCCAATGATAAGGTTTGGCAAATTTCATCTTGTAACTTCAATAGATAGGACTTTACCTGTGCTATTTGTTGTTGTGATATATCAAGTAAAGGTTCAGCATTACTGCTCATGCGCGTATGGTTTCCATTGTTAAACTGTGAAATATTTTGCTAGGTGTCGCCTGTTTACCTAAGTCCCCTTCAATAACGTTCAGTGTATCACCAAAATATTCGCGAAGCTCTTGCACAGACCGAGCAGGCTCAAGTGTCGCAGGATTTGCACTGGTAGATACCATTGGAGCATTTAACACATTGCACATCTTACGCACGAGTGGATGGGAGGATATTCGCACCGCAATCATATCGGAGTCGCCGCTTATCCAAGCTGGGGTATATGAAGATTTAGGTAACAGCCAAGTCACTGGGCCTTAGCCAAGTCGAAAGTATCGTTGCTTGCGAGTCATTAGGTAATGCGTCAAACATCACATACGGATTTACTTGGGCAAAATCGCTTGCGATAAGTATTACCCCTTTTTCGACTTCACGGGATTTTAGGGCTAAAATCTGATAAAGTGCTTCTTTATTCTGAGGATCGCAACCCAAGCCAAAAACAGCTTCAGTTGGATAAGCAAACACCTCACCATCATTATACCATTTCGTTAGATTTTTCATTTGTTCATTCATGTGTAGACTCATCAATTTGTTTAGCGCAATCTTTATTAGGGCATATAAAGGTTGTCATTGAATCAGGCTTAGCAAGCATCACCGATGAGCCACAACTATCGCACGTTTTTTCAACGGGCATATTATTAAATATATGCTTACATTTTGGATAGTTATCGCAGGCATAAAAAAGCTTCCCAAACCTATTTTGTTTTACTTGCATCATTCCTTTTGAGCAACTAGGACATATTACCGGCGTGTATTTTGCCTGTTTTTTGGCTGATTGATTAGTCGAAATAAAATGACAATTAGGAAAGTTTGTACAACCAATAAACATGCCAAAACGGCCTTTTTTTACCGCTAACAAAGATTGACAGTCAGGGCACTGGCTTTCATCCATGATCTTAATGATATCGATGTCAGTCCGATTGAGTGATTTGGTATAATCACATTTTGGATAAGTAGTGCAGGCTAGAAAACTATTTTTACCTACATGCTTTATTCGTAGTGGATTTGCACAGTCAGGGCAGTCTCCATATGCAAGTTGGTGCGCGTCGTGATGAGGGAAAATTTCGCTCTTTTTTTAGTCACAGCTAGTGTAGCGCACCCTCGGGCAATTCAAACAGTAAATCTTCCATCTGTTCATAAGCTGTCTCTTTTCCAGGGACGTTAAATAACACCATTAAAACGACCCATTTTAAATCCACTAAACAAAATTCAGAAGATTCAATTTCCATTACTCTGTCAATCACCATTTCTCTGGTTGAAGCACACAATACATTTATTTGCTCAAGGAATAACAAAAACCCTTGGCATTCTATATCCAGCTTTTGTGATTCTTCACTCGAGAAAATCCGATGGCTAGACAAGGCATTTGCGTAATGTAAGTAAGGTGTTTTATCAGTGCTTTGCAAGTCACAAAGTTTTTCTAACCATGCTAATGCTTTGTAGATTTCATCGTGGTGAAAGCCTGCCCTAATTAATTCGTCGGTAAGTTCATCATGGTCAACCATGATATCGGTTTGGTTGTTGACTAAATTCTCAAATAAATACATGAGGATGTCGAACATGTTTAGCCCCTCAATTTAATGTAGCCTTCTGCGGTAGAAGTAACTATGCCACGCAACTCATATTCTAATAATTTTGTCAGTATGTCAGGTAGCGACATACCGCTGCGGGTAGCGATCAGGTCAACTGATGTAGCGCTATAGTCAACACTATCTAACAATGGATCAGATGCCAAGCTTTTGCGTATATTTTTTTCGTTTTTATTTGGCTGGCTTACTTTTTGATTATGATAGCAACTAGGGTATTCATCGATAATATCTTGCGCATTTTCAATGAGTTTGCCTCCTTGCTTAATCACCATATGCGCACCTTCAGCCATTGGACTATTAATATTATTGGGTACAGCAAATACATCTTTGTTTTGTTCAATTGCATATCTTATCGTCACCATCGAGCCACTTTTTATCGTTGACTCAATTAAAACAACGCCCATACTCAAAGCGCTTATAATGCGATTTCGGCGAGGAAATAACTGGGGAATCGGTTTTGTGCCAAGTGGAAATTCAGAGATTAGCGCACCAACATTGGCGACTTCTTTAAATAAGGCACTATGTCTTTTAGGATAAACAATATCTACACCACATGCTAAAACCCCAATAGTAGGTATATTGTTTGCCACGCTTACTTTATGGCATGTCCCATCAATACCAAGCGCTAACCCGCTGATCGTACAAAAATTAGATAACTCTCCCAACTCTTGCACAATTGATTGGCATGCCGTATTTGCATATATGGAAGGCTTTCGTGTACCAACAAACGCAATTTTTGCTTGGCTTAATATCCTTGGCGCTCCAACAACAAATAGAAAAAGAGGCGGTCGAGTAATTTCTTTTAGTTCTGGAGGGTATAAGGCATGATCAAAGCCAATAAAATGATGCTTGCAAGAGCCTTTGACCCAATCATCGCTGCGCTTTATTTGCTCTTCAAGTGCTTTATTGGGTTGCTTTAACGCCCTGACCTGTTGAGGCGTCCATCCTATCTCAAGAAGTGCTGTTGATGATGCCAATGGAATGTCGGCAAGGCTTATATTGAGCTTCTGGGCTGTGCGAGCCAAAGTGAGATAAGCAATTCCTTTTATATTATCTAGGGTTAGCCAGACACGAATATGCTGAATTGTATCCTGTTTAGGACAATGAGAGTGTGGCATCGTATTCCTTCCATGGAATTATAAACTATAGCGGCGCAAAGAGACGCGCCTTTATAATTTAACGAGGCTTGGCTACGATCTCTGAGCCTTTCAAATATGTTACTGTTTCTGTTATCCAGCCATAGCTTGCGTTGTCGAAAGTACGAACAATCACAAGTTCACCAATCTTGAAGGCAGGTTGGGCAACACGGTCAGTATATCGTAGCCCATCAACAACGGATTCGCTACCGATCGCATAGCTAGGATTATCTGTATTAACAACGTCTGGACCTTGCTGATAAATCCCCATTACCATGCCGGGTTGAACACTATCTGAACCTAAATTGACGATAACGATGTCTTTAGTCGAGGCTAGTACGTTGCCATTTATATTGCGCACAACTTCCCCTACTTGGTCTGTCGCTGGCGATAAAATTAAATTCTCGCGAGGAAACTCAACAGAAGAAATGAGCTTATCACCTTGCTTTGACTCTAAAGTGGCGTTTTGCATACGAATAATTTGTGTATTGCCATCTAACTTTTCACTGACAGTGGCATCGCCGATGTGTGTCACTTGCAAGCCAAGAATATTCTGAGCGCTATCTACCACTAAACCTTGCTGTCTTACTACTTGCAGACCTTCAGTTTCCTCGATATCACCTTGCAATGTGAATACAAAATCTTCGTCCGCGAATCTAGGAGTGCCAAAGTTATCACCAAGAACAGTAGGTAACGCAGCGTACTTTTCAGGCGCAATAAGTCGATCATTTTTGATGAACGGGTCGATTAGGTCCCAAGGCAAAATATCGATAGGCTGTGGTTTGACGCGTTGGCGCGAGTCTGGCGTCATCACAAACGATTCTTTTTCACGATCACGGTTGACTACGTCTAATACAGGGCGACCATTTTCGTAACGAAGTCGTAATTCATCGCCAGGATAAATTAAATGTGGATTTTCAATCTGCGTATTATTTCTCCAAAGCTCTGGCCATAACCAAGCTTCGTTTAAAAATATACCCGAAATATCCCACAAGGTGTCACCTTTTTGCACCGTGTAAGTCACTGGCGCATCACTGCGAATACTGATGACATCTGCGAACGAAATTGAAACAGGCGCCAGTAGCAGTGAGATAGAAAATACCGCTGCTTTGACGAATGAGTGATGCTTAACCGTTTCAAAAATCATGTAATTGCCTTTGTAGTTCAAATTTACCGTAGAGCGATGTGTCTATTATACGCACAAAAAGTTAACTAGTAACCGTTGTTATCGGTTTGAATTATATAAAGTTAACCCTTAAGCGCCTAATAATGCAAATATATACTTATAAAAAACAATACACAATGGGATGAACGCGCTCGATTATGGTATCATTTGCGGTGTATAATATTTGATAGTTTACGCGCAAACAGCGCGAGTTTCATAAGTAATTGTGCATCAATGTTATAAATATTGATACTGACCAAGAGAGTAAATTTATGGCTGTACAACACGTACTTACCTTCCCTGACGAGCGCTTACGCACGGTTGCCAAGCCGGTAGACACTGTAGATGAAGGTGTTAGAACCTTAGTGGATGACATGTTTGACACTATGAAGGATGAAAAGGGGATTGGTCTAGCGGCGACCCAAATAGACGTGCACCGTCGAGTTGTCGTGATGGATGTTTCTGAAAATCAAGATACTCCTTATGTTTTTATCAATCCTGTGATCATTGCCAAACAGGGCTCAACAATTAGCGAAGAAGGCTGCTTATCAGTACCTGATAACTATGCAAAAGTAGATCGAGCAGAAAAAGTGACTGTTAAAGCATTGAACAAAGATGGTGACGAATTTGAGCTTGAAGCTGAAGGTCTGCTAGCAGTTTGTATACAACATGAACTTGACCATTTAGACGGAAAGTTGTTTGTCGATTATTTATCGCCATTAAAACGACAAAGAATCCGAAAAAAACTTGAAAAAGAAGCACGACTAGCTGCAAAAGCCAGCTAGCCAATCTTATTAATAGGATAAATACTTACATTTATGCGAATTATCTTTGCAGGGACGCCTGATTTTGCAGCCTCCCACCTTAACGCTTTACTTGACACTGAGCATGACATTGTTGCTGTTTACACGCAGCCAGACAGACCAGCAGGTAGAGGTAAAAAGCTATTGCCAAGCGCGGTTAAACAACTTGCGTTGAACCATAACATTGACGTTTATCAGCCACCCACATTAAAGTGTAAAGAGGCTCAAAATCAGCTAAAAGCAATAGAGGCTGATATTATGGTGGTTGTAGCGTATGGTTTGATCTTGCCTACCGAGGTGTTACATATCCCTAAATTAGGTTGTATTAATGTGCACGGCTCTATTTTACCGAAGTGGCGTGGCGCAGCGCCTATACAACGCGCTATATGGGCGGGAGATAAAACCACCGGCGTCACAATTATGCAAATGGATGAAGGCTTAGATACCGGCGACATTCTTTGCGTTCGCAAAATCACCATTACAAAAGAAGATACCAGCGCTACTTTGTATAATAAGTTAGCTCAGTTAGGACCAAGCGCATTAATCGAGACTCTGCACAACATAGCAATGCTAACCCCTATTAAACAAGACGATAACCAAGCAACTTATGCAAAAAAGCTCTCTAAAGAGGAAGCAAAGATTGATTGGACACTCAGCGCTGAGCAGTTACTCAATAACATTAAAGCGTTTAATCCATGGCCTGTTGTATGGTTTGTCCACAACGGTACGCCAATAAAAGTATGGCAAGCAAAACGTGGCGATTACAGCACGTCAGCGGTACCCGGTGAAGTGTTGTCATACGATAAACATGGTCTGGTGATTGCTACGGGCGAAGGGCAAATAGTGCTAACAAACATACAACTATCAGGTAAAAAAGCGCAAGATATTAGTCAATTAGTTAATGGCCAAGCCGCGCTTTTTAAGCCCGGTAATGTATTGGCTTAATCTATATGTCTCGACAAAATACCTTAACGTTAACTTTTAAACATAGGCCTAACCTCCGAGCAGATGCAGCATGGGCTCTATATCAGATTTTAGAAAATGGCCATTCAAGCGCTAAACTGATGCCAAAGGTCTGGGAAAGGCACTTTGATTCGAAAGATAGAGCCCGTTTGCAACAGCTAATTTATGGGTGTTTACGAAAGCTACCTAGCCTACAAGAGTGGATAAGGACATTGCTTGATAAACCCCTCAAGGGCAAACAAAAAATAATCGAACACTTAATCATGGTAGGCATGTATCAAATTGCATTTGCGCGTACCGCAGACCATGCCGCAGTTTCAGAAACGGTAAACGCCTGCAAGGTCATGAAAGAAAATGCTTTAGCAGGGCTAGTTAATGCTGTACTAAGACGCTTTCAAAGAGAATCTATTTTTGAGCAAAGCTCAAGCCAAGCACATGTTCAAATCGGTTTACCCAAATGGCTTTACAAAGGTATTTCACAATCATACCCAGACAACTATGTTGAAATAGCAAGGTCAATGCAAGAACAAGCACCCATATTTTTACGTGTTAATGCATCTCAAATATCAGTAGAGGCCTATACAAGTATATTGGAAAAAAATGGTATTACGTTTGTAAAGAACAAAGACAATAGTATTTTGTTGGACAGGGTTGGCGATATTACTCAACTACCGGGTTTTGAAGATGGTTTGTTTGCGGTGCAAGATAGAGCGGCCCAACAGGCATCTAGATTACTAAACTGCCAAGCGGGTGATATTGTTTTAGATTGTTGCGCTGCCCTTAGTGGCAAAACAGCTGCAATAATTGAAAGCCAAGCGGACCTTACGCACTTATATACATTAGAACTGTCAAAAGAGCGCAATAAACGAGTGATTGAAAACCTAAGGCGTTTACAGCATATAAGTTCGCACGCACACAAAATCACGATCTTAGAGGGCGATGCAAGTGAATTATCAAACAACCATGATATTCCGCCACTTAACAAGATTCTATTAGATGCGCCATGTTCCGCAACAGGGGTGATAAGACGACACCCAGACATTATGTGGCTTAGAAAACGAAGTGATATCGAAGTATTAGCGGCTTTACAAAAGGTAATACTTGAACAAGCTTGGCAAAAATTACAAAAAGGAGGTGAACTTCTTTACGCCACTTGTTCAATTTTACCCCAAGAAAACCAAGAGCAAATTACCGCATTTATGAATAATCATAAAGATGCTAAGCTGATACCCATAGAAACAACAAATGGTGACATGGTCGACATGTGGCAGATCCTGCCCGGGCAAGACAATATGGATGGTTTCTTTTATTGCAAGCTCAGAAAGTGCTAAGCTACTAAAAGTTAGTAGTATTTTACTAAGAAAAACAAATGAAAATAATCATTATAGGTGCAGGCCAAGTCGGCGGTACATTAGCTGAAAACCTTGCAGGTGAACAAAACGAAATTACTATCATTGATTCTGACAATGACATTCTAGGATCATTGCAAGATAGACTCGACCTACAAGTTGTCTGCGGTATTGGCTCTCACCCTGATGTACTCAAAAAAGCGGGAGCAGAAGACGCTGATATGCTTATTGCTGTTACAAACAGTGATGAAAACAATATGATGGCATGTCAAGTTGCATACAGCTTATTTAAAACGCCCACGAAGATTGCGCGAGTTCGCTCTGAACAATATATTATTTACCAAGACCAATTATATAAAAACAAAGAAATACCCGTTGATCATCTTATCGCGCCCGAACAATTAGTTACCGCCGCAATTAAAAGACTAATTGACTACCCTATAGCGCACTACAAGTAGTTGAATTTGCAGAAGGAAAAGCCAGTTTAGTTGCGATTAAAGCTTATTATGGCGGCTTACTTGTTGGTCATGCACTTTCCGCATTGAAAGAACACATCCCTAATGTCGATACCAGAGTGGCAGCAATATATCGCCGAGGTCGCCCTATTCGCCCGCTTGGCTCTACCGTTATTGAAGCTGACGATGAAGTGTTTTTTATCGCTGATACTAAACACATCACAGCGGTAATGAGTGAACTCCAAAAGTTAGAGTCTAGTTATAAGCGTATAATGATAGCTGGAGGTGGACTTATTGGCGCGGGCTTAGCTAAAAAGTTAGAGCACAATCACAATGTAAAATTGATTGAGTTTAATGCCCAGCGTGCTCAATATTTATCGTCAAGACTAGACAAAGCCACTGTGTTTCATGGCGACGCGTCCGATTCAAGTTTACTTACTGACGAAGGCGTCGAGCGCGTTGATGCCTTTATTGCAGTAACTAATGACGATGAAGCCAACATCATGTCGGCAATGCTTGCAAAGAGGCTTGGAGCCGCCAAAGCGATGGTGCTAATTCAAAGAAGTGCATATGTTGATTTAGTGCAAGGTGGTGATATAGATATTGCCTTTTCACCACAACAAGCAACAATCTCAGCATTGTTAACCCATATTAGACGTGGCGATATTGTTAATGTTCATTCGCTACGACGCGGCGCAGCTGAAGCGATAGAAGCAATCGCGCATGGAGATGAAAACACCTCAAAAGTAGTTGGAAAAGAAATACGCGATATCAAACTACCGCCTGGGACCACCATTGGTGCTGTTGTTCGAAATGACGAAGTAATTATTGCCCATGGTGATACCAAGATTCACGCAAATGACCACGTTATTTTGTTTTTAGTCGACAAGAAGTTTATCAATGATGTTGAGAAACTATTCCAACCAAGCGCCCTTTTCTTTTAAGCGTCGGGAGCTTAATTAGCTGCGCCAGAATGTGGGCGAAAAGAGCACGAGTAATGAAAAAATCTCTAGTCGACCAAACAACATGGCTACCATTAACAACCATTTTGCCCCATCAGAAACGGCCGCATAGGTTCCCGCAACAGCGCCTAATCCGGGGCCAAGGTTATTTAGCGCAGCAGCAGTGGCTGAGAATGCAGTAATGTTATCTAAGCCCGTACCAATAAGGCCAATCATGATAAATACAAAGACAATGGCATAAGCTGCAAAGAAACCCCAAACGGCTTCTACTACTCGGCTTGGAACTGCTCGGTCACCCAACTTTACTGAATAAACTGCTTTTGGATGGATTAATCTATCAACTTCTCGTTTACCTTGCAGGAAAAGTAAAAATACACGGATAACCTTTAGTCCGCCACCGGTTGAACCTGCACACCCACCAATAAAACTAGAAAATATTAATAAAATAGGAAGAAAAGCTGGCCACGAAGCGAAGTCAGTTGTAGCAAAACCCGCTGTAGTACTAATTGACACCGCTTGAATCAGGGCCTTGTCAAGCGCAATATCAGCGCTATCATAAACAGAATAATAAACTAAAACCAAGAAGCAAATGGAGACTAAACTAAACTGAATCGTAAAAAAGGCCCGACATTCAGGATCTCTAAAATAGTTTTTAATGTTCCTGCCGCTCACAGCAGCGTAGTGTAAGGAAAAATTAAGAGCTGCAATCCATAGAAAGATTACACAAACAATATTTACCGCAGCACTATTAAAGTATCCAAGACTTGCATCATAATTTGAGAAGCCGCCAATCGCGATTGTTGAAAAAGCGTGGCAAACCGCATCAAACAGATTCATCCCTGCTACCCAATATGCAAATGTGCAGGCAATGGTGAGTGAAAGATAAATATACCAAAGATGCTTTGCTGTATCTGCAATCCGAGGAGTCATTTTAGAATCTTTAACAGGTCCGGGCGTTTCGGCACGATATAACTGCATGCCACCCACACCAAGAATAGGTAAAATCGCAACGGCTAATACAATGATCCCCATGCCGCCTAGCCATTGAAGTTGCTGTCGGTAAAATTGCACAGCCTTAGGTAAAAACTCTATACCTTCTATTACTGTGGCGCCGGTGGTCGTTAGGCCTGAAAATGATTCGAAAATAGCATCCGTTAGACTCATTTGTGGTTGGTCAAGCAGAGCAAATGGCAATGCGCCAAATGTTGCTAGGACCGTCCAAAATAGAACGACGATCATAAAGCCTTCTTTGGCTCGTAAATCTGTTTTGTCATTGCGTGTGGGATACCAAAACGCGATACCGGTTATAAAACTTAAAATAAAAGCAACGAAGAAAGCTAGCCCGCCACCATCACCATAAATGAGTGAAATTAACGCAGGCGGAAGCATAGTCACACTGAAAAGCGCAACCAATAGGCCGAGTATTCTGATTATTGAGCGGTATTGCACCTGCGTTATCCTTGCGTTTGGATATCAAACTAGGAGATACAGCATCTATTGCCGTTACCAATTTTAATGCCAATCCTAGCATGTTAGTTATAACTCATTGAACAGAAAAGATAAAAAAAATAAGTGTTTTTTTTCTTGGCATTGTTTTAATTTATGCTAACTTTATAGTCCTAAGTACAGCGCAAAGCATGTGCTTAAAAAACGTTTCTATTTCAATAAAAGCAAACTAAAGCTCAATAGTGAACGTGGCAAGTTGGGAAGATTACAAGAAAACGGAAAGTTGGATACCAACGAGAATTATTCTAAATCTTGATCTCTAAAGTACTTTTTTCGTTAAGATTAAGGTATATTTTTTGTGCCATTTTGAAAGTTACCAACAAACTTATCCACAGAATAAAATTAACTCTAGGCTTATTTTTTCTTTATGATACAAATGCTTAGATTATAAAATTAATTTATTAAGGTAAATTATGCACACACCAAAAAAAAGCCCACTTGTGTTAGTCGATGGTTCTTCATACCTATTTAGAGCATTTCACGGACTGCCTCCCCTAACAAATTCTAAAGGTATGGATACCGGTGCAATATATGGCGTTGTCAATATGTTGAGATCCTTGGTAAAAGAATATGATCCTAGTCATATGGCAGTGGTATTTGATGCAAAAGGGAAAACCTTTAGGGATGACATTTACAAAGAATATAAAGCAAACCGCCCTCCTATGCCCGACGAATTGCGAACCCAGATAGCTCCGTTACACAAAATAGTAGAGGCAATGGGCTTTTCAATGATTGTCGAAGAGGGAGTAGAAGCAGATGATGTTATTGGGACACTGGCCAAGCAAGCGACTCAAAAAGGGATAGATTGCGTTATCAGTACTGGCGACAAAGATATGGCTCAGCTGGTAAATCAACATGTCACACTTATCAATACAATGACACGCACCGCGATGGATATTGACGGGGTAGTGGAGAAATTTGGTGTTCCTGCGGAACTGATTATTGATTTTTTAGCCTTAAAGGGTGACAAAGTCGATAATATCCCGGGGGTCCCAGGAGTTGGAGATAAAAGCGCAGTGGCGCTGCTTAATGGTATTGGTGGCATCCATGACATTTATAATAATCTAGACAAAATAGCGGCCTTGGAGTTTAGAGGGTCCAAAACAATGGCTAATAAAATGGCCGAATACAAAGAGCAAGCGCTATTGTCGTATGAGCTAGCAACAATAGCAGTCGATTTGAAGCTAAACATTGAGATTGAATCGTTAACAATTGATGAGATGGATAAACCCCTACTTAGGGAAATGTTTGCTGAGCTAGAATTTAAACGTTGGTTAGCAGAAGTCAGTGATGCTCAAACGCTTGCACAAGTCACCAGCGAAAAACAAAATGATACAGATCAAAGCGAGACTTTGTCTCCCATAAGCTCACAAGACTATGAAACAATCTTCACACAATCAGCCTTAGATACTTTAATCACTAAGATTCAAGGTGCAGCGTATTATGCAATTGATACAGAAACAACCAGCTTAGACTACATGCAAGCTCAAATTGTGGGTTTATCTTTTGCATTTGAAGAGCCCAATGACAAAACAAGAGCTTATTACATTCCATTGGCTCACGACTACTCTGGCGCACCAGATCAATTGGATTTAACGGATGTTCTTGGACAGCTAAAACCTTTATTAGAAGACAAGGTAGCTAAAAAAATTGGCCAACATATTAAGTATGATAAAAATGTACTTGCCAATTATGACATTCATTTATCAGGTATTTTATGCGACACAATGTTAGCGTCGTACGTACTCAATAGCACTGCAACTCGTCATGATATGGATAGTTTATCGTTAAAATATTTAAGTCATAAAACCATCAGTTTTGAGGAAATTGCGGGCAAAGGCGCAAAGCAACTTACCTTTAACCAAATAGATATTGATGTTGGTGCTAAGTATGCAGCAGAAGATGCTGATATTACTTTACGTTTATATCAACGCCTTAATACCCTGTTAAAACAACAAGATGGTTTGTTAGATCTGCTTAACGACATTGAAATACCTCTATCGAGCGTACTGTCGCAAATGGAGCAAACTGGTGTCCTTATCGATTCGCAACAGTTAGGCCAACAGAGTCAAGATCTAGCCAAACGGATTGTAGAGCTTGAATCTGCTGTTCATAGCCTTGCTGGAGAAGAATTTAACCTAGGATCAACTAAACAACTTCAACATATTCTATTTGAGAAACTAGCACTACCTGTTAAAAAGAAAACGCCTAAGGGCGCACCATCAACGTCTGAAGAAGTGTTGCAGGAGCTGGCATTAGAATATGAGCTTCCCGCATTAATAATGCAGTACCGAGGGCTCACCAAGCTAAAGAATACATACACAGATAAACTACCGAAAATGATTAATCACCGAACAAATAGGGTGCACACTTCTTATCATCAAGCTGTAACGGCAACAGGTAGGCTTTCCTCTAGTGATCCTAATCTACAAAACATTCCCATTAGAACATCAGAAGGCAGACATGTAAGACAAGCCTTTGTTGCACGTCCAGGTTTTAAAATTGTTGCGGCGGATTATTCCCAAATAGAACTTAGAATTATGGCTCACTTAAGCAAAGATGAGGGCCTCGTTAATGCTTTTGCAAAAGGCTTAGATGTGCACAAAGCAACCGCTGCCGAAGTCTTTGGGAAATCATTAGAGGATGTTACTGATAATGAAAGAAGAAGCGCAAAGGCCATTAACTTTGGTTTAATCTATGGCATGTCTGCGTTTGGTTTAGCAAAACAACTTAACATTTCCCGTTTTGATGCTCAAACTTATATGGACAAATACTTTGAGCGTTACCCGGGTGTAATGACCTATATGGAAGCCACTAGAACAGGCGCAAAACAGACAGGATTTGTATCAACCGTATTTGGCCGCAGATTGTACCTACCTGACATCAATGCCAGTAATGGGCTAAGAAGAGCTGGAGCAGAACGGGCAGCTATTAATGCTCCAATGCAAGGCACTGCAGCTGACATCATTAAAAAAGCAATGATTAGCGTTCAGTCCTGGATGGATAATATAGAAGACCGCTCTGACATCATCATGATTATGCAAGTACACGACGAACTAGTGTTTGAAATAAAAGAGAGTAAAGTTGAAAAATTCAGCCAAAAAATAAATCATTTAATGGAATCATGTGTCAGCTTGGACGTACCGTTGTTAGTAGAAGCTGGTATAGGAAACAATTGGGATGAGGCTCACTAATATTATTTTTTCCAAATAATATGAACTTAATCGTTATAGTGTCGTCCTACTTATGAATGTGTTGTTTCCCTTGTGTGTATTGAGCCCCGTTTTGTGTGTTAACGGGGTTTTCTTTTTTTAGCCGTTCGCTTTTCGTATCAAGTGTTGGCTATTCTTCTAACGACAACCAATTAGATAGTACCTGCTCGGTTTCCGGCAAACCAATCCCTGTTAGCGAAGAAAACACGTGCACAGTAACATCGGCATTAAACGCAATACATGCTTCACGTATAGTGAGCAGCTGTGATTTACGTCTACCTGTTTTCAACTTATCAGCTTTGGTCAACAAAATAAGCACAGGCAGTTTAGCGCTTGCAGCCCAGTAAATTAAATCTTGATCAAGGTCTTTCATCGGGTGACGGATATCCATCAGAACAACCAAACCTTTAAGACATTCACGCTTTTGTAGGTACTCGCCTAGCGATTTTTGCCATTTTAACTTCATTTGCAAAGGGACTTTCGCATAGCCATAACCAGGTAAATCAACTAACCGTCTTTTTTCATCTAACTCGAATAAGTTGATTAATTGCGTTCGTCCTGGTGTTTTACTTGTCCGCGCAAGGCCTTTTTGTCTAGTAAGACGATTTAAAGCACTTGATTTGCCGGCATTAGAACGTCCCGCGAATGCTATTTCGGCACCATCAAAAGGTGCTAAGTGAGAAATATCAGGCGCGCTGGTGAGAAATTTTGCTTGAGTAAAAAACGACATAATCTTCTTTTGTTGTCTATATAGCGCTAAGTTTACACCGAAATCACCAATTTGTTGCATGTAAATCCATAGTATTATCAAGGAAATGTTTTTTTAAGCCGTTAAGTATGTAAAAATAGCGCACCACAACAGAGTGTGTTCTGATAATCCTCATTTTAGAGAGTGTATGTATGAAAAAATATTGTTTGCTTATAGCGTTGCTAGCAGGTTTTAATGCTTCGGTACTAGCGCAAGAAAGCTTGGTTGGCGATCCGGAAGCTGGCAAAGCAAAGTCGATTACTTGTGCAGCTTGTCATGGTACCGACGGTAACAGTGCGATTCCTATGAATCCTAAAATAGCAGGGCAACACGCTGGTTACTTAGCGAAGCAACTTACAGAATTCAAACTAGCCGGCCAAACCGGTGGACAAGAAGGTAGAAACAACGCGGTCATGAACGGTATGGCGATGCCTTTATCTGAGCAGGATATTGTTGATTTAGCAGCATATTATTCTGAGCAAACACTCAAAATTGGTGAGACACCTGAAGATGTTATTGCCGCAGGTGAAGCCTTATATCGTGGCGGAGATGCACAGCGCGGTATTACCTCATGTATGGCTTGTCATGGCCCAGATGGTAAAGGAATGAATTTGGCAGGTTTTCCTGTTGTTGGAGGCCAACACGCCGCTTACACACAAACTCAGCTTGAAATGTTTCGCTCTGGCGACCGAAATAATGACTTAAATGGCATGATGAGAGATATCGCAGTAAAACTTACTGACGAAGATATTGCTATACTTTCTAAATACTTAGAAGGTTTACACTAATTATTTGTAAATATTTTGTTAACTTTTGTTGAAATATACAAAAATTCACGTATTATCTACACAACTTCTTAGCAGGGCCTGTTAAATGGCTAGTTAAGACGTACTATATAAATAATAAGAAAGTGTAATGGACGACCGAAAAAAGTTCGTTAGTTTTGTTAAAAATAATAAAAAGTAAACTAACATTGAACAGCAGCACATGAAGTGCTTATACGGGAGAGGTGTCAACAGACACTCATTAAAACGAGGCGATAGTGCATACTATCGCCTTTTTTCTTTTCTAACTTTGTCTAATCTATTCATATCCATGTATAATCCGCACAAACAAAGCTTAGCGCCCCTTCAATAACGCTTAAGCTAGCAGAGTATTGCTTTGCATTATCACCTAAGGTTTTGAAAACTATGGCTCATTCAAAAAAATCGCGCAAAGGTGGACCTATCGGCATCGCAAAAACAGATGCTAATAGACCGCCTAGGTCAAAGGCTCCCAAACGAGTCAAAGCAGATACTGGTAATAAATCGGGTTCTCGGCAGCAAGTATCCAAAGTGAAATCACAAAGAAACACTGATGCAAAAGATCCTAAATTAGGTAGCAAAAAACCGATTGACTTAAATAAATATAAAACCGGTGCAAAACCCATTGCTAAAAAAGAGTCGCCAAAATATAAAACCCCTCAAGAAGAGCTAGCTGCAATTGAAGCAGATGATTACTTAGACGAACTACTTGAAAAGCAACTTGATGGTAAAGTATCTAAGTCTGAGTTGACTTACATCGAACAAAAGACCGCTAGATATGCAATTTTATGTGACTTGCTCGGTATTCAAGCAAATAATTCTGAACAAACAAATGATGAACAAATAAAAGATGAAATTGATCCCTTTGATGCATTAGACGCAATAAAGCTCGACGATTATAAGGATTAATATTAACGATGAATATTTTGGCGATCGCTATGACATTGATTGGCGCAGTAATAATAGTCGCCTTGGGCTTATATGCTGGAAAGCTTCTTTTTTTAGTCAAGCAGCAAAGTGATAAGCAAGAAAGTGTTAGACGCAAAAGAATAGATAGTATGCAATCTTCTATACAAACGATTGCGTTCGCCATGCAACAACAGCAATGTGATTTATCTGAAGGTGTGATTCGAATTTGCCGTCTACTAGAGGCGCTTCCTCTTGACCCCTTGCCAGACTATCGACACTTATACCCTTCAGTACATGCACTTTTTGATAAAGTAAAGGAATACCCAACTCATGAGCAACGTCAGCAACTAAGTAAAAAAGAAAGACGAGCCCAAGATAAAGAAAGAGAACAATTTGAAAGTGAGTTTGAAAGTAAAGTACTGAAGGAAACAGAGAGTTTAAGGCGCTTTACCGCGTAATATAGTTACATACAAATTTACCAATATAAGGCAGTTTTAGGTATACTTAACGACATTAAATATAAATACCGTCGTTAAGATTTTCTAAACCATGCAAAAATACGATTTACAAACCTTTCAAGGTCTAATTCTTGCCCTTCAAGACTATTGGGCACAGCAAGGCTGTGTGATTATACAACCGCTTGATATGGAAGTAGGTGCAGGTACTTTTCACCCCATGACTTTTTTACGTTCACTTGGTCCAGAACCAATGAATAGTGCATATGTTCAGCCCTGCCGTCGCCCTACTGATGGTCGCTATGGTGAAAATCCAAATCGATTGCAACACTATTATCAATTTCAAGTAATGCTTAAACCGTCCCCAAGCAATATTCAAGAGCTCTATTTAGGCTCATTAAAAATGCTTGGTTTTGATCCACTTGTACATGATATTCGCTTTGTTGAAGACAACTGGGAATCACCCACGCTAGGCGCTTGGGGCTTAGGTTGGGAGATTTGGCTTAACGGTATGGAAGTAACACAGTTTACGTATTTTCAACAAGTGGGTGGGCTAGAGTGTAAACCTGTCACTGGCGAAATTACTTATGGGCTTGAGCGACTCGCAATGTACATGCAAGGCGTTGATAGCATTTATGACTTAGTTTGGACCCAAGGCCCATTTGGCAAAGTAAGCTATGGTGATGTATTTTTACAAAATGAAAAAGAGCAGTCCGCCTATAATTTTGAGCATGCAGATGTAAACTTTTTATTCTCTACTTTTGATGAATGCGAGAAAGCAAGTCAGCACCTCATAGATGCTCAATTGCCCTTACCTGCCTACGAGCAAGTTATGAAAGCGTCTCATGCTTTTAACTTGCTTGATGCAAGGCATGCAATCTCGGTAACTGAACGACAAGGATATATTTTACGCGTGCGTGCTTTAGCAAAGGCATGTGCGCAAATTTATTTTGATTCTAGGGAAGCCTTAGGTTTTCCATTGTGCCCTTCTCAAGAGAAATAAGAACCTGATATGGATGATTTGAAACAAACCTTGCTTATTGAATTAGGCACAGAAGAACTTCCACCAAAAGCACTAAAGCAGCTTTCAAATAGCTTTGCAAAAGGGATAGAACAAGAGCTAATTGCTTTAGGTTTTAGCTTTAAAAGTGTCAATAAATTTGGTGCGCCCAGAAGACTAGCTGTTGCGTTTAAGGAGTGTCAACGCATACAAGATGATAAAGTCGTAGAAAAACGTGGGCCAGCTGTATCTGTTGCATTTGATGCTCAAGGCAATCCGACTAAAGCAGCAATAGGTTGGGCAAGAGGCAATGGGATTGAGATTGAGCAAGCTCAACGCTTAAAGACTGACAAAGGTGAATGGTTATTACACAAAGCAACTGTTGCTGGTCAAAAGTTAGATGATATCTTACAAGCGGTACTTGAAAAGACCATTAAACAAATGCCGATTCCCAAACCCATGCGTTGGGGTAGCGCATCGAGTGAGTTTATCCGTCCAGTTCACACACTTTGCACGTTATTTGGTGATGAATTGATTAATGTAGGCCTGCTAGGCTTGAAGTCGTCACGCGAAGTATCAGGCCATCGCTTTCATGGGCAACATCGCATTGAATTAGATCACGCCGATAATTATGCATCATTAATGAAGTCCCAATATGTCCTTGTTGACTATAGCAGCCGAATGAATGCAATTGAAAAGCAGCTTATAGAAAATGCTAAAGTACTAAATTTAACGCCTGATTACGACAATGCTTTACTAGAAGAAATTTCATCTTTAGTCGAATGGCCAGTTGTTTTGCAAGCTAAATTTGAAAACGACTTTTTAGATGTTCCCAAAGAAGCACTTATCTATACGATGAAAGATGATCAAAAATATGTACCACTTCTAGATGATAAAGGTGAATTAAGCGCACAATTTTTATTTGTTAGCAACATAGAGAGTAAAGACCCTTCTCAGGTAATAGATGGTAATGAAAAAGTTATCCGTCCGCGTTTAGCCGATGCAAAATTTTTCTTTGAAACTGATAAGAAAACCAGCTTAGCATCAAAGGCTAGCCAACTCGATAGTATTTTATTCCAAAAAGAATTAGGTACTATTGCACAAAAGACCACACGGGTAACAAATGTTGTACGCATACTTGGTCAACTGATCGGTGTCGACCAAGTAACACTAGATACTGCGCTACGCGCAGCTTCTCTCGCAAAAGCAGACCTTGTAAGCAATATGGTTATGGAGTTTCCAAGTGTACAAGGTATCATGGGATATCACTATGCTTTGCATGATGGGGAAGAGAAAGGAGTAGCCTTAGCAATAAAAGAACATTATCTGCCTCGTTTTGCAGGAGACGCATTGCCAACTAGTCATGCAGGAATGCTCGTATCGCTGTGTGAAAAATTAGATACCTTAGTGGGTATATTTGGAATCAACAAGATCCCAAAAGGTGACAAAGATCCTTTTGCGCTTAGAAGAAGTGCTATTGGTATTTTAAGGATTCTAATATCATTTAATGTAAATGTAAGATTATCTGACATCCTTGATGTGGTTATTTCGCAGTTTGATGATCAACTGAAAAATAGCACCGTACAAAGCCAGGTTACACAATTTTTATTGGACAGACTAAAGCCGTTCTATCAAGACATTGAAACTGGCAGTATTAATGCTGATGTTGTTAATGCCGTATTGGCGAGTAACACCGAACAGCCTGTTAGTGATATAAACTTACGAGTACTTGCTGTATCTGAATTTGCAAAAGATCCTAGCGCTCAAAGCTTGGTAAGTGCAAATAAACGCGTAGCCAATATCCTTTCAAAGAATAAAATATCCATTGATAATATCCAAGGTATCGATGAGAGTTTGTTTATTGAAAACGAAGAGATAGCGCTTTATGAAGCACTTAAAAGCGTAGAAACACAGTTATCGAACATGGAGACATCGGATTATGCAGTTGTATTAGATACACTGAGTTCATTGAAGAATGTTCTTGATGCTTTTTTTGATAAAGTAATGATTATGGCTGATGTTGAAACCATAAAAGACAATAGGATTGCCCTTGTATCAAAAGTAAGGAAACTTTTCTTATCCGTAGCGGATATTTCGCTATTGAATTTGTAGTTTTGTGGGTCTAAGAATTTCTTAGGCTTTTTTAGATGAGAGAGTAGTATGATGGTTAAGTCTCACTTTCGACTTTTGTTTGGTATTTTGTTGTTTGGTTTTTTATCTGGTTGCGCCAATACAATCAGTAAAGATATATTTTTTTCAGAAGAGACACGTGATTTTTCTGATATGTATTTGCGCGGCGGATTTAATTGGTGGGAAGCCAGTGAAACATTTAAACTCTACCAACAAGACGATAAATTATACGTTGCAACAATCGAACTTATCGCCGATGGCCAGCAGTATGACTTTAAGGTAGCTGATTCACAATGGTCTATGTTATTAGACTGTGGTGCCAGTAAAGAAGCGATGGATATAGAACTTAATAAAGAAACGCAGCTTTTTTGTGGAATGGAGTCTAAAAATCTTATTTTCATACCAAATGAAACTGGCATGTATAGCTTTTCGCTAGACACGTCTAACAGCAATAGACCTTCTTTAACAGTGAATAAAGTGTCCTAAACACTTAACTTTGTCATATACTCAGTTATAGTTATCAATATACTGCCAACTTGAGATCTTACATGTCAGTGTTGGTAATTCCCTAATTTGATTTTTTATAGGACTTTTCATGGCACAATTTCAAGTTGAACGTTACCACCTTACTAATACAAGAATAGTCCAAACCAACAATAATATTTCCTTACAATTAGGCGAAATTAAAGTAAAAATAGATCATTTTGCCCTTACGGCAAATAATATCACTTACGGTGTTGCAGGCGATAAACTAGGCTATTGGGATTTTTTTCCCTGCGAAGATCAGCAACAAAGTAAATGGGGAATCATTCCTGTTTGGGGCTATGCTGATGTTATTGAGTCGAAATGCGATGATGTAAGCGTTGGCGAACGTTTATTTGGGTATTTCCCGCCAGCCAATGATTTAGTTATGAAGCCAGGCACCATTAATAAACATAGTTGGCTTGATAGCAGCGCGCACAGGCACCATTTGCCAGCGGGCTATAACATGTACAGAAAAGTACTCGATAAGTCCAGTTTGTATGAAGAGGCTTATCGCATGCTGCTATATCCACTTCACGTTACCTCTTTTGCTTTGTTTGATTTTTTTGATAGCAAAGACTGGTTTGGCGCTGAACAAGCAATATTGCTTAGTGCGTCTAGTAAAACAAGTACCGGTTTGGCGTATGGTATTAAATCAGACAAAGATTCTCCGAGGTGTATTGGTTTAACCAGTAAAAGCAACACAGAAATGGTTCTTCATACAGAAGGATATGATGAAGTATTGCATTACGATCAATTAGATAAAATAGACAAAAATAAACCAACTGTGATTATCGACATGTCAGGTAATGGCCAATTGTTAAGTGACCTGCATCAATTGCTTGGAGATAATATGAAGTTTTGTAGTAATGTTGGGATTACTCACAGAGATGACTTTGTTAAAGGGCCTCATTTTATTAAAGAACGTAGCGAGTTATTTTTTGCCCCCTCACATATTGCCAATAGACTAAAAGATTGGGGAAGCGCTGTTTTTGAGCAAAAAAGTAGTGAATATTTAGAAATGTCATTCGGTAAAACCGCTAGATGGCTTACAGTAGAGCGCATAGATGGCTTAGAAGCAATGCAAGCTATATTTAGCGACCTAGCGAATGGTGCGATTGACCCAACACTTGGAATAGTCGTAGAACTATGAAAAAGACAAATAGTTACTGTTCATTAGATAAGGGTTTCACCTTGGTTGAACTCATTGTGGTGTTAGTTGTATTAGCAATATTAGCCGTAGTTGCTATTCCAAGATTTATCGATGTCAGTAAAGAAGCGCGCGTAGCAGTGTTAAATGGAATAAGTGGTGAAATAAAGGGAATGGTTTCGTTAGTGCAAGCAAAGGCTTTAGCCTCAGGACTTAGAGCCACATCAACTAACCCTTCCTCTAACGCAATACAAGTTACCTATGTGGTTGATTTTCCCTTTGGCAGCGCAGAAGTAGATTTTAGGAACTTGTGTCCAGAGAGTATCGCAGAGGCAGGCGATAATCTTGCAATGGTCGATTATTTAAACCTGTCGTTGGGTGATGATATAAGCCAAAGGGTCAGTAACCAGTATACCTTAATCGGTTATATATTACCTGTTAGTGGAACACCACTAAACGAAGGGTGTTATGTACTCTACGATTCATTTGGCTCACCAAACTGTACCGTCGAAGTGATTACACAAGACTGCTAGGAGCGCTTTTGTTTATATTCATCCAACAATTGAAGGATTTCTTTTCTTTCAGCTAGAAGTGCGATTACTCGCGTATCAGATGATTCCCGCGCACCCTTAGACAATAAAAGTTCAATCACATCAATTGAACCCCCTGTGATAGCCGCATCTATCGGGCTTGTGCGAGTAAGGTGTAAGCGATTCGCGTTTACATCTGCTCCTAACTCCAACGCTTTTCTCACCGAAAATATATCGTTATGCCCAGCGGCTGCTACAAGCAAATCGTCTGGTTCAAGATTGGAGTAGTTTGGCTGCAAGCTTTTAGGCAACTCAGGAATAGTTGCATCATTTGGTAGACCAATACGCAGTTTACCATTAGCTAAGAAACTGTGGGGCGGAATGAACAAGTTAAATGGAAGGTTTTGCTCATTTGCTATGCGTGCTGCACGTCTTTCTAATAAACGCCCAGTGTGGTCGAAGATTGCATTAGAGCATCTATCTTCAAATATCGCACTTTTATTTGTTTTCTCAAGTTCTTTGTTTAGCTTTATCGCACAACCTGTATGAGGGCTGCGGCCAATAAAGATAAAGTATTCAGGCTTGAGTGAACGTGTTGGGGCTTTACGAAGGTCAATATCAGTTGCAAGTAAAAGCCTTGTCCAAACGTATGATTGAGTATCAGTATAATTAGTTTTTAAAGCGTAAAAATAATTAGCGTCTTCTGGGTTTATAAACTCGCTAGGATTAATTACACGCCCTGCTACTTCTTTAGCTGTCCTTCTGTAAATAATGACTGGGCGACCAACATAATCAACTCTTATAACCGTACCTTCTCCCATACGCCTCACATCGACTTCAATATGAGTATTTGCGTTTTCAAGCTGGTTTTTAATTAACTCTAGTGGATAGGCATCGGCAAAACTAACTCCCGAATACACTATTAATAAGAACGATAAAAAAGTTTTCATGCATGTTTTCCAATATTTCCAGAAAACCGACTCTCAACAACATTACTTAGCCGGTGTATTGAGCGATATAATGATCAATTAGCTCATTATATCGCCAATGCTTTACTTTGTAACATGTATTTACTTATACGTCTAGATTCTCGACGTTGAGCGCATTAGATTCAATAAAGTTACGTCTAGGTTCAACTTGGTCCCCCATTAAGGTCGTAAATAATAAATCTGCTCCAATGGCATCTTCAATAGTTACTTGTAACATTCTTCGTGAATCTGGGTCCATTGTAGTCTCCCATAATTGCTCGGGGTTCATTTCACCAAGACCTTTGTAACGCTGAATGTACTGACCTCTTTTTGCTTCATTCATCAACCACTCTAAAGCGTCTTTAAACTCAGCAACTTCTAATGTCTTCTCACCTCGTTTGATATATGCGCCTTCTTCCATTAAGCCATTAATCGTTAAATTGAGTGATTTTATTTTTTCATACTCAGGGGAGGATATAAACTCTTGATTTATATGATAATTATAGTCAATTCCATGTTGTTTCATGGTTAATACTAGTTCATTTACACCATCTTCATTCATAACGATGTCGTGTGTGAAACTACGTGAATCATCTTCAGTGATTGCAAGTTTAGCAACTAAGGCCTCGCCGATTTCAGATAGAGATGCTTTATCTTGGAGTAAGGCAAGATCAATTGCCTTGGTATAGATAAGCTGCGTTAATAATGACTCCGGCATCCGGCGATGCATTCTTGAAATCATAATCATTGTTGTCTGATAGAGTTTGACCATGTTCTCTAGTGCTATTCCTTGAATAGGTGGCGCATCAGGACTGACAAATAATGATGCATTCTCTACCGCAAGGTTAGTTAACAAGTTATTTAATGCATCGTCATCTTTTAAGTATTGTTCTTGTTTTCCTTTCTTTATTTTGTATAAAGGCGGTTGAGCAATAAAGATGTGCCCACGCTCAATCATTTCAGGCATTTGACGGTAGAAAAATGTAAGAAGCAAAGTTCGTATATGCGAACCATCAACGTCTGCATCTGTCATTATTATAATGCTGTGATAGCGAAGTTTGTCAGGATTGTATTCATCACGCCCAATACCACAACCTAAAGCGGTTATTAGGGTAGCCACTTCTTGTGAGGACAACATTTTGTCAAAGCGTGCTTTTTCAACGTTTAGAATTTTACCTTTTAAAGGAAGTATCGCTTGGTTTTTCCGATTTCGACCCTGTTTTGCTGAACCTCCAGCAGAATCACCCTCCACAATATATAGTTCTGACAGTGATGGATCTTTCTCTTGGCAATCTGCCAGTTTACCGGGTAAGCCTGCAAGGTCCAACGCACCCTTTCTACGTGTCATATCACGTGCTTTGCGCGCCGCTTCTCGGGCACGTGCAGCATCAATAATTTTATTTACAATGGTTTTGGCATCGCTAGGATTTTCTTGAAGATATTCCGATAATTTTTCACCCATGGCAGCTTCGACTGCAGATTTAACTTCAGATGAGACTAATTTATCTTTTGTTTGAGATGAAAACTTGGGGTCTGGTACTTTGACAGACACAATTGCAGTTAAACCTTCACGTGCATCATCACCGCTTGCACTCGTTTTATTCTTTTTATTGTAACCTTCTGACTCCATATAGTTATTTAAAGTACGGGTAAGCGCGCCTCTAAATCCTGCCAAATGGGTACCACCGTCACGCTGAGGAATATTGTTAGTGAAGCAAAAGATATTTTCATGGAATGTATCATTCCATTGCATAGCAACTTCTACTGACACGCCATCATCGCGTTCGTGAGTAAAATAAAATGGCTTACTATGAACTAAATTTTTATTGGTATTTAAATATTCTACAAAAGCTTGTATGCCACCTTCGTAATGAAAATTGTCTTTGCGACCGTCTCTTTCGTCTTCAAGTGTTATTGATACACCGGAATTCAAAAATGATAGCTCTCTTATTCTTTTCGCTAAAATATCATAGTGAAAAACGACATTTGTAAAGGTCTCTTCACTTGGCCAAAACCGTATCGTAGTCCCTGTTTTGTCAGTTTTTCCAGTTGGACCCAGTGGTTTTACTGGCACGCCCATATTGTATTCTTGTTCGTACCTATCGCCATTACGATTAATAATAAGCGCTAATTTTTTTGACAGTGCATTTACAACCGATACGCCAACACCATGAAGACCGCCAGACACTTTATAAGAGTTATCATCAAACTTTCCACCTGCGTGTAGTACAGTCATGATTACTTCAGCAGCAGAAACGCCCTCTTCTGGATGAATCTCGGTAGGTATACCACGTCCATCATCTGTAACTGAAACAGAGTTGTCAGAATGAATTTTAATTATAATCTCTGAACAATGGCCGGCTAAAGCTTCATCAATCGAGTTATCTACAACTTCGAACACCATATGATGCAAGCCTGTACCGTCGTCGGTATCACCAATATACATTCCAAGGTCTTTTTCGAACTGCATCGAGCCCCTTTAGAACTTTGATACTCGAAGAATCATAGTTTTGTTCTGACATTTTTACTCCTCAATCACATGATCTTGTTTCACGTGAAACACTTTTTTGTTGTTGTAATTATGCATAATCGATATTTGAGATTTATCTATCGCTGTCACAAACACCTGTGAACGTTCATTTAAGACTGTTTCTAGAAATCTATTTCTAGTATCAATATCGAATTCAGCTGCTAAGTCATCTATCAAAAAAACACTTTGTTTCCGCGTGAGCTCATTTAGCAATTTTACTTCCGCTAATAAAAGCAACGATACAAGTAGGCGAAGTTGGCCTCTTGACATATATTCTGACGCGTCTTTTGCATTGACTAAGAACTGAACATCAGCCTTATGCGGGCCGCTTGATGTACTTCCTCTGAATAGATCCCTTTCCAGTTTAATATTCAAGCTTTCTTGCAAACTAATAGATTTTTCCCAGCCCTGATTATACCTCAATTGTATTTTTATCTCAGGATAAAATTCACTATACAATGCATTTATTTGCTGATTTAACAAAGAAATATAGTGATGTCTTCTTTCAGATATTACTTCCCCAAGTTTTGACAACTGCGGGCCCCATAGGTCCAATTCAGAGAATCGATTCTTCTCTTTGAAATCATGTTGTTTTAGCAAAGCGTTCCGTTGCAATAAACAGTTTTGATACTGTTTGCTGATATTGCTGAACGAATGTTCCACGTGAAACACTAACCAATCGATATATTTACGTCTTGCAGTGGGTGACCCTAGAATAAGATCACTGCTTTGAGGGGTAAATACCTGTACTGGTAAGAGTTTCACCACATCTGACAGTCGTGCCACTTTCTCTTGGTTATATTTAAAACTTAGACCATCATGCTTATGACGACTGAAACCTAGTGTTTCAGAGGCGCCTTGATTATGAAATTTACAAAATGCCGAAGCCACTTGATATCCATTGGATATAATTGTTTCAGTTCTATTTGTTCTAAAAGACCGAGCAAACCCAAAAATATGAAGAGCCTCAAGAATCGAAGACTTACCCGCGCCGTTTTCCCCATATATAATATTGAGGCGCTGATGGGGAGAAAGCGAAGCGCTTGAAAAATTTCGAAACTTATCTAAACGCAACTCAGTTATGAACATTTGACGTTCGTTAGAGCCTCATAGGCATAACGACATACTGCGAAGAATCATCATCTACATTGACACCATCTTTTACAGCGACACCATGAACGAGTGCGCTTGCGTTAGAATCAGACAGTTTAAAAATCACTGCGCTGTTTTCTATTGCATTTAAGGCATCAATCAAATAAGCAACGTTAAAACCTATTTCAAGACTTTCGCCTTGGTAGTCAACATCAATTATTTCTTCTGCCTGCTCTTGCTCAGGGTTTGTAGCAGTAATTTTCAGTTCATAAGGTTCAAGGTTAAGTCTAACTCCTTTAAACTTTTCATTTGTTAGAATCATTGCCCTAGATAAAGCACCTTTGATAAGGTCACGATATACGACTAGCCCCTTAGTCGTGTTTTTTGGAACCACTCGATTATAATCAGGGAATCGGCCATCAACTAACTTACTGGTAAATATAAACGAATTACTAAATATTCTGATGTGATTAGCACCAAGTTGAACTTTTATCTTATTATCAGAATCTTCTATCAAGCGAGATATTTCCATCACACCTTTACGTGGAATAATTACCTGTTTAGCCGGTAAACTTTCGCCTTCATAGTCTATCATTGACATCGCTAATCGATGCCCATCAGTTGCTACTGTTCGGATTAAATGTTCACTCGTTTCTAAACTCATGCCGTTTAAATAATAACGGACGTCCTGTTGAGCCATAGAAAACTGAACAGATTCAATGAGTTGCTTAAGATTGTTTTGGCTAATTTCAAACTCACTGTCACCTTGCCAGTCTTCTAAGTTTGGATAATCATCAGCAGATAATGTTGAAAGGGAGTACTTCGACCGACCAGATTTAAGAAGCGCTTTTCCATCACTCACGCTGAACAAAATTGTAGAATCTTCTGGAAGCCCTCTGACAATGTCTAAAAGTTTTTTAGCTGGAACCGTTATTTGTCCTTCACCATTTTCACCACTCAAAGGAACATTGGCAATTAGTTCTACCTCAAGGTCAGTACCAGTCATCCATAGTGCGTCATTATCTACTTTAATTAGTACGTTCGCTAAAATAGGCAAAGTGTGTCGCCTTTCCACAGCACCTGAAACAAGTTGTAAGGGTTGTAAAAAACTCTCTCTACTAATAGTAAAATTCATTGTTATTTCTCTAGTAAGCAGTTAAGACGACAAGGTCCGCATTAAATTAATATAGTCTTCAGTAATATCATGATCATCGGCTCTTAATTGTTCTATTTTTCTAACCGCATGGATGACTGTTGTATGATCGCGCCCGCCAAATGAATTACCAATTTCGGGATAACTATTATTGGTCAATTCTTTTGCTAGTGCCATTGCCATTTGACGAGGCCTTGCGACGCTTCTTGTTCTTCTTTTTGATAAAATATCAGATACTTTAATTTTATAATAGTCAGCAACTGTCTTTATTATATTATCAATCGTAACTAACTTATCTTGCAATGCAAGTAAATCTCGTAACGCGTCTTTAGCAAAATCTATAGTAATGGGCCGGCCGGTAAAGTTCGCATTGGCAATTACCCTATTGAGAGCTCCTTCTAGCTCCCTTACATTTGACCTGATTTTCTTCGCCATAAAAAAAGCGACTTCACTTGGTAAGTCAATTCTATTCAACTTTGCCTTTGACATTAGAATCGCAACTCTGGTTTCTAATTCTGGTGGCTCTATTATAACCGTTAAACCCCAACCAAACCTCGATTTCAATCTATCCTCTACACCTTCAATTTCTTTTGGATAGCGGTCGGATGTCATAATAATTTGTTGATCACCTTCCAACAAGGAATTAAAAGTGTGAAAGAACTCTTCTTGCGAGCGTTCTTTGCCAGCAAAAAACTGTATATCATCAATGAGCAAAGCATCAACTGAACGATAAAAACGTTTAAACTCTTCTATCGCATTGTTTTGCAGCGCCTTCACCATATCTTGCACAAACCTTTCTGAATGCATATAAACGATCTTCGCATTTGGTTTTTTCGCAATAATTTCGTTACCAACTGCATGTATCAAATGTGTTTTGCCAAGCCCTGTCCCACCGTATAGAAATAATGGGTTATAACCATTTACGGGATTTGAAGCTACTTGCGTGGCAGCAGCTCTTGCTAGCTGATTGGACTTACCTTCCACGAAGGTATCAAAGGTGTACTTAGGATTAACATTGCTATTGTGATTATCTAGTTTGGGTACAACTACTACAGAGGGCTCAGATGATAAACTTTGACTAAGCACCTTTTTATTATTAGCAAGTGGAGTCTCAATGGTTAATTTCGGTGAGTTCTCAAAGGTTTTTGGTTTCGCATTTGCCGTAGATAAAGCGCTAGGAATTTCAGAAGTAGGTGTGCTTGGTGGAACTCCGCTTGAAAGCGATAAAAGTGGCGCATCATCGGCATACAATTGTTTTAGCGTCTCATTGATAAGAAGAAAATATTCGTCTCGTACCCAATTAACAATAAAGTTATTAGACGCATATAAGTGTAGAGTTTGTCCATCAAAATGAGATTTTAGCGGTTTCAACCACATATTGAATAACTCAGCCTCAAGCTCATGTTGCAACAGTTCAAGACAATCTTTCCAATCTACATTCAAAGTAACCCTTAGCGTATGCTGTATTAACTCATCAACTTCCTAATAATAACTAAATATTAGCTTTTTATCCACAGCAGCTACGCAGCAATTAGCTAAAAACCGACAAGATATACACAAGCAAGCACTAAATAATTGTTATTTATCACTATATTTATTGAAAAAAGAAGGCTGCACAAAAATTTATACGCGTATTGCTACCTTAAAGCAAAGAAAATCACATAATATTTAATACTAAAAATTATTTTTGTGGATAACTATCTCTGCAAAAATAATTACACTACTATCAAATAATTAAACGCCATCTTAATGCACAAATAAAAAAAGCTTAAAAACAGCGCCAAATGGGGGATCAAAGGCTTGACATTACTAGTATTGATCTCTATTATTCCGCGTCCGATAAAACAGGTCCAGTTGCTAACTGCACATATTTGCATCAAAGCGAAAAACTGACACCACAACCAAACGAGAATTAGGTCATGAAAAGAACTTTTCAACCAAGTAATCTAAAGCGTAAACGCTCTCACGGTTTCCGTGCGCGCATGGCCACCAAAAACGGCCGCAAGGTACTTGCTAATCGCAGAGCAAAAGGTAGAAAACGTCTTTCAGCTTAATATGGTAATCAGTTGCCATGGATGCTAAAGATTTTAGTTACCCGAGGGAGTCACGCCTGCTGACTCCTCGCCATTTTTCTTATGTTTTTGAACAAGCCATCCCTGCTACATCATCACAGATCACAATATTAGCCCGACCAAACCAAGCACAGCAACCAAGACTAGGCGTTACTATTCCCAAGAAAAAAGTAAAACTTGCCGTCAACAGAAATAGACTAAAACGCTGTATTCGTGAAAATTTTCGCCTAACGGCGCATAAACTACCAAATGTTGATATTATCGTTATTGCAAAACATGGTATAAATGATTTATCGAATAAACAAATGAATGAACTGCTTAACAAACTTTGGCTTCGGATAATTAAGAGATGCAACTAACACAATTGATAGAAAAAGCTATTGCGTTTCCTTTATTGATGCTTATAAAAGTATATCAGGTGTGTATTTCTCCCTTCTTAGGTCAAAATTGTCGATTTCATCCGACATGTTCATGTTACGCTCATCAGGCACTAAAACAACATGGTCCGTTAAAGGGAAGTATCCTGTCTTTAAAAAGAATTACGAAATGCCATCCAATGCATCCAGGTGGCATTGATAACGTGCCTAGCGCTAAGAATAAATAGATAACTAACTGAGACTTTATATGGAATCCCAAAGAAGTATTATTATCATCGGCTTACTACTTGTCAGCTTTTTACTATGGACCGAATACCAAGAAGCATACGGCCCTAAAGCAGTAGCACCAGTGGAACAAACACAGCAAACCGCTGTTCCTACCAATAGTGGAATTCCGTCTGCAACAAGTCCAACGGTTTCTACCGAAACTCAATTACCGTCAGCTGATTTACCACAAGCACTTGAAGGAGTTATCCCTCAAGCAGCTCAAGTAAGCCTACCTAATTCGCAAGTAATCACTGTTAAAACGGATACATTAGATATACAAATAGATCTTGTGGGTGGTGATGTGATAAAAGCAGACCTTGTCAAATTTCCAGTCACTCAAGGTTCCGATGACTCATATCCCTTGCTAAAACCCGACGATCTTGTTCTTCATATTGCGCAAAGCGGGTTAATAGGCCAAGACGGTACTGACAAAGCGTCTGGAAGGGCACAGTATCAATCAAGCGCTACCAACTATGAGATGACGGGAGATACCTTAATTGTCCCTTTGACTTGGCAATCAAGTGATGGCGTAAGCGTAACAAAACGTTTTACCTTTACTCGTGACAGCCACATCATCCAGCTAGACCATATTATTGATAACAACAAAACCGACATCGCCCAAGTCCAACAATTTGCACAATTAAAACAAACCTTAAATGATGTTGGTGGCGGCAGTATGTTTATGCCGACTTTCCGTGGAACGGCGTACGGAACTAAAGATGATAGTTTTGAAAAAATGTCATTTTCAGATATTACAGGTGATGCAATCAATGTCACTACTACAAATGTCTGGGCAGCCATGATTGAACATTATTTTGTATCTGCATGGGTGCCTCCCCAAGAAGAGAACATCAATCTTACAGCGCGTATTATTCAAGATAAATATGCAGTAATTGGTTATACCGGAAATCCCGTGACAATACCTGCTGGTGGTCAAGCTATTCTCTCTAGCCAATTATACGTTGGCCCAAAAGACCAAGACACACTTAAGACCATTGCTAAAGGTTTAGATCTAACCGTTGACTACGGCATTCTGTGGTGGATATCCCAGCCTTTGTTTGCCTTACTACAGATATTACATAGTTTTGTAAATAATTGGGGTGTCGCAATTATTCTAATTACCTTAATAGTAAAAGGCGCCATGTATTGGCTAACGAAGAAACAATACGAATCAATGGCAAAAATGCGTAATTTACAACCCAAAATGACTCAGTTAAAAGACCGATTTGGTGACGATCGACAAAAAATGGGTCAAGCCATGATGGAGTTGTATAAAAAAGAGAAAGTTAATCCTATGGGAGGCTGCTTTCCACTATTGCTGCAAATGCCAATATTCTTAGCACTTTATTGGGTACTATTAGAAAGTGTTGAATTACGCCACGCTGAATTTGCACTTTGGATCACTGATTTGTCGGTAAGGGATCCCTGGTATGTTCTTCCAGTATTAACTGGCCTAAGCATGTTCTTTTTACAACGCTTACAACCAATGACAATCCAAGATCCACTTCAACAAAAGCTGATGCAATGGATGCCGGTCATGATGAGTATATTTTTCTTATGGTTCCCAGCAGGACTGGTACTTTATTGGTTAATCAGTAACTTAGTAACTCTTGCGCAAGCAAAGATTATATATGCTTCTATGGAAAAACGCGGTTTAAAATCGAAATAATCATTTAGTTAGAAAGCAGCCCGCGTAGTATTTATACTATGCGGGCTTTTTATTAAGCATACATACAAATGTGAGCAAACAAAGATATTCACTCGTATAATAACAACCCAGTTTAAAAGGATACTACTATGCCATCATTCGATGTTGTTTCAGAACTTGATAATGTTAAAACAAAAAACGCAGTAGATAATGCCAATCGTCAACTTGCTACCCGTTTTGACTTCAAAGGTGTGGACGCAAACTTTGAGTCTATTACTGATGGCGTACAAATGTCTGCTACAAGTGAACATCAAGTACAACAGATGCAAGGAATATTTAGAGATGTTTGTGCCAAAGGTGGCGTTGATGCCTCTGCACTTGATGCACAATCCATTGAGCATTCGGGTAAAACGTATAAGCAAGTCATTGGCTTTAAACAAGGTATTGATCAAACCTTAGCAAAGAAAATGGTCAAAATGATTAAAGACAAAAAATATAAAGTCCAAGCATCTATCCAAGGCGATAAGCTTAGAGTGAACGGTAAAAAGCGTGACGACTTGCAACAAGTCATCGCATTTCTAAAATCTGAAGATTTTGGACAGCCACTTCAATTCGAAAACTTCAGAGACTAATTAAATCATATGGTGCAAGCTCAAGACACAATTGTTGCACTTGCCACTGCCCCTGGAAGAGGAAGCGTTGGTATTGTCCGCGTTTCCGGTTCACATGCCAAGGATATTGCAGAATCTATTTTGCATGCCATTCCCAAACCTAGACAAGCCGTCTATCAGGCTTTTTATGACCAACAAGGCCATATAATTGACCAAGGGATTGCATTATTTTTTAACAACCCAAATTCTTTTACTGGTGAAGATGTACTCGAGCTACAAGGCCATGGTGGTCAAGTTGTTATGGAGCTTTTAGTACAAGCTTGCCTTGATACGGGCTTAGCTAGGCTTGCTAAACCAGGTGAATTTAGCGAACAAGCTTTTTTAAATGACAAAATGGACTTAACTCAAGCTGAAGCAATTGCTGATTTAATAAATGCCTCATCAATACAAGCTGCGAAAGGCGCACTCAAATCGCTTCAAGGTGAATTTTCATCTCAAATAAACGAACTAGTCACAAAAGTTATTCATTTACGGATGTATGTAGAAGCTGCTATTGATTTTCCAGAAGAGGAAATAGATTTTCTGGGAGATGGTATCGTTCATGCACAATTACAAACCATCGTTGAATTACTTAAGGACATATTACATCAAGCGAAACAAGGCTCATTGCTTCGAGATGGTATGCAAGTAGTAATAGTGGGTCGACCCAATGCAGGCAAATCAAGTTTACTAAATACCTTATCAGGCAAAGACAGCGCGATTGTCACTGATATTGCTGGTACAACTCGAGATGTATTAAAAGAACATATCCACATTGACGGTATGCCACTTCATATTATTGATACTGCGGGATTGCGAGAAAATGCTGATGTTGTTGAGCAAATTGGTATTGATCGAGCTTGGCAAGAAATTCATCAAGCAGATCAAATTTTATTTATCGTCGATGCGTCTCAAGAACATGCTACCCAGCCAGAAGAGATTTGGCCTGAGTTCTATCAAAAGCTACCCAAGCAAAGCAAAATTACGCTTATCAGAAACAAGTGTGATATTAGTGGCGAAAAACCTAGCATAAACAAAGATGAAAAATATCCTGTAATACGCTTATCTGCAAAAAATAAGATAGGTATTCAATATCTTAGTCAACACTTAAAAGATGCAATGGGCTTTGATCAAGTAGGTGAAAATCAAGTAATTGCACGCCAACGTCACATTAGTGCTTTGTCACATGCAAATGAACATATTATGACAGGAAAAGAGCAACTCGAATCTGCTATGGCTGGGGAATTATTAGCAGAAGAACTTCGGATTGCCCAAGAGCACCTAAATGAGATAACAGGCGAATTTAGCTCTGATGATCTTTTAGGTAAAATATTCTCCTCTTTTTGTATTGGTAAATGATTTATTATGAAGTTCGATATTGTTATAGGTTCGGTGTTAGGTGCTAGCGAGTACGTCGCTGAAGCAATACAAGCTGCATTAGAGGAAAAAAACATGATGCTGTATGTCATTTCTCCCCTAATATTCATGAAATAAAGCTGCCTGGATTCATTATCGTTGTTACCTCTACTCATGGTGCCGGTGAACTACCTGATAATATCCAAAGTTTTGCCAAGCAACTTAATAACACTGACTTAAATGGAAGTGATGGGCTGGTTATCGCGCTAGGAGATTCAAGTTATGATACCTTTTGTGAAGGTGGTAGAATCATGTTTGAAGCAATGCAAGCAGCAAACGCTAATATGAAGTTGCCTGTCTATCAAATAGACGTGCTACATCACCCTATTCCAGAAGATCTTGCTGTAACATGGTTAACTGATAATCTAGATAAAATAATCCAATAGGCACACTCTTGAATGAATTAGAGCTAGAAGCCCTAAAGGCAAAATTAAGTAACCATGCCCGCGCTTTATATTGCTTATATTTGCGCCCTTGTGCTGACAACTCGACTCAAATGGTCTTAATTGATAATCAAGCAATTTGTCATATTCTCAATAGTACACAAAATATTATTTCAAAAGGAAGGGACATAAACAGCCTAATCGATGAACTAATCAATGTTGGACTTGTTAGTAATCCTCAATCACTTGATTTGAGCAAGAGCCTACATAAACAAACGCTAGCCTTACCCTTATCGACATTACCAAAAACACTAGATAGTCCTCATTTGCATGCACAACACAAGGCGATGACGATTGAATGGCGCCCAATAGAAACCGTTTTTAATGACTTATCGTCACTGATAGGTTTATTAGAAAATACCTACTCTGCTGATGAATTGGGCGAGTTTATTGCTTATTGGATTGGACGTGTTGATAGTCATCATACCGAGTATCAGTGGACTCAAAAACTTGCTGTTTATTTAAAGCAAAGGCGATTAAAATTTCCCTTATCTCAACAAAAGTCAAAAACTGGCCATCAATATGTAGAGCCTAGTGCGGGCGTTGTTTTCGACGATAATGTAAAAAAACTAATTGCTCAATACAGTCAAGACCATTAGCATTGAATTACAGTTTAGGTAAATCTATACAATTATGAAATCACTACAAGATCGTCTTAATGCTTTAAAAGGCACCCTTGGTTTAACAACTAGTGCAAACATAAGTGCTGATATACCTGAATTTAATTATAAAGAAAATCGAAAGCAGTATGAAAAACAAGCCAACGAAGATTTACGAAAAATTCAACAGCAAACGAAACAAAAACGTATTGAAATGTTACAAGGTCGGTCAGAGCTAAATCCAAAATGGACCTTTGATTCGCTTGTAGAAGATGCAGATGATGTTAAAGAAGCCGTCAGTTTTGCACGTTCGTTTATTGCTGCACATCAAGACGAGAACTGGCGCAAAAGCCGTGCACATATGACACTATTTTATGGTGATTATGGCCGCGGTAAATCACACATTGCTGGTGCTATTGCACATGAACTTATCAATAAATTTGAAACCAGTGTGTTATATCGCCAACTACAAACTCTGCTTGATATGCGACTGTTCTCTTATGATTATCAAGCTCAAGACAATGCTTCACAAAAATATCGTGAAATTAACAACCAGTTGTTAGACGTAGATTTGCTCATTCTTGATGAGGTTTGCGTGAACGAAACTGTACTAAAGAAAAATGCACAAAGTTGGCTGGGTAATGTATTGCGCCAACGCAAAGCTGCCAATAAAAACTGTATATTAATTACCAATCACAATATCAATGAATTAGAAAATGCCATTGGACGTTATTGCTTTGAGTCAATCAAAGAATATGAGACTTACCAAGTCAACTTTAAAGGACCCAGTCGAAGAAATGCTTTAGTTCAGCAAATAGTCCCTGTGCAAGCTTCTGACTCTCATCAGTCAACAGCAACAGGGTATCAACCAAATCAAATTAACTACAAAAATAAATGACACTATTGTTTTAAATTTTTTCCGTGAGAATCAATTCGAAACCAGAAGTTTTTCTAATTGTCATTAGCGTTACATTAATTCAAATATTCTAATATTGACTGTTTAATACCGACTTATCCACAGTTTATTCAAATAAAGCAAATATAAAATCAGCTAATGTGTATAACTTATGCAATACATTGTGGTTAAACACAGAATAAAATGAGTATAAAAATTACATGATGTCTTTGTGTGGATAAGTAGCCTAGTTATCCTCAACAAAATGGTAATTTACACCACTGTTTTACATAACTTATCATTGATGTAAATAACTGAAATATATCAATTATTATGGCTTATCAACAGAAATTAGTGCCCTTAATAATAGTAATAATAAAGATCTTAAATAAAAAGAATATATATATTAACTTAGCTTTTATTCTTCGAAATAAGATTTCAGTTAAGGGTAAAGAAAAGTAGTATTGTTTAAATACTAAGCTATTTAAAACATCTAGCCTTTCATATACACTATGCGACCCTTTATTTTGGGTAGGTTTAGCAAGTATTTAATTTAACTTTTTGATTGAGGCAATTAAATGTTTTACCAACAAACATTTGATGTAATTGTAATTGGTGGTGGTCATGCTGGCACTGAAGCTGCGATGGCAGCTGCTAGGATGGGCGCTAATACCCTTTTACTCACACATAGTATCGAGACATTAGGGCAAATGTCTTGTAACCCGGCTATCGGTGGTATAGGTAAAGGCCATTTAGTTAAAGAAATTGATGCACTAGGTGGCGTCATGGCTAAAGCTATCGATAAAGCAGGTATTCAATTTAGAACCCTCAATTCTTCCAAAGGTCCTGCGGTAAGGGCTACTCGAGCACAGGCAGATAGAACACTTTATCGTATTGCGGTGCGCGAAATGCTTGAAACACAAGAAAATTTAACGCTGTTTCAACAATCATGCGACGATCTAATAGTAGAAAACAACCAAGTTGTGGGTGTTGTCACTCAAATGGGCTTGAAATTTAAGGCCTCTACAGTTGTGCTAACTGTTGGCACGTTTTTAGGTGGTACCATTCATATTGGTCTTGAAAACTTTAAAGGGGGACGGGCTGGTGATCCTCCCTCAATTGCCCTTGCACAAAGACTTCGTGCATTACCATTTAGAGTAGATAGACTTAAAACAGGTACACCTGCCCGCCTAGATACACGCACACTTGACTACAGTGTAATGCAAGAACAAGCAGGAGATACTCCTTTGCCTGTCTTTTCATTTATGGGAAGTGTCAAAGATCATCCCAAGCAAATCCCTTGCTACATAACTCACACTAATGAAAAGACACATGAGATTATTCAATCTGGCCTTGAACGTTCACCAATGTTTACGGGGGTAATCGAAGGCGTTGGACCAAGGTATTGTCCATCTATAGAAGACAAAATTGTCAGATTTGCTGATAAAAGTTCTCATCAAATATTTGTCGAGCCTGAAGGCTTAAATAGCATAGAAGTATATCCTAATGGAATTTCAACTAGTTTACCTTTTGATATACAGATGCAACTAGTACGATCCATCAAGGGTTTTGAAAATGCACATATTATTCGCCCAGGGTATGCAATTGAATATGATTTTTTCGACCCACGTGATTTAAAACAAACACTCGAGACCAAACATATTTCTGGTTTGTTCTTTGCTGGCCAAATAAATGGTACAACAGGATATGAAGAGGCAGGCGCTCAAGGTTTAATTGCAGGAGCAAATGCTGCATTACAAGTACAACAAAAAGACCCTTTCATTTTAGGCAGAGACCAGGCTTATATTGGCGTATTAATTGATGATCTAGCGACAATGGGTACTAAAGAGCCCTATAGAATGTTTACTAGTCGTGCTGAATATCGTCTATTGTTGCGAGAAGATAACGCAGATGCTCGATTAACTGAAAAAGGTCGAGAACTTGGTTTAGTATGCGACGAAAGATGGGCAGCTTTTTGTACTAAACAAGATAGCATAGCGCTTGAAAAACAAAGACTAGCACAGCAATGGGTACATCCAGGACATACGGCGGTCAATCAAATTAATGATGTATTAAAGACACCATTAACCAAAGAACATTCTTTAGAAGAATTAATTAGACGGCCAGAAATGACCTACGATAAATTAATGGCTGTGAATGAGTTTGGACCAGGCTTAGAAGATAAGAAAGCGGCTGAGCAAGTTGAAATACAGATAAAATATGCAGGCTATATTGCTAGGCAACAAGATGAAATAGCAAAATCACAGCGCAATGAAAATGCGTTAATTCCTGCTGATTTTGATTATTCCAAGATATCGGGTTTATCAAATGAAGTGGTATCTAAATTGAGTGACGCAAGGCCTGAAACGCTTGGTAAAGCTTCAAGAATATCTGGAATTACGCCTGCTGCGATATCGCTACTGTTAGTGTATCTAAAGAAGCATAATATGTTATTTAAGCAAGATAAAAAAAGTGCTTAGTAACTCAATATTAGCATAGAGGATATTTCGAAAATGGACTCAACGAATCAATCCTTGATGAATTTATTTGATCGGTATAAAAATGAATTTTCGTTTGAAATCAGTGAAGTACAACAACGACAGCTTATTTCATATGTGATGTTACTACATAAATGGAATAAAGCATTTAATTTAACTTCCGTTCGTATTCCTCAAGAAATGTTGATAAAACATATCTTTGATTCTATTGTAGTGACGCCATTTTTGACACAATCAAGGTATGCTGATGTAGGCACCGGCCCCGGTTTGCCGGGTATACCGCTTGCCATTATGTGCCCAGATAAATCATTTACCTTGATTGATTCTTTAGGTAAACGGATTCGTTTTATCAAGCAAGCAGTACACGAATTAGGTCTAAATAATGTTCATCCTATTCATGGTCGAGTCGAAGATATTGACCCTTCGCAAACATTTGATGGTGTTTTAAGTAGAGCATTTGCTTCGTTAAATGATATGCTTACTTGGTGTCATCAATTAGTTGACTTTGAAGGTGAGTTTTTAGCCTTAAAGGGACAAATTCAAACGAATGAATTATCATCAGTATCAAATTCATTTGAAGTTATTGAATGCGTTGAGTTGAATATTCCTTCTTTAGATGGTCAGCGACATTTAGTTAAAATCAAAAAACAACAGTAGGTGTAACTTGGCGAGAGTCATTTCTATAGCAAATCAAAAAGGCGGCGTTGGCAAAACAACGACAGCGGTTAATGTTGCCGCGTCAATGGCAGCTACTAAACGTAAAGTCTTACTAATAGATTTAGACCCGCAAGGTAACGCTACTATGGGTAGTGGCGTTGACAAATATAGTACACCTGATACTTGCTATGAGTTACTTATTGAAGATAAACCGGCTTCTGAAGTCATTATTACGCAAACAAGCGGCAAATATCATTTGATTGCTGGAAACTCAGACGTTACTGCAGCGGAAATCAAGCTGATGGAGTTATTTGCTAGAGAAGTACGTTTGCGCAAGGCTTTAGAAAGTGTAAAAGATAACTACGATTATATATTTATCGACTGTCCACCCTCTTTAAATCAATTGACAGTGAATGCTTTAGCTGCGTCTGATTCAGTGCTTGTTCCAATGCAATGTGAATACTATGCACTAGAAGGTGTTACTGCTTTAATGGATACGATTGAAAAGCTAGCCTCGGTAGTCAATCCGCAATTAAAAATTGAAGGGGTCTTAAGAACGATGTACGACCCTCGTAATCGATTGGCAAATGATGTTTCTGAACAATTAAAACGGTATTTTGGCGACCAAGTCTATAGAACAGTCATTCCTCGAAATGTTCGACTTGCTGAAGCACCAAGCTTTGGCGAACCTGCTATGTATTATGACAAATCGTCAAATGGAGCAAAAGCGTATTTAGCGCTAGCAGGCGAAATTCTTCGACGTCATAAAAAAGCGTTATCGACACAAAATTAAAAGGTATTCTTAGAGATGGCACCAAAAAATAAAGGCTTAGGTCGTGGATTAGACGCTTTACTTGCCAACAACAAAGTGGCTTCGGATAAACAATCTCTATCAAAACAAGATGAACTCACTTCTTCTGATGCTCAAAGTGATTTGCAGTTTATACCTGTAGAATTTTTGCAAGCAGGTAAATACCAACCTAGAAAAGACATGGCGGATGAAGCATTGGAAGAATTAGCTTCTTCGATAAAAGCACAAGGTATTATTCAGCCGATTGTTATTCGTGCAATCAAAGATTCAGTTAAAGGTGCTCAGTATGAAATTGTCGCGGGCGAGCGTCGATGGCGAGCCGCTCAATTGGCCAAGTTATCTGAAGTACCTTGTTTAATCAAAGATATAAATGATAATGAAGCAGTCGCGATTGCGTTAATTGAAAACATTCAGCGCGAAGATCTTAACGCTATGGAAGAAGCTCAAGCCTTAGAACGTTTGCTTGTTGAGTTTGATTTAACTCATCAACAAGTGGCTGAAGCAGTCGGTAAATCAAGAGCTGCGGTATCTAATCTATTAAGACTAAACGGCTTAGAAGATTCTGTAAAAACATTGCTTGAACACGGCGACATTGAGATGGGACACGCTAGGGCTTTGTTGAGCGTTTCAGGAAGCGAACAATCAGATCTAGCTAAACAAGTAGCAGAACAAGGCCTAACGGTTAGACAAACAGAAGCCTTGGTTAAAAAATCAGTTTCACCTGTTTCTAAAATGGAAACAAAAAAGACTCAAATCGATCCTGATGTTGCGCGTCTACAAACATCATTATCGGAATCCTTGGGTGCTCAGGTTCTTATTGACCACAACAGTAAAGGTAAAGGTAAATTAGTGATTAATTTTAACGACCTTGAGCAACTAGATGGTATTTTGGGAAAAATTCCACATTAAATCCAGCTAGATACTATTTCTTATTTCTATGACTTACATCGTATTTATTTAGTCAATTAATATTCAGACATTGGTCTAGTATGATTTGTGAACTGAATAAATAGTCAAACCTGCTGAATAGCTATATATAATCGGAAAAACCTGATTATCCTTAATATATTTATCGACCAATAAAAACTGATTATTTATGGTCTTTATTCCCCTTATTAGTTGAATTTTTCACTATAAACAGTATACTTCGAGCGCTTTTGAACCGACTACGTTTTTCAAGGTTTTTAATCTATGCATTCACGATTAACGTCTCAAGGTCGTCAATTAGCGCTAAAAGGCTTAACGGCTCAGTTAGTAGTGAGTTTTTTTTAGTTATTTGTATGTTTTTTTTGAACGATAAGTACGCCATAGACGTATTTCTCGGATGTATGGGATTCGTTGTCCCTCATAGTATTTTTGCATATTACGTATTTCGGTATGCAGGTGCGACTAAATTAAACTTAGTGGCGCAAAGTTTTAATAAAGGTATCAAGTTAAGACTTGGCCTTACATGTGTAATTTTTGCTGCAGCGTTTTCTCAACTTGGCGCTCACCCTCTTCCTCTTCTGGGTGCCTATGTAGCAATGATGCTGACGCAAGCGTTGGCCATGTGGAAATTTACTAACAGTTTATAATTTATGATATTTGGGTTTAATAATGGCATCTTACGAAAATACGCAAGAATACATTAACCATCACTTAACAAATGCTCGCATGTGTTCAGTTGATGGTGAAGTTGCATTTAATTACGCATGTTCCGACGCAGGCTTTTGGGTAGTGCATGTTGATACCATCGCTTGGTCAGCTCTTTTGGGTTGTGCATTTCTTTTCTTGTTTTGGCGTGTAGCGAAAAGTGTTACCACAGGCGTACCTTGGTAAAACACAAGCAGTTGTTGAAATGGTTGTCGATTTTGTTGATAGCAATGTAAGAAGTTCATTTCATGGCAAAAGCAGCTTAATTGCTCCGCTTGCACTGACAATATTCGTGTGGGTTTTGTTAATGAACCTAATGGATTTAGTGCCAGTTGATTTACTACCATGGATTGCCGGTTTAGTTGGTCAACATGCCTTTGATATGAATCCTAAAGATGTCTATATGAAGGTAGTGCCTACGACTGACATTAATACCACGTTTGCCCTATCAATAGGTGTATTCGTACTAGTTATTTTCTACTCTTTAAAAATTAAAGGCTTTAAGGGCTTTGCTAAAGAACTTACTATGCAGCCACTTAATCACCCTGTATTTATTCCTTTTAACTTTGTGATTGAGACTGTTAGTTTGTTAGCCAAACCTTTATCTCTTTCACTTCGTTTGTTCGGTAACTTATATGCAAGTGAATTAATATTCATTTTGATTGCAACCATTGGTTATCTGCAACTGCCTTTGCATTTCTCTTGGGCTGTGTTTCATTTATTAGTTTTACCTTTGCAAGCGTTCATATTTATGATGCTCACCATTGTATATTTGAGCTTAGCTTGCGAAGACCATTAGTTTTTATTTTTAACCTTTACATTTAACTTAAATCGGAGATACACATGTTATTATTAATTGCAGTTGCTATTATTATAGGAATGGGCGCAATGGGAACCGCTATCGGTTTCGGTCTAATGGGTGGTAAGTTCCTAGAAGCTGCTGCTCGTCAACCAGAATTAGCACCTCAGCTTCAAACCAAAATGTTTATCCTAGCTGGTCTTATCGATGCAATCGCTATGATCGGTGTTGGTGTTGCTTTATACATGTTGTTCGCTTTTGACGTGTCTACTTTAGCTGTATAAAAACGCATCAAACGTATATTCGCTTAGAATAACATAGGAGGAGCCGACGTGAATTTTAACGCCACTCTAATAGGTCAACTTATCTCTTTCACAGTCTTTGTGGTGTTCTGCATGAAATATGTATGGCCACCGTTGATTGCTGCGATTGAAGAAAGGCAAAAAACGATTGCAGATGGCTTAGCAGCATCCGAACGTGCAGCAAAAGATCTTGAGCTTGCTCAAGCAAGTGCTAGCGATCAATTACGCGAAGCTAAGCAAGAAGCTAGCTCAATCATTGAGTCAGCGAAAAAGCGTGCAACGCAACTTGTCGATGAAGAAACGCAAAAAGGCCATGCCGAACGCGAAAAAATCATTGCTCAAGGTTACGCAGAAATTGAAGCAGAACGCAATCGAGTTAAAGAAGAATTACGCAAACAAGTCGCTGCATTAGCAGTGTCAGGTGCGCAACAAATTCTTGCTCGAGAAATCGATGCTAAAGCCCAAGACGACATTGTTGAAAAACTTGTCGCTGAACTGTAAGGAAACTGAGCTATGTCATCATTGACAACCGTTGCTCGACCTTACGCACAGGCTGCATTTGATTTTGCGCTGCAACACTCAAATATTGACGGCTGGCAGCAAATGTTGGTATTTGCCGCCGAAGTAGCAGAAAACGAGCAGATACAAGACCTCTTAAGTGGGTCTATTGCTGCAGAAGCTGCTGCGGATATGTTCATCACTATTTGTGAAGATCAATTAGATATTCAGGGTCAAAATTTTATTAAAATTTTGGCTGAAAATAATCGTCTAGCGACCTTACCTCAGGTTTCAGTATTGTTTAATCAGTTAAAAGCAGAGCACGACAAAGAAGTTGATGTCGATGTTACCTCTGCAGTTACTTTAACTGAAGAACAACTGAATACAATGAGTGCTGCGCTAGAGAAACGATTAGCACGTAAAGTGAAGCTTAATTGTAACGTGGATCCTGCATTGGTCGCTGGTGTCATTATAAAGGCCGGCGATACAGTGATAGATGGTTCCGTAAATTCAAAATTGAACCGTCTTTCAGACGCGTTGCAAGCATAACGGGGATAAAGAGCATGCAACTTAATTCCACAGAAATTGCAGAACTGATCAAGAAAAGAATTGAGAAGTTTGATGTAGTTAGTGAAGCTCGAAATGAAGGTACTATTGTTGGTGTAACTGACGGTATTATTCGTATACATGGTTTAGCAGATGTCATGCAAGGTGAGATGGTTGAATTGCCTTAGCAGTCGCTACGCAATCGCACTTAACTTAGAAAGAGACTCTGTTGGTGCTGTTGTAATGGGGCCTTATGCCGACTTGCAAGAAGGTACTAAAGTACAATCTACAGGTCGTATATTGGAAGTTCCAGTAGGACCAGAGCTACTAGGTCGTGTTGTTAACACGCTTGGTGAGCCAATTGATGGTAAAGGTTCAATCGACGCAAGTGGCTTTGAGCCAGTTGAAAAGATTGCACCAGGTGTAATTGAACGTCAATCTGTCGACCAACCTGTTCAAACGGGTTATAAATCAGTCGACTCAATGATTCCGATTGGCCGTGGTCAGCGTGAATTAGTCATTGGTGACCGTCAAACAGGTAAGACAGCTTTAGCGGTTGATGCAATCATTAACCAAAAAGATACTGGCGTAAAATGTGTTTACGTTGCTATCGGTCAAAAAGCGTCGACTATTGCAAACGTAGTAAGAAAGTTAGAAGAACATGGAGCAATGGATCATACGATCATTGTTGCTGCTTCTGCTTCTGAATCAGCTGCTTTGCAGTACCTAGCACCATATTCTGGCTGCACAATGGGTGAATATTTTAGAGACCGCGGCGAAGACGCACTTATCGTATATGATGATTTGTCTAAGCAAGCTGTTGCTTATCGTCAAGTATCGTTACTTCTTAAGCGTCCACCAGGTCGTGAAGCTTATCCAGGTGACGTATTTTATTTACACTCACGCTTACTAGAACGTGCTGCACGTGTAAACGAAGTATACGTAGAAAAATTCACTAACGGCGAAGTGACAGGTAAAACTGGTTCACTTACTGCGCTGCCTATTATCGAGACTCAAGCAGGTGACGTTTCTGCGTTTGTTCCTACAAACGTGATTTCAATCACTGATGGTCAGATATTCTTAGAAACTGATTTATTTAACGCAGGTATCCGCCCAGCGGTTAATGCTGGTATTTCTGTTTCTCGTGTTGGTGGTGCTGCACAAACCAAAATCGTTAAAAAGTTAGGCGGTGGTATTCGTTTAGCCTTAGCACAGTATCGTGAACTAGCTGCTTTCTCACAGTTTGCATCTGACTTAGATGATGCGACTCGTAAGCAACTTGAACATGGTGAGCGTGTTACTGAGCTAATGAAACAAAACCAGTATGCTCCATTATCTGTTGCAGAGACAGCTGTCTCATTGTTTGCGGCAGAAAAGGGCTATTTAGAAGATATAGAATTAGCTAAAGTGCTGGATTTTGAAGCTGCATTGCACTCGTACATGAATAATGATCGCAGTGAGCTAATGAACACTATCAACGAAACTGGTAATTACAACGACGATATTGAAGCCCAGTTGAACGAAGCATTTAAACACTTCAAATCAACGCAAACGTGGTAATCAATTAGCCTTTACGAAGTAAAGGCGTTGTTGAAAAGTATCAGCTAAGTGGAGAGAGTTTATGGCTAGCGGAAAAGAGATTAAAGGTAAAATTGGGAGTATCAAAAATACTCAAAAAATTACCAGTGCGATGGAAATGGTCGCTGCTTCTAAAATGAAGCGCGCTCAAGAACGCATGCTTTCTGGACGCCCATATGCACAAAACATGCTGAAAGTTATAGGTCACATGGCCAATGGTAGTTTGGACTTCCGTCATCCTTATTTGGAAGAGCGTGAAGTTAAAAATGTTGGTTACATCGTGATATCGACTGACCGTGGTTTGTGTGGTGGCTTAAACACGAATGAGTTTAAGCTAGTAACCCAACATGCTAAAGCGTTAAAAGAACAGGAAATAGGCATTAATTTTGCAGCCATAGGCTCAAAAGCAGTGGCTTTTTTCAACCGCTTTGGTGGTGATGTGATGGCTGCTGAATCTGGCCTTGGTGATAGACCAAGTGTTAGTGACGTAGTTGGCACTGTGCGTGTTATGTTGGATGCATATGAAGCTGGAAAGATAGATAAAGTATTTATTGTATATAACCACTTCGTCAATACGATGAATCAGTCACCGGTAGTGAACCAATTATTACCGTTGCCTAAATCTGATGACGCAGAGTTAAAGCATCGTTGGGATTATATTTATGAACCCAATCCAGAAGAGATTCTAGAGTCTTTAATGGTGCGTTATATAGAGTCACAAGTATATCAAGGCGTGGTTGAAAATATTGCATCTGAGCAGGCAGCTAGAATGGTTGCAATGAAGGCTGCAACTGACAACGCTGGTAATCTAATTGATGATTTACAACTGATATACAACAAGGCGCGTCAAGCTGCAATCACGCAAGAAATTAGTGAAATTGTATCAGGTGCAGCTGCTGTTTAAGCGCCATGACGTTATATTTAGGTTAACGAAAAAATTAAAGTTTAAGAGGACAAATTATGAGTCAAGGTAAGGTCGTCCAAATCATTGGTGCTGTTGTGGATATTGAATTTCCGCAAAGTGATGTGCCAAGAGTGTATGACGCACTAAAAGTGACCGAAGGTGACTTAGCAGGCTTAACATTGGAAGTACAACAACAACTAGGCGGTGGCGTTGTTCGCTCAATCGCTCTAGGTACTACTGATGGTTTACGCCGTAATCTAGCAGTTGAAAATACAGGTAAAGCAATTCAAGTACCTGTTGGCACCGCTACCCTAGGTCGCATCATGGATGTACTAGGTAATCCAATTGATGAAGCAGGTCCAATTGGTGAAGAAGAGCGTATGTCTATTCACCGCGAAGCGCCAAGCTATGAAGACCAATCAAGTTCAATCGAACTTTTAGAAACAGGCATCAAAGTAATCGACTTAGTTTGCCCGTTTGCTAAAGGTGGTAAAGTTGGTTTGTTCGGTGGTGCTGGTGTTGGTAAAACAGTAAACATGATGGAACTTATCCGTAACATCGCTATAGAGCATAGTGGTTACTCAGTATTTGCTGGTGTTGGTGAGCGTACTCGTGAAGGTAATGACTTCTACCATGAAATGAATGAATCTAACGTACTAGATAAAGTATCACTAGTTTACGGTCAAATGAATGAGCCTCCTGGTAACCGTTTACGTGTTGCTTTAACAGGATTGACAATGGCTGAGAAATTCCGTGACGAAGGCCGTGACGTACTTTTCTTTGTTGATAACATTTATCGTTACACGCTAGCTGGAACAGAAGTATCTGCATTGCTAGGTCGTATGCCATCAGCGGTTGGTTATCAGCCAACTCTTGCTGAAGAAATGGGTGTATTGCAAGAACGTATTACTTCGACAAAAACGGGTTCAATCACTTCAATCCAAGCGGTTTATGTACCTGCGGATGATTTGACAGATCCATCGCCTGCAACTACTTTTGCTCACTTAGATGCAACTGTTGTATTGTCTCGTGATATTGCATCGCTTGGTATTTACCCAGCTGTTGACCCGCTTGATTCGACTTCACGTCAACTTGACCCATTAGTTATAGGTCAAGAACATTACGATGTAGCACGTGGCGTACAATCAGTACTTCAACGTTATAAAGAGCTAAAAGACATCATTGCAATACTAGGTATGGATGAATTGTCTGAAGAAGACAAGCAAGTGGTTTCACGTGCTCGTAAGATTCAACGATTCTTGTCACAACCATTCTTCGTTGCTGAAGTATTTACAGGTTCTCCTGGTAAGTATGTTTCTTTAAAAGACACTATCAGTGGCTTTAAAGGCATTCTTGATGGCGACTATGACAGTCTTCCAGAGCAAGCATTTTATATGGTTGGTTCAATAGACGAAGCATTAGAGAAATCTAAGTAAGTACCAATTACGAAGTAGTGTTGACTACTTAGGAGGCCAATCATGGCGATGACAACTCACTTGAATGTGGTAAGCGCGGAAACAGAGATATTCTCTGGTCGTGTTGAAACTATTCAGGTAACCGGTGCGGAAGGTGAGCTTGGTATTCATCCTAGTCATGCGCAGCTTATTACGACACTGATACCTTGAATGGTAAGAGTCGTAAAGCAGCATGGAGAGGAAGAGCTTATTTACGTAGCAGGTGGTATTTTAGAGGTACAACCCCATGTGGTGACAGTACTTGCTGATACCGCGGTTAGGGTTGAAGAACTTGATGAAGCTGCTGCATTAGAAGCTAAAAAGCATGCCGAAGAGCGCATATCGCAAGGCGGCGCTGATTTCGATTATGCAGAAGCGGCGATTGAACTAGCTGAAGCCATTGCGCAAATACGCTTGATTCAAAAAATCAGAAAGTAAGCCTTATCACTATTAAAAAACCCAGCATTTGCTGGGTTTTTTTATGTATGAATAACAACAATTCTACGCTCGTGGTATTTGTATACTACTGGCTAAAAGTTCATATACATCCCCTGCTTTTAAAGACCCTTCCATTTGTAAATCATCGTTAAAATGCTGAGCTTGACCCTCATCACGTTGTTTTGAAATCACAGTGGCGGCCATTTTTATTCGTTTACCTGCGCTATCAGTAGGGATAAAAAAGCCATAGTCTTTAAAGGCAACTCTAAGGATCTCTCCTTCGAACTGCACAATAAAAAAACACCCTTTCTTTTGGCAAACTTTTGATATTTCCGTTTCGATAATATATTCACCATTTTGAAATTCACTGACATTCGCAAAAAGCCTTTCAATTGGTAGTATAGATAAGTTGCTATTTAAAGGAACACCATAAGTATCAGTATATCCGTCGCTTGCAACAGGTTCAGATAGACTAACTACGTCTTTTAATTCAATTGCCGTTATTTCTAAAGATATACACATTAATAAAACAGTAACAGCACTGTATTTCCCAAAAAAATTGATATTCATAGACTATTCTCCAGTTTAAACCTTAGTACCCGCATATTGCTGCGTTACTTGCATCGCCAGCTTAGACAATAAAGCTCTCATTACTTTTACAGATTCTGCATATCCGTCTTTTTCTTGTGTTTCGTTAAATGAAAAAGCGGTGTAGGTAAGCTGTGTGCTGCCTAGTTTAGTTTCGATATGTCCTGCTAACACTACGGATGACTTATCATTAGGATAAAAATGGTCAATATGAATAATTAACGCTTCACACCCGTTGCACTTTTGAGTAAAACGAACATGATTTTGCGATGTGTTAAGTTCATAAAGAAGGGTTTTTTCTATGGAGGTAGCTAAATCGTTCGCCCAATAGTGATAATTCGCTAATTTTACCTTATTGTCATCTACCATTTGAACGAGGTTAGATTGTTTTAACACATCCGGTAGATTAACAGCCGATAGCATTACTTGGCTTGGTGACGCCCCTAACGAGTATGTTTCAACCGATGGCGATAACAGGTAGTAATTGTTCAATACAGGTTGAGTACTGCTTGTACAGGCCATTAAACTGATAAAGGCGACTATATATAATAGTCTTTTACATAAGGTGACAATCATTGCTGTTTTCCTTTGGGTTCATCATCTTCTGGCGGCGGACCATTAAAAATAATGGAGTTTGGTTGTTTCCTTAATTCTTCTAGTAAGGGTTGTAACATTTGTAGGGTTTGATTTAATTCTTCTAGATTTTTCTCGAGACTCTCATAAGCAGGTGAATCTTGTTGTAAGCCTTCCATTGTCAGAACTACTTCATCCATTGTATCCTCAATCGAAGTGAAGGTTTCTTGAACATCTTCCATTCGTAGATTGATTGCCTCCATTGCTTGTTGAGCTGATACAATTGCAGAGTTGGTGTTTTTTGCGATTTCATCCAAAGGGAGATCATCCATCTTTGACATCAGACTTTGTGTACTACTTAAGATACTATCAAATCCACTTTGGGATGATGGGATGACAGGATAATTTCCAAAATATTCTATCATGTTGGTTGGGTCAGCACTCATATCCAAACTTATTTTTAAGCTGCCCGTGATGTAATTAGCGGTCTCTAGCCTTGCCGCTAGGCCTCCTTCAATCCATTGTTTAAATTGCGTGTCAAATTCATCCAAAGTGAATAATTGATTCTTTGTAATTCGTTCAGGTTCGATATGCACAACAATTGGTATACGTTGTTCATCACTGTTAATCCCCTGGGTTTCGAGAAACCCCAAATACGGACGATGTACGCGGCCGATTCTTATTCCCCTATATTCAACAGGCGCGCCCATGTCTAGGCCACCTACTGATTTTTCTACTAATATGACATAAGTCAGATAATCGTAAACTCGTTCATCGACAATACTTGTCTTTGATGGGTATAGCTTGAAATCTTGTGTTTGGGTAATTTTAGTGCCTAATTCTAGATCTTCAGGCACATCAAATTCGACCCCCTGATAGGACAGTTTCAACGGATGAAAAGTCCAATGCTAAGCCTTGGCTATTTGCAGTGACGGTAAATCCACCTGAGTTCCAAAAGAAGGTGTTCGATGTTACTAGAGCGTCATAAGGCGCTTTAATAAAAACACCATAGGTTACTTGTCGTGATTCTATATCAAATTCAACTGATTCCACTGCACCAACTTCAAAGCCACGATAGAATACAGGGTTTCCTTCTACAAGAGTTTTACCGCCGGTAGATATAAGGTGTAACTTAAGTCCTGCGCTTGATGGTGACGATATTGGTGGTGTTTCTAATCCAGTGAATCGACTAGCATAATACTCTGAAGTACCAGTGCTCGATACTAATATAAGCACCTGATAATAAGGTACCAAAACCACTCACACCACCTGAACCAATGCGCGGTCTAACTACCCAGAATTGGCTATCAGCACGCAAGAACCGCTGCATATCTTTATCTATTGCAATTTTGGCTTCAATTGCGTTGCCATCGTCGCTAAAGTTTACTTCTTGGAGCATACCAATATCGACATTTCGAAATTTGACAGTCGTTTTTTTAACTTCTAGGCCTTGAGCGTTTTCAAAGTGTACAATTATTTCGGTGCCACGATTTTGCCATTGATGATAGACAAGGCCAGCGCCTAAAATGACGGCAATCAGCGGTAAAAGCCAAATGATTGATACAGTATCCTTTGTTTTTATCAGTGGCACCGCAGTGCTATTTTCATCAGAGTTGTGTTCGTCAGTCATAATTGCTTTTGTTTATCCCATACTAGGCGAACATCAAATTGATGCGCTGCTATCATTGTGAGTATAACGACTATGGCAAAGGCTCGAGCCGCGAGTCCTAGTTCGATCGTCATTAAACCAGTAAAGTGTACTAAAGTGACTAAAATCGCAACTACAAATATGTCAATCATAGACCATTTGCCAATTAGCTCCGTTACCCTATACATTAAGGTTAACTCTTTTAAGCCCATGCGAGACGCTCTAGTGCTGCTATAACATAGCCATAAAATAATAAACATTTTTGCCATCGGAATAACCAGACTAGCGAAAAAAATTACAAAAGCAACAAAATAAGAACCGCTGTCAATGAACAAAATAACGCCGCTTAATATAGTGCTAGGTTCCTTTGCGCCAAATGTGGTGGTGGTCATGATTGGATAAATATTTGCAGGAATATAAAACAAGATAGCGGTAAAAACTAAGGCTAATGTTCGTTGAATACTATTGGGGTTGCGAACATATAAGGTATCGTGACAGCGGTCACATTTACTGTGCTCAATAGATGATAATTTAGCACATGTGCGGCATGAAACTAAGCCTTGACTAGCCGCTGTATTTGGAGGAAATGCGTTATGTTTTTTCATTTTCTATCCATTCCCAAAGTTGGTGTTTGCCCGCAATACCTGATATCGCCGTAAATAAAAAAGCAAACGCCACATAGCAAAAAAACGATATACCAAATATTACGTCCGCTAAAGTGATGACTTTTATAAGAGCAACAAGTACGCCTACTACAAATACTTCAGCCATTATCCAAGGCAATAAAGAGGATAGTATACGACCTAGGAAAATCGGAGCGGGCGGCTTAATGTTCATTTTAATAGGAATGAGTAAACACAATAAACACATCAAATAGATGCCTTAGTAAGGCAATAATAAAACTAATCACAAGAAGGCTTAGCAAATAAAAGCCATCTATATATAAATCAAGCGATGCTTCTACGATGGTAATAGTGCGGACTTGTCCTTGACTACTAATAGATAAAAAGTCGAACATATTGGCCAGCATCAAACACAACAATGCAGTGAGTGTTAAGGCTATCGTTTTGCTAACAGGGTTTTTATGATTACGATGTAACTTACTGTTACATCTAGGACAGACAAGTTCATACCTGTCTTGAAGGTCAGTTACTTTATCCATTAGTAAATCACATTCATGACAAGCTATTTTATTTTTATAGTCGAGCCCACTGCCCTTAGTCTTGTTCATCAGCTAACGCGTCAGTCATCTCAATTATTCTAGATATCCTTCATTTGCTGAAATAGTCAAAGGATGGTACGCAGGCTTTGCTTGTGCAAATGCCTTTTGTGCAAAGGCTTTACCTGATGGTGTTTTAGCTAACTCTCTATACAAAGGCTTAACGAGCTTGTTACGGCCGATAGTGACTAAATAATTATATAGCCTGTCATAGGCTGGCTCATATTCATTCTTTATCGACATTAATAACCAACTATGTGCTATTTCGTTGTTTTTACTTTGCGTTAAGTTAAAAGCTTCATCCAATGCAACTAGTTGGTCCATTGTCATTACTTGAGGCATATTATTTAAGAAATATAGCCATTCATGAACTGTCCAAGTGTCTGTGACAATGCTTTTTGCCATCAATTCACCCGATAACCATGCCTGACGTGTATTATCAATGTTAACAAAAGCATCCGACTCGGGAACAGGAGCGCCTTGTGGGATACCCGGTTCAAAAATCCATGACATGATACGTTGCTTATTTAGCGCTTGGGCATATTGGGTTAACAAAGTCTCATCAAGATAGGCAACAAACTCATCCGTGGTAATACTTTTAAACGAAAAATCTTTAAAATACTGCAGTAAAAACGCATCAAAATTTTCGCGGCCAATTTTGTACTCTATTTCTCTTAAAAATAAGGCCCCTTTTTCATAGGGAATATTGGAAAATACATCGTCTGGGTTACGACCACGTAAGTCGATAGCCAGTATTTGGTCAGATTCATCTAGTGATGCAAGGTCAGCTTGTAGATCTTGATAGCCTAATACCGCTTCCATGTTGTAACGATTGGTACCATAAATGATTTCCATAATTCTATATGTTAAATATGTCGTAAATCCTTCGTTTAACCACAAGTCACGCCACGTTGCATTGGTAATGGTATTGCCTGACCAACTATGGGCTAATTCATGTGCAATTAAGGCAACAAGTGATTTATCGCCGGCAATCACTGTTGGGGTGATAAACGATAGTCTAGGGTTCTCCATGCCACCGAATGGGAATGAGGGAGGTAAAATTAACAAATCATATCGATCCCATTGGTATTCACCATATTTTTGTTCAGTCACTTCCAGCATGCTTTGAGTATCTTCAAACTCTGCTGCTGCCGCAGCTAACATCGACGGCTCAGCATAAACACCAGTTTGTTCGCCAATAGATTGAAACGATAAATCGCCTATTGCCAAGGCAATTAAGTACGAAGGAATCGCTTGTGGCATTGTGAATTCGTAAACGCCATCTCTGGGGGTTTGTGGATCATTTGATGCGCTCATCACGGCCAGTAGATCTTTAGGCGTACGAATAGTCGCGTTATATGTCATTCGCACTTTTGGCGAGTCTTGCAAGGGAATAAAGCTACGTGCATGGACCGCTTGTGCTTGCGTAAACAAAAATGGATGTTGTTTTCCAGCGGTTTGTTCAGGCCTTAACCATTGAACACCCGATGCCGTTGGTGAAGTATGATAATCAATTGTCACTTGATTAATTGTGTCACCGATGTCTATTGTTAAAGCTGCGCCAAGGTTAGGATCCGGCTCTGATAAATGATATGTGATAGGGGTGTCTTGATGGTAAATAGCAATAATATTCAAATCACGCGTATCAACAACTAATGTGCTTGTATCGTCTTTGAGTCGTGTAAAATGTAAAGTCGCAGAACCTTGTAATTGTTTTGCATCAAAATCAGCGTTTAAATCGAGATCTAAGTGGTTTACCATTACTTGAGCAGTATTGGCATACGAATGATAATCTAGATTGGCTTGAATTTGTGTTGATTCGTCATTTTGTGCAGCGCTATCTGTCGTGGTTGTATTTGGTTCAACTTGGCTACAAGCGAGTATGGTCAAAGATATTGCTACTACGCTTAATGTTTGTAAGGGTCTTGGTATCATGTGTAGTTCCATTGTAGTGTGTTTGTGTGCACAAACAGATACATGAAGCTTATCATATGAGACTTTTTTCACTAGATATAAAACTAGTAGCATCTAAAAGATTGGTGAAGAAGGTAATCGTATTATGAAAAAAAGGATTTTTAAAGTTGAAGCATATGCATATCATTTTTCTTCTATTGCTTATTTTTTTGGTTTGTCATCTTGTGGGGTTGCAACAAAAGAACAAACCCAGCAATCAGTAAAAGAACTGCCAACAAGCCCTCCTGAGTGGACAAAAGACGCGATTTGGTATCAGATATTCGTAGAGCGTTTTTATAACGGTGACACGAGTAACGATCCCACTATATTAAGTATTCAAGGTACCTATCCTGGTTATATCCCTGACAATTGGGCAGTAACGCCTTGGACACAAGATTGGTATGCACCTGATGAATATTTTGCTCAGGTTGATGGAAAACTTGATTTTACAGGCAATCCCGTCGTTAATTTCGATGCGAAAACTGCGTTAAGACGTTACGGTGGAGATTTGCAGGGTGTGCTTAATAAGCTTGATTATTTGAGTGAGCTGGGTATAACGGCTATTTATTTCAATCCTATTAATGATGCTCCTTCAGCGCATAAATACGACGCTCGTCATTGGCGACATGTTGATGTTAATTTTGGACCTTCACCGGACAAAGATCGCCAATTAATCGCGCAAGAAAACCCTCAAGATCCATCAACCTGGGTATTAACCTCTGCGGATAAACTTTTTATCAAAGTCTTAAAAGAAGCGAAAAAACGTAATATTAGAGTCATTTTAGATTATTCATTTAATCATACAGGCCACACTTTTTGGGCATGGCAAGATGTGCTTGAACAGCAAGAGATGTCGCCCTATGCAAGTTGGTATTGGATAAATGCCTTTGATGATAGAAATACCGAATACGATGAATTTGACTATCGAGGTTGGTTTGGCGTTTTCGATTTACCAGAGATTCGTGAGACTAACTACGCAGATCATTCTAAAAAAGTCACATTATTGGAAGGTGATGTGTATTCCTATAGCTGCGAAAGAGCATATTTTTGCGGTGGTTAATCGTTGGTTAGATCCTAACCAAGATGGTGATCCTAGTGATGGTGTAGATGGTTTTCGGCTTGATGTAGCGGCGGAAATGCCCTTAGGCTTTTGGCGCGAGTTTCGTCAACAAGTGAAGTCAGTCAATCCAGAGGCCTATCTTTTAGGTGAAATCTGGTGGGAAGAATTTCCAGATGATTTGTTTGACCCCGAGCCTTTTCTACAAGGTGATATATTCGATGCTGTAATGAATTATCGTTGGTACAGAAGTGCTAGACACTTTTTTGCTCAGGCACCCGATACCCTCAAACCAAGTGACTTTGTGGCGCAGTTGAATTCATTTACTCAAAGTATTGATAGCAACGTTAATTACGCAATGATGAATATGTCTGCAAGCCATGATAGCCCCATAGCTGTTAACGTCATTATTTAATAAAACAAAATATAAATTAGACGCAAAAACGTCACAGCGGGCTCGCTACAAAGAATATAAACCGGATAATGATACAATTGAGTCTGCTAAATTGTTACTTGCTCATCAGTTTACTTATATCGGCGCACCTCAGATTTGGGCCGGTGATGAGCTTGGTATGTGGGGAAGCGATGACCCTCATAACCGCCAAGCACTTTGGTGGCCAGAGTTTAATTTTGAAGCACAAACGAGTCATCCAAGTGCACAACGTCAAACGACAACTGAAATAAAATATAACGCACCATTACTTGACTACTACAAAGCCGTTATTGCGCTTCGGCGCCAACATCCAGTATTAGCTAACGGTGAGCTTGAATTTAACGGGATTGACGATAAAAATAGAATAGTGTCATACAGGCGGTTTAACGAACAAGGTGACGAGGCATACATTGTATTTAATCTTGGTAGGTTCGAACAGTCTATATTGGTGCCTGATTCGGTTGTTGATACTAATCAATGGCGTATATGGAAAAGTCATACTCCGGAGCAAAGACAAATGCTACCTTCAGAAAGAATTACGCTTGCGCCAAATAGTGCGATGGTCATTATTAAATAGTAAATACTATGGGGATATCTATGATCACTTGTCATCAGTATGACTACATTGAAATTGCATGTATGTATTCACTAAAGATAAAAATTGAGTTCAAAGATGCTCAGGATGCTGTGTCCGGAGTAGCGAAGAATATTCAAATAAGAGGTGAAAATGGCGCAAAGGAAGAAGTGCTATTAGTCGTAAATGAGGCTAAACAATACTCAATAGGACTCGATACTATTGCTTCAATTCATGCGCTTGAAGACAATCCTCACTTTGAGTCAGTTATATTTTAAATAAACAGTGGTAACACATAAACAAGCTACCTTAATCAAGATAGCTTGTGTCTATCATATTAACGTACTTTCTTAAAAATGATAACGAATCGCAACAGATAGCGCATCTGTATCATCAAAGCGCTCAAACATAGCATCAAAAGATACTTGTTCACTTAGTCTTGACGTTACGCCTACTCCAAAGCCAAATTCAGTTTCACTTGCACCACCAAAATTACTGTCAATACCAAGTCTTGCGTAAGATGGATTGACAAAAACGGCAAAGTTTTCTGATGTGTAATAATTAACTCTCAATGAAAATGCTTGAAACTCATCAACCTCGACGTCAACGCCAAAAATAGTATCGTCTTTTATACCCATTCCTAAGCGTAATTCAGGCATGATGCTGAAATTATAATCTTCACTTTTAAACTCATATGCTGCGTGCACGCTAGCAACTCCAAATGACACATCGTCAGCAGACAAGTGAGCATAAGATCCAGCGATTGAACCTTGAGCCATAGCGGCTGTTGAGCCTAATGTTAAAAGAGTAGCAACCATTAGATGTTGTATTTTTTTCATCTTATTTTCCTTAATTTTTCCTTTGCTTATCATCCTAAGCATTCGTAATTTTACACCAAGTTTTTGGTGATCAGTAAAATAAGGAATTCACATGAGTCTTGCAAGATATTTGTGTACTATATGTGTATCAAGATGTGTAAAGATTCTCAAAAGGTTGTATCAATAGATGTCGTTTACAGATATTAATATGTACGTAGTGATTGCACTTACAATGCTCGTCGGTATTGGTATTACGATATTTTTTGTAGGCAGTTTAATCACTGTTGCATCTGCTTTTGGTGAGAAAAAAACATACTGGGGAATTGCATTAATCATTTGTCTGCCACTAAGTGTTCTGTATTGTCTATTGAACAGAAATAGTACTTCCTACCAACAAAAGTATTTAGGGGCTGGTTTGATCATGTTATCTATGGCATTTTTAATTTTATTAAGTCTTCAATTAGTTTAATGCTATTTCCAAGGAGCTTGGGTTTGTGAAATATACCTTATTTTTAGTCCTATTTTGTCTATTGAATTGCGCTGTTAGTGTTGCTCAAGAGACAAACGAGCAAAAAAGCCGTGTGTTAAATAATGAGCCAGATTGGATGCAAGTCTGGTCGCAAAAGCAATATAGCACTATGGGGACAAACATTGCGATTGAGGTTTACCACGAAAACGAAACCGTCCGCCAGCAAGCGATTGAGGCTGTAATGCTTGAAATGGAGCGTATTAATGAGTCGATGAGCACTTATAAGCCAAATAGTGAGTTATCAAAGCTTAATCAACGGGCTTTTACAGAAAAGGTAAAGGTTAGCGAAGAGCTTTTTGATTTATTGGCACTAAGCATAGAGATTTCAAAGCTAACAAAAGGTGCGTTTGATGTAACGTATGCAAGTGTTGGTTATTTATATAGTTTTCCTGACAGACAAAAACCTTCCGATGAGGCTATTGCTGCTTTATTAGATGCGGTCAATTATCAACATATTGCATTGGACATTAACGATAAAACCGTCCGTTATCTCCACCCTGATGTAAAAGTGGATTTAGGTGGTATTGCAAAAGGCTACGCGGTTGACAACGCCATTGAAATCCTGCAAGAAATGGGCATTACCAATGCGCTTGTGACGGCCGGTGGAGATACACGATTATTGGGTGACAGACTTGGTAAGCCATGGATTGTTGGTATAAGAGATCCACGAGACCCCGAAAAGCAAGCGGTGGTGATTCCTCTTACTCAAAGCGCAATGTCTACCTCAGGTGATTACGAAAGATACTTTGAAGAAGGTGGCAAACGTTTTCATCATATTTTGTCTCCAAAAACAGGAAAATCGACTTACGAGGTACAATCAGTATCCATTATAGGACCGCTAAGTGTGTATAACGATGCTTTATCAACGGCGGTTTTTGTTATGGGATTAGAAAATGGTATCGGTTTGATCAATAGCTTATCTGAATTTGAAACCATCGTAATGGACAATAATAGAAGAATGCACTTTTCCTCAGGTTTACAACAATAAGTAAAAATATGACTCAAGCTAGCCCTAAAACAGTACCTAACAACAAAACCATTGCTTATGTAGTACCAGGTGTTAAAAAAGATGTAATGCAATGTATTCGGCCTTGCAAAGTTACCCGCGATTGGATGGATGATACACCAGCAAGATACGCATACAGATGCATCCCGTTAACGGCGGCCAATAGTATGGGATGGGAAATACTTAACCCTGTCGATACGCAAATTACCTGGACAGGCAAAGAGCAAGGTGACCAAATCAATATCAAAGCCAGTGCTGCAGACCCTTTTGGTGCAAGACCACACTTTGGTTCAGGTACCGTTACTTGGTATATTCCTTTTCTATTTAGAACGCCACCTGACTATGGTTTATTAGTGTGTGGCCCTGCAAATCATGATAAAGCAGATGTAACCCCTTTAGATGCATTTATACGCACAGATTGGTTGCCTTTTCCTTTCACTATGAATTGGCGTTTAACACAGCCTAATAAACCGGTGATATTTAAAGCGGGCGAACCGATTTGTAGGATTATTCCTTTTCCATTAGCACTAATGAATGAGATGGAGCTTGAAGTAAGAGACTTACATGAAGATCCTGAATTTATGCAACAAGTGCAGCAATGGGATGCCAATAGGCAAGTTAATTACCAAAAACAAAAAGAAGCAGAAGATAAATGGGCGAAGGAAGGCCGAAAACCAGAACTAAAAGAGCTATGGAATTCAAGTTATGCTAAAGCAGGTAAAAATGCTGAAAAAACTGAAGGTGGGCCTAGTGCGCATCCTCACCAAAATGTATTTAAATGCGCACAACCAAAGGATATGCGCAAAAAATAAGGCGCTAGTTAAGCGCCTTTTTCTATTACTTTAGAGGGCTTTGGTTTGTGCAATCCAAGTATCAATTTTTTGCTCAAGAATGGTTAAAGGAACAGGTCCATCTTTAAGTATTTCATCGTGAAAACCACGATAATCAAAATCATCACCTAAGGTTGCTTTTGCTTTAGCACGTAACTCCATGATTTTAATTTTGCCAATTAAATAAGCCGTTGCCTGTCCTGGCATTGCGATATATCGCTCAATTGCTTTTACTGCATCGTTTTCAGGATTAGGTGTATTCTCAATTAAATACTCTATTGCTTTTTCACGACTCCATTGTTTTTGATGTAAGCCTGTGTCTACAACTAAGCGACATGCTCGCCATAACTCCATAGCTAAACGCCCAAAGTCAGAGTAAGGGTCTTGATAAAAGCCCATGTCTTTGCCTAGCTCTTCAGTATATAAGCCCCAACCTTCGGTATAGGCGGTGAATGAAACATATTTTTGAAATTCAGGGACACCCTCTAATTCTTGCGCAATGGCTAATTGCATGTGATGGCCTGGTATGCCTTCATGATACGCCAGCGCTTCCATTTGATATGTTGGCATACTGCGCATTTTAAAAAGGTTTGCGTAATAAACACTAAGGCCTAGAACCGTCAGTTGCTGGCCGTTGATAAAACGCTTTGCCGGCTGATTGTTCTCTAAAGGGCTCAACGCGTTTGACTACCATTTCTGCCTGTGGAATCAAGCCAAAATAGTCTGGGATTTTTTCGGCCATGACATCAATGTACTGTTTAGCCTCTCTCATGTAGCGCTCACGGCCTTCTTGGTTATCTTCATAATAAAACTGGTCGTCGTTGCGCATAAATTCAAAAAATTCGTTCAAGCTTCCTTCAAAATTCACTTGTGCCATGATGTCGCGCATATCACTGTGAATTCGAGCGACATTATCAAGACCGATTTGGTGAACTTCTTGCGCTGTTAAGCTAGTAGTGGTGAACCAATTAAGTCTGTTTTGATACCAATTGTCACCATTGGGTAGTCGCCATACACCGTCACCTTCTGGAGAAAGCTCCTTTTGTTTTTCCAATACCTCAATCATTTGTTCATATGCGGGTTTTACTGAGTTTACTAATGCCTCATTTGCCCTTGTCAGCAAAATATCTTTTTGAGTCTGCTCAATATCAAGCTTACTTACTTTTTCAACAAAGTCTTTTAATATGGTCGAGTCAGTTTCGTCGTTAGTAAAAGGGCGACCCGTGATCACATTTCGAGATGCTTGAATCATTTGATCATAGGCCCACTTAGGAGGAAAAACACCTAGCTCTTCTCGAAGTGCTAGCTGCTCAAACGTCTGGTCAAATAGGGTATCAACTCTATCAAGTCGTGAAATATATGCTTCAGCTTCACCTGTGTTATCAACACTATGAATATTGATTAAGAAACTCGGTACCCGAGTATGAACGGCCCTAAACTGATGCATGACATATGTGTGCAATCTGAATTCATCATTTGCTAAACGACGCTCGACATCCGCTAAGTAAATGTCATAACTGAGCTTTTCTTGATCAGTTAATGTAGATATATCAAGGTTTTTTAAAAAGGTTTTTCGTCTATCAAGCTTTGCTCGTTGCTTATCATTTGCTGCAGGAGATACATCGTCCCATTTATCATAATCCCATTTAATGCCCCTGTAGCTTTGCATCATAGGTGAATCACGTAAATCTTCTTGATAGGTATCATTGAAAAAAGTCGCTAGTTTAAAAGAAGCATCAGCATGTTCCATGGCTTGTTCGCTGGTTGCTTTGAGCGCTTCGGCTTTTTCCCCAGTTTGATTTGCGGGGCTACAGCCACTTATTAAAGTAGCAGTGCTCATAATGCTTGTTGCTAGTAAAATCGCTTTGGTGATGGCATTAACTTTCATGAATGACCTTTTGAAGAAAATAAACAAAAATGTTAGGGTCAGTCTAGCATGTAAAGAATGCTTTCATAAGTGTTAAAATAATCAGGGTAAACAGATAGTTTGTATAAATATTAGGGGTCTTAAATAACGTAAGATTAACCTGATATTGCCCTTCAAGCGCTATATCAAGCATACAAGGTTTTTTATGAATCTGGTTCCATCTTCCCGCTTAACATATAGGTTAATGACTCTTAGTGACCGTGATTTGCTCCTTGAACTTGATCAGGATCCACTTGTTATGAAATACATAACAAAAGGAGTTCCTACTTCTGAGCAAGAGATGGATAAAGTGCTTATTCCACGTTTGTCGAAATACTTGAATCCTAAAAAAGGTTGGGGTATTTGGCAAGTAAACCTGAGTGACACTGGCCAATATATTGGCTGGGTTTTAGTCAGACCCATGGATTTTTTTGCAGGGTCCCCACAACTTGATAACCTTGAGTTAGGGTGGCGGTTTAAACGCGCCTCTTGGGGTAAAGGTTATGCATCCGAAGCCGCAAATCACATAATGGCGGCTTTTCTCTCGCAACAAGGCATTAGTCAATTTTCAGCCATTGCACTTGAAGAAAATAAAGCATCTATTAGGGTCATGGAAAAAATAGGCATGTGCTTTGAAAAGACCTATCTAAATGAAGACCCTATTTTTACTGAACAAGTGAGTTGTTACGCTAAAAAATTCTGAGGCTACATATCGGCTAAATAGAGTGTTTTAGTGAGGATTTTAGCTAGTACGCATGGTATTATCTTATAAGCAAATTACCGCTTTAATAAGGATAAAAAATGAAACAGTTAACGATTATCTCAGCACTAGCCTTGATTGTGACTTTGTCAGCATGTACCTCTACATTTGATGCTTATACTGGTGAAGAAAAAGTTAGTAATACTGCAAAAGGCGCAGGTATTGGAGCTGGTGTTGCCACTGTTATTGCCTATTTAGCTAACAAAGATGAAGACGATGTCCGTAAAAGAAATCAACGAATTCTAAAAGCAGCTGCTGGCGGCGGTCTTATTGGTGGTGGCGTTGGTTATTATATGGATACTCAAGAAGCAAAATTACGCAAGCAGCTTCGTGAAACGGGCGTGAGCGTGCAGCGTGATGGCGATAATATTAACTTAATTATGCCTTGGTAACATTACCTTTGATACAGGTAAAAGTGATATTCAGCAAAGCTTTATGTCGGTATTGGATTCAGTCGTAATTGTACTTGAGGAGTTTGACCAAACCTTGGTTGTTGTTGCAGGTCATACTGACAGCGCTGGGTCAGAGTCGTTTAACCAAGACTTGTCAGAAAGAAGAGCCGGTTCTGTAGCGACATACTTAAGAGCTTCAGGCATCTTAGCTGATCGTCTTGATGTAGTGGGCATGGGGGAAAGCTCACCCATTGCGACTAATAATACAGAGGCTGGTAAATCTTTAAATAGACGCGTAGAAATTACACTGTTACCAATTACTCAGTAAATAAACCTTTATGGGTGCTAAATTACTTGCCCAGATTATCTTGTTTGGGCAAGTATTTATTAAACAGCCTATCATCTGAAACGGTTTGATATGCTCTAATCATTTGAAGAGGCATAAGCTTATCAGTAAGCCTTAAGTTGCAACTGTCAGTATTTTTTACAGTTTACTTGCAGGCCATTGTAAGTCTTTGTAAATTAACCATAATTTATATGGTACTAATTTTGCTTACCACTGACAAATAACTCGATGTATGAATTAGAAAATATGAAAACTCCATTCTTTTACCTGCTTAGCAGTATTACGCTTTTATTCTCGATAAACTTAAATGCAGCCTTAATAACACAAGGTGACTATATCGTTGACACAGATTCAAACCTTGAATGGGTAAAGTTATCTGATACCCGAGGTCTTTCTCCCAATGCAATAAGTGACTTTATAGGGTCAAACCCAGACTTGAGTGGTTTTGCTATTGCGACTCAAAGCCAAGTAACTGGTTTACTATCAAATATCATAAGTTCTCCTGCACAAACTCTAAGCAGCGAAGTGGGTTTGTTTATTTCTTTATTTGGTTCAACCACCGATTATAATATTCCTGCTTGGGCTTTCTCTGGTGGGATTTTTCGCCAAGACGACACATCAAGTAGTTTTAATGTGTTGTCTGTTATGTGTTATTTCGGCAATTTCTATAATGGCTGTGATACGATAATATCAGACATGCAGCGAACAGCTAGCGTCAACAGTTCAAACCTTTATGCCCTAAACACGCTGTTGGCTAGCCCGCAAGTTGCCCCAGTCACTAATGATGGAATATTTTTGGTTAGAGCGATTGTTACAAATGATGTACCAGCACCCTCTAGCGCTGCTTTATTATGCTCAGCACTTATCGCGTTGTATCGTTTCAAGAGATAGTGCGCTGAACTTGCAATGTTGGTGTTGAAATTATATTTACCCATGTAATTTTCGTAATCAAGGTCTAATTGTTACTGGCCTCACAAAAAAACGCGCTATTGAGCGCGTTTTTTATTGTTAAGCACAACGTTGATACTAAGAACCAATAGTCCCATTAACGACCGGGGCAAAGGCGGTCAACGAATCCATGAGTGTTGAATTACCTAAGCCATGGCCTGAGTATCACTTCTGACATACGGCCTTGTTCACCATGCAAAGCTAAATAGTTAAGTACAACGGTTTCGACTAACAAATTAACATTGTTGGCAGCAGGCGTTGCGGCCGTTTCAACTGAACCATCGCGGCGCATGTAGCCAATTTGCTGATGTTGAGCTTGTTGCTCTGGTGTTGCGCCAAGTAGCTGTGGTGTGCCCGTTGGGTTGTACACCATAAAGAACGAGCCAGCTGTTGACGAGTTATCGCCTGTCCACACGCCTTTACCGCGTCCATTTTCAGAATCGTCAATCATGCCATTACTAAATACTGAGCCATCACTCATGACATACATCATTACTGGAACTCCTACGCGTGCTGCATATTCAAGTACAGCGCCCATACAACGCCCCGCGCGTAAATCACGTAGTTCGCCTGTGGCACGATTTCCCGTGTGATAGTCATAACCGCCCATTGTAATTGAGCCTGCGCCAGCAAATCCATTCATTACAAGTTTCATTACTGAAGCCGTTTTTTGGAACTCTCTATCACCTCTAAACTCTTCTTCAGTAAAAATGCCACTTGGGCCAACAATGTCAGGGTCTAATGCAGGGTCAAGCGTTGTAGGGTCACCAAATCTATCTGCGATATCGGCACTTTTAACATAACCACAACGTACTAAGTCTTTTACTACTTCATCTGTTGTGATGTTTGTATTAACTTGTCCTAGCTTCATATCACTGATGCGTTGAATAGACTCCATAACGGCAACCGAATCTTCTTGACTCAATAAGCCGATTAAATCACCTGTATCTACTAGCCCAGTAACGTCTGAAGGACGGTCTACTTTAGTTGGACGCTTTGATGGGTCAATAAGGCGCTGTGGCGCCATTGAATTACCACCAGAGTCTGTATTCTGACTGCCAATAAGGGTTAGTAGAGAACCATCAGCACCGGCTTTGTTAATTCCATACATTGGGTTATGCGGGTTGTTTCCGGTATCATTTTCAGAACGTGCGGGAATAACAGCTCCATTCACGTTTGCGCGGTTAGTGACATTTAGCTTTTCAAGAATACCACGTAAAAAACCACTATCAGAATGAAATGACAAGCCAAGCTCACTGTTAATAAAATCAGATAAGCCGGTGTTTGGATTTGCGATAGACGGAACCATATCGCCTGGTAAGCCCTGTCTTGAATAACCTTGCGTACTTAAGAAGTCTAATTGTCCGCCTTGGCCACCAACTAAAACGTTAGACCCAGCAATATTTACACCGCCCGCTAAGTCAAACACGATAAATGGAATTTTTCCAGCGCCTTGCGTGGCGATTCCACACCCTTGCTTTAACGCTTCTAAATCAGCAGATAGTTCGGCGTGGGCAGTACCTTGGGTTAGCAAACAAGCTTAGCGCAGACGCGCCCATTACCGCACCAGCTCCAGCAACAAAACCTTGAGAGATAAAGTCGCGTCTACTAACAGGTTTTGCATGATGATCATGCACCAAAGGGGTATCAACATCATGCCCATGCTTTTGAGCGTGTTTTTGCGATACTTGTGCAGAGTGTTTAAGCTCACTGTTTGAAGCGTTAGCTTTTGCGAAACTGTATGTTTTCTTTTTCATATGATTCTCCTACTGCACCAACACAACAGCACTGCCTAATACGGCTGCACAACTGGCTTTTGCGATTGTTTCTGCACTGTCATTTGAGCACGATCCTGTTACAGAGCATTCCGCTAATCTATCAATAAGATTATTCAATTCCCCGCTCACCAATGCGCTTGTTGGTTGACTATCATCACCACTATTTAACATGGAATCTGTTAGTGGATTAATAAGGCTATCTTTAAACGCTTGGCTAACACCTTGATTGACGTTGGTTGCAAAATCTGTATTAGGGAAGTAACTAGTGCGTAAGTTGTTATCTTCTACAAGTGCGTCACAATAGCGAATTGCTAGTTGCGTTACCGCCATTTGATTAGAGGTTAGGAAGCTTCCTAAGCCAGTGACAGAAGGTAACTGCTGTCTAAGTTGCGTATATGTCGCTAAGACTTGTGGTGAATTGCTAGGCACACCGGTCAATACTGACATACTTGCGTTTATTTCTGCAAAGTCTCTTACGCCAATTTCTGCCTGCGCAGGTATATCAACAGGCTCAGCGGCAACTGGTATAGAGGCTTGTGGACGCGTTGATACAACACCACCTAAGTTTTCAAAGGTTAAGAAAAACTCATCTGCTTCAGGGCCTTTTTGTACTGGAATGATAGTACCTTGGCGAGACAAAGGATAACCAAACTGCTGGTTTGTTAAATCGCCTTCAATGGTTGAGTTAAGTGTCGCAAAAACTTGTCCAGTTCTTTCTTCACGGCCATTAACACCAATACGCATGCCTTGTAAATCGATGCCATCAAGATTTCCTTCACCTGATAGACTAACAACGAAAGGTTCAGTAAACAGATAGGTAAATGAATCAAATTGACTGACTTCAAAGCCTACGTACGCATCAGGGACATTTACAATATCGCCAATCCCAAATAACAGATAGAATTTTTGACCAATACCAGCATCAAAATTACTTTGAATTTGCTCTGGCGATAAAATTCTATTGTGTACCGCGACCATTCGCAAAGTGCCTTCAAAATTATCCCTTGAGTTTACTTCGCTACCTAATACAAACGCAAAGCTATCGTCCCATTCATTAAGAAGAGTACCTGCTACGCTATCGTCATATGGCATTTCTTCGCCATTAACAAAGATTCTACGGCCGCCATTTGAGTCGTAATTGACAACAACATGTTGCAAGGCTGCTTGTAGTATTTCATCATTGTTTGCGGTGCTTAAACTAGGTTCACCGTTAGCATCAGTGTTGTCGTTTCTGACATGAAAATCATAATTATATAGGGTTTGTCCAAGCATAAAGTTGCGAGTGTCTGCGCCGCCTGAATAACTGATGATTCGCGCCGGGCCGTCTTGCGTAACATTTGCAGGTGCAACCCACGCTTCTAAAGCAAATTCGCTGGTGCTGACAATCAAATCGTGGATTTTTTTGCTGTTTGCTGTTGCTCCTTGAGCTTTACCACCCGTTAATCTGATGCCATAGCCTCCAACCCAATTATATTCACCCGATAGGGTTAGGTCCAAAGAAGGCGTAACGCCACTGGTATCAAACGCAATATTACCAGAGCCAGTTTTGAACTCCCATTTCGCAATAAGATTTGATTCAAAACGACCGCCTCCGCTTGCTAATGTTCCGTCAAACAAACCCACGGAGTTTGATGCAACTAAGTTAGGGTCAAGTTGCGTTACATCAATGCCATCAGCCATGTTTTGAATTGCTTGCTGAAGCACCATTGAATCATTGTCACAATTATCGGTCCAGCAGTTATGAAATTCATCACGCACTTTAGCCACAATACGACTATTCTCAGGAAAATTTAAATTGATTTTTGAGATAGCGCCTGCGTATGCCTCTGAAATATCGCTAGAACCGATATAAGGTGATATTGGCACTGCCGCAGATGGTTGGTGACATTCACTACAATATAGTTCTAAGGTTGGATGAAGGTTAGTAGCAAACAAGTTTGGGTCACTTGGAAAGTTCTTATTTGCGCCTACGGCCCTTGCTGGTGGTGCTTCAAGTACAATCTCGGTAGCCGCATCGTCGGTTACAAGCCATGCACCAACCCATGTTTCCATAATATCGGCACATGCTTCATCACTTGATAACCAACAGTTGTGCCCTCCGGCGACTTTTGTAATAAGCAGTGAGTCTTGAGGACTATCTTTGTCGACCAAAGTATTGGTAATTCTATACGCTTCATTTATGTCATCGAACCGTGTGAAGGCAGGTGATTGCTCATCTTGTACGTGGCAAGCACTACAATTAGCGGTAGTAGTTAGATTGTCCCATACATTAAGTTTGAAGTTTTGCACATCTTCTGTTGCCGGTGGCGGGCCAGAATAAGTTACTGGTGGCGCTTCGCTAATCGGCGGAATAGGTGTTTCTTGTACTTCGGTGTCGCTACCTCCACAGGCAGCAATAACGCTCGTTAAGAGCACAAGAGATGAAGCTTTTAGTAAGAGCTGTAAATTCATTGTTATTCTCCCTTACAATATGCAGCACTGGCAGCAAATACGTCTTTGACGCGGTAGCCATTAGTTGCAAAATCGCTAGTGATTTGGGCAATCGCGCTTCTGTCTTGTGCATCTTGAGGTTGTCGTAAGCAGACATTTTCAAATACTTTTGTGACTTGGCATGAGGCAAATGCTTCGCTGTTTGCTAGCTCTTCACCCATCGACTTTGCACCATTACCCGAGCCGCTTAATTGTTCAGACCAGCCCAAAGTTTGGTTGATGCCTTCACGCCAGTAGTTATCCCATCGGTCATCTTCAATAATGAAACCAAATGGGAAGTTGTTTTCATTGATACGGTGTTTTGCAGTAACCCGCGTTCCCGTTTCTGGGTCAATATCGCTAGGACCGTTATAGATAAGGCGCCCATTTTGACCATCAGGGTCACCTTCAACATTATATTCATAGTTATAATATGCATACGCTTGTGCTAAAGGGTCCATGCCGTTATGACATCCTGCGCACGAATTGTAAAATATGCGACTATCACCACTAAGGACTTCTACTTAAGTCTTGTCTTATCCTATCAGGCGGAAGACTGGTATCTTTTAGGGGCTCTAGATCTCTACACATATGATTAATCAGCGTAAATCTAAACATCGCACGGTTGGTGCCATCTTTGAAGAATGATTTTGCAGCCGCCCTAGTAGTAATAACGCCTGCAGTTGCTTCAACGGGCAGACCCGTTACTGAAGACTGAGTGGTTGCTTGTAAAACTGTTGATAAGTCAGCTCCCATATTTTCAAGTGCTTCGTAGTGGTTGTTATTACTAACTGAATAAGTCGGCACATTTACACTACCATCTGCAATGTATAGAATATCACCACTTAAGAGCTGTCTAAAATCCACATCGTCTCTTACCATACCGATAACAGTTGCTGTGTAATCATTAAGTGGGGCGAACACATCGGACTCTTCATTTGTCCAAGGCGTAACCCAATTTTTTAATGTGACGTTGTAAAATGAAGGTGATTCTAATGCGATTCTTGCCGCTCCAATATCATCTCCTGCCTCTATTAATGCAGACATTTGCGCCAAAACTTCATCTGTTGGTGGAATACCAGCGATTCTATCGTGGATTCGTTTTGCTTGACTTGTACTATTAGCCGACGCGTGTGTAGCAAAAAATTGAGTTATAACAAAAAACAAAGCAGTTATGCCTATAAAAATAGTCATACTGGGTTTTTTGTGATCTGTGTGACGCACCTTTCTCATACGTTTCTCCCGGTTGCTCACTTGTTATACCTCACTTTCGATTTTTTTTGGTTATGCTTACGATCTTAAACGTGTAAAACTTCATAACTCAAGTTATTTACACGCTAACCCAAAGCATATATCAATAATTGTGCCGACTATCTTAAGATTATGATTGTATTAGAAAAATATTGTTTATTCTTGGTTTTTTATGTCAACAGGTAATCATTATTTAAAATATCTGTATGCTTTTACATACACTCTTTAACTCAAGCTTGGTGAAAAGTGAATTTTCACCAAAAAGTAAATATTAATTTCTAATTTACATGTGCGGCGTAAAATTAACATCGCTGACACTGACAATATTATTTTTATCGCTTTATTTTTTCCCTTCTCAACTCAAAATACGGGTAATAAGTCGTTAAGTGGCGCTTATATAATCAGAATTTTGAAAAAAATAAAAGGTTTGGGAATATTCTGTATAAATTTTAATCCCTATAGTGTTTTACTAACATTGATGTATGCAATTGTAGGAGTAATCTTATCCTGATAGAAAAGCAAAGAACACTTTACACTATTGGCTTTAAAGCCGCATAAAGCATTTATGTATGTGATTTGAGACACTATGAAGATAGGCAATAAACGCATATGCTAAGTAAAGTTATAATAGACTTATATTTTCCCATGGGGTGTAGTATTTTATACCTTTATGGAATGCAACTTGCTTTGAATTAATAGTTAGTCATAAAAGCGGGAAATCCATCACTTCATACTTTGAAAAAAGTATTGTGATGAAGAACAGGTAGTGACATATGTTGATATTACAAATTCCAAATACAAAACAGAAAAGCACAATCACAAGTATGCGCCTACTTTTGGGCACTTTGCTTAGTGTGTTATTTCTTAGTGCGTGTGGTGATGATGTACTTCCAACTGAAGAGCAAGAGCCTGATCCTGTTTTAGTCGACGTGCCTATTGCTTATATTTCGCGCAGTTTGGATGATCCTGAAATTACGGGGGTTCGCAGCTTAGAAGACCCAAGTGAGTTTTTCCATGGTGCTGCACTTATTATCAAGCCTCGCGCAAACGCGTCAGCGCCAGAGACCGATATCAGCAGTGCAGCATTTGCCGATCTTGTAGATGAAGACGGTAATCCATTGCCATACGATATTAAAGATTTAGACAGCGACTACACGGGTACAAAACTTGTCTTTGCAATGCGGGCACCTGAACAGCCAAACATGGATGAAGAGCCTACATGGAATATTTGGGAATATGATACCGCTACCCAGACACTCAGAAGAGTCATCAGCTCTGATTTGACTGCAGAAGCTGGCCAAGATACTGGACCTACATATTTAGCAGATGGTCGGATTGTTTTTAGTTCTACTCGTCAACGTGGTAACCAAGCACGTTTGTTAGATGAAGGTAAACCTCAGTACGCTGGTCTTGAAGAAAGCAGAGAGTTTCCTGCTTCAGTGCTTCATGTGATGAATGCAGATGGCTCGGATATAAGGCAAATATCTTTTAATCAAAGCCATGACTTTGACCCAGTTATATTACCTAATGGAAAGATACTATTTAGCCGATGGGATCAAGCTGCAGGTAATAAAGGTATTCATCTATATCAGATGAACGCTGACGGTAGTGATTTAGAAATCCTATATGGCAGACATAGTCACAACAGTTTTGAAGGTTTAGACGATATTCAATATGCTGCAACAAGTATTACCCCTGAGGGCCAAATACTATCTGCAGTTACTAGTTTTGAACAAGCACGTCTTGGCACGGATTTTCTTGCCATTGATACTGAAAATTTCATTGATAATGAAACTCCTGTTTCAAGTATGCAAAGTTTAACGGGTCCGGCTCAACAAAGTATATTATTTGATAATATCGACTTAGTTGAGGATATATCACCTGGTGGTTACATTGCGGCTTTGTATCCATTGTGGGACGGAAGCGACCGTATTTTGTTTAGTTGGAGTCAGTGTCGATTATTCGAGCCTCTTGAGCCGGGAAGTCCAGATGATACCCCTCGAACACTAGCACCTTGCTCGCCCGAAAATATTGAAGATGACACACTAGAAATCGCGCCTCCTCTTTATGGACTATGGATGTTTAGCCCAGCGCAAGGGGATCAAGAAGCCACGCAACTTCCCCTAAACCAAGCTTCTGAAGCGTCGGTAGTGACGGAAATTGTTGCACTAGAGGCGCGTCCATTCCCACAAAATCCAATATCTACTGTAGATACAAGTCAACAAGACCTTATTAGTGAGCGTTATGGCATTATTCATATTCAAAGTGTTTATGATATCGATGGTGTTGATACTAGCCCCGCGGGAATTGTTAATATGGCAAACCCCATGGCAGTTGCTGTTGATGAAAGACCTGCAAGATTTTTGCGCATAGTCAAAAGCGTATCAATACCAGATGAAGATACGCTTGATTTTGATGATTTTGTGTTTGGACGTTCTCGAAATCAACTATTTAGAGAAATTGTTGGTTATACCCCTATACAGCCAGATGGCTCGGTAGAAGTCGCAGTGCCTGCAGGTGTGCCTTTTGGAATTGCTATTGTCGATGCGCAAGGTAAACGTATATCACCACGCCATAACAATTGGCTACAAGTGGTTCCGGGCGAAATCAAAACATGTGCAGGGTGCCATACCGCTAATAGTACACAGCCTCATGGCAGATTAGATGCGCAACCTGCTTCGATAAACCAAGGAGCTCTAAGTAATGGCGTTCCCTTCCCTAATACTAATCCTGATTTGTTTGCGGATGCGGGTGAAACAATGGCGCAAACGTATTCACGCATAAATGGTATAGCACGATTAACACCTAATATTGAGTTTGACGATGTTTGGACAGATCCAGACTTACAAACGCCGGCTGAATCGTTTTCTTTTAGATATGAAGACTTGCTGCCACCCTTACCTGTTACTGATGCATGTATCCAAAATTGGACATCTTTATGTCGCACAGTTATTAATTATCCTCAACATATAGAGCCTCTATTTAGCAGAGATCGCAGCGTGTTAGACGCAGACGGGATTGTCATCGCTGATAACACTTGCACTGCTTGCCATTCGCCGACTGACGCTGACGCTGCCTTGCGGGTGCCTGAAGGCCAGCTTGACTTGCGCGCTGAGCCTTCTGCTGAGGATCAAGATATTACAGTCAGCTATCGCGAATTGATGTTCCCTGATAATGCTGTTGAAATCGTAGAAGGTGCTTTACTAGACCAAGTCATACCGCTACTTGATGGTGATGGTAACCAAGTTTTTGCAACTGATGAGGAAGGTGAGCTAATACTCGATGCCGAAGGTAATCCAATTCCTTTAACACAGAATGTAAGAGTAAATGCGTCTATGAGTACCAATGGTGCACGCAACAGTGGTCGATTCTTTAATGTTTTTGCTGCTGATGGTTCTCATGCCGAAATGTTATCACCCGCTGAACTGCGTCTAATTGCTGAATGGTTAGATATTGGCGGGCAGTATTACAACAATCCATTTGATGTACCACAGGACTAATGTAGTGAGAATAGTTTTAGTTATCCTATTGTTTACCTTGTTGATGTTGCCGTCTACTTTTCTAAAGGCACAAGCTCAGGAGCAAAATCTCGTATTAACAGTGAATTCTGCTTTTATCAACGTACATTCTGGACCAGCTGATGAATTCCCTGTGTTCCATGTTGTTGCTCAAGGTGAGACGTTTACGATCATTAAAGAAAAAACGGGGTGGTACAAAATCACCACTGGTCGAGATATCGAGGGCTGGGTTAAAGCAGAGGATCTAGTGTATACGGTCTTAGACGACGGAGCTCAAATTGTAGTATCGACGGGCAGTTTTGAGGATTTCTTAGATAGAACTTGGGAATTGACGGCATTTGGTGGAGTGTTAGATAGCACGACATCCTTGTCGGTGGGTGGCGCTTGGGTTTGGACTAAAAACCTCGCACTTGAAGGTACATATTCACAAGCATTAGGTAACTTTGCCGATAACCGAGTATGGTCTTTTCGTATGCGTCAGACTATTTTTCCTGATTGGAAGATAAGTCCATATTTAGCTGTTGGTGCTGGCCAAATTAGGACTAAACCTAGGTCTAATTTGGTACAAGAAGGTGATGAATTAAGAGTAAGCGACCACTATGAAGTTGCGCTTGGCGCGCAATATTACTTTGCGTCGTCGATTGTCGCCAGAGCTGAATATCGCAGTCTATTGGCACTTACCAACCGTGACGAACAAGAGCGCTTAGATCAATGGATGATCGGCGTTAGTGTGTTTTTTGATTATGGGAACCGTTATGCAAAACAAATTTAATCGTCGCTTAACATCATCATTTACATCATTAGCAAGTAAGTTTGCTGCGATGTGCCTTATGGTGTCGTTTATCTTTATGCCTACTACCTTGCTAGCCCAAACCAGTGGCGCTCAAGATATAAGTGAGATTGACCCTAATATTGAGCGCCGTTCAATTAACGAGTTTGATATTGATTCTGAAAATGTAGAAATAGGCATTTTTGGAGGAATCATCAGCATTGAGGACTTTTCGACTAGCCCTACGGTCGGGGCGCGTCTTGCGTATCATATCAATGAAAACTTTTTCGTAGAAGCCAGTTACGCACAAGCGACTGCTGGGGATACCAGTTTTGAAGTTCTTTCAGGCGGCTTACCCTTTTTAACCGAAGAAGAACGAGACTATGTTTACTATGATGTCTCTGTTGCTTATAACTTTAACGGTGAAGTATTTATAACCGACTCGCTTGTTTTTAACACGGATTTTTTCTTAGTGTTGGGGGCAGGTGCGACTGATTTTGGTGGTGACGAACGATTTACCGTCAATGCTGGTGCAGGTTACAGAATACTTGTTACAGATTATCTATCGGTACGATTTGATGTACGTGACTATGTCTTTAATAGCGATATTATCGGGGCTGAAAAGAGCGTCCATAATTTAACGTATACCATTTCAACCAGTTTCTTTTTCTAAGAGTGAGAATCAATATGCAGTCAGTTTTTACGTCAAACACATTTTCAAAAGTAGCGGGACTAAGTGCACTTATCCTAGCGTCAGTATTTTTTGTTCCAGCTAGTTATGCGAGTGATTCGAAAGAACTAGCCCCTGATTTTACGCTGAAAAGCAAAGACAGTGGCAATATTCGCTTGTCAGAGCAACGCGGAAACATTGTGTTGGTTAACTTTTGGGCGTCGTGGTGTGGTCCTTGTCGCGAAGAATTACCGGAAATGGAAAAACTCTATCAAGAATATCAAGACTTAGGATTTGAAATTCTAGCGGTCAACGTTGACGACGAAGAGCGCAAAGCTGACGTCTTACTCGATGATATCGAAGTCACCTTCCCTGTGTTATACGACACGGCGGGTGATGTGAGCAAGCTATATGACGTTAATGCTATGCCAACAACTGTTATTGTCGACCGTGATGGTAATCAGCGTTTACTTCACCTTGGGTATCGTGCTGGTGATGAAAAGAAATATGAAGAAGCGATTAAGTTATTGTTAAGAGAGTAATAATGAAAAATCTACGTTTATCTAAAAATCAGATTCAGACCACGGTAAAGTGTTCTATATTGGGCTTTGCTTTAGCTTTAGGCGGCTGCGGTTCGACATTTGATGAAACCACGTCTGCAATTACAAATTTTAAACTAGAACCATGGGTTAAGCCTTTTGAGCGAAGTAACTTGGCAGACCCCATCATGAGTATTGGACGAAACCCAATTGCTTTGGCATATGCTAAGCACGTTTCTGAATCAAGAGAAGGTGCTCGGGGCGCAGATGGTGGTGCTGGTGGTGGTTGTGGTTGTAACTAGAAAAGTGAAATAAAACGTGACTAAACCAATTACCAAAATATCGCTCATCATCGGCGCAATAATAACATTATTCACTTTGTTGATAGTGACAAGTACTTCAACCTTAGCCGGTGTGCTTCCGCTTGAACGTTCGGATGTTATGTGGAAATCATACTCTGGAGATGGTGTAACGATTGACGGTCCAGTTGTACTACTTAGAAAACAAATCGGCAATCATGTGTCAGTTTCAGGTAATTATTATGTTGATACTGTTTCTGGTGCGTCGATTGATGTTCGAGCAACTGCGTCTCCTTATCAAGAAGAACGTAAAGAAGCGACACTTGGCACAGACTTTTTGCATGAAAAAACACTCTTGTCTGTCAGCTATACCAATAGTAGTGAAAATGATTTTGAAGCTAACTCGGTATACGCAGGGGTTGCTCAAAGCTTTTTTGGTGATTTAACTACCGTATCATTGTCGTATTCAAAAGGATGGGACGTTGTTGGAAGACGCGGCGACGAAACGTTTGAAGAAGAAGCTGATCGACAGAAGTTTGGTTTCGGCCTTAGCCAAATAATGACGAAAAGCTTAATCGTTGGATTTAATGTTGAACACATTTCAGATGAAGGTTATTTAAATAACCCATACCGTAGCATTCGTTTTCGAGATCCTAATAGTGAACGTGGATTTAGCTTTACAACTGAACTCTATCCAAATACACGTTCTTCTACGGCCTTTTCAATTAATGCTAACTATTACCTACCTTATCGCGCTGCGATTTATGGGGATGCAAGAACCTATACGGATTCGTGGGGTATAGAAGCACAAAATGCTCGGATTGGTTATTTGCACCCTATTGATAATTTCCTTATCGAAGCATTTGTACGCTATTACAGCCAAGACTAAGGCGTCTTTCTACAGCGATTTGTTTGAACGAGAAAACCAATTTAACTTCATGGCCCGCGATAAAGAGATGAGTACCTATAGTGGTGTTACGGTAGGTTTGAGTCTGTCATATGAGTGGAAGTTTTCTGAGACAGCTACGTTTAAGAAAAGTAGCTTTCACATTGAATATGACTACATGAAGTTTGATTACGATAACTTTAGAGATGTAACAGCTGTCGCGCCGGTGGGAGAAGAGCCACTATTTGGTTTCACCGCAAGTGCGTTAAAAATTTACGCTTCAATTTGGTATTAATCTTATGACTTTTTCTACTTTTTCAATTATCAAATATATGCGTGTTCCCTTTTTAGTGTTTACGCTTTTTATGACGACCTTACATGTAAATGCGTTTCAACAAGATGATAGTGAGCAAAATTTATCTGAACAAATAGAAACGCTAAAGCAGGCAATGGTTAATTTGAACCGTGATTTGTTTATTTTAGAAGAGGATTTGTTATTCCCCTCTTCAACCCAAGTAGCCGTTTATTTGGCCATGGATGTAGGCGAATATTTTGCTTTAGATTCTGTGGAAATCCGAATTGATGGTGAAGTAGCTACTCATTATTTGTATACCGAGCGCCAAGTTAATGCCTTATACCGAGGCGGCGTTCAACGTTTATATGTAGGCAATGTTAATCAAGGTACGCACGAAATAAGCGCCTACTTTGTCGGCATAGGCCCACAAAATCGAGAATATAAGCGTGCGCTCACATTCGAATTTACTAAGGATGAAGACCCTGTTGCGATAGAGTTAACAGTTGTAGATTCTACCGCTAAACAACAGCCTGTTTTTAGTGCAAAACAATTATAATACTGACCAACGATGATAAGCCTTATCTTCCCCCTTCGTCAGCTTCGCTATGCAATTTGTATGGCGACGTTGCTGATTTCTTCTTTCGGGATAGTGTTTGCCTTACAAGCTAAAACCGCCAGTCTTGATTCGGTTCAAGAAGCGGCCTACGGTGAGGTAGTATATGAATACTTCCAGCAGAACTATCGACAAGTATTGATGTTAATTGAAGTCGGCAATGAAAAACATGGGTTTAATGAGCTTGTCAAAGATGACCAAGACCGCCTTAGTCTGATACAGGGCGCCTCACAACTCGAGTTAGGGCTTTACGCTAAAAGCCAAGCGATATTTGCTGATTTATTAAGTCAGACTACCTCAGACTATGTGCAAGCAAACACATGGTTTTTTATGGCTTCAGCTGGCTTTGATAATAAGCAAAGTTACTTAGGAGAGCGGGCTTATACAGCCATTACGCAAAACGATTTGGTCGATTATTTAAGTGAAGAGCAGTTTAATGAATTGCTTTACATAACTTCGCACGTTCGAATGAATGAAGGTGGCGACTGGCAAATACTGTTTGACCAACTTCCTACTGATAGTATTTATAGGACGTATTTATTGGCAAATGCGGCTTCTGTTGCATTTAACGCATCTGATTATGAGCAATCCGTGTCATATTTTGTTAATGCTAAGCAGGCACTTATTGCATTTCAAAATAGCACAGGTTTTATCATTAGATTTGCAAGTGATGTGCTTGAGACTACGACTTGGTTTGTTACGCCTTGGCGCTGGTTTGACTCAAATGCTAGTGCTCAACAAGCTATTGAAGAACGCGAGCAAGCACAACAAATCGCTGAACAAGATGCTCTTTTTGATCATATCAATGTCGGCTTAGGTCAAGCTTTAATAAGACTCGATGACTTAGATAATGCAATGGCTGTTATGCAAACCGTTTCAAAAGATGGCGTAGCGTCTGAACAAGCTTTACTGAATTACGGATGGGCGGCAGCAAACAATCAACAATGGTTATCAGCTATTTCTTCATGGCAGTATCTTCAACGAGAATCAAACGGTTTAATCGCTCTACAAGCTAGTTATGGGCTTGCATATGCGCACAGTCAGCAAAGCAATCTAGGCCAAGCATTTTTTGCGTTGAATGACACAGCAAGCCAAATCGAGAGAGGCTTGCAGGCTTTGTCTACCTTTCGTTTGATTGCGCAACAAGATGATTTTTTTGATGCATATAATCAAAAATGGCCGCAACAACTTGAAGACATAAAATATGATTTTCTAACACTATGGGCCAGATTTTGACGCTCAATACTTGTTAGAGGTACGCAGTCAAGCGTCACTGATTTTATCTGATATTACACAAAAGAAAACACGACTTGAACAGTTGGATTTGATGTTACAAGAACGAATATCAACTTATCAGTCAAGGATAGATGCGTTGTCGTTGGTCAATGTAGAGCAAACCATTACACAAGCAAAAGCTAATATCACAAGCTTGGCGCAAATTCTGGCTGATTCTGAAACAATGGAAAAGCAACTCAATTTAAGTAAAAAAATGGCTGATTCTGAACAACGGTCTTCTTTAGAGCGATTAGAAAATGCGAGATCCAGACATACTCGCTTACTTGCCGATAAAGACCGAAAACGTCCGCTAAAAAGAACTTATGGCGAGCGTGTTGCTAGACTTGAAGGCATCATGTCGTATCAATTATTAGATAATTTTGTTGCCAATCGTTGGAAGCACCAGCAGTTGTTAAGCCAAGCGCAAGCAGCGCTATTAAGCGCCGAAGCACAATACCAAAATATTCAATTGTTATCACAACAACGTGACTTGTTTACCGAGCAAAGAGAAAAGCTATCGGCTATTGTCCAACAGCTAGATCGACAAAGCCAGTCTGCCTCCAGTGTATTTGGGCAAGCAAGCATTTCACTTAAAACCACGCTTATCAGGCTTATTGCTCAACGAGAAGAGCAGCTTGAGAAGCAATCAGTCAACACACGTTTAGCCATGTTACGGATTCAAGATCTAGAGCAAGGGGAGGGAGAATGAATAGAAAATCCCTTAGCTTAATAGGTCTTGCGCTCATCCTGTCAGGATGTTTAAGTGTGCCCACTATATTTGATGATAAGCCAGAATTAAATCAACAAAATACAGATGTGTTAACCGACGAAGAACGTCAAGCTCGATCTGAATTATTAGCTCGTCAAAGCGCAAGGCCTACGCTTGAGAGTCTTGAATTAGAGCCAGTAAGAAACCAAGAAATTGAGATACCTGAGTTAAGTTTAGAGCAAAAGCGAGACCAATATGAAGCGCTATTGCCGTTAATAAGTGACCCTGTTCAAGCTCAGCAAGTTGCATTTCGATTGGCTGACATTAAGATGTTGCTTGCTGAAAAGGCCCATCAAGAAGGTACTGCAATAAATGATCAAGGGCACTATGACCTTGCCATAGCGGATTATCGAAAAGTCCTACAAGAACACCAAGTCATTAAGCCAACACCCGATATAACGCTATCAGCAGAGCAGCAAGCATTAAATCAAAAACAAATGGATGCGATGTATCAGCTAACACGTGCCTTAGACTTATCAGTGCGCACAGATGAAAGTGTGGCGGTCGCAAAAGAATTTCTAGTCACCTTTGATTTAAACTACTTCGGGGCTAGTGCCTATCATAAAGAATTGTTCTTTAGAATTGGCGAATATTATTTTAACCGTCAGCAATATCAAAATGCGACACAATATTATGCGCAAGTGCTTAAGCATGGTAAGCCTAGATATGAACAAGCAGAAGCATCCCAGTCGGGCAACTTCTATAGTATTTCAGCTTATATGTTGGGCTGGAGTCACTTTAAGTTAGATCAGTATGACCAAGCAATGATGGGATTTGCGGCGATGTTGGATGCCACCCTTATCCCTTTGGATGATGATGGTCTACTCGCCAGAACAAATATTGATGAATTACCCCTATCTAAAGGGGAGCTAAGGTTAGTAAAAGATAGCGTTAGAGTGATGGCTCTAACGTTTTCTTATCAGGGCAACGCTAAAGCAATAAAGTCGTTTTTTACTACATTAGGGAAACGTACTTATGAGCCCTTGGTGTACGAAGAGCTTGCTCAGCAACACTTAGATAATGACCGCTTCCAAGATAGTGCGTCTGTGCTGGTAGCATTTGCCACTGAACAGCCCGCTCACCCGCGTGCAGTAGAGTTTTTTATAAGACATATTGACGCATTTGTTTTAGGCGATTTCCCCACGAGTGTGTTACTAGCAAAAGAAGATTTCGTTAACACTTATTCACTAGGAAAAGGCGTTGTTGATAGCTTAGATAGCCCTTTAGGTCAGCAAGTAGCTGAGTATTTACGAGAGTATTTGCAGCAGCTGGCGCAAACAGAACATAGCATTGCCCAAGGAATAGATAGAATTATTGCAGCGCGACAGGCAAATGCTAATCAAGCCTTAGGCGGCGTCACAGAAGAAGTCAGTAGTAGCTTTGGGGCAAACAATGTTGATACCAATAATTTACAAGAAGCAGGATGGAAAAAAGCCAGTAATGCTGATCTTCAAGCTTTGAGCACGGCTGCTTATTCTAAAGCACGGGATTACTATCAAAACTTCATTTTTACGTTCTCACCAAGTCCAGATGTCCCTCAATTACGGTACTATTTAGCCGAAGCGTTATATGCACTTAAAGACTATTCAGGTGCTATCAAGTCTTGGGAAACCTACGCTTATGATGACACACCAAATCCAGAGGCACCCAACGCAGCCTACGCAGCTATTCTGGCGCATAACACTTTAGTGGATACCTCAACACTTGAAGCGCGTGAAGAGCAAATAAGTGCGATGCAGGCAAGCCAAGGTCGATTCGCGGATAATTTTGGTGATGATCCTCGCGCGGCCCCTGTAGTATTAACGCTCATGCAGTCTTTGTTTGAAAAACAAAAGTATGAAGATGCAAAACGTTGGTCAGCATGGTTAATCGCCGCAACACTTCTGCCAAATAGAGCTGAGTTTGTTACTTACGAGATGGAAGAGTCAGCCATGTTGGTTGCTGCTCACAGTGACTTCAATCTAGAAAACTATGCACAAGCTGAATCAGGCTATAGAGGCTTATTAGCCGCTATGCCTCAAACAGATGAGCGTTATACCGGCATCATTGATAGGCTTGCGGCAAGCTTGTACAAACAGGCTGAGAATATCTTAATTGTTGCCCAACTTGATACTGCAAGCTTACAAGCACAGCAAATTACAAGCGCCACTGATTTAAGCGTTGAGCAAATAACAAAGCTTAGAGAAGGGCTTAGCTTTTTACAAAAAGTGGTCAGTGACACGCCAGATAGTGAATTTAGACAAGCTGCACAATACGATAGTGCCGTTTATTTTACGCTGTTAGCCGAGTATCCACAGGCGATTGCGACATTTATTGATTTTAAACAGCGCTACCCCGACAATGTGTTGAGTCAAGGTATTGATGACCAACTATTCTATGCTTATCAACAAACCGAAGATTGGCCAAAAGCGGCTGGCATTTTGTTGACTAAACATGAAGCGGCACCTAATACAGAAACAGGACGCTTAGCACTTTACCAAGCGGCCGAACTCTTTGAAAAAGCAGATGACCGTGGACGATCGCTAGAATACTTTAGAAAATATGCTCACCAATATCCAATGCCTTTAGATTTAGCGAATGAAGCACGCTTTACGTTAAGTGAGTTCTATAAACAAAGTAATGAAGAGGCTAAGCGACGTTTTTGGTTAAATAAGATGCTAGTTGCTCAGCAACAGATCCAAAGTCAAAATCCCTCGTTATCGACTCCTCGCTCGGTTTACCTTGCCTCAATGTCGGCAATGGTATTTGCTCAAGATGCTGATATCGCTTTTAGTAATATTAAACTGAAGCAACCTTTAGCACAGAGTTTACAACAAAAACAAAAAGCCCTTACCTTGGCGATTAGTCAGTACGAACAAGTCGTTTCTTTAGGCAGTGCGGATTTTGTAACCGCTGCAAATTATAAGCTCGCGAATTTGTACACAAGTTTGGCACAAGATTTATTAGATTCAGATCGCCCAGCAGGCCTATCTGCGCTGGAGCTCAGCCAATATGAAATTTTGTTAGAAGAGCAAGCTTACCCGTTTGAAGAGACAGCTATTCAGATGCACGAAAGCAATATTTCTCGTACTTCCAGCGGCTTATATGACGAATGGGTCAAACGAAGTTTCTCTGCTCTTAGACAAGCCATGCCTTGGACGTTATAACAAACCTGAAAGCATTGCGAAGGTGACAATTGATGATTTTTAAATATATAAGCCAGATATCACTCATTACGCCGAGCCAATCTACTTTTAAAAGCATGGTTATTGCGATGTTTACTGTAGTGTCGTTAACAGGATGTTTCTCGACGCCTTCGTCAGATAACGAAGAACTTGCGTCTGCAACTTCTGCCCAAGAGCCAGCAGCGGACCAAGTGAATGATGCAATCGCACCATCACAAAATGCGACTATTATTGCTCAACTGCAAACCAAGCCAAATTTGTTTCAACTCCAAAAACGAAACCTTAGTCCAGCTGCTAAAGCAAGCGTTGCAGATATTTTGAAGCTAGTACAAAACAAAGATTTAGCACAAGCAAAAATTAAAATGGATGCGTTGTTGGCCAGTTATACTGCACAAGATAATGGCGAGGAGTTGATACCAAGTAATTTGTTAGTGCTAGCAGGTGATATCGACATAGCGAATAAAAACCCCCTAAACGGGCAAGCTAAATTCAAACGAGCGCTAGCGAGTAATCCACACAATGCTAAAGCGGCAAATCGATTAGCACTAGTGCATCGCGTTAAAGGTGAATTTGAACAAGCAAATAATCTTTACACCCAAGCAATAGAAAGTCAGCCAATGCACCTTCAAAGTTATCGTAATCGAGCGGTATTAAACGATTTGTATCTGCAAGATAAACCTCAGGCCTTATCGGATTATCAGCATTACGCAGCCTTATTAGAGTTTTATTTGCAACAAGCCCAAAGTGAATCACTGGAAAAAGAAGCAAAATTGGTCAAACGTTGGTTAGCTGATTTAGAACGACAGGTAAAAGCACTAGCAAGAGCGGAGCAAAAAAATGCTGCAAGCTCTGGTGGAGAATAATATGAAGCCATTTTTAGTATCGCTAAACATACTTATCTTGTTAACACTAGCCATTGATGTATGTGCGCAAAGTAGCGAAAACCAAACCGATGAAAATCAACAAGTAGCACAAGAACAAACAGTGACTACTGAAACCCAAATTCAAGAGCAAGCGCCACAGGTTCAAAATACTCCAAGTGCAGGACAACAACCTATTTTAAGATTAGAAGATACGATTAGAGCAAGTAAAGAGCAGCCGCAAGTCCTAACAATAGTGCCTTGGCAATTACCTGTTCATCAAACGATAAATGAAAATAAACAATGGCAAGTCGAGATAACGCAGCTTCCTTCAATTGAACGTGGCGCCTTTTTACGCAATCTTGCAATTACGACGCAAAGCCAACAAACACCCTCAAACGACAATCAAGATTCAGGACAGTCTATCGAAGAATAAGGAAGGTTTAATGTAAGGCTAGTGATTAAAATAATTATTAGAAGGTATAACTTTTACCACCCGCGGGTGTTTCAACATACACAACTTAAATATCAACTACCCTATAGTTTTAAAAATTAAAACAAGTGCTATTGGGTTACTACAATTATCAGTGGAGAATCAGTATATGGATACTGTGATTAGATTTTTTCAAGAAGGCGGTTCATTTATGTTACCTATTGCTATCGTATTAGCAATCGGACTAGCCATTACCTTAGAAAGATATATATTCTTGGTTGCGGCAACAGCAACTAATAAACGAGCATTCAGAGAAATTGAGCCATTGCTGGCACAACAAGCATTTGACCATAGTTATTAATTTTACCGAAGCAAGTAAAGCGCCCATTGCGCGCGTGATTGGCGCTGGTATAAGTCGACTAACAGTGAGTCCCCGTCGCGAAGATATTGAATATGCGATGGAAGAAGGCTTGATGGAGACAGTCCCAAGACTCGAAAAGCGCACGCCCTACTTAGGTATGCTTGCTAATATTGCAACCTTGTTAGGTTTATTGGGAACAATCATCGGCCTAATCGCAGCGTTTAGCGCAGTAGCTAATGCCGACCCATCTGAAAAAGCGAGTCTTTTATCACAAAGTATTTCTGTTGCGATGAATACAACTGCATTTGGACTTATTTCGGCAATACCATTGCTTTTATTTCACTCATTGTTGCAAACAAAAACGACTGAAATTGTTGATAGCATGGAAATGGCAGGCGTAAAGTGTTTAAACACGATAATTGCCAAGCAAAGCATCGAACCGCGTACACGTAGATCTGACGTTTAGAGGGCATTGCTATGTTAGCAAGAGGCCGTAAAAAAATTAAAAAGGAAGATGCTGAGTTAGACATCACATCCTTCATGAATCTGATGATCGTGTTGGTACCCGTGTTGTTAATGATGATGGTATTTTCTCGCATAACGGTTGTTGAACTTAATTTGCCAAGCCTTTCAAGCATTCCAGCGGGCGAGAGCTTAGAGCAGCAATTGTTAGAAGTTGAAGTAAGCGAGCGTGGATTAGATATATTTTTTCCTCAAGGTTATTTGGTAAAAAATATTCCTATGATTGAAAAACCACTAAGTGAAGACGAAGAAAGTCTTGTCCCAAGCGATGAAACTGCAGGCAATGCTATGGTTCATGACTTCCAAGAACTGCAAAATACCTTAATTGCAATAAAGCAAACCTTGCTTGCCAATGGGACCGAAAAACGCGATATCATTTTACTATTGCAAGATGATACTGATTACCAAACTATTGTCAGCTTGATTGATAAAACGCGATCTTATGAAGATGTTTTAGTCACATCTGTAGTGCAGGCTGAACTGTTTCCCGATGTCTCATTAAGCGATGCACCCAAGCGAGCAGCGAGCACAAGCGCTGGAGGTGTTCAATGAAGCAATCTATGCGCGCAAAAAGGATGGAAAGACATCACAAGCGAAACTCAAATAAGGGTAAGCTAAGTCTTGTTTCTCTGATGGATATTTTTACCATACTTGTTTTCTTTTTGATGTTAAACGCATCTGATGTACAAGTTTTGCAAGTTAATGATGCTATTACACTGCCAGAGTCTACCGCTGATGCGCCTGCAAAAGAGTCACTGTTGTTGATGGTGACTAAAGACCAAGTGTTGCTGCAAGGTAAGCTCATTGTTGATACGCAAGCATTGCGAAATCAAGAAGCCGATACAATCGACAAATTGTTAGAGGAACTTGATTATCATACATCACGTAAGCCTTAGTTTAACCGAGGAAGAAAAGCTCGCTCAATCTATTACCGTAATGGGTGATAATTCGATACCTTATGTTGTTTTGAAACGCATCATGCAATCGTGTGCATCTGCTGGATACACAAATATTGCACTAGCCGTTGAGAACAATAGTGATACGGGCTCTGCCTTAACTTCGCAAACAGCAAATAGCGAGGATGGGTAATATGCATAGCGCAAATCTTTACTTTGAATCGCAATTACCATGGTCAAGTAGTCGACAGGAAAATGGACGGTTTTTAACGCTAACGGTCATTATCTTAGCGTTAACATTGGCTTTTGCCGTCTATGTAATGGTGACGGAATTACCTGAAGTGCCTAGGGCAGAACGCGAAAAAATTCCACCTCAATTAGCACAAATCATTGAGGCAAAAGAGCCACCACCACCGCCACCACAAGTAGAACCAGAGCCCGAACCGGAACCGGAGCCTGAACCAGAGGTGCCAGAAGATATTCCTGATGTAGAGCCACCGGTCGAAGAAGCCGAGAAGATTGTGCCACCTGAACCTGAACCGGTTGAGATATCACAAGAAGAAAAGATTATTGAAGCGCGTGAAACGGCAAAAAGCGCTGGTGTGTTAGCGTTTGCTGATACATTAGCTAGTATGCGTGAACAAGCTAATATCAATAATCTGGCTGACACTGACCTAACACAGGGTGGTGGAGAGTCGCAAGTGACGCAACGTGATATTATCGGCGCGCCTTCGGTTTCTACAAGTGGCGGGATTCAAACAGGTAACTTGTCTTCGGATGTGGGCGCTGCTGGTGAGCTTGAAGGTCGCCGCAATACTGAATTTGTTGCCGCCTCAACAGGTGATGCTGCACTAGCCACCAAACGTGTTGAAGAGCAACAACAGATTATTGGCAATCGTGATTTAGACAAAATACGTCAAACACTTGATGCGAACAAAGGTGCTGTTTATTCTTTATATAGAAGAGCCTTGCGTCAAGATCCAAGTATTGAAGGTAAACTTACGGTTAGGCTAGTCATTGAACCAAACGGCAGTTTATCAGCGGTGACGCTTATTGATAGTGAGCTTGATGCACCAGAATTAGTGCAAAAACTCATTTCTCGTATAAGCTTGATAAATTTTGGTGCCGAAGCTGTGCTGAGGACTGAATTAGAGTACGCGTATAACTTCTTACCTTTCTAAATCGACATTTACTAACTAGACTATATAGGTCGTTGATTGCATCAACGGCCTATTTTTTTGTAAGCCCAATGTCGATATTCTAAGTATATATCCGCATTGCTTGGTTAAGTTAAGCAAGAATATAACTAAACATTGTCCTTCGGCGCTGTTAATATAAGGGCAAAATTCATGAGTAGTTTTTACTTTATCGTATTAGTGATTTGTTTTTAGGTTAAATATGCCAATTCCGTTAACACCAAAATTAGAAAAATATTTTAATCGGCTATCGATGAAGAGTCGATTCTTCAACCGTCTATTGAGTTTTTTCTTTATGCCTCTGGTGTACAAAAGTGGGCTGAAAATTAATTTTGTTGAAGATGACTATTACGCAATTTTGCCTAGAAAACGAATGAATGTGAATTGGTATGGAAGCATGGCCGGTGGCGCTATTTTAGGTAATTCAGAATTAGCGGCGGGCTCCTATTTGTTCTTATTGAGCAAAGGGGAATATAGAATGATTTGTACGCATTTAAATTATCGATTTTTATTGCCCAGTTTAGATTCTGTGATGTACAAAGCGTTTGTAGATTTAGAAGAGCTGGCTGAAAAAATAAAACTCGGCGGTAAATTTAACATTGATATGACGATTAAAGTGTTTAGAACAAACAAAGAAAAAGCCACTCGGCGAATTGGCTCTGGGACAATTAGTTTTCATATGTGGCCGGTGGGGACGTAAATTGTCAAACTCACTTACAAACGGTATCTACTTAGCCTGCTCATGGTTGTGGTGTCTAGGCGGTTTTTTTCCTTTAATATTAGGTCGCGACTATGGCTGGCCAGCACTCGTGGCCTTTACATTATTTAATGTTGGTGGCGCAACCGCCATGGCCTATTATTTTAAACATGCAGGACATCAGCGTTCGTTTGAAACTAGACACAAAGCAGCAATTACTCTTTTTTCTTATGTGACATTAGCATATCAACTATTTTTTGTTACTTGGCTAGGTATCACCATAGGTCAGCCGCTGCTTATTCTTGTGGTATTGCTAATTGCATTTGTGATATATCTTAGCAAAGGCTTAATTAAGTCTTGGGCCGTCTTATTTTATGTAGTTTCGGTTGCACTGTTTATCGCCTTTGTAAGTAATCAGTGGCCTCCTATTGAAATAAGCGCTAAATCTAACTGGCCGCACGCTTTACTACCTTTGGCTATTGGATTTATATTTTCACCATATTTAGATATTACCTTTCATCGTGCATATCGCCAAAGTGACAAGCCGAAAATCAGTTTTACACTTGGATTTTGTCTGTTCTTTTTGAGTCTTTTATTCTTCGTGTTTATGTATTCAGTCATACTGGGAGAAGTGTTTTTTGAGCAAGTTATACCTTCTTTTATCACCTACCCGATTATTGCCTTTTTAGTTTTACAAGTCGCTTTTACCATTGCTGCTCATTGTACTGAACTTAGTATTCAAAAAATGGTAAAACCAAAAATAATGGCTTCAGCTATGGGCATTTTTACGTTAATTGCGTTTGGGCTACTAAGTGAATTCAAAAATGCCAATATTCCCTATTTAGATGTCCCACTTGAAGAAACTCTTTATAAAGCTTTTTTGTTTTTTTATAGTCTAGTATTTCCATTATATCTAATGTTAGGAAAGGCTAAATCACTCTTTATCTGGATACTAGCAGTATCTACACCGGCTTATTCAATTGGATTTTTGTTGGGGGGCTCACTCAGTTATGCGCTTACTCTAGGTGTGGCAACAATCGCTATTGGACTATTCATAAAACACGCTAAATTAACGCAAGTTTCGTCACGGTCAACCTAATTTACTTGCCATTCAAAATGGTTTATTGCTTTTGTAATTAATGATAGCGTAGATATTGAGGTATCTAATCATGAAAAAAGTTAAGAACGAAGCGCTATTGCTAAAAAAAGCACTAGAGGTGGCCGAAAACTACGCGAAAAAACGTGGTTATAATGGATTTTCGCCAACGGATTCAGCAAAGCACAAAGTAGAAAGCTTATACCGATTATTGGTCCATGATAAATTGATAACACCTTTACCAGAAGATAAAGAAGATTTAGCAAGTCTTAAGCGTCGCATGGTGATGTGGATCATGAAACAGCTCCCTGACAATCATACTTTATTAAAATAGTTCATTTGGTCAAGTCAAAGACCGCTTCAACGAATTTGCGCTCAGTTCACATGAAAATGTATTGCATTACAGAACGATAGCTCATACGCTAGGTCAAATAATAAACAATTTACACAGTTGCTTTTTGTCGATTTTATTGATTATTGATGTAAAGCAGACTAAGTAAAGGAACTACCATGCAAACCAAACATGCCTTAGTTATAGGCATAAACGACTACCCATACCATGGGCCTGAGCGACGACTTCGCGGCTGCGTTAATGATGCAAAATTAATGCGTAACATCCTAATCAATAAGTTTAATTTTCCAGTTAATAATGTAGCAGCACTTCTCAATGAAAACGCGACGGGTGAAAATATCCGTGCGCAAATGGAGGCTGTCGTTGATAAGCTTAATGATGGTGATATTTTTGTTTTTCATTTTAGCGGGCATGGCCATCAATGCCAAGTAAGAACTGAGTTTACTGATGAAGGTGCTGGCCATGAAAATAGCATATTACCTTATGATGATTCACAACCTTCAGATGATGGGCCTATTTGGCGAGAAATACGCGATCATGAATTTAAAGCATGGTTAACACGCATTGCGAAAAAGACGCCCTACACCACCTTAAGTTTTGATGCATGTTATTCAGGTACCATGTTAAGAAGTGCAGGTGAACAGCCAAATGCTCGTTTTATTCCATCCCAACATCGGCCTTCTCAGCGAGCGATTTCTGCAAATAGCCAAGCAAGAGATGCCCAAAATGAACCCTCAAACATCAGTGGATGGCTAGCTTCAAATGAAAATTACACGGTATTTTCCGCATGTCGAGATACTCAGTTAGCCAAAGAGTGGGTCTTTGATATTGATGAACAACAAACCCGTCATGGCGTAATGAGTTTCTTTTTGGGAAGAGCGTTAATTCGGTCAAAACCCGATGCCACTTATCGAGATATATTTGAAGCGACCTGCTCGGGTGTATTGTCAATGGTGACCAATCAAAATCCTCAAATTGAGGGCATACTTGACCGCGAAGTGTTTGGTGTAAAAGATATTGAGGCCCTTAACTTTATCGCGATATCAGGTGTTGAAGGAGATAAAGTACAACTTGAAGGTGGAATTGCTCATGCGCTTAGTAAGGGCGCAATTTATGATATTTATCCACCAGGCACGAATGTGCTTAACAAACAGGACATAATCGCTGTTGTGCGAATTACAAAGATTAGTGGCCTACAATCGAGCGGCACAATCATAGATTCAAACAGGCCAATTCCAGTAGGTTCGCGCGCGGTTTTACAAGCCTTAGCTTTTTCAAATATGCCTTTTAAAGTCTTTTTAGGAGAAGGTGTATATGAGCATGCAAATAAGTTAGTTCACGCAATAAAAGATGCAAAGTTACTTATGCTTGAATCTAGTATCTCAAACGCTAGTGTTAGAATTAGCGTTTGTGCTACACAGCAAGTATTGAACAACACAGTTGGTCATAATAAAGCGCCAATTTTGAGTCCTCATGAGTTTCCCGTTTATTTAGCAATAGAGCAAGAGAACTTGCTGTGCATGCCTATTCATTCAGTCTCAAATCCAAATAGTGTTCAAATGATAGTAGACAACCTCAATAAGATGGCTGCTTTTACAAACGTCATGCAACTTGAAAATAATCGCTCTGAAATGGATGTGGAGTTTAATTTATTGCGGCTAAAAGAAGGCGAGTCGGCGCAAAATGTGAACGGTGGATTTCACTCGTTTGATGAAGGCGAAGCAATGTCGATTGAGCTGACCAATAAACAAGCGGACAAATCAGTGTTCTTTAATATTTTATGGCTTGGTGCAGATAAACAGATTTTACATTTTTATCCACGAAATAGAGCTGGAGAAGAGCTAGCAGTGGGCAAGACTGTAAGAATAGGTAGCATGTCAAATAAACTAAGTGCTTCGCTACCTACTAACTTTTATGGCAAATATGGGAATATTACTTGGAAGGTAATTTTTAGCTCCCACGAATGTGATTTTACTGGTTTAAGCCAGTCTGGAATGCGTTCTGTCTCAGCTACCAACTTAGATGCCTTTGATAAAGCTTTCACGGGCGATGCTATGCCAACACTGACAGAGCATACCGATGAGACGCGCCGGCCACAAAAATCAGATTGGACAGCAATCAATCGTAGCTTTTTACTTCACAAAGCACAGGGTGGATGATGTCGAATGTAAAACCGGTTGTATTTTTAAGCTTCGCTAATGACATGGATTTGCACCTTGCGACACTCAAAGCGGAAAGTAGGGCTATTTATAACGCTTTAAATGCTTTGCGAAGTAATGACATTATTGATATTCACCGTGAAGAAAGTACAACCTTTGATGAGCTATATCATGATTTACTTCGTCATAACGATCGAATCGTTATTTTTCACTATGCTGGACATGCAGATGGCACAATGTTGCAATTTGAACAAGGTGATGGAGATGCGACCGGTATAGCAAAATTGCTTGGTCAACAACAAGCCTTAAAGCTAGTCTTCTTGAATGGTTGCGCGACAAAAAACCAAGTAAAATTTTTACATGAGCTTGGGGTACCTGCGGTAATCGCAACATCAGTAAAAATTAGTGATACCACCGCATCGATGCTATCTACAGCATTTTATGAGGCTTTAGCTGTTGGGAAAGGTATCGTTGAATCTTTTGAATATGCAAAGGCGTATATTGAAGGCAAATTAGGCCAAGATATACCGCATTCGTTTAATATTAATCGCTCACCTAGTTTTAACTTTGAGCAACATGCCCAAGAGAATGAGCAAGTACAGGATTTTGCTTGGACCTTATATATTGCAAGTGATCGGGAAACTGAAATCGATCAGTGGCGACTAACCCACGCACAAGAGCAATGGCAAGTAAACTTGTATGATTCAGATGGCCCGATAAAAGATAGCTCACATAAGCCAATTATACTAAGCCATTATTTACGGACAAGAACGGTAAATGCGTTTCTTTGCCAAGCCTGCAATGCTCGTTTCCATAGCCCGCAAAGTGACGTTCAAAATTGCGTTATGTGTGGGTCAACGAATTTGCAACACAAATCTGCGCAATCATATGTGCCAGATAGCGCTATTGATTTTTCAATCGAATATGATCAAGCTATTGAGATTGTAAAAGCTGATTTTGATTGTACATCATCGCAAATTACACATCGGGCAAAAGTTTATTTGCCTTATTGGCTTGTGAGTTTTGAAAGTCAAACACATGTGAGGGGTGAATCAGGCTCAATAGCTGACATTCATGAACAGTCTTTATCATTCCAATGGGACACCATTGAAGAGCGATTAACACTAAATTTTGAGGATGTCGCGGTCCCCGCGTATACCGGTATTGATAATGTCGTAAACTCAAGCAATGGTTCGCATTGGACTTTCGATACTCTCAAAGATCTCCATGAGCTTACTCAAACTTCAATGTTGCTTTTTGAAAAAGAGGCGCAAAATGCTTTTTCACAAATAATTGCACTGCTAGATGAGGAAATATCTGCTCAAGCAGTAGCCCTAATTGGTGGGCAAAAACAGCGAAACGTAAATACGACAACACGATATCAACATGTCGTGATTAAAAGTGTTTTATTACCACATTGGTGCTTTGGTCTAGAGAACAAAAATGGTCAAGGTAGTTCTATTTTGATGAATGCTCAATCGGGAGAATATGAGCATAACAGGGTAGAAAGTACGCCTCCACTAACCCATAAGAGAGTCAATCTAATGAATCAAGTAAAAGGCTTAACTGCCCCAGTGAGCACTGCCTCAAACCTTGTGTCTATTTTTAGTGGAGCAGGCATAGGCATAATGGTAGGTTTACTAATGGGACTTGCTGTACCTCAAGATGATGGCGCCAAATCTATTGTCGCGGTATTTATTGGCGCCATTGGAGTTGGTCTTGCTGCATTATTAGGCTTAAATGATAAACACTTTAGCAGCGCAAAGGGTTTGCGCATTGGTTCTTTCGGGATTGCGGTTGCTCTGTGTGCATTAAGTGGTATTTATGTTCGTGATAACCACATATTGTCGCCTAGCGTAAATGAGCAAGTACTTCAGCTTAGGACGGTGTTTCCCGATGCGACATTTGAGCAAATTACTGCTTTGTTGCAAAAGACCACAACGGTAACTAACGAAGATGGCAGTGTAACGAAAACTATCGCAAGCATTGCAAGCAAAAGTGGCCTTTACAGTGCAAAGGGAATGGCTCAATCTACATGTAATACGCTCAACAACCCAGATTTTGAAGAATACAGCGCCCAAGATTTAGTCGATAAGTTTCAGGAAATAGACAAACACAAAAAGTGGATATGGCATTCACTAAGTGAAACCGCCGTGAGCACTTGGCCAGATTCTCAGGCAGATCAAAAAGAATTTTTGATTGATTCGGCATTTATTGTGTGTGAATCGGCAGCCGGTGAACTTGAGGTGTCGTCAGCGGAGTGCATTGCACTTAATGCTCGCTCACAGGATCAAGCGTATATGCCGATTTTTAAACAGTTTGATAGCTTAAGCACGGTTGTGTCTGCACTTCAGATGAGCTCAGATAAGAGACAAGAACAAGCACTAAGCATCCTTGCTCCAGTGCTTTGTCCAAAATAGAAAGTCATATTTAAGATAGGTCATTAGTGGCGATTTGCGATTTTAAAGGAATGTTTATGCGTATATTTTTAGGCTTACTTGCACTGTTAATAGTTAGTCCCGCTTCGGCAAGTTTCGATTATGATAAGTTGGCAAAATCGATAGTCCTGATTGAAATTAGAATCCCCGGTCAAGACCCCACTATGGGCTCTGGATTTTTATGGGCGGATAATAAAAGCGTTATTACGGCTTTACATGTCTTGAGTAACAATCCAAACGCCACGATACATGTTACTTGTAAAGGCCAAACTGAAAGCGCTCAGGTGACAAAGATTTCGAAAAAAGCTGACTTAGCTTTATTGACCAGCAAGCAAGCATTTGCTCGGTGCCAAGGTTTAACCAAAAAAGATGTCAGTGTGCAAAACTCTGACACTAAATTGGTGGCATATGGATATACACCAGATATAAGGTTATATAAAACATATAAGCTAGAAATTGGGCACCCAAGTAATAGGAAATTGACAAGCTTAATTAATTCAAATGTGAGAGAAAAAATTAAAGGCTTGGGCTTACCTGATTTGCAATTACAGGTATATGCGGTTAGAGGAGGGGTTTATCCAGGAAATTCTGGCGGGCCAGTTTTTAATTATCAAGACGAGTCATTGATAGGCATTATATCTGGGGGCTTAGATGGCGGAGTGACTAATAAGAATTGGTTAGTGAAAGCTGACGAAATTGATACACTTCTTAACAGTCAAGTTCAAGGTTTGCCTCAAAACCTTGGCTCAACGAGTGCTCATTTTTCAAGCGTAAATGTGCAAACAAATGCACCTATCAATAATGGGTCAGGCGCTGCTGATGATAAATATTCATGGTTTAAGACTAAAACACAGTCTTTTGGCCATTTGCTTGAATATTCCGATCCTGTGCTTGGCCTCCAATATATGTGGTCACGTATTATTCCTGAGCAGGGAAGTGATCGAAAGGATCGTATAGCATTTGATATTTATGAAAATATTGAATTTGGTCTAGGGGTGGCGGTTCCTGAAGGCGTTTACCTTGAGTATGATAACGACGCAACTGGGTATGAAATAGCTGCAGATGGTGATTTTCAGCAAGCGAGTGTGGTGATAAGCAACCGTCTTGATACTATCGAAGACGATGAAGGTAATATTATTACTCCCCAGCATGATGATTATCTAACATATTTTGTCGAAGATAGCCTATATACAGCCAATTGCGACAACGATGATATTGCATGCGTTTTGGATACAGATGAGTTTTGGTTACTTGATTATGGGCAGGCAAAGCAAATACTGCGCATTGGTTTTTTTGTTTATGACTATCAAAAACAGACCGATGAATATTATATTTTAAGCATTGCAAAAAATGGCAACAGTTCATTATTGGTGGATACAAAAGTAATGTTTGGCCCTGATAGCGCGCTGGCACAATGCTTCTCGGGAGATGATGGTGCGTGTGGAGATGACTTTTGGGAGCCAGCATCTTTTATGTTAGCAAATGCCCTGACGACACTGTCAGACAATGTCACAAACAACGCACACACAGCACCTACATTGGTAAAGTTTGAATATGATTGTCCTGAATACTTATGTGTGACAAACCAAGGTGAAAACTAGGTAACTTATCGTGTATCGGGTCTTCCTGGGCGTGTATCAGGACGTCCAGGACGTGTATCAGGTCTGCCCGGCCTTGTATCGGGTCTTCCTGGGCGTGTGTCAGGTCGCCCTGGTCTAGTTTCAGCCTGCTCTTGTGCTTCGTTATCGACTGAGTCAGTACTTTGTTCTTTGTTGCAATCTGATTTAGACATGGTGATTTCACTATGTAGATTCATACGAATACTCAGTATATACTCAGAAAAGTAAAAACGCTATGTAGTCAAAATGCACAACAATAATAACTTAGCCCATTAGGAGTTACACAGCTTTTGCCAGGTTTTTTAAATCAATTTATTTTAGAAATAAAACGGCGAGAAATTATTCCTGTAGTAATTACTTACTCTGTCGTAGGTTGGTTAGTGCTGCAGATTGCGGGGCTGACGTTTGAGCCATTGGGTTTTCCAGATGGCAGCGTCAGAGTGCTTATTATTGTTACGATAGCAGGTTTTCCGGGCGTATTTTTATTAGCATGGTTAATCAATCTGACTAGACAAGGTTTGATGTTTGATTTACCGCTTTGGCGTAGTGAAGGTGAACAAGAATTTACCGAAGCGCAAAAACGAGCGAGTCGACCTTTTGCCATTCTGCTCACCTTACTTGTTATTTTAGGTACTTGGGCATTAGTGTTATTGCTACTAGATGTCATTGAGCCTGAAAAAACAAATAAATCTATCTCCAGTCCTCCTGAGGCGGCTTCCCCAAATGATAGTATTGAATTAGCAGCACTTTTGCCAAACTCTATTGCTGTTTTACCATTTGAAAACTTTGATGGACAAGTAGAGTCAAATTACTTTGCAGATGGCTTAGCAGAAGAAATTTTGAATTTTTTAGCCTCTATTCGTGAGTTAAATGTTGCTGCAAGAACCTCGTCTTTTCGTTTCAAACAAGCAGCCTTAGACATTAGAGAAGTTGCTTCATTGCTGAATGTGAAGTTTATACTTGAGGGCAGTGTCAGAGGTGAAGGAAATAGAATCAGGATAAGTGTCAACTTAGTAGATGGCAAAGAGGGCTTCAACGCATGGAGCAAATCGTATGATAGAGAGTTGGACGATATTTTTGCGATACAGCGTGAAATAGCCGCTGCGGTTGTCAATGAATTACAAATTGCACTTTCACTAGATTCACAAAACGTACTTAATAATACATCAGTAGAAAATATTGATGCATATGTTTTGTACTTACAAGGTTTAGAAAAGCTTCGAAGCACTCGTGATGACGATCGTATGGAAGTCGCAAATCATCTATTTGATCAAGCCTTGCTTATTGACCCCAATTTTTATCGTGCATATGCAGGCAAATGTGAAGCGCAGCTTGAGCGCTACGAAATGTCTAATAGTGTGGCGGATTTTACTCAAGCCAAAAAGGACTGCGAACAAGCACAATCACTAGCACCTAATAATAATAGCGATGTTAAAATCGCTATGGGCCGGCTGTTTAGAACAAGGGGTTTATACGAACAAGCCACACAAATTTTGCTTGAAGCGATAGCGCTTACACCTAATGTGGTAGATGCATATATCGAAATCGGTGAGGTCTATTCGGCGCTTAATGATTACGAACAAGCCGAATCTTCTTTTTTACGGGCTATTGATCTTAAAAGAAATTATTGGAAAGCTCATGAAGCCTTGGCGAATTTCTACTACTTGAAAGAGCAATATCAAAAAGCGACTCAAGTTTACGAAACTGTGATTAGGTTAACGCCAGATTCATCGATAGGATTTAATGGAAAAGGCTCCGCTTATTGGATGCTTGGTGATACACAGCAAGCTTTAGCGGCTTATGAAAAAGCGCTAGCGCTTAATCCTTCTAGGCAAGCTTATACCAATATTGGGCTTTCATATTATTACACTGCTAAATTTGAACAGGCCGCTAGCATGCAACTCAAGGCACTTGAGTATGCGCAAGATGATCATCGGGTTTGGGGACGTTTAGCCGAAGCCTACCGATTTATTCCAGGGCAAGAGGGTGAATCTAGTGTTGCCTACTCAAAGGCAGCTGAATTAGCAAAGACAAATCTAAATGTAAATAGTGAAGACTGGTATACACGCTCAATCCTTGGCTTGTATTTGGTACATTTGGGGCAAAGTGATGAAGGCATTGAGTTATTAGAAGAAGCAATAGAACAGTCTCAAAGAAATCCTGAAGTACTGTATTTTAAAGCCCTAGCGCTACTTAAAGAAGATGAAGCTCAAGACGCAATTACTTTCTTGGAAGAAGCTATTAGCTTAGATCCTTATTATAAGCTGTTCATTAACCTTGACCCTGATCTCCAAGGTTTAAAAACATATCCTCGCTTTACGGCTTTGCTCGATCAGTCATAAATGTATTACGTTAAAGCCCATTGATCTTTTTGTACTCATCGAGTTTTTGTTGTGCTTTTTCCCCAAACAAAATATTACATGCTTCGTTGATACCTTCTGATTCAACTATGTCTTGTTTGCGCAGTACCATTTCGATCTTTGAACGTCTACGCAGAAAATCTTCAAGTGTGCTAATCATTTCACGCCTTGCTGCATAATGAAGCTCAGCTCTCAAATACTCAGCGTTTTTAAGTAGCTGCTCAGCTTGAGTCGGATCACGTTGTATTTCATCTAAAATCTGCAAAGCATGAATGTCATAACGTCGCCATAGGCGCGTGGTGAGCTTTTCAGAGGAATATGCTGGCGTCATTGCGTCTAAATCTAAGAGTTTGGCGCGATATTCAAATTCTGATTTGATTGTATCATCCGACTCCCCATACCATATAGCGTCCTTAAAGGGTAAGTTGATCCCAAGAGAACTTACAATTTCACTTACCTCTTCACCCACGTTAATACAGTCTGTTAGTTTGCCACCAAATATACTCAAGTATTTATCATTTCGATTAACATCTATTGCATGTTTACGTGAAAGTGCTACCCAATCTGCGTTACCACTTTGCCCTTTGACGGCTAAAGGTCTGACGCCGCAACGCTCAGATATAATGTCTTTTTCGCTTAGCTGAGGATGCAAATCCAATAAGCTGTTCACATTATCAAGAATAAACTGACGGTCTTCATCGCTTACACCGGTATTGGGATCTTCAACACGATCATCGGTGGTACCAATACACGTTTTTTGCCCCATTGGGATGACAAAAAACAATCGCCCGTCGGATGCAAAAAACGCAAGTACTTTATCAACTTTAGTAATTTTATCGACAATTAAATGAACGCCTTTTGAGAATAAGTGCTGGTGTTCGGTTTCTTGTTTGACTAGGGTATTGTATGGGTCCACTTGGGGGCCACAGGCATTAATAACCACTTTTGAAGTAATGGAAAAACAATGTCCGCTGTGCTCATCTTTGACTTGTGTTGTCCATTTGTCACCTTGTTTTTGACTATCAATCGCGGACACATAATTAGCAATAATGGCGTTGTTATCCATTGCGCTTCTGATGAAATTAAACACAAATCTAGCATCATTATCGTGCAAAAACGCATCTGAATATTCAAATCCGCCTTGGGCATTGCTGATATCAATAGCGGGTTCTCGTTGTTTTATTTTATCAGGACGTAAAAAGCTTGGTGCTTGAGTAAAAAAGCGCCCCATCAACCAATAAACCAATGTCCCCATAAAAACAAACCAAGCGGGGAATCGAAAGCCTTTTTGAAGCGTCGTTAAGAAGCGAATTTCTTTGACAGTTGAAGGGTAACTGCGCATGAGCTTGTTACGGCTTTTACAAAGCTTATTAACAAGCAAGTATTCGTGATTTTCAAGGTATTTTATCCCGCCCCACGCCAAGTTCGAGGAATTTGATGATGTTTGCCCAGCAAAATCTCCTTTATCGATTAATGCGACTCTTGTTCCTTTGCGTGCAAGCGCGGCTGCTGAAACCGCACCATTAATACCTGCGCCTAATATTAGTACATCAAATTCCTGTTCCCCAAGTTTGTTTATGTTAGTTTCACGTAACAACATATCAGCCTAGTCCTTTATTTATTTTGATTCATTGGTTTTTTGATGCCACTGCATACCCGTGCTATAGCGGTTATCGAAGCCTTTCCAAGGCTTTGCTAATGTCCCATCGGCCTTTTTTTGATGGGAATCACGTGGCAAGTCAAGATACTCACACGCTTGGCTATCTTTTTTCAAATAGCAGTCAAACATGGCAAGGGTAAAATGCTGATTTATTTGATTAAGACGCAAAGTAGACCAAGCTGGCTCATAGTAATGACCATAATCTATTTCAGCAGACCATGCGCTTTGAGGTGCAACATGTGGTGCGATGTTATGCCTAGCATTAAGATAGGTAAGCAAAAAAGTATCTGTGTCGGGCATGTTATCAAACACATTTTTAATCCCTGCATATCCAGATATATCATCATGATCACCGCTCACAAGAAGACTTGGTACTTCAATTTTTGCTAAGTCTTGGGCAACAAATATATTGTGTTGTCCACCCCAAGGAGCAAACGACACCATTGCTTGCCATTTAGGGTCCACCGTAAATGTTGGCTTGCTTTGTCTAGCAGAGCATGTATCTAGCACTGATTTTATGCCAGCGACCGCCGCTTTATCTGATGAACCGATAAACTGGGATAATAATGTTTCAGGAAAATCATAACATGCACCTACGGTATTAAGTGCGCCATAACCGCCCATGCTATATCCAATTAATCCTGCAACATTAGCGGCCCATTTGCTCTGCTTTCCAAACAATGCTTGAGTATTGTTTATATCTGAAAAGTGATTTAACACTGCTTGTTGATCCCAACTTCTATGCATTAGAGTGCTTAAGAATCCGGCAAATGGTGCACTTGCAAAATCTATTTCTGCGTTAGTTGAGTCAGTGTGATCAATCGCAGCAACGACATACCCGTGTGAAGCTAAGTGTTCGGCTAAATAATACATAATAGTACGATAACCAGTATAGCCATGTGATATGACAATAAAAGGGGCATCTGATGTATCTAAAAACGCTAAGTCTCGTTGTGCTAAGCCGGTCATATCAAAAGCTTGTCCACTGCGCAATACATCACTGTAAACGGCTGGTTTATCAATCGTCTCTCCACTTGGATACCATACTTCAACTTTAAGTGAGCGCCCTGTTTTTCCAGTCAATACGTCGATATAGTCAGAAACGATAACTTGGCTTGTTTTCACGCCTACAGAATGCTCACCATACGAAGATAATTCGGGCAGCATATCAGGGTGTTGATAAGGTACATTTTGCGCAACACTGTGAATGGAAAATGTGATAAGAATAAGTCCCAAAAAGATATGAGTTATGTTTGCGATATTCTTAGTTTTATATGCGATATTCATTTTATTGCCTTTTTATAGTGACAGTGTTTGTAAGCCAGCGCCGGCTTCACACTCATAAATATCAGCATGTAAATCAAACATACTGTGATATTTTTCTTTTACTGCAAGTGTGACATCAGCTGCCAGTGTTTTAGGACAAACACATACAATCGCACCACCAAAACCGCCACCTGTTTGCCTGACACCAGCTTTTTTATTGGCAGCGTAATAGCAAATATCGACCAAGCCTTGCGTTGCATCGACGGTAATTTCAAAGTCTTCTACTAAGGAAATATGTGCTTCACGCATGATGTTGTAAAACGTATTCATATCATTGCTTTGCAAAGCATGACATGCATCTAACACGCGCTGGTTTTCAGTAATGACATGTTTGGCACGCCTATACACAAGCTCATCGATATCGGATTTTATCTCTTCCAATGCACCAATATCTGCCATGCGTAATGAGCTAACGTTCATTTTTTTGGCCGCTAGTTCGCACGCAGTGCGGCGTTCATTGTATTCGCTTTGCGCTAATTTGCGTGGATAGTTTGAATTGATTACCAAAATGACATGGTCATCTGGAATAGTGACAGCCTTAGTACTAAGATCCTTGCAATCAATCAATACAGCATGTTGTTTAATTGCTGTAGCAGAAATGAGTTGGTCCATTATTCCACATTGACAATCAATAAAGTTATTTTCGGTTGCTTGACCAATTAAAGCGATTTGTTGTTCACTAAGTGATAAATCATTTATATGATTACATAGCCCTCCAATAGCAACCTCTAGGGCGGCTGATGACGACAATCCGCTGCCTTGAGGGACATCACTTGTAATGAGAATATCGCAACCACTAAGATTAAGCTTCATGTCGAGCAATTCTTTTGTGACGCCTCTTATGTAATCACCCCATGCATATTCACCTTGAACAATATCGTTGTTAATCTCAAATGAATCGACTTGCTCAGGATACTGCAATGAACGCACATTTATGATGCCATCATCACGCTTGTTTGCTAACACTTGTGTTCTAAATTGCAGCGCTGCAGGCAAAACAAAACCTTCATTGTAATCAGTATGTTCGCCAATCACATTGACACGACCGGGTGCAGTAGCATAAAAGTTAGGTGATGTATGATACACATCCATAAAGGCATTAATAAGTTCAGGGCTAATGTGCACTAGTTGTTGTCCTTATAATGTATTGAGCTTGCTGCTATTAATATCGCAGCGGCCTGTTCCGCAGTTAAATCGCGCTGACTCTCAGCAAGCATTTCGTATCCCACCATATGTTTTTTGATGGTTGCAGAGCGTAATAAAGGCGGATAAAAGTGGGCATGCATGCGCCAGTGCCGGGTATCGTTTAGATCCGATGGTGCGCAGTGCCACCCCATCGAATAAGGAAAACTTGTCTTAAACACGTTGTCATACTTGCTTGTAATTATTTTGACAGCATCGGCAAGTTGCTGCTTTTGAGAAGGATTTAATTGACTAAAATCAGTCACATGATCTTTGCTAATTAAGATTGTTTCAAAAGGCCACTTTGCCCAGTAAGGAACTAACACAACCCAGCTATCATTTTCATACACTGTGCGTTCACCATGGACCGCTTCTTGATTGATATACTCGCCTAGCATATCAACGCCATTTCGATTGAAGTAGTCTTTAAGGCGAGTGTTTTCGCGTTCTATTTCTGTCGAATAATGCTGATGTGCCCATATTTGACCATGAGGATGAGGTTGAGAACACCCCATCGCTTCTCCTTTGTTTTCGAAAATATGCACGCATGCATATGTTTTTGCGATTTCTACGTATTGCGATTGCTAAGGTGTTAACCACCGCGAGAATCTCCCTTTCACTCATTTGTGCCAGTGTTTTATTGTGAATAGGAGAAAAACAAATGACCTTGGCAAGTCCAGTAGCCGAACTACTTGTAAAAAGTTCATGAACGTTGTGTTGTTCTTCACTAATATCGGTAAGGGCTGCAAAGTCATTGGTAAATACAAAGGTATCCGTATAATCAGGATTTTTTGCGCCATTCGCGCGCGTATTTGATGGGCACAAAGGGCAATTTTCATCATGCTCGGGTAATACTTCGTCACTAGTTGCTTCGCTGGCACCTGACCAAGGACGATTATTTCGGTGTGGAGAGACAGTTACCCATTCGCCATTAAGTGGATTAAAGCGTCTGTGAGCTGCGTTTTGTCCTTGATTCATGATCTCACCTTTTATTAATAGTATTTATCAGATAAATATAAATCTATTGTATAGTGCTTAAATTAAATTACAAATATATGATATTTATTATATGAAACATCATCTTACACTTTTAGGTATATCTTTCTATCATTTAAAATCATAGTCTAGTATCCATAAAAACGATAAAATTTGTTAATTAAATGTTGTTATTTGGTTGATAAATTGCGCAGTTTAGCTTTATTATATGATAAATAGGTTTCTGACCTATGTTGTTACTGACAAAGCTTACGTCAAAAGCGCTATAGACGCACACAAAAACTATAGCGCACACACACACCTTAGTGAGGGATGAAAATGAAAACAAAAACCTTAAAGCAAATAGGATCTTACACAGCGGTAGCATCTGCTGTTATGGGAGCTCTGTTTACTTCTCAAGCGGCCTTTGCGCAGGACGCAGAAGCAACAGACAACGTTGAAATAATTCAAGTTAGTGGTTATCGAAGCAGTCTTAAGGCATCGATGGATGACAAAAAAAATGCCAACCTAGTATCTGATGGTATCAAAGCCGAAGATATTGGTAAGTTTCCTGACCTGAATGTTGCTGAATCACTTCAGCGTATTACAGGGGTTTCGATTGACCGAAACGGTGGTGAAGGCCAAGCAGTAACTATTCGTGGTTTTGGCCCACAGTTTAACACTGTATTAGTTAATGGTCGTCAAATGGCATCCGAAACGGGTGGCCGTGAATTCGCATTTGATTCTCTTTCTGCTAACCAAATCGTGGGTGCTGATGTATTTAAAACTGGCGTTGCTCGTATGCAAGAAGGTGGCATCGGTGGAACAGTTAGTCTTATAACCGCGCGTCCGTTTGACTATGATGGATTCACATCCTCTGTTTCTGTCAAAGGTATGTACGAAAGTTTATCAGAAGAAACATCGCCTACCATTTCAGGATTAATATCAAATACCTTCAATGAAGGTAAATTAGGTTTGCTAGCTTCATTTAGCCGTGAAGAGCGTGAAGTCCAAATTAATAGCATTTCGACTGCTGGCTGGCGTCCAGGGCAAACTATTTCAAATGCACAAAGTGGCGTGTTATTTACCAATGCATTTATTCCAAGAAACTGGGATCAAATCGTTGATAATCAAAAGCGCGTACGTACAAACGGTAATCTTGTTCTTCAGTACGCTGCATCGGATGATATGACGATTACCTTAGATGGTGCTTTCTCTCGCTTTGAAGTTGATTCTCTTGTGACGGATTTGGCTTCTTGGTTTGAACCAGACCGTGTTGGTTCAGCTACCATTGATCCAGCGACAGGCACATTGCTAAGCTTTACACAAGACGTTGGCTTGTCGGTAGGTTCTGGTGACCCGGCGACAGATTTTGTATCAACTACACGTAACAGTCGTGATGTTTCAAATGGTATCTACGGTATTAACATAGAGCGCATTATCAATGACGCATTAACGGTTACCTTTGATGCATCAAAGTCTACGGCTAAAAACGAACGTGCAGGTAAAGACCGCTTCAATGTAGTGGGCATAATTAATAGCTATTCGTTCGATGGGACTGGCAGTTTGCCTACCGTGCGTCACGACGGCTTTGGAAATGGCAGCTTGCCAGATCCTAGCTTAGCTCGCCTTCACTATAATGAAAAAGGCAATCAACCAACGTTTGAAGACGAAATTGTCGAAGTAAAAATGGACTTCGAATATGAGTCTGGTGGTGATGTATTTACGGGTGCTAAATTTGGTATTTACCGTCAAGACCGCGATAAAAACGTTTTCCAAATCTTTGCTAGCCAATGCGCATTCTGTGGTTATGGTACACCAGCTCCTTTAGATAGAATTAATTTCCGTCCGTTTACGGCAAATAACTTCTTCTCTGGCTTGATTGATACCTTCTACACCTACGATGGTGATGCATATGTTGATTTCTTGGCTGAAAGCGGTAATCCAATTTTACCAACGCTTCAAAACAACCGTTATAAAATAACCGAGCAAATCGATTCAATATACGTAGATTTTGACTTCCAAACAGATGTAGGTGATATGCCTTTATTTGTTAACGTGGGTGCGCGTTATTCACAAACTGATGTTGATGTATCTGCGGTACAAAGTTTTATTTCTGATGTAGTACCTACAACAGACCAAACTTTGTTTGCAAACCGTTTTGGGCCAGCAACCAACATTGTTGAGAGTTCGTCTTATGCGAACCTTCTTCCTAGCGTTAACATGAAGCTAGAAGTCGAAGAAGATATGGTTTTACGTTTTGCTGTATACGACACATTGACTCGTCCAACCATGGACAGCATGTCTCCAGCGACAACATTTAACGAGCCTCGTCGTCAAAACTTAACGGCCAGCGGCGGTAACCCTGCTTTGAATCCGTTCCGTTCTAGCAATTGGGATATTTCATATGAGTGGTATTATGCTGATACAAGTATCTTTACATTCGCTGTGTTCAGTAAAGAAGTAGAAGACTTTATTACTACCTTAACTGGCGAAGAAGTCTACACTCTTGATGACCGTGCTAACCAAGCTGATTTTGTTTGTGCCGATGCACTGTGTGCTGGCTTAGATCCTAACGATCCAAGCACCGCGTCAGAATTGTTCGGTTTACAAGAAACGTATCGTGTGAGTCGACCGCAAAATGGTGAATCTGCACGAGTTACTGGCTACGAAATTGCAGTAACGCATGTGTTTGAAAATGGCTTTGGTATTACTGCTAACGCGACAGTGGTCGACAGCTCAGTAGAGCTTGGCGCTGATACAGATACTCGATTTGCACTTGAAGGTCTTGGTAATTCACAAAACTTGGTTGTGTTTTATGAGAAGGACGAATGGCAAGCTCGTATCGCGTATAACAACCGCGAAGGCTTCTTACGTAACATTGATAACGGCTTCAATGGCGAGCCAATCAATACACAGCAATTTGGTCAAGTTGATATTAGCGCAAGCTATGATATTAACGAGAACGTAACGGTGTTCTTTGAAGGGATTAACATCACTGAAGAAGAACTTATCCAAACGGGTCGTTTCCCTAATCAGATTTATTCTGTAGAAGATAATGGCTCGCGTTATGCAGTTGGTGTACGTGCAACTTTCTAAAAAAGTTGATAAAGAACCAAAGTGGTGATGATGTAAGTCATCGCCACTTTTTTTCATAACTTGCAAAGATATATAGCCAACGGCGTTAGGCAAAAAAGCTAAACTGTATTTACTTGCCCAGACATACATTTTATCTTTAATGCTTAGATAGTTGTTCACAAAGGTAGTGCTTGAATAATGCAAAATCTTATACAAAAAATAACAATTGTTGGTGGAGGAACCGCCGGTTGGTTAGCCGCTTCAGTTATTGCAGCGCAACATAAAGAAGCAATAAAACAAAAAACGCTTGAAATTATCCTTGTCGAGTCATCAGATATTCCTACCGTTGGTGTAGGTGAAGGCACCTTAGCCTACAATGAAAAACACATTGAAGGACATTGGAATAAAAGAAAGTGATTTATTTGCACATTGTAATGCTGTCTTTAAGCAAGGTGGTAAATTTGTAAATTGGGTTAAGGTCTCAGGTGATTTTTACTATCACCCTTTTACTGTGCCGCTGGGTTACGGGCGCATTGACCTTGCACCTTATGTAGACAATATTGAAGAGTATGCAATTGAATCAAACTATCAACATCATGTTTGCGAGGCCAATTTAGCGCCTCGCAGTATCAGTGAAGGCGAATATTCCGGGCAATGTAACTACGCTTATCATTTTGATGCAGGCGCTTTTGCTGACTTGTTAAAACATCATTGTCGAGAAGTGTTAGGTGTTAAGCATGTTATTGGCACCGTTAATGAGGTTGTTTTGCATCCTAATGGCGATATTAACAGCATTGTGTTGGGTGATGGTACAAACGTCACGTCTGATTTATTCATTGACTGCACAGGTTTTAAGTCACTACTAATGGGTGAAACCTTGGGTGTGAAATTCAAATCAATGGACAAGTATTTGTTCAACGATAGCGCTTTGGCTTTACATGTTCCCTATCCAGATGAAGGGGCACCTATTCCTTCTCATACTATTGCTACGGGTCAAAATGCCGGTTGGATTTGGGATATTGGATTAGTCACTCGCCGTGGCGTGGGTCATGTTTATTCAAGTGAGTTTCTAAGTGACGAGCAAGCAGTCGATAATCTAAAAGCTTATTTAGGCGAGCAAGGTAAAGGCATAGAACCACGGAAAATATCGTTTAGTTCAGGTCATCGTGAAAAGTGGTGGCACAAAAACTGTGTTGCCATTGGTATGGCCGGCGGATTTGTAGAGCCGCTTGAAGCCACCGCTATTATGTTGGTTGAAATTTCATCACGTTTTGTTGCTGAAAACTTACCACCAAATCGAGAAATCATGTCTACGATTGCTAAGCGTTTTAATCGTCAAATGGAATACAAATGGCAACGTATTATCGATTTTCTAAAATTACATTACATGCTTACAAAGCGTGACGAGCCTTATTGGAAGGCGCATACCCAAAGTGATTCAATACCCGACTCTTTAAAAGAAGATTTAGAAGTATGGGGCTTTCGAGGACCTACGCATGCAGACTTTGAAAGCGCAATTGAGTTGTTCCCTGCTGCAAGCTATCAATATGTCATGTATGGTATGGGGTTTAAGCCAGACTTTAGCCAACATCAACACTTGTATGATAAAGATGCGCAAGCACGGTTAATTATGCAAAAAAACCAACAATTGACTAAACAAATGCTGCAGACGCTTCCCTCTCATCGGGAATTTATTAATAAATGGTTGGCTGTATCTAAAGCCAAACAACAAGCAACACAAGGATTTTAACGATTTATGGTAACGCTAACTGAACTAGACGGCACTTTACACCAATCTCTTAAGGTAGTTCCTGAAGAAGCCATTGCTTATGCGAAAAACCAACATGTTTTGAATGTTGGTGCCGCAGAAGTTGGCAATTGTGCCACTTGCTACCCGGTATTTTTAACTCGTAATAATCATAATGGTGGCTGGGCATTTTCTGCAATGACAAGCTTCCAAATGAATGACAATCTTTTCATTGAAGATGGCAAATGGGAAATGGTCTATCAGCCCACTGGAACGCGAACCTATCCGTTGTTTTTAATGCAATCTCCAAAAGATGAAACACAATATACCATTGGTTTTGACCCTAGTAGCAAGGCTTTGTCTGAAACTAAAGGTAAGCCGCTTTTTGAATCTGAAGGTCAAGCAAGTGAGCAACTTTCACAAGTGACTCAGTTGCTTGAAGGTGAGCTGCAAGCAGCACAACAAACTTTTAGGATGGCGCAGATGCTAGAAGAGATGAAGCTGATAAAAGCAGTCGATTTAAATGTGATCATGCAAGACACCACAGTAAACAAAATAACAGGCTTGCACACCATTGATGAAGACGCATTGCGTACGCTATCAGCTGATGATTTAAAGAAGCTTAATGATGCAGGGTATCTTATGCCTATATACGGCATGTTGATGTCTATTTTTCAGCTAAATGTGTTGATCAATAAAAATAATCTTCACGAAACAAAGCCATATATTAAAAATGTAAAGATGGAAGTAAGCAAAGAAAATAATTAGTCACAGTAATTACGCTGTTTCAATATTAAAAAAGAAGAAGAATATGAACGCTGATTTTATCCAAATAGCAATATTTTTGCTTGTCACACTTGCGATTGCTCTTTTCACGTATCTGCAATGCCGAGGTAAAGAGCATAACTCGACTAATGATACCAAAGAATACTTTTTAGCCGGCGGTGGATTAGCCTTAGTATTTTGTGGCGGGCTCTATTACTTTGACAAACTTAAGTACTGACCAATTAGTTGGTATGAATGGTAATCAAATGGCGTTGTTAGCGCTATGGGAACTATCAGCTGTTGTAGGTTTGTTCATATTAGCAAAGGTTTTTCTGCCAATTTATTATCGATTCAACTGCACGACAACAACTGAACTGCTTGAGCAGCGTTATAACAACAAGCACATCCGAGCGATAATCAGCCTTCTTTTCTTCTTAGGTTCGGCTTTAATATTTTGTCCTGCTGTTATTTATAGTGGCTCATTGTTCATGCAAAACATGTTTGATATACAGATACCAATCATGTACATCGCCGTCGTTTTTGCCGTTGTAGGTGCCCTATACGCAATATTTGGCGGCTTAAGAGCGGTTGCAGTGTCAGACACTTTCTCAGGGGTTATTTTATTAGTAATGGCAGTGGTAGTGGTATTTTTGGCACTAAATGCAATTGATTACAATTTTGAAGGCATTCCTGCTGAGCGCTTAACCCTAATTGGTGATGATGAGTCTCCTATTCCTTGGCACACTTTGCTTACAGGTATGATTTTTATTCAAATCTTCTATTGGGGTACCAACCAAGTCATTACACAACGTGCCATGGCTGCGCCAAATATCAAAGAAGCACAAAAGGGTGTGTTTGCAGCCGCCGGTATTCGTTTGTTAATTGTGCCAGCTATTATTGTAGTGCTCAGGGATAGTGTCATTTAAACTATATGGCGATATTGGCGACGCGGCTTACGGGACCATAGTAGCAGACTTATTGCCAAGTTATTTAAGTGGTGTGTTTGCCGCTGCGATGGCTGCAGCAGTGCTCACTACATTTAACAGTAATTTAAATTCTGCTACAGCCCTTTACGTTTGTGATATTCACGAAGCATACTTTGACAAAAAGCCTAATGTGCAGCGCCTTTCAAGCTTGGTAACAGCTTTGATGACGCTTTTAGCATTAGCCTTAGTGTTAGTATATAAAGAAGCCGATAGCATTATTAATTTGATTCAACAATTATACGGCTTATTGAGTATGCCGATACTATCGGTCTTCATTTTGGGGCTAGCGTTTAAAAATGTTCATGCAGGCGCTGGGATTTTCTCAGTTGTCTTTGGTGTATTACTTTATGGAGCATTATCCTTTGAGTTTTCACCGATTTTTGCCCCGTTTGGATTACATTATATCCACTTGATGTTCATTACTTTGCTCAGTTGTATTACCCTTGCTCTACTTGTTAACTGGGTCTTTTACAAACAAGCACCCGCGTTTCAGTGGGTGGGTAGTGAAGCAGACGCATAATTCATATAGCTAAAAGCTTACGCGATATAGTTTGATAGAATAGCGCTGGTAATGCGCTATTTTTAAATGGCTGCTAGATATTGTAGGTCGGCATCTACCGAGTGAATAATACAAGGTATTTGTAGGTGTTTTTAAGGGCAAGCGCTATATCAAAAAGGAGGACGAGGTGAAAGGGGTATCTGTTGGGTTTAGCTTTGTATTACTGATTGTAGTGTTGGTATGCGCGCTTGCGCACGTTGGTGTCTTTATTAGTATCCTAACTGACTATGAGAAAGTCAGCATATATAGTTTCTTTTATGTAACACCACTTTCCGTCCTTATGATTGGTACTAATATGCTGTTACTAAAGGGCTTAAAAACGAATAAAATTTGGGCTTATAAACTAGGTGCAGTGGAACTTGCTATGTTTATACTTTGGAGCTTTTATCAGATTTTTACACCGGTTTTAGCGGGCAAAATTATTGGCATATTGCTTATTATTGTCTCATTAACGCTATTACGATCTCTATATCAAGAGTATCTATTAGTTAAAAAAGGTACTGTGAGTGCTTGATAAAACCTCGATTTCTAAACTGATAAAAATAACCGGTATCAGTGTCTTGATGTTACTGATAGCGGGTTTACTTATTCCTGAAGATGTTACAGTTCCTGTTTCCGGTGCCACGTCTGCTGATTGGAATAAGGATACGTTTTGGTACGAACCATGGGGTACTTCTGTTGTGCATAAAGGCATTGATATCTTTGGCACAAAAGGTACATCAGTTATAGCGGCAACTAGCGGTTGGGTGATATTTGCAGACACTTTGCCTAAAGGTGGAAATGTTGTTGCTATATTGGGACCTAAATGGCGAATACATTACTATGCGCATTTGGACAACAGTTCGGTTGAGCATGGACGTTTTGTAAGTGGTAAAGAGCAAATTGGGACTTTGGGAGATACAGGAAATGCGCGAGGCAAACCAGCCCACGTTCATTACTCTATAGTATCGTTGCTGCCCATGCCCTAGTTAATTACCACGCAAACTCAAGGATGGAAAAAAATGTTTTTCATTAACCCTGATAAAAAATTAAGAACCTTATAACTGAAAATAAGGACGTTATATGCATATTGTATTAGGTTTTCTTGGCTTAGTAGTGACCATTTTAGTCTTATTTAAAAGACTGCAAGATGGTGGTGTTGATATTGGTTGGCTTAACCCTTTTAGTTGGCATCGTAGACGTAAATTCAGAAAACAGTATGAAACATTACCAGCCTATGCGCTTGACTCACCAATGGATGTAGCAGCGTTGTTTTTAGTTGCTTTGGTAAAGTCAGATGGCGATATGACAAGTGAACAAAAGCAGACCATACTTGGCTTATTTGAATCAGAATTTAAATTAACACAACAGCAAGCTACATCTTTATTGGGTGCAAGTGTCCACTTGTTTGGCCGAGGAGATGAGGTACTTTCGAATTTAAAAGCAGTGGTAGCTCCAAGTTACACCAGCTTCACTCAAGCACAGACTCAATCAGTCAAACATATGTTAAATACATTATTAGAAGCAGAGGTGTTTGTTTCGGCTGAACAGAGAAAGCTAAAAAATGACATGTTTGATGTTTTACCTAAACATGAAAAAGCTAGTTGGTAGGACAGCTCAAATTGAAAATTAATCGATACCTTTTAATTAACATATTTATATGATTTATTTACATTGGTGTACAATAAATTTACACTCTTACCTAAATAACGAGTTTTATTGAAGAATTGCCTTATGACCAATGTTGATGATTTTGTTCACTTACATACCAGTTACCTTAGTTTAATTATTGATTGTCGCAGTGGTGTGCCGGTTGTATTGTATTTTGGCAAACGGCTTCAAGATAATGCGCACACCAATTCAATGCTTGGAATGCTAGCCATAAGGCAAGAAGCAAAGTGCTCGCTTGCACAAGAGATCCCAATAGGTTTTACGCCTACTTTAGGCGCTGGTTTTACGGGTAGCCCTAGCTTAAACCTTAGTAATAATAAGGACGCTTGGTCAGCCAATCCTGTGCTATGCGAGATTGAGCACAATAAGCCTCACAAAGCGATATTTCGGTCACAAGACAATGCCCGTCAAATATTATTAGTTCATACCATTGAGTTATGCCCAGACTCTCATGTGTTAAAAGCCAATACCCGCATCACAAATTTACAAGAAGAACCCTTACATATTACCGACTGCGCCGCGCCTACAATCACTTTGCCTGATCACATTAGTAAAATAATGTCATTTGAAGGGCGCTGGTCAATGGAGTTCCAGCAAACATCGATTGACCTTTTCTTAGGTGCATATGTTCGAGAAAATCGAAAAGGTAAAACATCTCATGATAACTTCCCAGGTGTGGTTTTGCATGATGCTTACGCTAACGAGACACAAGGCGAATGTTATGGCTTTCATCTTGGATGGAGTGGTAATCATCGAACTCGCGTCGAATTGTTGCCTGAGCAACGAACTTATTTGCAAATGGGGGAGTTATTAGGTGATAGAGAGCTCGGATTAGCAAAAAATGAGAGCTATGAGTCACCAAGTTTATACATGTCATACTCACATGATGGTTTTGGTGAGTTGTCCCATCATTTTCACCAATATGTGCGCACTCACTTGTTGTCCAATAAGATCGTATCTACCCCCAGACCTGTTCACTATAATACTTGGGAAGGTATATATTTTGATCATGATACCAAAACTCTGAAGCAGCTTGCGGATATCATGGCGGATGTTGGGGCTGAGCGTTTTGTGCTTGATGACGGTTGGTTTAAGGGCAGGCGCAACGACGAAGCAGGTTTGGGTGATTGGCTCATTGATACACAGATCTACCCTTTAGGTCTTCAAGACATTATTGACCACGTTTTGAGTAAAAAGATGGAATTTGGCATCTGGTTTGAGCCTGAAATGGTTAATCCAGATAGTGATTTATACCGGGCACATCCTGACTGGGTACTTAGCACTCAAGGAAACCCAATGACCTTGTTTAGGAACCAATATGTACTAGACATGACTCGGCCAGAAGTTACAGACTATCTTTTTTCACATATCGACAAGGTGTTATCAGATTATCCTCAGATCACCTACATAAAGTGGGATATGAATCGAGATATCAACCATACAGGCGATGCGCACGGGAAAACAGTGATTCATAAGCAAACCAAAGCTGTTTATGACTTGATATCCAACATAAAAGCAAAACATACTCATGTAGAAATTGAAAGCTGCTCTTCTGGTGGCGCGCGTATCGATTTTGGTGTGTTGCAACATACTGATCGTGTTTGGACCTCAGACTCTAATGATGCACTTGATCGCTTGCTGATTCAGAGGGGCTGCTCATTTTTTATTCCAAGTATCATAATGGGCTCGCATGTTGGTCCACGAGACTGTCATATCACGGGCCGTCGAATAAGCATGGATACCCGCATTGCGGTTGCGATGTTTGGTAGCATGGGCATGGAAATGGACCCGCGTGAATTAGATGAAGATGATAAACAAAAATTACGCGCAGGTTTAGCGCTACATACTAAGCACCGAGAGCTAATTCATAGTGGTCGACTATATCGCTTTGATGCTAACGGCGATTCAATTGACTTTGGAGTGGTCGCTCAAGATAAATCACAAGCATTATTTAGCTATAACAGTGTTAATGAGAGTCGGCGTACTATGCCTCGCAAATACCGATTTATCGGCCTTGAGCCAAGGCAGCAATTATCAATTTAGTGTAGTGTGGCCGACGAAATTACAAGAGTATACACCTTCTTTGTTGACACAAATTGAAGGACAAGTATTTAGTGCACAGGCGCTTATGTCTTTTGGTATGCAGTTACCTATTACCTTCCCACAAACCAGTATTATCTTTAAGCTACAAAAAGTATGACAATTAAAGTAAGATAAATCACATAAAAAGTTAAAGAAGTTAATAACGCAGATGTCACGTACACACAATTTAACACAACAACTAACGCATAAACTGGGTGTTTTAATTGTTAATGGGGATTACCCTGTTGGTGAGGGAATGCCTTCTGAGGCCGTCCTATGTGAACAGTTTGATGTAAGCAGAAGCTCTACCCGAGAAGCAGTTAAGATGCTCTCAGCGAAGGGTTTGATTTCGTCGCGCCCCAAAAAAGGGATTAGAGTATTACCTGAAACGCAATGGAATTTGTTTGATAGTGATGTGCTTTCATGGATTTTACAAAGTAAACCTTCATTAAGCCTACTTCGTGAATTCACGCAAGTTAGGCATGCTATAGAGCCCAACGCTGCAAAATTAGCTGCCCGCAATGCGACGCCTAAACAATTAGCCGCGCTTGAAACAGCTTTATTCCAAATAGCGGATGCTCGTGAAGGTTTAGATGATCAACTAGACGCTCATATTAATTTCTTAAATGCAATTCTAATGGCCAGTGGTAATCGTTTCTTTATTCAATTAACACAGTTTGTAAAGGCTGCATTGAGAGTAAGTATTCGCTATAACAATCAAAATATGGGCGTGAATAATACAGATATTAGTTTTCATGCAGATGTATTTGATAGTATTAAAATAGGTGACGAACAACGTGCTTTCGAATTAGTTGACACTATTTTGTCTGATGCATTGGCATCACTTGAAAAACGTCTATAAGCCTATTTTTGCTTAATCAAGACTTGTTGGGTCAAACTCAATCAACGCTTCATAAGCTTCTTGTAACATCGCTTTATTCGCTAATGGGCCATGCCCAGGTATGATTTTCGTTTTGCCGTTGCTGCGCGCCAATATTGCTTTCATTGCCGCTAAATACCCTTGATACGATCCACCATTATCGGTATCAATAAAAGGCGTGACTCCTACAAAAAACAAGTCGCCGGTGTGAATAACATTTGATTGTTTGAAAAACACCGCGATGTCGCCAGCGGTATGGGCATTGGGGAAATGAATAATTTCAATAGTTTCTTCATCCTCATGAAGTTGCAGTTGCTTATCAAAAGTGACATAAGGTAAAGCTTGATTTGAGAGTTGAGGTAAGCGCGAATTGGGCGCGTGTGTTGTAGATGCCGCTTTTAATATCTGCCGAGTATTCGCATGTGCAATGATGGTAATATTAGGACCGTGAAAGTGCTCGTTTCCTTGAGTATGATCAGAATGATAATGAGTATTGATCAAATATTTTATTGGTAGTGGTGAAATGTTCAATACAGCCTCTTTTATCGAACTTGACGCTTTTGTGAACTGACTATCAATCATAATTGTGTGGGTTTTACCGCGCACAATAGCAATATTCCCACCCGTACCTCTGAGCATATAAATGTTATTGGTTAATGCGATGGTTTCAATAGGAACTTGTTCATTATTGGTGTTATGCACATGAGCATTCGCCACATCAATAATGCAAGTATAGAGGATTACCAATAAGGTTAGCTGATTGCGCATAATAAATGTATTGAGTTGCTTAATGCTTATAAGCAGTCTAATTGTTTTTGAGCTGATATCAATGCAAGCAATGAAATAAAACGAGTATGTCTTTGTTTATTATTCGTCCATTTTGGCGTATAGTGCGCGTCCTTTTTTTGCTCTATCTGATACAGGTCATCGATTTTGATTACAACCGCAAATATCACCATGCAGTTTGGTGCTAAGCCTCTTTTTGAAAACATATCAGCTAAGTTTGGTAACGGAAATCGCTACGGATTAATTGGCGCCAATGGCTGTGGCAAATCAACATTTATGAAAATCATGAGTGGCGAACTAGTGCCAACTTCAGGCAATGTGTCGCTCACGCCTGACGAGCGTATTGGTATATTAAACCAAGACCAATTTGCGTTTGAAGCCTATTCGGTTGTTGACGCTGTGATTATGGGTGATGAAAAGCTATGGGAAGTAAAGCAGGAGCGTGACCGTATATATAGCTTACCAGAGATGTCAGAAGAAGACGGTATGAAGGTTGCTGATTTAGAATCACAGTATGCAGAATTAGATGGGTATACCGCTGAGACGCGGGCAATAGAATTACTACTTGAAGCAGGTATTGATGAAAGCTATCACTATGGTTTGATGTCACAAATCGCACCGGGGAAAAAACTACGAGTGCTGATTGCTCAAGCATTGTTTTCACAACCGGATATTTTGTTGCTTGATGAGCCTACCAACAACCTTGATATTTATACAATTAAATGGCTTGAAGATGTGCTTAATCAACGCAAATGCACGATGGTGATTATTTCGCACGACCGCCATTTCTTAAATGCAGTGTGCACTCACATGGCTGATATCGACTATGGGGAGCTGCGTATTTATCCGGGTAACTATGAAGCATTTAGTACGGCTGCTGCCATGGCGCAAGAGCAAATTCACATTGAAAATGCCAAAAAACAAACTGAAATTGAAGAGCTACAAGGCTTTGTTGCGCGGTTTTCTGCAAATGCTTCTAAAGCGAAACAAGCTACTTCACGTGCCAAAAGGCTTGAGAAAATTGAGTTGACCGAAGTTATTTCTTCTTCTCGCCAATCACCGTACATCACCTACAAGCAACACAAAAAACTGCATCGCTTAGCACTAGAGATGCACAATTTAGAACATGGCTTTGATGAAGGTAGCTTGTTCAAAGGTGGCGATATTTTAGTTGAAGCCGGTACCCGACTGGCCGTTATTGGTGAAAACGGTGCAGGTAAAACCACGTTTATGAAATGTTTGGTGGGCGAGCTTAAAGCAAATGCTGGCACCCTAAAGTGGTCTGAAAATGCCGCCATTGGTTACTTAGCACAAGATGTCAGTAATGATTTTGCAGTTGAAATGAATCTGTTTGATTGGATGTCACAATGGCGCACACCAAAACATGACGATTTAGCGGTACGTGCGATATTGGGGCGTTTGTTATTTAGCGCAGATGATATCGTCAAAGACGTAAGAGTTTGTTCAGGTGGTGAAAAAAACCGCTTGATGTTTGGTAAACTCATGATGCAAGAAATCAACGTTATCATCATGGATGAGCCAACTAACCACATGGATATGGAAGCCATTGAAGCGCTCAATAAGGCCTTATTGAATTTTGACGGCACCTTGGTATTTGTAAGTCACGATAGAGAGTTTGTTTCTACCTTGGCAACCTCTATTATTGAGATTAAAGACAAGAAATTACATTATTTTCAAGGGACATACGACGAATACGTAGGTAATACAAAGTGAATGTTGATTTAGCATCTTTATCAAGTACGCAAGTCTATCATTTGATGACCCAAACGGTCATTCCAAGGCCTATTGCATGGGTGCTCTCAGCTAATACAAATGACACGCTAAACTTAGCGCCGTTTTCGTACTTTAATGCGGTGGCTAGTGATCCACCTTTATGCATGTTGTCGATGGGCAAAAAACCAAGTGGCGATATTAAAGACACCGCGAGCAATTTATCTGAAGGCGCACATTGTGTGATACACATTGCAAGTGCTGAGCAAGCAAAAGAGGTAACGGCAAGCGCTGCAACACTTGATTATGGTGTAAGTGAGCTTGAGTTAACTCGATTAACAACAACTAGACATGCACATTGGTTGCTTCCTAGGTTGGCAAATTGCGATATTGCCTACTATTGTAAAGTACACTGCACCCAAGAAATTGGAAATGCTCCACAACGACTTGTGTTTGTCGAAGTGCTTGAGGTTTACCTTAATGATAAGGCGTGCAAGCATGATGAAAAAGGACGTTTGATGATTGATGCATTAGCCATTAATCCACTAGCTCGACTAGGGGCAAATCAATATGCGTCATTAGGCAGTGTGTTTGATAACAAACGGCCTAAGTAGTCAATCGAATAAGCTAAAAGGGCAATAATTATGAGCGCAGCCTATTTTATTATTGTAAACGATGATGTTGATTTTGATACCTATGTCAGTGGCAAACACATTGCTAGGCTTAGTGAAAAACTAAATGCCTTTTGTCTTGCCAACAATATCAAGTCGCTTGATTTTTACTTGTATCAAGACTTTTCAGAGTTTCTAGATGAACAGCATAGTTATATTGATGAGCCATTAATGGATGAACAAGACTATGATGCTACCTTTGCTGAAAATAGCGAAGTGTCTGATACCTTAATTGATGAAAAAGACCCGATAGAAAATGACGACAACGCTAGTGATGCACCAGAGCAAGACGATGTTTGGTTTGATCCACGCCTTGGTATTGAATGGGTCGATATGCTTGTTAGTGCCCTTCAAAACAAGGCGCCTGACTTTCTAAGCTCCTCTCTTATCGAAGAATTACTAGAATATAAAGATGTACTGAAAAAAACCCAAAAAGCGAACCTGCTTTGGCATTTAGAGATGGATTATTAGTGTAGATAAAATGTTTAACTGACAAGATATAGTAAAACAATCGTTCAGCGGCTTACTTAATTAAGTATTTGAGCTAAAACAATAAATTACACTTAGAATGTTGACATAACAACAAACAGCCTGTACTTTTGTTTGTATATTAATGGATTAAATATACAGGCAATGGACATGTTTTCTAACACGTATACGCGTGCAAACTCGCTTAGTGGCTTACTCAGCGCATCGGTACTTTCTTTTTTTATTATTTTTACTACAAATACTGCCAACGCGGCTATTTTTGGTAGTACCTTGAATGTGCCAGCAACTGATGCTGATGGCACCTTCACTATATCGTGGACAGAAACCGCACCTAATTTAATTTTAGAAGAACAAACGGGCTTCGGTTTTACACCTTTGCTCCAAAGCACACTTGGTAGCCCCATTACCATCACAAGACCGATGGGGTCGTATACCTTTCGTCTTGCATCATGCAATAATGGTGGTGGCGGCGGAGGCCCTGCGCCTTTTGCCGCGCGAAGTATGAGATTCCCATCTGGCGGCTCATCTTGTGTTTATGGCGTCGCCAAAACTATTTTTGTTTCACCCGATGTAGCACCGCCACCCACAGGGCCAAGTCCTGGCGAGCCTGTTGCTGAACCAAGTGCAACATCAGCCGCTTCAGCCCCCACGCGCACAGGTGGCACGAATTATCATCAAAAAAATGGAGTTGTGCTCGATCAAGGGCTAATTACGCCCACTGTGCCAAGCTCCAATTTTCAAGGGGGCTTAATGGGCAATGCGGATGTGTCAGGCGGTGGCGCAAATTACAACCTGCCACTTGATGTATTGCCGGGCCGAAATGGTATGCAACCATCGGTATCCATCAGTTATAGCAGCCGGGCTGGCAATGGTAACGCCGGTGTAGGCTTTAGTGTGAATGCTGGCGGCTCGATATCGCGATGCGGCGCAACCCTTGCGCAAGATGGCTTTTTCAAAAGTGTGAGTTTAAACAAAAGTACCGACAAATTATGTTTAAATGGTCAGCGTTTAATGCGCGCCTCGGGTACCTACGGTTATTCAGGCGCTCAATACCGATTTGAGATAAACGATAACACCGTTGTCTATCAGCTAGGCGGTAACATTGACCAAAGCAAAGCATATTTTAAGGTCGTATCGCCCAGTGGTGGCGTCACGTATTATGGACAAAATACGCAAAGCAAAGTGGTATTAAGTGGTAATGCAAAAACCCTCACATGGCTTGTGGATAAACAAACGGATGTCAGTGGTAATAACACCATGGAGTATGTGTACAGCAATTATGGTGATGGTCAGCGCTTGCTAAGTAACATTTACTACACAGGTACGCGCACATCACGTGGTGATAGGCGCGTTAACATTGTGTATGAAACACGTACCGACGATAGTGTCAGCTATATGGTAGGCGCGATGAGTAAATCAACTAAACGCGTGAACTATATTGATATTATTTATGGTTCAACTCGTATCTATCGTTATGATTTGCAATACCAAAGCAGTAACGCAAGTGCGCGAAGTTTGTTAACAGGTATTCAAAAGTGCGCTTATGAGTTTGGTGCGGTATGTCAAGCGCTGACTACATTTGATTGGTCAGATGATGATATTCACTACCAAGTCGAAGCGCTTGAAACAAATAACGGGCAAACGCTAGCTCCGGGAATAAGTCAAACGACTTTACCCCGGGGCGACATGAACGGTGATGGTGTTCGTGACTGGCCTACATTTTTTGTTAATGCCGAAGGCGATAACAAGGGCGCTAATAATTATGCGCAAAACCCTTGTACTAATAGTTTTGTCACCAAAAGCACGATTTGCCACAGCCCAGATTTTGACAAAGACGGCCTTACAGATGTTTGGCGTGTCCGCAATGGTAAAATGGAAATTGGCTATTCGCGCGATGGTCAACCCAATAATTGGACCGATGTTGTCACCACCAACGTTGCATTATCAAATCAGATATATGCTCACGCCGCGGCCTCAAAATCAGTAACTAGTATCGCTGATTATTCGGGTAATGGTTGGCCCGACTTAATTGTGCATGAAGCCACCGAGATAACTAGCTACTACACCAGGAATGTCAGCACGCGAGGAAATTTTTATATTTACAAGCATTCTGGCAATCGAAGCGCGCCCTACCCAAGTAAAACGCTACTAACGTCTCTACAAAGCCGAGAGTCCATTCAATATGCGGGAGACTTAAATGGTGATGGTCTGCCTGACTTTGCAATTTCGTCGACAAATCGTTTAAGTCGTAATGCACGCATCACTAAGTTATTGCTAACCAATCAGTCATCAGGGCAGCATTTCAGCCTAACAACAGTCCCTTTTTCGGTGCCTGCGCCTTCTACCACAAGTTTAACTGACAACTTTGACATGTTGGTAGATATTAATGGCGATGGTTTGAGTGATTGGATCGGACTTATATCAGGCCAAAACATGCGTTTGTATGGCAAGTTAAACAAAGGCAATGGCACCTTTACCCCACATTTTCCGCTTAATTATACATTACCTTCACGTCAAGTTGGTGTCCAAAATGGGCCCGAACAAGAATTTATAACAGCGCCGCGTTACAGCGTTGGGATAAAACAAATTGATATGGATCACGATGGTCAAACTGAACTACTTATTCCTGACGCAAGACAAGTAACGGGTTGCGCGCGAGTGAATATATCAAATGGCAGTCAATGGTTGTGTGGGGACGATATTTATGACACACCCTTGCCGCAAGCTGGACAAATGTTTAATGCACAAGAGATTGACGATAAAAGCATTTACCAATTTAAACAGTTAAAGTTTGTTAAACAAACCGATAACACCTATCGCATTGCGGTGAGTAATACATCATTAATTGGGAATGTGGAAAGTGCGGTTGTCGATGCCTTTGGTAAAGGTTTAAGTGACTTGGTATTCGATTACTATGGCGATGCTGGCAATTATCGAACAAATACACCGGCATGGGGTCCGTTAGTGGGCAAAGCTGATAACAGAGTCTATGTGAATCGCAATTATGGCAGCACTTCGATTGCCTCACCTTCTGTTGATGATTACCATCCAACAGATTTAGTTACACAAGTCGACAATGGCGTTGGAAATGTTACCCAATTTACTTATTTGCCACTCAGTAGCGGTCAACAAGCTAATCTGTATGAGGTGAATCACGATGATGTAGTTGATAATAACCATTTTCATTTTGCCTCAAGTATGTACGTTGTGGCACAAAAGCGCACTAAAAACATTAACGGTTCATTTAACGTCATGCGTTACGAATATGAAGGTGCGATGTATAACACGCAAGGTCGTGGGTTTAGAGGCTTTTATCGTATATCAGAGATTAATGAGGCCTTAGGCACGCGAACAGACACCCAATACAAGCAAAAATTCCCTTATACCAGTTTAATTGAAAGCCAAAAAGTATATGCCATAAATAGCAATGCGCCCTTTATGACAGTTGATAATGTCTATGACGACATCACAAATAGTACCTATCCCAATACAGTGAAAGTATTTAACATTGATAGCGTTACTAAACGTTATGACATCAATTCTTTGGCGTTAATGACAACCCAGCAAACAACAGTCAACCCGACTAACATTGACGCATTCGGGAACATCACCGAGTCACTCACCACAGTGAAAGATAAATTTGGTGAATTAAGAAAGAAAACAACCGCAAATTATAGCCCAAGTGTTGCTTGGCCGCATAAACAAACCTCATCAACTCAAAGCACCACATACATCCCAGATTCAGCGCCGGTTAGTATCCCTAACAATGTAGCATTAGCGCATACGCAATTTTCAGCCACGACGATTTGGGATCTTACTCATCGTAAGCCAAAAGAAACGCTCAAAGGTGCTGGCAACTCTATTTTAAGTGCCAGTCAGTGTAACACCTCATCTAGTGATGATTGTACTGTGACCACTGCCACATATAACACCTATGGCCTGCCCACAAAACTTGTTAATAAGGGGCGTGTGACCTTAGGCAGCGGTGACACTACCGCCTTGCAAATAAAAGAGCAGCGCATCAGCTATACCAAAAACGGAACCAGTAGTGCCAGTGATGGTTACTTCCCTTATCGCACCACCGTTGAAAATGGCAGTTTAGATCACGTTTCATACACAAAATACTACCCTGCTCGCGGCTTAACTAAACGCATCATCGATGCCAATAGTGTGGCACTTGATACCAAGTATGATAGCTGGGGCCGGGTAATTGAGACAAAACCGTGGGGCGCTCCTATTCAATACACTAGGTATCGCACGCCAGATAGCCTTGCGCCTACTGGTGTCGTGGTGAGCAAGGTAAGCCAATATCAAGCAGGTACACCTACTGCACATCAGTATATGGCCAATAACGGCAAACCGCTAAGAGGTATGACACAAGGTTTTGATGGCAGTTATATCAAAGTCGATACACTGTATGACAATCTAGGACGCATCACCCATGAATCTGCGCCGTATTATAGTGGCAACCCCTATTACACTCGTTATTATGGCTACGATATTCTGTCTAGACCGGCTCAAAAGCAAGCCTTATCTACTTATAATAACGAAGCATTGAATGTTACTTATACCTACGATAGTTTTACCACTACCGTGACTACCACTGCACCTGATGGGCCGAACATGGTCATGACGCGCACGTATGACTCGCGTAAATTGTTAATGGAAACCATCGATGACATTGGCGGCAAAACCCAATACGCCTATGACGGTATGGGCAACCCTGTGGTGATAACAGATGCCAACGGTAATAGTATTGTGGCTTCTTATGATGATTTGGGCCGCAAGACCTTTGTTGATGACCCCAATCAAGGTACCACGTTGTTTTCATACAACGCCTTTGGTCAGCTAGAAAAACAGATGGATGCTAACAATGTAAGTATGCGCTATGACTATGACGCGCTTGGGCGGGTCACTAGGCGATATTCGCCAGAAGGTACCGCGAGCTTTGTATTTGATACAGTGAAAAAGGGCATGCTTAGTAGTGAAACAAGCCCAGGCTTTGCGCGCAGTTATGAATACGATATTTTAGCACGCCCAGTGGCATCGGTGACCACCATTGATGGGGTCACGTACCGCGGTGAAACCCACTACGATGCTAACTATGGTAGAATTAAAGCAGTGGCCTATCCTAATGATTTAACCGTGCGCTATTTTTACAACACACAAGGGTATTTACAGTTTGAAACCAACGCTGCGAGTGGGTATGTGTATCGTGAAGTCACAGCCCAAGATGCCTTTGGCAATATTCAAAATAGTCACATTGCCAATGCCAATAATCAAGGTGCGTACTTATACAGCCAGCTCACAGGACAAATGCTATCTTCACAGGTGAAAAAATCACTACAAACTGTGCATCACCTAGCATATACCGACTATGACAGCTATGGTAATTTAAAAGAGCAGCGCAACTATGTTACATCGGTCGCTGCCACTGACAACTTCACCTACGATTCACTGCATCGTTTAACGCGTTCAACCTCTCGTATGAATTCGTTGCCAACCAGCAGCACAAATCCATTTACCATTGACTATGCATATGATGCCGTGGGCAACTTACTTAAAAAGACCGATTATTCACAAAACCATAATAATGCTTATCGCTATACCAGTGGCACTAACCGCTTGCATCAAGTGACATTAAAAAATAACAGTGTCGTGACATTTGCATATGATGGACGAGGTAACCTCACCAAGCGCAATAATCAAACACAAACGACCTACAATACGCTTGATAAGCCCAAGCGTATCACCAAAAATGGTGCTACACTCGATTTTTACTATGGCAGTGACTGGATGCGTTTTAAGCAAGTACGTACTCATCAAGGTCAAACGACGACGACCTATTATTTAGGAAAAGGCTTTGAAGTAGAAAAAGTAGGCAACAAAACAACCGAGCATACCTACATTGGTGATGTGGCCGTGTTAACAGAAGTCGATGGCACACCCAGCATTCGATTTACTCACCGAGACCGACTAGGCAGTGCTACAAGTTATACGAATCAAGATGGTGATGTGCTGGGTTACCGCACATACGACCCATTTGGTAAACCACGAATGGGTAATAATGCGCCTATGAATTACTATGCCATGGCATCACGTATACTCAATAATCTTAATGATATAAACAATCCATTAAGACGCGGTTTCACCGACCATGAGCACTTAGATGAAGCCGAGTTGATTCATATGAACGGGCGGGTGTATGACTATAACCTTGGGCGGTTTATGTCTGTAGACCCGTTTATTCAAGGTGACGGAAACAGCCAAGGAATTAACCCTTATAGTTATGTCATGAATAATCCACTAGGGTACACTGATCCGAGTGGATATACTGCAAAGTCAACTGATAGGCGTTCAGCCTGCAAGTTTTCGTTAAGTGGTTGCGAGGCCTCCGGTTGGAGTGTTCCCAGAAAATCTGGTAATAATGGAGTAATCCATAGTCAACAAACTGGCACGCCTGAACAGATTCAGGATATTGAGTCGAGGGTAATAAAGAGAGGAGGGAAATTGACTTTAGGGAGAACCAATGCCGATGGCTCAGTTACAGCTCATTTTGCAATGCCGGTGGCAAAAACGTTTTTTATAGACGAAAATAGTACCAGTGGGTTGACTGCTAACACAATTTCTTCTTCAAAGGGGGCTGCTGGACTATCTCAACAAGACCTCACCGATGCCGCCTCTGCAATTGGGACGGATGAAGCTGCAATACTTGCCGTAGGGGAACTTGAAAGTGGTAATAATGGCTTCCTCGCCTCTGGAGACCCCAAAGTTCTTTTCGAAGCCCATATTTTTAGCAAGCTAACAAATGGTAAGTATGATAAATCGAATCCTGATATATCTTCAGCCACATGGGATAAGAGCTTATATAGTAAGGGTTCGGCAGAACAAAGAGGGCTTGGGGAATACATGAGATTGTCCACCGCCATGTCTCTTGATGCAGACGCAGCGATAAAAGCCACATCTTGGGGGAGATTCCAAATTCTTGGATTGAATCATAAGGCTGCTGGGTACAAAACCCCTAAAGCATTCATGTCAGCAATGCTGACAAGTGAGGTATACCACCTCAAAGCCTTTGTTAACTTTGTCAATCGTTCAACAATCAGAAGTCAATCTCTTCAAAATCACAATTGGGCGAGATTTGCTAGGAACTATAATGGACCAGCCTTTAAGGCAAACAGGTATGATACGAGGCTTAGTAATGCATATAAGAAATACAGCACACCTTAGATTATTAATGAGTTTTGGGTTGCTTTTAGCAACCCAAGCCTGTGCAAAAAACACAGACAACATATACGTTGATGAAAACTTGATACCGCAAGTTAATGTGGATAGTGAGGTTGTGAGCGAAAAAATTAACAATCAACTATCATCGTTTTTTAAAGATTTCGCATGTGACGACGGCTCCATGCCAGACGTTACAATCGAAAATACATTCGTTAATGATAGTTACTTAAGTGCTTCCTATATGCTTGCTGGATATTGCCCGGGACTAGCTTCTCCATTCGAATTTTCTGGTGGCTTCACATTTGACTTAATTTCTGGAGAACTTGTACCACTAGAAAAGCTAGTCAACAATAAAAGCATCATAAAAAATACAATACAAAAAACTTATAATGACAAAAGCAAAGTAGATTGTCCTTTACCTGACTATAGTGGTGAGTTTTACCTAAAGGAAGGAGTCATAGTTTTAAAAGAGTTTTACCCATCTAAACAGGACATTACTTGTGAATTTGAGGTTGAGTTGCCTATCAGCAAATAACGTTTAATTATCACCCACCGATCTCCGATCGGTGGAATCCTGCGTCACCCATCATCACACCTTCATCATTACTAGCAGTATTATCCGGCTGAAAACATTCCCATTTTGGAGTATAATCGGGAAAGTCTAGGAGAATGGAATGAGTAAAGTTGTAGAGTTCAAGCATCATCAAAGTACCACCCCAACCATCGAAAATCGGAAAGTTCTTCCAACCCCACCCAAATATGACCAAGTTCGTGAACGTGAATATCTTCTACCCGATGAAGTAAATCGCATCATCAAAGCTGCAAAGAATGTCGGTCGCCATGGTCACAGAGATATGACAATGGTGATGATGAGTTATCACCATGCATTGCGTGTATCTGAGTTAATCAATCTGAAGTGGTCACAAGTTGATTTATCACAAGGTCTGATTCATGTTAATCGACTAAAAAATGGTGTTGCCAGTGTACATCCATTAAGTGGTCAAAGCATTCGGGCATTACGTAAACTCAAACGTGATTATCCCGATACCCAATATGTGTTCATGACCGAATGTAAAGGTCCATTGGTGGCTGATACCGTTAGAAAGATGATAAAACGGGCAGGTGAAGTAGCACAACTGCCCTTTCCTATACACCCACACATGCTAAGGCATTCAACAGGGTTTAAACTGGTGAACGACAAGCATGATACCCGTGCTATTCAACATTACATGGGGCATAAGAACATTCAACACACGGTGCGTTACACAGAGCTTGCTACGGGACGGTTTGATACCTTTTGGTAGTGTACCGTGTTGAGCAGTGTTGAATGTTGCGGTCTGTTGAGTTGATTCAATTAAGCATCAGTATTAACGGGTCGATGTAATTTACACATGAAAAGCAATGCGATTTAGTTTGGCCTGCAATTTACTTTGCACCATTTGGTAACCAAACATACTGTGATTCTCTGTGAAATATAACATCTGCGAATGTCGCACCATAAAACAATGGTAGGTCATTCGCTGGCCTACCTTCGCTGGCCTACCAATGGGAAGCCTACTAGTGCCGTGCACACGTTATCGTGATTGATGTAACGTGATATCAATCCCATAAGCACATGGATATCATCTAAGGCGATTGGAATGGTATCGTGTGTCGCCCTGTGTCAGGTAATCACCTGCCTGACCTACCATGCCCTCATGTTGCTTTACGGCATCAACAACACCCCTTACAACCTCATGACCTAAGAATGCTTTTTGATTGCACTTATCAAATGAAAAGCCCGATATGCTGAGATAGGCCAGTGATTTGCCATCCTTAATACTGTATTTGTTTGATGTCATGTTAACCCGCTTTTGTTGTTATAAAACGGTATTTATTGAGATTAAAAGACATCTGCAAAAAACATCACATCTTTACATGCTGGTGCAAATGATGTCACGTTATTCGCATCGCTGGCAGTTGCGCTGATTCACTTATCTCTCCCTTCGATAAAAAACACCAAATAAAATAGAACAATGTTTATTCATTGCTAATGCTCGCCTGTGCGCACTCATACTAAAGAGTTGATGCCACTTGGTAGCACTGCACTGGGTTTCACATAACAACATTGTTTTTAGTTTGGCGTTTATTTATCGCCCATCATTAATGTTATCGCAACACTGTTTTAGCAATGCTTGGGCTTTCGTATAGATATAACGAGGCCAATACACAAGGTAATTGTGACTACAAACGGGTGTTATTTTCACCCAAAGAATGTCAGCAGGCACTTAGTCATAAGTCACAATCATGGGCTGAATGGGCAGAGCCGATTGAACATAAGTTGCGCGACCTAATCAAGCACGGGCTTACTTTACCTAAGCTTATGCACTTAAATTCTGGTAACGCTTTGTTTCTGTGTAATAGCGGCCAGCAGTTTACAAGACGACAGCTCACAGCAATGGTATCGAAACATAAGCGCAGAGCAGGCGTAGCAAAGCGTGGCGCTTGTAATTTGCACAGGCACACTACTGCTACTACTATGCTGAATAATGGTGCTGAAATAAGTGTAGTGCAAAAAATGTTGGGACATAAGAGCATTAATACGACTCAAATCTACACGCACGTTGCGGTTCAAAGGTTGTCTGAAGAATATAATAGATTTCATCCGGCGGCACGTGCCCACGATAATGAACAACCGCCGGGACACTAGTGGCCTATGGTTAGCTAGTCGCTCATAGGCGCTTGATAAAGCCTTTATTGTGCAATATACTTGCGCGTAACAACTGACCCTTTTTCCACGCGTGACATTATGCTCCCTGAAATTGGGAGGAAAAGCCGGCGAAAGTCGGTTTTTTCATTTTAGGGAGAAAATAATGAAAACAAGGATATATGTTGACGGTTATAACCTCTATTACGGTTGTTTAAAAAACACGCCTTACAAATGGTTAGATATCGTTAAGCTATTTGAAAACCATATTCTTCCTAGCTCTACTCCTGAAGCCTACAATCAAGGCGATGTAGATGTCCGCTATTTTACTGCGTCAATAAGCGGTAAAGCAGCACAAGACGATGATTCTGTACAAGACCAATCTACTTATCTTCGGGCACTTCAAGCGCTTTACCCAGTCGGCAAGCTAGATATCATTCAAGGATATTTTTCTGTGTCTGACATGCTTGCATTTAAAGTAGATGACGATAATCCTGTCAAAGAGCCACGGTATTGTGAGCGAGTTAACGTATGGAAACTTGAAGAAAAACAAACTGATGTCAATATTGCTGTTGAATCATTATATGACGCACTCACCGATAGTTCATTAGAACATTTGGTGTTTGTCACAAATGATACTGATATTGCGCCTGCACTTAAGAAAATTAAATTAGCCACCAATATTAAAATTGGAGTTGTGGTGCCTACCAAAGAAACGGTACGTAGACCAAGTGAAATGCTACGTGCTGAGGCTGATTGGTTTCGTAGCAATATAAAAGATGAAGAATTACAAAATTCTGCGATGCCAAGAGCTATCTCCCAATCAGCTCGTCAAAAGCTTCGCAAACCAATTATTAAACCTGTTAGTTGGTTTGGGCAGCCTGACCTAGTAAACGAAATCATATCAATTCTTTTGACTACTACGGGTGGTAAACGCAACCGTTGTTGGCAATGGCTTGAATCTGGAAAACCAAATGTTGATGGCTTGCCTTCGCTCAAGGGCTTACCAATCAATATGCTCGATACTAAAGAAGATGCTGAAATCGTGCTAGCCCACGCTCAAGCATATGCTGAATATCTTAAACTTCAAGACTAAATAGTACGCTAAAAATACTACCTTTGATGACCTAGCTTCTGGTAATCTACCATTTATTACATTTTTCTTTAACAGTTTTGTTGTGGCTTAGCCTCTAGTCGTATACACGCTCCATACATATGAACGGGCGGGTGTAAGATTATAACCTTGGACGGTTTATGTCGGTTGACCCGTTAATTGTAGGTCATGGTAATAGCTAAGGCAATTAATCCTTATTCTTATGTGTTAAATAACCTCTTAGGATATACCGACCCAAGTGGTTATTCTCGAGTCGCCAAACACAAAGAGCGCACAAGGCTTAAAAAAATTGCTAAGTTAAACGAAAAGATTGACGCACATAATGCAAGTATCACAGACAAAGGCAGTACGAAAAATAACATCGGGAATGGCCAAAGCTCAACCGCAAGTGAAACAGTACCAACTAGTAATATGGTTGATTTTGGCTCTCCGCAGAATATTGCAGCTTCAAATGAGAATGAGTCGACTACTGGAAAAGCTCAGCCGGCTGTTGGAAGTGGGGCTCAAACAAGTGAAGATGCACAAAAGGTGAAACCTGACCTTTTGAAAGGTGAAGTTGAGGTCGAGTTAAACGGCTACATTAAGGGTAAGTTGTCTTCGGGGGGCGTTGAGCTTAGTGTGGAACTTGGAGCAGCATCAGTTTCATTTGATCAGGATGGAAAAATTTCTGGCACGTATGGCTTTGTTAAAGGCGAGGGTCAGTTTTCCGGTCTAGGTGCAAAACTCACGTCCTTAGGTATTGATATTAAAGGTGCTCAGTTTACATTGAGTGACTTTTCATCAACCTCCCTTTCTTGGAAACTCCACTATTCGAATAGTTTTTGGGGTTACGATGTAGGTAAGCACTTCCCTAGCTTTAGTGGTTCAATCAACATAGATCCAGTTCACTACATAATGCAAACAAGAGCTGGTCAAGCAGGTCAGCAATACCGATCTGGATCAACGAATTACGTTGAACAATGCATGGCTAGAAATTTTGAGGGTTGCTAATGATTAAGTTGATAGTAGTTTTAGCTTGTTTTCTCACCACTTGGGGACTGAATGTCAATGCCGGAGGTGGAGATGCTGATTGCGAGCCTAACGTTAATTTATTCCAAGACTATATTGGTCGCATAACTGAACTTGAAGCGAATACAGCACAATATTTTAATCTGCGTTATCTGTCTCAAGAAATGAAAAAACAAGGTATACCGGATGAGGAAATTACAACTAGGTTATTGAAATACATATCGAGCATCGATCAGCTATTGGAAGGGGTCTCGTTGATTGCCGTGAGCCCTTCCTGCGCAGGTCAGTCTTCGAGGCTGGTTTTTAAAGTTGACGATAAAGATTCGCCTGGGAAGGGCGACTATATAATTGTTCGCATGATTGAAGGTCGGGTCATAAATGTGAGTTTCGAGGAATCCGGTGTCTTATTGGATAATATGGGAATTCAAGATTTAGCCTACAAGAAGCTATAAATAACCTCATGCAAAGAAGGAGGAACCGTTACTGCTTAATGAAGATTATTTGATGAATGTATTTAAAATCCATCGTTACGATACGGATGGCGTTGTTATGGATGAGCAGGCGCAATCCTTGGCTACAGATATGTATTTCAAAGCACTCAAAGCTGACGAAGGTATATCTGGGTCGAGAGGGTTTTTATAGCTTTCGCAGGAGCAATCATGGGGTCAGGTTCGTTGAAACGCCATTGCACATTGTTATTTAGGTAAGGGTTTTGACGTTGAAAAAGTAGGCAACAAAACAACCGAGCATACTTACATTGGTGATGTGGCCGTATTAACAGAAGTAGATGGCACACCAAATATTCGATTTACTCACCCAGACCGGCTAGGCAGTGCTACTAGTTATACGAATCAACATGGTGATGTGCTGGGTTATCGTACATACGACCCATTTGGTAAACCGCGCATGGGCAATAATGCGCCTATGAATTACTATGCAATGGCATCGCGCATACTCAATAACCTCAATGATATTAACAATCCACTAAGACGCGGTTTTACCGACCATGAGCATTTAGCTGAAGCCGAGTTGATTCATATGAACGGGCGGGTGTATGATTACAACCTTGGCAGGTTTATGAGTGTTGATCCGTTTATTCATGGCGGTTCTCAAGGGGTCAATCCCTATTCCTACATCATGAACAATTCTCTTGCTGGAACCGATCCTAGTGGTTACTCACCTGAAAAAGAGACAGTTGAAGTCAGTGCCGACTCCCAAGTCTATAAAGATTCTGATGGAAATAATTACGTCGATGCTGGTGACGGAAGTGGGGACTTAATTAAGATAGACTCTGCTACAAAAACTAATTCAAATGGCAGTAGTACAACTTTTACGTTTGGGAAAAGTGGTGCAGTGACGGACGTAAGCACCACTGATATTGGTAGCTCATCAGAAACTACTAAAAATCAAACCTCTAATTCCGCTGGAAACAACAATAGAGGGGATTCATTATTCCCGAACGGAGAGTTTAACGGGCAACAAATTAAACAATTAGAATCTGATAGAATTTTAGCTGTTGAAAAAATGGATAAGCTATTGACCGCAACGAAGAACAATAGTTTTACTGCGCAGCAAATTACAACATTATCGATTTATGGTGTCGACGTTAATAATAAAAATGATCTTGCGCTATTGGAGAAACGGTTAAATTATTCAATAACGGCTTTGCGTCGAGCGACTTTCTTGCCTCGTTCTGAGAAAGCGATAAGAAGCTTCGTGTTAGACATTGGAACTTCGCAGTTCAAGCTGCGTCGACAAACTGCAGACAAGTTGGTCAGTGAAATTAATACTTTTGATCTAGATGCGTTTGTATTTCCAAGCGTTCGTTCACGGTCAATATTTGTCGATTCTAGTTATTTTGGAAACTCTAACAAAGACCGAATTGGCACGCTCTCACATGAAGCATCTCATTTTGATTATGTTTTTGACAAAGGCACTATAGATAAGCCACCCTTTCTGAATATGAATAATGCGCATGGATTTGGAATGTTGGTAAAGGAGTTTTAATATGAATAGTAGTTTTTTTTATGCTTTGCTATTAGTTTTTATGGGGACAAAAATGGTTTGCTCAGCAGAGTCAATTGTTACAGTATCTATTGACTCAATTAATTCTGTAGGGACTCTTGAGTTAAAAATACAAAATAACAGCAAAGCGCCTATGAAGATACATAATTATGTTTTATGTCACGAGGGCTTCTCTAATGAACAAAACTTTGATGTGAAGTTAGTAGGTACTCAAACAATAGATGTTCCGTATATCTATGTAATCAAAGATATTGCTGATTTCTATTCTGAGAAAAATTATATAACATTAGACTCTGGGGAAGTAATTAGGACGAAATGTGAACTCAGTAATTTGTATTTTTTGGAGGCAGGGAACAAATACATGGTTCGCTTTCATACTACGTTACCAAAGTATCTCGATCTTCAGTCTGAAATAAATTTAATATCTGAAACAAAAGAATTTGAATACAAAAAAGCAAACAATTAGCCATTGAAAGTTATGCTCACTAGCATAGAATCACTAGTAGATGTAGATCACCACGCACTTGTCGTGTCTGTCGTTAGAACGTAACCGATCATTTTAGACCGTTCTTTACAACCGTCTGATTTAGATCTAATGGTGCAGCACGAATGTGCCTGACGATACCAGCGGGGACTTGAAATAACGGGGTCAGGGTTATTTAACGAGAATTAGCGAAAAATATAGTCAAGTTTGCATGAGCTTCATAGCTATGTCAAAGCCCAAAAATGTTCCTAGTGCGTATTAAAATGATGAAGATCGCTGATATTGGGCGATCTAAGTGGATGTTAATATGCACCTAGGAAATTTTTGTCAACAAGGAATACTCAAGCAATAAGAATGCTCTTTAATACCGCTGCTCTCTAGGCCAAAACGCCATATACACTTGGATGTGCCCTAGGCTCGTTCGTTCATATGAACGGTCGGGTGTATGATTATAACTTAGGTAGGTTTATGAGTGTTGATCCCTTCATTCAAGAGCCGGGCAACAGCCAAGGGATCAATCCGTATTCATATGTGATGAATAATCCATTGGGCTATACTGATCCTAGTGGTTACAGAAGCGAAAAGTCTACCGCGTGTAGTAAAAATGCTGGGCAAGGTTTCAACGGTTGCTTATTTTGGCAAGCAGCAGGGATTACAATAGGTGGTGGAACTGGAAATTATTTACTAGGATTGAATCCCAGTGGCAATGGCGCAAAGAGCACAGCAGCTTCAGGAAAGACGCCAAACGTTGAGGGCACTGATATTGAAAGCAATCCAGAAAAAAACGAAAAAACTAGTGCTGAAAGTGAGCATGCTGATACAGCGCCTAGTACCAGTGGAGGTTCAATTACCCCAAAAGAAACCTTAACCATGATACAAGGCGTACTCAAAAAGCTGGATGCTGTAGCTCCCGGCATGGACTCTGAAGAGGCACAAGCACTTCTATTACTAACGGCGGCAAAAGAATCTGACTTTAGGGCGAGAGACCAAGACGGCGGAGGGCCGGGTAAAGGCCTGTTTCAGATGGAGGCGACGGCAGATGGCAAGAGCACTTTGGGTAGTTTATATGAACACTACTTCAGTAAGCCCTCAAAAAGCGCATTGAAAGATGTTGTTAATGAGATTGGTGGCCTAACTGATAAGTCCAGTCATGCTGATAGAATTCAAGCTTTGAGAACAAATCAAGAATATGCAACAGCTATGGCTCGTGTGCATTACTGGCAAAGCTCCAAGTTAAAAGTGCTTCCTCAAGTTAGCGACGTTAAAGGTATGGCGTATGCTTGGTTTAACGCATATAACAGCCCTCCTCGACACCTCAGGGCTAGGCGAGACCCCAAATTCCCGAATCAAGCAATGGCTAAATGGAAACAATATAACTTAGGGCAATATTTCGGAGGTAAAAAATGAGATTATTAATTTCAGTTGTGCTAGCGGTGTTTGCTCAACTATCTATGGCTAGCGATAAGCTAGAGTTGCCCTATTGGCCGTGTAAATTGGATTCCAGTACCGAGTTTGATTACCAATGGGGGCAGCGGGTAGTTAACGTTCATAAATTATGCTTTTTTAATAGTGCAGACAATGAAGTTGATAATGCTGAAATGATGATGCTGTCAGTGCTCGACAATGAGTCTAGAGCAAAAGGGCGACCAGTTTTCTTTAGAATGATAGAAGGTATAAATTCAAAAATTGAAACCGTGACAATTGATAGCGAAAAACTTTTAATATTGTCATACCTGTCTGGTGCTAACTCTCATTCGACAGATGTCTTTAAACTTGATGACTACTTGGTTTTGAAGTTAGTCGGCAGCGTTTTATCTGATGAAGGAGTGGTAACGTTTAGCAAATCCAAACAAGGATTTTTCTTTCAGAGTATTGAGTTGGATGATAATGGCAATGGAGCACCTGTTTTGCACAAATATAATGGTGAAAAATTAATAAAAGTTAAGAACTGGTAAATGTTTTGGGGTAGTCGCTTGGGTTACCCCAACCATCATCACAGTTTCACACCTTCTTCAGCATTACTAGCAATCTTCATCACCGTATAAATCTTTCCCACTTTCGACTATAATCGGGAAAGTTACTGGAGCCAATATGAGTAAAGTTGTACAGTTAATGCATCATCACCGCACCACCCCAAGCATCGAAAACTTGAAAGTTCTGCCAAACCCACCCAAATACAAACAGGTTCGTGAACGTGAATATCTCGCATCATCAGAGATTGACCGTATTGCAAAAGCCGCCAAGTCCATAGGTCGCTACGGTCATCGTGACCACGCCATTATCATGTTAGCTTATCACCATGCATTGCGTGTATCTGAATTAATCAGTCTGAAGTAGGCACAGGTCGATTTAGCACAAGGTCTAATTCAATAAACCTAAACGCATTACTCGAAATGGCGCTACACTCGATTTTAACTATGGCAGTGACTGGATGCGTTTTAAGCAAGTACGTACTCATCAAGGTCAAACGACGACGACCTATTATTTAGGAAAAGGCTTTGAAGTAGAAAAAGTAGGCAACAAAACAACCGAGCATACCTACATTGGTGATGTGGCCGTGTTAACTGAAGTCGATGGCACACCCAGCATTCGATTTACTCACCGAGACCGACTAGGCAGTGCTACAAGTTATACGAATCAAGATGGTGATGTGCTGGGTTACCGCACATACGACCCATTTGGTAAACCACGAATGGGTAATAATGCGCCCATGAATTACTACGCCATGGCATCACGTATACTCAATAATCTTAATGATATAAACAATCCATTAAGACGCGGTTTCACCGACCATGAGCACTTAGATGAAGCCGAGTTGATTCATATGAACGGACGGGTGTATGATTATAACCTTGGGCGGTTTCTCAGCGTAGATCCATTTATTCATGGCGGTTCTCAAGGGATTAACCCTTATTCCTATATAATGAATAATCCTCTTGCTGGGACTGATCCAACTGGGTATGAGCCGGAAAAAGAAGTTGAAGAACCTGAAACATTTGAGTTTGAAGCCAGTGAAGTAGAAAGTATAACGGTAAATGCAGAGGGGCAAGTAACTGTTAACTTTAACAATGGCGCGGAAAGTCAAAGCTTTCAGGCTGAAAGCGTGTCAATTGGTGAAAACACAGTAGATATTGGTAGTCAGTCTGATATAGCCAATAATAACCCCGGAGCTACGTCATCAGAAGCGCTGGCTGCTATAGGTAGTACAATTGCTGATAACTGGAAAAGTATTATAAAAGGCGCAGTGGGTGAAGCCAGTGATTCAAACCCAATTATGGGTGTGGCATCTACGTTTGTTGGTGCTGAAGAGGCAACCGATGGGATTATTGCTGCTTCAGAGGGGGATTACGAAGGAGCGATAGAGAATGCAGGGCTGGTACTGATTTCAAAGCTCAGAGTGGCGGATAAAGCAGTTAAGTTTGGTCAAAGTGATGTAAGCAATACGTTCTCAAATGGTGAATTTAAGGGGAAAACTATTGGGGAGGTTTCTGAGGGGTTGAGAAATGGCACAATAAGTCCTGATCAGCTACCGTTAGAATACATCGTTAGAAATGGCGAGCGTGTGACACTTAATAATAGGTCGCTGACTGCATTAAGAAGGGCTGGTATTAAACCTACCAACTTGATTAATCGAACAGGTAGTAAAATGCATGAACGAACATTGAATAGGCACTTAAGAGGCGCTGAACCAAGTGATGTAATTAGGATTAGAGGGGCAGGAAGAAATGCTTCATCTTTGGAGTAAGGAGAATGAATATTAACTTTAATCAATGGGTTATACCAATCAATGCATCTTCAAAAAGAGCAATTGAACTGAGTCAACTTGTATATGAAGGTAATTCACTCTCTTTTAAGTTTTTTGATGAAGAGTCTGATTGTTACTGGTCTATGAAATTTAATGCATATCAAGCAGTAAAGATCACAAGTGAAGAATGTGACTCACAAACATGGGAACAACTACCCGAAACTGGTGCTTTTTATAAAACTGATGAGAGTTTATGGCTTTCTGAATTAGGTAAAGGTGATATCGGCTTTTTGGATGACTCTTTGCATTTTGTAATATGTTGCTATGACCAACTTATCGAAGTGGTTTCATGTTTAGATGCTGTAGAAATAATGAAGTGTTAACTAACGTAAGACCATGAAGCCTGTACTAGCGGGCTTCATGGTCTTTAGATGCCAAAACTTGTATTTGTCTATTATCAGCCTTACCGCTTTGAGTCTCCAGTTCTTTCTAACCAGCAGAACTATTCATGAGTTAACAGCGGGAACTGCATTTTTATCCAGCCCCACTACTTGATGGCGCTGGTGTATTTGACAAACTCTGCTGATGACAATTGACTAGCAAAACTGTTGAGGTCAGCATTCGCCGCTGGTTATTTTTTGTTAAGCCGACTGGGCTAGCGTAGCGTACCTTTTTGCTGTCATAGGTTTTGCCAAATTAGCGGTCATAAGATCGGAAAAGGGGTCAGTGTAAAATTGCAATAAATGCCTTGCAAACGTAGATGTCACATTTTTATGTATTTTGGTCCTTTTTACTGGAAACGTGGTCCAACTTATATGGAACTGTGGTCCATCGGGCCTGTAATATGCAACTGCATATTCCGATATGAGTGACACTCGGTTCCAATTAACAGGGACCACTGTTCCAACAAGTTTTGCCAGATAAACAAGTCATTGAGATTAATGAAACAACACGATGAAAACGTAAGTGAAAAATCTAACACTATCTAAAGGTAGTACTTTTAAACCAAATCGCCGACTATCTTGTTAATGCCAACAGCATGGATTCAATTATCAAAACGTGTCTTGTCAGGCAGTGATAATACCGCGATATCCTGCTTGTCATTTGATAAACGCGTGATGCCAAGTTGTTTAGCGTTCCAGATAATTGGTAAGCAATTGGTCTACTGCTTTTTCATGTTTTATACTTGTTATTTCTCGCTTTATCGCTTCAAAACTATTTCGAATTAACATTCCGTTATACCGCCTTACCTCAAGAGACAAGTTGCATCTTTTGGCCAGCAACAATAATCTTAACGTGTCGAGGTTGGGTTTAAGAGAGAGTTGTTGTAGTTTATAAAATGAAAACGCCGCTAGTTTTAAAGCCTCCTTATCTTGGTCGTAGTGTGCGACTGTCAATAATTCATGATAGGCAAAAATATCTGGAGTGCATTCTCGTTTTTCCATAAAGTACGCCTTCCATAATGCCTTTTTTGTACTGACTAGTATCTCAAACGTCGGATGGTTGATGATAGATAGTGTTTCATCAAAAACTTGCGACATATGCAATATTTTATTTTTCCATGCCAATGGTTGTCCGTTACGTTTTCGATACCAGAATCGAGAGATAACTTCCGTCTTCAGTATTTCGTCGTTTGGATAAAGCTTCGTCAGTTTTTCAATTAAACCCGCTACACTTTTTTCGTCGACTGCTCGCATGAGTCGCGCTATGACCAATTGAGTCACAAAAGACCTTAACTTCAGCGGCAACTTTCGATACATATCTTATCTCCCTCCTACCCCACAACTTATAGCATAGACAATATTTGCTGCCTTTGATGTGCAAATAATTGCACCTTTTTTAAGCCATTTAATACAATTGCGTCTGGCTCAGTCACGACTAGACTTATTGATAAACGATTTATTAAATAAAGTGAGGGTGTTTTGGACGTGCCACAAGAACCAGTTCGTGAACTTGCCAAGCAACTCGAAACCCAGCTGTTAACCCAGTACAAGATGCCCATGTTAAGTGGGGAGTCGTTACGGCTGGCGCTTGGTTATCCGAGTCAAGATGCATTGCGACAAGCTATTAAGCGTTCATATGTAGATGTTCCGCTTTTCACTATCCCAAATAGACGAGGTAACTTTGCGTTAGTTAAAGATGTCGCTCTGTGGATAGCAAAATGCCGCGAACAAAGGAGGTGCAACAAGAAGAAAAAATAACTGTGTAAAACAACGAGGGCGTAAAAGCAAAAAAGCCTTGTGATAAAAACCACAAAGCTTCTTTAGGTGTCAATTTTGGACGACTGACTCATAAAGAATAGCTTGTTTCTGAAGACTGTCAAGAATTTCAATACATTCTGACGGCACTGGTGCGCCCTTCATTTAAACTTAATGAAGGAAAATAATCATGTTATCGAAACAAAAAATATGTCATATCGCACGATTTAAAAAAGCCAGTCCGCTAAGTGCAAGAGAAATTGCGGACATTGTTGGTTGCTCACATCAAAGTGTTATCCGTTATCGTTACTTTATTGAACGGCATAATCTACACGTCAATGATATGGTCAATACGCCCAAAGGCGATTTGCTTAAGATATTTTTCCCCAACTATCCTTATCGCCAAATTGATAAAATAGAGCCCGATTATCAATACATTCATCGCGTGTTGATGGGCAATCGTAAACAAACTATTTTTAACTGCTGGCTTGATTACATTGCTAGTGCGGGTCAAAAAGCCATTGGTCGGAGTCAGTTTTATCAAGGGTATCGGCACTATCGCAAAGCACAAAAACTCTCGATGAAAATGAATCACAGAGCAGGTGAAATCATCTTTGTGGATTATGCGGGTACCACCCTCAACTATGGTAGACCTGGTAAAGCGGCTGTTCAAAAAGCGCAAATATTTGTGGGAATACTGGGGTGCTCACAAAAGATGTTTGCTTATGCAACACCACGTCAAACCACCACTGATTGGATCGAAGCACAAATTGCGATGCTAGAGTACTTCGGCGGTGTTCCAGAGATAATAGTGCCAGATAACCCTAGGGCATTAGTGAATACCACTAAGCACACGCGCGTTATCGCTAGCAACTATGAACGTTTTAGTGTTCATTATGGCGTAAGTATCGTGTTTGCGCGTGTGCGCGCACCGCAAGATAAAGCAATGGCAGAGCAAGCGGTTGGGTTTATCACTAACCGCATTCTTTCGAATATGAAAAATATGCGTTTTTTTAGCCTTGATGAAATGAATGCCTATTTATCAAGAGAGGTCGAAAAGCTAAACGATGCACCATTTCAAAAACGAAGCACTACCCGCAATATTGAGTTTGACCGTCTTGATAAGCCAAAACTAGGTATATTGCCTCAAAAACGTTTAGCGTTGGTTGAGCAAGTATTAAGCTGTCGTGTGCCCGAAAACTATATGGTAGAGGTCGCAGAAAATGCATATTCAGTACCTTATCGTCATGCCCATAAACCGGTTGATATTCATGTAACACGACGTCATATCACTGTGTTGCACGACATGCAAGAGATAGCAAAGCACCCGCGCAGTTATGAAAAAGGCGAAGAAATTCGCTTAACTGAGCACATGCATCCTGATCACTATTATATTGAAGACAAAGCCCTCGAGTATTACTGGTTGTGGGCAGAGCAATTTGGTGAGGCGGTGCAAAAAATCATGTCATTGCAATTTACAGGCGCCCATCCGAAATCACGCAGAGCGAACATAGCATGTCGAAAGATACAGTCTTTATATGAAAAAGCGAAGATTTCAAGCGAGGATTTTGAGCGTGCATGCCAATTTGCCCTAGAGTATTCGCAAACCACACCGACTCATATCAAACAAATTGTGTCATCAAACGCATACAACATGCAAAACGATGCGCCGCCAGTTGATTTACAAAAGCATGCCAATGTGAGAGGTAAGCACTATTACGATGTGACTCAACAGCAAGGAGAGCATCATGAATAATGCCCTGAAACAAAAACTAGCATCGTTGAAACTAGATGCATTTGAACGTTCTTTCTCACACGCCGTTAAACCACTAAAGATAAAATTAGCCGACGCGCTTGTTTTACTAGAGCAATTGTGTGATGAGCAACTTAGCGTTAATAAGCTTGCTACCGAGCAGCGTAATCGACGGTCGGCCAAATTGCGCTGGCCCGATGCCACCACCGCAGATATTGATTTTCAGCGACAAAAAGTCCTTAGCAAACGCGAAGTGGCAAGACTTGCGTTAGCTGACTGGGTAAAAGAGCATGCTCATATATTACTGTTAGGACCAACCGGTGTCGCAAAAACCACCATTGCATGTGCGTTATGCAACGTACTGATAGAGCGTGGGTATAAAGTCTTGTTTTATCGTTTCCATGATTTACTTCTAGAATTAAAGGCGCTGATTGTAATGATGATCGGCGGGTATTTAATTCACTATTAAGAAAGTTGGTGAATGTCCCTGTATTGGTGATAGACGATTGGGCGATTGCGCCTATGTCAGAAGTACACAGACGCCTCTTATTTGACGTGGTTGAAAAACGAGATGGGAAAGGCTCATTAATTATTACCTCTCAGTACAAACCGTCGCAGTGGCATAGTGCACTGGGCGATTCCACCATCGCCGATGCTATTCTTGATAGGATTGTGCATAGTGCCAATGTTTATGACTTTGAGAAGGTTGAATCATTTAGGAAGTTAAACGCGTTAAAGGGAGGGAAGGCACATGCAAGCGCTAAGTAGCTATTCTGTCAACTATCCCGCTAAACATTTTTATTCTTCTTCCTTGATGTGGTTACATGGCATCTATCACTTTGTCACTAACCGCTGCGTTGATGGACGATACCATCTAGGAGAGTCGTAATGTTTACTCAATTAAATCACGCGAATATCGGTGCTTCACGATTAGTGTCGACTGTCGTACAAACAGAGTATTTTGAAATGGCACTCAAGCATTACTCACAACGTTTGATTAAGTGCACTCAAGCAAGTGATTATTTAACAAAACAACGAGGTATAGCAGCTGCGTTAGTTCGCTCATTTGATATAGGTTATTGCGATCGCACTTTGCCTAAAGTGCTACCACATTGCGAGTCATTCGAAGGTGCTTTGGTGCGTGGTACCTTGCAGCGCTTTGGGCTCATTAAACCTAATGGTAGAGAACTTTTTAGGGGCGCTATTACTATTCCAATTAAAGATGAGAAAGGGACTATTGTTGATGTCTATGGGCGAAGAATTGGCTCGGTTCAACGGCAGGATGTGCCGTTGAGGCTTAGCATGAAACGGCATCCGTTCAGCTTGTTTAACGCCGAAGCGCTTGTCACCAATCGCCATATCATTTTGTGCTCATCACCCCTAGAGGCGCTGACATTATTAACAATGGGATTTAATAATGTCGTCAGTCTATTGGGTTTGGAACGGTTAACAGCCTCCTTTTTTGAGCAAATGAAAGTTAACGGAATAGAACATGTTGTCGTTGCAATAAGTGACTTACAAAAAGGGCGCGCTTGTAAAAAAATTGTGTTCCAAATGCTCAAATCGCTAGGCATCAATTATAGTGAGCTACGCCTGTTGGCAAATGATGACATCAATAATCTATTTCTTACATTAGGGTTTGAGAAAGCACAATTGCGGTTTGGTGAGCTGCGGGATATGGTGGGTATAAAATGTCATTAACTACTGTCGAGCATGCTGTGGCAATCTATTTACAAGACTGCACGGCTAGAGGACAGTCTCCTAGAACGATTGAGGGTAAAAGTGGTACCCTCAATCAGTTCTTGGCGCATTGTCAAGTACACAAACTCAACAATATTGAGCTTATAACACTCGCAACGCTAAGAGACTATCAACAGCTTTTGGTCGATTATAGAAGCGCGTGTAACAAGCCGCTTGATGTGACAACTCGTCGCAATAAGTTGGTAATAGTCCGCACTTTTTGTCGCCGGCTTTATACGCTAGAGTATTTGGCACAAGATCCATCTGAGCGTTTTGAGGTGCCTAAGCGACCGCGCCGATTACCCTCAGGAATATTGACTGAAAGTGAGCTTATTGCTATTGCACAACAAACATCGTTGCATGGCAGTATTGGAACACGTGACAAATGCATAATGGAATTATATTACGCCTCAGCAATGCGCCGAGCTGAATTGAGTAATATGCGATTACAAGATGTAGACATATCAAAGAACCTTGTTCGTGTTAACAATGGTAAAGGGCAAAAGGATCGCATTGTCCCCATTGCACCTCGCACAAGTAATATGCTCATTGAATATGTCGATAACGTGAGAAAAAAGCAGGCATCGTTTTACTCAGGTCAATGGCTATTTTTAAATAACCAAAACAAACAGTTTACACCCAAACAGTTATCAAGCTTAGTAAGAAAATACGTTATGAGAGCGGGCATCGATAGGAAAGGTGCATGCAATTTATTTCGTCATACAGCGGCTACCCAGATGTTGGAAAATGGTGCAGATATACGTGTTATTCAGGAGCAATTAGGGCATGCTGACTTATCTACTACCCAGGTTTATACAAAAGTAAGTAATAAGCTATTGATTGATACTTACCATAAGACGCATCCTGCGGCTTTAGATTAAATTGGATTTGTTGGTCTGCAATGTATTAAGATACAAAAAAGTAATAATTTAAAAAGACAGATTTAGTGTTTTTGCAGGTGAAAAATGAAAAGCATACCGGTTGAAGGAGTTCAGCCTACAGTTTTAATATGGGCACGTTTGTCAATAGGTCTGTCTATTGATGATGTAGCTTTAAAAATGAGGCGTTCTGCTGATGACATATTAGACTGGGAAGCAGGGAGAAGCGCACCCTCTTATCCACAGTTAGAAAAACTCGCTTATCAACTATATAAGCGACCATTAGCTGTGTTTTTCTTTCCTGAACCACCAAACGAAATTTCACCCAAAAAAGAATTCCGGAGCTTACCCGAATCTGATTCTAGAAAATTTGCATCCAGATACTTTCATGCATGTTAGAAAAGGTCATGCCTATCAGTTGTCGTTGAGAGAAGTGTTTCGAGATTCAAATCCCGCAGATACAAAGCTTTGGAATGAAGTCTGCTTGAATATGGATGGCAACATTGCTGAGCAGTCACTGCAAATTAGAAAAGCATTGAATATTACTCTTGAGACGCAATCTACACTTAAATCTGATGAAGAATCATTGAAAGTTTGGCGTAGCAAAATTGAAGAGAAAGGTATTTTTGTCTTCAAATCTTCATTCAAACAAAAGGATATTTCTGGTTTTTGCCTTTCAGATGAACAATTTCCTTTAATTTATATTAATAACAGTACTACTAAGACTAGACAAATCTTTAGTCTTTTCCATGAGTTAGCGCACTTACTCTTGAATACAAGAAGTTTGAGTAAATTCGACCATTCGTATTTCAATGAATTAGCAGCATATGAGAAAAAAGTAGAAATTTTTTGCAACGCAATAGCCGCTGAGACTTTAATTCCTAGTTCAGATTTTGAATCGTTTACTAAGAATCTCCCTGTAAATATAGAACTAGTTTCTGATGAAGAAATCTCTCATATCGCTAATCGTTACTGCGTAAGTAGAGAAGCAATTCTTAGAAGGTTTCTTGATCAGGGGCGGGTAAGTAATGCTTATTATAAAAAATGCTCAGAAGTTTGGTCTAACCAGCAAAAAACAAGCGGTGGTGGTAATTGGTTTGCCTCCGCCAATGCATATTTGAGCAAGTCTTTCGCTCGTGAAGTCGTAAGCCAATATTATAAGCACAACTTAAGTGTTGAAAAAGCGTCTGATCTATTGGGCATTAAAGCAAAAAATTTCAGCGGTATTGAGCAACGGGTATTGCAAGGAACAAATACATGATATATGTGTTTGACACAAGCTCATTGATCAAACTTAAACACTTCTATCCGACAGTATTCAAATCTTTATGGAAAGGGCTTGACGACTTGGTTCAGAATGGACAGTTCATATCTACGCGTGAAGTATGGAATGAATTCGAGCGTGGGGTTGATGATAAGCATGTCAATGAATGGTTGAAAGCTAGAAAGCAAGTTTTCACTACTCCGACCGGCCCAGAACTTCAATTTGTAGCGCAAATATTGCAAGTGCAACACTTTCGATCGTTGATAGGTGAGCAACAACAGTTGAAAGGCACGCCAGTAGCGGACCCTTTTGTAATTGCTTGTGCAAAAATAAACAATGCAACAGTCGTTACAGAAGAGTTAGCAAAACCGAACGCAGCAAAGATTCCTAACGTTTGTGAACACTTCGGTAATATACCTTGCGTTACGCTCGAACAATTCATGGAAAGCCAGAATTGGGGCTTCTAAACAAATCCTCTTAAGTACAAACGTTCTTTAACAATCAAATATCATACACCGTTTTCATTCATATGAACGGGCGGGTGTATGATTATAACCTTGGGCGATTTTTGAGTGTTGATCCTTTGATTCATATGGAAGGTGGTAGCCAAGGTATAAATCCATATTCGTATTTGATGAATAACCCTATGGCAGGTCTGGATCCCTCTGGATACGATCCAGATCTTGAAACAGTCGATGTTGCAGCGGACGCTCAGGTCTATACGGACTCTGATGGAAACAATTACGTTGATGCCGGTGATGGTAGCGGCGATTTGATAAAGATTGACTCGATATCAGCAACCAAATCTAATGGAACAACTATTTCAGCTAGTTTTGATAATGGTAGCGTTACTTCAATGACTGCGTCTAAGGGGAACGCAACAGTAAGCGTTACTGACATCGGTAGTCAGCAACAAACAGCAACCTTGAGTTATGACAGTTCTAGTAATGGAAATGAAAGCGAAAGCAACTTTTTTGGAGATGCGTACGGAGCAACAAAAGAGCTGTTCGGAGAGGCAGTAGACGGTGTGGCACGGAGGTACAATGCCGTAGCCGATGGCCTAGCTGATGACTTTTCTGAAGGGGTATTAGAAGGAATAATAAACTTTACCGGTGGAAGATCTGAAACCAGCGCACTTGAAGACTTTAGACAAAATTACTCCGACACGAGTATAGTGGTTGGGCCGATAAGTGATATAGATAAAAAAGTCACGGGCATGCTTGTTGGAGGACAACTAGCGAAAACCAATGGTGGAATGACATTCGGTCAATGGGCGAAAACAGGTTTTAATACCGCGCCGCATTTACAAACAAGAGGCGCGACTTTTGGATATGTTGCGAGAACATCTGTCATCAATGGAGCTGTAGTAACCGCTGCTTATGAGTTTGGTAATGCAGTTGGTAGTGGTATACGGGTCGGTGTTAATCGATTTGCTAGATACCTTGCCGACGAATAGAGAGTTTATAAGACATGAATACAAATGACCCAGTAAGGTTGGGAGCAACTGCGCGGATAGGAGCAGGCTTTATATTACTTTGTGCAATCCTTGCAGTATGTGCTGTTATATATTTTATGATAGCCGAAGGAACATCACTCTTCGGAATGGGGTTTGTTATTGCGAGTATTTTCGGTTGCTATCTTTTTGCTCATATGGCCTTTAAAGGGCACGTACCGCCAATGTTTAGGTGGCTGGAGTAAGTTGATTATTCCTTCATTCTTCACCGATGATTGAGCTACAAAAATTGAGTCTTCAGAGTTGGACTACTCCGTTTGAAGCTTCAAATAAGAGGGCGATAGAACTGCTGAACTATCAATTTGATGGTTCAGTAGCAAGTTTCGTTTTGTACGATGAGGAAGAAGATCAAAAATGGAAATTGACATTTGAAAGCCATACAGCGTTAAAAGTTATTTCTGAAGAATGTTCAGCAAGTATTCAAGATGGCCTTCCTGAGGATGGCGCTTTTTATCAAACAAGTGAAAGTCATTGGTTGGACGAGTTAGGAAAAGGAGATGTTTCATTTTTAGATGACGCGGTCCATTTTGTAATGTGCTGTTATGATGTAGACCACCACGCACTTGTCGTATAAATTCCCACGGTATTTATCATAACATTTGAGCATAATTTTCTAATTTCCCACGCTCCTACCGAACGCTAAATTTTCTTTGCCACGTTAACGTCATACAATTTCTCTTTTTGCATTATACCTTTTACCACTTTGCATCATACGCTCGACCAAACTGCCATCATAAGTCAGATTGTTTTTACCTAAAAAAGAGCCAGATCATGATAGATCTGGCTCGTTGTTGTGCCGTTTAGTGGCAAGTTATGATGCTTTTGACTGGCTATTTAGGCACTTGTTGGGTGATTAATTCCTTGTGGGTGCGCCAATGTGGCTGGATTAAGATAGCGTTGACATGACTAATGGTGACTTCCTTTTGTGCGTTTCTGGCGGCCTCCATTAAACTGCCATAGCAGAGGTTTTTGCATAATCTTAAGTTGCCGTTGGCATTGCGCAGTATGAGCTCCATTGCACCTTCGGTGAAGGTATTCGCGCCCATGTTGGCGGTGGTGAGCTCTCTTTCGATGAAATCGGTTAAGTGCGCATCGGTCAACGGTTGCAAGTGGTTTGAGTAGGTAATGCGGGATTTTATGTCAGCATTGGCTGTCAGTGATAAGTAGTGCATTAAGTCAGATTGCCCGAATAGCACGAGGTTGTGTTTTTTGGGGAATTTGTCTACCAGTAGGCGTAGCCTACGCAATGATTCGGTGGGAAGAAGGTGTAACGATGTAGCTGAAGGTAAGAAAATCAAGGGGTCAGGTTCGTTGAAACGTCATTGCACATTACTATTTAGGTAAGGGCTTTGAAGTAGAAAAAGTAGGCAACAAAACCACCGAGCATACCTACATTGGTGATGTGGCCGTGTTAACAGAAGTCGATGGCACACCCAGCATTCGATTTACTCACCCAGACCGACTAGGCAGTGCTACAAGTTATACGAATCAACATGGTGATGTACTTGGTTATCGCACATACGACCTATTTGGTAAACCGCGCATGGGCAATAATGCGCCTATGAATTACTATGCAATGGCATCGCGCATACTCAATAACCTTAATGATATTAACAATCCACTAAGACGCGGTTTCACCGACCATGAGCACTTAGATGAAGCCGAGTTGATTCATATGAACGGGCGGGTGTATGACTATAACCTTGGGCGGTTTATGTCTGTAGACCCGTTTATTCAAGGTGACGGAAACAGCCAAGGAATTAACCCTTATAGTTATGTCATGAATAATCCACTAGGGTACACTGATCCGAGTGGATATACTGCAAAGGCAACTGATAGGCGTTCAGCCTGCAAGTTTTCGTTAAGTGGTTGCGAGGCCTCCGGTTGGAGTGTCCCCAGAAAATCTGGTAATAATGGAGTAATCCATAGTCAACAAACTGGGACGCCTGAACAGATTCAGGATATTGAGTCGAGGGTAATAAAGAGAGGAGGGGTATTGACTTTAGGGAGAACCAATGCCGATGGCTCAGTTACAGCTCATTTTGCAATGCCGATGGTAAAAACGTTTTTTATAGACGAAAATAGTGCCAGTGGGTCTTTTGGTCCCTATAGCAAGGATGACTGGTTTTACCATAAGTTTGATTTCCGAACAGAAATTTGTTCAACGCAGGTGTCTAGTTGTACTTTTGAAAACGTGACCATATCTTCAGAAAAGAATCATGCACCGGGTTCAGATGGCGTAAATAGAATTACAAATGATAAGACAACCGGAATACGATTTTTTGGGTTATCCGGAGTTGATGTTGCTACTGAAGTTGACACTGAAAATGGCAGCCTGATGAATATAACCCTAATAAATCACCTTTTTATTACGGTAGCCTGCAGAGGACGGTTGAAGAAGAAAATGGATTTATTTATATGAGAACTGTTGGTGAAGGGGTTAATAGACCTATTCACTCAATTGCTCTTAGCGCAAGGGTCTCAATTCCCAGTGGTGGTAGAAAATATTGGTAATGGTGTATCATGGTTGGGTAATCATGTTTTGGGGAGAATCGCGTTTAAAGAAATGGATAGAAGAATAATTCAAGATATCCATAACCAAAGCTCAAATGGCTCTCAAGAACTGTTCGAGCACACATTAAGAAATGTGGAATGGAGGAGTTTCTAGATATGAAAATGTTCTTATTTTCAGTAGCCTTAGTTTGTTTAGTTGGCTGTAGCTACGTAGTTCGTGAGGCAAAGACGCATGGGTATTTAATATTAAAAGATATGAAAGATTCAGATATAGTGTTAGCCGAATTTGAATCTATTGCAAAGAAATTTAACTATACAATCTCACTTTCAGACGACGTGGCTCGTGGAGACCCTAATATTGTTTTAAAGAGGCGCGAGTATGAAAGCGAAGATGCATCTTATACCTTTTTCTATAGCAACTTTTCTGGCCTTAGATGCATAACGATAGGAATTTATAGTGATTTGCCTGAACAATTGGCCCAAAAAGAGTTAGAACGATTTAAGAGTGAAATATTTGAAGCACAACAGTCATTGACATTTACTAAAGAAAATTGTGTTGGGATTGACAACAACATTTCAATCTTTGATAGGAATACTGATGATTAGCATTTATTTTCAATATTTTTAGTTGTGGCGGGGTAGTTCAGTCTATTGGTCAATCTCACATGTCATGTGATTTTATTGCTAAATTATACGATTAGCGTTACGCAAGAGGGGTTACAATCGTGGTGACTATCCTCCAAAACTTTCCCGATTATAGTCTAAAACGGGAAAGTTTTATACAGTGATGAATATTGCTACTCTACATACCCATCAAGCGGAGCTACGGTATTCTCTTTTTCGTGCTTGATTGGCTCAATAATTATCTGGTTCTTTAAATTAAAGAAAGCAATGTATGTTGTTGTTTCGCCCATAGCATTGTATTCGTAAATAGTTGAACCAGCAGGAATAATTCCAATCGCATCAGGGGATTCTTGTAGCTTAATATCTTCCTTCAACTTGTAGGCTGGAAGGTTGCCAAGAGTATTTTGTTTCCACTTGGTGCCAGCAAGAAAAGCTACACCACACAAAACCAACGTAATTAATATGTACATAATGTTCTTCACCATAATCTAGTTACCTCATCATTTATATGTATTCACAGCACTTGCTTTACCGTATTGTTCTGCGGCTTCCTGAAGGTCCATCGGCATCCTGACTCCATTGCCAGTTTTGCTGAAGTTATATGCCTTCTGTAACCCTCCCCTGAAATCAGAATAGCCTAAATAGAGTTTCCCATTTACAGTAAACCTAATGGAGAACGAAGATGAAAAAAACACGTTTTAGCGAAAGCCAGATAATCAGTATTTTGAAAGAAGGTGAATCAGGCGCGATGAGTGTGCCTGATTTATGCCGATTACATGGCGTGGGGCAAAGCACCTATTACAACTGGAAATCTAAATACGGCGGCATGCAAGCGTCTGACTTATCAAAGATTCGTGAGCTTGAAGCCGAGAACGCAAAGTATTAGCTCAATATGCAGTCATTGAGTTTGGTCTGAGCGTGGTGTTGGCCTGCGATGCAGTCGGGATTAGCCGATGTACTTACTATTATCAACCCAAATTGGTAGACGATAGTGAGATTATTGAAGCAGTCAGTGAGCTTGCGCAAAAGCACACCACTTACGGATTCAAGAAAATCCATAAGTGACTGCGTTTGATGGGACATTGGTGGAACCATAAGCGCGTTTATCGGATTTATTATGGGCTTAAACTTAATTTGCGTCGCAAAGGAAAGAAACGCTACCGTCGCGCGACCCAGAGCCGCTGGTTGTGCCCAGCAAGCCCAATGAATGCTGGTCGATGGATTTCATGAGTGACAGCTTGCACGAGGTATTGGATTGCTATTTGTTTAAAAGCTTGACCGAAGTACGCGAAATAACAGATAGTTGGATGGTCGATTACAATTATGAACGGCCTCATGAATCACCAAACGATTTACCGCCAAAAGAATATGAGCGACTAGATCAGGAAAACTCTCTTGAAGTTTGATCGATATAGGGGAGGGTTACACTACAAGTTATACGAATCAACATGGTGATGTACTTGGTTATCGCACATACGACCTATTTGGTAAACCGCGCATGGGCAATAATGCGCCTATGAATTACTATGCAATGGCATCGCGCATACTCAATAACCTTAATGATATTAACAATCCACTAAGACGCGGTTTCACCGACCATGAGCACTTAGATGAAGCCGAGTTGATTCATATGAACGGGCGGGTGTATGACTATAACCTTGGGCGGTTTATGTCTGTAGACCCGTTTATTCAAGGTGACGGAAACAGCCAAGGAATTAACCCTTATAGTTATGTCATGAATAATCCACTAGGGTACACTGATCCGAGTGGATATACTGCAAAGGCAACTGATAGGCGTTCAGCCTGCAAGTTTTCGTTAAGTGGTTGCGAGGCCTCCGGTTGGAGTGTTCCCAGAAAATCTGGTAATAATGGAGTAATCCATAGTCAACAAACTGGCACGCCTGAACAGATTCAGGATATTGAGTCGAGGGTAATAAAGAGAGGAGGGAAATTGACTTTAGGGAGAACCAATGCCGATGGCTCAGTTACAGCTCATTTTGCAATGCCGGTGGCAAAAACGTTTTTTATAGACGAAAATAGTACCAGTGGAGGTGAAGAGCCTCCTGCTAATAAGTTGAAGCCGACAGCGGCAGAATTTAAGTTAGTAGAAGACGGGAAGCTGCCTGAAATGTGGAAAGGGAGATGTAGTAATGGTGACCCTATAGGCTGTGTAGGTTTTGCAACATGGGGGAGTGTTGCTGAAATTAGAGAGTATTATGGTGATAATGAACTGGAGGCTGACTACTGGATAAGTGTTGGACTCACTGTTCAATTCAATGCGACAACAGGATTGCTGGAAGGAAACAAGGTTTTGCAAAGCGATATTGGGCGAACATACCTACCATATTTTACGCATCAATTCGGGAAAAAAATCGCTCTCGCTCACTTAAGGGCAACCGAGCTAGATTTTAAAAATAAACCTCACTTTTTGTCACCCTCTGAAATAACTGATTATCACCATCGAGTTTTTGATGCACACAATGTTTCTCGAAAATGGTATGGTGGGAGCTACATATCCGGCGAACATGAACCCATTTTGACACCTACGTATTGCCGCTCGGCATGTGATAAGGAGTGAAACACAAAATGAAAAAACTAGCCGTAGTCTTATCTATACTTTCAGTGTTAACTTGTGGCGCCGCCAATCAAGGCTCGTATCGGTTCAATACGCAGGAGTACACATTAAAAATACCAGCCATGTATATAGATAACACCGAAGGTTTAGCTCCTTGGCTTGAGCCGGTAAAAGAGAGCCTTGATAGTAATGACGGGATAGTGCTACTAACGTTTGAGCACGAAGAGATTTCTTACAGCGTTGTTGATTTTGAAAAAAGTCGGGCTAATGATAACTCACTTGTTCTGCTGTACAGCGAAAAGATGAATCAGCAAGCTTTAGTCAATGTTATTCAGCAGCGAATACCAACTTCATTAAGAATCGAAAAGCATGGCGCCATTAATAGCGCCTACAGTGTATATCTATCAGAGGATGCTTGGGATGTTGTTGAGGGTTATTTCACGGGAAATGAAAAGGATTTTATCGTTACTAAAATGATTGCAAGTTGTGATTCAGGGTTTTATGGGACTTCTTGTAAATTTTTTGCGGAAATGAATGGCGCCTATTTTACATACTCACTTAAAGGGAAAAATTTAAATTTACGCAATGATATTGAGGGGTTTTATAAAGGAAAAATTGCTGGATGGGTACATTATCGCTAACTGGAAGCCATTAATGAGATTTCGCTTCCCTGTTAACTCTAACCCTCCAAAACTTTCCCGTTTTGAACTATAATCGGGAAAGTTACCGGAGCCAAAATGAGTAAAGTTGTACAGTTAAAGCATCATCACGGCACCACTCCAAACATCGAAAACCGGAAAGTTCTGCCAAACCCGCCCAAATACAAACAGGTCGCCAAATGCCGTAATTTTTCCCTACAATTTAATTATATTATTGGTTTGCTTTGATCAGCGATACAGTTGATCTTCGTTTTTACCGTTGGTTGTTTAAATGTCGATTGATTGTTTTACAGATATCGCTAGAGCCTTTACCAATGAAAAGGTCACAGTGGATTAATGGAGGAAAACCCTAGGCTGCTTAAAAGACATAATTTAAGGATACGCCATATTCAATATCAGTTTTTTTAACATCAGGGAAAGGCATGGAATTATGTTGAACTTCAATTTCAAATCCAACTGACAAGTTAGGTCGAATTGGATATTCAATAGCTGATATTGCCAGCATTCTAAAGTCATCAACATCATCAAACGCAGGTTGAAGATAGGTTGAAAACGACACAGCAAAAGGATATTCGCTTTTGTTTTCATATATATACCGAGCATATAAATTCGCTCTTATCGTGTTATCACTTACCCCTGTTAACACTGATTCTTCAGTTTCGTAAAACATGCCAGCAGCTAAAATCAGCTGACTATCATAGTTGTCATTTTCAGATGCTTGTCGCCATCGTATATTGCCACCCAACAACTCTCTTGATGAAATGTCGGCAAAATCATCATATTGATATTGTACAAATAGCTCTGGGTCAATATTTTGTGCTAACGCATCAATCCCAACCCAGCGGGCATGCAAAAACAGCTCGTCTTCATCTGTCACGTCATTTGTTTCGGAAAAATTAATATCGCCTATAAATACAAATAAATTATCTTGCGTTCTATACCTAAGCAGGCCATTGGCGTTATATTCTTGCTCGTCTTTGTTTCCTGACTGACCATTTAGCATAAATCCTATGTTGCCACTGATGCCTTGTGCAGGAATCACCTTGTCGTTAATAGGGACAATAGCAGACGCACAATAAGGCGATGACAGCAATGCTATGCTCATCGCTTTGCTGAAAAAAGAAATCTTACAATCGTATCCTTGCTTATTCATTAGTTTTCCATTGATAAGTATTGCAACGATTTTGCCAACCCTTAAGCCATTTTTGTTCAACAGCTCGTTGTGGTGAATTCTCTACTCGCCTTTTGAGCATAGCAAAACAAGATTTAGCAAAGGCATCATGTAAATTGTACTGCTGTATATCCATATGACTTAAGACCTGCAGTAGTCCCCACCCTTGTCCTTTATAGCGTTCAGATTCTGCGATACCTTCGCCTTTAAAGTTTACATAGTCGATGAGTGAATATACGCCAAGTTCAGTGGTTTCAAGCTGGGTAAAACGGCTTGTTATCTTATGAGCTTGTTGTTGATTTTGGATGTTAGTTAACATCGCAGGCAATGCCGCTTGCATTCTTTTGTGAATAAAACGTATTTGATATTCAAAGGTCGATAGCATTAGCTGGCGCAGTTCCTTCATTTTTGTGCTGTTTTTGGCTTCATTAAATTCATGTTTATTTTGCCACGGATTATCTCTTTGCTCGATAAGCCAAACGGGCACCTGTACACCTTGCTCAATAAAGTAGTCTATTAGGCTAGGGAAGGTTTCGGTAAAAGGACTGTCTAAGTTGGCTGGAAACCAGATAAAATGGCCAATCCCTAAACTAGCGAATGACTCGCCTTCATTCCATGCAATTAGATGTTCGGGATTTGAGCCTGTTTCATTTTGATAAATCTTAAGGGCGATGGTTTTTAGTTGTTGTGAACTAAGCGATTCGCCAATTGAAGGCGCGCTGTACATAAATAGCGTCAACATTAGCGACACTGATATATACAGCGAGGTCATTTTTGATTTCATTTTTGTAGTTTCTATTGCACTTGTGCTTGTGTATGTGCACTAATCCAATTTTCAAACACATCACTTTTAACAAACTCAGCATAAAAAACTTCAGCTTCAAAGTTTGCTTTATCAAATTGATATCCAAATATTTCCACTAAATCATCTAAGGTCGCTATGCTTTGAGAAAACTGTTGCTGCTCAATTTGCAGGGTCAATAAGGTCCAGTAGATATCTTCAAAATCATATTCTAAGTCTATGCCTTTGTAGCTATTTGAAATTGCTTCATCAGGCATATCCATTAAGTAAAATGTGTTGGCTTTAAGATTATATATAGCCGCATCTTTTCCAAACCTATCTTCTACCGATTGTATGGCTTGCATGGTGAGTTCAAGCTCGCCTAGGTTAGAATAATAATCAATAAACATAAACTGTAGCGTTGGGTCATCACCATGATACTTTGCTAAATTTCCCAACTCACTGAAGTACACTTCATCGCTGATAAACTGCGCAGACTGTATAGCATTATTGATCATAAGTTTAGAGTTTCGAACTTCTTCAGGAAGCGCTTTTATTTTGTCGTATGCTTGTTGATGCTGCCCAGATTTTTGTAGCTCACTGATTGCGCGAATTTCCAATGATAGCGATTCATTTGCGCTTAAGTTACCTAGTAAGCGACCAATCAAGTTATCGCTAGGAGCGACCAACATGCTTACAGCATCTTCTAATTGTTTGCTATATAACATGCCGCCTGACGCAATAAATAAATCGACTACTTTAGAGGCATCTTCGTTCATGTGTAAAATCATATACTCATGACCACCATCTTCGATATCTACTCTTAGCAAAGGTCGCACAGTATTATCTTCTTCTAAGAGCCTCAGAAACCATGTTGGGCTGTTTGTACCAAGCATATTTTGCGCTAAGTTACTTGCCACGGTAATGGCGCCAGCTTGCATAAAGCCTTGATATAAATCGCGCTGCTGGCGACTTGAATCGGTAATGTTTTTTGCCACATCCATCGCCATAGTCTCAAAATCAATCAAGGCGGCCAAGGCGGGTAAATTTTCTTCATTAAGGGCACTTGCAAAAGCAATTGCAGTATCAACACTAGCCTCTTCAAACTGACACGCTTGGTCACATTCATTTTCAGCTTGAGCAGCATTGACAGTATTTATAGACATGCTCAAGGAGAAAACAAGCATTAAGCCAAACCTTGACCATGGAGTTACTTTTACAAGCTGTTTTGTGAATGTGGAAAAAATATCTGTAGTCATCCTGATTCCTTCATGACGATAATGGTTAATAGTTTACGAACTAAGGGTGCCAGTAATAGTATCGCTGGAAATGCAATCGTGAAAGCAAAACACCATGCCTTTAGCCAAATAATTAGTAAATTATCGATAAAGCCTAAATTAAATGTGGTGATAATAAATGACATAAGCCCAGACATCATTAATGCCATTAAAAACGCGAATGCTACTTGTTCATACCTTGCAGGTATCATAGTAATGACTCCATATTCGCCATGAAATAAATATCTATATTTATACAGTTTTCGTCCAGCTTTTAAATACAAACCCTAAAATATATCCATATGGGCATCAAATGGTTTTCTTGTCAGGCTAATAATTAAGTTGTTCATTTGTTTTTAATTGCGCGAAATTTGATATCTTCGCACAAGTGTTATCAATAATAAGCCAATTATGTAAAAGTTCATGGAGCCACCCGAGCTAGATTGAGGGGGATCCGGAACAGGTACAAATGGAAGCGCAACAACGCTAATACTAAGTTCGTCACTTGTTGATAAGCCCAGTTGATCTGTTGCACTAAGACTCAATACGACAGTACTTGGGCTAACTGGCGCGACAAAACTAGGGTTAAGCGTGTCAGCATCATTTAGCGTGACACTTGGCCCTGACACCTGAGTCCATAAAACAGTCACGTCGCCTTGTGTATCTGTGGCACTAGCACCGCTTAGGTTAACAGTTTGTCTTGTATTGACTTCAATATCATCACCTGCATTAACTTCAGGGGGTAAGTTGGCATCATCATCTATAATCGACACTTCAATGTCAGAAAATTGCCCTAATATTGACGCGTCGTCGGCGCTTAGACTAATGCTAAAGGTTTCAATTGATTCGGTAAGTTCATCGTCTACTAAGTTCACTGTAATAGTTCGTTGACTTGCATCGCCTTGTGCCCAAGTCAGCGTATCTATATCTTCTAAGGTAAAATCATCATTTTCACTTGCCGTATCGGCTACCACACTGACATTAACACTTAAGTCGGTTTGTGTTCCGTTTTGTCGAAGCACAACGAGCTCTAATGTGCCTTGCGATTCTGCAACTTCAATTTGGTTATCTTCAAAGCCAATAAAGCCAGTATTGACAGCGGTGCCCTCTATGGTGACAAAGGTATGTGATTGTGCATTAATAATATGGCCATCTTGAGCATTATTAAGCACCAGTACAAACATTTCATCGTTCTCATCTTCATCGTCGGTCACAATGGGTATATCAATAAACTGACTTTCAACATTTTGTGCATCCCATGTAAGCGTACCGCTAGATAAGGTGAGGTCTTGTTCTGACGAAGAAGGATATAAAATATCATAATTAACAGATATATCACCGGTGCCTTGTCTTTGTACTTCAACACGAAGGGTGTCGCCTTCTTGCGTGGTGAGAGTTTTTTGCGAAAAACCTATCGCATCATCGCTTGGCTCTAATGATTGGTCTTCTAAAATGAACAATCCGCCTTGGATATCGCTTGCAAGCACAATGCCTGACGGTAAAAATGGATATACTCCCCATACTCCATTAAACGAAGCAGAATCAGATGCGCCAAAGGTATCAAAATAAGCAATATCGTTAGGCGCAGTTGGGTCGCTTATATCAAGTACAGTAACGCCACGTTGATAGTTTGACATATAGTACTTGTTGCCTTTGACAAAGCCGTTATGGTCAATTGCGCGGGTAGGCCCTGTCCAAGTAGCTGCTAGTCTTGGTTCGCTAACATCGCGAATATCAAAAATGTTAATTGTAGTGTTTAGGCCAAAATCTGTTTCATCAAGTTCATCGTGTACTAACAAATAGTCTTTGTTTTCTGTCCACCATCCAGAGTGGACATAGGAGATATTTGGGTAGGTAATACTGGAAAGCTCTGTTGCACCCGATGCATTTGTTTGGCGCCATATACGTAAACTACTTTCATTAAAGTCAAATATGATTGAACAGGCTCGGCCGTCAGTGATTCCGCAACTCGCTTGTGCTTGATCTGAACCTAGTAGCATTGAAGAGGCGTCATGGGTGTAATCGGCGCGTGTTGCTGCAAAAGCGCTATATGCTTCTTGAGGGTTTTCGGCATCAAATAACTGATAGCTTCTCCAAGAGCCACCAAAGTTATTACTGCCTAATACTTGCAAGCTAGCCTCCGCACCATAGGTAAGGCACTATTTGTCGTGTAGTTTACATTACTAATGTACACATTATGTGAGCTACGGTCAGTTAAGTCGCGTCTAACTAAACGAATGCTTTCAGGCAATGCACTTAAATCGATAATTGTGAGCCCTTCGTTAATGCCATCAGCTCCTGCGTAAGCATAGGATTTGAAGCGGCGCTCTGTTGCATCATAAAATTGGTGAACTTTGATATCTCTCCAGCGAGCTGATTGACCAGAAATCGCGCCTACTATGCTTGGTGATGACGGATTGCTAACATCGATAACGGCAATCCCTCCCCTTAAACCAATAATGGCGTATTCTCGCATATCATTTAAATCGACATGTCCCCAAATATCATTGGCAGACGTACTGTTGGTCGGTAATGCTGAAATGGGCAGGTGACTAAGTAAAGCCATTTTTTCACAAGCAAAGCCACTGGCACTGCCATCTACGCAGTTTGATGCATTTTGTGCTTGCTGCAGTTTTTGAATTGACGCCAAACCATCATCAATTTTGCTTTGTATCAGTCCTTTTTGATCAACAATGACTTTAAAACCACGTTGATATATAAATTGCGCATATTGTTGAGGCACACCTGAGATAGTGGTAACGAATTGATCAGGTGCTTGTGATTGAAAACTATTGACTAGATTGTAGCCGCCAAAGACAGGTTGAAGTTCTGACAATAAGTAAATCAGATCTTCTTCTGATTTAACGTTGTAGTCGCCTTGCGCAACCAATATACGGTCTCCTTTGATTGCTTTTTGAGCGGCGTAAGCAATGGTTTTACATGGTCGAAACCGATTATTACAAGGCCCTATATCGCTACCCGTAGAAGAAACAAATCTTGCTTTTTCAAAGTCGCTATGTGCGTTTGCATAGTTTGACACTAAGCAAAGCGATAAGATAAAGCTAATGCTATACACGACAGTAGAGATTGAACTATTATATTTATTCATATTGCGCTTACTCGATTCCATGTGTTTGGCTATCATCGCGACTTGGTCTTACCGTCACCATGTTTTTGTCCAATTGTGAGTGTAGAGTATAGCAAGTAATTAAGGCTTCGTTAATAAGCCTTGCAAGGTGCTTATTCGGCGGGCTTAAATATTTTTTAAGGAGCGGCAAATTAAAAGACTAATGGTTTGTTTGTTAACATGCTTGCTTTTGTCTAGCTGTGCTAACGAGAGTGAAAAGCACCCTTCTGCTGTGTCTATACTTTCATTTATTGCTTACATGGGCGACCAAAGATTACCTTGCGATTTGACGTTTGAACGACACGCATCGTGGAAAATTGAATCACTCGCATTTTATGTGTCGGATGTCGAGGTCTTGGCAAAGGGCGCCGATACTTTCAAAAAAGTGCGCTTGCAACAAAATGATTGGCAAAGCGACCATGTCGGATTGTTGTGGTTTTCAAACCAATGCGCGCAAACTAGTAACTTTAATCAAGAATTAACGTTCTTTTTACCAGAAAAAATCACGCAAGAACTTAGCCGTATTCGTTTTACCCTTAGCAGTTCCCTTTGAGCTCAATCATTTAAACCCATTGAGTCAAACTTCGCCGCTTAATATTCCAGAAATGTTTTGGTCTTGGCGTTTAGGGCATAAATTTATGCGTATCGATATGATTACTAGTCAAAACAATTGGTCTTTTCATCTTGGCAGTGTCGGATGCAAAAGTCCTTCAAGCTTAAGGCCTCCTAAAGAAGCTTGTGAGCTACCAAATATATATCAAATTACCATGCCGCTTGAATTCGATTTGAATGACGGCTTTGTCAAATTTGATCTAAATACGATGCTTGATAACATCGAACTAAGCTCTGAAAATGCTTGTATGTTTAATTATGGGCAAGCATCATCCTGCCAGATCCTAATTAATAATTTACAAAACAAGCCAGTATTTTCGTTTGTCAAACACACTACAGTGAGCGATATACAGTGAAGGGCTTAATAGCATGTGTAGTACTGGCAGTATTTTCGTCACTAGCAATAGGCGTGTTTTATGCCTTTAATGATCACAATGAAGCATATCAGTGGCATTTGCCGCCTGGGTTTCCAGCCCCATCAGTGCCTCAGGATAACCCGATGACAAGCGCAAAAGTCGAACTAGGCCGTGCGCTATTTTATGAGCCTGCCTTGTCAGGCAATGGTGCTATGTCGTGTAGCACATGTCACCAACCTCAGCACGCTTTTAGTGAACCGAAGGTTCGTTCTTCGGGTTCAACTGGAATAGAGCTTCGACGCAATGCGCTTGCTTTGGTGAATGTTGCCTACAATAGTGAGTTTACTTGGGCGCACGATGGCATTGATAGTATTGAGCAGCAAATGCTTATCCCCCTTTTCAGTCAATCTCCAGTCGAAATGGGCCTTACCGGTAATCAAGATGAAGTGCTTGAGCGTTTCGATACGCAAGATTATAGGCGATTATTCAAAGATGCGTTTGGTGATGAAAACATTACGCTTGACCGTATTGTTAAAGCCACTGCCAGCTTCGTACGCTCGCTGACATCCTTTAATTCGGCATTTGATGATTATGCTTACCGCAATGATGATAAGGCGCTTGATGAATCCGCTTTAAACGGCTTAGAGCTATTTTTCTCGGAACGTTTAGAGTGCTTTCATTGTCATGGTGGGTTTAATTTTACTCAGTCAAGTCGACATGAGTTTCAACCATTAGACTTGCGTCCTTTTCATAATACGGGCTTATATAATGAAGATGGTGAAGGCGCTTATCCAGCCAACGACAAAGGGCTCTTGGAAGTCAGCTTAAAGCCATCAGATATGGGACGTTTTAGAGCGCCAACGCTTAGAAATATCGCTTTGACTGCGCCTTACATGCATGATGGTAGTATTGAAACATTAGCGCAGGTCATTCGTTTTTATGAAAATGGAGGACGTGGTGATGGGATCAACAATCCTTACAAAAGCCAATTTCTGCCAGGATTTAGGCTTAGTGAAGAAGAATTTAACGATCTATTAAGTTTTCTAAATAGTTTGAGCGATCCTAGCTTCGTTAATAATGCCCAACACCACGGCCCAGTTTACCCTCCAAGCGTTAACTTTTAATATGTATATATGTATTTACTTTTTGTCGTAGCTGTTTATAAACTTTATTGATTGCTTAGTGTCGAAAACGTGATTATCCAAACAAAGATCGCATATACTTAACGGCATAAGAAAGAAATGCTAAGGAATATTTATGTTTAAGAATACCGTGATAACAATTGTTGCGTGCTTATTGTTAACGGCTTGTGCATCAAAGCCTAATGTCTATACAGATGCAGACCCACAGCGCGATTTGACGAACTACCAACGCTTTACATGGGTATCAGAAAACCCAATGATTGTGCAAAGTGATGAAATCATTAGCCCTTTAGTTGAACCTCGTATCATGAAAGAAATAAAAGCTGCGATGGAGGCTAAAGGTTACGTATTTGTTGATACAGAAGAAGACGCAGACATTGCGGTGTCCTTTACAATTGGCGCACGAGACAAAACGACCGAGTTTAGGCAGCTTGATTATATGAACACACAGTGGGGTTGGGCACGAAGAGGCTGGTATGGGACAGGTATGCCCATGATTAACCAATCGTCACACACCTACAAAAGCGGGACGCTTGCCATAGATATATATGATGTCACAGATAAGGTGCCAGTATGGCATGCTAGCTCTAGTAAACGTATCGGGCGCAGCAAGTTAGAAGCTGGTAACGCTTTGATAGGGGGCACAGTAGAAATCGTCCTAGCACCATTTCCCCAAGCCAGAGCTGCAGATTAGTCGATTGAGAAACCTTTAACATCCTCAGGTTCAAGCGGTTTACCAAAAGCTAGATCGCTTGAGCAGACTTTCCCCAAAATATCGGGCAAGTGTCTGGTATGCATGCCTAAAGCAGGACGCACTGACCGTACATTTTCACGAGTAAATACATCCCCAGCTTTCATATTTTGTGCGACATAAAGTGAGCGTCTAAGACCTCGGTTTTGTTTTTCGCTAGGTTTCAGGTCGTAACCAAATTGACCTAAAGCACTGTGCGCTCTTTTGCATTCTTTTACCAAGGCACTAAATTCATGCGGTTCAAGCGAAAAAGCAGCGTCTACAGAGCCCTCACTTCGGTCAAGCGTAAAGTGTTTTTCAATGACAGCCGCTCCTAAAGCGACGGCTGTCGCAGAGGCTGTGTTGTCTATAGTGTGATCACTTAAACCAATAGGCATGTTAAATCTGCTTTGTAAGTTCGTTATGGTGCGCAAGTTACAATCTTCAATCGGAGTGGGGTAGCCACTTATGCAGTGCAATAAAGCGAGTTGATTACCACCGGCATCTTCTACTGCTTGTACGGCTTCTTCAATTTCGTCAAGCGTCGCCATTCCAGTAGATATAATAATTGGTTTGCCAGTGCTTGTTGCCGCTTTAATCAGTCCAATATCAGTAATTTCAAACGACGCGATTTTGTAGGCAGGGCAATTGAGTGACTCTAACAAATCGATTGCAGTGCTATCAAAAGGTGAAGAAAACAAAGGTATGCCCTTTTCAGCCGCTCGTTCAAACAATGCCGCATGCCATTCCCAAGGGGTGTAGGCTTCTTGATACAAATCATGCAAGGTGCGTCCTGCCCACAAACCTTTTTGTAAAGTGAATTCAGGACCGTCATGCTTAAGTGTTATGGTGTCTGCAGTGTAAGTTTGAATTTTGATCGCATCAGCGCCTGTGGCTGCAGCATGATCAACAAGCTCAAGAGCTTGCGAGAGGTCACCTTTGTGGTTACCTGATAACTCTACAATGATAAATGGGGCATGCTCTCTGGAAATCGTTTTCCCAGCAATTTGGAAGGCATCTAAAAAACCATTTGAGTGTTTGCTCATTTACATATCCTAATGATGCGAAGCCTTGATTGGTAGTGTATTGATGAATCAACTAGGCTTATTTTTCAATAACGACTGGCTTTTCTTTATCTGCATCTTTTTGTTTATCAATTTGCTCATCGATAGCGTCTTGCTGTTTTCTATTTTCAGCTGCTTGCTGAGCTGATTTTGCACGAATAAACGCATCATATTCATCTTTATAGTCTTCAATGGTGACATTCATGCCTTGTAGGCAGTCTTCGCGAGCTCTGTCGATATATTGTTCACACTTGAGCATCCGCGCTTGATTTTCATTTTCAACCAAGTCTTTGCTCATGCATCCTGATAACAAGATCACACTGCTTGAAATTAAAGCGATGTTTTTTGCAATAAAGGCCAACTTTTGCATACGGCGTCCTATTAGATCAAAGTGATTAAGGAAAGACTGTTAATGCTTATGCTTTTATCGGAAGGATAAGCAGATTTGCTTAACAATTTACGTAATTTAATATCCACACTATAGTGTTTACGAGTCTAGGCCATAAAAGACTACAAAGATGGCTAATGATTAGCGCTAGCTAAACTCACTTTGTTGCAAACGCTTGGGCTTCTTTATATTTTGCGCTTAACGCTTCAAAGATAGTATCGTAACTATTAGATTTAGCTTCTTCGCTCAAGTTTTCTATAATTTCGATAAGGTAATCGTTATCTTCATTACCAAACCAATTTTTAATATATTCACCTGATTTGTAACCGTTAGCTTGCCTAAAATTGTTTAGCGCATTTTTGCCGCAATACCATAATAGAAGCTGCTCAGGTTGTAAGCCTAAAAATATACATGCAACAAAAAAGCGAGGATAATTGATATTTCCATTAGTGAAATCAACATCCATTTGATCAAGCACTTTATTTGCGTCTTCAGCTGACATCGCTTTTATCGCGCTTTGGTCGATTGGCATGTTAAAATGAACACTTAATAGGCGAGTAACCGCATCTATATCACCTTCAAAGCGCACTAGCTCTTCTGAGATGATAAAGTGCAACGCATCGACCATTTCCATGGCCGCATTATGATAGTCAGGTTTGTTTGCTTTCCACCATTTCCATGAGCACAAGTGATCGATTGCTTCAACGGTTTCCATTTTTGCCGCGCGTAAATAGTTGGGCGCGTCGGACAACCAATCTGGCTTTGCGATATCGTTAGCGGCTTTTTGCAAGGTTACAATGTATTGTATTTGCTGTGACGAAATCATGTACTTTCCTATTTATATTTTTATTAAAGTATATTATTTGCTTGCGGTAAACCAGCCCGTTATTGCGATACGTGGTTTTCTGGCATAAGGAGCAACATAGGTTACTGCATGAGCGTGATGGACATCAAAAATAGACATTGAATTGAATACTGGCATCCAAGCATCTTTTGGGTGACCACTATCATGATAAAATTGTAGCAACCCACCCCAATCTGGGTGCCAATCGGGTGCAAAGTTAAGCACATATGCGACGCGGCGGTTCTCTGAATCATTAATATCGTTATGTCGAGTTAAAAACTGACTAAGGATAAAAGCGCGTCGCTTGCGCATTCGCGCCATCTATATCTTGATGACCTGTCATTTGACGAATGCCATGAAGGATTGTCTCAGAATTAAGCCATGTCAGCACTTGTTGAGCAATACTTGCATCCATCGGATTTGGTTGAATTTGGCTTTTACCATAGAAAAACCCAATTCCTTCGCCTGCTTTTTGATAAATACGCTGCGTTAGGGCTTCTTGTTTCTGGGTGCCCATTGCTTTTAATTCATCAGAACTTATGAGCTTGAACTCCCCATCATCAAAATATGCATTTTTATACTTTAGTTCTTTGAATATATAAGTTGCGATATCGCCAGCGGTAGTGTTATCAAATACATCAAATAAACGGATTCTTTTGTCATCGGCGTATTGCTCAGCGTAGGAGCTTAAATTATGTGAAGGGCTAAGCGTAATACTCATTTAGTGATAAACCTTGGTGTTATATTTTTTGACTGCTTGTCGAAAATTATATCAAAGCTCGCCGCTAAGCCCTATTTAAATTTACACATTCATAAACGCTAGTGATTGAACGTTTATGAGGGGCTTTTTTCGATAATGCCCCCAATTTGAAAAACCTTTTTGTATTTGTTGCATAGAAAGTACGTTGCAATTGAGCCGATGATGCTCAAGGTGCGACCCAAAAAATAACCTAAATCCCCGCATTTTGTAAAAATTGGCGTCCACCAAAAGCAACAAATGCGGTATATGCGCCAATGCCAGAACCAATCATACTGCTGATATGCTCCATAATATACATACGCTTAGTCACGGCTTTTGCCAGCACATAGCGCAACATACTCATTGCAATAAATGTCCCTAGAATACCAAAGATGATGTGCAGTGTTTGGCCCTTCATAAACCCCATTGTCGAGATAATAGGTCCGCCTATGAACAACACAATAATAGGACCAAGATACGAAACTGTGCGCAGTTTTTGGCGTTCGTCTTTTGCTTTTAATACCGCATCGCCATGGCGAGTCGACGTAAAAGACAACACGCCAAGATAAAACAAAAAGGCAAAGAAAAAACGTAGTTCATCAGCTATTGCTGCGGCGTTTGCATGATTTGCATATTCGTGCTTGATGACTAAGGGCATTGAATATACTAAGGCCCCCATAATAATTCCTGCAATCCCGACAAAGTACATGAGATTTTTATATATGGCGCCAAATCGTTTGTGATTGAGTTGGCCTTTTTTTGTAAACAATGGCACCCAAAATAAAATGAGCGCTAAAGAACCGCATACAATATGCATAACAAACAGTGATTGATAAAAAATAGTCATAATGAGTTTTGCCTAACAAGATTTTCAGTATGTTTAGATTACTCAATGTGCGCATATTTAATTAGTGCTAAAGGTCATGACTTTAAAAAGTGACTTTTGGCACATACAGCATTTTGCGCTACAAATGGTATGGTATGTCACACGATGCCTTTGTTAGTAAACCTATGAATATTAAATCATCACAATTTTTAAATCTCGAAGTGCTTTCCGCTGTGCTGACTTCTATTGTCGTAGGTGGGTTTTGTATTTACTTGCTTATCGACAATGACTTCAGTGTGTCTCACATCATAGCAACGTCGTTATTAATTATTGGCTTTGTAGGCCTTTGGTTATTTTTCGAAGCGTTTTTTGAAAAAAGCATATTGCTTGCTAAATGTGTCGCGTTTTTACTATTTTGCATTGTAGTGGGTTTGTACTTTTTAGTGCCCTTTGGTTTTATTGCTATTTTGATGGTGATTTTTAGCGCCATTGTGCCGACCTTTATGTCCGTTAAAAAAGCCTTGTTGTGCAGTTGGGTTTGGTCATTGCCACTTTATTTGGTATACACCTATTATTGGGGGCAAGATTTTGCTTATATTAATGCCTTACTCTTTTGGACCTTTAATGTTTTTGCACTCATTATGGTCAATACTGCCGTAAAAGAGCGCGAAGCACGGTTGAATGCAGAAGAAACTAGTCGCCAACTGCTTGCTACGCAAAGCTTATTAAGCCAAGCGGTTAAACAAGGTGAAAGAGTGAGAATCGCTAGAAACATTCACGATTTATTAGGTCATCACTTGACGGCATTGACCATACACCTGCAGGTGGCTTCTCGTAAAAGTACTGATGATGTAAAAGCATCTGTTGATCAGTGTCATCAGCTGGCTCAGCTGCTACTTAGTGATGTTAGAGAGGCGGTGTCTGATATTCGCGATAAGAGCGTATTGGATTTGCGAGCTAGTTTAGAGTCGATGCTAAAAACAGTTCCCAACCTTCGCGCCGAGCTAGATATTGATGAGAATCTAAAAGTAAGTGACATTGAAATTGCAGATACGCTAATTAAAGCTGTTCAAGAGTCAATTACTAATACCTTGCGTCATGCAAAAGAGAATAAAATGAGTATTCGAATTACGCAAACTCATCCTCAGGCAAATACATCAAGTGAAGGACAAGGTTCACAGCTTGCACTTGAAATCCAGAACAATGGAAAAATGCCGTCGATTATCGAAGAAGGAAATGGTTTATCGGGCATTAAGGAAAGGATACAGGCTTTGCATGGAAATGTTGAGTTTGCGCTTCAAAATGATTGCTTTAACACCCGTATTTTAATTCCGGTAGGCCACCATGATTAATGTTTTATTGGTCGATGACCAAACACTGGTAAGGCAAGGAATAAAGAGCCTGTTGGGCTTGTCTGATGAAATCACTATTGTAGGCGAAGCACAAGATGGTGAGCAAGCGCTTGAATTAATGCGAAGTCACGCGGGAATCGATGTTGTATTAATGGACATTAGGATGCCAAAAGTGACAGGAATAGAGGCGCTTTCTCAGGCTATTTCTCAAGGCATTGATACACCTGTAATTATGCTAACAACCTTTGATGATCACGAGTCAGTAATGCAGGCGATTAAGGCTGGTGCAAAAGGGTATTTATTAAAAGACGTTTCACTTGAAACCTTAGTTGAGAGTATTCAAACAGTCCATAAAGGTGAAACTTTAATTCAACCCGCCATTACTGAACGTTTGATACAAGGTTTACAAGGAAAAAAAGGAGAGTTTGAATCAGCTGATATTCCCGAGACATTAAGCAAGCGTGAAACTGAAATACTTAGACTAATGGCTGCTGGGTGCTCCAATAAAGAAATGGCGCAAAGCTTATTTAAATCCGAAGGTACGATTAAAAATCAAGTGTCGAGTATACTAAGTAAATTAGGCGTGCGAGACCGAACAAGAGCCGTATTAAAAGCCATTGAACAAGGCATGATTTGACATAAGAGAGTCACTGTTAAATGCTAAATTTTTACAAGTTGAATCCCGAAACTTGAGTATCTAATACAAATCCATTTGATACTCATCCAGCAATCTAGCGTAACATACAATCATGTTAATACACTCATTAGCTCCATAATGAAGACGATGACCATGATGATGAAGGCGATGATGAAGACGACAGTAGCGCAACACAGCGCTGCTCGGCGGTGCTTCTCGACTGGCATAGTTTCAGCGGCTTATGAACTTAAGGTGGACGCGGGGGAGGTGCGACGAGATGACGCGCAAGTCGCTCTGGCGGCAAAATTCGATGCCCTGCACGAGTCTCTTGCCTCACTTCCACCAGTGCCTATAGCCACTGAAGATCCGACACAGACTAGCTTCACAAGCAGCCGTTCACTGTTACTGGCACGAACCATGGCATCTGCCCAGTCTTTTCTTCGAAAGAAGTTCCATTTGTGGTCTTTTGGCCCACCACCGCGAGGCATTTACATTCATGGACCGGTCGGGGTCGGCAAGAGTTTTCTAATGGATCTCTTTTACGCGTCGGTTCATGTTCCTGATGATTACTCTTGCTGTAGTAATGACAGCCCCAAACACGCAAAAATCACCAAGCGCCGCGTCCACTTTCATGAATTCATGCTAGATGTCCATCATCGAATCTTTGTCTATAAACAAAAGCACCCAAGAGCTGATGCGATTCCCATCATTGCGCAACAATTGGCACAAGAAGCCCAACTCCTTTGTTTTGATGAATTTCAAGTGACAGACATTGCCGATGCCATGATTTTGAAGCAACTGTTTTTACAATTATTGGATTGGAATGTCGTGGTGGTAGCCACCTCGAATCGCGCCCCAGATGCCTTATATGAGGGAGGCATAAACCGCTCCCTCTTTTTGCCATTCATTGACATGTTAAAAGACACGTCCGACATTATTTCCATGGAGGATTCCCAGAAGGATTATCGACGAGAAAATCGGGCGGATGGCCAATCCTATTTTTGGTCAAACAAGGATATTCATGGCGATAATAATAATAACGACAACGTGCAGGCGCAGTTGGAAGAAATATTTGGTGGCACAGCATCTGGAACTGAGGCCCAGATCATTCCTGTCCTTTTGGGTCGCACCGTCCAAGTCGCCCGGTCGAATGACCGGAGCGCCTGGTTTGACTTCTCTGAGTTGTGTGATCAACCGCTCGGGGCGGCCGATTATATTACCCTTTGCTGCCGATTTCCGGTCATCATCATGGAACGCGTCCCCCAACTGGACGCCAATCACCTCAACGAAGCGCGGCGATTCGTGACGCTCATTGATGCGTGTTATGAATCTCGCACCCGCTTGGTGCTCGCGGCTCAAGTCCCGCTCGACGAATTGTTTGTTGATTTTGAAGCGCAAGTGCAAAGCAGTGATGAAGATGGAGAATTGATTGTCAGTGAGAAGGGGGGAACTCGAGTTCCTTTGCGACGACCATGATTCGCACCAAAGAGGGGAAATATTATGAGTGGTCGGCGACGGGTCGAATTGGCGTGTCACTGGCACAATTTTCGTCCGCCAATGATCTCGCCTTTTCCTTTCGACGAGCTGCGTCTCGGTTGGTAGAAATGGGTGGAAAGCAATGGGGACGGCAATGACAAAAGTTCTTTAGCTATAGCAGCAAAATATAGTAATGTAATGCTTCGTCCGTATTTATGCTTAAGCACTAAATTATGCATTGATATAAGACCATTACAGTTTTGCTATTTACTAGTTTGTATTATCTACTCTAGTAATTGGCCCTGCTTATTTCATAAACATCTGATACACAAAATCGTGTTATTTGAGCAAATATACCCAAATGCACAAACACAAAACGCGTTCTGTTTATCGTTGTAGACAAGCGTTTGATGGGGGTAGTATTTTGCATAAATCCCTCTTATACTCGCAAAGGAAAACAAGGACGTCTTTATGAAAACTAAAATTCTCACATTAGCCATATGTGCATTTGCACTAATGTCTTGCCGCACAACCGTCGAAACCATAAAAGATGATATTGACCAGCTAGATGAGGATGATTACGCATATATCCTAATTGGTCTTGATACCAACCGTGATTTGTACCGTATCACGCTGTCTGGCCCAGATGATTATATATTAAAAGCAAAAGACCTAGATCAGTCGAATGACTACATACTCTCTAAAGTCAAAGTTGGTGACTACGCGGTAAGTCGTCTTTACACGAATGAATTCGTTCGCTTTGGCTTTGAAGATGATAGTACCTTTACATTCTCAGTCAGCCCAAACACCGTCTCTTATGTTGGCCATTTTGAGATAGTCACACGCGGCTTCTTTGATACAAATTCATTCCTTCAGTTAGACAACCGCAGCAGCGAAGCTTATGTATACATGCGCGACACCTTCCCAAACATACTGCGAGAAAGAGCCATGTATTATAACGGTCCAGAGTAAAGACAATTTTTTACATTATATTGTTGAGGGGCAAGCGAAATGATGAACATTATAAATAGTCCTGTTCGCTTTGTTTGCTACCTGTCTGTCATTCTTCTATTTGGCTTCACTATTAGTCAAAGTGCACAAGCTGAAATCCTCAAGGGAAATCACCTATTTAGCCAAGACCAAATCAGTCGAGTCGATTTATCGCCAAATGGGGCAATTATCGCCGTTTCCTTTAATGATGAAAATGGGCACAAATTGCACTTTTTTAGTCGTGATAACAGAGCGTTACTTACTACTTTTGACATGGGTGACAAAAGCGTCATCTTACAAATGGATTGGCTAAACAATACGCAAATGTTTGTGAAGCTCCGTGGCATGCGCTCGACCCGTAATTTTATTTTAGAATATGATGGCACTTCCCAAAACGTTACCGTAGTGAATGGTACAGGAAATTTGGTATATGCCTATCCGCAGGATCCACAGAAGGTTATTTTTGCTAAGCGTGACTATATGCGCAGAACGTGGCGCTGGCAGGACAAACTTTACAACATTTCAGTGGAAGACCTTAAACAAGGCAAGTTCGATGAGGCTGAAGAAATTCAATATGTTTCTAATGACGTAAAAAGCTTCTATTTTGATGAGAGCTCCCAAAGTTTCATTGGCCTTGAATACAATCAAGAAGATGAGACAGCAACGATCAAAACCATGCCTTTAGTAGGTGGTGATTGGGAAACAGCAATAAGTTACAAAATTGGCGACGATATTTTTAAACCGATTGCAAGGTTAAAAGATGGTAATTTTGCAGTATTGAGTAACGCAGAAACGGACACTGTAGCCCTACAAATTTTTAACCCTAAAAGTAATGAATTTATCGGTACGATTTATCAACATGCTCAATATGACTTATTGAACGCGCACTTCTCGTCAGAAGGCGAATTGAGCATGGTGACTTACGAAGAGCATGGCTTACTTAAACGAGAAGTGTTCGACCCGGTGGGCAAGACCCTAAATCGCCGTTTAGCAGCAACCTTCCCCAATCAAGAGTTTTATATTGTTGACAAAGATGATGATGCCAAATATTTAATCATCAGCGTGGAAGGTGGCACAACTCCAGGTGAGTATCTAGTTTATGACTCTACTGACGATATGCTGCACCGGCTATTCTCAAATCATACAGAACTTGCCGACCGCTCGTATTCTCCTACCTTGCGCCTGTCATTAAAGGCCGACGACGGAGCTGAGATAGAGTCCTTTCTTACATTACCTCAGGGGCTCAACTATAAAACCTTAATAGTCATGCCTCATGGCGGTCCTATTGGCGTGAAAGAAAGTGCTCGATTTAATCGTGAAGTACAGTATTTCGCCAGTCGCGGTCTTGCAGTGCTTCGGATTAATTTTAGAGGTAGTGCTGGTTTTGGTAAAACCTTTATGGACCAAGGTAAAGGTGAATTTGGTAGACTTATTGAGCAAGACATATCAGCGGTGGTTGAAAACGTAATGCGCAACCATGACTTTGAACATGTTTGTGCTGTTGGAACAAGCTACGGTGGCTACTCGGCGATGATGCTTAGTATTCAGCATCCAGATATTTACGACTGCGTAATAGGTGCATATGGTATCTATGATTTACCTCTGCTGTTTTCTCAAGACAATTTTGCTACAACTGAAAAACGACGCAAACGCCTAGAAAAAATAGTCGGTGAATACGACGATTCATTATACGAAAACTCTCCTGTTTATCTTGCTAAAGATATCAATATACCGGTTTTGTTAATTGCAGGTGAAGAGGACGAAATCGCTAGTTTTGAGCACACTCATAGAATGGCCTTTGTGTTAAAAGAAAGGGGCGCGGCACTAAAAGAAATATACTATAAATATGTTGGGCACGGACATTCAACTTGGGAAGGTGAACAACATCAAGCGGCAGTGTCCTTTGATTTTATTGTTCATACTTTAGGACTTGAGTTACCGCCTGCAGAGTCCCTTAGTAAAGCTTCACAGGAGGCATTGGCAGATGATTTTGCGATTATTGGTAACTTTTATGGCAGGGAAGTTTTAACGCAAGAAAATTACGAAGCCATGATCAGCTCCTTAAAAAAAGCTGCCGCGTTCAATCATGCTGATGCAAAAGCAGAACTTGCAGGCTACTATCTGATTGGCAAACATGTATCAAGAGATACAGAACTGGCGCTAAAACTCTATGCTGAAGCTGCTAAGTTAGGTAACGCTCATGCCATGCGTAAGCTTGGTGATGAAAAAATAAGAGGTGATCTTTTGGCCCAGGATTTCATGGGGGCGCAAGAGTTAATCCAAAGTGCCATAGAGGAAAATGACTCTATACTCAATCAACTTAGTTTGACGTATTTACAATGTGTTGGACCTGCTCCTGTAAAAGCCTTTGATGCCTGTCTAGAGGGTATATCTTTAAAGTCGTTTGGTAAGACAAATACATATGATAATGACCAAGCAAAATCTTTATTGCGTAGAATGCTTTCACACTTGCTTAGCGCTCATCATTTATCGAATGAAGAGTTTGAGGAGCTTAAAACAAGACTTAAGAGTATCTATGATATTACGCATGAGACTGGCGACATAGAAATAGAAGAAGAAGGAATTTTTGAGCAGGTTGAAGATCTTGGTTATGGCAAAGGTGTGGAGCATCAATTTAGAGCGAACAAGCTTTCTCAAGAGATGTTTATTAGTGACAACTTTTATCTTGGCCTAAAGTTTTCACTTAACTTCCCCGGTGTCGACCAACGCGGCGAAAAGACACTTTTAGCATTCGAATGGCTTGGGGAAGATGCATCTGGTGTTATGCAGAAAGTGTATAGTTCCACCCTTCAGGGGGACTCAGCAAGACAGTGGAGTATTTTTCTAAAATCTGAAGGTATGCAACATTATGAAAAAGTACATTTGAGGGTATATTCCATTGCAGGAGATTTATTAATATCACGTAGTTTTGATTGAGCGATTTATTGAAAAGGCGAATATAGTCCAACGTTTTCAGTATACTGGGCACAAAATTAATTAAGTTGAGCTTTTTTGCTATGAGAGTTACTTTATTAATGCGCCCAGTGACGTTCTGTTATGGTCTCGATACGCTACTTTCCTAGTAAATGAATCGACAGTCGGTTTGCAAAATGAATCTGATGACTATGAAATAGTTAAAGCTTTGCCAAATTGATTTCCAATCAATTGACGTGTTAGTTCGTACAGTTTGAATGTTAGCTTTCCCCCTAGAATACTAATAGCTTTTTTAAGTAAATATGTATTAATTACACCATGCCACACATCTTAATCTTTAATTATTAGGTATTGTATTAGACACCCAAAAAAACATAGGTGTATGTAAGGTGATGCGACTACACAACGGGATATTGATATGAAATCGGCTTTAGCGATAGTCTTTTTAGCCAGTTTGACCATTGGCAAACATGGCAACGTAATTGCGCAAGAAGCGCATGAGAATATTTGGCTTGGACAAGCGCAACAAAACACGTGGATTTTTGATTACGCTGCACTGAAACAAAATGCACTTGATTCATCTTTTTTGGCATTACCTAATTCAAAAGGTAGCTTGAGCCTTTATCAAAAGCGGGAGGTGTCTGTGTTCGCGCCTAAACTTGCAAGCAAATACCCAAGCATTAAAACATACGAAATAAGAAATGGACGTGATCTTGGCTATGTTGTGATGTCAAAAAGTGGCATTAGCGGCGCATATCAAATTGGTGGTACTTGGTTTGATATTGAACAAGACAACGAGAGCTTTTCAATCAAGGCCATTTACGACAATCAGCGCGAAGCGCTTGAAGGTATGCGCGAAATGGAATCGCTAAAAGCAGAACTTCATGCTAGCCCGCTATCTGAAACTAATGCAAGCCAAGCGAGTGTTACTGGCGATAAACTAACCACTTACAGACTCGCAATGACTGCGGCAGGTGAGTATACCCAAGCCTCTGGTGGAACCACCGAATCAACCTTAGCGGCAATGGCAACCCTTTTGGTTAGAGTCAATCAAGTATTGGAGCATGAATTAGCCATTAGATTTGAATTAATCGAAAACAATGACCAATTAATTTTCTTTGATGCCGCTACCGACCCATTTACAAATAGCAATGCATTTGAAGACATCGATGAAAATCAAGTTCAGACTGATGCCATAATTGGTAATGCAAATTATGACATTGGACATTTGTTAAATACTAATGGCGGCGGCTTAGCAGGCCTTCGTGTGTTATGTAGAAATAGCTCTAAAGCCAGAGCATATACCGGTTCTCGCAATCCTCGTGGCGAGCGCTTTATCGTGAATTTATTATTGCATGAATTTGGGCATCAATTGGGAGCACAACATTCATTTAATGCCGCTGAATCTTCTTGTGCGGGAAACCGTTCAAGCAATGGTAGGGCGTCGGTTGAGTTTGGCAGTGGTAGTACAATTATGTCGTATTCTGGTCTTTGTTCATCGCAGAATATTGAACGAGACAGTTCAGCGTTTTATCACACATTCTCTCTTGGCGAGATGAGAGACAGAATTGAAATTACAAGTTGTGGCGTTGAGAGTGCGCTTCCCAATACTGCGCCAAATATTGAAGTCGAGCAAACTAGTTACAATATTCCTGCAAATACGCCATTCATACTCGATGCGCTGGTTACCGATAATGAACAAGACGAAGTGTTAAGCCTTTGGGAGCAAGTTGACCCTAGTGGCATTGCTGGTGCAACGGCAGATGCTGCTGCCGCGCGAACAGACAATGGCGCAAATCCTTTGTTTCGCTCGCTTGAGCCAAGCCCTGAGCACTTTCGATATTTTCCTAGCTATCAAGGCATTATTTCAGGTAATTTAGATTTTGGTGAGGTATATCCAGATACGACGCGTCAACTAAGCATGCGCATTACGGCAAGAGATTATAACGCTGGTGTTTCAAGCGCTGATGTTGATGTGCTTGTCAGCAAAACATCTGAAGCATTTGCGCTAAGCTCACAGTCAAGCAACACCTTATGGGAAGGTTTGAGCGAACAAGAACTGACTTGGCAAACAGGTAGCTCTGAGATGACGCCTATTAACTGTGCTCGCGTCGATTTACTCATCGATTCAGATGATGATCAAGTGTTTGACCTAACACTTGTTAGTGATATCCCAAATACAGGCTCTGCAACAATTAATGTTCCTAATGTAAATTTTAATGATAAACGACTCATGCTCAAATGCGCTGATAACATTTTTTTTAGTTTAAGTGCGGGTTTGGTTACGTTTGAAGCGGTGGATATCATGCCGGTCATCACTGCACAAGTGAATGCGGTGGTAGTATCAGAAGAAGAATCATTTTCCTTATCACTAGATGATGTTGTTGTGTCAGATGGTGATAGTAGCTTCCCTGATGATTTTATTTTTTCGATACTTGATGGCAATAATTATACGGTTGATGGCTTGAGTGTTTTACCCGACGTAGACTTTTTTGGAACGTTAAACGTGCTTGTTCAAGTTAATGATGGTCAATTTGATAGTAATGTATTTACCATTAACGCTACTGTTGTTGGCGTAAATGATGCCCCAGTCATAAATGGCCAAAATAGCCTTAGCATCGATGAAGATACAAGTGGTTCAATTGCATTAAGTGACTTAAATGTGACGGATGTGGATAACTCTCTTAGTGAGTTAAGCTTGATTATCGGTAACGCAGACAACTACACAGTTGACGGGCTAACTATTTCGCCTGCCAGTAATTTTAATGGTTCACTTAATGTTATTGTCAGCGTAAATGATGGTGAAGATACCAGTGATAACTTTGCATTAGTGATAGGTGTTAATCCTGTCAATGACGCACCTACCGCCTCAAATGACACCTTACGAGTTGTTGAAGGTGCAGGGGCGAGCTTAATCGATGTGCTCAGTAATGATGATGATATTGATGGGGATACGTTGTCAATTAGTGCTATTACTTATAATGGCGGAGGTCGGGCGAGTATTGCTCAAAATCAGATCTCTTATACGCCAGCTGCTAATTTTAGTGGTTCTGAATCAATCAGCTACACAATAAGTGATGGTGCCGGCGGCCAAAGTACTGCATCGGTGAGTATATCAGTGACTGCTGCACCACCAGAGTCAAGCGGGGGTGGGTCTATTCCAGTTAGTACTTTGTTATTTTTAACGACACTCTTATTGTTGAGGAAGTCGCATGAAAAGCATTAGTCTACTTATCATAATGTTATGCTTAAGCGGCTGTAACGAAGCTGAAAATACCGATATCTCTGGTGATGACTTGATAGCCAACGATCCTGTATTGCTTGCTCAAAAAGCCATAGAGCAAGACGACTTATCCTTATACGTCATTTTAGGGCGACAAACAAACGTACCGGGTTTGGCAGGAACTGACTTATCGACACAGGATGTAGAACAGCATTGTGGATTTAAGACGCTCGCTTCAATTGACACTTTTGAACCTGACGCTAACTTAGATGCGCTAAGGTTAAAGACTGATTATGCGGTAAAATATAATCAGATTATATTACCCCAATGTGCTGATAGAATCGCTGCAATAAATTGAAATAGAATGACAAAATGATGATTGAATGTTGCACAACACTCTGGTTTGTGTCACTGTAATTCATATTAAAATCATATATTTAAAATTTACACATGGAGGTGTAGATGAGTTACGTTCACCGTAGTCGCGTTTTAGCCCTTTTAATTGGTGTTCTTTCCACCGCTTTTTTATTTACCCACCACACAGCAGTTGCTAGCTTAGCTGCGCCTGCAATGTCTTCATTTGGCAGCACTTTAGTTGTACCAGCAACTGATACAGACGGAACATTTGTCGTGTTATGGAACGAAACAGCGCCTAATGTAGTATTAGAGGAGCAGACAGGCTTGGGCTTTCGCGTTTTACTTCCCAGTTACCTCGGCAGTCCGCTTACTCTAACTCGACCTATGGGTTCTTATACCTTTAGACTTGCTTCTTGCACAACTGGTGGCGGTGGTGGTCCAGCGCCCGGAGGTCCTGCGCCCTCCTTTGGGTTCGGTGCGACAGATTTCAAAGAGCCTCCTGTTTGTCAATATGGGCCCGCAAAAACAATTTTTATTGCGCCAGATGAGGACCCTACACCTCCGCCGTTAGCCGCAGGAGAGCCTGTAACAGAGCCAAGTGCAACTGCACCTGCTACCGCGCCTACTCGAACGGGCAGTAGTAACTATCATCAAAAAAACGGGGTCGTACTTGACCAAGCGCTAACTACGCCAGTTATGCCATCAAGTAACTTTAATGGCGGTTTATCGGGCCAAGCGAACATGTCAGGGGGTGCCGCCTCTTATTCTTTGCCTATTGGAATATTACCAGGCCGAAATGGAATGCAACCTTCGGTCTCAATTTCATATAGTAGCCGGTCTGGTCAAGGCAATGCTGGTGTTGGATTTAGTGTCAGTGCCGGCAGTTCGATTTCACGCTGTGGCGCTACTGTAGCGCAAGACGGATATTTTCGAAGTACGCAATTAAGCGTGTCAGATAAGCTGTGTCTAGATGGACAGCGCATGATGGTGGTAAGCGGGACTTATGGTTATGCGGGGGCATCTTATCGCTTAGAGATGAATGATAATACAATCATTTCACAAGTGGGCGGTCACATTAATCAAAGTGCGGCTTCATTTGTAGTAACGACAGCTAATGGTGGCAAATCATATTACGGTAACACCACACAAAGTAAGCTCCGATTAACAGGTAATGCTGCAACGATGACTTGGTTGCTAGAGAGTGAAGAAGATGTCAGCGGCAATAACACGGTTGACTATGTCTATATTGATTATGGACATGGTGAACGCCTATTAAATAAAATTTATTACACAGGCACTAGAACCTCTCAAGGCGATCGAAGTGTGACGATTGCATACAAGAACGCTGCTAAGCAAAGTGTTAGCTATTTAGCTGGCGCTAAAGGTAAATCAACCAAACAAGTCGATTACATTGACGTTCATTATGGCAGTACCCATATTTCTCGTTATCTTCTGCAATATATGTCAAGTAATGCAACAGGTAGACCTTTGCTTTCATCTATTCGAAAATGCTCGTATGAATTTGGTACTGCATGTCAATCACTTACTTCTTTTGAATGGTCTGACGATGATATCCATTATCAAGTAGAGGCTCTAGCGACAAATAATGGTAATACGCTAACGCCTAATGTTGGCCAGATAAATATGCCACGAGGTGATATGAACGGGGATGGTGTAAGAGACTGGCCATCGTATTTTGTGAATGCAGAAGGTGACGAATTAGGTCCAAACAACCATACGCAAAACCCCTGCTCATACAGTATGGCCACTAAAACCATGTTATGTCATTCGCCTGACTTTAATAATGACGGCTTGACAGATGTATGGCGTGTAGTTAACGGTAAAATGCAAATTGGCTATTCTAGGGTTGGTCAGCCAAATAATTGGACATCTACTGCGGCTACAAACGTATCTTTGGTTAATCAACACAACTTGCACTATGCACATAGTAAATATGTCACCAATATTGCTGACTATACTGGTGATGGCTGGGTTGATCTAATTGTTCATGAAGCGTCTGAGGTGACTAGTTATTTTACTCGTAATGTCAGTACGCGCGGCGCATTTTATATTTATAAACATTCTGGCAATCCTAACGCGCCTTATCCGGTGCGGACCTTGCTAACAACACTACAAAGCAAAGAAAGTATTCAATACGCCGGTGATCTAAATGGTGATGGCTTACCTGATTTTGCCATATCAAAGGTCAGTAGATTAGACCGAAATCCTCGGATTACTAAATTGTTAATGACTAATCGTAGTAGTAATGGCGGAATTAGTCTTATTACGCATACATTTTCGGTACCTACGCCACCGATAAACAGCCTTTATGATAATTTTGATATGTTAGTGGATATCAACGGTGACGGTCTTTCTGATTGGGTTGGCTTAATTAGCGGCCAAAATATGCGACTGTATGGCAAAATCAATAAAGGCAATGGCACTTTTACAACGCACTTCCCACTTGGATATACGTTACCATCGCGTGAAGTGAATGTACAAAACGGTCCAGAGCCAGAGTTCCTAATTTCGCCAAAATATAATATTGGTGTTAAACAAATGGATATTGATCATGATGGTCAAGTAGAGCTACTGATTACTTAGCTCAAGGCAAGTTAAAGGATGTGCAAGGTTAAATGTTTCAAACGGCTTCCAGTGGTTGTGCGGCGATGATATCTATGACCAACCAGTTCCGCAAGCAGGTCAGATGTTCAGCGCACAAGAGACAGATGATAAAAGTATTTATCAATTTAAAGCGCTTCGCTTTGTTAAGCAATCAGACGATACGTTCCGTATTTCGTCGAGTAACACTAATTTAATTGGCACGGTAGAAAGTGCAGTAGTTGATGCTTTTGGTAAAGGTTTGAGTGATTTAGTATTTGACTACTATGGCGATGCAGGAAACTACCGTACTGAAAATCCTACTTGGGGTCCACTAGTTGGACAGCCCGAAAACCGTGTTTATGTAAATAGGAATTATGGTAGTACGGCAAGCAGTACGCCAAGTAATCTGGAGTATCGTCCTTCTGATTTAATACTGCAAATTGATAACGGAGTTGGGAATGTAACTCAATTTGATTATTTGCCCTTATCAAGTGGTCAGGGCGGAAATCTATATACCGTAAATCACGCTGATGTCGTTGATAGTAGTCATTTTCACTTTGCATCTAGCATGTATGTAGTCAGTCAAAAGCGCACAAAAAATATCAATGGTACCTTTAACACTAAACGCTATGAATATGATGGTGCTATGTATAACAATAAGGGTAGAGGGTTTAGAGGGTTCAGAACCATAGTTGAATATGATGATGCCTTGAGTACAAAAACTGAAACAACGTACTTACAAAAGTTCCCTTTTTCTAGCTTGATCGAATCACAGCGCATTTATGAGCAAGGTCAAGCAAGCCCTTTTATGACAGTGGCAAAAACATGGGAAGAGAATCATAACAATAGTTATGCCGACACCTATCAAATATTTAATGCAAGTAGCCTGTCACAAAACTACGACATCACCACATTTTCTTGGTATAGCAGTACATATAATAGGGTGCTAGCAAACGATGTTGATAATTTTGGTAACGTCAAAAAAACAACTACTACCGCAACAGATGGATACGGAACGTTAGTTAGTACTACCGAAAAACAGTTTACGGGGACAACAAGCTGGCCTCATAAATACACTTGGCAGCGACAAACAAGTAACTATACGCCAAGTGGTTTGGTAACCGCAAAGCATGCAAATACACAGCTTAACCATACGCAAATAAGCAATGTAACACAGTGGGATACACTACATAGAAAACCTAAGCAAATGACATTGGCTGCGGGTAGCGTGCCTCTAAGCGCAACGGCGTGTAATGCTAGCATTGGCGCAAAATGTACATTGACAAGCACGGTATATAATACTTATGGACTGCCAATAAATATTACTCGTACAGGGCGCGTACTTAACAATACCAATGACAGCCAAGCTACACAAAATCGCAGTCAAACTATCTCGTATACTAAAAACGGTACCAGTGCGGCTAATGATGGTTACTTTCCTTATGAGCAACGTGCGAGTGTAGGCAATGTAGAGCATGCTAGTTACACTAAGTATTACCCAGCACGTGGTTTAGTAAAACAATTTGTGGATCCAAATGGAGTTGCGGTAGAAACAAAATACGATTCTCTTGGCCGCGCTATTGAAGTAAAACCCTAGGGTGCCCCTAAGCAATATATGCGCTATCGCAACGCTTGGTCAATTGCGGTTAATGGCAGTGGAAACGGCATTGCAGAAGCAATAGAGAGTGTTTACCAAGCTGGAACACCTACTACTCACGTATACTTAGCTAACAATGGTAAACCCTTGCGTGCGCTGGTAGAGGGATTTAATGGTGATTTTATAAAAGTGGATACCAGCTATGACAACGTTAATCGACTTACTCGAGAATCTGCGCCATATACATCAGGTACCAAGTATTACACACAATATTTTAATTACGATGTGTTATCACGTCCGGGCCGAAAAATTGCGCTAGCCACGGAGTCATCTGAAAACTTAACCGTTGATTACACCTATTATAAATTAGCCACTAATATTACGACCTATGCACCCGATGGTCACAATATGACAATGCAGCGTGTATATGATTCGCGTAATTTACTCATAGAAACTACCGATGCTAAAAACGGAAAGACACGATATGCTTATGACGCATTGGGTAACCCAATCGTTATTACTGATGCCAATGGACATAGTATATACACAAACCATGACGCTTTAGGACGCAAAACGTGGGTACGCGACCCCAATCAAGGATATTCGGCTTTTGAGTATAATGATTTTGGGGAGCTAGAAAAACAAACAGATGCAAATGGTAAAGTGACACGTTTTGATTATGATGCATTAGGGAGGGTTGTTAAGCGATTTTCGCCTGAAGGAAGTGCGTCTTTTGTGTTTGATACACTTAAAAAAGGTCGGTTAACCAGTGAAAACAGTCCTGATTTTAGCCGTAGCTATGAATATGATATTTTAGCCCGTCCAATAGCTACAAATACCACTATTGATGGTGTTAGTTATCGCAGTGAAACGCACTATGACGCAAACTATGGTCGTGTAAAAGCGATTGCTTACCCTAATGACTTAACGGTCAGGCATTTTTATAATTCACGCGGCTATTTGGAGTTTGAGACTAACGCGGCTAGTGGTTATGTATATCGCGAAATTACCAATCAAGATGTATTTGGTAATGTTAAAAATGCATACATCAGTAATGCTAAATTAAGCGGTGAATACCTTCATAGCCAAATCACTGGGCAAATGCTAATGTCAAAAGTGAAAAAAGGTCTGGCGACGCAACACCATCTGCATTATGTTAACTATGATAGCTATGGCAATATTAGAGCGCAGCAAAACTTGGCCACAAGTGTATCGTCAAGTGACGCCTTCACCTATGACAGCCTACATCGCTTAACCCATTCACAAACAACTAGTGTTGGCCAACATAGCGCAACAGACATTTATTATGCCTACGATGCGGTAGGTAATTTAAAGAAAAAAACCGATTATTCACAAAATAATTCAAATGCGTACCGGTATCATGCCAATAACAATCGTTTAAGCCAACTGACGCTAAAAAATGGCAGTATTGTTTCATTTACTTACGATGCTCGTGGTAACTTGACGCATCGCAATAATCAGTTAGAAACCCAATATAATAGTTTAGATAAACCCACACGCATTACTAAAAATGGTGCGATATTGGACTTCAAGTATGATGCAAACTGGATGCGTTTTAAACAAACACGAACTTATCAAGGAACGACAACACACACTTACTATTTAGGTAAAGGGTTTGAAGTTGAAAAGCGTGGAAGTCAAACTACTGAAAATACATATATTTCAGATGTTGCTATATTGACAGAGGTTAATGGCACGCCTTCAATTAAGTTTACTCACCGAGATAGATTAGGAAGTGCAACTACATTTACGAATCAAAATGGTGATGCTATTGGATATAGAATGTACGATCCCTTTGGCAAACCCCGAATGGGTAATAACGTTGCGATGAGTCATTATGGTCTAGCGGCCAGAATAACAAACAATTCCTTTGACCCAAGTAGTACCCCATCACGGCGCGGTTTTACCGATCATGAGCACCTTGATGAAGCAGAGTTGATTCATATGAACGGGCGGGTGTATGATTATAACCTTGGTCAATTCATGAGTGTAGACCCGTTTATTGTGGGACAAGGAAACAGTCAAGCAATTAATCCTTATTCATATGTACTAAATAACCCTTTGGGGTATACTGACCCAAGCGGATATTCGAGAATCAAGCAAGCGAAAAGAAACAAAGCTAATCTCACTAATAGAAAAATTGCCGCGATAAATAAAAAAATCGTTGCACACAACAATAAGATTTTAAGTAAGCAAGATAATGGTGATCGCGACCAAGTGGCACAAGGCTCATCAGATAATGGTGTTGACAAGCCAACAGGAATTAATGATACTAATTCAGTCGCTAGCGCAAATGAAATATCGGATATAGGTGGCCCACAGAAAATCGTTGAATCACCTGCGAGTTCTGGTGTAGAACCTAATGATGGTGCTAATGTAAATACTGACGTAACACCTGCACAAGAGGGGCAACAGAATGGTTTGAAGGCCGCACTGAAAGGGTTTGGCAGTGGTGTAGCTTCCGTGTTTAAAGGCACGGGAAAATCTATTAGGTTTGTTGGCCGTGGTACGGGACTTCTTGGTTCAGAGGAGCTTTCAGATTTTAATCTAGAGGGCGAACTCGTTGATAGGGGTCTCTATATACTTGTGACAAATGAAGCTGTTCGTAACGAAGTGGCCAATCAAGCTATTAATGCTGCCGGAAATATTGAACCGACTTCATATAATATAGGCAAAATCACAGGCCGACTTGTGACAGGAGTTATCTTGTCTCCTCTTGGAGCTTTAGCAACAATTGGGGATGGCACTAGCGCAGTCGAATCTGGGGTTGATTTAGGGCGGCAGAAGCTTACCGAAAGAGTTGTTCAAAGTATAATTTTAGGTGATTGAAAGTGAAAAACTATTTATTGGTTTTTGCTTTAAGTTTAGGCTATTTTTTAGCTTGTTTGTTAAAGCAGAATTATCCATTTTATTTCTTAATCGCTGTTCCTGTTTTTTTTGGAATTCTATCTTGCATAGTTATCAAAGGTAAGCCGATTATTAAGCGAGGTTTGGCTACTGTAGTACCAATTTTTTCTTTACCCTGGATCTATTTATTTTTGAATATACAAGATTTTATTGGGGTAGTGCTGCTGCACTCTTTTTGATTGGCTTGTTAGTTGTGCAGCTTTGGGAAGCTCTTGAATGGATTTTTGAACCAATTAAGAAGAAGTTTAAAAAAACCTAATAAAATAGAAGGCGCTCACTCATTGAATAGTCACTGAATGAGCGGCTATTTATTTATACGGCTCGCTAGTCAGTACCAAACACCCTTCCATAACCCTGATCTTCACAGGCGAATCAATCTCAAAAGCTGCTTTGATTAACCAATGGTCTTTAATGTGGATCTCACCAATGGGTGTGGGTTGGTGGCAGTTCTGGCTCAGTTGATAGGAGTGGTAAGCCTCCCTCACTTTTAGTTGCCGTTTTTTTAGATGTAGCTGACATTGGGTATAGGAGGCTGAGTGGATTCATATGTACTAAATAATCCTTTTGGGTATACTGAACCAAGCGGATATTCGAGAATCGAGCAAAATAATGATGACGGCGACCAAGGAGCAAAAGGCTCATCAGATAATAGTGTTAAAGCGACAACAGGCACTAATTATACTAATTAGGTTGGTAGCGCAAATGAAATATCGGATATAGGTGGCGCACCAAAAATCGCAAAATTACCTGCGAGTTCTGGTGGGAAATTTGCTAATGGCGCTCAGACTGGGGCTTTTCAGTATTTGTCCAACCAGGTTGGACAATCATTGGAACAAAATGACGAGGCATTAATTACAGATGAAGAAGCGAGGAAATTAGCCAAACTTGGGATAGAAGCAATTTCGTCCGGTGGAAAGTTGATATTACAATCTTCAAATGGCACCCTTTTGGGGACGCTGAAAAAAGTGGGGCTGGAATATTAACTTCTGGTTTGGGATTTTTAGACCCGGATTTAGGGAATTCTGTTTTAACAGCACAAACGAGAAGAAACATCGATATTTTTCAAGCTGAAAACTTATCTATAGAAGGAATTGAGACATCATCGAGCATGACTATAATGAATAGGAGTGGTAACCATATTGGTGTTGCTATAACTCTAGCGGAAAATGGCTATCGATACAGGGGAATTCATGAATTACTCAAAAAATAAGGGCATTACTCCTGCTGTAAGAAAAATGATGTTGTTGATTGCTTTTTTTTCATCATTATTGCCACAATTCGTCAGCGCATCTGATGCTACAGAGCCAAAAACTGATGCCATGACGTCAGCACTTGTTGACGCAATCGAGGATAGTTCATTATCAAGGTTGCGCGAACTTTTAAATTCTGGTGCAGACCCAAATGTTAAAATTAACGGGTTTCCTATAATTTTTTACACAGTAATAGATTCCTGTAAGCCATATGTTTTGAAGGAACTCTTGATTAATGGTGCGTTAGTAAATGTCAGTGATGACATTTCAAAGACCTACCCATTGCATTGGAGTGTCACGCATAAAAATCTAAAATGTTTTGACCTTCTTTTGGCAGAAGGAGCTAATCCGTTAGTGGTGGATCATGAGCAAAGAAATCTGTATTTTTTTGCCCTCGAGTTTTCAAATAGTGAAATATTGCAGAATATATTTGATTTAGAAGTCGACTTAATGCAAAAAAATATTTATGGGGTAGATGCGGTTCATCAATCAATTATCTTGAAGGAACCGTTATTTTTTAGAAGTCTACTTCTGCAGAATGTCGTCTCAAAAAATGATATCGATGACGAAAAAAATCGCTAAAACTATAAGTATTTTATCTATAGAAGAGGAGTTAGCAGCCATCATAGCTGTGAACTTCCCAGATTTTGCTAGACGCTTATAGGTGGCTCAGGTGTGGATTCTTACATATCCCTCAAGACAGATTATTATTAACAGGGAGGATACGATTATGAAAATTAAGCCAAGACCAAGTTTATTTCTCTGGACGTTCATTAGTATCTTCTTAGTTTTCTGGCTTGGATTTGATCTTTCGTCTGGTATCGCTAACGGAGAAATACAAGATTTACGGACTGGAAATAGCTTACTTCAAGACGAACGACCAATATGGTTTTGGTGTGTTTTTCTACTGAAGTCTTTAGCTATGTTTGCTTGTTTGTATTTTTTGTCTGGTGTAACGCAGATAGCCAGTGTCATGCTGAAAAGAGCCCGAAGAAAGTGAAATAGCTTAATGAACAAAGCCCACACTCGCGGGTTTTGGTGTTTTTGGGGTCAGGCTGCCGACTCGTTATCGTTGGACTGCTCAGCCTGTTTGATGGCTTCCTGCTCTACCTGCCCGACGATATTCGTACTGGCCATGGTCTTTTGTTTATTGATGCTCATGCAGCGACTCAGCGTGTTAAGCCTTGCCTCAAGTGTGGTGCAAACGAAAGCGTTTGTGATAAGGTGCTATGGCTACCCAAAGATGTTGTAAGCGCTGCTGTTACGGGAGCAAGTGCAGCGTGTGAAGGCTTTTTCAACTGCATATGCTCAAAACGTGAGTACTTCAGAGTTAGTACAAAGAGCTTTAAGAATGGATTTAGAATGATTAAAAAATTGTTAATTGCTATAGCACTGTTACTTTCCTATCAGGTTTTTGCTTCTGCATCACTGTACACGTCGAGTTATTTGAACATAGCTTCTTACTATACTCATCCTCCAGTTAAAGGTGGTATAGAACTGCGCCGCTTGCCAGTTTTGTTTGGTGACGTTATTTCAATCAAGTTTTTGAGTTTAAAACAAGATGAAGCTTGGAAACTCATTGAAAAAGGTGAGATCGGCTTAGCAGCTATACTGTCAAGTTATCAGCACAACCAGGCTTTGTCTCCTGAAGAAGCGAAGCGTAGGGCTATGAGAATAGCTGAGCTATTTATTCAGGCTGGTTACGATGTATCGCGATACGAAAACGATGGCAGGAGTACAGCGAGAGTTTTGGAGGACTGGGCTTTATTCGATGATGAAATGAATGCTTTTTTAAAGCAGTCATTAGGAGGCAAAGATCTATATTCCTGTTACTAATTTGCACAAAAGGGGCAGGGTCGCGGTTGGTGGGCACAAACGAAAGCGTTTGTTAAGGGCGCTATTGGTTATCCCAAGGATGTTATACGTACGGTTGTTACTGGAGGTAGTGTCGCTTGTGAAGGTTTTTCAACTACTTGTGCTCAGAATGTCGATAATTCAAGACGTATTGGCGGCGTACTCTATGAATATAATAATGATCCTGAAGTTGCCAAAGCGGTCGATTTAGCAAATAAGCTTGCTACGCTGGAGGTAATGAATAACCCCGTTATTCAATCACAAATCGCAGGTAGGGCTACAGTTGCCACAATAGTTGGAACTGGTGATGTTATCGGGATGGGGTTAAATGTAATGGCTATTAACGGTGGCGCACTGAGAGCTACAGATGCTGGAGGTAATGTTAGTACTTCCGAGCTGGTGCAGGGAGCTTTAGGGGTGGAATTAGAATGATTAAAAATAGATGTTCAAGTTGTGGTTCAGCTTTGACAATTCCTAAGGCTGCTTTTGCGAGCAAAAGCTTTCCATTAAAGTGTAACGAGTGTGGGAAGAAACAATTTCGAAGACATGATGTTTCAAAAACACTTATCTATTTAGGTGGTTCTATAGGATTGTTTGGCTTGCTGTTCCTTTATATGGGTAAGGGATTGCAAGCTGTTGGTATGTCGTTAATTGTATATTTGTCCTTGCTTTTGATTACATACATTGTAGACTTGTTTTTGTTTGATTTGTCTGAATATACAGATCAAGAAGAAAGTCGCGTGGTAAGTAAATCTAAAAAAATATTTACATTGCGGTAATTGTTATTTTTCTTGGTACGATTTTCTATGTGTTTGATGTGTAAATATAATTAAACGCAGATAGATAATTAATAGGATAGGCACTCGTTGAATAATTAATGAGTGCCTTTTTAGTTTTTACGGTTCGCTGGTTAACACCAAACATCCCTCCATAACCCTGATCTTCACAGGCGAATCAATCTCAAATCCTGCTTTGATTAACCAATGGTCTTTAAGGTGGATCTCACCAATGGGTGTGCGTTGGTGGCAGTTCTGGCTCAGTTGATAGGAGTGGTAAGCCTCCCTCACTTTTAGTTGCCGTTTTTTTAGATGTAGCTGACATTGGGTATAGGAGGCTGAGTGGATTCATATGTACTAAGTAACCCTTTGGAGTATACTGACCCAAGCGGATATTCGAGAATCAAGCAAGATAATGGTGGTGGCGACCAAGGAGCGCAAGGCTCGATTATTGGGAAGTGATAATGAAAATTAAAGTTTGCCCTGAGTGTGGAGGTCAAAATTTTTCTATTTTAGAAAAATTACGTATTGTTGCAGATGACGAGTCGGTGACGTGTCAAAAGTGCGGTACGCGCGTAGGTGTCTTTGTCGTATTGCGGTATTTGATAATGGCAATAGCTACAGCAGGATTCCCGTTTTCTTTTGCTTATTTTTTTGGGGAGTTTGGCTTCTTAAAGGCTATTGTGCCATCGATTTTGTTTGCGTTGTTTTTACTCGTTGCACTCTCCATTTTTTGCCCTGTCTCTAGGCTCAATAAATAGTATTGTTTTTTTATGAAACCTAATAAATAGGACATACACTTTAAGCCCTAGCTAACCACTAGGGATTTTTAGTATTTAGAGTTCGCTAGTCAGCACCAAACACCCCTCCATCACTCTGACCTTCACAGGCGAATCAATCTCAAATCCCGCTTTGATCAACCAATGACCTTTAGATTGAATCTCGCTAATGGGTGTGCGTTGTCGGCAGTTCTGGCTTAGTTGGTAGGAGTGGTAAGCCTGCCTGACTTTTAACTGACGTTTTTTTAGATGTAGCTGACATTGTGTATAGGTTGCGTCACAATTTGGTTCTGATGACAATCTAGTAAAAAAATGGCCTGCTCGTGAACACTCGAGCAAGCCACTATAACAAATAACTATTCCAATTGAGGGCAAACAACTAAGGGGCTTTTTGCCACTCAAACTGCTGGAAAGGTGCATCAAGTGGCGTTTCTGCAAAATGATTCACATAGTTACTCATTACCTTTTGCGACAGTATCAATACGATATCTAGTATGTGTTGATTGTTGTATCCCACATCATAAAAGGCCTGCTTTTGAACTTGATTCAAATGGCCTCTTTTACGTACTATTTCTAACGTGGTGTCGCGTAAAACGTTTAATTTTTCATCTGTAAATGGTGTTTCGTTACGTACTGCTTCAATGATATCTGCAGGTACTTTCATGGCATGCGCAATACCAGTATGAGCCGGTACGCAATAGTGGCAAGCATGCTCAACATTTATTGTTTGCCATACAACGGTTATCTCATTTGAGTTAAAAGCTGTCTTTTGCGCTAACCCGTGCAGTATCTGATATCCCTCGAGCAATTGTGGGGATTGTGCCATGACAGCGTGTAAATTGGGGATCATGCCAAACGCTTTTTGGGAATTTTCCAAAAGAGGTTTAGCTTCTTTTGGCGCTGTTTCAATATTATGTAGGGTAAAGTCCGACATTGTTTGTCTCCTATTGATACTTAGTTAACACGCAAATTTTGTGCTTACGTTGTATAAAAAAAGACAGTACTAGCAGCATAATAATTTCAGAAAGATTTTATAGTATTGATTTTTAATGAATTTTATTGCTCGTTTTTTCGCAATGAAAGGCCTTGAAAGTTTTTTAATGATCAAACTGTCTATTACTACATAGACGAATAATCAGCTATCAATACACAATTGATAAGCGTACCAATGGAAACCAACATGAATAACATTATTGCAATACTACTAACTGCGCTTATCGGGTTTAGTACATCGGCACTGGCTCAACAGTCAGCAAATACGGCAGACAAAACAACTGAGTCAGAAAAGCAAGTTTTAATGGCGCCAGACTGGACATTACAAACCCAAGACGGAAAAGACGTTAGTTTTTCCGACTATAAAGGCCAGCCGATGTTTATTCATTTTTGGGGAACATGGTGTCCTTATTGCAAAAAACTCCATCCAGGCTTAGAGCGAGTGCGCGCACAATATGAAGATAGAGGTTTAGTGGTCTTAGGAATTAGTGTGAATGAGCCGATTGGTGCAAAACCACAAAGTGAGCTAACTAGTCGTGGTATTAATATGCTAACACTTGTAGATGGTGACGATGTCGCAATTGAAGATTTTGAAATTGCAGGTACACCGGCCACATTTTTTATTGCACCTGACGGCAGAATTTTAGGCTCAACAATGGAATCAAACCCAGATGATCCGCGTTTTGCCCAAATCGCTGAATATTTAGTGAGCCTACCAAGAACTTAATAGGTTTACTTTGTTGATGAAAGACGCGCTGACAGGTGCGTCTTTTTTACAGACAGCGGCGAAATATTTAAGTGTTGTTTAAACAACCTTGCTAATGCTGAGCCGCTATCATACCCTACGGCAATCGCTGCTTGATGAACTGACTTTCCCTCAATTAGATATTTTTTGGCATGCTCTAAGCGCAGCATGGTTAAATAATGCATGGGCGTTTGATTCATCACTTGTGTAAAACGTTTTGCAAACCCCGCTCTAGACATCAGCGCCTCTTGTGCAAGTTTTTCGACACTCCAATTCTTTGAGGGGAATATATGAATTGCTTGGATAGCACGTGCTAATTTACTGTCTTGCAAACCCGCAAATAGCCCTTGTTTCACCTTACCTGCAGCAATGGTTTCTCTGATCATTTGTATAATGAGTATTTCACATAACTTGTCCATTATGGTTTCTTTGCCGGGGCTTTCGGTGTTTGCCTCACAGAAAAGCCATTGACTAATTTGAAAAATCTGAGCAAATTCATCAATTGGGTATATCAACAATGCCGGCAGCCTAGCCATAATGTTTAGCGCCAATACATTATGAAATGAAATATTTGCACATACCAAGTCAGCCCCAATCTGGGGATCAGGTTGTAAGGTATGCGTTTTGCCTTGTGGAAAAAAGAAAATAGATGGCTTGTCAATTGCTATCGTTTTGCCTTGGCTAATGATATTTAACTTGCCTGAATTCAAAATATGTAAATGCCCAGACAAACCTTTATCTGTAGGTGACTGCTCAAACGGGCTTAACTGGCATAAGTTACCGTTAAAGAATACTTGCGCTTGCAAGTCAGTATCTTTCAGTACAGTTGATAAAGAATCCATAAACACCCCATAATTAGACGATATGTATGAAAGTGTAGACTATATGACGCAATAAAGATTCATTTTTTCCTATCTTATATGATGTATTTACACATAATCGCGTTTATGCGCATTAATCACTATAGGAAAACAAAACATGAAATTATCAACTTTATTAAAAGTAAGTGCTATTGCCTCTTCAATCGCGTTTAGTGCATTTAGCTTCGCCTCTGACATAGATGTAAATGCAGATGCTAACGATGTTGCTATCAAAGGCTATGACACGGTTGCTTATTTTACGGCGGGCGAACCCGTTCAAGGTTCAAGTGAATTCACAGCCACTTATAAAAATGCTATTTATCAATTTTCGACTGCAGGCAATCGTGATCTGTTTCGTTCAAATCCAGAAAAATTTGCACCTCAATATGGCGGTTTTTGTGCATTTGGTGTGACGATGGAGCGTAAGTTTGATACCGATCCAACGGCATTTAAAATTGTCGATAATAAGTTGTATCTAAATTTAAATGACCAAGTACAACAGCGTTGGTTAACCGATACTAGTGGCTTTATTAATACTGCTGAACAAGTATGGGTAAATATTTATGACAAATCTGATACACAATTAGCTGAAGAATAAGTGCTTAAGCGGCTTGACGAAGTCGCTAAATGAGTAGCCGAAAGTGCCAAGTAATATTTTGTTACTTGGCATTTTTGCGTATAAAAGAATAAATATTCTTATTAAATCGCCCTTTGTGCTAGGGTTTATTTAGGCATCATATCCTAAATATCTTCAACTATTATTGCGGTCAAGATATCATAAGGCAAACCATAAGATATATAGGCATCAACATGGCAAAACTGTCGCTTCAAGAACAAATGCTCAAAGCTGGACTAGTAAATCAAAAGAAACTCAAAAAGGCTAAAAAAGGCTCAAAGAAGTCTCGTGAAATGGCTCGTGAAGTTAAGGCGAGTGTTGAGTCGCAAAAAGATGAGCAAGTACTAAAGGCGAAAGCGCTCAACAAAGAGCAGCAAGATCTAAAACATCAAAAAGAGTTAAAAGCGCAAGTTAAACAACTCATAACGATGAATCAAATTGTCGTGAAGGGTGGAGAGCTTAAGTATAATTTTACCGATAATAATCTAATTAAGTTTGTTTATGTTGATGAGAAAACAAGGGAACAGCTAGTCAATGGTTTATTGGCAATCGCTAGGCTTGATGACACCTACGCAATTATTCCAAGTATTGTGGCAAATAAGATTGTGACACGCGACGAAGATACTATTTTAGAAAACAAATCTAATGAAGTAGATATTGCACCAGAAGATGATCCTTATGCAGACTACGTGGTGCCAGATGATCTGATTTGGTAGCGGTTTAGTGGGCTATTCGCTAAGTTAGATTTTAGTGAGTGCTTGTAGCACACTTAGCGCCGGTTGAGCATCCTTGCTAGCAACAAACACGTGGTCATGATAGTAGGCGGCCACGACGTTCGCGCTGATATTATGCTGTGTTAATGCAGTAGCAACTGCCGCCGTTAGGCCTACAGCATCCAAACTAGAGTGAACATTTAGAGTAATGCATTGAAACACGCCTGAATAAGACATTTCGTGTTTATCAGCAACCCTGCGCTCTACAATCAGCGTTAAGCCTTCTTTTTCTTGAAATGTACATATAGGCTCCAAACTACCCAGTACAGAGTAATCCTTGATATCAGTCACAACAAACACATATTGTCTATAAGATAAACTTGGTGACATTGAACGGATTAGTTTGTTTAAGTCTGTTTCACCTGACATATCTTTTTCCCTATTTTATTTGTCTATCGCGTTTTTAAATCAATTGATTGGCAAATGCCCTGTTTTGACTAAAATAATAGTATCTTCTTCTACAAATGGATGATGTTTACTTAAATGCGGGCTTCGTATCCAAGTATGTTTTGGGTAGTGGCCAAACTCATCTGCGAATGTGCCACTTAACACTAATATTTCCTCACCTCCGTAGTGCATATGAGGCTTAAATATTTCTCCTGCCGGCCATTTGACTAAGGCCACGTTTTCATTTGGACTTTGGTACAAAGGCATGACTTCTAGTTTGCCTTGCCCTTGTAGCCAAGGCGTATTTTGCGTGTCAATTCTTAACGTTTGTTTGTCGTCGGGGTCGAATTGGTGCAATTTGACAAACAACGTACACCCTTGCTCGCTAAACGGTATATGGCCGCTGCCAAGGTGGATTTCGTATGTAAGTACCAGCAGGGTAATCACCATTTTCATCAGAAAAAACACCATCTAGTACAAAGATTTCTTCTCCTTTAGGGTGTTCATGCCGAGAAAAGCTTGCACCAGGCTCATAGTAGACAATACTGGTGGCATGGCCTCGTTCCTGCTCTTGCCTTGCTAAAGGCTTGCGCAATACACCCGCTGCAGGACTTTGAACCCAGTCCATTTGATTAGTGTCGATGACGACACGTTTAGTAAAATCAATATTGAGCATGTGTTTTCCTATACTTAAATTTAATTACGACCTGCAATTACACCGCCATCGACATCCCAGATTGCGCCTGTAACCCAACTCGCCTCTTCACTAAGTAAAAAAGCAATACTATTTGCGACATCCTGTGGTGTGCCTATTCGCCCAATAGGGTGAAAAGCATTGAACCCTGTTAGCGTGCTTTCTAACTCTTTTGCATCGATAAAGGATTCATATATAGGCGTATTAACAACTGCGGGTGATACAGCATTGACGCGTATATTGTCATCTGCCAGCTCCATTGCCATGTGTTGAGTAAGTACGTGAAGACCAGCTTTGGCCATCGAATAGGCTGAAGACGGCGTTGCTTTTATCGCTTGCTTAGCCCACATCGACCCCACATTCACTATACTTCCACCATTATTACGTTTCATGTTATTAGCAGCGGCTTGAGATAACAAAAAGAAGGATTTGTTCAAGTCCATATAAACATTAATATCATCTACAGTATGATCTAAGAAACCTTTTGGATTAAAAGAGCCCGCCGCATTAACCACGTAGTTAATAACGTGATTTGTGTCATTAATATAGTCAATAAGGGTTTGCAGATCATCCTGATTATACAAATCAATTTGAACAGAGCTGGCGATACCGATTTCATTGAGCATAGAGAGTGAATTTTCAAGCTTTGCCTGATTTCTGCCTGTGATCACAACATGCACACCCGCTTTGGCTAATAATGTTGCCGTTGCTAAACCGATTCCGCTGGTTCCACCAATAATTAGCGCAGTAGCTGAAGGAACGTAAGTCATAATAAAATACCTCATGTAAGTGTAATTAACGTGTTAATCTTAATCGTCTAGTGGTGCCTAAAAAAGTACGCACAAATTAGTTAGGTAGTTACAATTAGGTGTATCTTAATGAATACTAAAGAAAAATTATTTTCAATAAAGTCAGCGCCCGCTAAATCGGCGCGTATGGTTGAAGCGATTTTCCGGTGTAAATGGTCTTTAACGGTTTATCAACTGCTTGCAAATGACATTTGTCGTCCTTAGTGAAATGGTTAGGAGTGTAGAGGGCTTAAGCACAAAAGTATTAAATGATTGTCTGCGTCGAAATATAGAATTCGGTATATTAGAGCGGATCGCATACAACGAAATCCCTCCTAAAGTGGAATATAAAGTCACTGAATTTGGTCAAAAATTTATTCGTATTTTGGACGAACTTGCATCCTTACAAAACGAGCTAGAAAAAGAAAATTAGTGTCTAAATGAGGAAACAATAGTCTATGGTTTTTGCAGGTTTAAGTGGTTTTCCTATCACACCGATGAAAAATGGTACACCTGATATCGCATGCTTATGTGCGTTGCGTGACCATATCGATAATTCAGGCTTGGATTCTATTGGCGTGTTAGGTAGCACGGGTAGTTTTGCATATTTAAACGAATCTCAAAGAATTATGGTTATGGAGTGCTGGAGCGAAGTCTCTACTCCATGGATTGCAGGGGTAAGCGCAACAACGACCGCACAAGCAGTCAACTATGCAAAAATGGCGTATCAAAACGGTGCTCAAGGGATCATTGCTAATGCTTTTGCTTATGTTCCATTAACAACGACAGAATTAGAAAGTTATTTCTTGGGTCTTGCAGATGCTAGCCCTTTACCCTTGTGCGTCTACGACAATCCGGTCACAACCGGCCAAACCTTACCTATAGCGTTACTTGAGCGCTTGTCCCAACATTCAAACATACAAGCAATTAAGGCCTTCGCTAAACCAGATAATACTGAGCAACATACAATATTAAGTACTTTGGAGTGGCAAGCTGGATATGCAGTTGATGCGAATTGCTGTGAAGCAATGATAGCGGGGGCCAGTACTTGGTATTCTACACTGGCAGGCACGGCACCAGAATTATTGGTACCGATAGTCGAAGCGATAAAAAGGAATGACTTTGCTAAAGCTAGGCACTTAAATCAAGCAAATCAAAAAGTATATGGCTTAATGAAACAACACACCGGTTACCGATTTGTACATGCCCTTGCAAAACAAAGAGCTTGGCATTGTGAACTACCAAAGCCTCTTATAATGCCAGACATTCCTTTAATAGAGGCCTTAGCTTAACGCATAAAGCCAATGTCTTTATCAGTGAAGTTAGCTAGGTTTGGAAACTCTTGTGCTATTTGATCTTCATCTAAGCCAAACCAACTGCCTAATGTAGCCGCATATTGCTCAACAGAGACTTTTGGTATTAAGCGGCCACGTCCATCCGTATAATCTTCACTGTCTTGTTCCATGCTTGGTAGATGTCCAAAAATGTTACCGCCTCTTACACTGCCTCCTGCAACAAAGTGATGCCCAGCCCAGCCATGGTCTGTTCCGTCACCATTGTCGTTTAAGGTTCTACCAAAGTCAGAAGCGGTGAATAATGTGACATCATCCCACATGTTTTGCTCAATCATAGCGTCTCTGAAGGCTTTAATGGCATCAGCGATTTGAGTTTGTAAACCAGGTACACTGTTGGCTTGTGCTGAGTGAGAATCAAAGCCACCAATACCAACAAAAAACACCTGGCGTTTGGCGTTAAGTGTTTCGCGAATCGATATGGTTTCGGCTACGGTTTTTAATTGGGTTCCTAATCCTGTGCTTGGAAATACAACGCTAGAGTCTGCAACATTAGCATAAGCATCGGCAAACACTGTGCCATTGCTCACTCCTAAGCCTTGATAGTTAGCGGCATCATTTTCAAACACATTGTTAGAGTTAAAATCGCGCTGTTCTAAAAATGCCAGTAAACGGGCTCGAGCATCATTAAAATGATTGTTACTTCCTAATATTGAGCGGCGCTCTACCGGGTTAACTCGCACACCACCATTTGACGACACACTAAAGCCTGAGGCCAATTGCCCAGTTAAAAAAGTATTGTTGGTACTGGTAGTAATGCCCATATACGTTGTATTAAGCGTAGCGTCACTGCGTATAGTTGAGTCAAGCAAGCGGCCACCCCAGCCGACTCTTGCGCCTTCAACATTTAAGGCCATCCATGTTGATTGTTGGTCATTATGTGAAAATAAGCGGCTGGGTAGCTCGACGGTGCGCTGCTCAAATTCTTGACGTGTGACCGGCCGAATAAGTGGTCCAACACTTCCTACCACGGCAAGTTCTTCATTATCAAAGAGTTCATGTAAAGGTGCTAATTGAGGGGGTAAACCATATTCACGACCACCTAAATCAGGTGAGTTGAGGGGATTTAACGCTAAAATATTGTTGATGTTGCGAGATGAGCCTGACGAGCTTGCATCATATGCACCCATTAATTCAGCTCGGCGACTCGAAAATATATCATAGGATGCTTGGTCCTTCGGTAATATGGTGTCGTTATGATCCAGACCACCAAAGAAAAAGACACACACTAAAGCTTTGTAGCCTTCTACGTCTTTGGCAAAAGCATTGCTGCTTGTTAGGCTACCAAGCAAACCTGCACTAACGGCCATCGCACTGGCACTGCGTAAAAAGTCTCGTCTATTTATTTTTGACATAATAGCACCTATTAATAAATTACAGTAAACGAAGGGTCACTTGTGACCATTATGATAGCCAAATGCACTCTGGCGAGTTTATCCGTGTCTTCGTTTGTGTCTCTGATGGCGATTGACGCGACAGCATCTTGTATGACTTGTTTGGATTCATCAGTCATCCGGTCACCGGTCAACAACACCGCTAAGTGTTGTGTTAGGGCTTGAGCATCATCCGCTAATGCGAGTTCATCAGAGTAGTCAGGAATAAACGTGTTTTCACTACTTCGAGTCGGTGTATTATCGACAATAAAGTCGGTGATAAAGTTGGTAAATCCAATCGCCGATGCGGTGTTTGTCACTTGAAACTCTGGCGCGGTTAGACCTAATTCTCCACTGCGCGTACCATAGGCGCAATATAGCTAAGGCCGATAAAAATTAAATACAGACGGTGCACCAAATGGTCTTTGACCCAATGCTGTAGAGGGACTAGCAGCACCGCGCAGTCTTGTTTCAGATGCGCTATCGACATTGGCTAATTTAAAGGCTCTGCCCCAATGCACAAACCGAAGGACAGGTTCGCGGATTTTGCCATCTACTGATTCGGCAACTGAGGAGTCTGGCTCATCAAATAAGCTTGGCTCTAGTAAAATCGCAGCTAGTGTTGACTCTAAGTTGCCGCGCTGGCCATCACCAAAGGTAATATTGTTATCTGAAACAAATTCACCGGTCTCAAATGCCATGGCCACACGTTCAACATAATCGGCTTGTGGACTACTAGCGGTAAAACGTTGTATGAGCTGGCGAGCAATAAACGGCGCAACATTCGGGTGTTCAAAAATACCGTCAATGGCTAAACCAATTGTTGTTGTGCCATCAGTGTCAGCAGCAATACTGGTTGATAAAAAGTTTTTCTCTAAGCTTGAATGATTGTTTTCATTCATTTCCATTGGTGAGGTATGAACAGCCACAGTGTCACCCAAACTCGTATCATAACGAAGGCCTGTGAATACTCTTGCTAAATTAACAATATCGTCATTGTCATAAGTCTCAATCGCTTCACCATTTTCAAGTTTTGCTTCGCCGTTCATCTGAAGTTCAACAAGACCAATTGAAAACAACTGTAAAATTTCACGAGCGTAGTTTTCATCTGGTAAACGCCCTGTGCGCGGGTCGCCTTTGCGGTTGTTGATATATGTTAAGTATCTTCCCATAATTGGCGCATAAGTAATATCTGTAAGGATGTCTTTATAATTACCAAATGCATGCTTACCCAATTGGTCTAGATAGTATGCTTCACGGTGGGCTTGTCTGGCGTCATTTTCTGTTGCGACAATAATTTGTGATAGAGCAAATAACATACGTTGTCGTAAAATATCGTCTGCACTAAAAGCATTATCCCAAAATAACTCTAAATGATAACGATAAGTTGAAGTGCGTGAAAACCTTCGTTCAGGGCCATCTTGTATCATTAATCGTGGCTGTATAGCTTCTAAATAAGACTGGTAAGGCATAGCAAATTGTGCAGCTAACCAATCAGCAGCATCGGTATTTACCATTGCTTCAAGCTCTTGCATCGATGCCCCAAAACCCGCAAATGACATAAAGCGTTGCGCCGTATTGATATCTTTTATTAAGCTTGATGATTCATCTGATACTATAACAACCAAAGTTGCGGTAGCTTCAAGGCCGCCATCATCTATAGCAACGACGTCAAGCACATAACTACCGCCACTTAATCTGCTTAGGGCATCATTAGATGCATCCCACTGATAAGGCGCTTGAGTATCTTGGGATACTAATTCGCCATTAATCGATAAACTGACCGATACAATTTCACCGTCACTGTCTTGAGCATCAACACGCACTGATAAGTCAGAACCATTCTCAAGTTCAACAGATGCGCTAGGATTGATAAAGCTTACTGATGGCGCAACATTTGGTGCCTCAGATACCGAAACGCTTTGCGTTATCGTTGTTTGATCACCATCATCATCGGTGACGACCGCGCTAAGTGTATAATCACCTGAATTAAGTGATTGTAAAGCGCTAATAGGGTTAGAGCTACTGTGTACCCACTGATAAGGGCTTTGAGTATCCTCGCTAACCAAAGTATCGTTGATAAACAGTGCTACTGAGGCAACTTCGCCGTCTGAATCGCTAGCATTAACTTCAACGTCAAGGTTTGATCCAAAATCAAGTGTTGTTCCAGTGGTTGGCAATACAAACTCGGCACTTGGTGGTGTGTTGGCTACTGGTATTTCAGGGCCCGGTGCAGGAGGCTCTGGCTCACTGTCACTGCCACCACAACCAGCCACTAGCAAAAACAACGCTAAACTACTTAACTTAGAAACCTTTAACATTTTTAATGACTCTTTCTATGGGATTAGGGTAAGCAAAGATCCTGCATATCAAGTAAGCGCGGATGCAGTATTGCTTTAACACGTAAGAATGCTTTGCGTAAAGTCAATTGTCAACGCAAATCCTTTTTTCCTGCGCTCATAAAGCGTGATGGGGTATTCAACAAGCAATTGGGCTGTAAACTATTCATTACATAAAATCTAAGTCTGGCTTAAGTACCTGTTTTAAAAATATAAAACGCTAAACTTTAACACTATCTAAAACTTATATGGGTAGTTATTGCTAGTTATACTTACTAATAGATTTTAGTTGGTTTTTTGTTTCAATTTTGCAAGTGCTAATACGACTCGTGGATCGATTACGTCATGCGATGACCATTTGATGGCATTATTTAACAAAAATTCAGCAAAGGCCGTGTTTCCTTTTTTTGCCATAAACAAACCCACGTCGATATTAACTCGTAAATCTAAGGGAAACGCTTGGTATAGTCTTTGAGCATATTCATCTGCCTTATCCATATTTCCTAATTGAGCATGAATTTGAAACACCCTACGCAAAGAAAAGATTTGAGGTTTAATTTCAATACTTTTCTCGAACAAATCCAGTGCTTCACTCAAGGCCTGCTTGTCTAAGGTTTTAACATTTTTGTCTGCATACCTAAGATTGAAAAAATATTCGCCCATAAAAAAGAGGGTGTCGTAGTCAAGTTCACTGCTGTCCTTGATTTTTGCCATCAGTTTCATTGCTTCTGATTTGTCACCCTCAAGCGCTTTCAATGCGGCCAATCGGGCCAAGGAGGTAGGGTCTAATGACTCAGCACCTTTTAGTAATAGAGATTCAAAAAGTGTACTGTTTTTCGAAGGTACTGCGCTGGCTAACGCCGAATAACTTTCACCGATACTCAAGGCTGTTTGTTCGACCTCGATGTTTTTATCTGGAATAGGCAACTTGACGCCAGATATATTTGGTCGTTTAGCATATGTTCTCAATTTAAGTTTGAGCTCATCAATGCTTATATCAAATGCTTGATTAAAGGCATCAATGCCAATTACATCTTTTTGTTGCAATGCCAACATCTTGTTTAGTTGTGTATTGTAATTCTCAAAACCATTGCGACCACTGAGCATAAAAAAGCTTGTAACTAACCAAGACGCCGCGTACAAACGGGCGTTATCTTGCGGGTCGCTTTCGTATTGTGTGGCATTAAAAAGTGTCTCGAGATCGTACATCTTTGTGTAGCGCAGTGTATCAGCCCTTCCTTTTGGAAAGGAACCAAGAAAAATATTGTCTTTCCCCACTCGAAGAGAACTAAAAAAGTCAGCTATGCCTTCACTATACCAAAGTGGTTGTTTGGGACCGTTTACACCACGTTGAAAAAAGTGAATATACTCATGAAACAAGGTTTCATATTGTGATGTACCGCCAGTTGAGTGAGGTGCGACAACAATAAATGGACCATTGTTTTAGGTGCTGTAGAAACCAATTATTGACCTATTGCCAACAAATTCGTCAAACAGGCGTTTCGTGTCGAACTGGTAAATAGTGAGAGTCGGTAACGATAGACCTTAGTTGAAATTTCAATAAGTCTTTAAGGGTTGCTGCGAAAATCTCTAGCTTTTGGAGTTGCTCCAATGCTTTTGTTTCTTCGTCGTCGGTATACAAAACATAGTTTTCAGTTTCATACTTTGTCCACGCTTGAGTAATCTCAAACGCATATGCAACAGTACTTGTGAAAAACAGGAAAACTACGATTATCAGGACTTGAATTTTACTGAATCTCATATATCTAATCCGTGTAAATTATGAGTGCTATATCTATCGTGTAGCAAGGCTATCAAGGCTTATGTTCGATGTAAAGGAAGTTACTTGCGAAGCAATGTCATATTCGCGTAATCTTTATGGTATCTACTTAGTTAACTTATTTCTGTGGACCATTACAGTGTTAAAAGTACTTTATATTTGCACGCACAATCGCTGCCGAAGCATATTATCAGAAGTTATAACCCAACACGAATGTGATAATGTTATTGCAAAAAGTGCAGGTAGTGAGCCATGCGGTGAAGTTCATCCTTTGTCGATTAAATATCTACAAGAGGCTGGATATCAAACTGCAGGTCTTAACAGCCAGTCATGGGATGAGTTTGTCGATTTTAATGCAGATGTTGTTATCACAGTGTGTGACAATGCCGCAAATGAAACATGCCCAGTTTGGTTTGGTGATTCGCTACGTCTACATTGGGGGCTTGTGGACCCTAGCAAAGTTAAGGGCACTGATCTTGAAATCCGTCAGGCTTTTGAACGATGTATTGCGATAATAAAAACCAGAGCACACAAGCTGAATAGCATAGCTGGTCAAGGTTTATCAAAAAGGGATTTAGCCAGTGCCTTACTGGAGATTGTGGATGTCTAATAATAGTAATTTATTAGTCAATGAATAGCGATATAGCAATCATGGATATACCCTGTAGATTAAGAATGCTCGTTCTTTATTATAAAATATGTTGTGTTTTACTTGCTTTGGTAATTAGTGGCTGTAGCAGTATACCTGTTTCTACAATGATAAAATTTGCGGGATTTCAGACGCGTGATCTTATAGATATACCGGCTGATGATTTACGAGTGAAAACGCAACTTGATGGTGGCTTGGGCATTGATGCAAGCAGCACTAACTTAACCATTACTTTGACCGATGAGACAGGGGCTCGACAATTTTCGTTTGCGCTTGAAAAAATCTCTGATGCATGGTCATTCACTCAAGAAACTTGGTTTTCTTCATCAGTCAAAAGGCACGATAGCTTATTTAAACTATCTCCTGCTGGCATAATTGCATATGAGGCTTTACAAGCAGAGCTATCGAAAGGTTCAAAATATGAATACTCCTTTAGAGTCTCAAGTACCTTTGAGTGGGCAGAAAATGAACAAGACTATGAAACAGTTAGCCAAAATGCGCAGTTTTTAACAATATGGATTAAGTTATCCCAAGATGAACCGTTCATTGCATTAATAGAAGAAGCCGAATTAGATCTAGATTGGTCGCCACAAGATTAAGTCATAATGATTCTTTTTTTGCGTAATATTTGTTAGGGTTATTGTATGCAAAACATTCATCAATATTTACCAAAGCAAGTCTTACAGGACTTACGGAAACGTTCAAATTTGAGCGCGCTTATGATGGTCTTTGTTAACATTGCTTTAATTGTATTTGCTTTCACACTTGCTATCACCTACCCAAATATTTTAACCATTTTGTTTGCCGTTGTTATTATTGGCGTTAGGCAGCTTGGACTGGCAATATTAGTGCATGATTGCAGTCATAATGCTTTGTTTACTCAAGCTCGGGTAAATGATTTCGTAGGGCACTATGTGTGTGGTTCGCCAATTAATATGTCTTTGCATTCGTATCGGCAAACTCATAATGCTCATCATCGATATACAGGCAGTGACAAAGATCCTGACTTAACCTTAATCAAAGGTTATCCGGTGAGTCGCGCCAGTTTAGCTCGGAAATTCACGCGTGATTTAATCGGGCTCACAGGGCTTAAACTGATGGCTTTTAGGATGAAAACAATCAGTCTGAGTACGACACGATGGCTCATATTTCACTGTGCACTTTTAGCCCTTTTTGTTTATCTAGGTCATGCATGGGCATATGCTTTGTGGTGGGCTGCTGAGTTATTTGTATTTCCGATTGTGGCTCGGATTCGTCACATTGGCGAGCATGGCACCGTTACCGATCGCTTGTCAAAAGACCCACGTGATAATACCAATACCACATTGGTTAATTTCGTGTCTCGTGTATTCATTGCTCCGAACTATGTTAATTATCATGTCGAGCATCACATGGTGCCAAATATACCGCCTTACCATTTACCAAAAATGCACAATTACCTTCGAGAGTCTGGTTTTTATGATGATCATCAATGCTTACGAAATGGCTATATCGATGCTTTGAATAAGTCATTATCATCTGCTAAGTAAGTCTTTATAAGAATATTTATTCTTATTAAAGCGATGAGTAATTTAACTTGAATCAGTACACAAGATCGTACAAACATAATATACTTTACTGTGTGTCAGGTATAAAACTGTGCAGCGAGGGAGTTATGCGAAATATCTTAAAATCTGCAATATTAGTATGCATTGTTGCAGTGTTGGGAGCTTGTGCCACAGCGCCAGACAAACAAGCGCAATCTGACAATACACAACTTAATAATGTATTAAACTATCAAGCCGCTGATAATGATTACCAACTAATCGTTCAAAAAATCAAAGACAATAAAGCGACGTACCAAGATTTTGATGACATCCTACGGCTTTATCCGCTTACATCGATGTACAACCCAAGTAGTGACCAAGAGCAAACTACTCGTTTATTGTCTCAAAATTTTATGGAGAACAATGAGTGGGACGAATGTATCTCAATAAACGAAGTATTGTTAACACTTAACTATATTTCGTTAACTGCGCATTATGGTGTAGCGGTTTGCGCGTTTGAAGTGGGTAATATTGACTTAGCTGCTTATCATAATGAATTACTTGATATGTTAATTGAAGCGACTTGGCGTACTGGCGATGGCAAAACGCCTCAAACACCTATTTATATTACAAGCTTAAGTGACCTTTATGCCTTTATTCAGTTACATCAAATGGTTGCAGTAGGGCAGTCCCTGCAATATGTGGATGACCTTCCAGTGCAAGCGATTGAACTTAGGGCGCCAAATAAAGCAAACACAGAAACTTGGTATTTTGATCTTGTCCCGCAGTTTAGAAAAGCGCTTATTGACGACATCGAAGCTAAAAACAAATGAGCGCCAAACAATGGAAAGGCTAAAAATGAGCAATGTTTATATGTGTATTCTCGTAGTGGTTTTATGCATAACTAGTGAGCAAAGTTATGCTCATGAACCCAGCGCAAAGTACATTGCTAACGAATCAGTCTTAATTGAAAATGGACGAACAAAAGTTCTTTTTGACCCTTTTTTTCATAATGACTATGGCATTTATCAATTAGTTGCTGATAAAACCCTTGCATCTATATTTGCCGGTGAGGCGCCTTTTAACGACTTAACCGCGATAGTGATAAGCCATGCTCATGGCGATCATTTTGCGGCTGATTTAATGCTTGAATATTTGACTAAGTTTCCTAATACCGTTTTATTTGCGCCTAAACAGGCGACGGACGAACTAATCGCATTGCCAGACGCCAAAAAAGTAACTTCACAATTGTTCCCTATTGATTTGGCTTTTAACCAAGCTGCAAAAACCCTAAGTTATAAGGGTCTTATTGTTGAAGGTGTCAGAATACCTCACGCTGGCTGGCTAAGGCGCGCTGATATACAGAATCTTATATTTAGAGTTACATTATCGGACGAAAATAAGCACCCTATCACCGTTATGCATATGGGTGACGCGGACCCTGATGATAACCATTATTTGCCATTTAAAGAACATTGGCAGGCGCGTACAAGTGATATGGCGTTTCCTCCGTATTGGTTCTTTTTATCAATGGAAGGCAACTATATTTTAGATGAGCTTATTAATGCAAATCAGCACGTTGGCGTACATGTGCCAGTTGAAATACCTAAATTATTAAAACAAACTGATAAAGACTATTTTTCTAATCCTTAGTGAAAGTCGTCCTATTTCTGTACCACACAAGCACTAAGTTTTCATTAACAGGTCAAGCTTGATCGCGTTTGGATGCACTTGCGTAAAGAGGCTTATGGTTTTGAATAAAGTGTATTGTATGTGAATCAAGTATCACCGAAAAAGTTGCTACACACCAAATGGACAGCTCAATCTGTATTGAAAGAGCAAATGTCTATGCGCAAAAAAGAAAAGCACTTTAGTGTCGTGTTAGTTAAATATGACGATGATGGGAATGTTATCGAATGTAAAACTGAGTCAGTCATGTCAAAGCGTCGATTCGATATTCAATGGCGAGATCTTAAAAACCCGAGTTTGTGGAAGCAAGGTTGGCAATAAGGAGCGACAAACATGAGTAAAATCAAAAATGATCCGCGCATCGACCCCCGAATCAAAGCGGTGTTTGGTAAGGTTAGTTTTAGCGGTTCAAATGATGTTGAAAGTCGACAAGCGGCGCTAGAAGCCGCCAATTCTGAAAGAGCAAAAACAGCAAGAAACATGGTCAAAGCTTTTTTGGACACTTGTGATAATGAAGATGTTGCTCCAAGTACAGGAATGACGGTTAGCCATAAAACACTAATATCAGCGCCCGATGGTAACGCAATCAATATTCAGTTTATTCGTCCAGACAACGATAGCGTAGTACCTTGTATTTATTACATTCATGGCGGTGGTATGGCGACAATGTCTTGCTATGATGGCAATTACAAAGCATGGGGGCGCATCCTCGCAGCTCAAGGTGTGGCAGTTGCAATGGTTGATTTTCGTAATGCTCTTGTCCCCTCTTCTGTACCTGAAGTAGCCCCCTTCCCAGCCGGTTTAAATGATTGTGTGTCAGGAATAAAATGGCTTAGTCAACACAGTGCTGAGATGGGAATTGATGCGAAAAGAATTGTCGTGGCAGGTGACAGCGGTGGTGGAAATCTTGCCATTGCATCTGCCTTAGTGTTAAAACAACAAAAACGTTTGTCGCTTATCAGCGGTATTTATGCGCTTTGTCCCTATATTGCAGGTAGCTGGCCAAACCCGCAAAGCCCCTCGTCGACGATTAATAATGGCATTCTATTAGATTTACATAATAACCAAGCGGCGATGATTTACGGGATTGAAGCATTTAATCAGCGTAATCCACTAGCATGGCCAGGGTTTGCTGATGAAAACGATCTAAAAGGATTAGTTCGCACAATGATAAGTGTAAACGAATGCGATCCCTTGGCAGATGAAGGGATAAATTTTTATCGAGCGCTTTTGCGAGCAGGAGTGCCAGCGAACTGTCGACAAGTAATGGGGACTATCCATGCAACTGAGATTTTCCCAACTACATGTCCGGAAATCAGTTTAGAAACAGCTCGAAGCATGGCGAATTTTTGTAAGGAAGTGGCCTCATGACATCTGTAAGCCTTGGCATAGTCTCTTTTACAGTATGGCCGGTTCTGCTCATTATCAGTATTGTCATTGGTGTTATTGTAACTTTGATTTCAGCTAGGAAGCACCAAGGCAATGCTTTGGGGGCACTGACAGTATTTTTGTTATCTGGTTTAGTGGTAGGGCGAATTGTATATATTGTTCGTTTTAACGAAAGTTATAACAGTGTGAGTCAATTTGTCGATATCTTTGACGGTGGCATCGATTATACAGCCGCTTTGCTTATGTCTTTAGCTGTGTTGATTGTTCAACAACTTAGGACGAAGCAGCGTAAACCCATGTTTGTTGGTGTATTCACAATGATTGGGACATATGCCTGTTTTAGTTTTTTGATTGCGGTGGCAAGCTCCCATGCAGTCATTCCAGATAGTGACTTTATGACGCTTGATGGCAAAGTAGTAAAAATAAGAGATATCAGCCAAGACCAAGCAATTGTCATGAATTTGTGGGCAAGCTCTTGTGACCCCTGTATTCGAGAAATGCCTTTGTTAGTTCAAGCCGAGCAGCGCTATCAAGACATTACGTTTATTTCACTTAATCAACGCGAAACGAGTGAGAGAATCGCCTTTTTTATGCAACAACATGAATTGAATTTTGAACATATCTTGATCGATACTCAAGGTGAGATTGCTGAAAATAAGGGAATTTTTAGCTTCCCTGTTACTTTGTTTTTTGACGCGCAAGGGCAGCTTGTCTATAGCCACAATGGCGAATTGTCACAGCAAAGTTTACAAAATGCGATTGAGCAATATCTATAATTACTCAATCGCTTCATTTGTTATTCGCGCAATTTACAATCGTTGCCTTCTTGCACAACACAGTAAACTTAAAATAATCAGAACAAAAATATTGGTAGATCCTCCACTTGAGCTCACTGGCGGTGTAGGTGTTACAACCGGATCAGGATTGGGCTGCGCGGCAACAGCACTCACGGTAATACGAAAACCTTGAGTTACTTCATCACTACCATCGTCTAATCTGGCGCTTAGGTTTATGACAGTGCTGGTTGTTTCAGAAACGCTAGTCCCTGATATTGTATCAACGCCATCAAAAGTGACCCATTGCGGCATATTGTCAATTTGTAGACTTAGTGGGTCACTGTTGGGGTCTTCAAAAATAAACTGATGTGAAAAGTCGGTACCACCATCAATATTTATTGCGTTATCGCTGGTAAAATAAGGCCTGATTTGATCAACATTAGGGTCGGCAATCACTAAGCGCCTGACATGGTCATTTGTGACAAAGTAAATTTGCGTTCCCATATTGCTAATGGCTAAGCCAATAGCACTATTCATTGTGGCAATGCTCACAGGGCCATCTTGCACACCGCCATCGGTGCTTTGCAATATAGTTTGACTGGTGCCATCCATATTGATTGAAATTATTGAATTGGTGTTAGTTCCTGTGGCATAAAATAACTCATTAGTATCATCAAACTGTAAAAAAGAAATCCCTGGAAGGTTGGTGCTTGCAAATAGACTCACGATGCCGGTTTGCGTGACTTGGTATATATCACCTGAGCCATAGCTTGTGACGTAAATATGATCACTATTGTCCAAACAAAGACTCGATACATTTGTTAGGGCTTGAACTTTAGCTACTTGAGATTGAGAACCATCAGCGCTTAATCGAGTAATAGTAGTGGGGCCGTTAAAGCTACTGACATACAAGTCATTATTACTATCCCAATCAAGAGCGATGGGTTCATTGACGCCAGCGGCGAAGATAGTTTCATTGCCTTGATCATCAATTTTGATTACCTGAGAGGTATTATACAAAGCAATATACATATTACCTTGGTCATCAAACCTTATACCAGCAGGGCCTCGATTATTATCATTTAGAACCAAGGTGCTTGTGCCGTCTAACTGCACTTTATAGACACGTCCGTTATTATAATTTGTTGCGTAAATTTCATTATTATATACCGTTACCCCATCTCTGGCGGATACGTCAGCGATTGTTTCAACAAAAGTATCTGCGTGTGTCAAAGGTGACAAAAGTATTGTTAATACGAGTAATAAAGTAGTAGTAATATTATGGTGTTTAGAACAAAGCGTACTTGCTGTTTTCATGTGTGGTTCCCTTTTTGTAAGTGCCAGATAATCCTTAAATGAATCGAAATTGTGAACAACAGCTTTGTGATAAACACCCAGAAATATAGTGACTAATCAACTGATAATTGTGAGTAAAATGTACTAGCATTGCTGGTCGTAAAACATTAAATAAGAAGTAAAAAAGGAATAAATATCAATGTTAAAAACCTTAATGTGGGCCCTACTCGCATGGACCTGTGTAGGCGCCTTGCACGCTTTATCGAGGTACTCTGATATTGTTAAATACGGCGTAAGCGTCGAGTTTGGAATGCGTGAAGTTAGTCTTTATATACTGACTTATTCGTTATGGATAATAGTGACAGCTTTTCTTTTGAAAGCCATGAAATCGCTTTCTTTCCCTTTTGCAATTTTTCGAATGTTAACACTTTTTGTTTTAACCATGGTCGTGTGGTTACCTTTTTATTTTGGCGTTGAATACTCCATTGGAACGCTTATTGAAGGAGGTGGCTTAGAGCAATGGATAGGCAAATTTAGCCAAACAAGTAATTCGGTGATTTTCTTTTATATGGTTATCTATGCGATGACCTTTGTCGCTTGCTTGGGCTTAACATTGTCTGAACAAACGCGCTCAGCGCAACAACGAAATGCAAGCTTAGAGCAAGAGCGTATTGAATCTGCATTGCGACTAGCTCAACAGAACATGCAATTGATGCAATCCCAATTAAGTCCTCACTTTTTGTTTAATTGCATGAGTGCTATCAGTGCGCTGGCTAGAACGGGTGAAAGCGCAAGGCTAATTGAGGCCATTGCTAAGGTGGGTGACCTATTAAGATTTACCATTGAATACTCAAGCGAAAATATAATCACCCTTAACGAAGAACTTGATTTTTCAAATAATTATATTAGCTTACAGAAATTAAGGTTTCAGGAGCGCTTTAATTGTCATCTAGACATTCACGAATTAGATAACGATGCAATGTGTCCGCCGTTTACTTTACAGTTGCTTTTAGAAAATGCATTTCGACATGGCGTTGAAACCACAGAAGAAACCGTTGATATACACGTTGATCTTGCTCAACATGGGAATGAAATCGAGATATGCGTCAGTAATTCATTGATAAGTGGCTCACTGACCAATAGAAATAGTGGATTAGGATTAGAGAATTTGTCTTCACGCATGGCGCATTTATACCCAAATTGTTTTAGCTTACGGAAAATAAAAAGCGATGATAAATTTGAAGTGTGCTTAAGGTTTCCTAAACAAATAGTGCTTTTATGAGCTATCGAGTTTTCATTATAGATGATGAGCCTATGGTCAGGGACAACCTAGTGCATAGCATTACTCAACATGCAAAATGGCAACAAGTCCATACATTCCCATCAGGTAAGTCTTTGTTGATGGACATTCACAGACTAAAACCGGATGTAGTGTTTCTAGATATCAATATGCCGGGACAAAATGGCATTGAATTGGCTAAACACATAATTGCACTCAAAGCACCACCGCTTATTGTTTTTGTGACTGCATTTTCTGACTATGCGGTTGCTGCCTTTGAATTATATGCAATGGACTATCTATTAAAACCGTTTGATGATGCTCGTATTACTCAGTGCTTACAAAGGCTCGAAAAGGCTTTTGAAGACCAAGAAACTCATAGTGGAGCGCTATCAACTCAAGTTGCATGGAGTGAGACGAAGCCATTAGACAATATTCTCATCAAATCAAGCGCCAATTTGCGCATTATTCCAACCGCAAGTATCATTTGGTTAGCCACAAATGGTAATTATGTTGATATTCACCATGAGCAAGGAAAGCATCTTCTAAGAGGCTCATTAAAGCATTTGATGACATGCCTGTCGCTTAATGTATTTATTCAAATCCATAGAGGATATGTCGTCAAGAAGTCACTAATACGTGAGCTAAGAACAACAGGCGATGAGCAAGTTAGTGTTGTGTTAGCAAATGATGTGGAATTGCCGGTTGGTAAGTCGTTTTATAAACCGCTAATAATAGCGCTACAACAAGGCTAAGTATTGACTATTTAGTCATTTTTAAGCGCTTGTAGCACTTCTTGCCAAACTTGATAATCAAAACCCATACCTAAATGACAGGCTTTCACTTCGACATGTTTTACGTTTTTTGACAGTTTATCAATACTGGCACTCCAATGCACAATACCATCATTTTTGCTGTATATAGCAGTAATAGATTGAGTAATAGGTATTTTATCTAGTTGCTTGATTTCTTTTGCAATCCAATCCACATCCACACCAAGTCGTTTAAAGCGCCAAGCAACAGCTGTGTATTTGGGACCACCGACGACCGGGGAGCCAAACGTGACTACTTTTGAAATATGTTGAGGTAGAGCCCGCGCAACCTCTCTGGCTATATAACCACCTAAGCTCCATCCAACAAGCGCAATTGGTTTGCCTATGTGTTCCGACAATCTTTGAGCGTGTTGTGCAGCTTTTGAGCAAAGATAAGCAACGCCCCATTCATTTTTGTGGATAGGCCTGCCATCAGGGTGTTCGTTGGGTTGCCAGTCAATGGTAATATCGCTTTTAGTGAATCGCCTGTTAAAACCTGCATCATTGACACCAAGACCCCAATCATGAGTAGTATGTCCATGGCGATTCAAAAATTTACTCATGGGTTTAAAAAAACGCCCATCGACACCTAGCCCTGGAATTAGCATGATGTGCTGCCCATCACCTTTTAAATGATGAAGTGTCTTAGACGTTCTTGGATGTAAAAGTGTGGCCACGTCTTTTAATGCGCCTAGCTCTTTTATAAGTGTCCGTTTTTTTGGTGGGGTAGGAGTAATGTTCAAGTATTGCTGTACTTACTAATAACAAGAGTTGGGGGTAGAGTCAGGATTGATATCCCCTGATACTTCGTCAGGATCCACATCATTGTCAAGCAAAACACCTCTTACAAATTCGACCTGCTCGAGTACTCGTTGGTAATCGTCACCATACTCATATTTTGTTACCTCAATAGCTTGAGGCATGAAAGTAAAAGCTATTTTTAGGGCTTGCAATTCGTCTTGGCTCATTAAATAAGTACCTTTAGCGCTTTCTAACAGGTTTATATTGGGTTGAACAGTAGCCTCTTGATACGTCAGGGCTGCGTAACTTTAAATGTTTAGTTTTACGGCCGGTGACGCGCTCGCGCCAATTATTGAATGTTTTACGTTTTATACTAGCGCGCATCAGCTCAATCACTTGTGGCTCTTTTAGGCCATAGAGCCTTTCGATTGCTTCAAAGGGTGTACGGTCTTCCCATGCCATCTCAATAATTCTAGAGTGTTGCTGCTCATCTAGGTTGTGTTTTTTAGCAACTTTATTTGTATTCATAATATAGGACGTAACATGTAATAAATTAACTCAATCTTATTTAAAACGAGTATTAAGCTTAAATGGATTATTGAGTTGCCGTTTTTGCTGACTTTTGTATGTCAATTCGTGCATGATTAACCAAGCTTAATAACTCGCTGGCGGCAACGGCATCAGACATCGCCCTGTGATGGCGCTGCATGTCGATATCAAAATGCTTAGTCAGATTAGCCAAAGAATAACTTGCTAGCCCTTTATAGTATTTTCGCATTTGTTGTACGGTGCATAACTTTGGTCGTTTAAACGCTTGTCCTAATTCAGCGAACTCAGATTTGATGAAACCATAGTCAAAGTTGACATTATGGGCAACAAATACACAGCCTTGAGTAAAGTTATCGATTTGAGATACAAGATCCCCAAAAACAGGGGCATCACTGACCATTTCGTCGGTGATGCCGGTAAGACGCGTGATCATACTAGGTATGCGACGTTGCGGATTGACTAAGCTTTGCCACGTATCGACAACCTCGTGATTAATGACTTTTACCATGCCTATTTCAGTGATTTTATGATAACCGTTTCGCCCGCCTGTGGTTTCGATATCAACAACGACGTATGCTTGGGATGGGTCCACAATATAATCGACAGTCGTAATGCTGACATCATATCCACAGGCTTGAAGATGTTGAATTTGGCATAGTTGGTTTTGGCGTAAACTATCACCTTCTCCTTTGACTTCTTCAAAGCGAAGCTTGCCTTTTGATAGAATCATTAAATCAGGATAACCGTCATTATGCAGTTGATAGTTTTGTGCAATATATAAGAGCTGTTTTTTCAGTGCATCAAGATTACTATGTTTTATAAGTATGCTAAGAATATCCAGCATATTCGCACGCCAGCTAACAATAGATTGACTCTTTCCAAAATGCCTAGCGGCATTTTTTGTGATGTGCTCAAGCATATCTTGATTGCTTTGAATTGCATCTAGTATTTGCTCAATATCATCTTTGGCAATATCAATAAAGTTGTGATGCTTAATGCTTGCAGGTAAGTAATCAAAGGGCGTTGCTAGGCCAAATCCTTCTTTATCAAACAAGGGCGACCAAAACACCAAACCAAACAAATTATTCCAGATATAGTTTTCCGTTCGCCAAGCTTGCTCGCCACGAGCGTGATAATAATCAACAACACCTCTCTCAACTTGTCCTTTATATAGCTCATCTATCGATATATGTTTGGTATTGTTGCGCAGCATGTCAGTTAACACACTGGTTCTCTTTTTTTGATATTTACGCGCTAAAAAATCATGGGCAAACTGCAGCAAGGTATCACTTTGTGGTGCATCTATAATTGAATTTAAACGCGATTCAACCGTCTCTAATTGACCTAACTTATGTGCTTGTCGGCACCAGAATTCAGCAGCAAGTGGATGCTCAATATGCTCGACGATCGCGATTGCTTTATGGGCGTTAAATTCGAGCATAAGCTTTGCTAATCGATAACAGAGCTTTCCATGTAAGCTAATTGCTTGCTGGCCAACTGGCTGACGAACGTGTTTATATAAGCCTTCAATTTCCTGTTCGCAAAACTCTTTTGTGTGTTTAATTTTGTGCAAACTTTGCTGCAACTCAAAACAACTTGTTGCTTCTTCTATACACATAAAACGAGCTTGCATATGAGCTTGGTCTTCTCTTGTGCGCATAAGGCCTAAGTCTCGCATCGAAAACTGATTTAATTTGCCTTTAAGATGCCCAAAATATAGAAATAAAAAGTACTCGATAATCGGGTCGGTATTGCGCCTTACATAATGTTGACAAATCGGATGCTGAGCAATGTCAATTGGGTCAAGCGTAATGCACGCTTGCAAGCAAAACTCTTTGCTTGCAGAACGACTAATAGTGTCAGAATTCGGTGGTTGGCAGTCTTTATGAATTGTTTGAAGCTCAGGCTTTGTTAGTACGTTCAATAGATCCTTTGCATGGCATTGCGTGATGTCTGTCAGACAATTTACTTGATTCAATGTCTTTAATAATTCACTTACATTAGGTAGTTCATCAAAACGCAAGCTTGTGCGTTTTATTACCGGATATTTTCGATTAATCAACCGAACCAACATGCATTGCTCATGATGGCTTAGCTTGAAAAAAGTGTTGATAAATTGCTCGTGCTTAGCGCTTAATAAATGCGCGTTAGGCCCTCGAATAAAGTCTAAAAACTCAACAAAGTGTGTGTGATAATAAAACGTGGGAAGCTTTGCAAGCGCCATTTATTATGCCTTTCATTACGTTAACTGGTTAAATGTACAGTATATCGAAAGGTCTTACTAGCGCTTTTTTCGCTAAGGCAATTTAAGTTCATTATTGTACTCGTTGTTTACTTAACCAAATGAAATGTGTGGCTAAAACCGGGTCGATTTTTATGCTAGCAAGCGTATTTACCTTCTTTGCCAGTGTCATCTCGTCATATGTTTTATGAATGAAAACATGGCACTGTCGGCAAATATCGATACCTTGTGCTAAATCGCTTTTACTGAAATTTTTCTTAAAGAACTTACGCCGATGCATCTTTTTTGGAATCAAATGATGAAAGGTCAAATCGGTCGTGCGCGAGCATAATGGGCACTGGCCGCGTCGGGCACGCTTTGGGTATTTTGCTGTGTGAGTAGTCATAAGTAGACTATACGCATGGGTTTAGGCATTAGATTAAGCTTGAATTTATGTAATCGATTAAATATTGTACTACTTATGCCATATTACGTATTACAACAAAAAACAGGGACGCACTATGCAACTATCACAAAAACTTATTCAATTGCTCATAATAATAATAGTCGGTTTGTTTAGCAGTGATTCACTGGCCAATATCATCCAAAACAATAATCACCCATTTTATATACAGATAGACTGTTACCGTTCACATTCATTACAGAATGCTGGCACGGCGAATAAATTGACACTTAGGCTGCTTGATGCGAATAAAAAGCTTGTAAAGATAGGCGATACAAGTGGCCCAGCTTCTTATGATTTATATATTGATAATAGTGCCTGTCGACAACGTGCAGTCGATATTGTAGATCCTCTTGGCGCAGTCAGCATTGCTCAAAAGGTTCGTGTTTTAAATAGAAACACAGCAGTTAGATACGTACAAATACAGACCGATGGAGATGATGCGTTTTGGTTAGACCGCTTATTGTTAACATTGGGCGAAGATGACACCCAAGGGCAAAGTTTTGGCGTCAACAATGGTAAAGGCTACTGTTTATCCACAGATTCAAATGATGCCAATGGAAACTGGCGAGAATACGTTGACCAATGCACACCTTGCTATACTTTTGATTTGCAAACTGGAAAGTCTAATACAAGTTGCCAATACGAAGACACTGAAAAAGAAAACAGTGTACCCAGCCAGTTATTTGAAATAGATTGTTATAGAGACAGTGATTTTACCAATGCTGGTACCAACAATAACATTGAAATTGTCTTTTTAGACGAAGATAGAGTCGTAATTGACTCAAGTAATAGTATGGGGTCGTATCAAACACGCAGGCAACGTTATTTCGCACCAATTACAGATAACATGTGTGAAAACAGTAGCCATCAAGGAGATCTTACAAAAATAGTGAGAGAGTTTGAATTGGTCAGAGCAAAAAAAGTCGCGTTTGTTCAAATTCGCAACGAGGGACAAGATGCGTTTTGGCTTGATCGCATAAGGTACCATAGCACTGCCGAATTCAATCCCAGTGATTGGATGACTTGGGGAGTTAATGGTGGCAAGGGTTATTGCTTGTCGACTGAATCCGAAGATGCAAATGGTGGTTGGAGAGAATATGTAGACCGCTGTATACCCTGTGTTGAATTTGATATGTCACAAAACCATAAAGTAAGAAATAGCTGTCCAAATTATCGATACTAAACATCATTTACAAGCCGCGAGTGTTTTTCTTTACGCGATTTAAGCGGCTTTATCTTTAATGTCAATCCAATGTAGCTTATCCACAGTATACACTTTAAGACTAATAAACTCGGAGTAGCTTAAATGAGTTTGTCTCGAGCGGAGCGTTTTGAATGTCCGTATTGTATGACTATCAACGATATTGAAATTGATGAAGAAAATGACTTAGGGCAACAACAAATTGTAGATTGTCAGATATGCTGTTCACCCATTGAAATCACAATTATTGATAATGGATTTACCCTCGAAATCATCGCCCAGACAGATGATGAGTAAAAAAATGGATAAAACTGATGCCAACTAAAGTGTTTAGTGAACAGTCGATAGCGCAATTACCACAGCGATATCGCGCAAACTTTATCAATAGCTTGTCGGGATTTAAAAGTGCTAATTTAGTCGGCACGACTAGTGTCGAAGGTGTGAATAACCTTGCAATGATATCATCGGTATTTCATGTGGGAGCAAATCCCCCCTTTTGGGCATGATTATGCGACCTCATACGGTTGTGCGTGATACTTTAGAAAATATTAAACGCACTGGTGCATATACTATTAATCATGTGCACGTGGATATGCTAGAAAAAGCGCATCAATGTTCAGCACGCTATCAAGCTAATGAGAGCGAATTTGACGCAGTTGGATTAACGCCTCGCTTGTCGTCCATGGTAAATGCTCCTTTTGTTACTGAATCAAAGCTAAAAATAGCCCTAGAGCTTGCTCATAACAGTGTTATCGAACTCAATCAAACTGAACTTGTGATAGGAAAAATAGTTGAAGTTGAATTAAGCCAGAGTTTAATATTGGAGGATGGGTATATCGACATAGAAATGGCAAACAGTGCAGTGGTCTCATGTTTGGACAGTTATCACAGTACCAAACGTGTTGACCGTTTTAGTTATGCGAAACCTGAGCTAGCAATAACATCAATATGGAACGACAAAGATGATACCGAATCTTGATCAACTACTAATCGTATGTGGCATCGCCATTTTAGGCGTTGCACTTATTATGTGGCTGGTATTAAAAATACCTACCGACAGCGGTGATGAGTCAGACGAGGAAAATTAGTGTTCAGTTTTCTTAACACAAATCAATTTTCTTTGAAGAGATCCTTTACAAACCATAATTTATTGCGCACAGTATAAGTAGCACAACGTTTTTCTTTGCCAAAGGCCTGCCCAATTCGCAGGCCTTTGTCGTTTCTAGCGTTTAGTTAAAAAGAATTATTATCATTTGCATTATAAAAAGGAAACAATATGAAATCAGTAAACCGTCGTGACTTTTTGAAATTATCGGGTACAGGTTTAATCGGTTTAACGCTTGGTGGCGTGGCTTTGCGAGCAAATGCACAAGAGAAACTCGCTGAAGATGATCCTACTGCAGTTGCGCTTAAGTACGTTCATGAATCTCCGGTTGAGGGGAATTATTGTGAAAATTGTATGTATATCCAAGGAGAAGATGGTGCACAATGGCGCCCGTGTGCGATATTCACAGGAAAAGTGGTAGCAGCGAAAGGTTGGTGTTCTGCTTGGCTGAAAAAGCAATAATAGTTATTCGTTAATGAAAACCAGCCTAGTTAAAAAGCGTGGCTGGTTTTTTTATTGCTATTACATCCAATATTACCTTAATTTCTTTGTAATGCTTCAGACAGCGCGGGATGCTCGAACGCACTTTGCGAATAGCCTAGGTTGATTTTCTTGTTTGAGGCTTGTTCATATTGATATGCAAGATTTAACAACACGCCATCGCTAAAGGCAGTTCCCATAAAACTCACATTAATCGGTAAACCCTTCATGGTGCCCATTGGTACGCTAACATGAGGATAGCCTGCAATGGCAGCTAAATATCCTGCACCTGCAAATCCACCTGCAAAGCTATCACCATAAACTGCATCAATTAAGAATGCGGGTGTTTGAGATGGTGCAACTAAAGCATCTACGTTGTACTGTTTTAATAACTTATCAATACCATCATCACGCGTTGCTTTAGATAAGCGCTGACGAATCTTGTTATAGTCTTTGTCATATCCTGTTGTTACTTGTGATTGTTCAAACAGCGACTGTCCAAACAAAACGAGTTGACGAGGGTCTTTCAAATTAAATGCGATAAGTTGTTCAAGTGTTCTTACTTGAACAGCCTTTGCACTGTTGGCTAAATAATGATTAAGCTCAATCTTAAACTCTGTCAAAAGCAAAGAAAGGCTGTCATCCCAGAAACCATCTGGAAGTTCAAAAGCGTCTATTTCAACCACTTCCACGCCCAGATCTTTAAGGATATTTAATGCATTATTAAGGCTAGCTTGTATATCTGTGTGTCGAGATTGGGTAGATCGTAGAACACCCACTCGTAAACCAGAAATATCTTGGCCAAGGAGGCTCGCATAGTCAGCTTTTTTGTCGTCGGCCATTTGAGTCGCTTTATCAAACTCATCAGTGCCTGCCATAATACTTAACATAATAGCTGCATCTTTGACTGAATGAGTCATGGGGCCGGCTGTATCTTGTGTCACCGAAATGGGCACTATATGTGTCCGCGAAACTAGACCAACGGTCGGTTTTACGCCAACAATACCATTCATCGCGGCAGGGCAGATAATCGACCCGTTGGTTTCCGTGCCGATGGCAAGTGATGCAAATCGTGACGCTATGGCAGCACCAGATCCGGACGATGAACCGCATGGCGTTCTATCTAAGCTATGGGGGTTCCGTGTTTGCCCACCTATTGCGCTATATCCACTGATTGAGTCGTTATCTCTAAAGTTAGCCCATTCTGACAAGTTGGTTTTACCTAAAATGATGGCTCCTTGCGCCTTTAGCCGAGCAATTAGAGGAGCATCACGATTAGTATTATTGTTGGCTAGGGCAAAAGAGCCTGCAGTAGTTGGAAGCTCACTGGTCTCAATATTATCTTTGACTAAAATAGGTAAGCCATGAAGTGGCCCTAAAAATGTGCCTGCATCAGCCATTAAATCGAGTTCTTTGGCTCGCTCAAGTGCATTAGGGTTAAGCGCGATAATGGCTTGGATTTGCGGTCCATTCTTATCCATCTTCTCGATACGTGCTAAGTAAGCTTGTACGAGTGTTGCCGAAGACAATTGCTTTGTTTGTATTAATTGTGCTTGTTCATGCGCATTTAAAGCTAAAACATCATTAGCCGTTTGCTTCGCACCTACTTTATAAGTAATTAAGCTTATACAAATTAATATTCCTAATGTTCGTATCAGCATATATATTCCCGTTTTATTGTTTTGTGAAATGGTAAGAGCCAACCCCACTTAGTGCTAAAAGTGATGCAAATAGCACTAAATCATACATCGTAAAAAACTGCTAAAAATAAGGATTGATCAATTAAAAGTTGATAATAAGGGTTATATTATAACATTTCTTATTTGTATGCTGTTGTTTTCTATAGGCAATTCAATAAAAGAAATGAAGAGTCAAAAAGTAATTCATTAGACTGATATGCAATTTCAGAGTAAATTATGTTTTTTTATTACAAAGTGATCTATCAAGCGACAATCCATTGATAATACTTCTCGTAATTATATCTTGCACACACATTAACGTAATTTTTATTTGTAAGGAATAAATATGAAGAAAATTCTAACTACCGGTTTATTAGCCGTTGCGAGTTTTGGTTTAGCAGCACAAGAAGTATGCGAAGGTTATGGTCCTCAGACACCACGGGATATTGATTCTTTAGGTGGTACTAACTCTGTCATTTTTTCTAAAGCACCACCTGCAGAACAAATGAATTTGTGTAATATTCATTTCCATAAAAATGCTGAACACAAAGCAAAAGACTTTTCTATTTTCGCCGGTAGTGGTGATTTTGGTGGTTATAAATGTGGTATTGGTGAAACCCTTACCAAAGCTGAGTTAAAAGCACCTTCTGGCGATGTTTGCGGTGGTTTGAAGCCTGGCGACACAATTGAAATGCATTGGGTACATACATCTTGTGATGTCGCGCCAGGCTACAGGCTTAGGTTCATGCTTATCTGACAAATGCGCAAACCCAGATTTACGTGTTGAAACTCAGGTGTTTACACTAGTTAACGACGCTAACGCGATGGACTTCAATGATATGGGCTACGATGGCAATGAAGTTAATGGATACCATCAAGCTAAAATGATCCCAGACACAACAGGCGCTCCTGTTGAGTTTTTAGGATCAACGACTGGACCTAGCTTTACTCAAGCGACTTGTTCACCTTTACAAGTTAGCTGGTCTGTACGCCCTCAGTGCGCAAAGTTAGACATAAACAGTCTAGCAAAATGGTGTGAAAGTAATGAATTTGACGAAGCTAAAGCACACGGTGTTCGTCAATTAGTGACTGATAAACGTTTGTTATCTCATATTCACTAAGCATATTGTGATGGAAAAAGCCCAGCATATGCTGGGCTTTTTTATGTAATTGTATCTAGTTAATTCGCTTTGAGCCGATATCATAGGGACGTTAACGAGAGTTTTTAATATGTCTTCAAATAATTTAAGTTGTATTCCCGTCGATGATTTAAAGCTAAGGCATGATTGTGCATGATATTGCTGAGCAAACGGGTTCATTAACGGTTAAAACCAAAGGCAAAGTGACGCATTTGGGTATCGTCAAAAAATTAAGTGAAAATGGCGTTGTTTCAGTGTTTGTGGAACAGGCAAATAGTCCAGAAAATAAACCTCAATCGGATACACTACAAAAGCTAGCTAGGCAAAAACAGCATCTAAATCAACACAAAGAAAAGCAAAAGATGCGCCAAGCAACTAGTTTGAGTATTGAACTAGAGGAGGCAACAAAACTTATAAAACGAAGTCATTTGATACAAAAAAGCTTTTCACGCTCACTTAAACAAGATCTCAATCTTGATGTACAAGAAGCCAGAGTGTTTGTAAAAGATGTGTATGATAGTTTAGCAAGAAATCCAAATGCTTTGCTGTGTTTATCGATGGTGATGAACTCACAAGGGTACTTAGCTAACCATGCTGCGCATGTATCTATTTTGATGTGCTACTTTGCACAACAGCTTGGCCTATCTGAGCTTGACTGCGAAAGGTTGGCATTACTGGGCTTGGTATTTGATGTTGGGATGACAAAAATACCCGAAAAAATACTCAATAAAGCAGGTAGCTTAACGCATGCAGAGCAAATTCTTATCAAAGAGCATGTTAATCATTCATTAGATATCTTAGCGCCACTAGAGCTTGATAGTGAGCTTATGATGGCTGTAGAACAACATCATGAGCGTTTAGATGGCTCAGGTTACCCTAATCAATATGAGGGCGCGAAAATTCATAAATTTAGTCGTATCCTTGCCATTGTAGATACCTATGATGCTCTAACGACATCGCGCCCTCACAAAATCGCTAATTCGCCGGCGGCAGCCTTAAAAATACTTAGTAACCCGGATTTTGGTTATGATCAAAAGTTGGTTATTAAGTTCATTCGGCATATTGGTATATATCCAGTAGGTAGTTTAGTGTTGCTATCAAATAAGCGAATCGCCATTGTCACTAAAGCAAACACTGATAGTCAGACCCTACCAGAGATAAAAGTGTTTTATAGTTTGGCCGGTGGTCATTATATTCCTGCCAAAATTATTGATTTAGCGAAGCAGCGTAACGGCTTGAAAATTGTCAAACCGGTAGTCGCAGAGCAATATAAACTAGATCCTAGTAAGATTATTTAACGCTCGTTGATAATGGTAAAAGTCTGCATGCTATTTGTTTGTTTTGTGGCATCAGACGTTTGCTGATTTGGTTTAGATAGTCGAACCGTCGGTAGTGAAATAGCGAGTGAATCGAGCTCATTAAGCGATAATGGCAACCTGACACGATAGCTTCCTTTGTTTAAAACAACCTGTTGATGGCCAGCAACAACGATACCGTTTGCGGTATCGATTGGTGCCCACACTACTCGAGGATCATCTACGGGTATAACATATAAATCACCGTTTTGCTTATAGCTTACGTGTGGATTCTGCGCAGTATTATGATTTGTTTGAGGTGTATGCGTGCTGTGTACATTCATGTTTGGTACGCTTATGACATTCACAATTCGATGAACATCCCCTTCAAACTCGATGGTGACAATATTAGTGGCATTAGCTATAGAAGAAGCTAAGCTCAAACTTAAGTAAAGGGTAAATAGTCGTATTACTTTCATCTTAGCTCCTATTAGTTAACGCTAATTTGCCATGTGTATATATAATTTGAAGGTAATTGTTCGATAGGCTTTCTTATTGCGCCAGTGATATCGGATACGCTAACTTCTAACGTGTAGTTGCCGCTTGGTAGAGAAATATCAATATTATTTTGACTATCAAATTGAGGCATAATTTGTGAATCAAGCCGCCATTGTATGCTTTGACGTTGAGTATCAAAGGTAAGTTCAACAGCGAAGTTTGTTGCTTGATCAGCTTGAGCAGAAACATTGACACTGTTGGGGGTAATACTTTGTACCGCTCCTGTCACAGCATATAGTGAAAGCAACCATTGTTCAGCATTTACTTCGCCAAACTGTGCATTATTGCTTCGCATCCTTGAATCACTCAATGGCCGATAAAAACCACTAGCGTTATAATTTGAACCTTCAAAAATACCAACCCCAGCTTCGCCTTCAGCACGAGGCACATTGTCTTTGTCAGTAATCCAGTGTGCCCATTCTACTTGTTCGGCATTAGTAATATTGGTGACATTAGCAAATTGTCCCGCTACATAATTATTGCGCGCATTTTCCGCAAGTTGGTCATCAACATACTCATCCGCTAATGCAGCAAAGGAGTGCCCCATTTCATGCAAAGCAATTTCAGGTGATGTCCTATTATAAATTGAAATGCTACCACCGCTACCGCCAAATCGATTGTCATTGACGATTAGAATAATTTCATTTGCATAAGGATATTGCTCATCAACCACTTGATTTACTTTGCTAAGATCGGCACATATTAAGCGTTGTATACCATTACAATTATAACCAGACCCAAAAAATGTTGAAGATGTGTCGACACCAAAGTCATCGTCTGCGCCTGCTTGTGCCGAAAATGTCTCTACTACATGAACATTCCACACATCTAGGTGTTGATCAATATATTCATCTGAGGACAACACATCAATAAACTCATTTGCGTCTGCTAAATATCGCTGGAGTTCAAAGTTTGGATAGGCGTCGCCCAAGATAACAAGATGCACGCCAGGCTCCTCTTTTTTGCCTTTAAGTGTTCTGCCTAAACCAGATGCATTGATTGGATACAGACGGACATCGACCTCTTCAGATATACTTTGACCGTCTGCTGTAAGGGTTAGCGTGATAGGTGTTAGTACCGCTTCGTTAATGTCCGGGACATTTGCTTCGATACGATTACTTAGCACGGTGAAGTCTAAAAGTGATTCTAAGCCGCTAACTGACACCTCCACAGTGTCACTTTCTTCGTCAGTTGCCGTAAATTCAATACTCAACAGAGTGTTTGCATCAGCACCAAAAAAGTCTTGCGATAACGTTAACCTAGGTAGATCATTTATAGCTTCTACAGTTAAGTCAAAAGCAGGTAGCGAAACCGTATTTGACTTGTTGTCGGTTGCGGATATGACGATATTTTCAAACAAGCCTGTATCGGCGTCTGTAAAAGGCAAGCCACTCACTAAACCCGCATTGTTAACCCGCAACCAACTAGGCCCGTTCTCAATACTAAAACTCAAAGGGTCGCCATCTGGATTAGTTACCGTAATTTGAAAGCTGTACTCTTGATTTTCAGTCGCATCAGTAACAGGTGTTGCGTCAAGCGAGTGCAACACATCTGGTGTTGGTTGTGGCTGAGGTTGTGGGTCAGGAGTTTCATCGTCGCCGCCTGAGCCGCAAGCAGTCAATACCACAAATAGTGCAGCTAGTAGTGCACAGTTTAATTTATTTTGCATATGCAATTTACACTCGTTCAAAATTTAAACGCCTAGACTCAGTTTACTTATATATTGCTGGTTTGAGTAGTGCTTAGCGGTAAACAAAGATAGATTTAATTTTGATATGTAAAGGTATAATCGTTAAGCTCCTAATAAGTATAAAATTTTAAAGTCATATTAATCGTGGAAATCTCAAAATGCACATCATGTAACCATGAAATGAAAGGTATTTCACGTTATTGTCCTTTATGCAACGCGGCGATGAAATTAGTCATGGAAGAAGGTCCTCGGACCTGTCCTAGATGCCAAGTAGCGCTGAAAATCAATCACTTCAATCATCATGATATCGATACCTGTCCAACATGCGAGGGTATGTGGGTAGAGCCAAAAATTTTTAGAACGTTGACGACAGAATTTGATGTGTATAAAGACCCAGACGCAGACCCTGATTATAATAGACCTGCAATGCCAACTAATGAGCAATATTTACCCTGTGCGTCTTGTTCAGATTTAATGGTTAAGAAGCAATTTAAGCGTATATCAGGCGTAATGATTGATTTATGCATACATTGTGGCGTTTGGCTTGATAAAGATGAGCTTGTTCAAATCCGAAACTTTATTGCAAGCGGCGGGCTTGATCACGCACAAGATCGTGAATTCGAAAGATACACAAGTAAAACTGACTTAAGACTTGATAGTATCGATAGCCGACTAAAAGACGTTGAATATATGGATAAAATTATGAATATGTACTCACCTAAATGGTGGTTTTATAAAAAGACACGTTAACAAATGTAGGGAAACAAATATGCTTAGATGGAACGTAAGCCAGATTATAATGTGCTTAACCTTAGTCCTTTTTGCAAGTACATGTGTTGCAAAAACCAGTGTAAAAACAGATTTGCTGGTTGAAGAATGTGGCTTTTTTGAGCCTTACAAAAAGCATGATTCCCAATGCGGGACAGTAATACTGCCTCTTTCGTATGATCAACACGACCAGTCTTTACCATCGACGCTGTTTAATCAGAAAGTGCATCTGCCATTTATGAAGTTCTCTCCAAAAAAATCACTGGTGAACCAATTATCATAGTAGGTGGAGGCGGTCCCGGTGCAAGCATAGGTTTATCGGATAAAGAATATTTGAACGCTTCGGTATTTGTAAAAGGCTTTGTTAAAGCAAGCTTGGACCAAGGCAGAGAGTTGATTTTTATCGAGATGCGCGGAGTAAATGGTACGCAACCAGCCCTTATCTGTGAAGCTTATACAAAACAAGCTTATGAAGACTTTATTAATGGTAGAGATCACAGCGATTATCAAAGTACTCTTGAAGCGTGTGGGGAAGCCTTTAAGAAAAAAGGAGTTCCTTTAGACGCATTTCATATAGACAACGCAGTAAAAGATGTTGAGCAATTTAGGCTACTTTTGGGAGTCGAATCTTGGCATGTTTATGGAGCATCACACTCTACACGTGTCGCATTGCAATATGCTAAGCGTTATCCAGGAGCAACTAAAAGTCTTATTTTAGATGCATTGTATCCATTTGAAGTTGATAGCATGAGTAACTATGCACAAATTGTTTCTCGCGGGATCAAGCAGTCGTTCGAATGGTGCACAAATCAACGCTCTTGTCATTCTATGATTGATGGCGATCCATGGGGTCACTATCAAAACTTTACTGAGCAACTAACAAAGAAGCCGTTGAGTATTGAGGTAAAGCATTTTGACATTGATATAAATGAAGTAAAAAGCACGGTGAAAGTAACGCCAGAAACACTCGATATCATGATTCAAATCGCTTCATATGATGCCAAATTAATTAAGCAAATTCCGCTGGCTCTTTATACTGCTTCTGCTAAACAGGATTATGTAAGGCTCAAGCGTTTGATCGTGAATTATCTTGATTTTATGATATTTGCAAATTTTGCTGAAGGTGCCTACATCAGTTATTCATGCTATGAAGAATATGGTTTCGCTGACTACGACAAAGCGTTTGCAAACGCTCAACAATTTCGTCCAGATGATGAAGGATTGGCATATTATATTCGCTCTACAAAGAATATTTGCCAAAAACTGAACATACCTCGCGCAGACTATGAAATAAAAAAATCAGATTTAAACATGCTCAGCACACCATTGATGATATTAGCGGGTGGCTTTGATATTGCCACGCCGCTTAGTTGGTCAGAAGCATTTTTTAATGAGTTGCCTAATAAAAACAACACTCAGCATCTAATTGCTTGGCCAGAGCAAGCACATGGTATTTTATTTAACGTATGGTGTGCATCAGATTTAATGGCAGATTTTGTTAAAGACCCGTCAAGTTTAAATCCTAAAACTTGTCGCCAAGCCACTTTTTATTAAACAAAGTCGACGTTCGAGGAAACCATGAATCCAGAAGTTTTAGGCAGTAAATATGACAAAATTGCCCAATGGTGGCATCAGCGTCAAAGACAATCTTCATATGGGCTTGAACAGTTTAAAAAAGCGCTTCAATTTGCGCCTTCAAGTGGCTGTGCACTAGATATAGGCTGTGGTGCAGGTGGTCGTTTTATTCGTGTATTGGAAGAAGCTAATTATCGGGTTACTGGCATTGATGTGTCAAAGAACATGATAGACATTGCAAAATTAGAACACCCCAAGCAAGCATTTTTTGCACAAGATATTTGCACGTATGAAAGTGATGATACCTATGATTTTATTTTTGCCTTAGGATAGTATTTTTCATTTGCCCTTAAATATGCAGGCTCCAGTCATTCAAAAAATGTGTGCGCTGCTAAAACCAAAAGGTGTACTTTTGTATACCTTTGGAGATGCCGAAGGCGAAACTACAGATACTTGGCGAGACGACACTTTCTACTATAGTTCAATTGGCATCAAACAAAATCTACAGATCATACTGGATGAAGGGTTAAGGTTGCTACATATGGAGTTAGATCAATATCCTGAAAAGCACGTATATCTTATTGCAACAAAGCCCTAATAGGAAAATGCGCGCTGGACGTATTTAGTCCTAGTTCACATTGACGCCTTAAAAACAAAGGTAATAGTTTGATAAAGCATGATATGCAACACAAGGCCCATGATATTTTTTGGTGGAATACAAAAGTACTGTGCGGCCTGTTATTAATTTGCCTTTTTATAGTTGGTATTTTGTTTGATTATCCAAACAAGATAGTTGTGTTGCCGCTGTGGATAGGGCAAGCAATGACGGTAGTAGGTGGTGTTTTGTTCATTTACCATTTTGTTTTGTTAAAAACACAAAATAGGATAATTGGTAGGCCACAATTGCTCTTATCAAATAAAGGTATGTATAAATGGGTGCGTCATCCTATGTACTTTTCAGACTTTATAATTTACGCAGGGCTAATGTGTTTGCACGTGAGTATAATCAGCATAGTGGTATATATCATTGCGTGTTATAGCCTTTTTAAACAAGCCGCTATCGAGGATAAATACTTAAGTGTGCTCTTTGCACAAGAGCATAAAACTTGGCGCAAAAGCTCTTCTTTACTCATTCCGTTTGTATATTGATTGGCAGTTAATTTTTTGCTGATATCACCCTTTACAAAAAGCATCTTTAGCTAAACACCATCAGTTATACACTTGATTTATGAACGTTAAGTCCCATTACTAATTTAGGCTCAGTATTGCTTAGGATAGTGATGCGTTATTTTTCAATTATTTTGTGTTTTCTGCTATTGCTGAGCGCTGAGCATGCTGTATTTGTTACTAATAATGACTTAGCACCAGATACAGCAATGATGATTGATGTAGAAATCGACGATAGTAGTGTTGATAGCATCAGTCCAATACCAAGTAGAAGCATCGCTAGTGCATTTCTGCACGCAAAGCAGCAACAGTTAGATTACGTTTTGATCACGGAATTTCTACCTGAAAACTGGTCTGCCAACCTCTACAAAAACTTAATAGACAAGGGTGAACTTCGTCCTTGGTATATTTTGTTATCGACGTCCGCAAACAACGGTCGAATCAGCGCTTGGAAAGACAGTAATCTTCTTTTCAAGCAACGAGATATTCAACAACCATAATCTTTTCGTTTACTCATATTTAACCAATATTGTTAACCATGCCGCGAGCAATTCAGTGATCTTTATCACTTGTTTTGTTGATTGGCGGTGCGTAATAAAAGAGATTTTAAAATGGAAAATTCCAGAAATACTTGGCAATTGTTTATTGTCATCTTGATCATTGCTGTATTAGCAACAAGCGCGTTGCCTACCATTTGGGGTAAGCAAGAAGTCATTCAAATAACCGTCCCTACCGAAGATAAAATAGATACCTTGGATCAGCTGAAAACACTTGCTGAACGACAAAACGTCATCATTAATTCAATTGAGCAAACAAGCCAAGAGTTTTCAGTATTGGTAGATGACGAAGCAACTAATATAGAACAATTTACAGAGTATTTATCAAAACAACTTGGTGAGGCTTACACAGTAAAGCGTAATGAAATCAATGCAGGCCCAGCTTGGCTCTCGAAATTGGGCTTGGAGCCCATAAAGCTGGGTTTAGATTTATATGGAGGAGTATTATTTGTATTGCATGTTGAAACGGATACTGCACGTCACGAAATGACACAGAGTATGGCTGACGAAATTACTCAATATGCCTATGACTCAAGCATCTATGGTTTACGTATCAATGTCGATCGAAATAGTAACATCAGCATGTTTTTATCTAATCACGCTGATACATCTGATGCTTGGGCAAAAATCAAAGCATATTCATCTAAGCAATTCCCTAAATTAGCATGGTCGGAAGACTCAAAGAATCACAATCGGCATAAATTAGAGTGGCGATCACAAGATATTGAGTATTACAGGCAAGAATTGATGACTCAGTCAGTTTCCATCATGCGAAAACGTATTGAATCATTAGGAATTACTGAAGCATCAATACAAAAGCAAGGCAAAGAGCATATACGGATTGAACTACACAGGTATTAAAGATCCTCAAGAGGCCACTGATATCATTGGTACAACCGCGACTTTATCGGTTTATGCATTAGCCAAAAAAGGAGAACCTCACATAAGTATATTAGATGAGAATAGACGTCTAATTCGCTTAAAAAGTCCTGCAGTTTTCTCTGGTAATAATATTAGTCATGCATCCTCTGGTTTTGACGAAATGGGCATGCCATTAGTGAATCTGAGTCTAGATGATGTCGGTGGAAAAAGGATGTTACATTTTTCAAAGTCGCATGTCGGCGACATGATGGTGACGGTATTTTCTGAATATAAAAAAGATCATCAAGGAGTCGTTACCAAAGATAGCCGTGTCATTAACACTGCGACAATATTAACGCAACTTGGAAATCGCTTCAGCATCACGAATATGGAAAGCCCTCAGGCTGCACAAAGGCTTGCGACACTCATAAAAGCAGGGTCCTTAAAAGCACCCTTGAGTATCGTTGAACAACGTACCATCAGTCCTAGTCTTGGCCAAGAAAACGTAGAAAACGGTTTTGCCGCACTGATTTTGGGCTTTAGCGCTACTATGTTGTTTATGGTTGTGTGGTATCGGAAACTCGGCTTGGCGGCTAATATTAGCTTGATTACTAATCTTATTTGTTTATTAGGCCTAATGGCGCTATTGCCCGGGATGGTTCTCACTTTACTTGGAATTGCTGGTTTAGTTTTAACGGTAGGAATGGCGGTAGATACGAATGTTCTTGTGTTTGAGCGAATAAAAGAAGAGCTGCATAAAAACCGGCAAGTCGCCCATGTGATTAGGTCCAGTTACGACAAAGCATTTACTACTATTATGGATGCAAACGTAACTACTATGATATGCGCATTAATCTTATTTGGAATCGGTAATGGCCCAGTAAAAGGGTTTGCGATGACACTTTGCTTGGGTTTAATTACCAGCCTATTTTCAGGATTAATTGTGACTCGTTTAGTGAGTCAGTTTATGGTCGATAAGAATTTCCTAAGCCGTCAAGGAGTTGCAAAATGAGCAAACTCACCCAGATACGCACTTATGGAAGTATTCTCGCTGGCATGCTTATTCTTATGTCTGTTATATGTTTAACATCCAAAGAACTTAATTTAGGCATAGAATTTACCGGTGGATATTTAACTGAGTTTGAAACAAGCATCCCAATTAGCCAAGAAAATATGCAAACCGCCTTGCTAGATTTAGGGATGACAGATGCACGAATTAATAGCGGGGAGCAACAACAAAGATGGACTTTACGACTACCAGATAATGCCCTGTTTCAAATAGATGCTATAAAAATGGAACAGCTGTCTAATAGTTTATCTACGGAAATTGACTTGTTAGATACAATTTACATTGGCAGTCAAGTAGGTGATTCGCTTATACAGCAAGGAGGTTTGGCCTTATTAGTTGCCGCTTTTGCAGTGCTCTTGTACTTATCAATGAGATTCGAATGGCGACTCGCCCTTGGTGCATTGTGTGCGCTAATTCATGATGTATTTATTGTTTTAGGGGTATTTGCTTTGTTGGGCATAAAGTTTGACTTGGCAACTATGGCGGCAATTTTAGCTATTATTGGTTATTCGCTTAACGACTCAATTGTCATTGGTGATCGAATAAGAGAGCTACTATCCCATAAACATAACTTAACATTAGATGCTGTGATTGACCTTGCAGTCCGCTCTACGTTTACAAGGACTTTGATTACATCTGGGACTACATTGATGACTGTTAGTGCGCTTTTTTTATTGGCGGGAGCGCCACTTAAGGGGTTTTCGGTCGCGTTATTTGTTGGTGTGATAGTGGGGTCTGTTTCGTCTATAACGCTAAGCGCTACCTTGCCAAAATATTTTGGTTTACACGCGATGTATTATTTACAGAAACAACAATTACAGCAAGAAGATCAGATTATGAAATAGTGACAATGGCCTGCTTTACCTTGCTTAGGTAAAGCAGGCCACTTTTGTACAGTATTAATCTACATTATCAGTGACAAGTGCGGGGTCCTTTTCTTTTACCTTGCCTTTGTATTTATCAAAAACTTTGCCTGTACATGCCCAAATTATTAACCCCGACCATGCAATGATAGAGAATCCTGCAGGTACACAAGCTATCAAAATATATTTGGCATGAGCAGGATTTAATACCGCAGCTATCATCGCAGGTAAAAACCAAACTATTAGTACAAGCCCAACAATTAATGATATTTGTATCCAGTTCAAAGCGCCCAAAATGGCCAAAAACTCGTTTACTGTTTCCATTGTTATTCCTTAAATAAAGTAAGCATTAAAGTGTTCATTTAATCCTATAGTCTTTATAAGGAATATTTTATTACATCAAATTGAATTTTTTTGATAAGAGTCACACAATAAATAGCGTAGCTCTTACCTAAATAAAATTAATACGGCGTGATATTTACTTATGCAGCCGGTGGTGACTGTGAATTATTCTTGGCTTGGCGCTTTTTCTTTGAACCAGTCACAAGCCAATAAAGACCTGCGATAGACAACAGTGCACCGCCACCCATCATTCCAAATGCATTTGCGCTACTAGTAGGCGTGCGGCCCTCTTCTATTAAAAGGACTTGGTCCAAATCAGCACCAGGAAAACTTTGTAATAATAAGTTTTGTTCCTCAGTACCAAGTGATTCTATTTCGTTGATTACGATACCTTGAACTGATTCTTCGCGCTGAATCGCGGGTTCTGGAAATGCGCTTATGGTTTTAAAACGATCAGTTTTGACGATTGCTTTTATATTGGTCAATTCTGGAAACTCGACACCTTCAGGTGGTCCATCCGGATATTCAGACCAGATAGCATCGATTGCAAGGATAAATTCATGTTGTGTAGATAGGATAGGGTAATAGGCATCTGTTACTTTACTGCTGCCGCTTGGCTCTCCTGACTCACCTCTTTTTTGTTCATAACTGTAAACTAATCCACCATAAATGGCATCGTGTTCACTAATGATAATATGTGCATTATCTAAACTATCTTGGGTCTCTAAGTCATATAAATTAACAGTCGTTGGTTCTACCTTTGCAACTGAACCCAGAATAAATTCTTGATAGCCCAAAAATATGAGAAAGCCACCGCCAATAATTAGCGCTAGTTTGAGTCTTGTCATCGTGTTTCCTTACTTAAAAAATGTATAAATTCCCTGACGAATACGCTGTGTAAGTCCCGAAAAATTTAAGGTTAAGCATTACGTTATCACCAAGTTGAGATCTTGGCAAAAAATTTGAGTTATAGCTAAGCGCTTTGCCATAGGCATTTATAACAATAATCATAACAGCCTATACCCTACTCAAATACAGATTTAAGTTTTTCAATTTTCGCTTCAAAGCGTTTTTGCCGTTTGTGCGCCCATAAGCACCAAGGAATGCCCAAGGTGATCATGACTGCGCTTACGATACCAATTTTGCGTAATGCATCTGCAGTCTCTTGCTCGTTGGTGATTGACAAATATATGGCAAGTGAAATAGATATAACCACAGACAGCCAACCTGCGTGTTTGTTTATTTTGGCAATCATTGCATTGTTTTGATATTGCTTAATAAGGGTATTCACAAAGTCCTTTGTATCTGTGATATTACCAAATGCAGCGTACCACCGAAGCTTAACAAAATAAGCTACCATTGCCGCTCCAGAAATAAACACACATGCGAAAAACACATACATCGCAAATGAGAAGGTTTTATCAATGAAAAAAATCAACGCACACGGTGATAGACTAAGTATATCAAGCGCCATATAAACGCGTTGTTTATGTTGCTGAGATTTCGCTTGTTTAATCAAGGTTTGCGTATCTACTTCGGGTGCTTGTTGTGTTTGCCAAATATCCTCAAGCGCATCATTGGTTTCAATTTTACTCATCAAGTGCACTCCTTAATTGCGCTTTTATTCGTTTTATCATAACGCCAACATTGGTACTTGTTAGGCCACAAATCTCGGCAATCTCTTCATAACTTAAGCCTTCTAATGAAAGAGAAATTACTTGCCGGGCGGGCATTTTCAAAGCACGAATAGCATTTAGTAATTTGTCGAGTTGTCGCGACTGGGCGATTTGTTTGTCGAGGTTTTGTAGCATGTCACTTGATTTGGTATCAGCTAATGTAGCAGCGTCTTCTTGCTGATGGCTTTTAAAGCGATTAGCTTCTTTAGTGACATGGGTAACACCCTTATTATGCGCTACCTTTAATATGTACGTTTTGACGCTGGCATCACCTTTGTATTTTTGCAATGATTGCCACACCGCAATACAAATCTCTTGAAACAGCTCTTGCTGAATACTTTGATTTGCTTCATAGGTGCTAGCCACCCTTAATAATAAGTTGGCATATTCATCGATAATACTCTCAAAAGAGGGTGCTTGGCTGGTCATGCATCACTATCTTTTTTATTGTTGGACGCATACATAGTCTATCGCTTCTTAGGTTTATTACACAATTTTTGAAAATTTTGTAATAAAACTGACTACATCAAGACTGTAATGAATGAAAGTAGTCAAATTTAAGTCAATTAGAGGATAAGCAATGGTCGATTACAAAGTGATTCTTATGATTAGCGCCTTCACTGCCCTATGGTTCGCAATGATGTATGCTGATAGTAAATATGGGTTAAACATATTGTCATGGATAAATGGCGAAAGCGACAGCCCTTTTTCTGCGCCTAAACCATCACAAGCCACTGATAAAGTAGGTAAGCAAAATGTCGAGACAGACCTTGTGCAACAAATTGAAAGCTTGACAACACGGGTCCAAGTACTTGAAAAGATAGTGACTGAACCAGCGTACGAACTGAAGCAAAAAATCAACAATTTGTAGGCTGGTTCACTAAGCTTTTATTGTGCTTGAATTAACACTAAGTCTTCTTGTGGTGGGATCAAGTATTCTGCGCCGGTGTCGGTAATGACTACCATCTCTTCAACTGAAATGGTTTTAGGGCTGCCATCGGCAAGCAACCAGCTATGAAAACCGTCAAAGGCAAAAGTCATTCCCGCCTTAAGAGGGCGCAAGGCACTTGCTCGCGCAACTTTTTTTGCTCCATCACTTAAAGCCGGCCCTGTGTCGTGTGCGACATAGCCAACTGGATGGCCGGTCGACCACATCACCGGACGAGAATTTGTCGCACTCATTACGGCTCGTTGAGCGGCATCCACTTGCTGTCCTGTGGCACCAAGGCTTCATTGCTAGAAATGCAGCCTGGCGGCCCTGTTTTGCACTTTCCCAATAATATTGAATGTCCTGTGGCACTTCGGTTTCACCTAGCTTCAAAACATAAGCAAAGCGTTGAATATCGGTGACCCATTTATCGTGCACTCTTATTCCAAAGTCAGTCTGTATGACATCTCCTAGGCATAATCACTTTATCAGTTGCGTGACTATGACCCCGGTCAGTGCCCGACACCACGTTAGGATTTTGATCAGGTGCCCATGCATCTGTTACACCAGCTTCAAGCATTTTATTTTTTAAAAATTGAGCAAGGTCTTTGTCTGTAGTTTTGCCCGGAATAACTTGAGCATAGGCTTCAAGTTGCCATTTAGCCGTTAAGGCTGCTGCTTGGCGCATTATTTCTACTTCTTCTGGCAATTTAATCGCTAACCATTCGTAAATGAGGTTTTCACTGCTGATGAGTTTTTCAGATGTTTCTTTGCCTAATGCTTTTATTAAGGTTTGATACTGGGTATGGCTTAAACCATCGGCTTGGGCATTTGTGTTTGAAATATTTATCGCGATTGAAGCGAAGTTTTGGGCTTGAATAAAATCCGCGGCTTGATTGATTGCAGACTCGTCTCTGCCTACCGGAATTACTTCATCCAGTAAGCCTATATCTGCTAAGGCGGTTGCTTCGCCGATAGGCGAGAAAGCCAAACTAGAAAATGATTTATCTTTGATAAAAAACAAAAATACAGCGGTTTTTCCCGCATTTTCACAACCGACATGCTTGGCTAATGGATCATTATTGTTCTCGCGACATACCACAAGCCAAGCATCTGCATTTGCGGTTTGCATCGCTGATGGTAACAGTGTGTTAATACGAGCATGTCGAATTTGCGCCCATGGGTCATTTGACATAGCAAAAATAGAAACGCTAGTACTTAACAATGCACCTATAAACAGGTAAGTAATAAAAAGCTTCATCGTATCTCCTTGTTATTTAGCTACTATATCTAGAAATGAGTACGATTAGCTAATTATTTACGTTAATAATATCGAAGACCTTCAGCTTTTCCTCTAAACGCATAGTAAGCAATTGCGGTATATCCACCAATAATAGGAATAACAAAAATTGCCCCATAAAATATAATACTTAACGACTCTGGCGCGCTAGCCGCTTCACTTATGGTTAGTTGATTTGGTACAACATATGGATAAAAGCTTAATGCTAGACCTAAAAAGCAAGAGGCAAAAATAATGATCGTCATTGCAAAGGGCAGCCAAGCACCGTTATCACCCTCAAGCGGTAAGCGCTTTAACACTTGATAGCCCAAGACAAACATGGCGAAGCATGCAAGCGGTATAAATGCATACAAGTAGGCAAGAGGGGCCTGCGTCCAAACGGCGTAAGCATTTGCATTAACTAATGGATTTATCGCACATACCGCAAGGATACCAGCAAAACTAAAAATACCAGCTTGCTTACACTTTGCTATTGCGTGCAACTGGAGTTTGCCACTGGTCTTCATAACAAGCCAAGCGTTACCAATTAACACATATGCAGCAGTCACACAAAGCCCGCTAAAAACTGCAAATATAAGGCTACTAACCGTATATTCTAATCCCATAATATATACACCTAGCATAAACCCTTGGCTAAACGATGCAATTATGGACCCGGCTTTAAATGTCCAATCCCAACGTACCTTTTGGTGAGGTTTTACTTTTGCTCTAAAGTCAAACGCAACACCTCTTAAAATTAATCCAAACAACAGTAATGTCGCAGGTAAATATAATGCTTTTAAAATAGCGCTATGTGCGGCAGGAAATGCAACAAGTAGTAGACCTACCGCTAATACTAACCACGTCTCGTTGGCATCCCAAAAAGGGCCAATTGAGGCAATTGATGTGTCTCGCCATGCTTCGTTTTGCATTGGTAATGTAATGCCGACGCCTAAATCATAACCATCGAGTATCGCGTAAAGCAAAATAGATAGCGCAGTTAATCCAGCAAATATATAAGGTAGAGTGTCAATGTTAACAAACGTCATGCTATGCTCCTTGCTGCTCAAGTGGTGCTTTACGCTCGGGTAATCCAGGCATTGTTAAATCATATTCTTCAACTTCAACTGCCTTGCGTGCTAATACAAATAACGTTTTAATATAGGCAACAAGTAACACAGCGTAGATTGCCAAATAAGCGACTAGGGTAAGCGCAACATTTTCTCCGGGTATTGTCGTGACGGCATCCGCTGTCTTTAAGACGCCATGTACTAAGTATGGTTGACGGCCAATTTCTGTTACATACCATCCAGCAAGCGTGGCAATCCACCCTGAAAATGTCATGCCCATCAATACTTTTAGTTGCATGCTACTTAGCCTGCCATTTCGTTTTAGGCTAAAGCTGCACCACCAAGCGATAACAATCATTAACATACCAATACCAACCATCACCCTGAAACTATAGAACACAGGTGCAACAGGCGGATGCGCGCCCTCGAATTCATTAAGTCCTTTTAGCTCACCATTCACATCATGAGTAAGAATAAAACTAGCCATTTTGGGTATTTCTATCGCATATTTATTCTCTTTACTCTGCTCATCTGGAATGCCAAACAATACCAAAGGTGCACCCTTTTGGGTTTCCCAAAGTCCTTCCATTGCTGCTACTTTCGCCGGTTGGTTTTCTAAGGTATTTAAACCGTGTAAGTCACCGATAACAGCTTGCAGTGGAGCGAGTACAGCTGCGCAAAATAAAGCGGTTTTTAGTGTGAGTCTTGGGGCTTTTTTGTCATCTTTGCGATAAAGGCGGTAAGCCGAAATCCCAGCCACCAAAAAACATACAGTCAACGCCGAACTCATTAGGGTATGACTAAAGCGGTAAGGAAAAGAGCTATTAAAAATAATCGCCATCCAATCAGTTGCATGAGCAACGCCGTCACGCATCTCAAATCCAGCGGGGGTTTGCATCCAAGAATTAAGTACCAGAATCCAAAATGCCGATATAGTGGTACCAAATGCTACAAAAAATGTTGCTGTGGTATGGGCCCAGCCAAGGTACTCTATTAAAGCCAAACAGCATTATCCCAAGCAGACTTGCTTCTAAAAAAAGCAGTGAGAATTTCATAAGCTAGTAAAGGTCCAGCAATATTACCGATAGTTTCCATGAAGCTAGACCAATTTGTTCCAAATTGGAACGACATAGTGATCCCACTAACAACACCTAAGGCAAAAGTTAGCGCAAAGACCTTTACCCAAAAGCGGTAAGCTCGCATCCATACGGGGTGTTTGGATAAGTCATACCTGACTTTAAAATAAAACAGCAACCAACCCAATGCGATGGTGATAGTTGGAAACAAAATATGAAAACTAATATTCGCTGCAAATTGAATGCGCGATAAGATCAGAACATCCATTAGGACTACCTCAAAACAAATTTAAAAACCGTAAAGCAAGCTAGTTATTGTTTTTATGGGTAAGCTTGTCTGTGAACTCCAATACCTTGCCAACACCAGATCCTAGTTTCATAAGCGTGCCAAGCTTTTCAGGTGAAAGTGATTGTAAGCTTTGTGTCCAGTGTGTGATATTTTCAAGTAAATCATGTATTTCGTTTATTCGCTCTTGCGCATATTCTTCTTGTTGGTTTGCAGGCTCATCTAACAAAATATCTCTAAGCAACGAGAGCGTAGGATCCATTTCACGTTTACGGCGTTCTTCAAAGACTTTATTTGCCATATCCCAAATACTACCTTTAGTATGATAATAGTCTTTTCTATCGCCTTGTTTATGGATGGTTTGGACTAATTGCCAGCTGTATAGCTCTTTTAAGCCCATACTGACATTCCCACGCGAAATACTCAGTAAATCTCCAATCTCATTGGCACTAATAGGTTCTTCACTAAGCACTAGCAAAGCGTATATTTGACCTACAGTGCGATTAAAACCCCAGCGGCTACCCATTTCTCCAAAATGAAAAACGAAGGATTCAATTTTAGGCGTCATGTTCATAGTAATTACTTTCTGAAGTTTCAATAATTTCTGAAAGTATAAAACATTATTGATTTAGATCAAGCTTTTTCGGAACGAATTACCGTGCTTGACGCTTAATATTTAAAGATTTAAACCTAAACTTGCCCAACCCTCAGTTTCAATAAGCTTTACTTTCTTAAGCTTTTTATACTTTTTTGACAATAAAATTTGAATTTATCTGTAGTTACGTTATAACATAAACACAAAGATGTTATAACGTAACTATTCGGGTGTTTTGTGAGCATAAAAGAACAACAAGAATTGCTAATACAGGCTGATAATTTATGTGTTGATATTAAGCAAAAATCAGTACTGAAAAATTTAAGCTTTAATGTCGCGAAAGGTGAAGTTTACGCTTTGCTTGGAGGCAATGGCGCTGGGAAATCAACTACACTAAAAACGCTACTTGGATTTAATGTACCGACCTCTGGGCGAGCCTTGATTGAGGGCCTCGAGATCGCGACATCGCTTGACATAGTTAGAAAGAAAACTGCTTATTTACCTGAAAATGCGAGCCTTTATCCTCACTTGAGCGCTCGTGAAAATATCGACTACTTTTTGTCATTAGCAAATGTTAAAAAGACTCGTACTGAAGTTGAGAGCGCGTTTAAACGCGTGGCATTGCAACCAGACGCATGGGAGCGCCAACTTCATTCATATTCGAAGGGAATGCGACAAAAAACGGCAATAGCATTGGCTCTTTTGCGTGAAGCGCCAGTATTTTTGTTGGACGAACCTACTTCAGGCCTTGATCCGGTTGCAATTGATGAATTCAATCTTTTGGTCAAAGAGCTTGCTGCGGGTGGTTCGACGATTTTAATGGTTACCCACGATGTATATGGAGCATGTCAGGTCGCTGATCGTATTGGCTTATTAAGGCATGGTGAGTTAGTCGGTGAGTTTGAAGCAAAGGACGGTGATCTTATTGACACCCAAACCGTTCACACCGCGTTTGCCCAAGGGCAAGTAAAATGATGATGGGTAATCGTTCTCAAATACTTAGTGTGGCCAAAGATGAGTGGCGTTACTGGTCGCGTTCAAAAGTGGCTATCTCGGTTCTTATCATCGGCATAATCTTGAGTTTGTCATCTGTAGTCGCTACGGCAACAAAGATGCATGAGTTAGAGCATCAAAGGCTAACAATGCAGAACGTTTCTGAAGATACGTTTATGTCACAACCTGACAGACATCCTCACAGAATGGTGCACTATGGTCACTATGCCTTTAGGACACCATCTGCCCTGAGCATCCTAGATCCCGGAGTAGACGCATACACTGGAAATGCTATTTTCTTGGAGGGGCATCGACAGAACAGTGCAACGTTCGCCGAGCAAAAACAAAGCACGGGCTTAACCAAAGTAGGGAGCTTGTCGCCCGCTTTTATTATGCAAGTACTTGCTCCTTTGTTACTTATTTTGATTGGTTATAGCGCAATTAGTCGCGAGCGAGAATCACAAACACTTGAGTTCATTAGGGCTCAAGGAACCTCAGTTTTCACCCTTATTGGAGGCAAAGGTTTAGCGCTATTTAGCATCGTAATGATTATTATGCTTCCTTTGAGTTTTTCGGGTTTGTATGCAGTGACGCAAGGCGAAGACTTAGGTCTTGTTTTGTCATTTTTATTTGGATACGTTGTGTATCTATGTACTTGGGCATTATTAGTATTGCTAGCATCTATCGCATTTGCTAAAAAAAGTGAAAGCTTTACTGCCCTAATATTTGCCTGGATTTTACTTTGTATTGTAGTGCCACGAATTGCCAGTACTACTGCATCTGTATCGGTACCAGCGGCCGGTAAACTTGAAACAGACTTTGCAGTAATTGCTGAATTACGTAAATTGGGCGATGGTCATAATTCCAACGACCCTGCATTTGATAAGTTAAGGTCATCCTTGCTTGAGCAATACAATGTTGAAACAGTCGAAGAATTACCCATTAATTTTCGTGGCGCGGTTGCTAAAGCATCTGAACAAGAGCTCAGTGATGTATTAAACCGTTTTGCCGAAAATCGCATGCAAGAGGAATTAGCCCAAACTAAGATTGCTAGGCAATTTGGTTGGATATCACCAAAAGTCGCCATGCGAGCGCTATCTATGATAAGCGCAGGTACCAGTATTGAAACACACCACCGCTTCATCAGAGAAACAGAGGCTCTTCGCTTAGATTTTGTGCAGTCTTTAAACCAAGCCCATATTGATCAACTCAGTTATATCGATGATATCAATCGAAATAATGGCGAAGAAGGTTGGAAGCGGGCGCGCATAGATTCAAAAAACTGGGAGATAGTTGAAGGCTTTGTATTTGAAATTGAATCTGCTTCATCACGCTTAATGAAAAGTCTAGGCGCATTTGTTCAGCTATTTATTTGGCTAAGCGTCTTGCTGATATGTATTCGAGTAGCAGGGAGGCGATTATGATAAAACAACTTAAACGCGAATGGCAGTTCATGCTTCGCCAACGTTATGTGCTCATTTTACTTTTGTGTAGTTTTATCGTCTCGTCATTTTCTGTCATAACTGGTATGACAGAGGTGGCTTCTCAACGTCAAACCATCGAACGCTTAAAGATCGCAGACGAGTTAGATAGAGCTGAGGCCCAAGCTAAATATGATGACCCTGGGTCATTGGCTTATTATAGCTTTCATCTGACTTATTCAGAACCTTCGAATCTAGCATTTGCGGCACTTGGAGAACGAGACGTTTACCCCTGGAAACATCGTATCAGAATGCTTGCGCTAGAAGGGCAAATATATGAAAGCGATGCACAAAATGCGGAACTTGCTCAAGCGGGTAAAATCGATTTTGCATTCGTTATTAGTATCTTATCGCCACTGCTTATTATTTTGTTATTCCATGATTTGATCGCTAATGAGCGAGTCAATGGGCGACATGATTTACTTGTAAGTACCACTTCATCGTTAATGGGACTATGGGGTGCCAGAGCGATTATTCGTTTATTGGCGATATTTGTTTGCTTGATGTTGCCATTTTATATCGCAAGTCTAATGAGCTCGGCAAGTATTGTGGATGTGATGTTGGTATCAATATGCTGCGTCGTTTATTTCGCGTTTTGGGCAGCATTGAGTATGTACCTTGGCAGAAACACTGATAGTGCGCCTCGTATTGCATCGGGTTTAATTGGCGTGTGGGTGCTTTTGGCATTCGTCATACCAATTTTAGGCGACTTAGCTATCAAACAAGGTGTCGACTCTCCAAAAGGAGGCGATATTTTGTTAGTTCAACGTGAAAGTGTAAACGGTGCATGGGACTTGCCTGTTAAAACAACAATGGACGCCTTTGTTGCAACCCATCCTGACTATATTGGCAAAACAGACGTAGGTGTTGGTTTTGAGTGGAAGTGGTATTACGCATTTCAGCAAGTGGGCGATCAAAGCGCTGAGGCATTATCTAATGAGTATCGTCAGGCTTCTCAAGCAAAATATCAATTAGCAGGATACGTGGCTTACATTGCCCCCCCAATGTTGGTACAACGAATTATGACGCGGCTAGCGAATACTGACAGTATTGCGGCATTTGAATACGAAAAGCAAATAAGAGCCTTTCATCAGTCTTTGCGTTTTTACTACTATCAATGGCTTTTTAGCTCAGAAGATTCTCAACAAAAAACAACTCAAACATTTGCCTCAGTTTTACCCACTTGAAGAACAGGGTGAAAGTTCACTGCATAAGGATGATGGCTAGTTTACTGATAGGCATTCGTTTGGTTTTTAGCAAAGCACGTTATTCACTTTTCAATAATAAAACATAGATTAATATCTAATAAATAGGGCACTAGATAATGAACAATAAACAGGGATTGACTCTCACTTATATCGCCGCATGCGTGAGCGTTTCACTTGCGTTTCCAGCACTAGCCATGACAACAGCGCAGTCTTCTGAAAAAAATGCAGATGAGCTTGAAACAATCGAAGTCATTGGTTCTCGTCAAGCATACCGTGGTAATTTTTCAGCGCTGGAAACACCACAATCAGAACTTGTAATCGATACAGAAGTGCTCACAAACGCAGGTGCGTATGACTTATCTCAAGCGTTAGACTTATCAAGCTCGGTCGCTCGACAAAATAACTTTGGTGGTTTATGGAATTCTTTTGCAGTACGAGGTTTTGTGGGTGACGAAAACTTACCTAGTAACTATCTTGTTAACGGTTTTAATGCGGGTCGTGGCTTTGGCGGTGCACGAGATTCTATCGGGAATTGAGTCTGTGGAAGTTTTAAAAGGTCCCAGAGCCGCGCTTTTTGGTAGAGGTGAGCCAGGTGGAACCATCAACCTAGTAACAAAGCGTCCTACTTTTGATACGCAAGGAGAGATTCGTTTACTGGCTGGTAGTTTTGATACCTATCGTATGGATCTTGATTACACAACGCCAATTTCTGAAGATGTTGCAGTGCGTTTTGTCGGCTACTACGAAGATGCGAAGAGCTTTAGAGATACTATTGAAACTGAACGTCAAGGTATGAATCCCTCGATTGCTTGGCAAATAAGTGAACAAAGCCAGTTGGTTTACGAACTAGAGTATAGTCACCAAAAAGTACCATTTGATCGCGGTGTTATTGCAATTGATGGTGTACTTGGTTTGATTCCTGAAAGCCGATTTTTAGGCGAGCCGGCAAATGGTCCAATGGAAGCTGATGTGCTTGGTCATCAATTAGAGTTTCAGCACGATTTCAATCAAAACTGGAGTGCGCTTGTTGGCCTTAATTACCGTGATACGTCACTAGAAGGTGCAGCAACAGAGACAGGGTTTGGAGACGTTGTTGATGGCGAAATCAATCGTTTTCGAAGGACTCGTGACTATGATGCAACTTATCAAGTTTTCCGTGCAGAAGTGACCGGTGAATTTACACTAGGTGGCCTAGAGCATAGGTTGATTATGGGCATTGATTCAGATGAATTTGAAAATGATCAGGTGTTTTTGCGCGTAAGAGGCGATCAGTTTATCAATGTCTTTAACCCAGTCTACGGCTCACCATTGCCAACACCAGGTCCTAATACTGACCGTGTTGAAGTTCAAGAGTCAGTGGGTATTTTCATACAAGACCAAATTAGAGTTACCGATAAGCTAAGTGTTCGATTAGGCGCTCGTTATGATGATTACGAGCAAACACTTAATAATCGTCGTTCAGACACTGTCACTATGCAAACTGAATCTCGCGTAAGTCCACAATTTGGTATTGTTTACGAATCTAGCGACTCTTTGTCGCTGTATGCAGCATATGGTGAGAATTTCCGCCCTCTTTCAGGCAGCGATGCTAACGGCAATGGTTTTGAGCCTAACCAATCAACATCGATGGAAGCTGGGGTTAAGTTTGCACTCAATGACGGCGATTTGTTTGGTACTGTAGCAATATTTAAAGTTGAGCAAGACAATTTACTTGTAGTTGATGATCCCACAGCGTTTACGTCAGCGGCGATTGGTGAAGCAAGCAGCCAAGGTATAGAGTTTGATTTAGCGGGTCAAATAAGCGATGACTTGAGTCTATGGGCATCTTATACGTATGTCGATGCGCAAACCGAAAATTCATTTTTTGATGCGAACTTTGGTTTTACGGTAGAAGCGGGTAGTCCTTTATTGAATATCCCTGAGCACCAACTGAATATACAGTTAGTGAAAGATACTGAAATATCCGGCCGACCATTTAACTACGGTGGTGGCGTGCTTTATGTCGGTGAGCGCAATGGTTTCTTCGGTACTGATTTTGAACTGCCCAGTTATACAATTGCTCGTGCGTTTGTTAACTACGAAATCAGTCGCCAATTGTCGGTGCGTGCTGAACTTGAAAACCTATTGGATGAGGAATACTACGTTAACTCATTTGCTGATGTCTGGATTCAACTAGGGACTCCTCGTGCTGTTCGCATATCGGCAACATATAAGTTCTAGTATTTTTTAAAGTGTTATCAATAAGCCGGCGCTTTTAATAGGGCCGGCTTTTTTGTGTGATGAGTATAACTTTAAATACATATATCTTGCTGGCACATCGCTTCTGCTAAATAAAAGCATTATAATTGTGGGTAAAATGTCGATAAACAAACCAGACAAGCGCAAGAAGAGTCAGTAGAAAATGTCAGTGCAAAACCCTACTACAACAAATTGGTCATATGAATCTGCTTGGCTGTCAGGGCCTAAGTTTGATTCTATATTTATTTTGGGTGTATTGTTTGTTGCGCTAATTTCTGGTGCACTTGTTGTTTATGATAATGACTTATTTTTACCTGTACTAATGTTGGATTTATGGTTTTTGGGTTATCACCATGTTATCTCGACATTTACTAAGCTAGCAGGCACTCCTGAAGACAGAAAGGAAAATCGTTTCTTTATTTTTTATTTACCCTTTATTGTAGCCGGCGCGGTAAGTGGGTTAGGGTTTGGAATTGGCTTATGGGTCATTACAACTATCTACTTTTTTTGGCAATGGTATCATTATGTACGCCAAGCCTATGGCATTTCTGCATTTTATCGGCGCAAAGCACAATACCCAATTAATGACAATCCACTACTATCTCAAGCAGCATTGTGGTCTATTCCGGTAACCGGCTTATTATATCGTTGCTATCAAGATTGGGATAAATTCTTATTCCAAAGCTTCTGGACACCTAATATACCGTTTGAGATTGTACTGATAAGCGCCGTAATCACGGTTTGTTTAGTCAGTTATTGGTTGTTTACTCGTATTATCGCATTTAAAAAGGGCCAACTTGCTTTGGGTGAGACAATGTTTACGCTGTCTCATTTTACCGCGTTTTATGTGGGCTACATTTTTATTGAAGATATAAATATTGGCTGGTTAGTTGCTAATATTTGGCATAATGCTCAATATATTTTGTTTGTTTGGTTATACAATACGAAGCGCTTTGAAAATCCCAGCCCATCAGATGCTAAAACGGTAGTAAGTTGGCTGAGCCAAACTAGACCTATCAGGATATTATTGTATTTTCTTGTATGCTTGTTGCTTACCAGTGCATTTTATCAATCATTAATGTATGCCATTAAAACAAGCTTTGCGCAAAATGCGGCGATGATCAGTGCCTTACACATTTTGGTATTCCAAACCCTAAACTTTCATCATTATGTGGTAGATAGTTTTATTTGGAAGGCAAGAAAGAAAAAACATCAAGAGGTGATGCAATTAAAGCAAACCGGTTAATGACATGTGGATACATTGAATAATACATCAACACATATTCACGCCTTAGATGGCTTGCGTGCATTTGCAGTTATATTTGTTTTCTTACGACATACTTTTAAGCCATTTGATGACAACGCAGCTCACTTATTCTACTTAAATGATTACAACCTTTTGACACCTATGTTAAATGGATGGATAGGGGTCGATTTGTTTTTCGTGTTATCTGGCTTTTTGATTACTCAAAGCTTTATGCACTATCAACATAGCATTAATGCTTTAAAAACATATTGTATGAAACGTATTTTGCGTATTGTCCCTGCGTATTATGTTGTTTTGCTAATTTGCAGCCTATTAGTGCTTGCGCAAGGCAGTATGGATATCACTGAATTGGGTCCTAGCTTTATATATCATTTATTGTTTTTGCAAGATTACATGAGCCCTAATATTAACGTCGTGTTTTGGTCATTAGGAGTTGAAGAAAAGTTTTACCTGATAGCGTTGGTGTTTCTACCCTTTGTATTTTGGATGTTTAAAAGGCACTCATTAATTGGCCTTTTTACTGTTATCGTCGTTTTTATCTTTATCGGTATATTAGCCAGATATACCGGATATGTGTTAGCTGGCAGTCCTGAGGATTATAGTGGCTTCTTTTTAAGCGCAAGGTCCCCATTTCATGCTTGCCTTGAGCCTCTACTGTTGGGCATTTTAATCGCTGTGTTGCACATAAACAACGCCAAGCACAGCGTTCAGATTTCGTCGCAAAGCGCACGTGTAGTGTTTTTGTCGAGCCTGTGTTTATTGGTAGGTATTATGTTTTACACGCCAATGATGGGACATATCGGATTGTTCGACGTGTTATTCCAGCCAACGCTCATTGCAATTTGCATGGCGGGCTTAGTCTTTGGCGCTAGTTTTGGCGGTGCATTTATCTGGCTTGAGAGCAAACTACTGCGAAAGATTGCCGTTTTGTCTTATAGCTTGTACTTGGTGCACTTGCCTTTGTGGCCTTCAGCAAAACTGCTAGTCGACACGATGTTGGGGCTTAGTCAAAGCCCTTTGTTATATTTGCTGATGTTTACGGTCTTGTATGCACTGCTTAGTACTATCGCAGCTTGCTTACTCTACACAACGGTTGAGCGCCGCTTTTTAGCCATTAAAAACACACGTTATGCTCACACAAATAGTGCATCTTCCACTTAGTTTGCTAGGTGCAAATCAACAAAGGCTAATATTTCTCGAAACAACCTAACACTTTGATCATCTTCAGCAAAGTGGTGATTAGCCTCTTCAAACAACTGCCATTCAAAGTCAATGTTAGCTCGTTCTAATATTAATTTTGCACGATAGCTGTGCTCTGTTACAACGGTTCTATCTTTTGCGCCGTGTATCAGTAACAAAGGCGTTTTAAATTCACTAAGCTGATACAACGGTGATATTGCAAAAAGATCATCAAAGTCCTTGTGTGCAACCCCTACGCGCTCTGCTAGCCAGTCTAGTTGTGCATCATTAATAAACGCTTGGCGTAAAAACAAGTTCATATCAGTGACGCCTGCAACGCTCACTGCACATTTGAACAAATTTGGATACTGTAGATTTAACATCAATGATGCATAACCACCATAACTCATGCCAACTGAACACGTTCTGTTAGCATCAATTTCTGGACGAGATTGCGCATCTTGTAAGGCCGCACTTAGGTCTTTAAGCATACCAGTACCCCATTGCATCTTCCCTGCTTCCAAAAACTCAAGTCCATAGCCACCAGAGCCCCTAAAGTTGACTCTTAATACGGCATAACCATTGGCTGCAAAAAACTGGGCAATGGGATCAAAGTAAGGAGTATCGTAGACATCAAATGGGCCGCCGTGAGGTAAAATAATTAATGGCGCTGGTGTTGATGGTGCTGCCGATTCTGGCAAAGTAATAAAGTATGGAATAGTCAGAGAATCATGAGTGATTTGCCCATTTACTTGCTTTGTTTTTAAAGGGCTGGGTACATCGGGTAATGTTTGTAGTACAAGTGAATCGGCTTGGCCTTCTATTCGTAGTAAATATTGCGGCGCAATATTATGGGCTTCTTGAAACAGAAGACTTACGCGCTCATCAATACTCTTTGAAACCACAACCTCTAGTAATTCGGTATTGTTTTTGGACGGTTGTCCATCAAAGTACTGTTCGGTGTACAAGCCTTCTTGCACCACCACAACGCCAATTGGTTCTTGCTTTGAAAAAATAATATCTTGGATAGGCTGACCTGGAGAGCTATATACCAACTCATGTGTTTCCTCTCTATAGTCAACAAGATATAAGTTAAGCGATTGCTCTTCATTAAAGTCAAGCGCATAAAACCGACTATCTTCTAATTGGGCTATAGGAAGAAATAAGGTTTCTTTTGCATCATCTTCAATTTCTGTCTCTGTCCACTTTTTGATACTTTCAAGGCTATAGTCATCGCTTTGTTCTTCCCTTGAAAACACAGCCAATTGCATGTTAACGTCACGGTCGTAAAAAACTACGGCTTGAGGCTTGCCTTCTTTTGATAAAAACCATCTGATGGCATAACCTTCAGTTTCGGCAATAACATTTCGCGAAACAAACTGACCGCCATCGATACGGGTTAATTTGCTGCGCTTTTGGCCCAACTTTAAAAGTTTAGTTACGTCAATTTTAAAGACTTTAGAGGCTCTACCTGCCCGTGCGAAATAAAAAATGTTGGCTTGCGAAGGCGCCGCTTCTATTAATTCTCCTTCAGTGAAAACTTCATAAATGAGTGGAGCATCGCTTGGTGCTAGGGTATCAATAATAATAAGACGCAATTGGGCATTTCGTTCTCTTAAGGTGTTTTCGACTTCTTCTTTATCAATCAACACCGCTGCAACGTGCTTGTCGTCTATCCACTTTAAGTCGCGTAGGATGGTGTTTTCGTCAAATATATCACTTAGGTCTATTGTATTGAGTGTGCGTTGAAGTTCGGTACTGATTAGCGATAGGTTAATATTGTTATCTTCAACTTTTGCTTTAATAAAATGCCGTCCGTTAGGGGCTAGGCGAATATCTACCGACGCCTTTTCTCCAAACAAAGGACTTAGCAGCTCTTGTGAATGAAGCACGTGACTACAACACAACAATAAAAAGCAGATTAGTATTTTATTCATTACCAATCTCCTGTAGTGCCTCAAGGAAAGGGTCTTGATAGCCAACTCCAATGACTAGGGGAACATCAACGCCAGATACGTCAATTTGCGATTTGAGATCATCAAAGCGCTGGGCAAATTGATTGGTCCAAAAAGTATTGATACTGTTTTTGGTTCTTAAGGCTTCGACAATCAAGTCGCCTGCATAATTTACTGTGTTGCTTTGCACTCTAAATCGCCATGTTTCTTCAGTGGCAGTGCTCAATTGAAAAGGTAAATCAAAGTGAGGTACATCTATTCGTGTGATTTGATAGAGCCCCGCTGGTAGGTTTGCATAAACCTGAGGCTTGTTTACCCGATACATCAAATACAATTGGGTCTCGTCTTCTATCTACATAACGGACTTTCTTGGATGATTCACTATTGGGTTTATCGACAAGTTGACGAATACTTAAGACCACATTGGGTTGTTGTAAATCTAGATAGATGGCCAATACGCCCCAATTTTTTTGTTGAGGTGTGGGTAAAACAATGTTGTCTCGAAGTAGCCAAACGGTGTCAGGTAAATCAGCTTGAGAATAGGGGGCAAATGCTAGAGTAAAAAATAGCATTGTATAAAGTGTTATCCGTTTCATAGGCTTCCGTATTTGTTGCTTGTTGTATATATTACATATTGAAGGCATTGAAAGCCAAGAAAACATTAAGGAAAGAATTTTGTATACCAATAAAATAATCATGCTTGCAATACTCATCACGCTTTTTACAACAGGATGTGCGTCTAATGTAAATGTGGCAAAAAAGCTAAGTGAGCAAGACGTTGTTGCGCCTCACGAAGGCATCGTAGTTGCACGAGTCGTCAATGCAACTAGTTATCGGCTACCTTTTAACATGATGTACGTTGACCCAAAAGACATTAATGTGTCAAAAGAAGCGAAAACGGTCATGTTGTATTCTGAAGATAAACCCATTGGCGATAGCACAATATTTGCTGTTTCAATGCCACTCAGGTGAATATTCCTTAGCGGCGCTGCGTTCACTTATTTTTGTTGGTGAAGGTTATTACACACGTGGGACAGCGTCAGACCCTGAGTTTGGTGTTTTTAATGTTGAAGCCGGTAATGTGACTGATTTAGGCACGATATTATTTTATGCCAAGCCTGAAGATGATGTTTATAACGATATTCTTGTCAGAATTCCTGAAACAGCAAATGCAGAAGTTTTACAAAAGTACTTCCCAGCTTTCATAGGAGATAATGAAATACTGACTTGGCAGGCTGATGAGCGTGATGAGCAACGTTTTGCAAGCTACGCTTCTGCTGCTCAAAACCCGATTTCGTATTCTAGCGAATATGTTGCACCTGATGGTTCACTTTACTTCTTAGGTAAGCTGGGCGTGATTTTGCGTTATTCTCCGGATGATGGCTTTGATATTATGGCTGTTGATACAAATTTAGAGCTTAGCGCCTTTGACCAAAATAGTGCGGGTGATAAAGTTGTTGGGGGGCATGAAGGTGCGCTTTTTTACCAAAAACGTGACGGCGATTGGGAAAGCGTAAGCATCCCTGAAAGTGCAAGTGTGCATCATGTGTCCTTTTACCAAGAAAACCAATTTGACGTTGTATTTAGCTATGGTAAATACCTTAAAGTCGTAAGATTTAACCAAGAAGACCTAACTCGCTTTGAAGAGCTTAATTCTTATACTCATCGTGAACGATGGGTATTAGCCGGTGAAACTCTGCGCGAAAGAGATAGCAACAGCAAAGCGCATAATATTAAGAACGTCACGGTGACCACTAAAGGTGATCAAAACATGCTTAGCGTTGATGGTTATCGCGTAAATGCCTGGGACCCATTCCAATCTTCAAAACTTGAACGTTACTCCTTTGACCAAGACACTTGGAAAATGGATGCGGTACTAAGTTCGGATGAAATGGATGCAATATTGCCGGCAGGTTCAGCTGAAATAGGCATTGAACAAGCGGGATTTTGGTCTTGGACGGGTAAGCCTAGTTATTTTTACAGAGCGTCATCTGATGACCAATGGACCGAGATAGCCAGTAAAATAGAAAAATGCGCCAAAGCAGACATTACTGCACAAAATGGCATGTGCAATGAAGGAGGCAAACGAGTAAAAGCAAAATCTGATAGTTTCTCATTTAGGTCTCGCCCTTGGTTTTGGGAAAATGGTAATGGTCTAGCGGTTGTTAACTTTTCGGATGTGGATTTTTGGTCAGGTCAGCGTTCATCTGAAACGGCGATTTTGCGCACCACCGATGGTGGGAAGTCATGGAGCCTTACCGAACTGAGTGTCCCTAAAGAGTACTGTACGAATATAGTCGGATCGGTAAAAGAAAAAATACTGCTATCGTGTAATGGTGCCACCACTGACTTTTTTGAATCAAATGATTATGGCGAAACCTGGGAACATATTCGACAGCAGCAAAACTTTTAAGCTATCCCCCACAAGTATATTGCTTGTGGGGCAACTCTTTCATAATACCTATTCAGGTATTAACGTTTAGCAACATAATGCTTAATTCACATTAATTTCGATTTCTTGTAATAAAATGACCCTGCGATTCGTTGTATAGATGAGTCGCATAATTGGAGAGAGTCATTGAACTCAGAAATGAAAGTCAAAATTGCTAATTTAGCAAAACAATATGGACGACCGGTATTTCAATCAGCATTTAGGATACTTAATGATGCCCATCTTGCAGAAGATGTCGTACAGGAAGTATTTCTAAAATTGTTTAAGAAGCCCGCCGAAGCGTTCGACCAAATATCAAATTGGCAGGGGTATTTAAAAAGTATGACGATATCTACTGCAATTGATCAATTGCGACGCAATAAGCGCTTAGCAGAAGAACCGATAGAAGATGTATCCCACACTAGTATTAGTGATGCATCTCAACCATTACAGCAAATGTTTATACAACGCGATTTGGCGCAATTTAAACTTGCCTTAGTCTCTTTGCATCCTCAAGACGCTGAAATTTTTTGTCTGCGCCATATCGAAGGTTACTCCTATCAAGAAATTGGAGCGCTATTGGATATGACCAGTAATGCGGTGGGTGTTTGTTTACATCGCACACAACAAAAACTATCGAATCAACTGCCCCAGTCACAATTTTTTGGAGAACAACATAATGTCTAATCAAGATCACGACAATATGAATGAACATGATTTACCGCAATGGCTTAACACGGCAAAAGGCAATAATGCGTCGTGTGAGCAAGAAGAGCATGCACAATTGCGACTAATGGAAGCAATCGAAGGGTTCGATATTTCACAACAAAGCGAAACCAAACAGCATGTTGCGTGGTTTCCATGGCTGCAAAATATGTCATTCAAAGGACAAGTGTCGATGGCTTGTTCGTTTGCATTAGCAGCAGTTTTGACAATAGGTTTTACAATGTCTAGTAGTGTTATAAGTCCTGCGTTTGCACAAATCCAACAAACTATTAGGCAAGCTGATTCGATGTATTACAGCGGCACGATGTTCACCAATGGTGAGCCAAGTATGAAAATTGATGTGTATTATCAACAGCCGAACCAAGTCAGGATTGAATCAGCTCCTATGTTAGGCGGTAATGCGCAAGGTAGTATTACAACAATTTTGGATACACAGGCGGGTAAAGGCTTGACGCTTATTTCACAAGCAAAAATGGCGATGCCACTAACGTTTGCGGCTAATAAAACCGGCGGATTGCCTGACGAAGACTTTTTGTCATGGATGGACACTATTTTACAATATGATGGTGAAGTAAGCGTGTTAAGTGCTAAAAACATCAATGACGTATTTGCAACAGGCTACGAAGTATATGAAAGTGGCATGACAATTACTTTATGGGTCGAAAATGCAAGCCAACTACCCATTAGTTTGCATGTGAAATCCGATGCACTAGACGGGCAGGCAGCGTTTGAATTTACAGCAGATATGCGCTTTAACGACACACTTGATCAGGCATTGTTTGATCTGAATGTGCAAGAAGGCTATCAACTTGTATCGCCAGAGCAAGAAGACGCTAATTAGCTATACCAATTAACAACACCTCGCATTGGCGGGGTGTTTTTTATCTTTACTGAGTAAATAAAGAGCTTGCGTGATCAATCCATAAGTATTCAGGCATGTCTTGGCCCATAAAAAAGTCTGGTTGAATACCAATACCATCTAGCTTCATTAAAGGGTATCTAGTGCTTCGAGACTGACCGTAGACCAGTTGATATAAGCCACTTGTTGATTCGATTGTGTTTAAGTTCGATATGTCGAGGGCTCCAGCGGTAGGTCTTCCTAGTAGTTTGACTTTCGTGCTTTGCTTGGCCGCCAATAAAAACTGCTCAGATGTGCTTCCGACATAACCATTTATTAAAATAATGATTTGTTTGGGATTTGGAAGGATCTCGGGATACTCGTAAACAGTAGTGCTATTGTCATCAAGAAAAATAAACTCGTTAGGCTTTGCTGCTAGGCGCGCTTTGGCAGCTTGATAATAGTCTGCATCTTCGGGCCATAGCTCTGATAGCCTATCCATATCTGCAATGCTTTTGGGTGTAGAGCGCCATTGAACTGGCAAGCTACGAATAGGGTCGGTATATAAATATGGAATCAGCTCAGCAAAACTAGCATCAGCGCCACCGCCATTGTTTCTGATGTCGATAATTAAATTAGGTTTAGATTTTAGTTGCTGGGCATTACTTTCTAATAGGCTGTCTATTTTTGGCTTCTCGCTGGGATAAAAATAAGGGATGTAGATATAGTTGGTTTGTTCATCGAGTGTTGCAAAAAGCGGTGCTCGGTCAGGAGCGACAGAGTGAAAATATAGTGGAGCTTCGACCGGTGTAGCCTTTAACTTATGTTTGCGCTCAAAGTGCATATAACCCATGACCAAATAATTATTTCCATAGATTTCTGCTTTCGTGAAGTTTAACGGTGATTTGTCTCCTGCGTAATAAGTTGCAGATTGATCAGCGTTAATCCGGAATTTTATTTCTCCTAGTTGCCAGACTTGGTTTTCACTTTTTATGATAAAGCCAATATATGTTTCTGAGTCTTTTGTGACGCCAACTTCATATCCACCACTTGTCCATATGGCTTCTAGTTCATCTTTTTTTGCTTCAATATTATTTACGTACTGACTAATGTCAATATCAACACTGCCTGTATCAGGGTATGTAGATGGGGCAGTATTTTTAGCTGGTTCAGGTGGGCCAATGTAACGGATACCAATATGGGTACTACGAAAAAAATATAACCATTCTTGTAGTACCTTTTGACAGGATGAAGGGGTCTGTATACCTTCAACTTTTAGCTTAATTTTCTCATTATGAAGTCGGTAAGCGGTTTTCCCCTTTTCTTCAAAACCTTGGGGGTAACCCGCATCGTTTTCTTCAAAAGTCGTCTTTAGCCACTGCCACTCTGCCAAGCAATTAAAGTCTTTTGCACTTGCTGGAAATTGAGCTACTAGTAGCAGTACCAATAGAGAAATACGGCTAAGCTTGTTCATTTTGAATGGTTCTGACGGAGTAATTTGGGTGAGCATAAGATGTAATAGCCATGGTCCTATTTACCAATTACAGTAACACTATGCTATAGCTGCGTCACCTATTAGATATGACTAGCAACAAAGGCGCGACTGTTTACCGTAATCCATATTTGACAAACTACTGCAAGGCACCACATACTCAATTCCACAACAAAAAAAGGTTGCTGATGAAATACTTTATTTACGCTTTAGCTATCGTTCTTCTTTTTGCCTCAGTCGCAGCTACAGCGGCAACTGAAGAGATAGTTGTAACTGGTTCAAGACTTGATCGCTTCAGTGACGAAAATATTCCTATTGTTACTCTAACTCGCAATGCTGATTTCGTGTTGTTGTCGGTGTCCATAGTCAACGATACACGAGATAGTCAAATGCGTAAAAAAGAACTACGAAACACCGTATTGTCGTTATTAGCTGCCGCTAATCAAAGAAGCGACATAGAGTTATCTGTTTTGAGGGTAATAGAAGATGATTATGATGAGATAACCTACTCAGTTCCATTTACGACTGACATGATTGAAGATGAGATGACTAACGGCACAAGGATTGACACATCTAAACTTGAAATTGTCATGAAAACGCCAGTAAAAGGTGATGACACAGATTTATCTATTCCTTATGGTCGTATCACCGAGTTTTATAAGGTCATTCCTGTTGAAGGGCGCACCATTATGTCTGATTGGAAAGACCCACAGTTATCCATTACTGATATCGAAAAATATCGTCGTGATTTGCTTATTGCTATTAAGGACAACGTGGCAGAGCATAAAGAGCTGTTAGGGAAATCTGGCGAAGTTCGTATAACTGGATTAGAAAATACTCTACGCTGGGTACGAAAAGGAGAGTTAGCATTAAAGATTTATGTTCCTTATCAACTAAGTTACGTTATTGAATGAATTGAGTAGCGATAAGCCAACGTTAAAGTATTAAATTTCAACAAGGATAGTTATGTATCGCGGTCAATTAATTAAGTGGGATGATGAAAGAGGCTTTGGCTTTATTAAAACCCCTACGCTCACTTCAAATACCTTTGTTCATATCTGGGCACTTAAGCACATGAGCAGAAAACCTAAGCTAGGTGACTAAATACATTTTGAAATAGAAAATTATCAAGGTAAAAACAGAGCAATTAATGCGAGAATAGAGGGCGTAAAAACCAAGCAAGCCCCGAAGTTGTCAAAAAGCTATAACTGAAGCCTAAGTCAAAGCTTATTAATAAATTGATGTATATCGTTATTGCGTTTGGTATATCGATGTTCATTCTCAATCGCTTAGAACCAAATAAGCTCATAGAATCACAACCCGCTCAACCGCCAGCAAACACTTTTCAACAACCAGCAATTAATCAAGTATTTAAATGTGATGGACGTCAATATTGCAGTCAAATGACTTCCCGAGCCGAGGCCGAGTATTTCAATAATTACTGCCCTAATACAAAAATGGATGGCGATAACGATGGCATACCATGTGAAAATGACTCAAGGTTTTGATTAGCTAGAATTAGCTGTTTTATTGTTATTTTTAACAGTGTGAAACAAGTTGAAAAATCACTCAATATTCTGGATCTGCTCACGCATTTGCTCAATCAATACTTTTAGCTCTACTGCTGATTGAGTGACTTCGGAGTTGATTGATTTTGACCCTAGTGTATTGGCTTCGCGGTTAAATTCTTGCATCATGAAGTCTAACCTTCTGCCAATCGCGCCGCCCTTTGACAGTATCTTTTGTGTTTCGCTTACATGCGATCGCAGGCGGTCAATCTCTTCAGCTACATCTGATTTTTGCGCAATTAATACTAGCTCTTGCTCAACACGACTATCTTCTAGTGCAATATCGGCTTCCTTAAACTTATTAAGTATACGCTCTTTTTGCCATTCAATAATCGCTGGCATGTGGGTTTCGACTTTATCAGCCTCGCCTGATATCGCCGTTAAACGCTGTTCAATTAGCTCGCCCATGTTTTTACCTTCACTGGCGCGTGATTCAATAAACGCGCGCAAGGTTTCATCAAATAAGGTAAGCAGCTCTTGTTGCATGCTGTCCATATCGGCTTCAATTGAGGCCATCACACCTTAGCCATTTCAATATGTCGCTTGGATTAACGCTGCCATTCGCCCCGTTTTTTTGCATCCACTGAGCAGCTTCAATAATTTGTTTAGCAAGCTCATGATTTAGGTCAAAACCACTATTGTTTGCTTCATTAAAGCTAATACGCAAGGCACACTCTACTTTGCCGCGATTGATTTTTTTGCGCAGGCGTTCGCGTAAAGTGGGCTCTAATGAACGAAAATTTTCAGGTATACGATAAAACGTTTCTAAATATCGTTGGTTAACTGAACGTATTTCCCACACTGCACTACCCCACGTTGCTTTGAGTTCGTTGCGTGCAAATCCAGTCATGCTATAAATCATGTCGTATCCTAAAATCTATAAGTAAACAATTTATGCCAATGTGGCACTTTCAATTAGCTTAAGTATATCAAGAATTTGATTTCATATTTATCTTTCTGATAACCTATCGATTCGTTTGATCATGGACCGATTAGCGTTACTGCGGTAAACCTTGATACAAACCACATAATAATAACAACTGGTTATCATGCAAGGAGTACCAATGCTAACTGTCCGTCCTTTTATATTCTCTATTTTTACTTTAGTGGCCATTATCGCGTCACTAACAAGTCTGTCTTATTCTGTAAATGCTTTTGTAAAACAAGTTCCGCCAGCTGATTTTGCCAAAGACTTCGAGTTTGCGTGGGCCGAAATAAGTCCAGACGGCAAACATATTGCCATGGCAATTCGTAAAAATGGTAAACGCCGATTGGCTATTGTTGATACTAAAACGCTCAAACCAGTCGGTGGTGCGGATTTTGGTGAAGGTGAGCAAGTAGGTGAGTTTTACTGGGCGAACAACGAACGCATTGTAATGCAGGTATGGGAAATGCAAGGTTGGAAAGAAAGTCCATCTAACTATGGTGAGCTCTTTGCTATTGATATTGATGGTGGGCGCTGGAAAAGTATCTATGGTTACCGCGCTGGCCAAGACCAAGCAGGCTCAAGAATGCGTAAGCAAGATAGCGTCCGCGGTTGGGCTGAAGTATTAAACGTATTACCCGACGAAGAAGATGAAATATTGATAAGTTCGCGTCCATGGTCAAATGATGGTCGTCGTCAGGCAACCGTCCACAGACTTAACATTAACAATGGCCGCTTAAGCCCTGTCATTGCCGCTTTACCGTATGATACGACTTATGCGCTGGCGACAGATAGCGGTGAGATGGTAATGGCCATTGGCAGAGACGAAAATCAAAACCGCATAATATTTACTTACGATAACCAAGAGTATAAAGCGCTTGATGCATCTAATTTTGGTCGTGGTTTTTTACCTATATCGGTTGACGAAAACGGTGAAACGCTTTTTTATTTGGACAACGGTACGACCAATACCTTGGTCTTTGTATCAAATGGATTTGGAGTTACAAAAATCAAAGTTAGTCTTTAGTGATAACGATGTTGATATATCAGATGTTGTTGTTACCCAAGATGGCTACACTGCAACGGCAATAAAATTAGACAAAGACTACCCCAGCTATGCAATCTTAAATAATCAGCTTGCTGAAGCTAAGCAATTTGAAACATTCGCCAACACTTTTAAAGGCTACAATATTGTGGTTACCAGCACTAGTGACGATAACACCAAGTCAATTATTCGTGCTACCCACGATACCGTGCCTTCCCAGTTTTATTTATTTGACGCTAGCACAGGCAAGTTTAGGGCGCTATTTGGCAATCAAGCGCATATAGACAAATCTGCTTTGTCACAAGCGATTCCATTTAGTTTTGAAGCATCAGATGGTGTAACGATTCCTGCTTATATTACTTTCCCGAGCCATATTCCTGAAACACAAAGTGTTCCTATGGTTGTGCTTGTGCATGGCGGCCCTGGTGCTCGGGATTACTGGCGTTATGATAGTGAAGTGCAAATGTTGGCTTCACAAGGTTATGCAGTGCTGCGCATTAACTTTAGAGGTTCAAGTGGTTATGGTGATGAGTTTGAAATTATGCGCCACGGTAAATGGGGTACGCGTGTGCAGCAAGATATTATCGAGGGCGCCCAGTATGTGATTGAATCAGGCGGCATTTTAAAAGATAAAGTGTGCATTATGGGGGGAGCTTTGGGGGTTATTCGGCAGTTATGTCAGCAACCATTGAGCCTGACATGTTTGCATGCGTGGTTGCAAATGTCGGTGTTTATGATTTAAACCTTATGTTTGAAGAAGGGAATATCGTCGAGAATCTATTGTACGGAAAAGCATATTTAGTAGAGGAAATGGGCACTGATGCATCAGTGCTAAAAGCCCAATCACCAGTTACGCATGTCGCAAAATTAAAAGCGCCCTTGCTACTAGCTCATGGTGGCAAAGATAATCAAGTACCTATTTCTCACGCTGAAGCACTAAAAGTAGAGCTTGAAAAGCACAACAAAGAATACCAATGGCTTTATTCGCCGCGCGCAGGACATGGCTTTTTTGAAGAAGAGTCGCGGACTGTTTATTTTGAAACGGTCGCTGAGTTTTTAGAAACGCACTTGAAATAATCTAAAACCGACATAGTTGTGCAACAAGCTAAAGAGATGCGCTATAATACGCATCTCTTTTTTTATGCCTTTTTCTAGGAGCTTTATTATATGCGTCCAAGCAAGCGTACCGCTGGTCAAATTCGCCCTGTTACCATCACCCGTAATTTTACTTGCCATGCAGAAGGCTCGGTGCTTATCGAGTTTGGTAACACCAAGGTGTTGTGTAATGCCAGTGTGCAAGAGGGCGTACCGCGCTTTATGAAAGGACAAGGAAAGGGCTGGATAACTGCAGAATACAGCATGTTACCAAGGGCTACGCATACAAGGTCAGACCGTGAAGCAGCTCGCGGTAAACAAGGTGGTCGCACCCTAGAGATTCAGCGTTTGATTGCGCGCTCTTTGCGTGCAGCAGTTGATCTTAAGTTGCTAGGTGAAAACACTATCACCCTAGACTGTGATGTGATCCAAGCCGATGGTGGCACCCGCACAGCCTCAATTACCGGCGCTTGTGTAGCTTTGGTTGATGCTTTGAGCTTTATGCGCCAAAAAGGAATTTTAAAAACTAATCCGCTTAAACACATGATTGCTGCAATATCGGTTGGTGTTTATAAAGGCTCTGCAATCGCTGATTTGGAATACCTTGAAGATTCCGATGCTGAAACTGACATGAATGTTGTGATGACAGAAACTGGCAAGATGATTGAAGTTCAAGGTACCGCTGAAGGTGAACCGTTTAGTATGGAAGAAATGCAAGAAATGATGGAATTAGCAGCCGCGGGCATAAAAGAATTATTTGAGATCCAGCGCACTGCGTTAAGTTAATAGGGCAGTTATGCAAGCTTATAAAAAAGAATTTATCGATTTTGCTATTGCAAAAAATGTCCTGAAGTTTGGTGAGTTTACACTTAAATCAGGCCGAATAAGCCCGTATTTTTTTAATGCTGGGCTATTTAATTCAGGCAAAGATTTGGCCACTCTAGGTCGTTTTTATGCCAGTGCAATTGAAGCGGAAAATATCGACTTTGACGTGTTGTTTGGGCCAGCTTACAAGGGTATACCAATTGCGACCGCTACGGCAGTTGCATTAGCAAATGAGTTTGATAAAGATGTGCCATATTGTTTCAATCGTAAGGAAGCAAAAACCCATGGCGAAGGTGGTAGTCTTGTTGGTAGTCCACTTACAGGGCAAGTTTTATTAATTGATGATGTGATTACTGCAGGAACCGCTATTCGAGAATCAATGCAAATTATCGAGGCTAATCAGGCTAGCTTAAAGGGCGTATTGATTGCCCTTGACCGACAAGAAAAAGGTCAAGCTGAGCTATCTGCTGTTCAAGAAGTGGAGCGCGATTTTGATACCAAAGTATTTTCGATTGTTAGCTTGTCAGATGTTCTTGAGTATTTAAAGACACAAGATAAGCATGCACAAGCAATTAAGAGTATCGAACAATACACAGCTCAGTATGGTATTTAATGAATAGTGATTTTGACAATGCAAACCATCATCTAGATGCAATGGGCTTACGATGCCCAGAGCCGGTAATGATGGTGCGTTTGCAAGTAAGAAAAATGAACGAAGGTGAAACCTTGAGTATTACGGCTGATGATCCTGCAACAACTCGTGATATCCCTAGCTTTTGTCGTTTTATGCAACATACTTTATTAGCTTATAAAACAGATGCACTGCCCTACCAGTATTTGATCCAAAAAGGCCAATAGCCAGCCAAGTCCATAAGTGTCAGAAAATTTTACATCGCTGACTAAGGATGGTTTTAAGTCCCTGAATTATATATATAAAATATCAGGCAAGTTAATTGCATGAGCAGTGTTTGTCGATTGATTGACAATAACAATTAATACAATTAGGGAACTCTTATATGAAAAAAGCAATATTGCTTGCTGCTGTACTTGGTATGTCTGCCATAGCAAGTCAAGCTCATGCGGCGTTGGTGACGCTGTCTGGCTCGTTAAATGTAGACAATGGCCATAGTGTATATGTCAGCACGGCGTCAACGCCTAGTGCTGGTGATTTGGTAGTGTCTGGTTTTGACTGGTTTGCTACTCAAACCTTTACTACAACCTTAGATACTACTCAAGAATACTATATTTATGTTCAGGCATTTAACATTAGTGGTCCAAGTGGTTTTATTGGTTCGTTTAACCTTACTGGCACAGGTTTGCAGTTTGCAAACGGTTCATCTGTACTTGGGACTAATACCAGCGATTGGCAGGTAGGTTTAAATGGTTGGTCAAACTATGGGACACCATTTAATGTCAATGCAAATATGGTGCCTGCCCAAACGAACATTAGAAACAACACCTACGACAATGAAGCAGATTGGATTTGGGGAACATCAAACAGTTTCCTTTCAAACAATACTGACTATTTTAGAACGAAAATTTCGTTTACGCCTTCAACCAACGTATCTGCGCCAAGTATCGCGGTATTGTTATTGCTAGGTATGGGTATGTTTGGATTAAGAAAACGTTTGTCATAGATTAAGCGCGTTTCTTAAACCATAAAAAAAGGAAGCAATCTGCTTCCTTTTTTTATCTAGGATTACTGAGCTTTACTCAGGCTTCATAAACTTAAGCGTCCATCTATCGGTATTACCTGATACTGAACGAGCACCTACTTCATATTCTAATTCATCATCTTCTTTGTAGTGAATGTTTGAATAATCCACCAACACAAATCCAGCATCTTGAATTTCTTTGATTGCTTTTACCGGATCAAAACGACGACGATTACTGCTATTCATTGGTTCCATATGGCGCGCGGTATGGTCTACCACACCATAAATACCACCGGGTCTAAGTGCATCAAATGCAATTTTATTCATGGCCGCACGGCCCTAGTCACTAAAATTATGATAATTACGGAAAGTCAGCACCATATCAACATCTTCAACGCCTAGACCATCTACTTCTAGTGTATAAAAGCGAGAGCCTTCTGGACGATCTAGTACAGCATCTTTTGCAATAACTTGCATACGCTCAAAGCCCGGCAGTTCCGATAACCTTGATTCAATGCGACCAGTACCTATAGCGCCATAGTAATTACCTTTTTCATTTAGAGCAGGCACTAACAGCTTAGTGTACCAACCGCCGCCTGGTAGTAACTCAACAACTGACATGTCATCTTTGAAGCCAAAAAATGCCAGTGTATCAATGGGCTTTCTGTTTCTGTCGCGATCAATTTCAGCTTGCGTACGCACGTCAGAGGCCATTGCCGCTTTTAGTTTTTCTTCCACATTGGCATAGCTTGAAAACGCGGCTAAACCAAGACAACACGCTAAACTAATGTTGAGTAATTTTTTCATGTCATTGCTTCCATTTTTTGTAATTATATTAACTGAACAACCATATTCGACTAATGATAAAGATAGTAATCACTGCCAAACCAATTAGTCCGACTTGCCATTTATACTGTCTAATAATTTTTTCGGTTTTATTCCCAAAATAATAAACCAAAACGGCCAAACCAAAATAACGGATAATTCGCGATAAGGTCACGGCACTAATATATAAAAATAAAGAGTATTGCGAAAGCCCTGCGGCAATCATAGCGATTTGCAATGGAACGGGGGTAACACCAGTGCTGAATATAAACCAAAAGCCGTCTCGCGCCATATGATTTTTAAATGCAGCAAGTTGCTGTTCATTTGCAATGTATTGAATAATTAAATCCTTAAATACATCAAATAAAAAGTAACCTATGGCGTACCCTAATAAGGCACCTATGATGCAACCAATCGTGGTTACCGCGGCAATGAACCATAGCTTCTCTCGCCTTGCTTGCATCAAAGGCACTAGGATTGTTTCAAGGGGAATGGGCACAACAGTTGATTCTAAAAAAGATGCTATACCCACTCCGGTAAGCATCTTTTTAGAGTAAATCAGCCGTTTTAGTTTTTGCTTTATTGACAAAAGAACGTCAGCGCTTATTCACTAATGTGCTTGTAAACGACACCATCTTTCATTACAAATTGTATGTTTTGAAGCAAGGTAATATCTTCGATCGGATTACCTTTAACCGTAACTAAATCTGCAAGTTTACCTTCTTCTATAGTGCCTAATTCGTCTTCTATTTTAAGCAATTTTGCGGTGTTTAATGTTGCTGAACGAATTGCGTCCATCTCAGACATGCCCGCTTCTACCATTAATGCAAATTCTTGCGCATTGTCACCATGCGCTGAGACTCCAGAATCCGTTCCAAATGCAATTAACACCCCATCTTCGTGTGCTCGTGCAAATGTCCCTTGGATAAGCGGTCCTATTTCTGCTGCTTTTGGTCGAACAATTTCAGGAAAGTATCCGTCGATTTTTGATTTTTCAGCAACAAAATTTCCAGCAAGAATAGTCGGAACATAGTAAACATTATGTTTACGCATAAGCCCGATTATTTCATCATCCATGTAAGTACCATGCTCAATAGAATCAACGCCTGCTAAAATAGCGCGTTTCATGCCTTCTTTGCCATGTGCATGGACAGCAACCGTCATTTCATAATCGTGCGCAGTTTGCACAATCGCTTCTAGCTCATCAGTAAAAAACTGGGGGTTTTGGCCATTTTTCGCTACTGACAATACGCCACCAGTTGCCGTAATTTTGATTAGGTCTGCGCCATCTTTATAACGCTGACGTACTGCTTCGCGAGCTTCTGCAACACCGTTAACAACCCCATCTACTGGTTCAGGTGTGCCCATTAGACGCTTGCTAAAAGAGTTTGTTGGGTCGGCATGCCCACCGGTTGTTGCAATAGATTTACCCGCTGTATAGATTCGTGGGCCAAGCGCTTTTTGGCTATTAATTGCTTTGCGAAGGGCAACGGTTTCGTTAAATACGTCGCCAACATTACGCACTGTTGTAAAACCCGACATCAACGTTGTTTTTGCGTAGTTTACCGCTTCAATAGTGTAGTCGGCTTCGTTGTAAGTAAATCGCTTTACATAACCTGAAGGGCCTTCGTTTTGAAACGACAAGTGAGTATGCATATCCATCAAACCTGGCATCATAGTATGCCCACTTAAATCAATGAATGTGTCAGACTCATCGCCTTCAACTTTCCCATCAACAATGCTAATGATTTTGTTGTTTTCTACGATAACAGTTTTATTAGTATGAATTTTTGTATCTTTACTAGTAATTAAATTAGACACGTAAATATGAGTAGCTGAGAGGGCTGGCAACGATATTAAGCAAGCCGCTAAAATCGTAAAGCCACTCAAAAAGCGTTTTGAGAGTATGTGAGTTTTTATCATTGTTGTGACCTGTGTGTTAGACCCATAAACAATAAGACAAAAACATCAGCAAATCAAAGTTTTAAATCACTCGTTTTGATATGTCAGTATCTCCAAAACACAGCAATTAGATAGCAGGTAAGCCATGCGCCGAGGACAAACCGTAGTCGATCAAGAAGTAAACTTTGATCAAACCCAGCAACTTGTTTCGACCACCGATACACGAGGTGTCATCACCTATGCAAACGATGTGTTTTGTAATATTGCAGGTTATACAAGTGAAGAGCTTGTCGGCAAGAACCACAATATCGTACGTCACCCAGATATGCCAAAAGCCGCTTTTAAAGACATGTGGACACATTTGGAAGCTGGTCGTTCATGGCAGGGATTGGTCAAAAATATATGTAAAGACGGTCGTTATTATTGGGTAGATGCGTTTGTCACACCTATTAATGAAGGCGGTAAATTAGTTGGCTATCAGTCGGTAAGAGTCAAACCTCAACGCGAGCAAGTTGTTAGAGCTACCGCCTTATACGCCGATATTAACAGCGGTAAGATGAATAAAACCAAGGAGTTTAGTGTTAAACAAAAGGCAATAGCTTATGGCGCTTTTGTGGCATTGCTAGCGGTAGGTTTTTCACTTGCTTCAAGTTGGTTTGTTGCGCTAGCTTTGTTTGTTAGTACTCTTTTGGGCGCTATCTTATTCAATGCAGAGCTGCTACAAACACCTGCGTTTGCCCAAAGTCTTAAAAATGAATATGACAGTGTAAGCCGATTTGTGTTGGGTGGTTATGGCACTAAAGGCATTGTTAAATTTCATATAGGCATGCACAAAGCGATGCAACGGACAATATTAGGTCGAACTAGTGATGCTGCAAATAAGCTAGAAAAAGTAGTAGAAGATACGCTTCATATTGCCCATCAAACCACCGAAGGCATTATTCAACAGCAATCAGAAATGCGACAAATAACAGATGCTATTCATGATATGAATACAGGGATTGAAAGTGTGGCTAGTGATACCACACAAACCAATCACAATATGCATCAAACAAATGAGCAATGCGAAACCGCCAAAAACCTTATCTTAGATGGACAAAAATCAGTAAATGGCTTGTCGTCAATGGTAGAAAATGCTGCTTCTATTGCCGATGAACTGATGAACGCTTCAGACATGGTTGCCGCGACCATTGGTGAAATAGAATCAATTGCTGATCAAACCAATCTATTGGCACTAAATGCCGCTATTGAAGCTGCTCGAGCAGGGGAAAGTGGGCGAGGTTTTTCGGTTGTTGCAGATGAAGTTCGTGCATTATCTACCAGAACACAAGAATCCGCGGCTAAAACGATTGCCAGTACACAGGCCATGCGCAACACCTTACAAGATTGGGTGGGCAAAATGCATGAATCTAAAGAATCGGCTAATCATAGTGCCATGCAAGCTCAACAATCTGCAGATTCAATTGAATCGGTATATGAACAAATTGCGAATATTTCGGGTTTACTTGATGGTATTGTCAGTGCCAGTGAAGTTCAACAAAGCAATTGCAACGCAGTGAATACCAATGTAGATGCTATTTTTAATGTGGCAAATAGCAATGCTGACCTTGCAAAGCAAATGCAAAATAATGCAGATGAGCTTGATAAGAACATTAAACTATTAGCAGGCCTTAATAAAACCTTTGCAAGCTAGCGTTTTAGATTTCACCTAAACTAAATCGGTAGTCACTACTACTTAGCACCAAGTGTGTTTGGCCATCAACAGTGTCTTGCTGCGCCTCTTCTACCCAACGGTATAGTACATTTTGGTGGACACGCGCCCATAAATTGCGTCGAATTTTGCAATAGGGTAATAAATTACCATCAAAGTGTCTCAACTCTATTGGGTGATGTTCACTGATAGTGGCGATATCACCAGTTTGTGTCTGAACCTCAATGCCTTTATCGCCGTTATTTGCCTCGATAATGACAAAAGGCACATCTTCAACATGTATACCAATTTTCTCTACAGGGGTGACTAAAAAATATTTATCATCTTCTTTTTTTAACACACTTGATAATAGTTTAATCAGTTTTGCACGCGTAAAGGGCGTGCCTTCATGCCACCATTGCCCATTGCGTTTAATGACTAAGGTTCATATCGCCACAAAATGGTGGATTCCATTGCTCTACCGGCGGTATGCTGGCTGTGCCCGCTTGAGATATCTGTTGTTGTATTTGCCCTATATCCAAGGTCAATACCCCATGTTGTTAGTTACGGTCGTCTAACGCGCTTTTTATGTCCCGTAAAACGTCTTTTATTTGTCGCATGTTTTCTGGACCTGTTCGCAATAATTGCTTTTGTGCTGGCGCAAGCGCTTCGATTCGCTCATCTTTAAATTTAAACATCACAGAATCAGTATACACCTCTATCGGTACTGGAACTTGTGGTGTATCTAACAGTTCATTAATTGCTTTTAGAAGCGCTTCATCAAACGAAGCGCCTGGACGACTTATCTCGGCGTAGCGCTGTTCAATGTCTTGTTTGTAGGTATCGTAAATTGCTAAGAGTCGATCTGTATCGACTGATGATAATGCATCTACGTATACATTATATCGCTGAAAGCTGGCTTTATCGATCCATACTCTGTCAGCTTGTTGGTATGTTCGAAAAGCATTTTCAGGCTCAATCATCAAAGTATCTTTTGTGGATAATTCCTGCTGTGCAATATTGTGCACGTTGATTACAAATTTTTGCAAAAGGCTATCGTTGACTAACAAACGACCAAACATAGGAGAGCTTGCGATATCTATTAAGGCAGATTTTACCGATGCGTCACTGGTATCAAGTGGCACTTCCTCAGGGACCTCTTGGATGTTAATTTCGTCGACCTGCGTATTTTCATCGATTTCTACACCAATAGGGCGTTCTGGAATTTCAAAGACATCAGGAATGGGCTGCTCTTCAACGTCAGTTTGTGATATTTGAGGTTCGGATAAACCAATACTTGGTGCTGGCTTGCTTTCAAGGTTTAGAGGCACATCAACAACGATAGGCGCAGGTGCATCTTCTACATCATCTGACGTTGGCCATAATACGACCACGAGCAATAACAAAAACAGGCCTGCCGCGACGAATAGGTAGGGTTTCATTTGTTCGAATTGACTCGGTTGTTCTGACATTTAACACTCCTTGGGCATGTCTGACGATGAATAATTATGTGTTTTGCTATTGATATATATGGTTGACCCTTCAGTTTTCAATAAAGTTCGCATGAAGCGTCTAAAACATAGTAAATCCTAGTGCTTATGTTGAACTGATAACAACGCTACGCGTATAGAAAGTATACCCTTTATCATCATAAGTGAATTGACTAATGCATAAGTTTTTTATGAAAGCGATAAGCAAAGAAGCCATCAAGATAGAACGTTTAGAAGTGCAGTCTTTTGAGATGAATGTTTATTTAGTTAAACTATCGACCCTACAACACAGTGGTTTTGTCTACGATGATCAAGATAAACCAATGCGTTTTCACAGCTCTCAACAAATACGAGACTGTTTTGAACACTGCGAAGTTGCAGAAGCTGTGATGGTGCATGACTCCCCTTATGATGAAATGATAGGTAATCCTAATAAGGCTGAACAAGCGATGGCGATGCCATTTTCGATGCAACAGCCATACTAAATTCAAAGAATGTTTGTATTAAAAACATAAACATCCTTAGTAAAATCGGTTTATAGTGGCAAAATCATACTTACAATAATTCACTATGATTGAACAATTCACATTTTTAGACTGGTCTATTTTTGCCGGATATGGTCTGTTATTAATCGCAACCGGCCTTTGGTTTAATCGCAAAGCGCAATCTAGTACAGATTACTTTTTAGCAGGTAAGCAAATGCCGATTTGGTTAGTTGGCGTATCAGTGCTTGCCACATCACAATCTGCTGCCACTTTTTTGGGTGGTCCGGATCAAGGTTATCGAGGCGACTTAACGTATTTAGCCACAAATCTGGCTGGCATTATTGCTGCTGTGTTTGTTGCCTATTTTTTAATGCCAAAGTTTTATCAATACAAAGTATTTACTGTTTATGAGCTTTTAGCGCAACGCTTTGGTGAAAAATCGAAGTATCAAGCAGGCACTGTGTATTTGATTGGCCGTCTATTTGCTAGTGGCGCAAGGCTCTATATGGCGGCTATCGCCGTTGCTATGATCCTATTTGGCGATATCGCGCCTTTACAAGTGTTAGCGGCTATCTCATTAATTGCCATCACAGGCTTTGCATATACCGTTTATGGTGGTATTCGTTCTGTTATATATAGTGACGTGATTCAAGCACTTGTTTATATCTTAGCAGCGCTTTTGGTCCTAGGGTATTTGTTTAGTAGCATTCCAGCAGACCTGTCTACTATTGTGCAAGTCCTTCAAAACCCTGGCGCTGACCAAGCCTCGAAACTTACGTTCTTAGATTTTCGTTTTGATTTAGGTGGCGCAGGTGTATTTGGGTTTTGGTCTATTATTACTGGCTTTGTGTTATTAAATATAGCCGCTTTTGGTTTAGATCAAGACGTCAGTCAACGAATGCTAACTTGTAAAGATTCTAAAAGCGCCACAAAAGCACTTGTGAGCTCCATTTTTATGGGGATTCCAGTGGTGCTAATTTTTGTTTGTATTGGCTTACTATTATTTGTCTATTATCAACGCCCTGACATTATGAACAATGGCCTAGATGGCGCACCTACGCCGGAGTTTATCGGGCAAACAGTCACAATCTTTATGTATTATGTGTTAACAGACTTGCCCAATGGGATAAAAGCAGTCGTTACTATTGGTATTATTGCCGCTGCTTTGTCGACATTAAATTCGGGTTTAAACAGCATGTCGTCAGTTGCGGTGCAAGACATTTATAAAGGGTACTATTGTGGTTTAAAAAAGGGGGTTACGCCAAGTGAAAAGCAGCTAGTATTTGCTGGACGCATTAGCATGGGCATTGTCGCCATATTACTTGGTGCGATGGCATTTCTTTGTTATTACTGGCAGCAATATACAGATATGCCGCTACTGGCGTTTGCTTTAAGTGTGATGGTGTTCTCGTATAGCGGTTTATTAGGTATTTATTTTACTGCGTTGTTTACCTCTCGTGGCTCGCCCATTTCTATCGTGTTGGCTTTGGTGGTCGGTTTTAGTATTCCTGTGCTTATGCAGCCGTACGTGCAGAATTTGTATTTACCTGAGTCTTGGCAATTTGATATTAACTTTTCGTATCAACTTCTTATCGCAACAAGCATCGCAACGATGGTGTGCTGTTTGGGCAAAGTGAAAAACACCAAACATTTTTCTAATGCTGACGAGGCATAGGGCTATTATGGATTCCACTACTGACCTTATCCAACAACTCGACACGCTTGCATCAGAAGGTCGCAATCCAGCAAGCACCAATATGGACAAACTCAGTACGCTTGATTTGTTAACACTGATAAATTCTGAAGATAAAGGTGTGGCATTAGCGGTAGCAAAAACGCTACCGCCCATGGCTCAGGCTGTTGACATAATCGTTAAAAATATTCAACAAGGCGGTCGTTTAATCTATATTGGCGCGGGCACCAGCGGGCGACTAGGTGTGTTAGATGCAGTTGAATGCAGGCCTACTTTTAGCGTTTCTGATGACTTAGTGATTGGCATTATTGCTGGCGGCGACAAGGCACTTACCCATGCGGTAGAAGGCGCTGAGGATAATGCCCAGTTAGCACTTGACGATTTGCACAATATTAATTTTGATGCAAAAGATACGCTGGTTGGCATTGCGGCAAGTGGCAGAACACCTTATGTTATTAGTGCTTTGGCACATGCCAATAAAATAGGTGCAGATTCAGTTGCCCTTGTATGTAATCCCGATTCCCCGATGTTAAAAATTGCCCAAATTGGCTTATGTGCCCATGTAGGCCCCGAGTGTCTCACTGGCTCTACTAGAATGAAATCTGGTAGTGCACAAAAAATGATATTAAACATGCTTAGCACAGCATCTATGGTCAAGTTAGGTAAGGTCTATCAAAACTTGATGGTTGATGTGAATGCAACAAATGAGAAACTTAAAGCACGCGCTATCCGCATTGTCATGCAAGCAACAAGTTGTCAACAAGCACACGCTGAAGATGCGCTTAAACAGGCAGATAATAGCGCCAAATTAGCTATTTTAATGTTGCTGACGAATCTGGGGCCAGAAGACGCAAAAGACTTGCTTGATAAACAAAACGGGCACTTGGGCAAAGTATTATAGCGGATTAGCAGATAGCGAATCATACTTTAATGAATCGCTAACTGCATTACATTAGCTCATTTATTTAGACTTTTTAAGTCGCAAAAGGATTAAAAAAGAAAAAACGAACAAAACAATCGTGCTCGGCGCAGACACTGTTTTAGTATGATCGTCTAAATGGAATGCAACTAAGTTTAAACCAAAGCGCCCTTTATCATTTAATGGGTTGTAACTAGCGCCACCATAGGATCCAGAGATAAGGTCGATATCAGTTACAATTGTTAATGACCCGGCGCCAGCTCGATATTCACCTTCACCCCAACATGCAACCGTGATTCCACCATTACGGTCAGTGCCGCAAACACTGCCATTGTTGGCAATGACTGATGCGGTGTTTAAGTGACCATATGCACCTCTTTGTGATATTGGATTAACGTTTCCAAAAGGCGTGCCAAGTACATTGTTTGCTATAGTTGTTGGATTAGTAGCACGGTTAAAGGTTGCTAAGCCTAGTGCCGCTCCAATAGCATCAAATGCTGAGTTATCTTGAAATAGCATTAAGTCACCACCGCTTAAAAAGTAATTTACTAAGGTAGTAACATAAGCGCCTGAATTATTGTCAGACCAATAACTAGCAACAAATATATCGACATTACTGAGACTAGCTGATGTGATATTTGCACCCAGATTTACCGTAGAGACCGATTGCTTAACAACACCTGAGGGACCAAAATTAGCTTCGCTATCAACTGCTTGTCTAAATGGCTGAAGTTGGTAGTTGTTGAATGCCCAGCTACCAGAATTAGGCGCTACAACAGAGTCATTTCCAGCCATAATAATTGATGCTTGTGAGTATGAGCTACACAGCATTATGCACGATACTAAGACGCGCCAAATTTTATAATTTTTCATTGAGTTTCCTAAGAGAGTGAGTTTTTGGTGTTACATTGACACTCGAGCAAGAACTAAGCCATAGTTAACCTATTGATATATAATAGGTTAATTTTTGAGTGTTGTGTTTGTGTAAAATAACTGGACACTAATTGATAGAGTTTAATTTAGGATATTGCGTAGTAGGCTTTGGATCTGCTCATTGATTCGCAATTGATCATATTTGATTTGATGTGCTGGTGTTAGACTTGCCTTTTTCATTGCGCGCTTTGCGCGTTTCAATGATGTATCTTTTAAAGGTTTGCATACCTTTGCAATATCTTCCATGATGCTCATATCGCCACTGCACTGCAGCACAACATCACACCCTGCTGACCATGCTTGTTGTGCTTTTTCTGATGGGCTACCACTGAGCGCTTTCATATCGATATCATCAGTCATGATTAAACCACTAAAACCAAGCTGTTGCCGGATTACTTCGTTAATTACAATCGGGCTTAGTGTTGCAGGTCTGTCTTTATCGATACCAGTAAAAACAATATGCGCAGTCATAAGCATACTTTGATTGGCAAAATGTTTAAAAGGTAAAAAATCATGTTTGCTCAGGAATTCAAGACTTGCATCGACAATGGGTAAGTCAAAATGACTATCACTGGTTGCGCGACCATGGCCAGGAGCATGCTTTATAACGCCTTCAACACCAATAGATTGCATTGCTAAAAGTGTTTGCTCACCTAATTCGATAATTTGCTTTACCTCACTACCTAAGGCTCTGTCAGTCACAACACTTGATGCATTAGACTGAGGAATATCCAACATAGGTGCACAATTAACGTTAATGCCTAAGGCCTGTAAGTCTAATGCGATGAGTTGATAGTTAAGGTATATCGCTTTGGCTGCATCATCAGGTCTTGTTAGATATAGCTTTGCAAATTCAGTAGGGCTAGGAGGGATTCGCCAATACTTGTTATTAAGTCGGGATACTCTGCCACCTTCTTGATCGATTAATATCAAGGCATCAGGATTATCAGTACATTCTTTAAAGCTCGCCACAAGGTCTTTAACTTGCTCGGGTGAGTCAATATTTCGTGCAAATAAAATCAAGCCCAATGGTTTTATGTCCGCAAACAAAGCCAATTCTTGGGAGCTTAAACGTAAGCCGCTACACCCAAAAATAACATTGCTGAGTTGTGTATTTGGCAATTTCTGTTCTTTCATAAAGGCTCGTTTTAGTCCGGGAAGCTTATCTTGCCCATGCTGACGGCGGGCATCTGAGAGTGAAGATTTGCAAATGTTTTCGATGTTCCAGCTACACATTCATTTGCTAATAAGGCAAATAATATCGCTTCTTTTGCATCGGCTGAAACACCTATATCATCGGTCCTTAACACCTTAATATTGGGTAATGCCGTTTTAATAGTATTTATTAATAGAGGGTTATGGATACCGCCACCACTAATGTAGATACTCAGTGATGTACTGTTGGTATGCAAAGCCTTGACTGCTGTAATGATGCACAAAGCGCTAAATCGATTAAGTGTCGCCAATGCATCTTCCAATGAAATATTTTGACAAGCCGCTTGAGCTTTCGCATGTTCAACAAATGCTAAATTAAACGCTTCTTGCCCCGTGGTTTTGGGCATCTGTTTTGGCAAGAATGGATGCTGTAAAAGCGCATGTAAAAAATCTTCATTGATAGTGCCGCTTTTTGCTAACACTGCGTCTTTGTCAAAAGCTAAACCATTGGCATATGTATCAACATAAGCGTCCATAAGTGTGTTGCTACAGGTCCTATGTCACTGCTCATGATTTTTGGTAAGTCACAAGTACTTGGCGCATTACGCTGAGGCAAGTAACTCAGATTCGCTATCCCGCCAATATTAATCAGTAGTCTACTTTCTTTATTGCTATTAAATAATAAATAATCACCGTAACTGACCAGTGGTGCACCTTCGCCACCAGCGGCAATATGTTTTTGTCTGAAGTCACTAAGGGTAATCACGCCGGTATGTTGCGCGATATGATCACCGTCACCTAATTGCAAAGTGGCATTACCGTAGTGCTCAATATGGTGCTGATGTTTAGGGCTATGGTGTATAGTTTGTCCGTGACTGGCAATTAAATCGATGTCGCTGGATTGAATTCCCCATTGTTCAATAGCCTTATTAAACAGGCTGGCATGTACTTGCGCAATCCATGGATTCAATAAAGTAAGAGCTTGAATATCGCCAACGTTTTGAGCAAACACTTGTTGTACTTTTTCTTTGTAATCGCTTGGCAGTGGCATAGTGGTAAATTGTATAAGTTTTAATGTTGTATTGAGCCCACTATGACTGCATTCACACAATGCAATATCCAAACCATCCATCGAGGTGCCACACATCAATCCAGCAATTATCCGGCTGTCGCGTTTAGCAAGCGAGTAGAGAGTGTTGATATGTTGATGCATGCGTTGTTAATTGCTTAAAGTTTGAATAAGACTAACATCGAACTTTGCCGTTTTATACTTTGTTTGCAATAGTCTTAACATTCTATTCGCCTAGGCAGCCATTTTCTATTTTTTCAATAGGTGCAAGAGACACTGATGGGTCCCAAATACGCTGCCATATCAAACCTAAGCCACTAAAGTCAGGTCGCTCATTTATCTGCTCAAATGAACCAGCAATAATTTGGGAGTTGCTGATCTCTCCTACCTCGAAACTAAATACATAGCTACACTCAATACCCATGCGTAAATCAGACATGATGACGGTATCGTCTATTTGACGGACAGAATACAGGCCCTTGGTGAACCATTTAAGTCTTTGCACGCCCCATTCATCATCGATACTTGCCAGTAATTGAGTATTACTTGGATACAAATCAAGCGAGACATCCTTTGGTTTATCGAATACTGAAGCATAAGCTTCGTAATAAGCATTGTCCTGCATAATAACAATACGCCAAAGCAAGGTATTAAATGGGGCTGGAGTGCTCATGTATGCGCCAGCAGTAATACCCTTTTGTTCCAAAGCAAGTTCAACTTTCTGGTCAATATAAAGCTTTGCACCAAATGTCCACATTACGTATAGGGTACTGACTAGCAAACCCATATAGTTTGCTCTTGCTGATAGCACTTGGGAAGTTTTTGGTAAAAGTACAATCGCTAAGCCAAACAACAGTGGTAGCGTGTAAAAAGGGTCAATTATAAACAAATTAGAGCTACCAAACGGATACTCAGTTATAGGCCATAACAGCTGAGTACCATATACAGTAAACGCATCTAATATTGCATGACTTGATAGTGTCAAATATACTAGGAAAAACCAACGAACTTTATATTGAGAGCTTTGTTGATGAATCTTCAAAATTAACCAAACAATTATTGGGCTAACGAGTAACTGAACCAATAATGAGTGGCTAAATCCGCGGTGATAAGTGAAATCCTCAACTGCACCGCCATAAGGAATTAAAACGTCAAGATCTGGCAAAGTGCCAAGTATTGCGCCCCATAACACCGCCTTTCGGCCAACTTTATTGCCCATCACGGCATAAGCAACTGCGCCGCCTAGAGCGACTTGTGTGAGTGAGTCCATAGTGCCTTAATTGCATACTGTTTACGCTAGATGGTTTAAGAATAGCAAACAAGTAATTCTATGACAGGTTTTTACACAAAAACACCTTATTAATTGTCAGCTTTTTTTACACCTGTTAATTTAACAAGAGTTAAGTCACTGTAATTTATAGCTTATTTATGTGGCTCAATAATTGCAAAACATCAGGTGAAAGTTGATTAAATGACAAGTTTTTCTTACATAAAGAGTGTTATCTAAGATACATCACAATATGTAAATAGCGTTTTTTAACAGACAACAATGGATTTTCGGCAAAACGGAAATTAAATAATAATCGTGTTTTAAGGAAGCATAATGAAGCACATGATAAAACTAATAACCTTGTTCACACTGCTTATATCTGCAGCTGCTCAAGCGACCATTATTCAATACGAAGTAGGCAATGCTACGGGGCAGCATGGCTTGTATACGTTTGGTAAGCAAGATACCGCTGGTGCCGCATACAGCATTCAAACAGGTACTTTCTTTACCATCGATATGACCGATTTAAGTAATATCACTGGTAACTTATCTGGTACTGCAGTTAACACAAGTGGTAGAACAGCAACATTCGATATTGATTTAACCGGTTTTGCTGAAACCAATGGCTATAAAAAAGAAAACGGTATTGCATATAACCCTGCGGCTATGGATATTGCTAACGTTATAGCGGCAATCGGTAATGGTGATATTGATTTCTTTACTCAAATTTTAGGATCAGTCACGATTGACGGTTTTGGTGATGCTCCAGGTACGCGTACTTTTGATGTTAGAACGTGCACAGATTGTGGAAACTCTACCGGTTTGTTTGGTTTCCAGTTTGGTGACGGTGCAAATGCAAAAAATGCGTCAGTATTCGGTGGTTCTGCTTGGGTAGGTGTTCAAGATACTTATGATAAGGCAAGTCACTGGGACTTTAACCTTACATTCTCAAACCCGACTGATGTCAATGCACCAAGTGTTGCCATTATGTTGTTGTTAGGTCTTGCAATGCTACGTGTTAGAAAAACAAAATAATCACTCAACTATTTTGTTGGAACACACTTAAAGCGCCTTTATGGCGCTTTTTCCTTGTATAAGCTTTATTACTTTTCTTTCTTTTGCGCATCCTCTTGCGAGATAAAATTTCTTTTACACAAAATCAATATTTGGCCGATATAAACAGTTACCAAACGAAAAAGTGAAGTAATTATGTCAAAACTAATGTCGTCGATTGATCAACGAACCCAACTGGTGGGCGAAAATCGGCTTGAGTTACTAATGTTTAAATTAGGCTCTAGACATACCTTTGCACTAAACGTATTTAAAGTCAGAGAAGTGATTACTGTGCCTAAAATGAATCTTATGCCAAGGCTCTCATGGTTTCATACAAGGCGTGACAAATTATCGTGGCAAATCAATACCAGTCATCGATTTACGCAGCGCCATTTCACTGCGAGGCAACGCACAAAATTACGAACCACAAAACGTAATTATTACTGAGTACAATAGAAGCGTTCAGGGCTTTCTCATTGGCCAAATCATGAATATTGTAAACACTTCGTGGTCGGATATTCAGCCACCACCTGCAACTAGCGGAAAAGATAACTATTTAACCGCTATTACTCGCCACGAAAGTGCTGGTGAAAGCCAGTTAGTTGAGATTATCGATGTGGAAAAAGTACTGTCAGAAATTATTCATTACGATACCAGCATATCTGAGGATGTATTGGATGAAAATATCAAACAGCAACTTATTGGTCGCAAAATAGTGGTGGTAGACGATTCATCTACCGCTCGTTGGCAAATAAGACAAACCGTGTCGCAGTTAGGTGTCGAGATTGTTGAGCATCAAAACGGCTATGATGCTTTGCAATTTTTAAAAGGCATTGCAGATGAAGGCAAAGACATTAAAGAAGAGTTTTTGATGATGTTTACCGATGCTGAAATGCCCAAAATGGATGGTTATCGCTTAACGGCAGAAGTGAGAGCTGATGAAAGGATGAGCGATTTTTATATCGCGTTAAATACATCATTAAGCGGCAGTTTTAACGAAGCTATGGTTGAAAAGGTAGGATGTAATAAGTTTATCTCGAAATTTCAGCCTGATTTACTAGTAGAAGTACTTCAAGATCGTATGCGACAGCTAATTTCCTAACGCTCTAATAAAGTGTTAGTGTGTACCAACTAACATAGTTCCAAAATTTACAAAAATATTACAAAAGACTACATCATGCTTCGCGTTGTTCTTTTTTTGCAAAGCTCGAAACTCATTCCGAAAAACTTCAAAGTTTTATATACTAAAGCATAACAAGTACTTACAACTGGTCTAAACTGTATTTTTGCTACAAGTCACGTCCTGTATGATTTCAGCGTACACGTGTAAATTTTTTGTAAAATATTTGTTTACAGAGGTCTTACCATCTATTACGCTTACCTCACGTGCTGATTAAAAAACACACAAAATGCGCGCAAATTTATCACATAAACGAACAGATGATAGGAAGCAACAGATGAAAATGAACAGCATTGGAAAATCCTTACTAACGGCATTAACGTTATTTGCATCAACCGCAGCATTTGCCGGCGGTGGCGGCAGTGGTGGCGATGATGGTTTACCCTTCCCAGATACTTGCCAATTTAATTGTGGCTATGAAAATGGCGGCAATCCGAGTCTAAGCTCTGTTAGCTCGCAACGTGGTCCGTATGCGGTGGCAACTACGTCGGTTAGCTCGCGTGTTAGTGGCTTTGGTGGCGGCACTGTCTACTATCCTTCTAATCTATCAGGTGAGTTAGCGACAATTGCAATTTCTCCTGGTTTTACTGCGCCACAAAGTGCGATTGCGTGGTGGGGCCCTGTCCTTGCTTCAAACGGCTTTGTTGTTATTACCATTGATACAAATTCTAGATTTGATCAACCTGTTAGTCGCGGCCGTCAGTTAGACAGTGCTTTATCGTATTTGATTGACCAAGGCAACAATCGCAATAGTCGTTTGTTTAATCGTATAGATGAAAATCGCCTAGCTACCATGGGACATTCTATGGGTGGTGGCGGTGCCTTACAAAGTGCATCGCGCAACCGATTAAGTGCAAGTGTACCAATGGCACCTTGGACATTAGGATCTAATCCTTATAATCAAATCAGAGTCCCAACGATGATTATGGCCTGTGAAAATGATCTTGTTGCACCAGTAGGTATTCATGCAAGTCCTTTTTACAACCGTATCCCTAGTACTGTTGATAAAGCACTACTTGAGTTAAATAATGGTGATCACAGTTGTGCAAATGGCGGGTCTGGTCGTGATAATGCGGTTTTGGCAACATACGGTGTATCGTGGATGAAACGTTTCTTAGACAAAGACCGCCGTTATCAGCAGTTTTTGTGTGGGCCTAACCATGAAGCTAACTCTGGCATTTCTGACTACAGAGATACATGTAATTACTAAATCTTAGTCACAAAAACGACATTGCCAGTTTAACGAATGTATCGTTAAATTGGTTTTGTCATATTATAAGCAAACGATTTTATAGTGTAATCCCAAGGGAATGATTTTACCTTATGTCTAACAAAAAACGCTTCGCACTCGTATTGACCATCATTGTGATTATGGTGTTCGCTTATCGGATATATCAACTATACCAAAGCGGTGGTTTTAACGCATCCATCATAAATGACTCACAAGTCCAAACCAGCGATGATAGTGAAGCAACTATCAGTAACATTGCTCAAAACTGGTCACTTCAAAGCGATGAGGCGAACGAAATTGTGGCAAATACTAACGAATCAGTGACACTGCCTTTTACAGCCGAGTCGGTATACAACGCCTTGCAAGTTGTAAAAGTAGATGAAGACGGCAATTTGATTTTAGATCATGAAGCAATGATTGCCCTTGATGAAGCACTAGAGAGGATGCATTCGCAATTAGATAGTGAATCGCTAGCCGCTTTAAAAGCCTTAATTATGGCAGCGTTGCCCGGTATTACAGGCGAGCAGACGGCCAAATTAGTTGAAGACTACTATCAATTTTTAGGTGCAAAAGAAAGATTTAGTCGCACGCAAGAAGCGGCCGTTGAAGCGTCAATGGATACCATTGACAACATAGAAGATAACGAACGTTTATACGAAGAGTTGCAAGCACTTAGAGCCTTATATTTAGGGGATAATGTTGCGCAAGATTTATTTAGAGTCTCTGATGCCTCTGCTCAGTTTATGTTTGACAGCATGAAGCTTAGTTTGAACCCTAATATCAACCCAGAGCAATTAGCTGAAGCTCAACAAGCATTGCAAAATAAACAAATAAAAGATGCCTTAAATATAGAAAATTGGGATGCGCGGTTTGGGACCTTTGATGTGTCTAAGCAAGCAATTTTAAATGCACAGATTAGCCAAGAAGAAAAAGAGAGCCAAATACAGCAGTTGTTGTCTGAGCAATTTAGCCAAGCTGAAATTGAAAAAATGAAATATTTTGGACTTGATGGTGCTTATTAAAGGTCTGGTTATAAATTTCGGTAGGTGAAATATAGTGCGCGGTTCATTTAAGCATAGTAACACCATGGGGCTGTTAGTGGTGTTAAGTATTCTAGTGGCATTACATTTACATACTCGGCAAAACATCTTTCAATACACTAAGCCATTTACTAATTCGCAGCAAATATGGCAACAACCTATTGGGCTGAACAAGGCCCACCCCATTTTAATAGGGAACGAACCCTTTGAGCTTGCGTTTCACAGCATCGAAGGTGAATTACAAGGTATCAGATTTTTGGCTAATGGTAGTGTTGACCCTCGCTCAATTAATCTAGCCGGTGTTGAGAGCCTCGTATCTATATTGACTGCAGATAATCCAGCTAGGCAATTTACGCGACTAGCGTTTTTGTTATCTAAAAGCTTTCCTGCTGAACAAGCCAATAGCACCTACCAGCTTATTTATAATTACTATCGCTATGATCAAGCGATGCACAAGCTAGATAACACATTTCAGGATTTATCCTTAACAAAGCTTGAGCAACAAAATCAACGACGCGCGCAGGAGCGTGATTTACAGACACAAATGTTTAGCGTGGATATTCGTAATGCTTTATTTCATGAAGCTAATTTGCAAACGACATACTTTGAGCAAAGACGGGCAATACTAGATAATGCAGTACTAAGTGATGCTGAGCGTGAATCTCAATTACAAACACTGTTAGAAGCATATCGATTCAAAGTCTTAAAAGCGCAGGCACAAAAAGCCACTGCTTTGGATGATAGCCAGCAATGAATCCTTTATTACTGAGTCTAATATTCGGCCTGTGTTTTTCCCTACCATTTTTGGACACGCGTTTTTATTCACTTTCATGGTTTGCGTTTGTCCCGATGTTTTTTGCAATAATAAATAATAATTACCGCAACATTTATTTATATTGTCTTGTCGCAAGCCTTTTGGCTACGGTCACAGGTAAATATTGGATAGTCGATTTTATTATCCTTTCGAAAGGTTTCGCTCATATGCCCAGCATACTTATGGCGCTTGTCTATTGGGTGTATGCAGCACACTTGCTTGTGTTTAGCCTTTTGTTATTTGTTTATTTATCTCGTCGAACAAACATTTCGGATTTGATTTTATTTCCAACAATACTAACTGCTTTTACAGCGGCGTATCCTTTGTTATTTGACATGCCTTTAGCTGATACTCAAGTGTCTTTTTTGACAGCGCTACAAGCCATAGAATACACCGGTAGTTTGGGCTTAACGTTTGTGATTGCTTTGTCAAATATCACAATTTTTAAATTACTAGTTAGTTTACGAACTAATGTTGTTATCTTTGGCCGTTTGGGTTCTTTGCGTTCTTTTAAGTTATCGAATAACTATGTTGGGAGCTTAGTTTCAGCTTTATTAATTGGTATATGGATAGGCTATGGCACCATTAGCTTGCAATCTTGGAATGCCAAATTAGCTGACTTTGATACGCTAAAAGTGGGATTAGTTCAGCCCAATGAACAGCCAAGCCTAGCTGGCAATATTACATATAATGCGTATGCAAAAAGCTACCCTCCAGAGATGGAAATGACCCATAGATTAGGAGCATCAGGCGCGGATATTGTGATTTGGCCAGAGGCTCAGCAAAAATATTTTTTTGATTCTGAGCCGGTGAAATCGGCTTATTTGCGAAATATCAAAGCAGCGGGGACGGACCTTATATTTCAAGACTTTGAAACCAAGAACAGTGCTGATGGCACCTTTCGTTTTAATTCAGCTGCATTTATTCGTCAAAGCGGCACGCATCAAAGTACCTACCAAAAAATTAAGCTCATTCCCTTTGGTGAGTACTTGCCAGAATTTGTTGATACAAAGCTAGGTAATAACTTGTTTTCACCTTTATTCGGTGAATTCACTTCGGCATTAAACAAAGGTGACCAACGGATTGTATTTGAGCATTCAAAAGTAGGGTTTATTCCACTAATTTGCTATGAAACTACCTTTTCAGCATTTGTTGCCCAAAGCGTTAATTCAAAAGCTGCACAAACAATCGATAAAGGCCTAGTGCTGGTGGCAATGTCTAACGATGGCTGGTTTGGGTCAAGTCACCAACCATTTCAGCACATACTAGCGTCGAGTCTGCGAGCGGTCGAAACTCGTTTACCCTTAGTTCATGCTAGTAATAATGGTCCATCAATAATTGTGTCACCTACCGGTGAGGTTTTATTCCAATCAGCCTTTGCACAGGCCGCTGGGTATTTGAGTGATGTTCCTTATTCGTCCGATATAAAAGGAAGTTTTTATAGCCGACATCCTTACTGGTTTATGTCAGTGTTGTATCTTGGGCTGGCTATTTGTGTTGTAGCGGGACTATTTAGTAAGCCTAAATCAACAAAATCAGTATAAACGGTAAAGCAGTTAACGGTAATTTACATCTTTTTTAATGACTAGACTACAAAAAGGCTTCTACAGGAATGGTCAACATCACCGTGCGGGAGCTGATGTAAGCTTTGGCGATATAGTTAAAATATTTGGGTTCAAAGCAATAGAAATAGGGCGCTGGGTCAGCAAAGACGAACAACAGCTAGCAGCGAATCTGTTTTTTGATGCCCTTAGCGATTTAATGGATATTTTAAGTGTGCCTAAAAACGTCTTATCGTTAAATGGCACCTTGTCGTTGGCATTTGGTAAAGGAGGGAACAAACATTCTCAGGCTCATTATAATAGTGCAAAACGTCAACTCGCCTTGGCCAAAAACGCCGGTGGTGGCGCATTAGCTCACGAGTGGTTTCATGCCTTTGATCATTACATAGCAAGTCGGTTTATTCACAATAGCCAAGCTCACAATTTCGCATCTGAGCTATGGCTAAATAATCACACCGTAATTGCTCATCCGCTTAATCAGCTTTTAGAAAAATGCTACCAGCATGTTTTTTTGTTACCATAGGCAGCAATACGCCTTCGATACTATTTATAAAAAGCGCTGCTGCAGACAAATCAATGAAGGGCTTTTATTATTCACGCCCACAAGAGCTATGCGCGCGAGCATTTGAAGCGTTTATTCAAGACCACCCAATCAGTAATTCATTCTTGGTACAAGGAACAAAGCAATCTGCAGAGGCTAAATCAGGTATATATCCGATGGAGCATGAACGTGAATTGATAAACATGCACTTTGCACAATATTTTAAAATGTTGGGCAAGGCTTTAGGAAATGCCTCGGCAAAAAAGTGAGCTAGGTTTTCTCGTTTTAGTGGTTTTGCCTCGTTTTAATTATAGTAAGCAATCAAGTTTCTTCGAGCAATTACGGCGTGATTAGTTTTAAGATAAGCAAGATAACTCCCACCATAACTGACCTTGCGTAGTGTTTGCGTATAACAGTAATTTTTCTTGTTTGTACTAATATCAGCTTTGTTCAACTTAAACGCGAATGCTTCTATGTTGACACTAAACGTATCGAAGTCTAGGCTAAGCTCTTAACTATTAAAAGGAATTTTTGTTATGGAAGACGTTGAAATCAAGTCATTTAGTGCGTTTGATAAATTTAAATGTGCTCTTAGGATACCCGTTTTATTCGCTAGTATCGCAGCGGTAAGCTTCCAAAGCTATGCCAATATTTTGCCACCACCAGCAAGCGACTTTGGAGTCAGTCTTTCGGTACCAGTGTCTGATAATGATGGCGCATTTGTGGTGTCTTGGACAGAAAGCAATCCGGGGATTGTGTTACAAGAATCATTTTCTGGTGTTGGCTTTCAAACGGCGTTAAATGGCGCAAATGGGAGCCCTGTTAGTTTCAACCGCCCCGAGGGCTCTTATACATTTCGATTAGCCTTGTGCACTGGCGGTAGCGCCGGTGGTGGGCCTTTTGGTGCTCCTCCCACAAAAGACCCATTTGGCGGTCCAACATGCCAATATGGCCCAGCAAAAACAGTCGTTGTTAGTCTGGCTAAGCCGCCCACCATTTCTGATATCGTCAACCAAAATATTGAGCGCAATATGGTGAACCATGTGTTGGCCTTTAGTGTTGATGATGCTGACACCTCATTATCTCAACTAACGGTTAGTGTTGTGTCTAGCAACCAGACGCTGTTACCAACGAACAACATCACTGTGTTTGGTATGGCATCCAATCGCACATTGAGCCTAACACCGGCCGCTAATCGTACCGGTATGGCAAATGTTGCGGTTACAGTGTCTGACGGCAGTGCAAGTGCAACGGAAAACTTCACGGTAACGGTTAGCTCTCACAATGGTAACAGTCCTATTGTCCCACCTAGCCAGCGCAGCGTTGTTTATTTGCATACTGACTTGCTAGGCTCACCCGTTGCACAAACAAATGAACAAGGAGATAAGCAATGAACCGTCAAGGAAGACTTAAACTAAAATGTGTTATCGCGGCGAGCATTACTTTTGCTAGTCTATCGTTATCTGCACAAGATATTTATGTTCCACCACAAACCTATGGGTATAATTATGGTGAGATGAACAATGTGCAAACTGATGTTGCAACGCTTACAACAGGTTTGCTGGGCGACACCATTGACCCGGCCTCAGGTACGGTGAGTTTTACCCAAACAGATGTCTCTATACCGGGTAACTTTGCGTTAGATGTGATGATACAACGCACGATGGGCGACCCTGATAGCTGGTATAAATCCACGCGTGAGTTAGGAAATTGGAGTTTAAACATTCCACACGTGCGCTCTACATTTTTGCGCCCGGCGCACTCTAACATTCAAAGAATAGGAAACCTTCCTTATTGGGAGCGTGGACAAGCCTGCTCAGCTAGCCTAAACAGTAATCCTAGTTATTTTACATACCTTGGAGATAGGCTGGATACTCTATATGAGGCTGGCAAGTGGGATTACTGGAATGGGGATACTATTTCTATTCCTAGCAAAGGCTCAACCCAAATCACATCTAAACAAGGTAAAAGCAATAATAAAAATTGGCGTATTGATTGTATACCAGCTAGTCAGCACGCAGGTAACAATGAAGGGTTTTTAATTACCACCGAAGATGGCACGCAATATTCATTTACTCAGGTAAAAGAAGTCGTCAGTTTACGTGACCACCATCTTGCTACGATGCAAGTGGATTGTATCCAGATTTTTGAATGTCAATTACCTGATCAAGGGCCACCTGATTTAAGTATCAGGCCTTTTTATGAGCCACCACAAAAACCAGAAACAAGAATGCAACGCATCCATGCCTTTTTAATGGTCACTAATATCACAGACCGTTTTGGTAACTCAGTAGACTATGAATATAACAATCATGGCAGGTTAACGCGCATACACGCATCTGATGGTCGTGAAATCACCCTTAATTACGGTTCATCACCAACAGGTGTCTTACAAAGCGTTAGGGCGAATAACCGCACGTGGGTGTATCAATATCAAAATATAGGTAAAAACAACGCCGCGATGTTGACCGGAGTTGTGCAGCCCGATAATCGTCAGTGGACGTTTGAATACCCCCGTATTAGTGGACAAAATTTGTGGACGTTGGCGGGCAAGCATAGTCAGATTAATCCTGCGGTGCCAGATGCCTGTCAAGTGTTTGGCTCAGGGCAGCTTATTCATATTACGCACCCAAACGGCATTAGGGGTGAATTTGATGTGATAGAGCGCTGTATTAACACCGCGGAGGTACCAAAAGTACAAAACTTTAATCCATATGGTCAAGGTGGCTATGGGCAAAGCTATGGCATTCCAATTAATTCACATGTGTGGGCGCTAAACACAAAACGCTTAATCTTCAGCGACAGTACGACCTACGATTGGCAGTATTACTATTCTAGTAACAAAGGCTATTTTTATAATTCGCCAACCAATGATGCCCATGAGACCATGCGATTTTTCGGCTATGCCAATCCACCATTGCCGCAATTGCAAAGCGGTGATCAATTTAAACACCTTAAAGGCACGCTTATTGAAAATCCAGACGGTAGCCTTAACATGCAACTGTTTGATAGGCGCTGGGGGCCAACAAATGGCAATCAAAAATACACTGCAACGTTTACCTCAAACAAAGCTTTAAAAGAACAAGTTGCGTATCGGTATAAGCCTACTGCACAGGTTAATAAGTATGGTTTTTCTGGTCGCTATTTGAGCGTGCAAGCTTCTTGGGTGCTTAGCTCACCCGCTTGGTATAATAATTCCACACAATTTGAGTTAGGCTTTGGTGCCATACAAACTCAATTAAAAGATACCGTGGTTACAACCCGTGCAGGCGACGATTTTACCCAATCATTCGACGGGTACAATTTATATGATATTCCTACGCTTATTCATGAACAAGGCCCTATTGATGAGCGCTTTATTCGATTAGGCTACACTCACGATACTCAAAATTGGGTTTTAAATATCCCTACAACGATTGAAGTGGGTGAGCAAGCCAATGCCTATCGAATGTTAAAAGATACGACGTATTACACCGGTAATAGTGCATATCCATGGTTACCACGAAATGAAAGTTGGTTTGGTGTTTCGCGCAAAACCTTTGACAGCTATCATGGCGATGGCAACGTTCAGCAAGTCAGCTTATTTGCGGCCAGCAATAGTAATACAAATCAAAAACGCGTGGTTAGATTTAACAACTACCACCGCGGACATGCAAGGCAAGTACAAGTTAATAATCGCTACACCACAGGCCTAATGCAACTGACCAAAGAAGTGGATAATAATGGTTGGGTAACTCGTACAACTGATTTTAATAATGTGGCTACCAATTATCGTTATGACAATATGGGCAATATCACGGTTGTAGACTATGCCAACGATAGTACATTTGGTGAGTCATGGTATGACTTAAGATTTGCTTGGTCGGATGTGGGCAATAATCGTGTTAGAACCATGACACAGTGTCAGGTTAATTTACTCACGCAGAATTGTTCTGGCCCTGTTGGTTTGCAAACGATAGAAACCTACGATGATTTTTATCGTTTAACACGACGTGAATTACGAGATGGTAGTAACGCACGTTACCAAAACTTTAGATATAACTGGCGTAATCAACAAACTTTTGCCTCGCACATTAGCAACAGTGCTTCTATCGCAAAAGGCACAAGCACTTCTTACGACAGCCTAGGTCAAGTTACGCGCATTACGCAATCAGGTTTAGGCAGCACGGTGCAAACTTGGCAGGGCGATAGCATGACCAAAACCGACCCACTTGGCAATGTCACGACCACTACCTTCCAAGCTTTTGGTACACCCTCGTTTAATACGGCGACTTTGATTGCGTCGCCAGAGAGTGTGACAACGGCACTGGATATTGATGTGTTTGGGAATGTATTGTCCATCAAGCAATCTGGCCCAGGTAAATCAGGGGCAACGGTGTCTCAAACAGAGCATCGTGTCTATGATAATGCCAATAATCTTTGTTTAGTGGTGCGAGACGATGTTGGGGTGACGGCTTTTAAATCAAACCAAATGGGCGATGTGTTATGGCAAGCATCTGATATCACAAATCGCAGTGCAAGTAATTTAAGCTGCTTAACCAGCAAACCCAGTAATTCGGTGATTGAATTTACTTACGACAATGTTGGGGAGCTATATATTGCTGACTATTCAGATAATACCCCTGACGTGACGCGTATTTTGGATAACAATGGGAATCTGCGTACACTAAATGCTGGGAATGTTGCCCACACCTATACGTATAACAATCAAAACTTATTAGAAAGCGAATCACTTGTCATTAGTGGCAGACCTGGGGCAATTACTTACCAATACGATTATCATCCAAATAAAGCGATTAACGCGTTAGTGTATCCGGATGGCACCAATGTTACTTATGCACCAAATAACTTTGGTGAGCCGACGCGCGTGGGGAGTTATGCCAGTAATGTGGCGTATCACCCTAATGGGATGCTTGCCAGTTTCACCTATGGCAATGGGGTAACGCATCAAACAACCTTTGATAATGATAGTTTGTTGCCAAGCTCAATTCGAGATAGACGTGGAAGCACCAATATCAATTATATGTCTTATGATTTTGATAATAACGCCAATGTGACTTCGATTATTGATAACGTGAATCCTAGCTTTAATATTACCTCAATTGAATATGATGGCCTTGATAGACTAAAAAGTACCACTGGCGGAGCTAATATAGGCAGCAGCTACCTTGAGTATGATGCACTAGGTAACATTACCTATTACGAAACCAAAGGGCGCACCCTAGATTATACCTATGATTACAACACTAATCGTTTAACAAGCGTGGCAAGCCAAGGGCCATTGGCAAAAAGTTATCCCTTATTTAGTTATGACTTAAGAGGAAATGTGACTAATAATAGTCATGTCCAAATGAGTTATAACCTTGCCAATCAAGTGACATCAGCAAACGGTAACACCTACCTTTACGATGGCTACAACAGACGAGTAAAAGAAGTACAATCGGGCAAAGGCGCAAGCTATAGTAGCTATAGTGCAAATGGCCAATTGCTATTCAGAGAAACTAGTGACGGCGATATTAACTATATTTATTTGGGTAATCGACTTATCGCAAAAGACGGTCATATCCCTGCATTGACAAGTGCAACACAACATACCACCCCATTTGGTAGCAGTATTCAAGGCGAAAATGATGATGTGGGCTATACAGGTCATAAGTTTGATACTAGTATTGGGTTAAGTTATATGCAGGCACGATACTATGATCCAGTGATTGGGCGGTTTTACTCAAATGATCCGGTTGATGCGTTGGGGCACATTGGTCGGGGTAGTGTTCAAGGCTTTAACCGTTATAACTACGCATACAATAACCCTTATAAGTACACTGATCCTGATGGGTTACAAGCAATACCGATAATCCCTCCACCGCCTCCGCCACCGCCTCCTAGTTCCACGTTAGGCCAGCCAAATACAACATTTCCGATCGTAACTGGAAACTCGGAAAGCGGCAGAAACAGTGTGCGAACTGGTAGAAATAGTAACGTTGTTCTCAATGAATCTACAGAAGAAAAAGGGGTTAGAATTGACGATGATGGTTCTGGTGTTGTTGAGATTACTGTGGGTACAGAAAAGGGGGATGTTACAATTATCGGTGATGTTGCTGTAGACGGAGAAACGTTAACTATAGGTGGAGAGGGAGGTGCACATATTGATGGGCCAGGCGCAAGTTCACTTGGATTAGCTGGGGTAAAGGATGCAGGGAGGAAAATTGGTAAAGAATACGCAGTAGGCCATGTCGTTATACAAGGAGGAACAAGAAATACTGGCGCCAATCCTAGCAAAAAACCCATCCCGATTAGAATAAAGGTTTATGAATAATGAGAGTAGTTATAGTTGGTTGGAGATCAGGATTCAATAAGGTGAAATTCAATAAGTTTCTTAGAAAAGAGCTTGATTATTCAATAAGTGATGCAAAAAAAGTTGTAGATCAAATTTTAGATGGCACTAGTGTTCATTTGCAATTTGAAAAAAGCAATCAGATTGAAGAACTTCTGCAAAGTTTTAATGTTGCTTTTGAAAAAGATTAGTTAAAAAGGAAAGATTCAAAAATCTACCTTTGAAACGCATGCTTTAAATTGGAGTAAGAAGAATGAAAATTAAAACATGGCAAGCACAACGCACTGAGATGCAACAAGAAGAGCGCCGAGAATGGCTGCAAGTGGTCGCGATTTCGCTTGTTGTGATTGCCGCAGGCGCACTGCTTGCGTATCTGGTGCAGTGATAAAACGAGCAACGGAATATCGACCAATTTGGTCATGATAGGTGGCGGGAATTGATGACATCGGTGCCCGCTTTTTTGCAGGATTTATTGTCACACATAACGCAAGGTGCCCTTGCTAATGAAAAGCACGCCCTTACTGGCTTTGCGTGGGTGCCCGTGCTGTTTTTTGCTTTTTGACACAGCACCCAAAGAAGCGCAATCCTTTATATGGCATAGCTTAAAGCGGGTGCGCTTAGCAGTATGAAATGTACGGTGTGTTTGACTTCTCTTTATAATGGCGATGCAGTTGGCTAGCCCATGCGAGCGATGAGCGTAAGATGTTTTTTTAACGGCCTATGCTTATTTTTTTAGCCGCCGTTTTTTTTACTTAGTCGCCGTTGTATTAACGCGTGGGTAAGTCCTCAGCGACAAAGTCTCGACGGGTATGAACCACTGTTAGCACATAGCAATGGTGTGCGGTGACTTCGTACATAATGCGATAAGAATAGACGTGCAGCTCTTGCACTTCTGGCCTGTTAACTTCGGGCACCATTTTACCCACATTGGGCAGTGTATTTAAGATATCGGTCTTGTCTTTAATCTCTTGTGCGACCTTTTTGGCGTAGTGTTTGGAATCAAGCGCAATAAAATCGTGAATATGCTTTAAGTCAGCCAACGCTGGCTGAGTCCAATTTACCACTTGTCCATTTCTCGCTGCACTTCTTCGCTCGTTAGCGTGTCGCCGCGCTCAACGGCCGCTTGCCCTTTGCGTACTTTATCAAGCACATACAAACGATACATTATCTCTTCCATGTCTACATTGTCGGGTAATTGATTAATGGAATTAAGGGCGTCTTGTTTGGCTAATTGCATGGTGAACTCCTCGTGTTTATCTCTTTGGCTAACTTCTTTATTTAGCCGCTTATACATTGCCCTGAATGACGGTATCGAGCATGTCAGACACAAATTTTTGCTTGGCTCTTGGTAAGGTATGCACCTGTTCAATCTGCTGATGCAGTTTGGATATTGGGCCGCGTTTACGCGGTGTATCACGTGCTTGTGTGTCGTCCAACAAATCATGAACGGTGCAATCTAATGCATGGCCTAAATGCGGGAGCATGGATAAAGCAATGCGCAAACGGCCGTTCTCATAATGCGCCATGGTTTGTTGGGAAATACCTAACTGCTCAGCTAAGGCGGTTTGGGTAAGCCCTTTGGCTTTACGCAAGGTAGCCATGCGTTTACCGAGCTGTTGATAAAAGACGCTATCGTTTGGTGACATAGGGCGATCCTGTAAAACGGAATAAGACGCCATAAGTATACCTCGTGTTTTTTAGTTGCGTTTGATATTACTCTAATATAGAGTACTCTGCAACAGAGTTATTTTACTCTAAAAGGTATTGACAAGGTTTTGGAGAATATACGCATGGCACGACTGGCAGATGAGACAATACAGCGGTTAAAACAAGAGGTGTCATTGCTCGATGTTGTCGCGCGCCAAGGCTATGCCATTCAGACACAAGGCAAAGATAACGTGGTGCTATGTCCCTTCCACGACGAGAAGACACCGTCGTGCATCATCAGCCCCAAAACGAACCTGTTCCATTGCTTTGGCTGCGGCACGGGTGGCAGCGTGATTGACTGGGTGATGAAAACCGACAAGCTTGGTTTTAGGGAAGCGTGCGATAGTTTGCTGAGCATATTAGGTGAGCTACCCGCAACAGATAACCTTCATCTGCCAAATCAGCCATTGTCAGATCCCCCATCATCTGACAGTCAACACTCACAAACGTTATCGACTTCCCTTTTAGCCGCCAACGTCTTAAGTAAAGAAGCCCAAACCACATTGACCGAGGTCATCCACTACTACCATGAGACTTTATTGCAGTCACAAACAGCGCTTGATTATCTTGAAAGCCGAGGCCTCAATCATCCCGAACTCATCAAAACCTTTACGCTGGGTTATGCCAATAAAACGCTGGGTAATCTCCTGCCCAAACGCAAGACGACATCAGGCGAAACCGTTCGCACCCAACTTCAAACTATCGGGATCTTACGCGAGACTGGCCATGAGCATTTTAACGGCTCGCTGGTTGTGCCGGTGATAAACGAGCATGGCATCATCACAGAAGTTTACGGGCGTAAAACCTTAGGCAATCAGCTTAAAAAAACCATTCCGCAGCACTTGTATTTACCCGGGCCACATCAAGGCGTTTGGAATACACAAGGCTTGCACAATCAGTCTGAAATCATCCTATGTGAAGCGCTGATTGATGCGATGACCTTCTGGGTGAATGGCTACCGAAATGTCACTGCCAGTTACGGCACGCAGGGGTTTACCGACGAGCATCTTGATGTGTTCAAACGCGCAGGCGTGAAACGTATCTTAATCGCCTATGATAACGACGATAGTGGCAACAAAGCGGCTAAAAAATTAGCCGAAAAACTACAAGAAACCTTCGCCTGTTATCGCATCACCTTCCCCAAAAACATGGACGCCAATAGCTACGCCTTGCAAGTGCAACCGGCACACAAAAGTCTTGGATTAGTGATTCAACAGGCGACCTATCTTGGCAGCGGCGAGCCGCCTGAGCGAGCACAAATACTCAACAACATGATCGCCAATGAGCACGATCGCACGCATGAAAAACAGACGCCAAACGAGACAGAAAAATCATCCCATTCTGAGCAAGGTGATCAATCGAAAACTGATCCAGTGATAGCGTCTTCTTTAGTCGCTAATCCCTCAAATAACGAACACCATTTTACCTTTGGTAATCGCGCTTATCGGGTGCGGGGTTTAGCTAAAAACAAGACGCTAGAAAGCTTAAAAGTGAACCTGCTCGTGAAAGATGAGTGCGGCTTGTTGCATGTGGATACCTTGGACTTGTACGCAGCCAAAGTGCGTCAGTTGTTTATCAAAAACGCGGCGATTGAGTTGGGCCTTGCGGAAAATATTATCAAGCAAGATGTGGGACAGGTCTTGATGCAGTGTGAAGCGCTGCAAAGCCAAATGTTGGAGGAAAAAGACAGCTATAATGCCCCTGCACCGATGAGCGCTGAGGACGAAAATGCCGCGCTTGAATTACTGCGCTCCCCTGAGTTGCTGACTCGCATTGTAGCGGACATCGGCGCGTGCGGCATGGTCGGAGAGGACACCAATGCCTTGGTGGGTTATCTGGCGGCGACTTCGCGCAAATTGGCTAGGCCCTTGGCCATCATCATTCAAAGTACCAGTGCGGCGGGCAAATCGGCGCTGATGGACGCGGTGCTCAGTTTAATGCCAGAGAGTGAATGCGTGCAGTACTCAGCGATGACAGGCCAATCCTTGTTTTACATGGGGCAAACGAATTTAAAGCACAAAGTCTTGGCCATCGCCGAGGAAGAAGGCGCCAGTAATGCCAGCTATGCGCTGAAATTATTGCAAAGTGACGGGCAAGTCACCATTGCCAGTACGGGAAAGGATAATGATACCGGCGAGCTTGTCACTAAAGAATACACCGTAGAAGGCCCGGTAATGCTCTTGATGACCACTACCGCGATTGACATTGACGAGGAACTGATGAACCGCTGCGTGGTGCTCACGGTGAACGAATCGCGAGAGCAAACAAAACGCATACATGCTGCCCAGCGACAAAAAAGGACACTGGCAGGCTTGCAAGCGAGTTTACAAAAAGAAACCTTAACGCAATTGCATCAACACGCTCAGCAACTGCTTCGACCGCTGGCGGTGGTGAATCCTTATGCCGATAAACTCACCTTCTTGGATGATAAAACTCGCACCCGCCGCGACCATGAAAAATACCTGACCCTGATTGACAGCATTGCCTTGCTGCATCAATACCAACGGCCAACGAAATCGGTCAAACACAACGGCAATGTCATTGACTATGTGGAAGTGCATGTGAGCGACATCGACACGGCCAATCGCTTGGCACATGAGGTGCTCGGTCGCACGTTGGACGAACTGCCTGCGCAAACGCGAAAGCTCTTAGGTCTCATCCAGACAATGGTGCAAAGAGACTGCGACAATCAAGCGATAGCGCAAAAAGATTATCGTTTTAGCCGCCGAGACATTCGCCAGTTCACGGGTTGGAGTGATGGCCAGCTAAAAATACATTGTACTCGCTTAACAGACTTGGAATACCTGCTGGTACACAAAGGCGGTCGAGGCTCGCATCTAGTATATGAACTCTTATTCGACGGCAAGGACAATGACAGTGCACAATTAATGGGCTTAATCGACATTAATACACTCAACTCGCGACAGTACGATCGGCAAAAGTCAGGGCAAAACGACACTAAGTTAGCCCCAAGTCAGGGCCAAGTTAGGACGAAGTCAGAGCAAGTCAATGTGCTCAATCCATTGAATGGCGTGGCTTTAGTTGAAAGTAGTCTGGTGGAACATGAAAATGCATTACAAGGATAAAAATATGGACGTTCAATCATTCACTAAAAACAAAGCTCACCACAACGCCAAACTTCCGATTGAGCACACCCCCTTTTACCCGCATCTGCAACGGTACTTACAAGCCATCACGGTCAAAAAATACGCCGACACCACTATTATTCGGCGTGAAAATATGCTGCGAAAGTTCATTGCATGGTGTGACAATAATGAACTAGATTCCCCGCAAGATGTTGGCAAAAATGACATCAAACGCTACCAGCGTTATCTGCATTATGCGATGCAAGCCAACGGCGAGCCATTGCAAGCCAGCACACAAGGACGTTACCTAAGCGGGGTAAAGCACTTCTTTAGCTGGCTGAGCAAAGAAAACCACATCCTGTTTAACCCAGCGGCCGACATTGAGCTGCCCAAAGACGCGGTAAGATTGCCAAGTGTCTTAAGTGAAGCCGACATCGAGCGCGTATTACAACAGCCCAACATTGATGACATTCACGGCTTGCGTGACCGCGCCATATTAGAAGTGCTGTACAGCACGGGGATGCGCAGAAAAGAGTGTTGTCAGTTATCGATGGAAGACATTAACGTAAGCACGAATACGGTGATGATCAGAAAAGGCAAAGGCAACAAAGACCGCCTGTTACCCTTGGGCGAACGCGCGACGAAATGGCTGCAAACCTACCTGCAAGAATCGCGACTAAGGCTTGATAAGGAATTTAAACGAACAAACCGTATTCCTCAATAATCGCGGTAACCAATATCGCGACACCAAGCTCGGCGATTGCGTCAAAAAATACCTCACTAAAGCAAACATTACCTTAACCGGCTCTTGTCACTTATTGCGCCATGCCATGGCCACGCATATGCTCGAAAATGGCGCCGATGTGCGCTACTTACAAGCCATGCTCGGGCACAGTAACTTGCAAACGACAGAGATCTACACGCACGTCTCAATTAAGCAATTACAAGCGGTGCATGGGGCGACGCATCCGTCAGAAAAAGCCGATGAATATGAGGTGAACAACGCATGAAGAAACTCATCATACAAGTTGATGAACGCGTCCTTAATGAGCTTGAATACCTCGTGCACTTGCATCAGCAACATGGCGCTATTAACGCTTTAGAAAACGTCGAAGACCTCATCAATACTGTGCTCAATAGTATCGCCGATGGTTCGCGCCGACCCGGTGCTTGGGAGCGCCAATTACTGGACATGCTTGGCTTAGTGGCCGACTGTTCAGAGCATCACACTTACCGTGCACACTATGGCGCTCCCGCGACCCAAACAACATCAAAATAAGTTGACCGCAAAGCCTGCTGACATCTAAAAAGTTGTTATTAATACAACTCAGTTAACTAACCACAACTGAGAGTATGACAACATGGCTAAGCAAACAAAAAAGCAACTAAAAAGACAACTCCGTCAAACCAAAAAATGCGTAAAGCGCATCCTCAAACTGATCATCATCATTACCCTAAGCTTGACGCTAAGCGCAGACACGCCGACCAACAATAAAGCACTGGCAAACTTGTGCAAAATAGTCGACACTGGCATTTAAGAAAGTGGTTGTTGATGCAAAAACTTGCATCAGGAAAGTAGCTCTTTAAGCAAAATCGGTGTCGGGAAAAAATGCAGTTACGCGAGTAAGTGCACGTAGAGGGTTGGTTTTACTCAAATGATCCGGTTGATGCGTTGGGGCACATTGGTCGGGGTAGTGTTCAAGGCTTTAACCGTTATAACTACGCATACAATAACCCTTATAAGTACACTGATCCTGATGGGTTACAAGCAATACCGATAATCCCTCCACCGCCTCCGCCACCGCCTCCTAGTTCCACGTTAGGCCAGCCAAATACAACATTTCCGATCGTAACTGGAAACTCGGAAAGCGGCAGAAACAGTGTGCGAACTGGTAGAAATAGTAACGTTGTTCTCAATGAATCTACAGAAGAAAAAGGGGTTAGAATTGACGATGATGGTTCTGGTGTTGTTGAGATTACTGTGGGTACAGAAAAGGGGGATGTTACAATTATCGGTGATGTTGCTGTAGACGGAGAAACGTTAACTATAGGTGGAGAGGGAGGTGCACATATTGATGGGTCAGGCGCAAGTTCACTTGGATTAGCTGGGGTAAAGGATGCAGGGAGGAAAATTGGTAAAGAATACGCAGTAGGCCATGTCGTTATACAAGGAGGAACAAGAAATACTGGCGCCAATCCTAGCAAAAAACCCATCCCGATTAGAATAAAGGTTTATGAATAATGAGAGTAGTTATAGTTGGTTGGAGACCAGGATTCAATAAGGTGAAATTCAATAAGTTTCTTAGAAAAGAGCTTGATTATTCAATAAGTGATGCAAAAAAAGTTGTAGATCAAATTTTAGATGGCACTAGTGTTCATTTGCAATTTGAAAAAAGCAATCAGATTGAAGAACTTCTGCAAAGTTTTAATGTTGCTTTTGAAAAAGATTAGTTAAAAAGGAAAGATTCAAAAATCTACCTTTGAAACGCATGCTTTAAATTGGAGTAAGAAGAATGAAAATTAAAACATGGCAAGCACAACGCACTGAGATGCAACAAGAAGAGCGCCGAGAATGGCTGCAAGTGGTCGCGATTTCGCTTGTTGTGATTGCCGCAGGCGCACTGCTTGCGTATCTGGTGCAGTGATAAAACGAGCAACGGAATATCGACCAATTTGGTCATGATAGGTGGCGGGAATTGATGACATCGGTGCCCGCTTTTTTGCAGGATTTATTGTCACACATAACGCAAGGTGCCCTTGCTAATGAAAAGCACGCCCTTACTGGCTTTGCGTGGGTGCCCGTGCTGTTTTTTGCTTTTTGACACAGCACCCAAAGAAGCGCAATCCTTTATATGGCATAGCTTAAAGCGGGTGCGCTTAGCAGTATGAAATGTACGGTGTGTTTGACTTCTCTTTATAATGGCGATGCAGTTGGCTAGCCCATGCGAGCGATGAGCGTAAGATGTTTTTTTAACGGCCTATGCTTATTTTTTTAGCCGCCGTTTTTTTTACTTAGTCGCCGTTGTATTAACGCGTGGGTAAGTCCTCAGCGACAAAGTCTCGACGGGTATGAACCACTGTTAGCACATAGCAATGGTGTGCGGTGACTTCGTACATAATGCGATAAGAATAGACGTGCAGCTCTTGCACTTCTGGCCTGTTAACTTCGGGCACCATTTTACCCACATTGGGCAGTGTATTTAAGATATCGGTCTTGTCTTTAATCTCTTGTGCGACCTTTTTGGCGTAGTGTTTGGAATCAAGCGCAATAAAATCGTGAATATGCTTTAAGTCAGCCAACGCTGGCTGAGTCCAATTTACCACTTGTCCATTTCTCGCTGCACTTCTTCGCTCGTTAGCGTGTCGCCGCGCTCAACGGCCGCTTGCCCTTTGCGTACTTTATCAAGCACATACAAACGATACATTATCTCTTCCATGTCTACATTGTCGGGTAATTGATTAATGGAATTAAGGGCGTCTTGTTTGGCTAATTGCATGGTGAACTCCTCGTGTTTATCTCTTTGGCTAACTTCTTTATTTAGCCGCTTATACATTGCCCTGAATGACGGTATCGAGCATGTCAGACACAAATTTTTGCTTGGCTCTTGGTAAGGTATGCACCTGTTCAATCTGCTGATGCAGTTTGGATATTGGGCCGCGTTTACGCGGTGTATCACGTGCTTGTGTGTCGTCCAACAAATCATGAACGGTGCAATCTAATGCATGGCCTAAATGCGGGAGCATGGATAAAGCAATGCGCAAACGGCCGTTCTCATAATGCGCCATGGTTTGTTGGGAAATACCTAACTGCTCAGCTAAGGCGGTTTGGGTAAGCCCTTTGGCTTTACGCAAGGTAGCCATGCGTTTACCGAGCTGTTGATAAAAGACGCTATCGTTTGGTGACATAGGGCGATCCTGTAAAACGGAATAAGACGCCATAAGTATACCTCGTGTTTTTTAGTTGCGTTTGATATTACTCTAATATAGAGTACTCTGCAACAGAGTTATTTTACTCTAAAAGGTATTGACAAGGTTTTGGAGAATATACGCATGGCACGACTGGCAGATGAGACAATACAGCGGTTAAAACAAGAGGTGTCATTGCTCGATGTTGTCGCGCGCCAAGGCTATGCCATTCAGACACAAGGCAAAGATAACGTGGTGCTATGTCCCTTCCACGACGAGAAGACACCGTCGTGCATCATCAGCCCCAAAACGAACCTGTTCCATTGCTTTGGCTGCGGCACGGGTGGCAGCGTGATTGACTGGGTGATGAAAACCGACAAGCTTGGTTTTAGGGAAGCGTGCGATAGTTTGCTGAGCATATTAGGTGAGCTACCCGCAACAGATAACCTTCATCTGCCAAATCAGCCATTGTCAGATCCCCCATCATCTGACAGTCAACACTCACAAACGTTATCGACTTCCCTTTTAGCCGCCAACGTCTTAAGTAAAGAAGCCCAAACCACATTGACCGAGGTCATCCACTACTACCATGAGACTTTATTGCAGTCACAAACAGCGCTTGATTATCTTGAAAGCCGAGGCCTCAATCATCCCGAACTCATCAAAACCTTTACGCTGGGTTATGCCAATAAAACGCTGGGTAATCTCCTGCCCAAACGCAAGACGACATCAGGCGAAACCGTTCGCACCCAACTTCAAACTATCGGGATCTTACGCGAGACTGGCCATGAGCATTTTAACGGCTCGCTGGTTGTGCCGGTGATAAACGAGCATGGCATCATCACAGAAGTTTACGGGCGTAAAACCTTAGGCAATCAGCTTAAAAAAACCATTCCGCAGCACTTGTATTTACCCGGGCCACATCAAGGCGTTTGGAATACACAAGGCTTGCACAATCAGTCTGAAATCATCCTATGTGAAGCGCTGATTGATGCGATGACCTTCTGGGTGAATGGCTACCGAAATGTCACTGCCAGTTACGGCACGCAGGGGTTTACCGACGAGCATCTTGATGTGTTCAAACGCGCAGGCGTGAAACGTATCTTAATCGCCTATGATAACGACGATAGTGGCAACAAAGCGGCTAAAAAATTAGCCGAAAAACTACAAGAAACCTTCGCCTGTTATCGCATCACCTTCCCCAAAAACATGGACGCCAATAGCTACGCCTTGCAAGTGCAACCGGCACACAAAAGTCTTGGATTAGTGATTCAACAGGCGACCTATCTTGGCAGCGGCGAGCCGCCTGAGCGAGCACAAATACTCAACAACATGATCGCCAATGAGCACGATCGCACGCATGAAAAACAGACGCCAAACGAGACAGAAAAATCATCCCATTCTGAGCAAGGTGATCAATCGAAAACTGATCCAGTGATAGCGTCTTCTTTAGTCGCTAATCCCTCAAATAACGAACACCATTTTACCTTTGGTAATCGCGCTTATCGGGTGCGGGGTTTAGCTAAAAACAAGACGCTAGAAAGCTTAAAAGTGAACCTGCTCGTGAAAGATGAGTGCGGCTTGTTGCATGTGGATACCTTGGACTTGTACGCAGCCAAAGTGCGTCAGTTGTTTATCAAAAACGCGGCGATTGAGTTGGGCCTTGCGGAAAATATTATCAAGCAAGATGTGGGACAGGTCTTGATGCAGTGTGAAGCGCTGCAAAGCCAAATGTTGGAGGAAAAAGACAGCTATAATGCCCCTGCACCGATGAGCGCTGAGGACGAAAATGCCGCGCTTGAATTACTGCGCTCCCCTGAGTTGCTGACTCGCATTGTAGCGGACATCGGCGCGTGCGGCATGGTCGGAGAGGACACCAATGCCTTGGTGGGTTATCTGGCGGCGACTTCGCGCAAATTGGCTAGGCCCTTGGCCATCATCATTCAAAGTACCAGTGCGGCGGGCAAATCGGCGCTGATGGACGCGGTGCTCAGTTTAATGCCAGAGAGTGAATGCGTGCAGTACTCAGCGATGACAGGCCAATCCTTGTTTTACATGGGGCAAACGAATTTAAAGCACAAAGTCTTGGCCATCGCCGAGGAAGAAGGCGCCAGTAATGCCAGCTATGCGCTGAAATTATTGCAAAGTGACGGGCAAGTCACCATTGCCAGTACGGGAAAGGATAATGATACCGGCGAGCTTGTCACTAAAGAATACACCGTAGAAGGCCCGGTAATGCTCTTGATGACCACTACCGCGATTGACATTGACGAGGAACTGATGAACCGCTGCGTGGTGCTCACGGTGAACGAATCGCGAGAGCAAACAAAACGCATACATGCTGCCCAGCGACAAAAAAGGACACTGGCAGGCTTGCAAGCGAGTTTACAAAAAGAAACCTTAACGCAATTGCATCAACACGCTCAGCAACTGCTTCGACCGCTGGCGGTGGTGAATCCTTATGCCGATAAACTCACCTTCTTGGATGATAAAACTCGCACCCGCCGCGACCATGAAAAATACCTGACCCTGATTGACAGCATTGCCTTGCTGCATCAATACCAACGGCCAACGAAATCGGTCAAACACAACGGCAATGTCATTGACTATGTGGAAGTGCATGTGAGCGACATCGACACGGCCAATCGCTTGGCACATGAGGTGCTCGGTCGCACGTTGGACGAACTGCCTGCGCAAACGCGAAAGCTCTTAGGTCTCATCCAGACAATGGTGCAAAGAGACTGCGACAATCAAGCGATAGCGCAAAAAGATTATCGTTTTAGCCGCCGAGACATTCGCCAGTTCACGGGTTGGAGTGATGGCCAGCTAAAAATACATTGTACTCGCTTAACAGACTTGGAATACCTGCTGGTACACAAAGGCGGTCGAGGCTCGCATCTAGTATATGAACTCTTATTCGACGGCAAGGACAATGACAGTGCACAATTAATGGGCTTAATCGACATTAATACACTCAACTCGCGACAGTACGATCGGCAAAAGTCAGGGCAAAACGACACTAAGTTAGCCCCAAGTCAGGGCCAAGTTAGGACGAAGTCAGAGCAAGTCAATGTGCTCAATCCATTGAATGGCGTGGCTTTAGTTGAAAGTAGTCTGGTGGAACATGAAAATGCATTACAAGGATAAAAATATGGACGTTCAATCATTCACTAAAAACAAAGCTCACCACAACGCCAAACTTCCGATTGAGCACACCCCTTTTACCCGCATCTGCAACGGTACTTACAAGCCATCACGGTCAAAAAATACGCCGACACCACTATTATTCGGCGTGAAAATATGCTGCGAAAGTTCATTGCATGGTGTGACAATAATGAACTAGATTCCCCGCAAGATGTTGGCAAAAATGACATCAAACGCTACCAGCGTTATCTGCATTATGCGATGCAAGCCAACGGCGAGCCATTGCAAGCCAGCACACAAGGACGTTACCTAAGCGGGGTAAAGCACTTCTTTAGCTGGCTGAGCAAAGAAAACCACATCCTGTTTAACCCAGCGGCCGACATTGAGCTGCCCAAAGACGCGGTAAGATTGCCAAGTGTCTTAAGTGAAGCCGACATCGAGCGCGTATTACAACAGCCCAACATTGATGACATTCACGGCTTGCGTGACCGCGCCATATTAGAAGTGCTGTACAGCACGGGGATGCGCAGAAAAGAGTGTTGTCAGTTATCGATGGAAGACATTAACGTAAGCACGAATACGGTGATGATCAGAAAAGGCAAAGGCAACAAAGACCGCCTGTTACCCTTGGGCGAACGCGCGACGAAATGGCTGCAAACCTACCTGCAAGAATCGCGACCAGGCTTGATAAGGAATTTAAACGAACAAACCGTATTCCTCAATAATCGCGGTAACCAATATCGCGACACCAAGCTCGGCGATTGCGTCAAAAAATACCTCACTAAAGCAAACATTACCTTAACCGGCTCTTGTCACTTATTGCGCCATGCCATGGCCACGCATATGCTCGAAAATGGCGCCGATGTGCGCTACTTACAAGCCATGCTCGGGCACAGTAACTTGCAAACGACAGAGATCTACACGCACGTCTCAATTAAGCAATTACAAGCGGTGCATGGGGCGACGCATCCGTCAGAAAAAGCCGATGAATATGAGGTGAACAACGCATGAAGAAACTCATCATACAAGTTGATGAACGCGTCCTTAATGAGCTTGAATACCTCGTGCACTTGCATCAGCAACATGGCGCTATTAACGCTTTAGAAAACGTCGAAGACCTCATCAATACTGTGCTCAATAGTATCGCCGATGGTTCGCGCCGACCCGGTGCTTGGGAGCGCCAATTACTGGACATGCTTGGCTTAGTGGCCGACTGTTCAGAGCATCACACTTACCGTGCACACTATGGCGCTCCCGCGACCCAAACAACATCAAAATAAGTTGACCGCAAAGCCTGCTGACATCTAAAAAGTTGTTATTAATACAACTCAGTTAACTAACCACAACTGAGAGTATGACAACATGGCTAAGCAAACAAAAAAGCAACTAAAAAGACAACTCCGTCAAACCAAAAAATGCGTAAAGCGCATCCTCAAACTGATCATCATCATTACCCTAAGCTTGACGCTAAGCGCAGACACGCCGACCAACAATAAAGCACTGGCAAACTTGTGCAAAATAGTCGACACTGGCATTTAAGAAAGTGGTTGTTGATGCAAAAACTTGCATCAGGAAAGTAGCTCTTTAAGCAAAATCGGTGTCGGGAAAAAATGCAGTTACGCGAGTAAGTGCACGTAGAGGGTTGGTTTTACTCAAATGATCCGGTGGGAGCGGTTGAGCATCTAAACAATGCTGAAGGGGTGATGGGTTTCAACCGCTATTCTTACGCGGTAAATAATCCATACAAATATACAGATCCGAATGGTGAACAAGTAATTATTATTATTGAGACCAAACCTAAACCGCAGTTAGGACCTCCTTATCTACCGCCACAAGAGTCTAGTCGTCCGATATTTCCGACTATAGATTTCAGCAATTTATTTAAGAAGAAACCTAATGAATTAAATGATGACGATGAGGATGATGGGGAAGGGAGTAATGGAGATGGTAATCCTGAGGATGAATTTACACATGAGGACCTATGTGCTCTTAAACGAGCCTGTACTCAAAGCGCAATTGACGACGAAGTTGAGAGACATAACAATGGAGAAACTGATTCTATCGACCCTGATCGTATAAGTAGGGAAGCAGAAGAGAAAATGCAAGAAATTTTAGAGAAAATACAAAATGGACAATAACAATAACAATAAAGGTGATGGTTATATGAAAAAAGAACGAAGGTTACACGAAAGCTTTTTCTCAGGAAACGAAACGGTTGCTAAAGAGCTAATGGTTGAATTAGATAGACTGAGTAAGTCTTTTGAGTCAATTACTGGAACCCTCACACGGGAACTTCCTCGCGACGAAAATATATTATTAGTGAAATCACTTACACAGGCATATGGTGTTTTTGTTTCAGAATTGATTTTGCCAATTCGTTTAAAATTCCCAGATTTAAAATAGGTGACGAATGTTTCTTTAGCTAATATAATTTAAGAACGTTCAGTGAATTGCTAGGATTGACGTCTGAAGCAAATATTGTTAAAGCTCCTAGTTTGTGAATAGACCTCCATGATTTTAAACGATAGACCGTACCTAGAACGTGTAGAAATAAAAGTTGGCAAGTCTACAGACCATGATAAATTCCCATTAAATCTTACTGCTGTGAAATATATAAACTCTATTAGATTCGATAGAGATGTAACTATTTTAGTTGGTGAAAACGGTACTGGAAAGTCTACCTTAATTGAAGCAATTGCAATATCACTTGGCATAAATCCAGAAGGAGGGAACAAAAATACGATTTTTAGTACTGAATCTACACATTCTTCGTTAGGTAACTTTCTCAGGCCTATAAGAAGTTTCAAAACTCCAAAAGAATATTTTTTTCTCCGTGCTGAGAGTTTTTATAATGTTGCTACGTATGTCGACAATATAAACGATTTAGAGCCGCCATCTAAGTTAGGATACGGTGACTTGGCTTTGCATGAGCAGTCCCATGGAGAGTCATTTATGGCTGTATTTAAGGAAAAATTACACGGTGGAGGATTGTATTTAATGGATGAGCCTGAAGCTGCTTTGTCTCCAATGCATCAAATGACAACGATTTCTCTAATACATGAGTTGGTGGAAAAAAACTCACAATTCATAATCGCAACGCATTCCCCTATATTACTTGCATACCCCAATGCAAAAATTTATCAATTAAGTGAAGACGGAATTAAAGAAGTTGAATATGAAGCTACTGAACACTATAAAGTAACTAGGAGCTTTCTAAACAAGCATGAACTCATGATTAGGCTTTTGACGGGGAAAGAGTGATAATTCCAAAGCGACTCAACAAAGCATACCCCCAAAGCGTATAAATATGATACCAAAAATACAGCAAAACCACCGCACTGAGATGTAACCCGAAGACCGCCGAGAATCGCAGCAAGTGGTTGCGATTTTTTTTGTTGTAAACCTTAAATAAATTACGAAACAAATAAATAGGAGCCTAAACTTGGATTTAAGTATTGGTCCAAGCTATTGTCACAATATGGTCCAAACGTTTTGTTTGTGCTGGTCTTGTCGATGTTTTTTAGTGGTTCATTGGTGCGTGATTTTGCATTTGTATATTCCCAAGTTTTGTACCAAGACACATGTTTTGATTGTTACATAACGATTATTAGGTTGGACCAACGAAGGCAAAACTTTTGGACCAAGCTAGGAATCTTAAAGAAATCAAGCGCATTGTTCGGTCGAAAGCTCCCAAAAGTTTAGCGTGGGGTAATCTATGCCGCATTTCCCTTTGCGTCTTATCTTACGGTATTCATGAAAAAAGCCATCTAGTTCAAGCATTGATGTTTTCTTGCCTTCGGCAATCAACTTCATTGCGTTTAAAAGGTTTTGTCTATTTTCGCTTCGAAAGTATAGATAGTTGAAGCTTGGCACATCGGTATGATCCTCTATTATCTTAGCTTTTTTGGCTAAATCATGGATATGTTTGTCGCCGTCGATAATTTGCTTTAGTTCATAAGCCGAATAATTCCAAAACCCTAAACCCATTTTTGCCAATACAGTAGGTTCATCGTCGACTAAGAGGTCTCGAACGTAAGACCAAATTTCATCTACATATGCGTGAAATGATGGGTGATGCATAAAGTTTGTGAGCATACGGAAAATAGCTGCTTGAATATGAACATCATCATATTTATCTTTTTGTGCTTTTTCTTGCCTTACAATGAGGATCAGCGCTGATAACGCTTCATAGCTTGAAAAGCGTTCAATGTAGTTCACTGATTTATCGCAGGGTAGTTTGGGTTTCAACGAAAGCTGAAGCTTTTCAAAGTTTTGGTCTGCAATGGATTTTTGTAAATCAAAAGGCATCGAAAAGATGATTTTATGCTCGCAAATGTCGTCTATGGCCTCCCACTGGAGCGCTTTCCATAATGACAGTCCGAAAAGCGCTTCAAATTCTTTGATAGCGGATTCTTCAACTTTATTCTTTCTAAGTGCTTGTAGTAGTAGATTTAAGGACCCAGGAGTAGGTGTTTTTGCGCCAGTTAGAAAGCGCTGATATTTACAATGATTACTGCGCTTATTGTCGACATACAAAGAAAGTTCGTTTTGTTCCACTGATATGCCAGCAATCATGCAATAGTAATGCATTGATATTTTCACTTGCAACGTTTCAATTGGGTCTCTTTTTGGTCTTGGCATGACAAAACTCCTCCCTACAAAAATAAAATAGTTACAAACTAAAGTGGTCACTTACTTATAACTAGTTGATAAAACTGGTTTTGGCAAAGATCAAAACGATGGTTTTTATCTTTTTTAGGTTCCTTTCATTATAAAAATAGCTGTCTACACTTTGTGTATGAGTGATACAAACAGGCGGTTGAAGTGACAGAAACAAGCGTAAATAACATGCAAGCATTGGCAAAAAGTATTGAAGATAAATTGTTTGATCAACATGGGCCGCTTTTAACAGGCGATATTCTTTATAAGTCTCTTGGGTATGCCAGCGCTGATGCTTTTCGTCAGGCTGTGAGTCGAGGGACTGTTCCAATTGACATTTTTTCGATACAACAAAGACGAGGAAAATTTGCATTAACGGAAGACGTTGCTCAATGGGTAGCGACACAAAAGTTTATGAGTACAACGAAGAGTGCTGAGGAGGTGCCCGACGAATAGTGTTTATTTGATTTAATTTTTACTGGCGTAGAAACGACAAAAGCTCAAGGATTGCGGCCTTGAGCTTCTGGATTAACTATCGAATTTGCTAACCCGATATATCCAAGTGTTGTTTACTGACTGGCATCTGTCAAGTTTTTCGTTGTAAAAAGAAAAACCGTGCTGTCCTGCGCCTTTATTTTATCGCCAAAATAAAGGTAACTAACATGATCCTTATTCATAAAATACGCTCAGCTATTAGAGCAAGGTTCTATTCACCTGATATGACGCTACGTCAGCAAGGGCGTATCGCAAATGCCTCGCATCAATCCATGATGCGTTTAAATAAGCGTTGCGATGAGCTGATGATGGATTATCCATCTATTGCATCACTCAGTGATAAGGACCTCATCAGAAAGCTATATCCATCGTTAATCAAACCAACGCGCAATAAGCGGCAACCTGACATCGACTTCATATTATTGGAGCTGACTAAACCGCGCAAAAAACGTAAATCACGCACAGTTTTATATCTTGAGTATTTAGCGGAAAACCCAGAGACCGCATTAAGTCGCACGCAGTTTTTCAGAACAGTAAGAAAAGCGTTGAAGCGTTCTAAAATTACCATGCGGCAACTTCATGTGGCTGGCGAAGTGATTTATATCGATTACGCGGGAACTAAAGCCTTCTATTTTAAGAACGGCAATAAGATATGGGTAAAGATATTTGTTGCTGTTTTAGGGGCAAGCCAGAAAATGTTTGCGTGGGCAACCATAGGAGAAAAAACCATACATTGGATTGATGGTATGACACGGATGTTTGACTACTTTGGTGGTACAACGGAAGTCGTCAGTATGGATAATGCCAAAGCCTTGGTTACAAAGCCTGGCGTCATCGCTGATTTGAATCTTAACATTGAAGCGTTTGGCGAATTTTACAAGGTCATTATCGATACTTGTCGTCCAGGCCATCCGCAAGATAAATCGCTGGTAGAGTTGATGGTCAGATTTATCACCCAGCGCATTATTATCCCTAAGCTATATACACAAAAATTTTTCAGTTTGGATGAGCTTAACGTGTGCTTAGCAAAGGAAGTGGAAAAGCTCAATGACTTACCCTTTCAAGGTACCAATACCTCACGCAACGATTTATTCAAATTAAATGAGAAGCAAGCATTAAAACCACTTCCCAACAAGCCGTTTTCTATGTTGGTCGGCAGGGAAAAAACACGTGTGATGAGCAATTATCATATCCGATATAAAGGTGGACGCTACTCAGTACCCTATGCACTAAGCGGTGAAATGGTCGAGCTGATTGTTGACCAAACGTCGATTCGAGTGATTCATGACAATTGTGAAGTGGCAAAACACAAGTTGCTTGAGCAAGGAGAAAAATACAGTACTGATGAGGCGCATATGCCAGCAGAGCACTTGGCTGATATGCGCAATAACAGTCAATCAGAAAACTTAGCATGGGCCAACGATACCGGTTGTGATATTGCCACGCTCGTTAAGCACTGGTACGACAATACAATCAATCCATCCTCTCGCGCTATGGGTAAACGCTGCTTAAAACTTAAGTCATTAGTTGAAAAGTATGGTGCAGATATCGTGAATAAAGCTTGTGCCTACGCCACCGACCATGACATGCGAACACTTGATGGGGTGTCGCTAATTATCAGCGCCCAAGCCCACGAAAATGGTTTTGATAATCTACCTACATTCAACCCTGCTCATCAAAACGTGCGCGGCAAAGAATATTATGGAGGCCATCATGAAGCTTAAAGACAAAGTATTGGATGATTTAGCGACGCTAAAGCTTGCTGGTATGTCCGAAGCGCTAAAAGCGCAAATGGCCAGCGCAGATGTTGCTAACATGGACTTTTTAAGTCGGTTAGATGATTTACTGGCCAAACAGTTGGAGGTTTGCCACAACAAAAAACTCTCATATTTGCAAAAAGCTGCACGACTACGCTGGCCTAATATCACCATCGCCGATTTAGATTTTGCACTGTTCCCTTCATTGAAGCAGAGCAAAGTCAAAGAGTTGGCGTTGCTTGATTGGATCATACATTGCCATCATCTCATCATTACGGGTGCGACAGGCACAGGGAAAACTACGCTCGCTTGTGGACTGGCCAATAAAGCCATTAGCGAAGGTATACCGGTGCTGTACTTTCGTTTTAACGAGCTAATACTTAATTTAGTGGCTGCAGATAAGCAGGAAAAACTGCCTGCACTTCGACGAAAATTGCTTAAAACGCCGTTGATCGTCGTTGATGATTGGGGAATATCACCACTTAGTGCGATTGAGCGGCATTTGTTGTTCGAATTGATTGAAAGTCGAGACAAGAAAGGCTCGATGTTAATTACATCGCAATACCCAGTAAAAAGTTGGTATGACGCTTTTCAAGATCCCACCTTGGCCGATGCCACACTTGACAGAATTGTGCATCAAACCCACGAGATTAATCTAAAAGGTGGCTCTATTCGCAAAGCCATTGGCATGAAGGAGATCTGTCATGGATAAGACTAATAATCCTGTGTATCTCTCGGCAATATCGCAAATAGATTTAGGCGCTACATATATTGAGCAATTGTTTCAGTATTACCACCAGTGTTTTGTAAACAGTGATTGGGCCTGCGTATTTATGGAGCAAACGCTGCTGGTTCCCGAAGATTTAAAAGAGCATTCGTGTCCCGGTTTATGTACTCGAAGCTTAATATCGCAGATCCCTGTGCAGGCGAACGCTAGAAGGCGGCGCTGTTCGCGGTCAATTGCAAAAAGAAGGACTGTTGTTAACTACTGGCGGCGAGCTATTTAGAGGTTGCGTGGTATTCCCACAAAAAGATGAAAATGGACTGATTGAATCTGCAATTGGCTATCGCTTTGGCAAGCGCATTCGTCGTGGTCGTCCGTCCGTCATTCAATGGCAGCGGCCTGCATCTAATTTCATTCTTAATCAAGGTATGTCTAAAATTCAGGAGGTTATTCATGAAAAAGCCCACTTCTAAACACATTTGGCGCTGTGTGCATTACTACATCAAACTATGCAAAGCGAAAGGTCAAGCCAGCGATACCATTCGCGGTAAATACTCTGGGCTTAAAAAGTTCTTTATGTGGTGTTTATCGCAAAACATCCACTATATCGACCAAATCACCTTAGATTTGATGGATAGCTACATGGAGTATTTGAACGCTTATCGTCAAGTGCTGAAAAATACGCCTTTATGTATTGCCCAAAAGCGCAATCTCCTCACATTTGTGAAGACCTTTATTGGAAAGATGCACGCAAAAGGGTTGATTAGTGAAAATACACTGCAGTATCTTGAGCTACCTAGCAAAGGCCTCGCCTTACCAAAAGCGTTGTTTACGCAACAGGAAATTGAGCAAATTCTGTCTTTTCCTTTGCAATTTGGCATAAAAGGATATCGTGATCGCGTCATTATGGAGGTATTTTACGCCACTGGCATTCGGCGCACGGAGTTGCAAGCTCTGGATATAAATGATGTTAACTTACCGGATGGCTTGCTTAGGGTAAACCATGGTAAGGGAGGAAAAGAGCGTATTGTGCCCATCAGTGCGCGAGCATGTGAGTGGATAGCGTTCTACCTTACCAAAGTCAGAGGACACTTTGCGAATATTGCATCAGGTAGCACCTTGTTTTTGGCTAACAATGGCAAAGCGTATAAACCTGGCAAGTTATCCGAAATGGTCGGTCGGTACGTTAAGCTCAGTGGCATGAAGCGCGGTGGGGCTTGCCATCTATTTCGGCACGCTACAGCCACCATCATGCTGGATAATGGTGCTGAGCTGCGGCATGTACAGGAAATGCTCGGCCATGCCGATATTTCTACTACGCAGATTTATACGCACGTCTCTCGTACTAAATTAGGCGAGGTCTATAACAGAAGCCATCCCTCAGCCTTAAGTGAAGAGCGTTTATATTAATATTAATCAGCGCTGGCAATAGTAATGCAAATGCATTACTATTGCGGGTATGAATTTAATTGAGGATATATCAATGCCACAATTACCGCTACAAACTGAATCTACACTGACTGAGCGTTATCAAACAACAGTGCCCAGTGTGGTGCGTAAAGCGTTGCATTTAGGCAAAAAAGATAAAATCAGATTTACGGTGGAGCCTAATGGTAGCGTAACGTTATCACGCGCTGAGCCAACTGAAGACGACCCAGCCTTGAATGCGTTTTTATCTTTTCTAGGTAACGATATTGAACAACACCCTGAGAATATTGAAGCGCTTAGCCCTGCTATGCGAGCGTCTATCCATTCCCTAACGAAAGGTGTTGATATTGATTTAAACGCGCCATTAGACGAAAACGACGACTGATTTTGACTGACACGAACCTGCTTATCATCAATGGTTGGACGCTGTATGCACATCCTCTTTTTCTAGAGCAGTTATCATTGTTGACTACTAAAGTTAAAGCCCTGAGAGCAAAAGACCCTATCGGCTACAAAAAGAAAAATGTAACTAAACGACTGGCAGCGATAGAAAAACTCATTTTCCAAATCATTCCAAGCGACCCAACTTCAACAGAATTTCGTCAAGGATCGACATTAGGCGGCGACAATAAACACTGGTTCAGAGCAAAGTTCTTCCAACAATACCGCCTTTTCTTCCGATACCATCAAGCATCTAAAGTTATTGTTTACGCATGGGTAAACGATGAGAAGACAAAACGCGCGTATGAGAGTAAAACAGATGCTTATAAAGTTTTCAGTAAAATGTTAGCATCGGGTAATCCGCCCGATAGTTGGGACGCTCTTTTAAAATCCGCCTCCGCTTTAAGCACTTCGTCAGACTAATTCCGTCCTAAGCTTGCCAAGAACAAGTGGATCGTAAAATCGATTACTGTATATGCAGGCACGATACTATGATCCAGTCATAGGTCGTTTTTACTCAAATGATCCGGTGGATGCTTTTTCGCACCTTGGAACTCAAAATGGCATTCATGGTTTTAATAGATATGCCTATGCTAATAATAATCCATATAAATTTACAGACCCTACAGGAGAGTCATCCTCTGCGATTACGCTTCCTAAAGCACCTAGTGGAAGAACATTTGTTTACCCTAAATCAAGTCATGCGCATGTCACCAAAAGGCATGCGTCAGGCAGTACTTTAGGCTCTGTCAATCAATTTAAATCAAATTTAGAAGTTTCAAGCTATGAAGTCGCGGGTGTCGTTGCGTCTGCTGTTATTTCTGGTGGCGAAGAGTTCTATCAGCCAAGCCGAGACTCAACCGCTTTTACTGTAAAAAGTGATGTTCCTATTGGCAACTTAGGTGAAGTTGATATTACAGTGACAACTAAAACACTATCATCACTGAATGACCCAAATAAAATTGCTGAGGTGACAACTATGCTAAATGAAGCGGGTGTAGAAAATTTCGATCCAGACAAAGTTGAAGTTATCATGACAATTGCGCCAGATGCCGGCAACATGATAGACGAAAACAGTGTTAAAAAATGAGAGAATAAATGAAAATTCAAAAATATTGTGTAGACACAAACACAAAAAGTTGGATACCCAACGATGAATTGTCGTTTTTAAGCTCTGAACTAAATTTTTATACAGAGGGCATCATTCGCTTCAGTGACGGCAATAAGAGCTTTGATGTTTCATTGTATTTACTAGAGTTTTGGGTCGAACTTAAATTATTGCTTTTAAGAAGGCATGGGCAGATTAACTTTGAGACTGATTTGGTGTTGCAAGACTCTGGTGATTATTTTCGATTAACGAAAAACGATAAAATAGTAAAAATACAATATTCCTCAACGTCAAATTTTGTTGTGTATCCATATCCCGATTTTATTGAAATGGTCTTTTCAAACTATTCTTCAGAATTGAAAAATCATTTAGCTGAATGCTTTCCTCGAATAACTAAGCTTTCGGAGTGGAGAATCCTATTCGATTAAGAACATCATTTCTTTGGTAAAGAGTAACCGTCGCTTAAAGACCGTCGAGAATGGCTGCAAGTGACTGCGATTTCACTTGTGGTGATTGCCGTGGGTGCGCTGCTGGCGTATCTGGTGCAGTGACAAAACCGGCAACGGAAATTCAGCCAGCTTGGTGATGATGAAACAGCGAGGATGGATGATATCGGTGCCCGCTTTTTTGCCAGTTTTATTGTCACACATAACGCATGGTGCCCTTGCTGATGAATGCCTTGCCACGACTAGGTTTGAGTGGGTGGTATAGCACGGTGGTTTTAAAGTGGATTGGGTGACTTTATTACGTTAGCACTTGTCTGTGAAAGAATTGCGTGGGGGGCTTTGGTGAAGTCGATATTGTGTAGACCACCACGCAGATATCACACCTTTTACAAATTTCTCTGTGCGTAAACTGTAGTCAGTTGGATACTAGCTTGACCGGTAGGTGAATTCTGAATAATATTCGCCACTGTATAAATTAACAGTTATGGTGTTATAGATGAGCAAGTACACTGGCACACTCCGCGATGTTATCCTTTGTCAAATTGACAAAACAGATATCCAATTTTTGTATGGGTATGTGGTTGAGCATTGCAATTCTCAGTATGCTCGTGATGATTGGTTTGCTTCTAGCTACATACAACATATCAGAAATGTCGATGACTATTTTGTTGTCACTACAGCTAACAGTACCTACCGAATTCCAAACTACAAAACGATAGTCATTCCAATGGCTGCACTCGATAATATTAGAATGGGCACCCCGCCTGAAAAAGCACTTCACATAGTTCATGGCTCTTTTTGTCAATCGATTCACTAAGGTGTTTTATGCTCTTGGTCCTTTTGCTTATTTTGTATGGTCCGATGAACTAACCTTACTTGCCTCAACGTTGAATTTGTTTTGGTTCATTAGTACGGGATTTTCTAGCTAGATAATCCCGCAAAGTGGGACATTTATCGTTGTTAATATGTGACAAATAAGACCAATTGATTGGACCAATATTAACAAAGTGACTGGACCAAGACTTTAATTGACTTTATTTAAATAGCGCGCATGGTGTTCGTTGATTTTATTTAAACGTGCCAGTTTAGTTTCAATAATATTCTTAAGTAACAATAGCGGCTCTGGATAACACCACTGTGTTTGAGCATCCATTATATACTTGTTTATCTTTCGTTCTAATTTTCTGACCTTATTAAAATCAAACGATGCAGAAGCGTCATAGCTTTCCGAAATCGAAGCGCATACCTTATTCAAAGTAGTGATGTATTTTGATGAGTTACTACTATGTGACGTAATATAGTCATTAGCCTCGATATACGTTTTGGCTTTAGTTAATTTAGCTCGCTTTTTTTCAAGAAAATATTGACCTGAGTTTGCTGAAAATACTTTGTTGGTAAACTCAATATTTGACAAATTGGATGGCAAAGAAATTCCATTGCGCCAGTTTGAAACTTGGCAATTGCCCTTGCCTTATGGCGGCTGCTTAACACCATGCCATGTCGTATTTTGTTCCAATACTTAGAGTCGCCTTCTGTCTCAAGGCTCATTGCTTGATTAAATTTAAATGCTAGGTCGTTACAACACGTTGCTTGTTTTTGTTCAATCAGATACTGCAACAAACTCATTGAAATAAAGCGGCGCACAGTCATCTCATATTTTAAATATTCCGTGAAATAATCCACTTCATTACGTTGCAACACATTGCTTTTATTAGTCTTTATCAAAATGATCTCGAAATAATACACTATTAATCGTTGAGACTTAGTCTAGTCTACAAGTTGCTCTTTGTATTAAACCAGAGGTAAGACGATTGAGTGAATTTGAGAAACAAGCTTTGGCTGAGCAATTACGACAAGATCTAATGACCTTGTATGGTTCGCCAATATTGACGTTAAAAGACTTACAAAAGGCGCTGAACTATCGAAGCGTTCCCGCTATTAAGCAAGCCATTATTCGAGAGACGTTTCCATTGAATACGTTCTTGATGCCTAATCGCCGTGATCGGTTTGCATTGGCAAAAGACGTTGCAGAGTATTTGGCCGAACAAGCATTTAGAAAGGAGAATAATGAAAAGTAAGACAAGTAAACAAGCATAGAAAACAATTTTTTTGGTGCAGAAACGACAAAACCCCAGAGTTGGTGCTCATGGGCTTTTGAAGAGTTATCGATATTCGAACGTCTCGATAACCCTAATATCGTTTATTGATTGGCATCTGTCAAGTTTTAACCTGACAGATGCCGACCTGCGCCTTTATTTTATTCAAATAGAGGAAAGAGTAATGTTATCAATTAAAACAATACGACTTGGTATACGAGCCAAATATCATATGCCGCATTTAACTATTCGCCAGCAAGGTGCTTTTGCAGGTGCATCTCATCAATCGATGATGCGGGTGAACCAGCGTTGCAAGGAAGCAGGTATTGCTCATACGGAAGCTGAAGAACTAAGCGACACTGCGCTTATACAAAAGCTTTACCCTAGCCTAAAACATGGCAAGCACACAAAGCGAATGCCTGATATTGCTGAGATTATTACAGAGCTTACGAAAGAGCGCGGAAAACGTAAAAGCATTACCGTACTGTATTTAGAGTATATGGCCAAAGATCCAAGCTCTGCGATGAGTAGAACGCATTTTTTTAGAGTAGTAAACAAGGCAATGAAGCGTAGCAAACTGTCGATGAAGCAACTACATGCCGCAGGTGAAGTGATGTATGTTGATTACGCTGGCACTAGGGCGTTTTACATGAGTAAGGGTAAAAAGGTATGGGTGAAAATTTTCGTGGCGGTATTAGGCGCAAGTAAAAAGATATTTGCATGGGCGACATATGGTGAAAAAACGGAGCATTGGGTAGATGGCATGGTGCAAATGTTCAAATACTTTGATGGCGTACCCTCTGTTGTGTATATGGACAACGCAAAGGCACTGGTCTCTAAGCCCGGTCTTATTCCAAATCTGGCAACTAATATTGAGGCCTTGGGAGAGTATTACGATTGCGTCATGGATACATGCAGAGTGGGTCGTCCTCAAGATAAAAGTTTGGTGGAGGTTGCCGTTAAATTTGTGACACAACGAGTTGTGATACCCGCCAATCAAAATAAAACGTTTTTCAGTTTGAAAGAGATAAACACCCACCTCGTTAAGCAGATTGACTTGCTTAATGCGGCAAACTTTCAAGGTCTTAATATTTCGCGCAATGATCTATTTGAAGCAAATGAGAAAGAAGCATTAAAGCCGCTTCCTCATTCACCATACAATATGATAGTGGCGCGAATAAAACAAAAAGTATCACCTAATTATCATGTTAAATATTTGCGACATGAATACTCTGTTCCTTATGAGTTACGCGGGCAAACAGTGGATATTTATGTTGACCAATCGCACGTCAATATCATTCACGAGCATAAGAAAGTTGCACGACATGAAATAAATCCTGAGCCCTTTATTGCAAGCACAATAACCGCGCATATGCCGAGTGAACATATTGCCGATTTGAACAACAATAATATGGAAAAAAACCTAGATTGGGCAGCAAAGGTTGGTGATTCTGTAAAAGAGATGGTCACAAAATGGTACGTCCAGATACCCAATCCTCGGTCAAGGACGGTTGGAAAAAGGTGCATTGCTTTGAAAAAGTTAGGCAAAAAGTATGGTCAGCAAGTATTAGTTGAGGCATGCGAATATGCCAGTATACATGGCATGTCATCGCCTGCTGACATACACCTGATCATCAGCGCAAAAAATCACGAAGAAGGGTTTGAGAATTTACCTATGGTAAACCTTGCTCATCAAAATGTGCGAGGCGCTGAATATTTTGGAGGTCGTCATGAAGCTTAAAGAAAAGGTACTCAATTCATTACGTACTCTGAAACACACAGGAATGCATGAAGCATTGGTGCAACAACTCAAGACCACAGATTGCGAGCATATGAGCTTTTTAGAGAGGCTTGACGATATGCTGATGCAAGAAATTAACAGTTGTCAAAACAAGCGGATTAGTTACCTGACAAAGCAAGCAAAACTGCGTTGGCCCAATGCGAGCATACTAGATATCATATATGAGAATGAACCGTCGCTGAAGCCGGCTACAATAAATGAATTAGCAGAGCTAGCGTGGATCCAAAACGGCTTACACCTTGTTATTACAGGCCCTACTGGGACAGGTAAAACCTATATCGCTTGTGCGCTGGCAGTTGAAGCCATAACGCAGACTGTTCCCGTTTTATATTTTCGATTTAATGAACTGATATTAAACCTTGTAGCTGCAAACAAGAACGAAAAGCTAACTGCCTTTCAACGCAGGTTGATTAAGGCGCCACTGCTTATAATCGATGATTGGGGCATATCACCATTAAATCCGCTTGAACGGCATCTGTTGTTTGAATTAATTGAATGCAGAGATAAGAAAGGCTCAATGATCATCACATCGCAATATCCGGTGAAAGTATGGTACGACGCTTTTCAAGACCCTACCATTGCTGATGCAACCTTGGATAGGATTGTGCACCAAGCCCATCAAATAAAATTAAAGGGCGGAACTCTTCGTAAGCTCTTGGGTATAAAAGGAGACAAGGAATGAATACTTTGTTGCCTAATCGCTATCTAGGCGTGCTTGGACAAATCTCGTTAGTCGATTTGCATATTCAGCATACCTTTGAACATTATAAGCGGCAGTATCAGCAATCTTTACGAAGTCAGGAGTTTGTTGCTACGAATTGTTTAATCGATCCTGAAATGAAAAATAGCTATTTAATCGGGTTTTGTGATCGCACCTTGGGTAAGCATATACCAAAAGTAAGAACCCCCGAGGGCGCAGCTATTAGGGAAGCTTGCAGCGTTGTGGTTTGGTGCGAGCGTCCGGCCATGAGTTGTTTAGAGGATGTGTTGTTTTTCCTACTCGCAATGAAAGCGGTGAAGTCTTATCCGCCATTGGATATCGGGTTGGGCGAACACGCCCAGGAGATAAACCTATCGTTTATTGGCAAAAGCCAGAGCCAAAGGCGTTTATTGATGAGGGATTGTCATTTGCCAAAGTGTTGATAAATGAACAAGCCTACCACTAAGCGCATTTGGCGATGCGCTAAATACTATTTTGAGCTTTGCCTTGCAAAGGGGCAAAGCTCAGATACTGTGCGCGGCAAACGTGGCGGTCTTAAGAAGTTTTTTCTTTGGTGTGTAGACCGCAATATTACTCGCATTGACCAAATTGATTTAGATTTAATGGATGATTATGCGGCTTACTTAAACGCGTACCGAAAAGAGTTAGATAAGCAACCATTGAGCGCTGCGCAAAAACGTAATCTACTCACATTCGTTAAAACGTTTGTCAAATACATGTACCTTAAAAAGCTTTTACCAAGCAACGCTCTTGCGAATATTGAACTTCCTTCGAAAGGCGAACAAATACCTAAAGCACTTTATTCAGTTGAAGAGATAGAGCGCATTTTAGAGCAGCCCCTGCTTTTTGGTGTAAAAGGTCTGCGCGACAGAGCGATACTTGAATTATTCTTCGCAACAGGGATAAGACGCGGTGAGCTCGTGAAGCTTAATGTTGACGACATCGACTTCACTAATAAACTAATACGTGTACACGGCAAAGGCAAAAAAGAGAGACTAGTGCCAATTAGTGTGCGAGGCTGTGAATGGCTAGCGTTTTATATTGGCAAAGTTCGCCCAATGTTCGCTTTTATCGCTTCAGGAAAAGCATTATTTCTTGCCAATAATGGAAAACGTTATATGCCAGGTAAATTGTCTGATATGGCCTCACAATATGTAAAACTTGCAGGTTTTGACCGTAGTGGCGCGTGTCACCTGTATCGCCACAACACTGCAACAACAATGTTGGACAACGGCGCGGACTTAAGACACATTCAAGAAATGTTGGGGCATGCTAGTATTCTCACTACGCAGTTATACACGCATGTAAGTCGTAAGAAGTTGTCTGAAGTTTATGAGGCGACTCATCCTTCTGCTGATGGTGGTAGTGGGTTGTTTTATTAATAAACAAAGATACTTGAAAAAAGCAACTATACTGTATTAATATACAGTATCGATTTAATTTGATTTAACTGCCATTATTAACCTAAGACAGTACTAAAAATAGCTTTCATGGACAGAAAGTGAGTTTTTTCACATCACAAATCTCTCCTGCAAAGCAACTCGAATATTAAGAGGTTGCTGACATTTGGTTAAATTACATGAAATAGATCCTAGAGAACAAGATGGTAGAGATACGTTATCTAGGTATAAAGCTCAAACTAGAGCTGCGAGCTTAGCTAGCTTAGAAATTCTCGATGATAGCGATGTTGATCGCGTGTTTTGTGATTGGCATGACGATTTCGTGGTTAGAAAAATTGTTAAAGGGAAAACCCTTTATCATTTTTTTCAGGTTAAAACTAAGAAAAAAAGAAATGCGCAATGGTCGCTAATAGATATTTTCGGGATCAATAATAAAAAAAAGCCCGACGATATAGTAGATAAAATAACCAATAGTTTTGCTGGAAAATTGTTGATACATACAGTCAATTTTTCATCTTCATGCGAAAAAGTCGTTTTTCTGACAAATATCCATGTCAAAAATGAAGTTGAAGACCTATTGGAATCGCTAAGTGAATCAGATTTTACAAATAAAACTTTAGCCGCCCTTACTGAGCACTTTAACAGTTGTTTCAGTGATGGTCAGCAACTGTATGAAGAGCATGAAATTAAATCTTTAATATCTAAATTTTGGATAAATCCGGGCATTGAGTATTTAAAAGTTGAAGGAGCTATTTTTGAATCAATCGCTAGAGATAAGATCTTCCAATACAGCGAGATTGACCTTCAGTATATAGAGGCAAGAGAAATTATAGATAACTTGATGGCTCTAGTAGAGAACAAGACCGTGGGTGTATTGCCGACACATTTAGATGAAAAGGCTCTAGATGACTTAGCCGGAATTAGTATTAACGATTTACTGGAAATATTGAGTCTTTCAAAAATAGGATATGACACCCTAAAGAATGGCGGTGACACAAAGGCATTGAGAAGTCTTTCAATATTGCAGCGAATTTTACAGAAAACTAATACCTCAAGTGAGTTAATCGATTATGCAGCAAAATGCAAAACTGAGTGGGATATCTGGTACAGAAAGTACAGGCATGATGTACCTGACTTTCATTTAATGATGCTTGAATCGAAGCTTTCGGATTCAATTAAAAAAAGAATTGGTTCAGGGTTTGGTTTTGCGGAATTAAAAGAAGACGTGGAAAGTATTTATCGTGAAGTTATAAAAGAGAAATGCTTCACAGGGCTAAGTCAAGAGATAATACTTGGTGGATTATTTTCAGTAATAGTGAGGTCTCAATAAGTTATGGATATAAGTGATTTTTTTGAGGAGGCGGAAGCTTCAAATTTTAGAATTCAACTGAATGAAATAAACATTGTTAAATCTCATCGCTTAAGTAACGAGGCCTTGTTCCACTTACCATTTATTTCCATGGTCGTTTTATTGATGGCTAAGGAAAGACGAAAGCCCAACACGCCAGAATTAGGACAATTAGTCGGAGAGTGCATTGAAAGGTCAATAAAAGAATTCAAAGGCACTTCACAACAACTTGGTTGGTCCGCCAACCTTAGGGTGAGAACGGTCAAGGCGTTGTCATTTTTAGAAATAGCTAATTTAGTTTCAGTAAATAATAGGAAAACTAAATTAGAAGCTACCGAGCTAGGAAAAAAGGTAATAAGTAGGGCTATAGACGAAAAATCAGACCTGTCTTACAACTTACTATTAATTCAACGAAACTATCGCAATATATGTAGAGAAAAACAAATGGAGCTTGAGCTAACATGAAGTTAGAAAATCTAAAGGTTAATGCCCTTGGAAGCAACGGGTGGGGATCCAGTGAGCTTTCATTCGCTAAATCTATAACTCAGTTGTACGGACCTAACGGTTCTGGCAAAACTCCATTAGTACAATCCATAGCTTTTTGTTTAGGCTACCCTTGTGAGTTCAGAGATGATATTTACACTCATTGTGACTCTGTCGTTCTAACGGTGTCTATAAATGGAAGGAACTACAAGCTAGAGCGCAAATATCTAAGAGATTTTGATGTTCAAGTTTTAGAGCCTACAGGCACTAAACAGCGTTTTTTCAAGGAAGGCGACTATAGCCGTTATTTATTTGAAGTGTTCGGTTATGAGTTTCCTCATTTAGTGACTAACTCCAATACCCATACCCACCCATATTTATCGACAATATTACCGATATTTTATTTAGATCAAGATATTGGATACACAGACTTTTATAAGTCTCCGGGTAGTAATTTCATTAAAGATCAATTCTCAGAGGCAGTCAGAATTTGTGTAAACCTTCCTTCGAAGAATTCATTTGATAAGAAAAAGAGCGCTTTTGATGCGAAAAAGTCTGTAGAACGACTAGATAGCAAAGTACATCGTATAAAAGGTCTATATGAAGATGCTTTAAATGAGAGCGAAACTGGTAACTTAGATATTTTTGAAGTTGATAATCAAATAACCACATTAAAAGCAAAAATTGAAGAGTTAAAGTCTAGTAAAAACTTGAAGTTTGACGCTACGGATAACATCGATCGATTGATATCTTCTAAAATGACGCAAGTGAGAATACTTAAAGAAGAGCTTGATTCTTTAGAAAGTAAATGCGCCAGCATATCTACTATTAGAGCTGAAATAGAAGTCGAAATAAATACGTTATCCTTAAATGAAGAAGCTAGAAGGGTTTTCAAATCATTTGCTGATATTTGCTCTGTTGATGGCTGTGGCCTATTTCTTGGTAGCTCCGAGTCATATGGTAAAAATCTACTTTATCTAAAAGACCAAATAAAAGATTTGGAAGTAAGTAGCGTAAGTTCTGAAAAAAGAATTGAGGCGATTAAAGTTGAACTAGAAACACATTTAAATGACATAGAAACGTTAAACAAAGAAAGAGAAAATGCTATAGATGACGATGGTGTCTCTGCGTTAGTTGAATCGATTCATATAAGCTTATCTGAAATCGTTTCCTTGGAAATCAAAAAACGGGAAATAGAAAATATCAATGTACTAGCAGAAAAGTATATTGCCGCAGAGAGTGAAAGAGACAACGCAATAAATAAACAGGAATCACTTAGCTCTGGAATTAATAAGTCTTCAATAGAATTAACTAGATTTCAATCAAATATAAAGAATTCGATATCAAAGTGGAAGAATGTAATCAACACTAAAAACGTTTCAGACGTTATTGATTTATATGATGGTTTCAAAGCGAGTTTTGGTGGTGAAAAACTGAATCAGATAAAGGGGAGTACAAAGCTACGAGTTGTTTTGGCTTATCACGCTGCGATGTTTGAACAAATTGTTAAATCAAACCCTATGGGGATTAGGTTTCTTATTCTGGATACTCCTCGGCAACATGATATCAGTGCAGAAGATCTTGACCAGTTTATAAAGGCTCTAAAAATACTAGCCGACGAGAATGATATACAGGTGGTTTTCTCAACTACTGAGTACAAATATGAATCTGGCGAACGTGATAATGACTGGTTACCTTCATACGACGATGAGTCTTTTGACCAGACTATGTACTTAGGGCGCAAGGTTTAGCGTAGTATATCCAAATCGGAGTGGATCGTAGTTCGTACTAATTTATATGCAGGCACGATATTATGATCCAGTGATTGGACGGTTTTATTCGAATGATCCTGTAGGTTGGACACCGAAAAACCCTGTAATGTCCTTTAACCGATATTTGTATGTTAACAATAACCCATATAAATACACTGACCCGAATGGCGAATTTTTAAAGTTAGCAAAAGCAGCATTTAATGTTGTTAGAAGAGCAGTCAAAAACGGTGGTGATTTTAAAAAAGCAGGAGCTGATGAATTAGCAAGCTTTGCAGACAATTTGGCTACTTTAGCTGATGGGCAGCTTACCTTAGAAGATGCATTTGCTGTTGTTGATCTTGCAACCGGATTTGGGGATGAGGCAAAAGCAGTATCCTCTGTTATAAGTAAGACTAAACAAGGTGATCCAAGAATTAAGCAAACATTTTCTGACGGAAGTACACTGGATATTACCGATAAAAGAGTCAAAGGGCATACTCCAAATACACATCCAAGTGCTCCAGAAGGTACAATGCAGAAAGTGGAATTTGAAAATGCACAACCTCGTTCTAAAGGGTATAAGAGGGATCCCACAGCCGAAGAAAAACAAATGTTGGATGACGCAAGAAATGGAAACTAAAGATAAATTTGTAATCGTAAACAATAATAGTTATGGGCCATCTGTAGAAGTTGATGGGGAAGATTTAGCTGACTTATTCGATGACTATTTGAGTGAGGATATTTTTGTTTTGTTCAACGTAAGAGATAAGGACGGCAAGAGAGAGTTTTTGTTTGGTAGAGCGGCATGTGAAAGTAATTTGAAAACTATTCTTGAAATGTTTTTAAGCAAATATGATCAAAAAATATAATATGAGTAGCTCTAATTTATAATTGTATTGTAAAATTTTAATTCAAAGCCTCGCACTCGCGAGGCTTTTAAATACAGTAACTTAAAAAGGAGTTAGATTTTAGGAATGGAACCCAAAGAATTAAAACCACCTAGAGCTGCAAACCTACTGCACAAAGCCTCTGAGTTACATAGAAAAATTAATGGCGGAGATCGATTTCCCGTTGATATTGATGTAATGGCGAAAGGCGCGGCAGAATTGTTTCAATGGAAAGATCCTATTGCTGATATTAAGGCGGTTAGCATCCCTAATTTTGAAGGGATGTTGACGGTAAATGATGACAAAACTAAATGGCTTTTAGCTTACAACAACACTTTATCTTCCGAAGGACGGATCAGGTTTACTAAAGCACATGAGTTAGGTCACTACATGCTTCACAAAGATCAGAAGCCAGAATTTCTTTGTAGCAAAGAAGATATGTTGAAGTGGGAAGGAGGCAAAGATATTGAAGCAGAAGCAGACAAATTTGCTTCTCACTTATTAATGCCACTTGATGACTTTAGACTACAAATGAAAGGAGTAGCGACTTTAGATAGTCTTGGGCATTGCGCTGATCGTTATGGCGTATCTTTAACAGCAGCAATATTAAAGTGGTTGAGTTATACGGAAGAAAAAGCTGTGTTGGTCGTTTCCAAAGACGGGTTTATGGATTGGGCAAGCTCTAGCGAGGCAGCTAAAAATGCTGGGGCTTACTATAAAACTAGAAGCCAGATAATTGAAATACCAGAAGGCTCCCTTTGCTCTAATGCTAGTATAACTGAAGAACGTCTAGGGGCTAAGATAGCAGCTAGGAAGTGGTTCAAACATGCTGACTCTGATGCGGATCTTACAGAAATGAAAATATTTTCTGATCAGTATGACTGCACCATGAGTTTGCTGATACTACCAAAATTTTTAGAGTGCTGGCCCGATAAAGAGGGTTAGCTCTTCTTGAAAGTGTCCAAAATTTTTCTAAGTTGTTCTTTATCTGACGACTCTAAATTTTTGTAACCTCTAAAAAAAGCTTCATCTAGGTGTTTTTCTTCTGGCGCTCTTGAGTCATCATCCAAAAAGTAGTCAACTGATACACCAAGTGCATCAGCAATAGACGTAAGTCTCTGCGCAGACGGACTTTTTACTTCTCTATTTTCCAATTCCCAAAGATAACTTTTGCTAACTTCAGCAGCTTCGGCTAACGATTCTAACGTTAACTTTTTACTCTTCCTAAGCTCCTTCAGCTTTTCTCCTAATTGGCTTGCCACTGGATTCTCCTTTGATGAAAATTCGGGATACAGGAAATATAGTTTGACAATATCATCAAACGGTGAAAACATAAAGATAATTCCTGTATTCCGGAAATATATTGCAGGTATCTAGATCAAAAAGCAAAGAAGCTCTGAGAAAAATCACACGTTATGTAAATGAGTAGAGCTTTAAATTCCAAATAGGTCTATGGAGTCCAAAAATGAGCGCTAACTTATACAATCGAAACTTTGCAGCTTTATCAGCAAAACAACGAAGATCATTAACAGAGCTAATCGAATATGCTTGTCAGTCGCTGGAGTTATCAGAATCGAAAAGAAAACTCGCAGAAGAGAGATACATGGCCGTGGGAAAATGGCTAGCAGAAAGTAGTGATGAGATTTTCGTTGATGTTGTTGTTTATCCACAAGGCAGTCAAAGAATAGGAACAACAACAAAGCCAATTGATAGGGAAGAGTTTGATTTAGATTTTATCTGTTATCTACCAAATGCTGAAGGGATCCATCCGGATATTTGCCGCCGCGAAGTAATTAAGAGGATTGAAGATAACGGTCATTATAGACCTTTGTTGAGCGAACTAAATCGGGGCTGTCGTTTAAATTACGCAGATGATTTTTATATGGATATAACACCGGGCATTCCTGACCAAAACAATGCCAATGAACAAGATGCTATTTCGGTCCCGGACAAAAAGCTTACGGCGTGGAAAGCCTCGAACCCTATAGGTTATGCCAAAGACTTTGAAGATATCGCTGCGATAGTTCCCACATATATGGATAGTGAGGATATGCGATTTGCGGAAGCAGCGATGAGTGCTGGAAATGTTGAGAAGTTACCTACTCATACGGTATTCAAAGGCATCCTAAGGAGAGCGGTTCAAATAATGAAACGGCACAGGGATTTATTGTTTTTGGATAACAGTGAATACGAAGGTAAATCACCAATCTCAATAGTTATAACAACGTTGGCGTCTAGAGCATATAGAGACGCCGTTACGGGACGAAACTTTAACAATGAGCTTGAAGTTTTGATCATTGTTGTGGAATCGATGACTGACTATATTGAAACAAAAGTAGTTAATGGAAAAATTGAGATGTGGGTTACTAACCCTAAAAATGAGCATGAAAATTTTGCCGAGAAATGGAATACCGACTCCAAAAAGGTTGAGGCCTTCAGATATTGGCACCGCAACTTCATTGAAAAATTGCAAGAGCTGGCAAGTGTCCAATCCATAGCCTTGATCAGAAAAGAATTAGATCAGTTGATCGGTGAAGGACCTTCGGAAGCAGCGATTGACAAACATTTCGAGGATCTAAATGAAGCAAGAGAAAAGAATAAACTTTTTATTACGAAGACCGGCGCAATATCAACGGTTGCAACCAGTATATCAGTTAAATCCAACACCTTTTATGGAAAGTAATCTTGAAAAAGTTTGGGAACAACAGGGTTAATTTGGATATGCAGCTTTACCTTTTGAAAGCGAAGTATCCCGATGGAAAGGGTTATGTAAAGAGCGGAAAGCTGGTTTGGCAGTGCAATTTGGACCTTGGTGAAGAATATGGAAAGTACAAAATCAAGCTTGTTTACGACTTACACTCATCACCACAGGTTTTCGTCGTAGAACCGAATTTGTATGAAATAACAGATGGTGAAGAACCTCCGCACATTTATGTTTTTAACGAAAACAAAACAAAGCTTTGTTTGTTTTATCCATCCTCTGGTGAATGGTCTGCTAGCAAGCATTTGAGCGATACGATGGTACCTTGGGCGTGTTTGTGGCTCATATATTTCAATGGTTGGTTGGCTACAGGGAAATGGTATGGGGGTGGTAAGCATCCGGAAATAAGCAATAAGAATATGAGAGGTAGAGTTTTATAAGCTATGAAGAAGTACTTACACATATTTTTAAACTTTTTTATTAAGTTAGCAGAATTTAAAAGAAAGCCATCGTTAAACTGGGCAGCTAAAGCTATTCTTGTAGCTGCATTAGCAACACTTGCGTCTTTCAATTTAACTCTCGAAATACCAATCAAAGCGTTTGATACAACGCTCACTTTAGGTGGGGGCGATTCATTTACATTTTTTGTATTATTGATTATTGCTCTGGCAATGTTTGGGTACACGGAGTACAGGGATGTTAAAGAGGCTGATGATTCAATACTCACAATCATCCGTCACATGGGACTAATCGATAACGAGATCGATGAACTGAGAAGTCATCTACCAAAAAAGCTCAAACGCATCAAACCACAAATGTTTGCTATTCCTTATGCGAACAGTCACAAGACATCGAGTAAAAACGAACTCGAAAATCAACTTGATCATATTTGCCGTATCACTACGTTTTTAAATGACACTGGACATGTGGGCAATAATGCTAAGAAACACATTGCGTATGGTGGAGTTGCACCGATACCCATGTTGGCTGCTGCGGGACATGTTATTAGTAATATGCAAAATGTTCACATTGGTGATTGGGATAGGCAAAAAAAGAAATGGCATTTTAATAGCCAGTTTGATGATGGTGAAGAACTTGTTTTTCGTATTGAAGGTGACGACCAAGAAGATGGTAAGTCCATAGCATTAGCCATTTCATTTAGCATTCCCGTTAACTTGAAATGTGTTCAAGAAGAGTTTCCATACTGTCCACTACATGTTGTTACTCTAGAATCCGGTGAGCACAAATATGACAGGTTGTGCAGTGAAGAGAAACAAGATAGGTTAGCGATAGCCATACTGGAGTATATCAACAACAACGTTATTCCCAACTATCCAAATTTAACTGAAATCAATGTATTTATAACAGCGCAGGCATCGTTTGTTTTCAGGCTTGGTACTACTATGAATCAAGGCCATTTGCCTAGACTGACCTTTCATCACTATGACCGGGAAAACGAGAATAGGAAGCATCCTTGGGGAGTGATTCTCAACGACAATACTCAAGGTTACAAGGTGGTAGCATGAAGTTAGTTAAACATTTAAACGATTTTATAAAGAACGAAGTAAACCTAAACCAACATCGCATAGACACACTCGAAAAGCGAGTAGAGGTAGTGACTAATTTTATCAAAAGTAGTGATAGCTTTAAGTCAGCCTTTATCGAGGCTATCCCACAGGGAAGCTATGCTCACAGGACCATAATAAAGCCGACAGCCAAGAATAAAGTCTTCGATGCAGATGTGGTTCTGTATCTAAAGCCAATAAAGGGTTGGGAAGCTAAAGACTATGTAGAAGAAGTCTATAGAACGTTTAGTGCGTCATCGCTTTACCAAGGCAAAGTGTCACGCCAAACAAGGTGCGTAAAGCTTAACTATGCTGGTGAGTTCCATATTGATATTGTTCCTTGTGTTAGAAAAATAGTATTACTGAGTACATCAGAGTATGTTTGTAATCGGTTAACAAACGATTATGAATCATGTTCCAGTATTGAGTTCAGCAAATGGGTCAGAGATAGAAATGCTGTTGCTGGTAATAACAACCTCATCAAAGCTATTCGTTTATGTAAGTACTTGCGAGATTTTAAGCAAACCTTTTCAGTTAAATCTATTTTGCTAACAACGCTACTTGCACAACAAATCAGATGGTCAGAAGAGATATTTGGGACGGATGAGTTCAAGGATCTACCACTAGCTTTTAAAACGCTGTTTAACCGATTGTATGAGTGGCTAGACGAGCATGACGAAATGCCCGTTGTTAATAACCCAATAGACAGTGACGAGAACTTCAATCGTCACTGGGATGAGAAAAAGTTTCAAAACTTCAAAACTCAGGTAAAGAAATACAATAGCTGGATTAATTATGCATACCATGAGATGGATAAGAACGAGTCCATTAAGGCTTGGCGCAAAATATTTGGGGACAATTATGCACCTGACTTTGTTTTAAAAGCAGCGAATAGGGAAGCACCTTTGCCTAGCCATTGTGAAAAACTGAAGTGGCCAACAACAGATACGTTAGCTAAGTTAAGTGTGAAAGCAGTCGTACAAAAGGGTAAGCACTCCACTTCAGTAGGTGATTTGGCCACATATAATGTAATCCCGAAGCATCATTGGGTTAGGTTTAACATAAAGGATTCGTTGGATAGCCAAACGGAAGTTTATTGGCAAGTTGTAAATACCGGCGCTGAAGCGGCAAATGATAATTGTCTAAGAGGAGAGTTCTTTTTAGGTGGAGCAATTCACAAGGAATCTACTCGATATAAGGGTACTCATTGGGTAGAAGCAGTTGTTGTTAAGAAAGGCATCTGTATTGCTAGGAGTGGACCACTGTATGTAAGCATTGCATAGCCAGTTGTTTTTTCTGAGGACTCTATTTTGAATGATTCAAATTAAGTTGGAGTAGGCGTGGAGTCATTAGATCAAGAAAATCCCAATAACAATGCGATGGAAAGCACACTTCTCAAATTGTTGAAGAAGCTACTTCTAATTGTAATCGGCTCAGGTTTAGTAACGAATGCTCTTTACATATATGGCCTTGCCTTCTACCAAGGGCATATAGCCAGAGTGGGATTCGAATATGCATTTTTTCCCATTGATTGGGAAGATTCGTTATTTTGGACCTATCTTGCTAGTCGCGAATTAGGCATGAGCACCGTGAATATTTGGACCAAAATGGGGCTTCCTAGCATTTTGGGTTTTATGTTTGCAATTTATATGACTGCCAGAATTTGGATGTCGATTAATGAAAACGACGCAATAAGGAGCAGAGAGCAAAAGAAGAAAAATCTAGGTTTTTCACGTGTTCTAGTAAAAATTAGAAAACGGTATCCTCGACGATTTAAAAAGGGGGTCAGTGTTACATAATCCTTGGGTCGTAAAAAGAGGGTCGTAAAAAGAGGGTCGTAGTCAATTATAGCTATGACCTGCTGATCGGGCATTTTACTCAAATGACCCGGTTGGGGCGCTAGGCCACTTCAAGTCAGGAAATGTCGGCGGATTCAATCGTTACAACTACGCCTATAACAATCCTTATAAATACTCTGATCCAACTGGCATGAAACCAGACTTACTAGAAAGTAAGAAACGTCATAATGAGTCGGTAAACGTGCAAGCTAAGAAGTTGGAAAAGCAAGGTTGGAACGTAAGAAAAGAAGTTAGGCTAACGGTTGATATGGGTAATGGGGATTCTGCAACACGAGTGATGGATATTGTAGCTACTAAAGGTGACAAAACTCGTTTAATTGAAATTAAAACAATGAAAGATAAAGAAAAAGCAAACGCTGGAGACGTCGCGGCTAAAATGAACCCTCTAGCAAGAACTATATCGAATGGCGTTGACGCAGCAAAACTCGCTATCAGAGGAACGTTTCAGGTCTTTCAAATGGAGAAAGATATAGCTATTGGTGAAAATGGAGCAACTGAACAAGGTACTGGTAATTCAATTGACCCAACTACAGTTGAGTGGGTTGTTTCAACTCACAAAAATGCAAAGCTCAATAGAACATTGCCTCCAATAAAGATTCAAAATTAGGGAAAAAATAAATGGGCAATATTATAGTTCAAATTGATGACTTTTCATTTCATATAGAGAATAAAACCGATGTGGATTGTATTTTAGCTTGTATGACTGTCATTTATGGCTGGGCAGACAGCAGGATGCTGTTGAAGAGATCAGTTTTTGAAGAAGAGCCTTACAGAACAAATTTTAATTCACTTGAGTTAGGACGAATAAGCCCGTCCGAATTTGCAGAAAAATCTTTAGATGGAGCCATATGTAGAGACTTATTTAAATCTAACTCAGTCGCGGAATACCTTAACGATTATATTGAGACAGGTACGTTTTACTACGAACTTGAACATTTTTTTAAAGTCAAGAGTTTTCTTAAAGTACCTCAGGATTGGGAACTATTGAAAACATTTTATAAAAATTTAGATATATCGTTTGATGACGCTATAGATAATTACAAACAATGAAACCGAAAAGTTGGTAAGCTCATCTTACTGAAATGCTTCGCGAAGACCGCCGAGAATGGCTACAAGCCATCGCTATTTCACTCGGCAAAACTAAAAAGGGGGTCAGTGTTACATAATCCTTGGGTCGTAAAAAGAGGGTCGTAGTCAATTATAGCTATGACCTGCTGATCGGGCATTTTACTCAAATGACCCGGTAGATGCGTTAGGTCATTTAGGCAAACCAAATGGCTTCCAAGGATTCAATAGGTATAACTACGCAATAAACAACCCATATAAATACACAGACCCCGATGGTGAGGCATGGAGTTGGGCAGCAGCTGGCATAGGAACGATAGCAGGTGCAGTTGGTGGTGCAGTCTCGAGTATTGTGAAACAGTCATTTTCAGACGAATCAATATCTTGGGGGCAAGTTGCCGGTGACGCTGCAGGGGGAGCGGCTGCAGGTTTTATCGCTGGTGCGGTGGTTGGAGCATTTACGGGTGATCCAACTGCAGCTGGAGCTGTATTGTTAATTGGTGGTGCCGCGGCTGGCGGCGTAGCTTCGGGAGAAATTGGTGCGTTAACTGAAGTTTTAACTGAAACAGATCTATCTGAACCTCAGTTTCAAGGCAGATACAGAGTAGAAGAACTTGAACAAAGAGAAGATCAAACAAACGAGGTCGAGAAGTTAGAGGATCCAGAATTAAATGAATAAATTACTTATTATAACTTCTGTATTTCTCTGTACCTTAATTGTGACTGCGGTACTAAAGGTTTACTTTAAAATTGACTCTGACAGCGTGATTGCTTACATTTTAAATGCAATAAATATAGGAGTATTAGTTGGACTTTTATTTTTTTATCAGCAAAACAAATAGACTATTTGTATCCGTCTACCAAAAACTGTCTAGCTTAGTTTGACGTTGCATGAAAACACCGGCGCTGAGTGTTCGATATTAATTTGGTCGAAAAACGGCAGATCGTACGGTATTAATTTGGTAATCTACAATCTACATGAAAAGAATCAAAGAATTCTTATAGT